>CACMDY010000001.1 GCA_902612605.1 uncultured Pelagibacteraceae bacterium
TTGGATCAATTTTTTGATTTAAAATTTTTTTTTGAAGAAGAATGAAATCTTCAGGATTGAATTTACCAAAAATGGTGGGTAATCTTTTTTTATTTGAAATATTTTTTGCTAATATAAAATTACCATTAAATCCTATGAAATATTTTTTTTGATCGATATATGTGATTGCTATCAAATTAGTTAATTTTGTTTTTATATTGATAGTTGAAGGGTATTTTTTTTCTATCTTTATGCTTTCAATGAAATTGAGTTTATTCAATTTTTCCAAAAGAATTTTTTTTTTTAGAAAAAAGATATTTTCTCCTAATATAAAACTTGTATTTAATAATATTATTTCATCAATTTCTTTTTTAGTTTGATCGATTTTTATATCGGTAATCTTAAAAGTGCTTTTTAAATTTATTATTAAATTATGATTGAAAATCGTAGATATAAATAAAAATGAAAATAGATAAAAGTATATTTTTTTTTTATTTATTAATTGAAGCATCTTCCAAAATTTTTTTTATCAAATTTTTGAAAGTAATGTTATTAAATTTTGCTATTTCAGGCACTAATGAGAGCGAAGTCATTCCTGGTTGTGTATTAGTTTCAAGTAAATAAAAAGAATTTTTATAATACCTGAAATCTGAACGTGTTACTCCTCTACAATTTAGAATTTTATGTGCTTTTAAAGCAATTTTTGTTACTTCTTGATATTTATTTTTTGACATTTCTACTGGAATTATATGTTCAGTTCTAGCTTTGGGGTTATATTTGGCTTCATAGTCATAAAATTTTCTAGTTGGCCTAAGCTCAATTGCTCCAAGTACTTTGCCCCCTAAAATTGCAACTTGTATTTCTCTACCAGGTATATATTTTTCTAGTAAAACTTCCCCATATTCATTTAATTTTCTTAGAATTTTCAAAACATTATTTTTGTTACATATAAAAACATTCACACTAGATCCCTCATTCAGGGGTTTTACTACCAAGGGAAAACCAATTTTTTTTTTTAAACTATTTACCAATTTCAATTTGTTTTTGTTATTTCTGTATGAGAATTTGACATACTTTGGTGTTAAAATTTTATTTTTTATAAAGATTTTTTTTGATAACTCCTTATCTATAGCTAAAGAAGATGATAAAACTCCTGAATGAGTATATTTTATTTTTTCCGATTCTAATATCGCTTGAATATAACCATCTTCACCATATCTTCCATGTAACAAATTTAAAACTGTGTTTGGCTTAAAATTCCTTAATACTTTAATAAAATGACCATCAGGATTCACAACTTTGATATTATATTTTTTTTCTTTATTTAATTCAGAAAAAACACTTTTTGCAGTTTGTAGACTAATTTCTTTTTCTTTTGAATATCCACCCGCCAAAATTAGAATTTTTTTCATTATTCTATAATTTTGATTTCTAAATTAATATTAATTCCAGTTTTATCTTTAACATTTTTTTTTACAAAATTTATTAAAGAGTTCATTTCTTCAAATGACGCGTTTTTTTTATTAATAAAAAAATTTGAGTGTTTTTTTGATATACTAGCATCTCCAAAATTTATATTTTCTGGAACTGATTCTTTTATTAGTTCCCAAGCTTTTTTTGTCGTTTGATCGATTGGGTTTTTAAAAGTACTACCCCCCGTCTTAATTTTTGAGGGTTGAGAATTATTTTTTTTTATCGCTAATTCTTCCATCAAATTTTTTATTTTATTTTTATTTAATAAATCACCTTTAAAAGTAGCACTTAAAAAAATTAAATTTTCGTTTAATTCTATTTTTCTATATTGAAATTTAACTTTGTTAGATGGGATAACTTTTATATTTCCCTTCGTATCAATACATTGCAGAGAGATTAATTTGTCTTTAAATTCTGTCCCAAAACATCCAGAATTCATTTGAAGACCCCCTCCAACCGAACCAGGAATACAGTACATAAATTCAAAACCACTTATTCCATTCTCTAGTGCAAATTCTGAAAGTTTTTTTTGTGAGCAAGCTGAGCCTGCTATTATTGTGTCTGGTTTTAATTTTGATAATGTACTAAAATTGTTACTAAGTTTGATTATTACTCCTTCATAAGTATTATCTTTAAATAACACATTTGAACCCATTCCTAATATAAACATTTTTCCTCTATTATTATACAGTTTTAGGAATTCCTTTAATTCTATAAGATTTTTTGGTTTGAAAAAGATTTTTGATTTACCCCCTATATTAAACCAATTAAGTTTTTTGATATCAGTATTAAAAAACAGATCTGCATTATATTTATTTTTAAAATCTTCAATATCTTTTAATTCCATATCAGTTAAGATTTCTTACCCAATTTGTTATAGATCCAGCACCCATAGCAATAAAAATTTTATTTCCGAATGCGATGTTTTTAGTAATTTTTTTTAAATCTATTTCATTTTTAAGCATTATCAGATTAACTTTAGAATTTTTTGCAATTAATTTTGCAAATGATGTGTATGAGAATCCTAATTTTATAGTTTCACTAGCTTTATAAATTGGACAAAGTAAAACTGTGTTTGCATTTTTAAAGCATTTAGAAAATTCAATTTTTAAATTTTTTACTCTTGAAATTCTATGCGGTTGAAAAATACAAACTATTTCTTCTTTATTATAAACTTTACTGACACCATCTAATACTGATGAAATTTCAGTTGGATGATGAGCGTAGTCATCGAAAAATGGCACTTTATTAATTTCAAATAAGAAATTAAATCTTCTCTGGACTCCATTGAAGTTTTTGAGACCTAATTTAATTATTTTATCTGATACACCAATTGAAAAAGCTACTGCCAATGCAGATGTTGCATTTTTTATATTATGCAAACCTAACAAAGGTATTGAAATATTTTTTATAATTTTTGTTTTGCCTGGTATTTTTATTTTAATATTAAATTTTGAATAATCTTTGTTCTGAATTATATTGAAAATATGAAAATTCGATTTCTTATTTAAACCAAATGTATAGTAATTGTTATTTTTAATTTTTGGTAAAATATTTTTTACATTTTTGTCATCTAAAGATAGAAAAGCCTTTCCGAAAGAAGGTGTTTTATCAATAAATTCTATGAATTTATTTTTTAAATTTTTCATAGTTCTGTAATAATCCAAGTGTTCATTGTCAATGTTAGTTATTATTGAATAATTAAAAGGTATTTGAAGAAAACTTCCATCCGACTCATCTGATTCAACTAAACTCCAGTCGCTTTTTCCTAATTTTGCCGAACTTCCTATTGAATTCAAAACACCACCGTTAATTATTGTCGGATCTAATTTTGCGTAGTTCATAATGTTTGACAAAATTGATGTTGTTGTTGTTTTGCCGTGTGATCCTGTCACAACAATATTTTTCATTAAAGAAACTATATGACCTAACAATTCTCCTCTTTTATATATTGGTAAGTTTAATTTTTTAGCATGCCTATATTCTGGATTTGATTTTTTTATAGCTGATGAAACTACTAATACAGTACAATTTTTTATATTTTGCTTATTATGATTTAAATAAATTGGAATTTTTCTTTTTCTTAGTAAATTAAGATTTTTATTATCTGATTTGTCACTTCCTTGTATTTTAAAACCTAAACTATCCATTATTAATGCTAAGCCACTCATACCAATACCGCCAATTCCAACAAAATGAATTAGT
This sequence comes from uncultured Pelagibacteraceae bacterium, assembly GCA_902612605.1. Classification (GTDB taxonomy): domain Bacteria; phylum Pseudomonadota; class Alphaproteobacteria; order Pelagibacterales; family Pelagibacteraceae; genus Pelagibacter. The sequence continues at coordinate 3,658 of CACMDY010000001.1, forward strand.
TCAGTTTTTCCAATATTAATTTTCATCTATAATTTCTATAATCTTATTGTTTATATTATTCCAAGTATTTTTTTTAGTAATTTCCTCAAGATTTTTAAATTTTTCGTTGTAATTTTTATAATCATTAAATATTTCAAATATCATCTTTGAAAATTTATTAAATTCGAATTCCTTTTGTTTTATTAACCAACAACAATTTTTTTTATAGTAAAATTCTGAATTATAGAATTGGTGATTATCTCTTGCAGATGGGAGAGGTATTGAAATAAACGGTATGTTTAAGAATGAAAGTTCACTTAATGTGCTTGCACCTCCTCTGGTAATTGCTAGATCTATACCATTGTAGAGTTTATGACTATCATTGGTAAATTCAATAAATTTGTATTTTATATTTGATTTGTCATATTTATTTTTTATTGAAGATAAATTATTAATATTTGATATTTGTTGTATAACTTCGAAATTTTTTTTTTTTGAAATTTCGATAATTAATTTAGTAATATTTTCGTCAAAAAACGATGCACCTTGACTGCCGCCGATGATAAGAATTTTTTTTGTTTCCTTTTTTAAATTAATTATATTTTTTTCTAAGTTATATATTTCTTTTTTTAAAATAGGTTTGATTATAACTTTTTTAGAATTGTATTTTATTGGGAAATTTCTTAAATTTTCATCGTAACAAATTATTTTTGTTGAAAATTTCAAAGCAAAGCGGTTAGATCTACCTAAAACACTATTAGGCTCAAATAAGAAAACTTTTTTTCGTAATATAAATGCAGCTAAACAAAATGGAAAAGTCATGTACCCACCAGTACTAATTACAATATTTGTCTTATTATTTTTTAAAAATTTAATAGATTGAAAAATGTTTAGAAAATATTTAAAAATATTTATTGGAAGTAAATAAGGTTTTAAAAATAAATTAGGTACATCTATTAATTCATATTTAAATTTTTCAGTATTTATATATTTACTTCCTCTTAAATCAGAAACCATTTTTACAGAAAATTTGTTTTTCAAATGTTCAAACAAAGAGGTAGATGGTACTACGTGGCCACCAGAACCACCTGTTACTATGAGTATATTTTTCATACTAATTTAATTTTCTCTTCGTCAGATTTAATATTATTCCAGTTAAAATTGATGTTCCAACTATTGAAGAACCACCATAACTAATAAATGGCATAGTCATGCCTGTAGTAGGAAGCATTCTTATATTTACACCAATATGAATAAAAGTTTGCAATAGTATTATTGAAATACTTCCAACTAATATAAGTTTAAAAATATTATTTTTTGTAAAATTTATTTTTTTTAAAACTCTATAAGATAATATTAAATAAAGTAATATTATACCTATTAAGATAATTACTCCAAATTCTTCTGCAATTACAGAAATTATATAATCTGTATGTGCTTCTGGTATTCTTGAATTTAAAGTTCCTTCACCTATTCCTTTTCCAAAAAAACTTCCGCTGGATATTGCATCACTTGCTTTGTCAGCCTGGTAATTATTACCGCTAGAATTATCTAAAAATGACATTAGTCTTATTCTTATGTATTCAAACTTTGGCACCAAAAAGACTAAAAATAGAGTTAATGAACCCACAACTAATAATGAAATTGCAAAAAGTAATAAATTTATTCCTGAAACAAAAATAATGGCAAGCCAAACAGATATTATTAATAATGTTTGTCCCAAGTCTGGTTGAGATAAGAGTAAAATTATAATTGGTACTAAAATAACTGAACTCAAGAGATATTTTATATAAAGATTTTTTTTTTCTAATGAAATTATTAGTGAAATAACAATAACAAAAAAAGGTTTTAAAGTTTCAATGGGTTGAAATCTAGGTAATGAGCCAATATCTAACCATCTCTTTGACCCTTTGACCTCCACTCCTATCAAGGGAACTAAGAATAAACTTATAAATGTGATAACAAATAATACGACTGATAACCTAATTAAAATTTTTTGATCTAGCAGAGATAAAAATAAAATTAAAAATATTCCTATTAAAACAAATATTAAATGTTTTAAAAAAAAATAGTAAGAATTTGTGTTTAATTTATCTGATGCGATTATTGAAGTTGAAACTAAAGAAAAGAACAATCCTAGTGAAAATAATAAACTTATTATCAGAAAAATTGTTTTATCGATGTTTTTCCACCAATCATAAAATGTATCAAAATATTTATTCATTCAATTGGTAAATATCTCTTAATTAACGTATTGAATTGTCTACCTCTTTCTTCAAAATTTTTGTATTGATCAAATGATGCGGCTGATGGGCTAAATAAAACTGTAACTTTTGTTCTTATATCCTTAAGGTTTGGAATTAATTTAAGAGTATTTCTCAGATCTTTTGATAGGTTAACTTTAATTTTATTTTTAAATAGTTTGAGGAAAACTTGTCTATCTTTCCCGTAAATATATGCTTCTAAATTTTTAAAATACTTTTTATTTAAATTAAATTTGTCTCCCTTTTTAAATAATCCTCCCAAGATCCATATAATTTTTTCTTTAGATTCTAAAAATGGAACAGTAGAAGATAATGTTGTTGATTTAGAGTCGTTTATTATTTTTAAATATTTTGATTGATGGACCACTTCCTGTCTAAATTTCAAAGGTTTAAATTTATTAATAGTCTTTATTACAGTTTTTAAATTAAGTTTCATATGTTTCGATAGCTCAAATAAAAAATTTAAATTTTGAAAATTTGTTGAATTTTTAAAATTATTATTACTTAATTTATTTTTTAAATATGCATACTTATTTTTACTTACATAAATTATTTTGGATTTTATATTTTTAGTTCTTAATAAGTCTTTCAATAAATTAGTGTTTGTTATTATTGCTACATCATTTTCATTTTGTCTTATTACACATTTTAATTTTGATAATACATAATTTTTCATAGTATTATGCCTTTCTAAATGATCTGGGGAAATATTAATGATTATAGAAAATTTTGATTTGAAATATTTACTATAAGCTAGCTGATAAGAAGAAGCCTCAATAACAAAGATAGTATTTTTGCTAACTCTTTTTTCCTCTAAAATAGGATTTCCAATATTTCCAGTTAGCCTAGTATCATAATTGTGTTTCTTTAAAATATCATAAAGCAACTTACTTGTAGTTGACTTTCCGTTCGTACCAGTAATCGTAATTGTTAAAACTTCAGGGTTAAATTTATAAAAAATATCAAAATCAGTAATAACTTTTTTTTGGTTCTTTTTTAAATAATTTGATAACTGGCATCTATTTATATTAATACCAGGACTTATAACTATATAATCAAAATTATTATTTAATAATTTTGATTTAGAAATAAAAAATTTTTTATATTTATTTTTAATTTTTTTCTTATCATCATCGAAAATAAAACACCTATTTTTCTTTTTTAAAAATTTTAATGATGAAATTCCAGATTTTCCAAAACCATAAATTAAAAAATTTTTACTTAACGTTTCATTTTTTAATTTCATTATCTAAGTTTCAAAGTTGCTAATCCAATCATTGCTAGAATAATAGAAATTATCCAAAATCTAATTACAACCGTTGACTCTGGCCATCCTTTTTTTTCAAAATGGTGGTGTATTGGAGCCATTTTAAATATTCTTTTACCTGTTAATTTATAGGAAATAACTTGAACTATTACAGAAACAGCTTCTAAAACAAACAATCCACCTGTTATTGCTAACACAATTTCGTGCTTAGTTATTATGCCAACCGCTCCCAGTGAACCACCTAATGATAAAGATCCAGTGTCTCCCATAAATATTTTTGCCGGTGGTGCATTAAACCATAAAAAACCTAAACAAGCCCCGATTATTGATCCACAAAAAATCGAAGCTTCTCCTACACCCTCTATATATGCGATCTGAAGATAATCAGAAAAAATTATGTTACCAGAAACGTAACTAATAAATGCAAAACAAGCAGCAACTAACATAACAGGAACTGTTGCTAATCCGTCTAAACCATCTGTTAAATTTACTGCATTCGAAGCTCCAACTAATATGAACATATAAAAAGGTATAAAAAACCAGCCAAGATTGATTACTAAGTTTTTGAAAAAAGGAAAATATAGATTGTTTATTTGATCAGAATTACTTGTGATATATAGTATAAATATACCAATCAAAGCTAAAATAATTTGTAGAGAGAACTTTAGTTTAGAAGAAATTCCATTCGAACTTTTTAACTTTATTTTTTTATAATCATCATAAGCTCCCAATAAGCCAAAAGAAGCTGCAATAAATATTAAAAACCAATTGTAAGGATTTGATAAGTCTCCCCATAGCAATACTCCTGAAAAAACACCTAGTAATATTATCAGTCCTCCCATTGTTGGTGTTCCAATTTTTCTAATTATATGATCGCTAGGTCCATCTTCTCTGATTGGATTATGAATCTGTTTTGAAGAAAAAAAATTAATTAATGGGTTTCCAACTAAAAAAACAACAACCATAGCTGTAAACATAGAAAGACCGGTTCTTACTGTTAAATATTTAAAAACATTCAAAAAACTAAACTGATCTACTAGAATTGAAAAAAGTTCAAACAACATTAAGATTTTGATCCAATTTGTTTAGTTATTTGATTAAGTCCTGTAGAATTTGAGCCCTTTATCATTAAAAAATCACCATTATTTAAATCATTTTTTATTATATTAAGAATTTCACTAATTGATTTAAGTATTTTTCCTCTTTTTTGTGTTCTAATTTTGTTGAATGTTTCTGTGATATAATTACCATAAACAAACAACTTTTTGAACTTTGCCTTATTAATATCTTTTGCAGCTTCAATATGAAGTTTTTTTGAAAATTTTCCTAATTCTAACATGTCACCCAGTAGCATAAATTTTTTATTTGGATTTACTTTTAAATTATCAAATTTCTTAATTGAGAAATTAAGAGATAATGGATTTGAGTTATAACTTTCATCTATTATATTAACTTTTTTTAAACCGACAGTAAATTTTTTTATATTCCCTCTACCACTTGGTATTTTATAATTAGAAAAAAAGTTACTTTTAATTTTATCAACGATATTTAAACTTTTACAAACTGCTATGGATGCCAATATATTATCCAAATAAGGTAATAAGTTATTATTAATTTTAAAATTAAAAGTTTTAGAACCTACGTCAATATAAATGATGTAAGATTTCGTAGATTTTTTTAATTTAGATAATCTAATATTAGAATTTTTATGTTTACCGAAAGAAATGATATTTAAATTATTTTTATTTGCTAAATTTGAAAAAAAATCAAAAAATTTATCATCTTTATTCAATACAATTGTACCATTTTTTCTTATGTTGAAAATAATCTCTGATTTGGCTTTAGCTATATCCAATAAAGATTTAAAATTTTTGGCGTGCGCATAACTAATATTTGTAATAACTCCAACATCTGGTTTAATTATTTTTGATAAATAGTCTATTTCTCCTTTTTTATCCATTCCAATTTCAAATATTCCATAAGTCGTATCCTTATTTAAATTTATTAAAGAAATCGGTAAACCGAATTTATTATTGAATGAATTTTTTGAAAATGTTGTGGAATAATTTTTTTGAAGACATTGCCCTAACAGTTCTTTCAACGAAGTTTTGCCTGAAGATCCTGTAATTGCAACTTGAGATGCATTAGAAGAAATTCTTATCTTTTGTGAAAATTTAATCAATAATTCTAGAGAACTTTTAACATTAATCTTTTTTTTACTATCATTATTTTTATTTTGAAGTATTGCTAATTTTGCTCCATTTTTTAAAGCTTCATCTGCAAAGTCATTTCCATTAAAAGATTTCCCCTTGATTCCAAGGAAAATTTTACCTTTATTCTGTTCTTTCGAATTAGTGCTAATTTTTAAATTTTTTAATCTATCTAATTTTTTGTTATTTATAATTTCTTTAAGTATATTTAATTTCCAATCATTTGATAAAGATTTATTTTTTAAAATTATTGATTTTTTTATATTATCTTTGTCAGAAAATTTATTTTTCTTAATATATTCTTGAGTATTTTCATGTCCCTTTCCTGCAATAATTAAAACCTCATCAGACTTACTATTTAAAATTGCTTTTTTTATAGCTAATTTTCTTGATGGTATTTCAATTATTTTAGATGGTAAAATTGATTTCTTAATGCTTGCTCTGATATTTTCTGGATTTTCACTTCTAGGATTATCGTCTGTAAGATAAATATAATTACATAGTTTATTAGCAATTCTACCCATTATTGGTCTTTTTTCTTTATCTCTTTCACCGCCACATCCAAATACAATATTAATTTTTCTTAAGCCAAATTGTTCTTTGATATTTTCTATACTTGTTTTAAGAGCCTCTGGAGTATGAGCATAGTCTAAAATAAATATTGAATTATCTTTGGTTGTTCCGATTATCTCGAGCCTTCCTTTTGCGGGTTTAATATACTTAAGTTTTTTAACAATATCATCAATTTTTAGATTACTTTTAATTGCTGCTGCAATAGCCATCATCAAATTCTTAATTTGTATTTTTCCAATTAGGCTTGTTTTAAATTGGTATTCCTTATTCTGAAAAGTAAACTTTATATGTTGGTAGTTATTTAAAATTTTAATTGAATTAATTTTTAAATGACTATCTGATGAGCCAATGTTTAATAAATTTAATTTTTTTCTTTTGGCTATTTTTTTAAAGATTTTTGAATATTTTAAATCATTATCAAATATCAAATTTCCATTTTTATTTGTCAACTCATTAAATAAAATTAATTTTGAATTAAAATAATTTTTATAATTTTTGTGATAATCTAAATGATCTCTGCTCAAATTAGTAAATATAGATGTGCTAAATTTAATACCATGTAATCTTTTTTGATGAAGGCCATGACTTGATGCTTCTAAAATTACATTTTCAATTTTTTTTTTCTTTAAATTTGCAAGTATTTTATTAATTGTAATAGCATCAACAGTAGTATTATTAAGTTTTAAGTTAATACCATTCGATTTGACGCCTAAAGTTCCAATCGAGGCTACTCTTTTTTTATTAAGTTTTAATATTTGGTAATAAAAATTGACTATAGATGATTTACCGTTCGTACCAGTTACAGCAATAATATTATTTGGTTTTTTATTATAATATTTATTTGCAAAACTTGATAAGGCTAATCTAGGATCCCTTACTTTTATATATAATACACCTTTATTGATTCCAGTTTTAAATTTATTTGATACAATTATTCGGGCTCCTCTTTTAATGGCATCATTTATGAAATTATTTCCGTTAAATTTACTACCCTGTATTGCAAAAAATATATAATTTTTTTTTATTTTTTTTGAATTAAATTCAAATCCATTAAAACTTTTATTAATAAAATCTTTTTTAAGATTTTTAAAAAAGCTTTTTAATATCATTATGAAATTTCTTAATATTTTATGGCTAAAATAGGCCCAATTTTTTCAATTATATTTTTGGCAACCTCAACAGAAGTCCAGCCAGCAGTATTAAAAGGTGTACCTATTATCTTCCTTTTTTTACCATCATTATATTCATAAATATAAGTTTCACTCAATTTTGGTTCATCTAACAAAACAATTAAAACATATTTATGAGAAGATATTGGAAAAATTGAAGCAAAAGTATTTATTTTTTTTTTAGAATATTTACCCTTTATAGATTTTTGAGCTGTTCCTGTTTTTCCAGCAATTTCATAACCAGCAATATTTGCTAAATTAGCTGTGCCCTGTTCGGATGTTACAATTTTTCTCAATATTTGATTAATTTTATTCGAATTTTCCTGTGTTATTATTTGCTCACCTCTTTTTAAATTTTTCTCTTTTTTAATTAAAGTTGGTATTATTTTATATCCACCATTTGCAATTATTGCATAAGCTTTTGCAAGTTGAAGTGGCGTGGTTGTTATACCATGACCATATGCTGATGTAGCTAATTTACATTTTCCCCATTTAAACGGAATTGGATTTCCAACTTCCTCTATGTCAAATTGTATTTTATTTAATAAATCTAAATTTTCTAAAAAATCTTTAAAATTTTCTAAACCGACTTTCTGAGCAATTTTGATTGAACCAATATTTCCAGATCTAATTAGTATTTCTTCTGCGGTAAGATTAGATGGAATATCCATATCATATTCAGAGATTGACCTTCCCGCACATTTTATTTTTTTTGGCAAATTTTTAAAAAGGGTATCTTCTTGGATAACATTTTGTTGAAGTCCAGCAGCCAATGTAAATGTTTTAAAAACTGATCCAAGTTCATAAACACCTTTTGTAGATCTGTTTATAAATTTTTTATCAGAAATATCTTCTCTTTTATTTAAATCAAAATCTGGTAAAGAAACCATCGATAGAATCTCACCGCTGTTAACGTTCATTAAAATAGCTGTACTTCCATAACTATTAAAAATTTCTTGAAATTTTATCAATTCCTCTCTTATCAAATATTGTATTTCAGTATCTAAAGAAAGCTTTAATGGCTTGTTTGATGTTGTTAATTCATAGTCAAAAGATTTTTCTATACCAGACACACCATTGTTATCTGTATCAATCTGTCCCAATATATGACTGAAAAGATTGCCATTAGGATAAACACGAGCAATGTTTTCTTCCTCTTTGAACGATTTTTCTCCCAGTAATTTTATTTTTTCAAGTTTTGCTGGAGATATTTTCTTTTTGACATAAAAAAACTTTTTTCCATTGATTTCCTTTTCAAAATTCTTGTCTGGGAATATTAATTTTAAAGAAATTAATAATTTTTCTTTGTTAATTAGTTGATTTGGATTTATACCTAAATTGGTCACACGCACTGTTTTAGCAATAATATTTCCATTTCTATCCATAATAGATGCTCTATATTTCTCTTTTTCTTTTACAGTTTGAGTTTGATTTGTTTTTTTAAATCCTAGATAGATAGTTTTAGACGTAAAAATTATTGTAATTATAAAAAAGATAAAGAAAATAAATGATATACGTTCAAAAGATATTTTTAAATTTGATCTATTTGCTTCATATTTAAAATTTTCGTCAATATTATTCATTATTAAATTTAAAAATTTTTAAATCTGTAATTTTTTTTTTTTTTAAATCTTTATCAAAATATATTTTGGAATATTCCATTAATTTATTTGGCGATGTAAGGTAGTTGTAATCAAATAAAACTAACTCATAAATATCATTGAGAGCTCTGATATCTTCCTGAATTTCAAAAATTTGTTTATCAAGTTTTTTTGTCGAATTTTTTGTAAAAGCAGTAGAAATTATAAGAATAATAATTGGGATAAATAAAAGAATTTTTTTATGCATCAAAGTTCAAATTTTCTATATCTTTTAAGTAACTAAAATTACTAACAAACTTTTTAAAGTTACATCCATTCTCTAATTTGTATGCAAATCTAAGTTTTGCTGACCTTGAGGGAGGATTAATATTAATCTCACCGGATGATGGAGTTATTGGTTTTTTTTTGGTTAAATTAAAATACTTTTTATTTGAAATACTTTTCGGTAAATACCTAGAAGAATTTTTTACTTCTGAGTATTCTTTAAAAAAAAACTTTACTATTTTATCCTCAATAGAATGAAAAGTAACAACTGCTATTACTCCACCAACTGGCAAAATATTATAGGCTTTTATTAAACCATATATCAGTTCGGTTATCTCTTTATTTACAAAAATTCTAAGAGCTTGAAAAACTTTAGTGGATTTATTTTTTCCACTTTTCTTTTTTTTTACACCATCAATGATTTCTACTAAATTTTCAGTTTTAATTTTTTTATTTTTTCTTAGTTGTGCTATTTTTTTTGATATCGGTTTTGCATATTTTTCATCACCAAAATACTTGAAAATTTTAAAAAGACTTTGTTGGCTCATTTTTGATATTACATCATCACAAGAAAAATCATTTAATCCCATTCTCATGTCTAGTTTGCCTTTGCTATTAAAAGATATGCCTCTATTTAGATCAGAAATCTGATTTAATGAATATCCCAGATCAAAAATAATTGCTTTAATATTGTCTTCCTTTATTTGATCGATATCTGAAAATTTTTTGTTATAAAATTTAAATCTTTTTTTATACTTTGTATGGAATTGATTAGCTACAATGTTGACAGAATTATCTCTATCTAGTGCTACAATATTATTTAAGTTATTCTCTAATATCTTTTTTGAATAACCACCTGCACCAAATGTGCAATCGATAAATGTGCCACCATAAAGAGGGGAAATAATACTAACTAATTCGTTTAGTAATACTGGAAAATGTTTTTCCAGATTTATGGTGGCATTCATTTATTTTTTTGAAGACCATTAATTCTTTTGTCTTCTCAAAAATGCTGGAATTTCTAAATCTTCTTCTTCCTCAGAGTTTATCTCTTGTGGTGAAGTTGATAACTCTTCTTGAGCATCTGAATTAAATAGCTCTGGAGTATCGTCATCACTCAACTCAAAATTCTCCAAACCATTATTTTCAGATAGTTGCTTATCTATATTGCTTTCAAATTCAGAGTTTACTGAGCTAGCTACAGGTGCTTCAGTTTGAACTAAATCGTCAACATTTAGAGAGCTTGATGACTCATTTGCATAATTAGTATCTATACTTTTTGAATTCAATTCTTCATTTTTCTCTTCTTCCTCTATTTTAAGAGCGTTAGCTCCATTAGTAATAATTGAATTATTATTTGTAAATTGGAAAGATTGAGTTGATGCAGAATTTGAAAACTCAGAATAACCAGGATTTCTATTTTGAATTCTATGCACCATGTTAATTACTGATTTAGGCTCGGGTTGTTGTCCATCTAATGCAGTAGCAACAATAGAAACTCTCATTAATCCATCCAAACTATCATCCGTTATAGCTCCTATAATTAATTCTGCCTCTGGATCGACTTCAGCTCTTACTTTATTCACAGCTTCATCTACTTCGAATAATTTTAAATCTTTACCTCCAGTAATATTAACTAAAAGTCCTTTTGCCCCTTTTAAAGAATAATCGTCAATCAATGGATTATTAATTGCTGATTCAGCAGCTTTGACAGCTCTTCCTTCTCCTTCAGCTTGACCTGTGCCCATCATAGCTTTGCCCATTGAACTCATAACAGTTTCAACATCAGCAAAATCTAAGTTAATAAGCCCCGGTCTAACCATTAAATCAGTTATACTTTGAACTCCATGAAGCAAAACATCATTTGATAAAGCGAAAGATTCTTCAAAAGTTGTTTGTTCACTTGCAATCTTAAATAAATTTTGATTTGGAACAACTATGATAGTATCAACATGTTTTCGAAGTTCTTCTAAGCCTTGTTGAGCTTTTCTCATTCTAGATGGACCTTCGTATAAAAATGGAAGTGTTATAACCCCAACTGTTAAAATATTTAATTCTTTTGCTGCTCTAGCGATAACATGAGCAGATCCAGTTCCAGTTCCACCACCCATTCCGGCTGTAATGAAAACCATATTTGCACCCTGCAATATATTTACAATTTCATTTAAAGACTCGTCTGCAGCAGCTTGACCTATATCTAATTTTGCACCTGCTCCTAGCCCTTTAGTTAAATTTAATCCCATTTGTATTTTTGTTTGTGCCTTGCTTAATCTTAAATCTTGAGCATCTGTATTGACTGCAATAAACTCTACACCCTGAAGACCAGCATCAATCATTCCATTTATTGCATTTCCACCTGCTCCTCCTACTCCTAATACTAGAATTCTAGGTTTTAACTCTTTTATATCTGGTGTTTTAAAGTTTATTGTCATAATTCTCCCCTTTTAGTTATTAAATTGCTTTTCCCATTTAAGACTTGCTCGATTAATATTAGATTTTTTTCTAGCGTTTGCCCTAAATTTTTCAAAATATGTTGGTTCCCAAATTTGAAATGTTTTGCCTTGACCAACAAATAACATGCTGTTTTTAATTCTTGCATGTTTTAGTAATTTTGTCGTTATTTGAACTCTACCCTCACTATCAAATTGTAAATTTATACTTTCCGATAATATGGATGTTGCAAAATAATCTTTCTTTTCTTCAAATGGATTTAATGAGTCTATTGCATTAGATATTTTTTCAATTCGATCTTGTGGCCATGCCTCAATACATAAATTGTTAAATGATGGATAACAAATTATTCCATTGTAGCCTATGTTTGATAAATATGATCTATATGATGAAGGCACTGAAACCCTTCCCTTTTTGTCCAATTTGTTTTCGTAGGTTGATAAAAACATAAACCATATTATCCTAAATTTGGGTTTTTATGGGATATTATGGGTTTTATTTGTTAGCGTCAATAGCTAATATTATGTAACTCCAATGTAAAAAATTGATAATTATTTGGATTTATTTTAATGAAATGCCAGATAAACTATAAGCCGGGTTCTGTCTTTTAAACTTATCATTTATCTAGGCTTTAAATCACTTTAAAGCTCAAGCAACTAACCCTGATGACTAGCCAAAGACTGCTTTTAGTTATTTCTAACAATGTCATCTCTACTCAGTTTTGCTCCCAGTGGGGTTTTCCATGCGCTAGTTGTTACCAACTTAGCCGGTGTGCTCTTACCACACCTTTTCACCCTTGCCTTGATAAGGCGGTTTATTTTCTGTGGCACTATCCCTAGGGTTTCCCCCGCCAGCTGTTAACTGGCACTGTGTCTTTGTAGAGCCCGGACTTTCCTCTTTAAAAATTAAAGCGATAAGTCATTTATCTGGCAAGTAAGAAATATTACTTTTTTTTTAAATTTCAACTAAATTTAATTCAATTAAATCAAGGATTTTAGAATTTCGTAAGACTCTTGATCAACAGCGCTACTGATTAATTTTGGCCTGAATCTTCTTTGAAAGCTTTTATAAATTTTAATTTTTTCTTTATTATTTTTTGATGATTTATAACCAAATTTAAATAGCAATTTATAAAAATCTTTATTGTCTGTCAGTTTTTTTTTTCTTAAATATTTACATTTTTTTTCATTTAATTTGTGCCATAAAGATATTTTATTTTTATTAAGTAATTTCCAGGGAAATTTTTCTCCTGGATCTTTTTTTCTCAAAGGAGCAATATCAGAATGTCCTAGGATATTTTCTTTTTTTATTTTATATTTTTTTTTTAATTTTTTAGATAAATTTAAAATTGATAAAATCTGTTTATTATTAAAATTTCTATAACCATATTCGTGTCCAGGATTTGAAATTTCAATTCCTATTGAATTTGAGTTGAGATATACATCTTTTTTCCAAGATGAAATTCCAGCATGCCAAGCAACATATAAATCTGGAACCATTTTCACAATTTCTCCATTAATCTTAATTAAGTAGTGACAACTCACTTTAGAGTTGAGGTTTGTTAATCTTTTTATAGCTGCGTTTTCAGATTTCATTCCTGTATAGTGATAAATTAGGTATTTTATCTTTGATCTACTTCTTTTTTTTACATTAAAATTAGGAGAGTAATTTATGGACATTTTTTCAACATTTTTCTGCATAAATTCAAACAATTTACCTTTATATTCACCCTAATTATAATATAACTATTTTATGAGTAGACAATTGTCCATTCTGATATTTATCATATTTGCATTTGTTAATAGTCATGCAAATGCTGGGGATGATGGCAAACTTAAATTAAGTGAAAATAAAAATGGATACGTAGAAGTCGGTGATTGTTTTGAAAAAGTTAATAGGGGAATTTTTGGGTTCAACCAAGTCTTAGACAAAGTAATATTTAAACCTTTAGCTAAAGGGTACAGAATGTTTCCTCAACCTATTAGATCTGGCACAAGCAATGCATTAAGCAATATAGGTAATGTTGTAACTATTCCTAACAATGTACTTCAAGGTCAATTTAAAGATGCCGGGTTAAACTCAGCTAGATTTGTTATTAATTCAACTCTTGGAATTGCAGGAATATTCGATGTTGCTTCTTATTATGGTCTAAATAAACGTGATAAAGAAGACTACGGACAAACACTTGGTGTTTGGGGTGCTGGACCCGGATGTTATTTTGTCTTGCCAGTATTAGGTCCAACGACTGTAAGAGATTCAATTGGATCAGTGGTTAATATGATTGGTGGAGATGCGTGGTATAATGTTACCGTAGCTAATGACACTCAATATTTTTCCGAAGCAGATTATTATGCGTCAAGATTATTAAGTGGCGTTGATTTTAGAGCAAAAAATTTAGAATCATTTGATAGTCTTGAAAACAGTTCTGTTGATCTTTATGCATCAGTTAGAAGTTTATATTTGCAGGATAGATACAGAAAAATCAGAAATATAGATGAAACTACTGATACACTCAGTGATGATGACTGGGAAGAATTAGATACTCAATAATTTATCTTCAGATGAAATTACTTAGTTATTTAATTATATTTTTATTTTTTACTAATTTTTCGAATATATCTTTTGCAAAAAATCCTAGCGCTTTAATAAATGAAATAGTTGATGAGGCTGCATCAATATTATCTAGTGAAGATCCAGTTGAGTCAAAGATAATTAAATTAAATGCTATTGCGGAAAGAAGTGTGGATATAAATGGAATAGGAATGTACACTTTAGGGAAGTATAGAAAATCTATTAATGAAGAACAAAAATCTAAATATCAAAAATTATTTAGAAGTTATTTTCTAAAAAGCTTCTCAAGTAGATTGGTTGATTATACAAATCCAAGAATTAATGTAGTCTCGCAAAAAAAAATTAATGATAAATACACAATAGTTAATAGTGTATTGGAAGCGACATCAAAAAGACCTCAAGTAAAAATAGATTGGAGAATTTATACAAAAAATCCAGATAGACCCCTAATAAGAGATCTGATCGTAGAAGGATTAAGTTTGGCCAGAACACAAAAAGAGGAATTTAATTCAATTATACAAAACAATGATGGCAATATAAATGCTTTATTTAAAACACTTGAGGAATTTTTAATTAAATAATTTAGTAAAATCCAATCTCGCTTAAACAAATATCTGATTTGAAATCATCAAAACCTGCAACTAAACCGACTGATTTTATATTTTGTCCTAATATACTTTTTGGTTGATAAAAGTTAGATTTATTAAATTGTTTAAATGGTGCTCTGATTTCACTCCAATTATTTGTTACAATAAAAGTGTAACTATAATATTGCCATGGTGCTAAAGTTAGTCCAGTTCTTAAATGGAGGTTATAATTTTTTTCATTACCATAAACTTTTACGTATACTCCATCATAATCTTTACTATTAATCTCTGGATTTAATTTTGCTCTAATTTGAATAAATCCACCATTATTTTTAGTGGACACTTCTCCAGTCATTCTATAACACATCACTCCTTCAACTTCCTCTACTATAAATTTTCCTGTTGATACACCTCCCATAACTTGATCAGTAATAAAATTCCATTGTTGAGATTGACTTGTTAATTTAGGGTTTTTTAGTTGATCTAAAACCATATTTTTTGATGATACGTTACTTTGATATATTAAAAATATAATTAAAAATATAAATTTTTTCAAAATTGATTACTTCTTTTTTGCAAGTTGTTGAAGAAGGTAAATTTCTTTTTCTGTAAGATTATTTTTTTCCTCTTTTATTTGGTCTTCTAAACTAAATAAAGTTATTAACAAAAAAGAAGACACTAATCCAGTTAATATAATGAAATAAATTGAGCTCAAGTTCACAATTATTAATATTAGAAATACACTTGTCCATCCAATAAATATACCTCTTAATATTGTACGATGACTTTTTAAGTCAGTTAACTTGATAAACTGAATAAATAAAAGTATTAAAAGAATCATAATCCCTGAAATAGATGCTCTTAATAAGACTAATGTATCTAATCCGCCTCCATATAATTCTTTGTGAATTAAATATGCAACAACTCCCTTATAAGCAAAATACAAAAGAATAACAGAGGAGACTAATATTGAAATATAGTACGAAACTTTTGGTTTAATTTTAATTTTAAATTTCATTTTTTAATTGAAAAGATACTACAATTTTTAATTATATTAATAAAAACTATAATTTATAAATATTAATTTTAATAGATTTGGTGGGCCCGCCAGGACTCGAACCTGGGACCAATACATTATGAGTGTACTGCTCTAACCAACTGAGCTACAGGCCCAAAAATGATTACTTAATTATATCATTTTTTTTATGTTAGCAATTAAAGATAATTTAATTATGGTGGGCCGTGTTGGTTACGCTCCAACTACCCCTGCAATGTCAATGCAGTACTCTACTATTGAGCTAACGGCCCTAACTCTCTAGGAAGCTTTTTAATTGTTTAGATCTACTTGGATGTTTTAATTTTCTTAATGCCTTAGCTTCTATTTGTCTAATTCTTTCCCTCGTCACTGAAAATTGAAGACCAACTTCTTCCAAAGTGTGGTCTGTATTCATGCCTACTCCAAATCTCATTCTTAAAACTCTTTCCTCACGAGGTGTCAAGGTTGATAAAATTTTTGTGGTTGCTTCACTTAAATTTGATTTAATTGCTTGTTCTAAAGGCGCTAAAGCTTTTGTATCCTCAATGAAATCTCCTAAGCTGCTATCTTCTTCATCTCCAACTGGTTTTTCTAGTGACACAGGCTCTTTTGATATTTTAAGAACCTTTCTAACTTTATCTAATGGCATTCTTAATTTTTTTGAAAGCTCTTCTGGTGTAGCTTCTCTACCAAATTCACTTAAGATTAATCTTTGAGTTCTTACTATTTTATTAATTGTCTCTATCATATGAACTGGAATTCTAATAGTTCTTGCTTGGTCAGCTATTGATCTTGTAATAGCTTGTCTAATCCACCAAGTTGCATATGTAGAAAATTTGTAACCTCTTCTATATTCAAATTTATCAACTGCCTTCATTAAACCAATGTTTCCTTCTTGAATTAAATCTAAAAATTGTAGCCCTCTATTTGTATATTTTTTTGCAATTGATATAACCAATCTTAAGTTTGCCTCAACCATTTCCTTTTTTGCAATTCTAGATTCTTTTTCTCCCTTTTGAACTCTACTTACAAGTCTTTTATATTCTGTAACAGAAATACCTAATTTATTACTAATTTCAATTAATCGATCTTTAATATTTTTGAATTCATTTCTGTATTTTTGAAAGAATTTTTTCCAAACTTCATTTGTATCTAAAAATTCTTTGAGTTTCGGATTTATTTCGTTTCCTACATAAAATTTTAAAAATTCATCTCTCGAAATTTTTGATTCCAAAGCATGTCTTAGTAAATTTCCCTCAAGAGATATAATTTTTTTATTTTCTATATAATGTTTTTGCACTAATTCTTCTAAAACTGATGGAGACAGTTGTAATGATTTTATATTTTCCAAAATACCATCGACGATTTTTTTTAAATTTTTATCTTTAGATGGAGAAAACTTTGTAGAATTAAGTATACATTCAAGTTTTTCTTTGTGATATTTTATTAATTTATTGTACTCTTTAGTTAGATTGTGGACAGTTTGCAAAACTTTAGGTTTAATTTCTGTTTCCATAGCAGCCAAAGTTGGATTGAATTCGTCATCGTCAGAATTATTGTTTTCATCTGAATTTTGATCATCATCTTGTTTTTTTTGTTTTGAGTTATTTGACTCATCATCGTCCATGTAATTTGTATCAATATCAATTATTTCTCTTACTAAAATTTCATCATTTTGTAATTTTTTATCCCATTCAAAAAATTGTTGGGCAGTTATTGGACTTTGGGATAAAGCATTTAACATTACATCTTTTCCCGCTTCTATCCTTTTTGCGATTGCAATTTCACCTTCTCTTGATAAAAGCTCAACTCCTCCCATCTCTCTTAGATACATTCTTATTGGATCGTCACTTTTCTCTAAAGTTTTACCTTCCTCCTTAGATGATGAGTCTTTTTTTCTTAAAATTTTATAATCTGATTTTTTTTCAACTAAGATAATATTTTCGTCCAGAATGTGAATTAATGCCTGGGCTAGATTTTCACTTGAAAGATTTCTTTTTCCTAATGATTTATTTAATTCTTCATGAGTTATAAATCCACGATGGATTCCTCGACCCATTAATCTAGCAAATGATTTAGTAATTATTCGTTCCACAATTTAAAAGTTTGAGGAACTTATATAATAGCTAATACAAAAAAATCTATGTGATTTTTTTTTATTTTAGTTGATTTTTTGCTGTTTTTTCAACTCTTTTAACTCATTGAATGTTGTCTCACTCATATCCTCAGAAAACTTTGATTCTAAATCAGATATCCTTTGCTCTAATTCATAATTTTTTAGATCTTGAATAATCTCAGTAAAAATTTCTAAAATTTTTTCATCATCATTTAAATATTTTGAAATTATATGTTTAATTGACGCATAGTTCATAACTCTATTAACAAGATTTTTATCCACAATTAATTTTTGTAAATCTAAATTTGATAAATTTTCTGATTGATTTAAAATTTCAGCAAATAATTGCTTATTTTCATCACTATATAATTTTACATTATCGATTAAATGTAAATTTTTGTGAATTAATTTTGGTTTAGCAAGCAACACATACAAAAATGAAAATTCTTTAATTTCAAAAGATTTTAATGATTTCGTCTCATTATAATAACTTTTAGTTTTAGCAAGGGATTTTGGAAATATTTTGTAATTTTTATTAAATTTCGAATTAATATTAGGTGTTAGCTCTGAAACTTTTTCAAGAAAATACTCTAGCGTATATTTTTTTACAAAATCGTCTTTTATATTTGACGCAATCTCCCTCAGTTTTTTTTCGAAAATTGCTCGTGAACTGGGACTTTCATTTGTTTGACCAATATAATGTTCAAAAATAAATTTATGTATAGGTATAGATTGATGTTCTGAAATTTCTAAAAACTTTTCTTTACCAAATTTATTAACATAATTATCTGGATCTAAATTATTTTCTAGAAGAAGAAATGAAATTTTTTTATCAGGTTTCAATTCATCAATAATATTTTCTGCAGCTCTTAAAGCAGCTTTATAACCACTTTGATCACCATCAAAACATATAATGATATGATTAAAGAATTGATTTAAAATTTGTATCTGTTTACTCGTTAAAGCAGTTCCTAAGTTTGCAACAGAATTTTCTATTCCATTTTTTGATAAACCAATGACATCCATATAACCTTCAACTAAATATACATCTTCTAATTTATTCGATAACTTTCTTGCATTATCAAGATTATATAAATTTGATCCTTTTTTAAAAAAAGGCGTTTCAGGTGAATTAATATATTTAGCTAAATTTTTATTATCATCTATAATTCTACCTCCAAAACCTATTATATTTCCTGAAATATTATTTATTGGAAAAATTATTCTATTTCGAAATCTTGATATATGTTTATTTCTCTTCTCATCAAAGTAAAATAAGCCTGTCTCTTTAATAGTACTTTCATCAAAATCTTTTTTTAGTATTTCATAGAAGTCAAGGTCTTCTGTTACAAAACCAAGATTAAAATTTTTAACATCTATACCTGATAGCCCTCTTTCTTTAAGATAATTTTTTGCTTGATATGATTTTTCATTTTTAAATAATTCATTTTTATAGAATTCAGAAAAATTCTTACATATAGATTTGTATGATTTCCATTTTTTTTCTCTTTCTTCATCTTGTTTTGAAAATGTATAAGGTTGCATTCCTGCCAGATTTGAAAGCATTTTTACTGCCTCACCAAATCTAAGGTTTTGGGTTTTCATTACAAAATCGAAAATATTTCCATGCTCACTTGTGCTGAAACAGTGGTAAAATTCTTTTTCATCGTTAACTGTAAATGAAGGAGTTTTCTCTGTTTTAAATGGAGATAAACCAATAAACTCCTTACCTCTTTTTTTAAGTTTAACTGTTTTAGAAACTACCGTTGAAACTTTTAGTCTAGTTTTAATTTCGTCTAAATATTCTTTTGGATATTTCATTAACTATTTAGCAAATTTTTAATAATCTGGCCTGCCTTAGAAAAATCAATTGTATCAGCATGATTTTTTTTTAGTTCACCCATGACTTTACCCATATCTTTAATTGAAGAGGCTCCAGAAATTTTTATAATTTCTTCACAAATCTTTTTTGTATCTGCCTCAGATAATTGCTTTGGTAAATATTCGGATAAAACATCAAGCTCTCCTTGCTCAATTTCTAATAAATCTGATCTGTTATTTTTTTTATATATTTCAATTGATTCGGTTCTTTGTTTGATCATTTTTTTTAAGAGCTTTTTAATATCCTCATCATCTGTCTCTTTTTTATTTGGTCCAGACCTATTGTTAATATCTAAGTCCTTAACGCCAGATAAAATTAACCTATAAGTTGATATCTTATTTTTATCTTTCGATTTTAAAGCATTTTTGTAATTGTTATCTATTTTATCTCTTAGAGACATACTAGAATGTACTTCATAGACAAAATTGTTCAAAAGAAAAATTGTATTTTTAAAAAATTATTATAGATCTGTTGCGGTAAAATACGTTTTATTGTATTAACCTTTAACTCATGAGTTGTAATTGACTTTAAAACGAAAAAACAAAACTTCACATCTCTCAAATTTTAACACAGCTATTTTAGTTCTAGAAGATAAATCAGTCTTTAAAGGGATCGGAATGGGACATACAGGAGAGGCAACTGGAGAGGTATGCTTTAATACCTCATTAACTGGTTATCAAGAGATCATATCTGATCCATCGTATGCAGGACAGATAATAAATTTTACATTTCCACACATTGGAAACGTTGGAGCTAATAAAGAAGACATAGAGTCTGATAAAATATGGACAAGAGGAGTTATTTTTAATTCAGAGATAACAAGTCCTTCTAATTATAGATCTCTTCAAAATTTAGATAAATGGCTTAAAAAAAATAAAATAGTAGGCATAACTGGTCTAGATACTAGAAGTTTAACAAATTTTATAAGAGATAAGGGTGCTCCAAAAGGAACTATATCAAACAATAAAAACGGTAAATTTAATATCAATAAACTAATAAATAAATCAATTAAATGGCCTGGTTTAAATGGAATGGATCTTGCTCAAGAAGTCACAACTAATAAAACCTATATTTGGAAAGGATATAAAACTTGGAAAAAAAATAAAGGTTTTGAAAAAAATAATAAAAAAAAATTAAGGGTTGTGGCGATAGATTACGGAATTAAAAAAAATATACTTAGGTATTTTTCCGACTTTGATTGTGAAGTCAAAGTTGTTTCCTGTAAAGAAAATGTAAATAATATACTTAATCTAAAACCTCATGGAATTTTTTTATCGAACGGACCAGGTGATCCTGCGGCAACAGGAAAGTATGCAATTAAAGTTGTAAAAAATTTAATAAAAAAAAATATTCCATTATTCGGAATATGTTTGGGTCATCAAATATTAGCTTTGGCTTTAGATGCAAAAACCAAAAAGATGAAATTAGGACATAGGGGTGCAAATCATCCAGTAAAAAATTTAATTACAAAGAAAGTAGAAATTACCAGTCAAAATCATGGATTTGAAGTTGTTAAGCAAAGCTTAAAAAAAAATACGGAAATAACGCATCTGTCATTATTCGATAATTCTATAGAGGGAATAAGATTAAAAAATAAACCAGTTTTCTCAGTTCAATATCATCCTGAAGCAAATCCAGGACCACAAGATAGTAAATATTTATTTAGTAATTTTATTAAAGAGATAAAAAAATATGCCAAAAAGAAAAGACATTAAAAAAATTTTAGTCATTGGAGCTGGACCAATTATTATTGGTCAAGCTTGTGAATTTGATTATTCAGGGACACAGGCCTGTAAAGCATTAAAAGATGAGGGTTATATAGTAATATTAATCAATTCAAATCCAGCAACTATAATGACTGACCCTGGTGTTGCCGATAAAACTTATATCGAACCAATATCTTTGGAAGTACTTGAGGAAGTTATCAAAAAAGAAAGGCCTGATGCTATTCTACCTACAATGGGTGGTCAAACAGCATTAAATCTTGCAATTAATGCAGAAAAAATTGGTTTACTTAAAAAGTATAAAATTGAACTTATTGGAGCAAACTCTAAGGCAATAGCAAATGCTGAAGATAGAAAAAAATTTAGAAAGAATATGTCTGATATTGGTATTGATTTACCAAAGTCAGAAGTTCTTAATAAATTTTCAAAAGCAAAAAAATGTTTAAACAAAATTGGTCTTCCTGCAATTATTAGACCTTCATTCACTTTAGGTGGATTAGGTGGAGGAATTGCGAGAACAAAAAAAGATTTTTTTAAAATTGTAAAAGAAGGGATGAATGAGTCACCTCAAAATCAGGTTTTAGTTGAAGAATGTTTAGATGGTTGGAAAGAATTTGAGATGGAGGTCGTTAGAGATAAAAATGATAATTGTATAATTATCTGTTCAATAGAAAATGTTGATCCAATGGGAACTCATACTGGTGACTCTGTTACTATAGCTCCAGCATTAACGTTGACAGATAAAGAGTATCAAGTAATGAGAAATGCATCTATTGCTTGCTTAAGAAAAATAGGTGTTGAAACTGGAGGTTCAAATGTTCAATTCGCCATAAATCCAAAAAATGGAAGAATGGTAATTATTGAAATGAACCCTAGAGTTTCAAGATCATCTGCATTAGCTTCTAAAGCAACTGGCTTTCCAATAGCAAAAGTGGCTGCAAAATTAGCAGTTGGTTATACTCTAGATGAACTACAAAATGAAATAACAAAAGTAACACCAGCTTCTTTTGAACCAACAATCGATTACGTTGTAACAAAAATTCCAAGGTTTACGTTTGAAAAATTTTCTGACACAGAAGCAATTTTAGGCACATCCATGAGATCGGTTGGTGAGGCAATGGCAATTGGTAGAAATTTCAAAGAGTCTTTTCAAAAAGCTCTAGTTTCACTTGAAACTGGTTTTTCTGGATTAGATAATATTTTTAAATATTCAAAAAAAGAAATCCTAAAAAATTTAAAAATCAATATTCCAAATAAATTACTATTAATTGCAGAAGCTTTTAGAAAAAAAATTTCTTTAGATGTTATATATAAATTATCAAAAGTAGATCCATGGTTTTTAAATCAAATTAAGGGAATAGTTGATGAAGAAAAAATATTAAGTTTAAAAGGGCTGCCCAAAACTTTTGAGGAATTTAATAGAATAAAATCAATAGGCTTTTCCGACAAAAAGATCTCACAATTAACTAATCAAAAAGAAACAATCGTTAAATCAAGAAGAAAAGCTTTAAAAGTTATGCCTGTTTTTAAGAAAGTTGATACCTGTGCTGCTGAATTCAAATCTTTCACACCTTATATGTATTCTACTTATCAAAGAAATTTTTCTATTAAAACTGAATGCGAAGCTGAGCCAAGCAATAAAAAGAAAATAATCATTTTAGGTGGAGGACCAAATAGAATTGGTCAAGGTATAGAGTTTGATTACTGCTGTTGTCAGGCTAGCTTTTCTTTAAAAGAAGCAGGTTTTGAAACGATAATGATAAATTGTAACCCAGAAACTGTTTCTACAGATTATGATACAAGTGATAGATTATACTTTGAACCTTTAATTGAAGAATATGTTGAGAATATAATTTTAAAAGAAAAATCAAAAGGAAATCTAATTGGGATTATTGCACAATTTGGAGGACAAACTCCTATCAAATTAGCTAAATTTTTAGATGAAAATAAATTACCTATTTTAGGGACGCAATATAAATCGATTGATCTTGCTGAAGATAGAGACAGATTTAGAGAGTTGCTTATAAAACTTAAATTTAAGCAAGCGGAAAGTGGAATAGCCTACAATTTTAATCAAGCTATAAATGTTGCTGAAAAAATTGGATTGCCTGTAGTAGTAAGACCTTCTTATGTTTTGGGTGGAAGAGCTATGGAAATTGTTCATGACAAAAGTCAATTGAAACAATTTATTAACGAGGCCTTCAAAGCATCAGAGCAAAATCCAATCTTAATTGATAAATTTATCGACAATGCAATGGAAGTAGATGTAGACGCAATTTCTGACGGAAAAGATGTTTATGTTGCTGGAATAATGCAACATATTGAAGAAGCCGGGATTCATTCTGGAGACTCAGCATGTTGCTTACCGCCAGTATCAATAAAAGCAAACCTTTTAAAAGAACTAAAAATACAAACAAGAAAATTGGCTTTGGCTTTAAAAGTTAAAGGATTTTTAAATATTCAATTTGCGATTAAAAATGATGAAATTTTTGTAATTGAAGTCAATCCTAGAGCAAGCAGAACTGTTCCTTTTGTTTCAAAAGCAAATGGTATTCCACTTGCAAAAATTGCATCAAGAATAATGTCTGGAGAAAAGTTAAGCAAATATAAATTAAAATATAAAACCAATAAAAAATTTGCTGTAAAAGAAGCTGTATTTCCATTCAATAAATTTCCAGATAGTGATTTATTGCTTGGCCCTGAGATGAAGTCTACTGGAGAGGTAATGGGTTTTGATGATGATTTTGGAATGGCTGTTGCAAAAAGTCAAATTGCTGCTTCAAATTCACTGCCAACTAAAGGAATGGCATTCTTATCAGTAAAAGACTCTCACAAGCAAGAAATAGTTGGTATAGCTCAAAGATTAATAAAACTTGGTTTCAAACTTTCTGCAACCAAAGGAACCTCTGAAATTTTAAAACAAAATGGAATGAAATGTAAAAAAATTAATAAAGTAAGCAGTGGCAGACCACATATAGTAGATGTTTTAAATTCAAAAAAAATATCTTTGGTAATAAATACTGGAGGTGGAAATTCTGAACACAGGATTAGTGATGCTAGAGCATTAAGAAGAGGAACTCTTGCAAACAAAATTCCTTATTGTACGAATATGTCTACAGCCTATTCATTTTTAGAAGCAATAAAATCTTTAAAAACAACAAAGTTAAGAGTTAAATCTTTGCAAGACAATTAATTTTAATTAACTTTCCAATCTGTCTCAAATGTAACATAATTCACTTGAAGACATCTTCTTTCTTTTACTATTTCTTTTTTTTCCATACCATGCCAAGTGTTAGGACCACTTGAAAAGAAATAACCATAATTATCTTTGTAAGGAACAGTTTTTGCTAATTTTAAATTTTCATCATAAAAATCTGTGCCTAAATCTTCTTTTTCATTATGTTTGTTTACGAATAATAAACATGACATCAGTTTTTCTTTAATATCGCAATGTGGTTTTAACCAGAATCCTTTTCTATCACAGATAACCTCAACTCTTACATATGAATTAGAAAGATCTTTATTTATCATTTCAGAAATTTTTTTGTAAGTCGATGGATTTTGAAGTTCTTTAATAAATTCAACAAGATTAGGAAATTGATTTGAATTTTCTTTTGTAACAAAACATCTAAATTTTAATGCTTTTCCTCCGTCTGATATGCCTTCTCTAAACTTGCCTTCACCTCCATCAATTGCTCTTGTGCCATCATAGTTTAAGTTATGTTCTATCGGATTAGCTATATCAGCGTTTACAATTTCCTGAACTTGGCCGTCAGTTAATGGTTGATTTAATTCCCAATGTTCAAAAGGAGTTTTGTGATTTGATGAATTTTTTAATATTGAATTTAAAAATGCCATTATAATTGAATTTTATCTTTAATGATATTTGCTACTCTATTCGTTTCATCTAATTTTTCATAGTTCCAATTTTCTAATTTTTCTCCTAATTCTCTAACAATTTTCATTTCTTGAAATAATTTTCTAAAATTTTTAAATCTTTTATCGCTTTTTTTAGGTGGAATAGTGGCAATATAAATTGGCTTACCTGTTAAAGCTGCCTCTGAAATCATAGAGCTTGAATCGCAAGTAATAACCAAATGTTTTGATTGTGAAAGAGCACTTAAATAGGCTTTTTTATCAACACCATCTAATACTAAATGATCATTTCCAAAATATATTTTTGCATGTTCTATAGTTCCCTTTGGCGTTCTCATAGAAGGGATGACTACTAAATTAAGATTATTTTCTTTAACTAAATAATTTACTTTTGAAAAAATTTCTTGGATATTTCTATCTGAATAATCATAATACTGTGTAGGACCACCAATTATTAATGAAATTATATTTTTATCCTTCAATTTACTTGAAATACTAAACAAATATTCTTTGTCTTTTTCAATTTCTTCACTTGTCAAATAATGAATAGCTCCTTTTGTTTTTAATACATTATGTCCATCAAGATTGTCGTGCTCAGGCACTACAACTAGATCAAAATTGTCTAGTTTTATCTTTGGATTTTGAATATGAATGTTAAATACTTTTTTCTTTGAATTTTTTTTTAAGAATAATGATGGAATAATACTTTTTCTCCCACATGAAATTATTAAATCAACATCTTCGCATTCAATTTTTTTAAAAACTGAGTCGGATATTGGAGTGAATTTTGGTGGTATAACTTTCCAGAAACCTTTTGTTTCAACTGTGTGGTGAGAATAATTTATATCTAAAGCTTTAGCCAAACCTTCTACTTGGCTAATCATCCCATGCATACCTTCTGTTAATAATATACCTTTCAATTTAGTCATTAATCATTATATAGCTTTCATATGAGTGAAAATCCAACTAAACACACAAAAGTGTTAATAATTGGGTCAGGTCCCGCTGGATATACAGCAGCAATTTATGCTGCAAGAGCAATGTTAAAACCAATATTGGTTCATGGTATGGAACCTGGTGGCCAACTAACAACTACAACTGATGTTGAAAATTTCCCTGGATTTAAAGATGTAATACAAGGGCCGTGGCTTATGGATCAAATGAAAGGTCAGGCAGAAGTTGTTGGAACTGAAATGATACAAGATCATATAGCGTCAGTAGACTTAAAATCTAAGCCATTTAAAGCTGTTGGAGATAGCGGCCAAATTTATGAAGCAGACTCAATTATTATTTCAACTGGAGCTCAAGCTAGATGGTTGAATATTGACTCTGAACAAAATTTTAGAGGTTTTGGTGTATCTGCATGTGCAACATGTGATGGATTTTTCTTTAAAGACAAAACTGTTGCTGTTGTCGGGGGAGGAAATGCTGCAGTTGAAGAAGCTATGTTTTTAACAAAATTTGCCTCAAAAGTTCAGCTTATACACAGAAGAGATAGTCTAAGAGCAGAAAAATTACTTCAAAAGAAATTAATGGAAAATAAAAAAATTGAAATAATTTGGGACTCTGTTGTTGATGAAGTTATTGGGGATAATGATCCTAAAAATGTAACTGGATTAAAAATTAAAAATGTTAAAACAAATAAAATAGACCAACTAAAAATTGATGGATTGTTTATAGCTATAGGACATGATCCAGCAACGTCATTATTTAAAGACCAACTAGAAATGGATAATGAGGGTTATTTAATAACAAAACCAGAATCCACACAAACAAATATACCGGGAGTTTTTGCTGCTGGTGATGTAAAAGATAAAATATTTAGACAGGCCGTTACAGCAGCTGGTATGGGATGTATGGCAGCATTAGAGGCTGAAAAACATTTATCCGAATAGATGAATGAAACAGTATTGTTAACGGGTATAAGTGGATGGATCGCTAAACACACTGCAATTGAATTATTAAAATCGGGATATAAAGTTTTAGGCACTGTTAGAGATTCTGGTTTAATAGAGCAAACAAAAAAAACCATAAATGAATATGCATCAATTGATAAATTATCATTTGTCGAATTAGATCTTTTAAAAGACGAAGGTTGGGATGAGGCATTAAAAGGTTGTAAGTATGTAATGCATGTGGCTTCTCCTTTCCCTTTGAAGACTTCTAGAGATCGTGAAAGTCTTGTTCCAACAGCTAAAGATGGAACTATAAGAGTTTTAAAAGCTGCTGTTAATGCGGGAGTTGAACGTATTATTAAGACATCTTCAATTGCAACAATGTTTAGAAAACCTAATAGGACAAATCCATATACATTTGGTGAAAATGATTGGAGTGATGCTAATTGGAAAGGTTGTAATGATTACTTTGTTTCAAAAATCAAGGCTGAAAAAGCAGCTTGGGAATTTATGGAGAATAAAGGTTTAAAGAATAAGTTGGTATGTATATGTCCTGGAGGTGTCTTTGGAGACGCTTTAGATACTAAAGAAAAAACTTCGATAAGTTATGTTAAATTATTTCTAGAAGGTAAATATCCAGGTGCTCCGGATTTTAGTATTTTAGTCTCAGATATGAAAGATGTAGTGAAAGCTCACATCAATTCATTAACAAGACCAGATGTTGGTGGAAGACGACTAATAATTGGCTCTGAGGTCAAAAGAATGATAGATTTTTCTAATATTATGGCTGAAGCATTACCTAAATATTCAAAAAAACTTCCAAAAAGAGTGTTGCCAAACTTTTTAGTGAGAATAATTAGTCATCTGGATACGAGTGCAAAAATGATGGTTCCAGATTTAGGGATACAAATGCAAACTGATGCTTCGTATGCTGAAGATTTATTGGGATTTAAATTTCAGCCAGCTAGAGGATGTATTGAGGATGCAGCAAAATCAGTAGTTAGACTTGGATTAGTATAATATGACAAAAGGAATAAAGTGGATTATGTTTGCAACTGGCTGGATGTCATTCAGGGCTATTGGTTCAAGTTTAATTTTATTTTGGACAATCACAGAAAATGAGAGAGCGGCACCGTACGAGTGGATTGTATCTTTGACTGGTGATTTTATAATTGGAATAACTGCTTTATTTTTAGTTTACTTTATTTATAAAAAACCATCTGCAGTACTTTGGGGTATTTTATTAGCTTGGAACTTTGTTGGTTTATTTGATTTATATGAGGCCATAACAACTAGTATTTTAGTTCCATATGAACCAATTCCAGAATTAGGATTAAATGATTTTGGTGTGAAATCTGTACTTACTCTTAACTCAATAATTCATATATCGGCGATTTATTTGTTATTTCAGTCTAGAATAAAAAGTTATTTTAATTTATAAAAGATTGTTAATGGAAAACATTGTAAAGCAAATCCAGCTTGTAGCATTAGTAATCATTTTAGTTAGTACAGTTATTGCTTTTGGGCAAGAAATGTACCAGATGATACTCGTGCAAAGAGTTACTTTAGCCGATCTACTTTTGCTTTTTTTATATCTTGAAGTGCTTGCAATGGTTAGAGTATTTTGGGAAAGCCAATCAATTCAAATTACACTGCCGTTATTTATTGCTATAACTGCACTTGCTAGATTTATTATTTTACAAGGAAAATCTCTAAATCCAGAGATATTACTATATGAAGCAGGTGCGATTGTTTTAATTGCTTTAGCAATTGTAATTTTAAGATTTAGAAATTCTTCACTAATTGGACTAAATAAAAAAAAATAGGTTTATCCTAAATCCTCACAAAACTTTTTAATTCTAGACATTGCTATTTTAAGTTTTGCCATTGAAGTCGCATATGAAATTCTAAAATATCCATCTAAACCAAATGCTGAGCCCTGAACAGCTGCAACATTTTGTTTTTCTAAAAGCTTTTGGACAAAATCAGTATCTTTTTTAAGTTTAGTTCTTTTATTTAAAAGTTTTTTACAATTCGGAAATACGTAAAATGCACCATTTGGTTTCAAGCAGCTGATACCATCAATATTATTTAAACTTTTTACAACAAAATCTCTTCTTTCTTTAAATGATTTTGCTCTTTTTTTAATAAAGTCTTGTTTTCCATTCAGAGCTTCAACAGCTGCTGCTTGGCTAATTGACGAGGGATTCGAAGTTGACTGAGATTGAATTTTTCTAATTGCAGAAATTATTTCTTTTGGTCCAGCTGCATAACCAATTCTCCACCCAGTCATTGCATAAGATTTACTCACTCCATTCATTGTTAATGTTCGAGATTTTAATTTTGAAATTTGTGCAATAGTAAAGAATTTAAAATTATCATATTTAACATGCTCATAAATATCATCGCTCAAAATGTGAACTTTTTTGTTTTTGATTAAAACCTTAGCTAATTTTTGAATTTCTGATTTGCTGTATCCAGATCCAGTTGGATTAGATGGTGAATTAAGAATTATCCATTTCGTTCTTTTTGTAATTGCAGCTTTTAATTTTACAGGTGTAATTTTAAATCCATCTTTTTCATCACATTTTACTATCTTTGGTTTTCCTCCTGCTAGGAGAACCATATCTGGATATGAAACCCAGAATGGCGCCGGGATAATAACTTCGTCTCCTTTATTTAAAGTTGCCATAAAAGTGTTATAGAGAACTTGCTTCCCTCCAGTTCCAACTGTGATTTCGTCTAGTTTATAATTTAGTTTATTTTCTCTTTTAAATTTTTTTAAAATTGCTTTTTTTAATGCTGGAGTTCCATCAACTGCAGTATACTTTGTATCTCCGTCTCTTATTGCTTTAATGGCTGCATTTTTAACATTGATAGGAGTATCAAAATCTGGTTCCCCTGCCCCAAGGCCAACTACATCTTTTCCTGCAGCTCTTAATTCTCTTGCCTTTTGAGTAACTGCAATAGTTGGGGATGGTTTAATTCTTTTTAAATTATTAGATATTATGCTCATTGAATTATGAAATTATTCAATTACGTTGTTTAATATATGGAGAATACATATCAAGACCTAATTACAGACATTCAGAGTAAAAACCCAAAAATCGGTGGAAAACTCGAAGGTGGAAAAAAATTCAAAATAAAGTCAGATTTTATCCCAGCTGGTGACCAGCCAGATGCAATTAAGAGACTTGTCCAAGGAGCTAAAAAAAATGAGTTTAATCAAGTATTATTAGGAGTAACTGGATCTGGAAAAACTTTTACAATGGCAAAAGTTATAGAAGCTACAAATAGACCAGCATTAATATTGGCACCAAATAAAACTTTGGCAGCTCAACTTTACGGTGAGATGAAAACTTTTTTTCCAGATAATGCTGTTGAGTATTTTGTATCTTACTATGATTATTACACTCCAGAAGCTTACGTGCCAAGATCAGATACTTACATAGAGAAAGAAGCATCTATAAACGAGCAGATTGATAGAATGAGACACTCGGCAACAAGATCCCTTCTTGAAAGAGACGATGTTTTAATTGTTGCAAGTGTTTCCTGTATTTATGGTTTGGGATCAGTCGAAGCTTACAGTAAAATGACTTTAACTCTTCAGAAAAACTATGAATATAATAGAGAACAAATAATAAAATCTCTTGTTGCTCTTCAGTACAAGAGAAATGATCAAAATTTTTTTAGAGGAACATTTAGGGCAAGGGGAGAATATTTAGAAATATTTCCATCTCATCTAGAGGATAGAGCATGGAGACTAAGTTTATTTGGTGATAAACTTGAGAAGATTGAGGAATTTGATCCTTTGACAGGAGATCAGGTTAGAGATCTTAGTCTAGTAAAAGTTTATGCTAATTCTCATTACATCACTCCTAAACCAACTGTAGAACAAGCAATTATAAAAATAAGAAAAGAATTAGAGGAAACTTTAAAAAAACACAAATCAGAAAACAAATTATTAGAGGCGCAACGATTAGAGGAGAGAACTAAATTTGATTTAGAAATGATTGAGGCAACTGGATCTTGTGCGGGAATTGAAAATTATTCAAGATTTTTATCTGGTAGAAAACCAGGAGAGCCACCACCTACTCTTTTTGAATATTTTCCTGATAACACATTAGTTTTTGTAGATGAGTCTCATGTTACAGTTCCCCAACTTAATGGGATGTTTAAGGGAGATAGATCTCGAAAAAGCACCTTGGCTGAGTATGGTTTTAGATTGCCTTCTTGTATGGATAACAGACCTTTAAAATTTGAAGAGTGGGATTTGATGAGAACACAAACTGTATTTGTTTCAGCAACTCCTGGACCGTGGGAGTTAGAACAAACTAAAGGCAAGTTTATTGATCAAGTCATAAGACCTACAGGATTAATTGATCCACCAGTTGAGATTAGACCAGCAAAAAATCAAGTAGACGACCTTATGCATGAATGTAAAAAAGTAGTTGAGAATAATTATAGAGTTTTGGTTACAACACTTACAAAAAAAATGGCAGAGGATTTAACCGAGTATCTTCATGAAAATGGAATAAAAGTAAGATACCTTCATTCTGATATCGATACACTTGAGAGAATAGAGATTATGAGAGATCTTAGAATGGGTGTATTTGATGTTCTAGTTGGAATAAATCTATTAAGAGAAGGTTTAGACATTCCAGAATGTGCATTAGTTGGAATACTAGATGCTGATAAGGAAGGATTTTTGAGATCAGAAACTTCACTAATTCAAACAATAGGAAGAGCCGCAAGAAACGTTGATGGAAAAGTTATTCTTTATGCCGATAAGGAAACAAAAAGTATAAAGAAAGCAATTAAAGAAACTGAGAGAAGAAGAAAGATTCAATTAGAGTACAATAAGAAAAATAAAATCGATGCTAAATCTGTAAAAAAAGAAATAAGTGATATTTTAGAAAGTGTTTACGAGAAAGATTACGTCAAAATAAGTGAAGGTTCCAATATTGGTGGTAACCTTAAAAAACATTTAAAAGGATTAGACAAAAAGATGAAGGAAGCTGCATCTAATCTGGAATTTGAAGAAGCTGCTAAAATTAGAGATGAAATGAGAAAACTTCAAAGTACTGAATTAGAAATTACTTTAAACCCCAAAATTAGACAGTACGATGTTAAAAATAAAATTTATCCTAAAGGTAGATCAACACTAGGTATGCCTGGTACAAGAGTTACAAAAAAAAGAGATAAAAAATGGAAGCACGGAAGATAATAATTACTGGAGCAGCAACTCGAATGGGAGCTGCGATAGCTAAAAAATTATCTGGACCTAATATTGAAATTGTTATCCATTATAACAAATCTAGATCCAAAGCAGAAAATCTTAAAAAAGATTTAACTAAAGGTGGTACAAAAATTTATTTAGTAAAAGCAGATTTAACTAAAGAAAAAGAAATAGATAGAATGCTTAAATTTTCAAAATCAAAGTTGAAATATTTTGATTGTTTGATTAATAATGCTTCATTATTTGAGAACGATAAACTTGAAAATTTCACAACAAAAAGTTGGGAAAGCCATTTAAAAGCGAATTTAAAAGCGCCAGCTTTATTATCAAAAGGTTTTGCTAAAAATATTAGAGGCAAAAACAATAATATTATTAATATAATTGATCAAAGAGTATTCAAGTTAACTCCATATTTTTTTTCATATACATTAAGTAAATCTGGTCTTTACACTTTAACCAAAACCAGCGCTATGAGTCTTGCCCCAAATATTAGAGTAAATGGAATTGCTCCAGGTCCAACTATTAAAAATAAAAGACAGTCTGATAAACATTTTAAAAAACAATACATAGCAACACCTCTTAAAAAACAGACGGATGTTCAAGAAATCTGCAATGCTGTTGACTTTTTTATAAAAAATAGATCTATTACAGGTCAAGTTTTAGCAATTGATAGTGGCCAAAACTTAAACTGGCAAACTCCAGACATAATGGGTGGTAAGGAATGAAAAAAATACTAACAATTTGTTTTTTCTTTGTTTTTGGAACAAGTGTTTTGGCTCATTCTACAAAAAATATAAATATTGATATTAGAGCAGAATGTAAAAAATCAAAATCAGTTTTAAACTGGGTTTCAAAAAATAAATTATCAAAAGGTGGTGAGTTAATAAAATTTAAATCTTTTTCTGGTTTTGATCAAAGAACTGTTCTGACTGATGGTCATAAAAAAAATCCAATAGAAATTACTGGTTATCTACAATTGCCTGAGGGTTCAAGTAAAGTTCCTATAGTTATATGGACACATAGTAGTGGAGGTCCAGGCGAGTATGTGTGGAATGATTTTGTTTACCATGGAACTAGAAATCTAATAGATGCTGGTATAGGTGTAATGTATGTTGACAATTTCTGTCATAGAGGTGCGAAAGATACATGGAGAGATCAATCTAAAGTGCCACTAATTAATGGAGCAATAGACGCTATTATGGCTTACAAGTTGTTACAATCTCATCCGAGGTCTAACGGAAAGTTTGGAACAACAGGTCATTCAAGGGGTGGGAATAACAGTCTTTATTTAGCAGATGTAAAGTTCACATCTAAATTTTTAGATGGGACTAGTGGTTTTGATGCAATATTACCTGAAGCAGCAGAATGTAAGCTTGCAGGTTTCTTTAATAAACCAGAACTAACATCAAATACTAAATTACTTTATGTTCATGGGGCTGCTGATGACTATACATTGCCAAAACCTTGTGAGGATTATGTAAATAAGATTAAATCTGAGCCTGGACAGATTGAGATTGATATGAAAGATGGTTGGTATCATGGTTTTCATTATGGCCAAAAACCTAAAAAATATAAAGCAATGACAGTTAGTAAGTGTCCAGCATTTTTTGTTGATAATGATGGATTTGTTGTTGGAAGTGAATGGCCAGATTTAGTATTAAAAAAATATAAATTATATTCTTCACTTGATGAATTTTACAAAGGAGCTCAAGAGGAACCAAAAAAAACCTGGAAAAATTCGTTTAAGGTTTTAAAAAAAGAAAAATGTCTTGATAGAGGAGTAATGATCGGTGGTGATCACATGGATGAATATATGCCTCAATTCATAAATTTCTTTAAAGAAAATTTATTATAATGAAAAAAAATAATTTAAAGATTGTTAAAATAGATAAAACGAAGAGCTTATTTAATTACGAAAAAAAAGTATTAATAAAAGAATTAGTGTTGGACTTAAAACTTGGTTATTTTGATTTTGAAAAAGAAAAGCCTCAAAAAGTAAAATTTAATTTAGAAGTAAATTATCAAGATAAACAGCCATCGAATGATAAAGATATTAAATCGATAGTTAACTATGCTAAAATAGTAAAATTAATAAAAAAACTAGTAAAAAACAAACATTACAATTTTCTTGAAACATTGGCAGAAGATGTTTTTGATGAGCTATTCAAAGATAAAAGAATAGATAAAATTACTCTTCAAATCGAAAAATTAGAAATAATGAGGGATTGTAGCTCAGTTGGGATCCAAATTTCTAAAAAAAGAAGCCATGATCAGCTCTGATATAGGGAAAGAAGTAATTAAAAAAGAATTGCTCTTGGTTCCTAAGTTGCCAGGTGTTTATAGGATGCTTAATTCAAAAGGAGAAATCCTTTATGTGGGTAAAGCAAAAAATCTTCCAAACAGACTTAAAAGTTATGTTTCAGAGAAAAATCATATCATTAGAACTGAGAGAATGCTCTCTCAGACAAAAAGACTCGAAATTACTACCACCTCAAATGAAAGTGAAGCTTTACTTTTAGAAGCAAATTTAATTAAAAAATTTAAACCAAAATTTAATATTTTACTAAGAGATGACAAATCCTTTCCTTTTATTTTTATAGGTGACAAAGATAAATGGCCACAAATCAAAAGACACAGAGGGAAAAAAGGCAAAGAGGGATTTTATTTTGGACCGTTTGCATCAGCTGGATCTGCAAATTGGACTATAAAAATGATCCAAAAAATATTTCATCTCAGAATTTGTGATGATACTGTTTTCAAAAATAGAGAAAGACCCTGCATACTTTATCAAATTAAAAGGTGCTCAGGTCCATGTGTTGGTTACGTAACTGAGAGTGATTATAAACAAACTGTTGATGATGCAATAGAGTTTGTGTCAGGTAAATCTAGAAAAATTCAGAAAAGCTTATCTAACCAAATGGAAAAGGCTAGTGAGGATTTAGACTTTGAAAAAGCAGCAATATTAAGAGATCGAATTAAATCATTAAATATTATCCAATCTTCTCAAAGAATTAATGAAGCAAATTTAGTCGAAGCAGATGTTATCGCGGGATATAAAGAGTCTGGAAAAACTTGTATTCAAGTTTTTTTTTATAGGTCAAAACAAAATTGGGGTAATCAAGCTTTTTTTCCAAAGCATGATCCAGAAGAAAATCTAAGTGATATCATTAATTCTTTTGTCTCTCAATTTTATGAAAATAAAAGTGTGCCATCTTCAATAATTTTATCAAATGAAATTAAAGAGAAAGAATTAATTGAAAAAACACTTACACAAAAAGAAGGTAAACAAATCACAATTACTGTTGCAAAAAAAGGAACAAAACTAAAAGTTATTAATCAAGCAATAAATAATGCAAAAGATAGTTTGAATAGAAAACTTTACGAGAGTCAGAATAATAGAGATCTTTTTGATGCAGTATCAAAAAAATTCAATCTTGAAACTAATATTAATTTAGTCGAGGTTTATGATAATAGCCATATCCAAGGCACAAATAGTGTGGGCGCTTTAATTACTTATGGCGATGAAGGGTTTGTTAAAAAAAGGTATAGAAAATTCAATATAAAAATTCAAAAAAATGCTCAAGATGATTATGGAATGATGAAAGAAGTTCTTAACAGAAGATTTAAAAGAGCAGTTCAAGAGAAAGATAATTATTTAACTTTCCCCGATTTAGTTTTAATTGATGGAGGGAAGGGTCAATATTCAGTGGCAAGAGAAGCGATGAATGAGCTAGGTCTACATGAAATTCCTATTGTTGCAATAGCAAAAGGTAAGATGAGAAATAGTGGAAATGAAACATTTTTTCATAATGGAAAAGAGTTCAAATTTGAGAAAAATGATCCAACATTATTCTTTTTACAAAGATTAAGAGATGAGTCTCATCGATTTGCTATAAGTGCTCACAGAGCAAAGAGAAAAAAAGGTATAAGCAAATCATTATTAGATCAGATTGATGGTATTGGATCTATCAGAAAAAGGGCATTATTAAATCATTTTGGTTCAGCTAGAGCTGTGGAATCAGCTAGTTTAGACGAAATAAAATCAGTTGATGGAGTTGAGGAAAAAGTTGCAAAAAAAATATATAACTTCTTTCACGAATGAAATTTAAAATACCTAATTATTTAACAATTGGACGAATAATAATTGTTCCAATATTTGTTTTTACATTCTACCTTCCTGGATTTTATGGAGACGTTATTCCATTTGCTCTTTTTTTAATTGCCTCATTTACAGATTTTTTAGATGGTCTTTTGGCGAGGATGTTTAAAGAAGAGTCTAAACTTGGTGAACTTTTAGATCCTATTGCAGATAAAATTATTGTTGCAACTGCGTTAATTTTATTAGTTATGGACCAAACAATAAAAAATTATGAAGTTATTGCAGCCATTATAATTCTTACAAGGGAAATATTAATTTCAGGTTTAAGAGAATTTCTAGCGAAAGGAAAAATAAAGCTTCCAGTTTCTAATTTAGCAAAACTTAAAACATTCTTGCAGATGTTTTCGATAGCAATACTTCTGACTGGGGAAACGGGTAATAAATTAATAAATTTTCAAGATTATAATGCTCAAACAATTGGCATTATTATTTTATGGCTATCTGCGTTTTTAACACTTTATACTGGATATGATTATCTTAGAAAAGGAATAGACCATGCAATATCTGAAGATAATAAGGATTAAGCAGCTTTTTTTTGTCTAACTAACTGATCAAAGCTTTTTGATAATCCTAATATAACATCACAAATTTTGTATTTATGATCTGATATGCTTGCAACAGGTGTTATTTCAGCTGCAGTGCCAGTTAAGAAACATCCATCAAAATTACCTAGTTCATCTGGAGAAATTTTTCTTTCATTAACTTTAATATTTTTTGATTTGGCTAATTCAATTACAGCTTGTCTTGTAATACCATTTAAAAAAGAATCTGGTGTTGGTGTATGTAATTCATTATTTTTATCTTTAAAAAAAATGTTTGCACTTGTTCCTTCTGCAACATTACCTTCAAAATCTAACATTAATGATTCAGAATACCCTTGTTGTTCAGCTTCGTGTTTTGAAAGAGTACAAATCATATATAATCCAGCTGCTTTTGCATCCCAAGGAATAGTATTTGGAGCTGGTCTTCGCCATTTAGAAATATTTAATCTTATTCCTTCAGCTTTTAATTTTGGATCAAAATATGCAGGCCATTCCCATGTTGCTATTGCAACATTAATTGAAGTTTTCTGTGCAGACACACCCATCATTTCGCTTCCTCTCCATGCAAATGGTCTTACATATCCATTTTGAATATTTTGAACCGCCACTATTTTTTTAGAGGCTTCATTTATTTCATCTTTTGTATAAGGAATATTAATGTCTAATCTTTTTGCAGAATAAAATAATCTATCTGTGTGCTCTTCTAGCTTAAATATTTCTCCGTCGTATACTCTTTCACCTTCGAAAACTAAACTTGCATAATGAAGCCCGTGACTGATTACATGGCATTTTGCATCTTGCCATTCAACAAGCTCACTATTGTACCAAATTTTTCCTGATCGTTTATCGAAAGGTATCATTATTTAATTTTATAAAAAAATATATTTGTATATATAATATGTCAATATAACTTACCAATATGAAAAAACTTTTATATTTAAAAGATGAGGATCTTAAACAATATATTGAAAAAATATTTCTTGGATATAGAGAGACGGTCTCAGATGCTAGAAATGTGTTGAATAAATACTCCATAGGTGTCGCACATAACAAGGTTATTCATCTAATTTCATTATATGAGGGCATCACAATATCAGAACTTTTAAGAAAATTGAAAGTTACAAAGCAAAGTTTAAATAGAGTTTTGAAAGATTTAATAAATTTAAAAGCTATAAAATATGAAAAAGATCAAGTAGATACGAGAATAAAACATGTCTTCTTAACAGAGGAAGGAGAAAAGTTATTTAACGAAATTTTCTCGGCTCAAAAAAAAAGAATTTACCAAGCATTCTCTGCATCAAAAGCAAATGAGGTTGTTAGTTTTGATAATGTTTTAAAAAAAATAATTAATGGAAAAATTTAAAGCACATATTTTAGTTGTAGATGACGATGACGGTATAAGAGAATTAGTTAAAGAATACCTTTCCCAAAATGAATATCTTGTAACTAGTTCGAATAGTGCCGAAGATGCTCTTGAGAAAGTTAAAATTATAAAATTTGACTTAATAGTGCTTGATATAATGATGCCAGGAAAGAGTGGTTTAGAATTTACAAAAGAAAATAAAGATAAAATTTCGACCCCTATAATTCTTTTAACTGCGAAGGGTGAAGCTTCAGAGAGAATAGAGGGTTTGGATATCGGTGCAGACGATTACCTTCCAAAACCTTTTGAGCCTAAAGAATTAATACTTAGAATTAATAATATCTTAAATAAAACAAAATATAAAAATATGAAGAGAAAATTTAAATTTGGTAAAATTGAAATAGATCTTAATAAGCAGTTTATTTTGAAAAATGATAAATCAATAAAAATCAATAATACAGAAAAAATAATTTTAGATAAAATGGTTAATTCCCCTGGAAAAATTTTTAAAAGAGAGGAGATTGGAAATCTTATAAAAATTGATAAAGAAAGATCAGTTGACGTAATCATTACAAGACTTAGGAAGAAAATTGAAGAAAACCCAAAAAGCCCAAATTATTTACAAACAATAAGAGGTGAAGGTTATGTTTTATGGATTGAATAAATATATAAAAAATGTCTTGCCTAAAAGACTTTTTTATAGAGGTTTACTCATAGTCGCTGTTCCAATAGTAGTTATGCAAATAACTATCTCTTTAGTTTTTTTTGATAGTCTTTGGATCAAAACTAATTCTGGAATGACAAGAGCATTGGTCTCTGAAGTCAAAACTTTTGTAGATGCTTATGATAACGACGAAACTAACAAAGATTTTATAATAATTTTATTCAAAGAACACTTGGGTTTTAATATCAAATATGAAAAAGATAAAATCTTACCAGATAAAATACCAGAAAGATGGTTCAGTCCAGTGGATCGATCATTAAGAAGAGAATTGAAGAAAAAAAATTTAACTTATTGGTTTGATACAACAAACTTCAAAGAAGTTGTTGACTTGAAAATAGGATATTCAAAAGGATATTTTCAATTTTATATTCCAAGGGACAGACTAACTACAAGTTCGGCTAGATTATTTGGTCTTTGGATAACATTGCCAGCATTGTTAATGATAGCAGTAGCAATAATTTTTTTAAAAAATCAAACTAGACCCATAACTAAACTTGCAGAGGCATCTGAAAGATTTGGTCGAGGAGAGGATATTGACGAATTTAGACCTTCTGGAGCACTCGAAATCCGAAAAGCTGGTTTAGAGTTTGACAAAATGAGAAAAAGAATAATTAGACATCTTAATCAAAGATCTGAGATGCTATCAGGTATTAGCCACGATTTAAGAACACCTTTGACAAGGATAAAACTTCAAATAGCGATGATTAAAGACAAAAGTGTTGTTGAAAAATTATCAAGAGATGTTGATGAAATGGAAAAAATGTTAAATGAATATCTTCAATTCGCAAGATCTGGAGCAAAAGATAAAACTGAAACGTTTGATATATCTGTCCTCCTTGATGATATATGCAAAAAATATGAGAAACCAAATATAAAATATTTTTTAAAAGAAAAGGTTTATTTTGATGGAAGAAAAAATTTAATCAGTAGATGTATCAATAACCTTATAGATAATTCTTTAAAATTTGCTGATAATGTTGAATTGCATCTAAAAAAAGGAAGATCAACTATTAATATTTCAATAGAAGATGATGGTCCAGGCATACCGCAAAAAGAACATCAAAATGTTTTGAAGCCATTTTATAAAATTGACAAAAGTAGATCAGAAACAAAGTCAAGTGTTGGCCTTGGCTTAGCTATATCATCTGATGTAGTAAAATCACATGGTGGAGATCTTAAATTCGATAAGTCTAGTTTAGGTGGATTAAAAGTTATTATTTCTTTACCCGTTTAGTTTTTTTTTTTATTTTTTTTTCAGCAATTTTTTTTTCCAATTTTTCAATTCTTTTATTTAATATATCAATTTCATCTTTACTTACTAAATTCATTTTAAGGATAATTTCTTCTTTTTTTGAGCGTAAAATATTTACGACTTCATCACTAAAATCTTTGTAGTTGACCAGTCCTTCTTCCAAAAATTTTGCAAATTTATCAAATACGAATCTTGATTTTGACATAATAATTTCTTATCAAAGTTTAAGTAATATTTATAATATTACAATTAAATGTTTATTAATAATTTTGACCCAGTCGCTTTTGAGATCTTTTCATTAGAAATTAGATGGTATTCCTTGTCTTATATATTTGGCTTAGTATTTGGTTGGTATTTTGCAAAGAACAAACTAATCAATGATAGTACTCAAAAAGAATTTTTCGACGATTATATAACTTATTTGATCATAAGCATCATCCTTGGTGGAAGACTTGGATATGTGATTATTTACGACCCAATTTATTTTATAAATAACCCAGTTGAGATTATAAAAATTTGGCAAGGAGGCATGTCTTTTCACGGTGCACTAATTGGAATTATTATAGGAACTCATTTCTTCTGCAAAAATAAAAATCAAAATATTTTTAATTATTTAGATGTAGTTGCTGTTTGTTCTCCTA
The DNA here is from genome assembly GCA_902612605.1 of uncultured Pelagibacteraceae bacterium. Classification (GTDB taxonomy): domain Bacteria; phylum Pseudomonadota; class Alphaproteobacteria; order Pelagibacterales; family Pelagibacteraceae; genus Pelagibacter. Next base: position 45,043 of record CACMDY010000001.1, read on the forward strand.
TAGGAATTTTTTTAGGAAGAATATCAAATTTCATAAACTCTGAACTTTATGGCATAGAAACAAATGTACCATGGTCGGTAAAGTTTATAAAAATTGATAATTTAAATCGACATCCTTCACAAATTTATGAGGCAATATTTGAGGGGATTGTTCTATTTATTATTTTAAGTATGTTGTTTAATAGATTAAAGAACATACCTGGGATTATTTCGGGGTATTTTTTAATTTTATACTCTTTTTTTAGATTTGTTATCGAGTTCTTCAGAGAACCTGATCAACAACTAGGTTATTTATTTTTCAATTTAAGTATGGGGCAAATAATAAGTTGTATAGCACTAACCTGCGGATTAATTATCGTCTATTATAAAAATGCTAATAGGACACAATAAAAAAATCTCATTGGATAGATTTATTTACAAATCTTTGTATGACAAAGATAATGGTTATTATATTAAAAAAAATCCTTTCGGAAAAAAAGGTGACTTCATAACATCTCCTAATATTTCTGTTCTTTTTTCAGAAATGATATCTATTTGGTTAATTTCATTTTGGGAGAATTTAAAAAAACCAAAAAAAATAAATATTGTAGAGCTGGGTGCAGGTAATGGTGAGATGATGTCACAAATTATAAAAACTTTAAATAATTTTAGTGAAATTAGTTTATCTGCTAATTTCTTAATTTTAGAAAAAAGTCCATTACTGATAAAAATTCAGAAGAGTAAAATAGATAAAAAAAAAGCAAGTTGGATAAGAAATTTAAAAGAAATTCCGAAGGCTCCAACTATATTCTTGGCTAATGAGTTTTTTGATGCTTTTCCTATCAAACAGTTTTTAAAAAAAAGTGATAATTGGTATGAAAAATATGTAGCATACAAAAAAAATAAGTTTGAAGTTTGTGATCAAAAAGTGTCGTCAAAAATAATTGAGAAATATTTAGGTAAAAATATAGAAAAAGAAAAATTTGTTGAATATTCACCTTCAGCAATGAAATTTGTTAACGAAATAGCGAATTTTATTTTTAAAAATAATGGTGGTTTATTAATGATAGACTATGGCTTTACAAGTGGAAAAATGAAAAATACTTTGCAAAGTGTTGAGAAGCACAGAAAAATTAGTTTTTTAGAAAATCCCTATAACTCGGATATTACTCATTTGATAAATTTTAAAATGTACAAGAAAGAGTTTGCAAGTTCTAATTTGAAATCTTTAATAACTACCCAAGGTAATTTCTTAACTAAATTAGGAATATTAAAAAGAGCTGAGATAATAAGTAAAAATTTACAATTTAGTAAGAAAGCGGACATATTTTATAGAATAAAAAGATTAATTGATGAAAAATATATGGGCTCTTTGTTTAAAGTTTTATTTGTAAGCAAATCTAAAAATAATTTTAATTTGGGTTTTAAGTGATTAAGTCAAAAATTTTTAGAGATCAAAAATCCATTTCACATTATTTTTTCAATAGATTAGGAGGTACCTCAAAAGGAATCTACAAAAGTTTAAATTGCGGAAAAGGTTCAAAAGATAAAATTGCTAATATAAGTAAAAATTTAAAAATAGTTTCAAAAAAAATAGGTTGCACAAGTGAGAATCTAGTTTCTCTTAATCAAATTCACAGCAATAAAGTTCTTAAAATTAATAATGTTCCAAAAAAAAAATTGACTGGAGACGCGATGATTACAAATAAGCAAAATATTGCGATTAGTATACTTACTGCAGATTGTGCGCCAATTCTAATTATAGAAAAAAAGCAAAAATTTGTTGGTGCAATACATGCTGGGTGGAAAGGTGCTTTTAAGGGAATAGTAAAAAAAACAATTCAGCTTTTAAAAAAAAATGGATGCTCAGAGAAAGATATGATTGCTTGCATTGGACCATGTATAAAAAAAAATAGTTATGAAGTAAAAAATGATTTTTTTAAATTGTTTAAGGACAAAAATAAAAAAAATGCGAATTTCTTCACATTTAAAAGGAAAAAAATTTATTTTGATTTAAGCGAATATATAAAATCTCAATTTTACGAAAATGGAGTTAAAAAAATAGATATAATAAGAAAGGATACCTACGCTCTAGAAAATAACTTTTTTAGTTCTAGGAGATCAAAAAAAAATAAGCATAACGATTATGGTAGAAATATTTCTGCAATTATGATTAAATAGGAAATCTCGGATGAAAATTCTCACAGGAAACAGTAATAAACATCTTAGTCAAAAAATATCTAAATTTTTAAAAAATAGACTAGTGAATTCAAACATAAGAAAATTTGCAGACGGAGAAATCTATATAGAAATTAATGAAAATATTAGAGGCAATAGCATTTTTTTAATTCAATCCGTTTCATCTCCTGCAAATGACAATTTAATGGAATTACTACTATCGATTGATGCTTTAAAAAGATCATCGGCCAAAAACATAACTGCTGTGATCCCATATTTTGGATATGCAAGACAAGATAGAAAGGTGGTTCCTAGAACATCTATATCTGCAAAACTTGTATCTAACCTTATTGCAAAAGCAGGAGCAGATAGAGTCGTTACAGTTGATTTACATTCTGGACAAATTCAAGGATTTTTTGATATTCCAGTAGATAATTTATTTGCAACCCCAATATTTGCTAGACATATAAAAAAGAAATTAAAAAAAAATAATATAATCTGTGTTGCACCGGATGTCGGTGGTACTGCAAGAGCAAGAGCTTTAGGAAAATTGCTAAATGTAGATTTAGCAATAGTAGATAAAAGAAGACCTTCTCCTGGAAAGTCAGAAGTAATGAATGTAATTGGAAATGTTAAAAATAAAACTTGTATATTAGTTGACGATATAATCGACTCAGGTGGAACAATTGTAAATGCAGCTTCTGAACTAAAAAAAAGAGGAGCTAAAGATGTTCATGTGTATGTAACACATGGCGTATTAAGTGGTAATGCTGTTGAAAAAATTAAGAAATCTTCGATAAAAAATTTAGTTGTAACTGATACAATAGATAATTCTATGAAAGTTAAAAAAGCTAAGAATATTGAGGTATTAACAATCTCTAATTTGGTTGGAGAAGCTATTAAAAGAATATCAAATTCTACCTCGGTATCAGATCTATTTAAATAATTTACTTGTAAAATTTAGTTTCATAAGTTAAAAACCCGACACTTTATGAGTTTATTAGCCGCCACAATAAGAGAAACAAAAACTAAGGGTGAAGTAAAATCTCTTAGAAGCAAAGGTATGGTTCCAGGAATAATTTATGGAGGAGAGGAGCCAAATCAAAAAATCTCTGTCTCTGTTAAAGAAGTAAAAAATTTATTAAATAAAGAAAATATTTTATCAAATATAATTTCAATTAATATTGATGGGAAAGAACAAAAAGTTTTACCAAGAGTTGTTGATTTTGATACAGTTACAGATGAGCCTATACATTTAGATTTTTTAAGAATTGTTAAAGGTGCAAAAGTAATTTTAGAAATTCCGGTTAAATTTATAAACCATGAATTATCACCAGGATTAAAAAGAGGTGGAGTTTTGAATATAGTAAGACGAAAAGTTGAATTAAGATGTCCTACAGAAAACATACCGACAGAATTAGTTGTGGATTTAAATAATTTAGATATTGGAGCAAGTATTAAAATATCTTTTATAAATTTACCTGAAAATGTAACACCTACAATTCAAGGAAGAGACTTTGTAATCGCGACTGTAGCAGCACCAACGGTTGTTAAAGAGCCTGAAAAACCAGCAGAAGCTGAGGGAGAAGGCGGAGAAGCTGCGGAGGCAGCTGCGGATGGAGACGCTAAACCTGAAGAAGGTGCAGAAAAAGCTGCAGATGGTGATAAAGGAAAAGAAGAAGGAAAAGCTCCAGCAGAGAAAAAATAATAATCTGTGAAAATAATAATAAAATAAAATGTTGTTACTCGTAGGTTTGGGCAACCCAACCCCAAACAGTCATAATAATAGACATAATATAGGTTTTAAAGTTGTAGATGCAATAAATCAAAAATTTGGTCTTTCAAAGCAAAAGCCAAAATTTAAGGGTTTACTTACAACAGGTAATATCGGTGAAAAGAAAATTTATGCTATCAAACCTCTGACTTTCATGAACAACTCTGGAATATGTATCAGAGAATTGCTTGAATATTTCAAAATAGATGCAGAAGATGTTATTGTTTTTCATGATGATCTAGATGTAGAGTTTGGAAAAATAAAGGCAAAATTTGGTGGATCAAGTGCAGGTCATAATGGAGTTGCTTCAATAGATAAATTTATTGGAAAAGACTATTCAAGAGTGAGGATTGGGATTGGAAAGCCAGAGAATAAAATGTCTGTATCAGACTTTGTTTTAAATGATTTTTCAGATGATGAACAAGAACACTTGGAAAAAATTACTCACAATATAATAGACTCTATTGCTATTTTAATAGATAAAAAATTAGATTTATTCTCAAGCAAAGTTAACAATAATTAAATGGGTTTTAAGTGTGGTATAGTTGGTTTACCAAATGTTGGTAAATCTACTTTATTTAATGCACTTACAAATTCAAGTAAAGCCCAAGCAGCAAATTTTCCTTTCTGTACGATAGATCCAAATATAGGTGTAGTTCCTGTACCAGATTATAGGTTAGATGAATTGGTTAAAATTTCAAATTCAAAAAAAAAAATAAATACCACAATATCTTTTGTTGATATAGCAGGATTAGTCGAAGGGGCCTCTAAAGGTGAAGGATTAGGTAACAAATTCTTATCCCACATAAGAGAAGTAGATGCTGTTATTCATTTAATTAGGTGTTTTGATTCTGATGATATTCAGAATGTAAATCCAACAGTTGATCCAATTAGAGATTTAGAAATAATTGAAACAGAGATGTCTTTAGCTGATTTGGAATCTATTCAAAAAAGACTAGATAAGAAAAATAAAAAAAATAATGATGAAAATCAAAACCAAATTCTAGAAAGAGCTCAGAATTTAATTAATAATAACGATGATATAAATAAATTATACGAAGAATTTGATAAAAAGGATGTTAAATTATCAGGATTATTGTCAACAAAACCTAAATTGTATGTTTGTAATGTTGACGAAAATAGCATTGATAAAGGCAATGATTATACAAAAAGTTTTATTGAAAAATATGGTTCTAAAAACACTCTAACTATTTCAGCTGAAATAGAAAATCAATTAAATGAACTAGAAAATGAAGAAAGAAAAAACTATATGAAAATGATCAACGTTGATGATACTGGATTAAATTTATTAATCAAAAAAGGATATGACCTTTTATCTTTAGAGACGTTTTTTACTTCAGGAGTTGAGGAGACAAGGGCTTGGACAATTAACAAAAATTGTATGGCGCCTCAAGCAGCAGGTATAATTCATACAGATTTTGAAAAAGGTTTTATAAGAGCAGAAACTGTGTCTTATCAAGATTTCGTTGGTAGTGGTGGTTGGTTAAAATCAAGAGAAAACGGTAAAATGAGATTAGAGGGTAAAGATTATATTGTTAAAGATGGGGATGTTCTAAACTTTAGATTCAACACGTGACCATATCTTCTTCATTGTAAAGTAAACCAATACAGTCAATATTATCAAATAAGCTATAACTCTAAATCCTGTTTTATGTCTTTGCTCTAAATGTGGTTCTGCTGACCACATCAGAAAATTTGTAACATCTTTAGACATTTGCTCAGCTGTAGCTTTTGTTCCATCTGTATATTCAATTAAATCATCGGACAAAGGAGCTGGCATTTTAATTTTATTACCATACATATACTTATTGTAATAAACACCATCATCAAGTTCTACGCCTTCTGGTGGTTCAGAATATCCTAACAATAAGGAATAAATATAATCCGCTCCGCCCTTTCTTGCCTTAACTAGAACTGACATATCTGGTGGATAAGCACCACCATTAGCAGCTTTAGCTTCTTGTTCATTAGCATATGGCATCACGAATTTGTCAGATAATTTAGCTGGTCTTACAAACATTTCTCCAGTGCTGTCCGGGCCATCTGTTACCTCAAAACTTGCAGCTATTGCTTTGGCCTCCCCTTCAGAAAATTCTGGTCCACCCTTTTCTGCTAAATTTCTATAGGTTAAATATTTCATAGAATGACAAGATGCACATACTTCTGTATACACTTGATAACCCCTTTGCAGGGATGCTCTATCGAATTTTCCAAAGAGACCTTTGAAAGTCCACTTAGTCTCTAAAAAAGGAGGTGATTTTTCAGCAGAGTTAGATGAATTTAGTACGATAATAGAGAATATTAATACAAATAAAATATTTTTTAACTTACTCACTTTATTGTTTTTTCTATTTTTTCATCACTCCTTGCCGCAGCTAAATTAGGCGAACCTCCTAAAACTGGTTCGGTAATACTCAAAGGCAGCGGGGTAGTTTTTTCTTTCCATCCTAAAACTGGAAGAATAATTAAAAAATGCGCAAAGTAATATGCTGTAGCAACTCTTGCGATTAACAAATACAATCCTTCAGCTGGCATCGCCCCTACATATCCTAGAATTAAAACATCAGCTACCAAGATCCAGTAGAACTGTCTAAATAATGGTCTGAAAACTGCTGATCTAACTTTTGAAGTATCCAACCATGGTAAAGCAGCTAAAATTAAAATTGCTGATAACATGGCGACAACACCCATAAGCTTATCAGGAACTGATCTTAAGATCGCATAAAAAGGTAATAAGTACCACTCGGGAACTATGTGAGCTGGAGTAACAAGTGGGTCTGCCTCGATATAGTTATCAGCATGTCCTAAAATATTTGGTTGATAAAATACGAACAACGCAAAAACTATACAAAACATTAATAACGCAAAAGCATCTTTAATTACAATGTATGGATGAAATGGAACTGTATCTTTTGATGGCTTTTTAATATCAATACCAACTGGATTATTATTCCCAGGAACATGTAATGCCCATATGTGAAGTACTACAAGCCCTAGTATTAAGAATGGTATTAAGTAATGAAGAGTAAAAAATCTTGTTAAAGTCGGATTGTCAACTGAGTAACCACCCCATAACCAAGTTGTTATACTCTCTCCCACAAGTGGGATTGCACTAAATAAATTTGTTATTACTGTTGCCCCCCAAAAACTCATTTGTCCCCAAGGAAGAACATATCCCATAAATGCAGCTGCCATCATTAGCAGATAAATTATAATTCCAAGTATCCAAATTATTTCTCTAGGAGATTTATAAGACCCATAAAATAATGATCTAAAAATATGGATATAAACTGCTAGGAAAAACATAGAAGCACCATTTGCATGGACATATCTTAACAACCATCCGTAATTCACATCTCTCATTATGTGTTCGACACTGCTGAATGCCATATCTGCATGAGCGATGTAGTGCATAGCCAAAACTAATCCTGTAACTATTTGGGTAATTAAGCAAAAGGTTAATATCCCACCAAATGTCCACCAGTAATTTAAATTTTTTGGTGTAGGATAATCTGTTAAGTGATTTGCCAATGTAAGCAAAGGCAGTCTATCATTAAACCATTTACCAAACTTTGAACTAGGTGTGTATTCGTGATCACTCATATTTATCCAATCTTAATCGTATTAGTATTTACAAATTCGTATTTAGGTATCTCCATGTTTGTCGGAGCTGGTCCTTTTCTAATTCTACCAGATGTATCATAATGAGAACCATGACAAGGGCAAAACCAACCATCATAATCACCTTTATCCGTTAATGGGACACATCCAAGGTGAGTACAAATTCCAAGCATCACTAACCATTCAGGATTTTTTGCTCTATCTTCATCTTTTTCAGGATGCTTAAGATCATTTATATCAACTGTTCTCGCTTTTTTAATTTCATCTTCAGTTCTTCTTTTAATAAAAACTGGTTTACCTCTCCAAAGAACTGTTAAAGACTGTCCAGGTTGCATTGAACTCACATCCACTTCTGTGCTTGCTAATGCTTTTACAGAAGCATCTGGGTTCATTTGATCGACTAATGGCCAAACAGCAGCACCTACTCCAACTGCACCAGCGGCGGCTGTAGCGGTAAACAAGAAATCTCTTCTGTTGGTCTTTTTTTCGTCTTTTTGGTCTGACATCTTTAATATTTTATATCTTTGGTAATATATGATTTCATATAATAAAAAAGAGATATTTCTATGGTAACAATGACACAGAAACCTTTAAAACACGGTCCAAAAGTAGCTTTATATCAGCCAGATATTCCTCAAAATACAGCTTCAATAATTCGAACTTGTTCTTGCCTTGGGGCTAGTTTAGAAATCATTGAACCTTGTGGGTTTTTATTTAGCGATAAAAGGTTCAAGAGAGTTGTTATGGATTATTTAGATTACAGTGAAATAAAATTTTACAAGAGCCCTAAAGAATTCTTTGATGAAAATAGTAAAAACAGAGTAGTTTTAATGACGACAAAAGCTAGCAAAATTTATACAAAATTTAAATTTAAGCGTGATGATATATTGCTCTTTGGCAGAGAAAGTGCAGGTGTTCCAGAAGACGTGCATTCTAAGGTTAATGAAAGAATTAAAATTCCGATGCTTAAAAATAAAAGATCTTTAAACATTTCAATTTCAGTGGCCATAGGTGCTTCAGAATTTATAAGACAGTTAGGTTAAATGGATCAATACATAAAAAAGAAATTAGCAAAAAATTGGTTTAAAACTTTGCAAGAAGTACTTTGTAGAGAAATAGAGGAAAAAGAGAGCAATAAAATTAAATTTAAAATTACAAATTGGAATAGAAGTAAAAGTAATGATGAAGGTGGAGGACAATACAGAATTTTAGAAAACGGTAAAATTTTTGATAAAGTTGGAGTAAATTTTTCAGAAGTTTATGGAAAATTTTCAAACGAATTTAAAAATAAAGTTCCAGGTACAAAAAAGAGCTCTAAATTTTGGGCATCTGGAATATCTGTTGTTATGCATATGAAAAATCCTCATGTGCCTGCGATGCATTTTAACACGAGGTATATTGTTACTTCATTTGGTTGGTTTGGAGGTGGAATGGATGTTACACCTTGTATAAAAGATAAGAAATTAGAAAATTGGTTTCATTCAGAACTAAAAAAATCGTGTGATAAACATAACAAAAATTATTATAAAAAATATAAAAAATGGTGTGATGAATATTTTTATTTACCGCATAGGAAGGAGCCAAGAGGTATTGGCGGAATTTTTTTTGATTATAAAAAAAAAAATTGGGAAAAAGATTTTTCTTTTGTTAGAGAAGTAGGAATAAGTTTCAAAAACATTTCTAACGAAATAATTGAGAAAAAAAATAAATTAAAATGGTCAATTAAAGATAAAGAAATTCAATACAAAAAAAGAGGTAGATATGTTGAATTTAATTTATTACATGATAGGGGGACAAAATTTGGTTTACAAACTGGTGGAAATGTTGAAGCTATACTTATGTCATTGCCACCAACTGCTAAATGGTAAATTATGGATAAAGAACCAATTACGACTGAAGGATTAGAAAAATTAAAGAGTGAATTAATTTTTTTGAAAGAAAAAAAGAGACCCGAAATTGTTGCAGCTATTGCTGAAGCAAGATCGCATGGAGATTTAAAGGAAAATGCTGAGTATCATGCTGCAAAAGAACAGCAATCACATAACGAGGGAAGAATTCAAGAAGTTGAGGATTTAATTGCGAGAGCAAATGTAATTGATATCACCAAGATTAGTAATGATGGAAAAGTGATATTTGGATCAACAGTCTACCTGCAAAATTTAGATACAAATGAAAAAATAAATTACAAAATTGTTGGTAAAGATGAGGCAGATCTAAAACAAAAACTTCTTTATTTTCAATCACCAATAGGAAAAGGCCTGATAGGTAAAAATAAAGGCGATCTTGTAGAGATAAATACACCGGCAGGAATAAAAAATTTTGAGATTGTAGACGTAAAATACGTTTAATTTGATAAAACTTTTTCCATATCTTTTTTTGATAAATTAAAATTATTTTCAATCCATTTCATTTCTAAATTTTTTAATTTTTGACCTAAATCCCTTCCCTCCTTTAATCCATAATCATTTATTAATAACTGAGCTTTTATTGGAAATTCTGGTTTATCTAATTTTTCAAAGTAAGTTTTTAATTCTGAAAGTTTTTTACTTTGTTTAAAATATAACAAATTGAAATCAATTAAATCGATTGTGCTAGATTTACCATCATAATAAAATATTTTTTGTAAATCTTTCTTATTAAAGATTTTAGTACTATCTTTATTTAGCGAATTATTTTTTAGAAAATTAATTTTATCTTTTAATTCATTGGGTAAATTATATTTGTATACAAAATAGTCAGAATTGTCAGTTTCATCGATTACAAGAAATGAAATGACGAAATTTAAACTTTTATTTTTTAATATCTTTTCTTGTGGTTTTGATAACTTACTTAATTTTTTAAAATTTTTTAGTTGAGGGAAAATTAATGAAAATAATTCACAAGAGGTTTTATTTTTAAATAACTTTAAAAAGTTACCCAATTTGAGAATTTTTTTTAATTCATTGAATTGTCTTTCTTTTGATATTTTTCCTAAACCCTCTATATTTTTTTTAATGATTTTTATTATATTAATTTCATGATCGATTTTGCTATATTCGGTATAAAATCTTAAATATCTAATAATTCTTAAATAATCTTCTTTTATTCTAGTTTCTGGATCACCTATAAATTTAATTATTCCAATATTTAAATCTTTATGACCAGAATTTGGATCATATAAATTCCCGTCTAAATCTGAATATATTGAATTTATTGAAAAATCTCTCCTTAATGAATCTTCCTTCCAATTAGTTGTATATTCTACGACAGCATGCCTTCCATCTGTTTTTACATCTTTTCTTAATGTTGTAATTTCAAAATTTTGATCATCAATCACTGCTGTGATTGTGCCATGTTCAATTCCTGTTTCAAAAAACTTTATTTGGTTTTTATCTAAACATTGCCTAACCTGATCAGGAGTTAAATTAGTTGCAAGGTCGATATCATCTGTTTTTTCATCATTTAAAATTTTTCTTACGCAACCACCAACATATCTAATCTCGCTGGTTTCATTGTGGTTATTTATTGCACCAAATATTTTATTTACTCCCTTATTATTTTTTAAATCTAGAAATTTGAGATCTTTATCTCTTGAAATTTTTTTGTTTTGAAAAATTTTTTTAAGTAAAGCTTTCATAAATGGCTGGGGTGCTAGGATTCGAACCTAGGAATGGCGGTACCAAAAACCGCTGCCTTACCACTTGGCTACACCCCAAGATGTTTTTCGTATAACACAAAAAAAAAGCTTTATATAGTTTTAGAGTAAATACACCAATAGTTTTTATATTTATTTTTTAATTTTTTTTGAGCTTTTATTGCCGCATTTTTGGTTAAAAAATAACCAATTATAGTCGAACCCGAGCCTGTCATATTTGCAAAGTAAATATTATCTAAATTTTGCAAGTAACTTTTAATTCTTCTTAAAATTGGATATTTATTAAAAGCTGCTCTCTCTAAATCGTTATTCGAAACTTTTAATAAATCTTGTCTGTTAATGTTGTTTGATTTATGGAATAGGCTCTTTGAAAATCCTATGTGTTTTGCATAAATCATCTTAGTAGAACATCCAAAATTAGGCTTTATTATTAACAAATGAAAATTTAATTTTTTATTAATTTTACTTATATTTTGCCCTTGTAGGATCATTGGACTCTCATAAAGACCCAAAATTACATCTGAACCAACTTTATTTGCAATTTTAATTAAATTATTTTTTGTAGTTTTAATTATTCTTTTTTTAAATAGGTAGTTCAAAATGGATGCTGCATTCATTGATCCTCCCCCCATACCAGAAGATTGGGGTATATTTTTCTTTACTTTGATATTGAATTTTATATTTTTAATATAATTTTGATCATTTAAGATTTTTAGTAGTTTTGAAATTGTATTTGTATTTGAAATATTTGAGGAAAATTTCCCACTAAACGATATTCTATTTTTTGAACCTTGTGTCTCTTTTATTAAAATCTCATCAGCCAAATTGATCTTAGATATTAAACTTTCGATTTTATGATAACCATTTGAGTATTTATTTAAAATTTTTAAAGTTAAGTTTACTTTTGCAAATGATTTTATTTTATGAAACTTCATTTAAGAATTATTATTTAAGCCATTATATAATTTTTCCTTAACTTTAATTTTCAATTCTTCATCCGCTTCATCGCTATTTAAAGCACTTTTCCAAAAATAATTAGCTTGGATTTTTCTATTTAATTGCCAAAGAACATCTCCATAATGATCACTTGCAACAGGATCACTTGGTAACAATTCAACAGCTTTTCTTAAATATTTTTCTGCTTCAATATAATTTCCTGTCAAATAATAACCCCAACCAACAGAGTCTGTTATGTAAGGGTCTTCTTCTTTCCCTTTGTAAGCTTGATTTAACATTTCTATTGCTTCTTCAATTTTATATCCTCTTTCTAACCAACTATAAGCGAGATAGTTAAGTGTATAGGGTTCGTCAGGTCTAATTTTAATTGAATTTAGCAAATCCTTATCCGCCAAATCATAATTTTTTAATCTTTCATACGCTCCACCTCTGCGATAAAGAACATCTGCATAAGCCATAGAATTTTTATCCAAATTTTTTAAGGCCAAAGTATAATAATTTATTGCCTCATCATATTTTTTAAAGTTTTTGTAAATGTTTGCCAAATCATAAATCATCTTTGTCGATTTATTATTAAATTTTTCAAGATTTTTTAATATATAGTTCAAACTTGCATCATAATTTTCTTCCTCTGCTATAATTCTGGCAATCTTCTTTGTTTTGTACCAAAAAAATATTTCATCCTTATCATCAAATTTTTCGAAAGTTTTTTTTGCTAGATCATAATTATTATTTGACTGATAGTTTTCAGCTATTAATGATAAATTAAAATAAAATTTTGGATTTAAATAATTTGAAATATTTAAATATATGTTTGAGTAATCAAATCTACTTTGAGATGAATAAAAATTAGATATAAGGAAAAAGAATTCTGCCAAAATATCATTCTCATTTTGACATGAAAAATGTTGTGTTAATTTTGTATATTTTTTTTCATCTATCCATTTTTTTACTTGAGAAATAAGCAAACTACTTCTTAAAGGATTTATTGTATCTGCAAAATTATCAACTGTTGCAAGGTCATTATTAGACACTTCGTTACTCAAATAAAAAAAAGTATATCTAGAGTAATCACTTTGAGGATCGTTAATTAAATTTAAAAAATAAGGCTCAGTTTTTTTGGAATTCAAATAACAATTTTGAAAAGCCATGTTTATCAAATCTAATTTTCCAAATTGCTCAACAATGTCAGATTTTTTATATATAAAAAGATCAATGTAACTTTTTAAGCTAGAATAAATTATAAATTTGTATGAGTCGTCCTCTTTGAACTTTTCCAATTTTTTTAACTTCAAAGCTGCTTGTTTAAACTTTTTCTTGTTAATGCTATCTAAAATTAATAATAAATTTCCTTCAAAAAAATCTCCTCCTATTGAGGTATTAGAATATTTTACTTGTTTAATTGCTTTTTTAACCTGTCCATCCAAAAGTAAAGAAAATACATATTCTTGCAAAAAACTATCATGTGATTGAATTAATATTTTTGAATTTTCAAAAAACTTAAGAGCATCGTTATTTTTCTGGTTATCAAATGATAATAATGCTGAAAGATAATTTGATAGATACTTCTGGTTGAATTCTTTTTCACTCGCTGCTTTTGAATAGAGATTTGTTTGGTATAGAATTAATATTATAAAACAAAAAATTTTTAAGAACATTTTTTACTTTATGACTTTAAATGAAAAAAATCAAAATGACATATTTGATAATGATTTAATAAACGAGCTAGGTATTGAATATGAATTTAGTGATGAGCCAATAAATAGATTTAAAAATAATGCTTCTAATAAAGAAAAATCTGAAGAATTAGCAAAACTTAGAGTTGAAATAGAAAAGATTGAAGATTGTGAACTAAAAAATAGTGCAAAAAATCTTGTTTTCAGTGATGGGAATTCATCTTCAAAAATAATGATTGTAGGTGAAGGACCTGGACAAAAAGAAGATGAATTAGGAAAACCTTTTGTTGGTGATGCAGGAATGCTTTTAAATAAAATGTTGAAAGCTATTAATTTAGATAGAACTAAAGTTTATATAACTAATGTTGTAAATTATAGACCTCCAAATAACAGAAAGCCTGAAATATCAGAAATAAATAGATACTCTGAATATTTAAGAAAACATATTTCGATTATAAATCCAGAAATACTTATTTTAATGGGAAGCACAGCAATGGAAGCACTCTTCGGGAATAAAATTAAAATCTCTAAAGAAAGAGGAAAATGGAAGGAAGTAATAATTAATAATAAAACATATTTAACAATGATAACTTTTCACCCAGCATATCTACTAAGACAAGCAGAGCAAAAAAAATATTCTTGGGCCGATCTTAAAGAAATTAGAAAAAAAATAGATGAAACTGGTTTAGAGATTTAAATTTTTAATAATATTTTATATGAAAAAAATTATTGCTGGGGTTGATGAAGTTGGAAGAGGGAGCCTTGTAGGACCAGTTTATGCAGCTGCTGTTATATTAAATAAAGAAATTAATAGAAAAATTCTTAAAGATTCAAAAAAACTTAACAAAATTCAGAGGGAAACTTTAGCTAAATATATAAAAAAAAATTCAGTTTGGGCGTTAGGATCTGCATCAATAAAAGAAATTGAAAAAATTAATATTTTAAATGCTAGCCTACTTTCAATGAAAAGAGCAATTAAGAAACTCAAATTGAAACCTAAAAAAGTTTTAATAGATGGTAATAAACCACCAGACTTAAAAAATTATGTAATTAAAACTATTGTAAAAGGTGATGAAAAAATTCCTGAAATTTCAGCCGCATCGATTATTGCTAAAGTTGAAAGAGATAAGCTAATGAAAAAGATGTCTTTTTCTTTTAAAAAATACGGCTGGGATAATAATGCAGGTTATGGAACTAAAGATCATATTAAAGCTATTAAAAAATTTGGAGTGACTAGATTTCATAGAAAAACCTTCCAACCAATACACAAGATATTGAGTCTTAAATAATAATCATAACAATTATCAATCAATAAATTCAATCACAGGTTGACGTAGACTCCTGACTGGAGTCTAATTCAAAAATATAAAATGATCACTTCAGACATAAAAAATAAAATTATTAATGGAGATAGTATTAAGGAATTAAAAAAAATTCCGGCTGAAAGTTTTGATCTGATATTTGCAGATCCACCTTACAACCTTCAACTTAAAAAAAAATTAAGTCGACCTGATAGATCTAAAGTCGATGCTGTAGACGATGCGTGGGATAAATTTGATAGTTTTAAAAGTTATGATGAGTTTTCAGTTCAATGGCTTAAAGAATGTAAAAGAATTTTAAAAAAAAATGGATCTATATGGGTTATAGGAAGTTATCATAATATTTTTAGAGTTGGTTCAAAAATGCAAGATTTAGGTTTTTGGATACTAAATGATGTGATTTGGAACAAAAATAACCCTATGCCAAATTTTAGAGGAACACGTTTTACGAATGCGCACGAAACACTTATATGGGCATCGAAAAGTGAAGGCTCAAAATATACTTTTAATTATCAATCACTTAAATGTTTAAACGATGATCTACAGATGAGATCTACATGGAATTTACCTATATGTAATGGAAAAGAAAGACTTAAAAATAATGGTAATAAAATTCACTCAACGCAAAAGCCAGAGTCTTTATTGCACAGAATTATATTAGCATCGTCTAATAAAGGCGATTTAATATTGGACCCGTTTCTCGGTACGGGAACAACTGCTGTGGTTTCAAAAAAGTTAGGTAGAAATTATTTTGGGATAGAAAAAGAAAAAAACTATTTTGAAGCTGCAAGTAAAAGAATTAAAAATACAAAAATTATAGAAGATGAATATTTAGATACTATAAAAAATAATAGATCCAAACCAAGAGTGCCATTTGGATCTTTGGTTGAATTAGGAATTATTAAACCTGGTACTGAAATTTTTGATCAAAAAAAACAAATCAATGCGAAAATTATGATTGATGGTAGTATAAAATATCGGAAATCAGAAGGATCAATTCATAAAGTTGCTGCACAAATATTAGGTGCTGAGAGCTGTAACGGTTGGACTTTTTGGTATTATAAATCAGGTAATTCACTCAAACCAATTGATGATTTGAGGCAAAGACTAAGGCCAACTACTTAATTTCTATAAATTTTTCCAAGATAACTCTCTAGAAATTTTTTATTTTTTGATAAAAATTTCAAAACAATATTTCTAATTAATATTATTATTGGATTAGTTAAATGGAAGGCAAAATGGTTTAATTTTGATCTTTTATTTACTAGTAATATTTTACTTATCTTATCTTTATAAATACTATTTGAATTTGTAATATTTTCTAAAATACCATTTGCTGTTTCAATACTTTGAGAAGCACCTTGTGCAAAAGAAGGTGGAAAAGCAAATAAAGCATCACCACTCAAATAAGTATTTTGATATTTTAGTGTGGGTAATTCAGTGCTTACAAATACAGGAAAACACTTTATATTTGCTAAACTTTCCAAATTTATAATAGAATTTTGTGAAATAAAGTCTTTTAAAGATTTTATAAATGTTTCTGAATTAAGAATATTTTTATTTTCAATTTCTTTAGTAGTTAGTTTCTTTTTGATTATAGCAACGAAATTATATTCGAGTTTTTGATTTACAGGATAAGTTACATAGTGAAAATTTGACCCCATATAAACAGAAATATTATCTTTTTCATGTTGTTTTAAATTCGCCCTTAAAGCAATGTTCCCATTAAAAATTGGGTTTAAATGATTATTTGATATTTGAGATTTTAATTTTGAAAAAACACCGTCTGCAATTACTATATAATCGAAACTTTCATTCTTATTATTCCAAGAAATCTTTATTTTTTCATTATATTCGATATTTTGAATCTCGGCTTTAAATTGAATTTTTTCCTCAGGTATATTGCCAATTAAAAACTTTATTAATGTTGATCTTTTAAGTGTTGTGTAACGGTCGTTTACATTATTGAATTGCTTTAAATCAATTTCACAAATCTTTTTAATATTTTTAGCCTGGAAAAAATTAACTTTTGTTGGATAATAAACATCTGATGCTGAAATATTTTTAAATCCTACTTTATTTAACAAATTAATACTATTAACTGAAAGTTGAATGCCATAACCTTCATTTAAATTAAGATAATCTTTTTTTTCAAAGATTTTATAGTCTATTTCAGTATTTTTGTTTAATTCATTTGCAAGATACAAACCAGATATACCAGCTCCTACAATTGCAACTTTTTTCATTCAGATTTTGAGATGGTATAAAATATTTTTTTAGTAAATGATGGAATTATTTCTGAGCTTAATTTATCTTTTTTAATTAATATTTTATTTTTAATCTTTGGAAGTCTTTTCGAGTTATTTAACAAAATTTTCATTTCCATATTAGATAATTTTATATTAATTTTTTTATTATTTGAATAATTATACTTACTTTCTCGAACTTCAGTCATTGGAAAAATTGGCATATTTTTTAAAAATTTAAATTTATCATTTTTGACTAATAAGTAGTTATTATGTTTTTTGTAAATAGTCGCTTCGAAATATTTAGTTTTTATTTCTTTATTGAATTTGGTCAATTCAAAGTCATTTTTTTTTAGAGATATACAATTTTTATTTAAAGGACATTCCTTGCAACTTGGATTTTTTGGTTTGCATATTAAAGCACCTATCTCCATGATTGCTTGGGAGTAATCACTAGCGCGATTGGACCGTCCAAAAAAATTAATTTTTTTTTTTAAAAAATCTTTAGATATTTCATTCTGCTTTTTTAAATATAGAGTTCTTTTAAGAATTCTCTCTACATTTCCATCTAAAGGAATAGTTTTAAGGTTAAATGCTATAGACATTATTGCTTTGGATGTATATTCGCCTACTCCTGGTAATTGTATTAACTTTTCATAAGATTTTGGCAACTTACCATGGAAATCTGTAACAATTATAATTGCACTTTTTTTTAGATTTCTTGCTCTTGAATAATAACCAAGACCTTCCCAATGTTTCATTAAGATCTTTTCGTCGACATTTGCCAATGATTGAAAGGTTGGAATTTGTTTTACAAATTTTTTAAAATAAGGAATAACAGTTTTTACTTGAGTTTGCTGTAACATAAATTCACTAACAAACGTAAAATATTCTTTTTGCCTCTGGGAAACTTTTTTTCTCCAAGGTAAAATTCTTTTATTATTATCGTACCAAAGTAGAATTTTATTTGGTATGTTTTTATTATTCATATGAGTCAAAAATATAATACTAAGCAGAGATATAGCTCCATTCAAGGTTTAAGATCTTTTAAAGATACTTTACCCACAGAAGCAAAAAGAATAATTAGTAAAAAAGGTAAAATTTATAATGAAACTTTAGATAATTGGAAATATTTAGTTGGTAAAGATTTATTTAAAGTAAGTTTTCCTAAGTCATATAAAAGTTCAAACAAGTTATCGGGCAGTCGTTTAAATATTTTAGTAAAGAGGGGAAATGAAATTGACGTTGAGTATTCTAAAAAAGAAATAATAAAAAAAATTAATGTTTTTTTTGGCTATCATGTTTTAGATGACATTAAATTGAATACATTTGATGGAAAAATTGAAGAAAGCCATAAAAATACCGCTATTAATGCGACAAAAAATAAACATATAAAGAGCATAAATAATATTAAAAATGACAAAATAAAAAACTCACTGTTAGAGCTAAGTAAACATTTTAAAATAAAATGAAAAAAATAATTCTTGTCTCAATTTTAATTTTTTTTAATTTCATTAATGCTAATTCTGAAGTTAAACCAATTTTAGTAGGGAATGCAGACTCAAAAGTTAAGTTGATGGTTTTTGAATCTTTAACTTGCAGTTTTTGTGCAAATTTTCATAAAAATATTTATCCTAAACTAAAAGAGGATTTTATTGATAAAGGATTGATCTCAATAGAATTTAAAAGCTTCCCATTAGATATCATAGCATTTAATGCAACTAAATTAGCGCATTGTAGAAATGATGGTGAGCATGAAATTTTGCATCACCTTTATTTAAATCAAGATAAGTGGATCAAGGGAAAAAATGAATTAGAAGCAAATCAAGCTATGAAAAAATTTATTGATAATACTGAATATAATCTTGATTTTGATAAGTGCTTGGCTGATAAAAAGATAGAGGATCACATTTTAGAAGACCGAATCGAAGGTGTTAAAAAGTATAAAGTGAATGCTACTCCTACAGTCATAATTAACGGAAAAAAGTTTGAAAATCACTCAAACTACAAAAAATTAAAAAAATACATTGAAAAACTGATATAAGTCAGTGAATGGAATTTAAAAAAATCCAACTAAATGGATTTAAGTCTTTTGCTGAAAAAACAAATTTCCTGATTGAAGAAGGTTTAACTGGGATAGTTGGCCCAAACGGTTGTGGCAAATCAAATATAGTGGAGTCGTTGCGATGGTGTATGGGTGAGACATCTGCAAAAAGTATGAGAGGTTCAGGAATGGAAGACGTTATATTTTCTGGAACTTCAAACAAACCATCAAAAAATATTGCAGAAGTCTTAGTGAGCTTATCAAATGACAACAAGGATGGTCCTCTACAATATAATGAGCTCGATGAAATTGAAATAAGAAGAAAAATAGAAAAAGATAAAGGCTCAAAATTTTATATAAATGGGAAAGAAGTTAGAGCTAAAGATGCTCAAATGTTTTTTGCAGATTTGTCAACAGGTGCTCATTCACCTTCGATTATTAGTCAAGGTAGAATTGGAGCATTGGTTACGGCAAAACCTTCAGATCGAAGAGCTATTTTAGAAGAAGCAGCTGGTATAGCAGGTTTACATGTTAGAAGACACGAAGCAGAATTACGATTAGGCGCGGCAGAAAATAATTTAAAAAGGGCAGATGAATTAAGAAGACAACAGGAAAGACAATTAGCAAATTTGCAAAAGCAAGCTGAAGAGGCTGCAAAATACAAATCTATTTCAGAAGAAATAAAAAAAGTTGAGGCAGGTTTATATTATTTACGTCTTTTAGAAATTGATAATGAAATTAAAGTAGAGAATGAGATCAACAATGAGGCTGATGATCAAGTTAAGTCCTTCAATGATAAATTAGAGGATTTAAGCATGAAAATTATTGAAAAGAATAAAAATGTAAATCCTATAAGAGAAAAAAATCAGGAAAACTTGTCAAAAATTCAAAGATTAAATCTAGAGTTAAAAAGTTTAGATGAGGAAAAAGACAGGGTTAATGATGAAATACAATCAATTAGAAAGGCTTTGGGTGTAATTGATGACGATATTGTTAGAGAAAAAAGCATAATCATTGATGCAAACTCTAACGAAAAAAGACTTAGAGAAGAAAAAGAAAATTTAATTACAGTCGATTCAAAATATTATGAAACCGAAAAATTGTCAGGTTTAGATTTGGTAAATGCAAAAGGAAAATTAAAAGATGAGCAAGATAAATTAGAGAGAATACTAGAAAATCTAAACCTTGATACTCTAAAAAAGAACTCAGAAACTATTGATTTAGCAAGTGAGCAGTTAGATAAAGCAAAAGAAATGCTCTCAGCGAACAATATCAATGGTGCAACTAATTTAATAGATGAATGCAAAATAAATCTTTCATTTTTAAAAATGAAAATTAATGAAATGCATGACAACGATTTAGCGATAACAGTAACTAAGAAAAACGAAGAAATCAAAAGTCTACAAGAAGAATACGCTGAAGCATTTAGTACAAATCAAAATATTAAAAAAGAGTCAATAAAAAGAAGTGAAAGAATTAAAATAATTGACCAAGAAATAGAAAGTTGGAAAAACTTATTGGTAAATTCTGAAAAAATGATTAATGAATTAAATAGTAGAAAAGATACTCAACAAAAAAAATTAGATAGCCTTGAAAAACAACCTCAAACACAAGCTGAAAGAAAAGGACAAATATCAGAAAGTTTAAGAATTTCTGAAAAAGAAAAAAGTGATAATGAAATATTAATAGATGAGCTAGATAAAGAGATTAACGAATTAAGAAGTAATCTAAATACAACAAAAGAAGAGTCTATTGAAATAAGAGAACGAAAGGCAAGCTCTGGAGCAACAATCGATGGTTTGAATAAAAGAAGAAATGATTTGCTAGAAAGAGTATCAACAGAACTTAATTTAAAAGAAGAAGAGATACTGAATTTTTCAAACTTAAAAGATGTATCTGAATATCCAGATACAGTAACACAAGAGGAATTGCTTGATGAAAGAAAAAGGGAAAGAGAAAAATTAGGCTCGGTTAACTTAAGAGCAGACGAAGAGACTTCAAAATATGAAGATGAAATTAAGAAAATGGAAAAAGATAGACAAGATTTAGTAACTGCAATTATAAAGTTAAAAGAAAGTATTACTGAACTCAATCAGAAAGGTAGGGAAAGACTTCTAGATGCTTTTGAAAAAGTGAATAGAAAGTTCAATGAAGTTTATACCAAACTATTTAATGGAGGTAGTGCAAAACTAGAACTAGTAGACTCTGATGATCCTTTAGATGCAGGATTAGAAATGTTGGTAAGTCCACCAGGAAAAAGATTGCAATCAATAACTTTATTATCTGGAGGTGAACAAGCCCTGACTGCTTTATCTTTAATCTTTGCAGTGTTTCTTACTAATCCAGCTCCAATATGTGTTCTCGATGAAGTAGACGCACCTCTAGATGATGCGAATGTAACAAGATTTTGCAATCTTTTGACGGAACTAACTAAAATTACATCTACAAGATTTATTATTGTAACTCACCACGCTCTAACCATGTCTAAAATGGACAGACTATACGGCGTAACAATGCCAGAAAAAGGAATTAGCCAACTAGTTGCTGTAGATCTTCAAAAAGCAGAGAGTATGGTTGCTTAATAATGGATGAAGACCAGTTTAAAACTCGCCTAAAAATTGCAAAAAATAAAACTGACAAAGACAAAAAATCCGAAGAGGGAAATAAAGGGTCAAGTATGGGGTCAGCCTTCAAAATGAGCACGGAATTGGTATCTGCTGTAGCTGTTGGGACAATTATTGGGTTTATTTTAGACAATTGGTTTGGTACTAAACCTTGGTTAATTTTAATATTTTTTTTTATTGGTGTAATAGCTGGAATTATGAACGTTATTAGATCAGCAAAAAAAATGCAAAAATAGTAGGCAAATGGCAGCAAATCCAATGTATCAATTCAACGTGTACCGAATTGGTCCAGAAATTAAAATAAATAACATAGATATTTCATTCACAAACGCGAGTTTGTTTATGGTCATAAGTTCACTAGCAATATTAATTATTTTTAATTTAGGCACGAAGAGATCTATCATACCAAATAAAATTCAATTACTTGCGGAGCTCAGTTACTCTTTTATTTCAAAAATGATAAGTGATACAGCTGGATCGAAAGCTAAGCCTTACTTTTCTTTCATATTTTCTTTATTCATGTTTGTTTTATTTTGTAACATGTTTGGGATGATACCATACTCTTTTACTGTCACTAGCCACATCATTGTAACTTTTGTATTAGCAGCATTTATATTTATAGGAGTAACAATAATTGGATTTATTAAACATGGACTTGGATACTTAAAACTTTTTGTGCCAAGTGGAGTTCCAATGGTTTTATTGCCATTAATAGTTGTTATAGAAATAATTTCATACTTAAGTAGACCAATTAGTTTATCAGTTAGATTGTTTGCAAATATGATGGCAGGCCATACGATGATGAAAGTTTTTGGAGGTTTCGTAGTTAGCTTAGGAATTGTTGGGGGCTGGCTACCACTAGGTTTTTCAGTTGCATTAACAGGTTTGGAGATATTAGTTGCTTTTCTTCAAGCATATGTATTTGCAATTTTAACATGTATCTATTTGAATGATGCATTAAATTTACACCATTAATTAACATAAGGAGGATATAATGGAATTAGAAGCAGCAAAAATGATAGGAGCAGGACTAGCAGCAATTGCACTTGCAGGTGCAGGAGTTGGAATTGGGATAATTTTTGGAAATTATCTTTCAGGTGCAATGAGAAATCCATCTGCAGCTCAAAAGCAGTTTCCAAACTTGCTATTAGGCTTTGCATTAGCAGAAGCGACTGGTTTATTTGGATTAGTTGTTGCATTAATTATTCTTTTCGCGTTTTAATTAATGTTGAAAAAGATAATTTTTCAATTTCTAGCTTTAAGTCTTATCTTTACTTATAGCGCTCAAAGCGCTGAGAGTGGAGGTATGCCCCAGCTTAATCCCGAGTTTTGGATATCTCAAATTTTTTGGTTAGTACTTACTTTTGGATTATTGTTTATAATTTTATCTAAGTTCATACTACCAAAAATTAGTAACAATCTCGAAACCAGAAAATCACAAATCTTAGAGAATATCGAGACTGCAGACAAGCAACGGGAAGAAACTGAAAAAAAAGTTAAAGAATTTGATAAAATTATCAATGATACAAAAGTCGAAGCAAAAAACTTCTTTAATAGTGAAAGACAAAAAGTTTTGGACGATATAAACAATAAAAGATTATCTTTAGAAAAGGATATCGAAAAAGAAATAATAAAAGCTGAAGAAGAAATAGACCAATTAAAAAAAACTTCTCAAGAGAAAGTTACTAAAATTGCAATTGAGACATCCTCCGATCTAGTTAAACAATTAATTGGTGAAGATATAAATAAAAGTAGTCTTTCAGCCATAGTTGAAGATCTTTCTAAAAAAGAAATGGAAAAACATAATGGCATTTGATGCAACATTTTGGGTAGCAGTATCTTTTGTAATATTTTTTGGGGCGCTAATTTATTTAAAAGTTCCACAAAATGTTAATAATTTATTGAGCAAAATGATTACTGATATCAAAAATGAAATTGACGAAAGTGAAAAACTCCGAGCTGAATCTAAAAGACTATTGGATGAGGCGCAAAAGAAGCTAGATACTGCAAAAATTGAGAGTGAAAAGATTATGCAGCAGTCAAAAGATGAAACTGAAAGATTTGTAATTGAAATGAATGATAAATTTCATAAATCAGCTGAACTCAAGAAAAGTCTAGCAGAAACTAAAATCTCTCAAATGAAAGATAATGCCATAAAAGAAATTAAAGATACATCAATTAATATTGCTGTAGAATCTGTAAAAAAAATTATTACTACATCTGTTGATAAGTCTAAACTTGACAACTTGTTTAATAAAAATCTTGAAGAAACAAAGACAGAATTAAAGAAAATCAGTTCTTAAACTAAGATAGTTTATCAAATTTTATAAAAATAATGTAAATTAAGAAATATGAATTCCATTGTAATTGGATCAGGTTTTGGTGGTATGGCGGCAGCTCTTAGACTTCGAGCAAAAGGTCATAAAGTTACTTTAATTGAAAAACAAAAAGATTTAGGTGGAAGAGCGAGAGTATTTAAAAGTAATGGGTTTACTTATGATGGTGGACCAACTGTAATAACTGCTCCTTATTTAATTTATGAAATTTTTAAACTTTTTAATAAAAATCCAGATGATTATATAAAAATAAAAGATTTAGATACTTGGTACAGATTTGTTTTCGAAGATGGAAGCCATTTTGATTACTCAGCTGATGAAAAGAAAATGGAAGAACAGATTGCAATAATTAATCATAAAGATGTTGTGGGTTACAGAAATTTACTTAAATTTACAAAAAAAATATTTGATAAGGGTTATTCAGAATTATCAGATGTGCCATTTGATAAACCTTCATTTATGTTTAGGCAAATTCCTGCATTGCTAAGTTTAAAAAGTTATAAATCTGTTTATTCTTTGGTTAGTGGTTTTATTGAAAATGAAAAATTAAGAAGGCTATTTAGTATGCACCCATTATTGGTGGGTGGAAACCCTTTTACTACAACCTCTATATATGGATTAATTTTGTATTTAGAAAAAAAATGGGGGATTCATTATTCTATGGGTGGAACGGGACAAATCATAAAAGGTTTTGAGAAATTGATGTTAGAAGAAGATGTTACAATTATTAAAGGTAAAGAAGTTAAAAACTTGCTTACAAAAAATAAAAGAGTTGTCGGGGTTGTGACAAGTGAAGATGAGGAAATTAAAGCAGATAACGTTGTTTGTAATGCAGATCCTCCCGGTGTTTATTCAAAAATGCTAAATAATCAAAAATATAACACCTTATTTAATTGGAAGATAAATAGAATGGAATATTCAATGGGATTGTTTGTTTATTATTTTGGAACAAAGAAAAAATACGAAAATGTTGAACATCATACCATAAAGTTTGGCGATAAGTACAAAGAACACTTGGATGATATATTTGTAAACAAAAAATTAAATAACGATATAAGCTATTACCTACATAGGCCTACCGCGACTGACTCGAGTATGGCACCAAAAGACCATGATTGCTTTTATGTATTAGTGCCTGTACCTAATAATAAATCAGGAATAAACTGGTCAATCGAAGGTGAGAATCTAAAAAAACTTGTGATAGATAAAATGGAAAAAAGTTTATTACCTAACTTAAGAGAAAATATTGTAGATGATTTTTATTTAACTCCTGATTATTTTGAGAATGAATTAAACACAAAATATGGCTCTGGGTTTTCAATTCAGCCAAAATTTTCTCAATCAGCATACTTTAGATTTCATAATAAATCTGAGGTTTATGACGGTTTATATTTTGTTGGAGCGGGCACTCATCCTGGAGCTGGTGTTCCGGGGGTCCTATCATCCGCAAAGGTCTTAGATAAAATTTTGTAATGAATGAACAAAATTATTTGTCGATATACGCTAAATCTTTTAATTGGGCAGGTTTCTTTTTACCAAAACAAGTCTACTCTGATTGCTCTGATTTGTACGATTTTTGTAGATACATAGACAATATAGCAGATGAAAAAGGTGATCTTGATACGAAATTAAAAAATTTCAATACTTTCAAAGAAGATTTCAAATTAAAAAATGAAAATAACCAAATAATTAAAAATATGTGGGCTTTAATAAATAAATTTGGAATATCACAAAAAATAATTGATGATTTATTCGATGGCGTCGAGGCTGATATAAAATCAAAAGTAGAAATCAACACTGACAAAGATCTATATGTTTATTCATATAGAGTGGCTGGAACAGTTGGATTAATGATGGCAAAAATTTTAAATGTCAAAGAAAGATCAGCACTTTTAGGAGCTATTGACTTAGGTATTGCAATGCAATTAACTAATATTTCAAGAGATGTTATTGAAGATGAAAGCAATAATAGGTTTTATATAAAAAAGAATTTTGATGAAATTAAAAGAATTCTAAAAATCGCTGACAAGTTTTATAATAATTCTTTTATATCAATCAAAAAAATTCCATTCTTTTTAAGATTTTCGATTTTGGTTGCAAGACGAGTATATAGACAAATTGGAAATGAAATCTTAAAAAAAGGAAACTTAGAAAATTATAATAAATCAGGAAAAATTTATGTAAACAATTTAGGAAAAGCCTTACATACAGTGCTATCTATTGGTGATTTAATTAAATTATATTTTGTAAAAAAAGATAAAAAACTTACAATAAAAGAGCATGAGATAATAATGCAAGATATTGAGTATAATGAAAGATTTTGATTACATAATAATTGGAGGTGGCTGTGCAGGTTTAACATTGGCTTATGAGTTAGAGTATCACGATAAACTTAAAAATAAGACTTTAGCAATTATTGAAAAAAGAGATGAATATAAAAGAGATAAAACTTGGTCATATTGGAAAACTGTACCTCACAAGTTTGATGACTGTGTAAAAAAAAGGTGGAAAGATTATACAATAAATTTTAAAGGAAACGTTGAATATAAAGATTGTAAAGAAACTCCTTACGAAAGTATTGATAGTGGACTATTCTACAAAAAAATTTTAAATAAAATCAATAAAAATCCAAATATTCAGTTCTTTAAAGATATTAGTGAAGTAAATACAGAAAACGCAATTTTATTTAACAGTTTGCCAAATCTTGATAATAAAGACTCAAATTTATGGCAACACTTTCAAGGTGTTGAGATTGAAACTGAAAAAGATTTTTTTGATGATCAAATAATGAATTTAATGGACTTTGATTGTGATCAAAAAAAAAGTGTTCATTTTTTCTATACACTACCCTATTCAAAAAAATCAGCTTTAATTGAAACCACGTGGCTTTCAAAAATGGAAGATGATAGTGAGAAAGATTATGATAAACAAATTACTGATTACATAGAAAACACTTTAAAATTAAAAAAATATAAAATTAATTATAAAGAAGTTGGGGCCATACCATTATTTTATCCAAAATTTAAAAACGATAAAAATACGATTAATATTGGAACTGCTGGAGGTATGACGCGTTTAAGTACTGGCTATACTTTCCTAAATATTCAAGAACAAGCAGAATATATTACCCAAAACATTGATAAAATAACCCAAACTAGAGCTTTCAATATAAAAAGTAAGTATAAGTTTTTAGATAATGTTTTTTTGAAAGTCCTAGCTGAAAAGCCAGAGATCATGCCAAATATTTTCTTCAAAATGTTTAAAAGCAAGTCAAAAACAGTAATAAATTTCCTCTCCAATAAAAGTAATATTTTTGAGGACTTATCCATTATATTAAAGATGCCAAAATGGATTTTTATTAAAGCTGTATTTAAATAATGATCAACAAAATAAATTTTTTTCATTCTATTATTTTTTTTAATATCTGTATTTTTTTTTCTGCCTTTGAGGTATTGAGAGATAATTCGTTTATACTTTTTAGTTTTTTTTTAATTCTTACAATTGGTATCTCTCACGGTGCGCTGGATCATGAAAAAGGTAAAAAACTTTTAAAAATTTATAAAATTAAAAATACAGAAGTGTTCTATATAACTTATATAGGTATTGCTATTTTTGTTATTTTAATTTGGATTTTAAGTCCAATGTTGTTGCTTTCGCTTTTTTTAATAGTTGCAGCATATCATTTTGGCAAAGAGGATAGTGACTTTATCGAAACAAATAATGCTAATTTTTTAGAAATTTTTTATTTCATTAAAGGATCATTAGTTATTTCAGCACCCTTATTGTTTCATAAAGCTGAGACAATCGAAATTTTTAAAATGTTAAACTTTTCAATAGACGAAAATATTGTGGCTAATAATTTTTTAATTTCTTTAGTTATATTTTCAGTGCTAAGTAATTTTCTTATATATAGAGGTAATAATAATGATTTAAGATCAATTCTTTTTTTAGATAGTTTTTCAATAATTATTTTAAACTATTTTTTTAACCCTATATTGGCTTTCACAATTTATTTCTGCTTTCTTCATTCTATAAGACACTCACTAAGTTTAATTAGTGAAATAAATAAAAATTTGATGAAAGGATTTCCTATTTTTTTACGAAAAATTATTCCACTTACAGTAATCACAGCAATAATGTATTTAATAGTTTTTTATTTTATTTCAGAAAAATTTGGTATAGATGAAAGTATTATTAAAATAATATTTGTTGGATTGGCTTCATTGACCTTTCCTCATATTTTACTTGAATTCATGGTAGAAAAAAAATGAAAAATAAAACTATAAATCTAATTGGATGGATATTGTTCATTATATCTTCAATTGGCTTCATCATCTCAAGTGTAGGAAGTTTTTGGGCTATGTTCGGAAGCTTATTTTTTTTTATTGCTTGTATAGTATTTTTAATTCCGTTTTTTAAAAAGGATGAAAATGAGTAACAAAAATTTAAAAATTTATTTAGCTGCACCAAGAGGGTTTTGCGCAGGAGTTGATAGAGCAATTGAAATTGTAAAAAAGAGTATAGATAAATTTGGTGCCCCAGTTTATGTGAGACACGAAATTGTACATAACAAACATGTTGTAGAAAGTTTAAAAAAAATAGGAGCGATATTTGTTGAAGAATTAGATGAAATCAAAGATAAGTCTAGACCAGTTATATTCTCAGCACATGGAGTGCCAAAATCTGTTCCAGAGGAAGCTTCTAATTTAAATATGATGTTTGTAGATGCAACGTGTCCTCTAGTATCTAAAGTTCATAGAGAAGCAGAAAACTTAAACAAACAAGGTCATCATATATTATTAATAGGACACAAAAACCATCCAGAAGTCATAGGAACTATGGGTCAATTACCAAAAGGTTCAATAGATTTGATAGAAAATATTGAGGATGCAAATAAGTATGAAAATATCTCAAATAAACAGCTATCTTTCATAACTCAAACAACACTCTCTGTAGATGATACCAAAGATATAATTGCAGCTTTAAAATCTAAATATCCAGATATTAAAGAACCTAAAAAAGATGACATATGTTATGCAACAACAAATAGACAATCCGCAGTTAAAGAAATAGCAGATAAATGTGATATGTTTTTTGTAATAGGAAGTAGAAATTCATCTAACTCGGTAAGATTAGTTGAGGTTGCTAAAAACTCTGGTTGCAATTCTGCTGAGTTAATACACTCAGAAAGTCCAGTGCCAATAGATAAAATTAAAGGATGTAATACAATTGGAATTTCATCAGGTGCTTCAGCACCAGAAATACTTGTTGAAAAATTTATAGCAGAGTTAAAAGATCAATTTACAGTCAACATAGAAGAAGTTGAAATCGTAAAAGAAAATATTACTTTTAAAATTCCTGGAAAATTAAATTAATGGCTGTTTATACTAAAATAAATAACAAGCAGATAAAATTTATCGAGAGGAAATATAATATTGGAAAAATAGAAAATTATTCAGGTATAAAAAAAGGTATTGAAAATACCAACTTCCTTTTAAAGACAAAGAAAAATAAATATATTTTAACTATTTACGAAAAAAGAGTTCAGAAAAAAGATCTCCCATTTTTTGTTAATCTTATGTCTGGTCTATCTAAATTAAAAGTAAAATGTCCAGTTCCTATAAAAGACAAAAACGGCAAATATTTATTTAATTTAAAAAATAAAAAAGCTTGTATTGTCAGTTTCTTGGAAGGAAAAGATAAAGAACAACTAAATAATAAGGATTGTTTTATAGTTGGAAGAAATGCTGCACTTCTTCATAAAGCTTCAAAAAAATTAAAATTATATAGAAAAAATTCTCTATCGATAAATTCATGGGGTTCAATTCTAAATAAAATAGATAATAAAATTAATAAATTGTCAAAAAACTTAAAAGATTTAATGAAAGACGATTTAAGAGATATCAAAAGAAAATGGCCTAAAAAAATGCCAAATGGAATAATTCATAGCGATCTTTTTATTGATAATATTTTTTTCAATAAAGGTAAATTTCATGGATTTATAGATTTTTATTTTTCAGCTAATGATTTTCTATCTTATGAATTAGCAACTTGCATTAATGCTTTATGCTTTAAAAAAAAAAATAGAAAATTTGTATTAGATAAAAAAAGATCTTCAAATATATTAAAGGGCTATCAATCTGTTAGAAAATTAAGTGAAATTGAAAAAAGAAATTTAAATACATTATGTAGAGGATCAGCTTTAAGATATCTTTTGACTAGATCTTATGATTATTTAAATACTCCTAAAAATGCTGTCATTAAAATCAAAGATCCAAAGGAGTATATAGATAAGTTGAATTTTCATAGAAATCTGAGCTCATTTAAGGATTATTCTTGATGATTAAAATTTACACAGATGGTTCATGCATTGGAAATCCAGGAAATGGTGGTTGGGCTGCAATTATTATTGAAAATGGAAGGAAAACTCAAATTAAAGGAAGCGAAAAAGAAACAACAAATAATCAAATGGAATTGCTTGCCCCCATTAAAGCTTTAAAAAAAATTCCAAAAGGAAGCAAAGTTCAAATATTTACAGATTCTAAATATGTAAAATCTGGAATAACAGAATGGATACATAATTGGAAAAAAAATGGTTGGAAAACTGCAAATAAAAAAGAAGTTAAGAATAAAGAACTTTGGACAGAATTAGATAACCTATCAAATACATTTGAGATTAAATGGAGTTGGGTAAAAGCACATTCAACTGACAAACTTAATAATGAAGTCGATTTATTAGCAAGGTCTTCTGCAACAATTTAGCTACACCTGGCAACAGAACTGCCCTACTAATTATAATAAATCCAAAATACCCTCTGCTGAAGATAAACCGCATTGTTTAGTCTCTTTCTCAACTTGAATATCAATCACTTCTAAGTTTTGAATAACCATCGCGTAACGATTTGAACGAATACCCATTCCTTTTGAATTTCTATCTACTTCAGCGCCAATTGCTTTCGTAAATAATAGATAAGGATCTGACAACATTGTAATTTTGCCAGCTGCATTGTTTGCTTCTCCCCAAGCATTCATAACAAATGGATCATTTACAGATAAACAAAATATATTATCTATTCCTTTAGCTTTTATTTTATCAGTATTAGCTACATAGCCAGGAAGATGGAGTTTTGAACAAGTTGAAGTAAAAGCTCCAGGTAATCCAAACAACACTACTTTGCCATTTCCTAAAATATCTCTAATTTTGCTAGTTTGTGGTTCACCATCTATTAGATGAAAAATTTCTATATCTGGGATTTGATCTTTTATTTTTAATTTCATATTGAGTTTATTATGTATTCTTTAACTTTGTTTATATCATTTGAAATAACCTCAAATTTTTCTTCTCTATCATAAACAT
Source organism: uncultured Pelagibacteraceae bacterium (assembly GCA_902612605.1). GTDB lineage: Bacteria > Pseudomonadota > Alphaproteobacteria > Pelagibacterales > Pelagibacteraceae > Pelagibacter. Next base: position 76,808 of record CACMDY010000001.1, read on the forward strand.
ACTTAAGACTATCTGGTAAACTTTCAGTTTTTGAGATTGCATCTTCAATTGCTTTTGGAAATTTACAGGGGTGTGCTGTAGATAAAACAACACAATTTTGTTCTAATCCAAGTTTTTTTGCAGCACCAATTCCAACTGCAGTATGTGGATCAACTACAACTTTATATTCTTTATTTATATCTTTTATCATTTGGATAGTTTCATTTTCATCTAACATTTGAGATGTAAAATTCTTTTTTATTTCATCTAAATCACTATTATCAATTTGATAAGTATTATTTTTTATTTTACTCATCACATCTTTTGTAACGTCTGAATTGCAGTCTTTGACATCGTACAAAAGTCTCTCAAAGTTACTTGCTATCTGGATATCCATACTAGGAGTATTTGTTTCCTCAACTTTCTTTTGAGTATAATCTCCACCAGAAATTGCCCTATGAAGAATGTCATTTTTGTTTGTAGCTACAATAAGTTTATTAATTGGAAGTCCAAGTTTCTTTGCTAAATAACCAGCATAAATATCTCCAAAATTTCCAGTCGGAACAGAAAAAGACAGAGACTGTCCATTGCCTATTTTAAAGTAAGCATAAAAATAATAAACAGCTTGAGCAACAATTCTTGCCCAATTAATTGAATTAACACCTGACATATTAATAGAGCTAGAGAATTTTTCATCATTAAACATTGATTTAACTAGATTTTGACAGTCATCAAAATTTCCCTCAATAGCCATATTGAATACATTTTTTTCTTCATGGATTGTCATCAGTCTTCTCTGTACTGGTGAAATTCTGTTATTTGGATGTAATACAAAAACATTTAAATTCTTTTTTCCTTTTAAAGCATCAATAGCGGCTGCACCTGTGTCTCCTGAGGTTGCTACAATAATATTAATTTTTTTTTGCTCATTTCCTAAGTGAAATTGATAAAAATTACCTATTAATTGCATTGCAATATCTTTAAAAGCAAGTGTTGGACCGTGATAGAGTTCTAAAACTTTTAAATTTCCTAAATCAGAGATTTTTACAACATCCTCTGCTCTAAAATTTGAGTAAGATTTTGATACTGTGGAAATTAATTCTTCTTTAGTCATAAAATCACCAATAAATGGGAAAATTATTTCGGTTGCTAATTCATTGTAATTAAGACCACTAAGTTTATTTAATTCATCTTTACTAAATGGTTTGATTGACTTTGGTACAAAAAGACCCCCATCATCAGCTAAACCTTTTAGAAATACTTTTTTAAATGAAAAATGATCTGAATTATTTCTAGTGCTTATATATTCCATCAGTAATTTTTTTTTCTAAAATATAAATATATTAAAAAAATGGAAACAGCTAATGAAAACCATGTAAGAGCATACTTTAAGTGGTTGTTTGAAATATTGGCTCCTATTTGTTTTGACTTAGGATAAATTCCTCCCTGCTTGCTAATATTGTTGATAATGAATGGAGAAAATTGTTTGCCGGTATAAGTCAATAAATCTTCATCTTTAAGGGTGAACCAGTAATTCTTATTAACGTCATTATCCGGCTTAAAATAATTAAATTTGCTTTTTAATTTTAAAACTCCCTCGAATTTACTTTCATTTGAAACATACTTTTTAGATTTAAGGTCTCTTGGAACCCAACCCCGATTTATTAAATAGCTTTTATTGTTAATACTAACTGGATTTACAATGTCAAATCCTGGCTCTCCTTTTTCATTTAAGGAATATAAATAAATTATTTTTGAATTATCTAATATTCCTTCAAATTTGATTTTTTTAAAGTTAATTGGATTACTTCCATTAAATTCTACTGGATCACTTTTTAAAGATTGGTCGATTGAATTTATTAAATCAAGCTTCCAGTTTAGTCTTATAATTTGCCAAGTACCTAATGCCAAAAAAACTAAAATAAAAAAGTATACAAAGATTGAAAAAGATAGCTTATTTTTCAAGAACTATTAACTTCCCCAAATGTATATAGCTGCAAATAAGAACAACCAGACAACGTCAACAAAGTGCCAGTACCAAGCAGCAGCCTCGAAACCAAAGTGATGTTCTTTAGTAAAATGTCCTAATTTACCTCTCCATAAGCAAACCGCTAAGAAAATAGTCCCAACTAAAACGTGGAAACCATGAAACCCTGTGGCCATATAGAATGTGGCTCCATAAATGTGACCTGAAAAACTAAATGTAGCATGTTGGTATTCGTATATTTGCAATAACGTAAAAAATGCTCCTAAAATTACTGTACAGATTAAACCATTTATAAATCCTTTTCTATCATCCTCTAATAAAGAATGGTGTGCCCAAGTTACTGTTGTACCAGATAAAAGTAGGACAAGAGTATTTATAAGTGGGATGTCCCATGGATCAAAAGTTTCAATATCTTTTGGTGGCCATACATTTCCCATGAATTCATTTGGAAACAAACTTGCATCAAAGTATGCCCAAAACCATGCAACAAAAAACATTACTTCAGAAGCAATAAATAATGTCATTCCATATCTATGATGAATTTGAACAACAGGTGTATGATGACCTTTGTGCTCAGCTTCGATTACAACATCTCTGAACCACATAAAGGCACAATAAATTATAAGTAAAAAACCTAAAACCATTGCCCACATAACTTTACTGTGAAAATAATAAACAGATCCAACAGCTGTAACTAGTGTTGCTATAGATGTAGCTAAAGGCCAAGGACTAGGGTCAACTAAATGATAATCATGTTTTTGACCTGATGCAGACATTTATTTTAACTCTCTTTTTTTTCGTTTTTATAATATTCAGATGAGAAAAAAGTATATGACATAGTAACATCTTCAACTCTAGATGTTTTTGGATCATTTACTAATTCTGGATCTAGGTAAAAAACTAGGGTGTAACTTGCCTTTTCCCCTGGATCTAATGTTTGTTTTTCGAAGCAAAAACAGCCTAATTTATTAAAATATGCTCCAAATGATGATGGAGAAACATTATATGTAGCTACAGCAGATGAAATTTCATCTCCCGTGTTTTCCACTTCAAATTTAATTCTGTATACCTTGCCTGGCTGAACATCCATTGTTTTTTGATCAACATCAAAATTCCAATCAAGAGCACTGTTAACGTTGGTATCTAATCTTACATTTATTTTTTTATCTAAAACTATATTAGGAGCCTCTTTGGATATTTGTGTTGTTCCACCAAAGCCAGTTACTCTGCAAAATAAATCATACAAAGGCACAGCTGCAAAAGATAATCCCAACATAAAGACAAAAATTCCTGCTAGAATTAGTGGAGTTAAAGTATTTTTTTTAATCATAGAGGTCTTTCAAATACTCCAATATTAAATAGTGTGAAAATGAACAAGAAAACTATAAATGCAACCAAACCGACTGCTGTCCATAAATTTTTCTTTTTTAATTTTTGATCTTTGACTATCATAAAACTTTATCCACTAAGAAAAAAACAAATATTAAAAATAAGTAAATAATTGAATAGCTGAAAATATGTCTAGCTTTCTTTATGCTAAATTTTCCAACTTTATAGTTGTAAAGCTGGTAACAAATTAAATTATAATAAAATGTAAGTAGCAAGCTAAGTGTTAAGAATACTTCGCCGACAAATCCAATATAATATGGGAAAATAATTGTTGGTATCATTAGCAAAGAATAAATTAAAATATTCTTTTTAGTATCCTGAATTCCATTAGTTACTGGAAGCATTGGGATGCCTGCTTTTTTATAATCATCAGCTTTGTACAAGCTTAATGCCCAAAAGTGTGATGGTGTCCAAAAGAAAATTATTAAGAAAAAAGCAATCGACTGCAACGAAATAGAATTTGTTGCTATTGCCCATCCAATTACTGGTGGTAAAGCTCCTGATGCTCCACCTATAACTATATTTTGTGGAGTTTTTCTTTTTAACCAAATTGTATAAACAAATACGTAAAATAATATCGTAAACAATAATAGAAATGCTGATAAAGCATTTGTAACAAAGTATAAACTTACAACTGAAATAACTGAAAGAGATGTTCCAAAATATAATGCTTGATTTCTGTTCAGCTTTCCTCTTGGAATTGGACGTAAGCACGTTCTAGACATTAATTTATCTAAATCAGCTTCATACCACATGTTAAGTGCTCCTGCTGCTCCAGCACCAAAGGCTACAATTAATATCCCAATCAGTGATTGTTGAAATGATACTGAATTTGGAGCTGTTAACAGACCAACTGCACAAGTGAAAATAACAAGAGACATTACCCTTGGTTTCATTAATTTTAATAATTCAGGAATAATACCTAGTTCGTAATATGATTTTTTTACTTTAGAATACGTCGTAGCCATTTTAATTTTTATATCTTAAGACGTTACTAACTACTAGATTTTTCAGTACCTTCATAATCTTCAAACTTCGGCAATTCGTCAAAAGTATGAAAATTCGGTGGTGATGGAACTGTCCACTCTAATGTTGTGGCCCCTTCTCCCCATGGGTTTTGTGCTGCTTTTTTCTTTTTTGCAAAAGCGTAGATTAAATTAGCGAAAAATACCACTAAGCCAACTACAGAAATATATGAACCGATTGAAGAAATATAATTCCAATCAGCGAATGCATCCGGATAATCCGCGTATCTTCTTGGCATTCCAGCTAATCCTAAGAAGTGTTGTGGAAAGAAAACTAAATTTACACCTATGAAAGTTAACCAAAAATGAAGTTGTCCCATCCACTCAGAATATTCGTACCCTGACATTTTACCAAACCAATAATAGAAGCCTGCAAATATCGCAAAAACAGCTCCCAAAGATAATACATAGTGGAAGTGAGCTACAACATAATAAGTATCATGCAATGCAGTATCTACTCCAGCGTTTGCTAAAACAACACCAGTTACTCCACCAACTGTAAATAAAAATATAAATCCTAAAGCCCAAACCATTGGGGTTTTGAATGATATAGATCCTCCCCACATTGTAGCTATCCATGAAAATATTTTAATTCCTGTTGGAACAGCGATGATCATTGTTGCTGCTAAGAAATACGCTTTAGTATCAGTATCTAAACCAACTGTGTACATATGGTGAGCCCAAACAACAAATCCTACTATTCCAATTGCTACCATCGCGTAAGCCATTCCTAAATATCCAAATACTGGCTTCTTTGAAAAAGTAGATACGATATGACTGATCATTCCAAATCCTGGTAAGATTAGAATGTAAACTTCTGGATGACCAAAAAACCAAAATAAATGCTGGAATAATGTTGGGTCTCCACCTGTTTGTGCATCAAAAAATGCTGTACCGAAATTTCTATCTGTTAGAAGCATAGTAATTGCTCCCGCTAATACTGGTAACGAAAGTAACAATAAAAATGCTGTAACTAATATTGACCATGCAAATAATGGCATCTTATGCAAAGTCATTCCAGGGGTTCTCATATTTAAAATAGTTGTAATAAAATTAACTGCTCCTAAAATTGAAGAAGCTCCTGCAACGTGTAAACTTAAAATTGCTAAATCCATTGCTGGACCTGGTTGACCTGCAGTAGAAGATAGAGGTGGGTAAATCGTCCAGCCACCGCCGACACCTTGTGCACCCGGAGGTCCATCTACAAAAATTGATGAAAGTAATAAAATAAATGCAACGGGCAATAACCAAAAAGAAATATTATTCATTCTTGGAAATGCCATATCTGGTGCTCCAATCATTATAGGCACGAACCAGTTTCCAAAGCCACCAATCATCGCTGGCATGACCATAAAGAAAATCATTATTAATCCATGACCTGTAACCAAAACATTATAAAGATGGTAGTTACCACCTAAAACATCATCACCAGGGTGCATTAATTCCATTCTCATCAAAACTGAAAAAGCTGTTCCAATAACTCCTGCAATAATTGCAAAAATTAAATACATTGTTCCAATATCTTTATGATTTGTAGAATATGCCCATCTCTTCCAACCTGTTGGAGTATGATGATCGTGAATATGTGCTGCTTCTGAACTCATTTTTATTTACTCGCTACTAGTTTTTTATTAATTAAATTTTCATCTTTTGCAAATTTTATCTTCGCCTCTGAAAGCCAAATTTGGTAATCTTCTTCTGAAACTACTTTAACTTCAATTGGCATAAAAGCATGTTTAATTCCACATAACTCTGAACATTGTCCGTAATAAGTCCCAACTTTTTCAGCTTTAAACCAAGTTTCATTTACTCTTCCTGGCATTGCATCCCTTTTAACTCCAAATGCTGGTAATGCCCATGCATGAAGCACATCATTTGCTGTAATTAAAACTTTAACTACTTTATTTACGGGAACAACGACTACATTATCTGTTGCTAACAATCTTGGCTGACCTTCTTTTAAGTCCTTCTCTTCGATCATATAAGCATCAAAAATTATATTTTCATCTGGGTACTCGTATCCCCAATACCATTGATATCCAATTGCTTTTATAGTTACATCAGCTTTAGGAATTGCATCTTGTGAATATAAAACTTTAAATGACGGAACTGCCATCACGATCAAGATTAAACAAGGAACTAATGTCCAAACAATTTCAACTAAAACATTATGTGTTCTTTTAGATGGATTAGGATTTCTCGATGCTCTAAATCTTACCATCACATAAAGCATTAAAAATAAAACAAACGCACTTATAGCAACTATGATTGGTACTAACATATAGTCATGAAACCAAACTATATCTCTCATAGTTTGCGATGCAGGCTCTTGGAAACCTAATTGCCAATTCTTTGGTTGGTTTGCAAACGCCTCAACTGAGTAAATTAATGCTATAAAAACAAAAAATAGTTTCTTCATTTGTTTTCTATATAGATCGAAAATATTATAAAAAATACTAGAGAATTCGCGACAATTTATCAATTTTGCAAATAATTGATCACAGATAACGCGGATATAACCGCAGTTTCAGACCTTAAAATGTTATCACTTAGTTTTATCGATTGAGACCCTTTAAAGTTTAGAATCTTTTTAATTTCACCAGCTGAATAATCCCCTTCAGGACCAATTAAAAGACAATTTGGTTTTGAATTTGAAATTTTAATTTTTTTATTATTCGTATTTAAATCTCCAAAAATTAAATTGATATCTGAATTGTTAGACAGGAATTTATCTAATGATTGAGGTTTTTCAATTGAAGGAATGTTTATTCTATTACTTTGCTCACACGACTCTATAACTATTTTATTTAGTCTCTCATTATTTATTTTTCTAACAATTGTCCTTTCAGAAATAATTGGTACAAATTTTGTTACTCCAAGCTCAGTTGCTTTTTGTATCATGAAGTTAAAATAATTTGATTTAATGGGTGAGAAGGCCAACCAAATATCTTGCTCTTTATCTTTTTGTCTTAACTGTTCAACAACCTTGAAATTTAAGCTGCTTTTTGAAATTTCAGTTACAATTGACTTCCATTCTCCAGATTTGTTAAAAACGGAAAAAGTCTCTCCTTGTTTAATCCTCATTACTTTCAATAAATAATGTGACTGAGACTTAGTTAAATTAGTTTCTAAATTAATTGATAATTTTTCTGGATAAAATATTCTAATATTACTCATTATATTTAAATTAATTTATGAAAAAAATTAAAGCAATCATATTTGATGCATACGGCACCCTATTTGATGTTAATTTTGCAGCTGAAAAATGTAAGGAAAAATTAGGAGATAAATGGGAAGGATTTGCTAATTATTGGAGAACTACACAGCTTGAATATACTTGGCTTAGAAGTTTAATGAGAAGACACAAAGATTTTTGGCAAATCACTGAAGATAGTTTGGATAAATCTATGAATTTTTACAATATTGATAATACAATGAGATCAGAACTATTGAATTTATATAAAGTGCTTTCACCATTTACAGAAGTAAGGGATACTTTAAAAAAATTAAAACAATCAAATTATAAATTAGCAATTCTATCAAATGGTACACCTAGCCTTTTAAATGAACTTGTAGTTAGCAATCAATTAAAAGATATTTTTGATGATATTTTTTCTGTAGAAGAAGCTGGTATTTTTAAACCAGATTCAAAAGTATATGATCTTCCAATAAATAAATATAATATTGAAAAGAATGAAGTTTTATTCTTAAGTGCAAATACATGGGATGTATCTGGCGCAGGGAATTATGGATACAACACAGTTTGGGTGAATAGAAATAATAATATTTTTGATAAATTAGATTTTGAACCTAACCAACAAATAAGTAATTTATCAGAATTACTTGATTTAATTTAGATATATCCTATATGAACAACATGATAAATATCGAAGTAGAAAAAATTATAGATCCAACACCAGCATCAGATGGTGCAGGAGTTAAATTAAAAAGAAGTATTGGTGTTGAACCAAATTATTATGATCCATTTTTAATGTTAGATGAATTTGGATCAGAAAATAAAGATGATTATATTGCAGGCTTTCCTCCTCATCCACACAGAGGAATTGAAACAGTTACATACATGTTAGCAGGTAGTTTTGAACATAAAGATAGTACTGGTGGTCAAGGAAAAATGACTGCAGGAGATGTGCAATGGATGAAAACTGGTAGTGGAATAATTCATTCTGAAATGCCAGCTATGAACGATGGAAAACTTCATGGTTTTCAATTATGGATTAATATGCCTGCCAGGGAGAAGATGAGTAAACCAGAATACCATTATATTGACTCAGATAAAATGAGCACACATAAGGATGAAGATAAATTTATAAAAGTAATTGCTGGAAAGTTTGAAAATTCAGAGGGTCCAATAAAAAAACACAATGTAGATCCAATTTATTTTGATGTAGAATTAAATGAAAGTAAAACTTTTAATCATCAAGTTCCATCCACACACAATTCATTCATATATTTAATTGAAGGTGAGATAGAAATTGGAAACAATAAACATGAAAGTGTTAAAGACTCTACATTAATATTATTATCTAAAGGTGAAAACTTAAAAGTAACTGCTTTAACAAACGCTAAATTTTTACTAATATCTGGAAAACCGATAGGAGAACAGATTGCAAGAGGTGGTCCATTCGTCATGAATACTAAACAAGAAATACTTCAAGCAATAGATGATTATCATAATGGTAATTTCGTAAAGTAAATATGAAAGCTATAAGATTTGAAAAGTTTGGTGGTCCAGAAGTCTTAGAATACAAGGATATTGAAATCGGTAAACCTGGTCCAAAGGAAGTTCTTGTTAAAAATTTGTCAGTCGGACTTAATTATATTGATGTTTACCATCGAACTGGTTTGTATCCAATTGAATTACCAAGTGGACTTGGATTAGAAGCATCTGGAGTAGTTGAGGATATTGGCTCAGAAGTGAGTCTTTTTAAAGTTGGAGATCGGGTAAGTCATGCATCTGCTCCAATAAGTGGATACTCAGAAAAACAAATAATGCCAGAAGAAAAATTAGTTTCAGTACCCGAAGGTATTTCAGATGAAATAGCCTCATGTATTTTATTAAAAGGCATAACATCAGAATATTTATTACATAGGTCATATGCAGTAAAAAAAGGAGATAAAGTTTTATTTCATGCTGCAGCTGGTGGCGTTGGTCAAATATTATGTCAGTGGGCTAATGCTCTAGGATGTGAAGTTATTGGAACAGTTGGATCTAAAGAAAAAGTTGAAATAGCAAAAAAAAATGGGTGTCATCATGTCATCAATTATACAGATCATAATTTTGTGGAAGAAGTTGAAAAGATAGTAGGTAAAAACGGAATAGATGTTGTCTATGATGGTGTTGGAGCAAAAACTTTTGAGGGATCAATAGAGTGTTTAAAAATTAGAGGGATGATGGTCGCATTTGGAAATGCATCTGGATATGTTCACACTATAGATGTTAAGAAACATATAAATACAAAAGGTCTTTTTTTTACAAGACCGTCAATAATGCATTATACAATTACAAGGGATGAATTAGAAAAATCTGCTGAATTAGTTTTTGATGCTGTTCTCTCAGGGAAAATAAAAATTGAAGTTTCAAAAAAATACAAATTAAGTGAAGCTAAACAAGCTCACATAGATTTAGAGAATAGGGTTTTAACAGGACCAGCAGTTATTATTCCTTAAATTGATCATCCATATCGGAAAGATGAAGTCTTAACGCTCTAGTCGAAATTTGTATTTCTCTTATAAAAAATATTATTGAAACCATCATCGATAAACAACAAGAGCCAAAAATTATTCTAGCCAAAAAGTATGTCTCTAAATAAAGAGCAAAAACAGTAAGCATATTAAATAAAAAGCCAAATGCTGCAAAAAGTATAGTAATCCTTAAATTTTTTACTCTATCATTTAAATTAATTAGCTGCTGCTTCCACTCTGGTGGAGTATGCTTTTCAAAAACATATTCGTCGTGTATTTTTCTAATCAAACCACTTAATGTATGAAATCTGTTACTATAGACAGCCATAATAAGAGGAATGGCGGGAAACATTAATGCGGTAACAGTGTAATCAATATTCATGCGAATCAGTTTGATTATGAATCTACGCTTTGTTATTTACAAGTAAATTATGTCTGAAAAGGTTAAAATTTTTATTGAATTAACAAGACTTAATAAACCAATTGGTTTCATGCTTCTATTTTGGCCTTGTGTTTGGGGTTTAACAATTTCATATGATTTTTCTCTTTCTTTAAATACTTATTTTATTTATGCTTTTTTATTTTTTTCTGGATCTGTTCTAATGAGATCAGCAGGATGTATTGTTAACGATATAAGTGATAGAAAAATTGATAAGTTAGTCGAAAGAACAAAAAATAGACCAATCGCGTCAGAAAAAATTTCAGTATTTAATGCAGCAATATATGCTGCAATCTTATGTTTAATCGCTTTTTTAGTTTTGATAAATTTTAACAAATTTACTATTTATATGGCTCTTATTTCAATGCCATTAGCTTTTACATATCCATTAATGAAAAGATTTACTTACTGGCCTCAACTTTTTTTAGGTATTACTTTTAATTACGGTCTAGTTTTGGCATGGATATCCATTCAAAATGAAGTTTCTATAGTACCAATTATATTTTATTTAGGAGCCACATTTTGGACATTAGGTTACGACACAATATATGGATATCAAGATATTAATGATGATGAAATAATTGGAGTTAAATCAACATCGATTAAATTTAAAAATAACCCAAAAAAATTTATATCGTTTTGTTACATTATATTTTTAATATCATTGTTTCTTGTTGGTTATAAAATGAATTTTAATTATTTATATTACATTGCTTTAATAGTGCCTATAACTCATTTGTTAATTTTTCAATCTCTTAAATTAAAAACTGAAAGTGGGAATGACTGCTTGGCAAAATTTAAAAGCAACAATCTTTTGGGTCTTATTATTTTAATAATTTTGTTAGTGGGAAAATTAACTTAATGAAAAATATTGATATTATTAAAAGATTATACAATGATTATACAACAAAACATCTTAATAAAATAATACTTGCTATAGTGTTTTCCATTTTAGTTGCTGGCGCTACATCAGCAACAGCATGGTTACTCGACCCTGCAATAGAAAAAATTTTTATAAACAAAGATCAAAGTTTAATTTTCGTAATTCCACTTTTAATCATAATAGCTTTTGCTACAAAAGGAATATCTCTATATTTAGCAAAAGTTTTAATGATAAAAACCGCAGAAGAAGTGAAAAAAAATATTCAAATCGATATGTTATCTTCTTTCATAAAAGCTGATACTGAAAAAATTGAAGATAAACATTCTGGTAAATATATTTCAAATCTTAACTTTGATGTAAATCAAATAACTGGGATGCTAAGTAATGCAGTTTTAAACCTATTCAAGGATGGGTTAACGCTTATTGGCTTATTATTTGTGATGTTCTTTCAAAATTGGAGGCTTTCTCTTATAGCTTTGATTATGCTTCCAATAGCTACGTTAACTGCAAAAAAATTAGGAAAACGTATTATTAAAGTTGCCACAGAAGCACAAGAAAAGTCAGGTGACTTAAATAAATATTTAATTGATCTTTTTAAAAATCATAAAATTATAAAAATTTTTCAAAGAGAGAATTATGAACATGAAAGATCAGAAAAATTCGTCAATGATCTAAAAGAAAAATCAATAAAAATTGCAACTGTTTTTATAAGATCCACTCCAATAATGGAAGTTGTAACTGGAATAATGATTGCAATATTAATTTTTTACTCAGGAAAATTAATTATGAATGACCAGCTTAGTATAAACAATTTTTTTTCTTTTTTGGCTGCAATGATGCTTGCTTATCAACCAGTAAAATCTTTAGCAACAGTTAATGTTGCTTTTGGCCAAGGACTATCGGCAGGAAAAAGAATATTACCAATTATTGATCAACAAAATAAAATTTCAACAAATGAAAATGGAAAAATATTAGATATAAGTAATGCATCAATAAAATTTCAAAATATTAATTTTAGTTACAAATCAAATCTTAACAATATAGTCCTTAAAGATATTAATATTGATATAGCTGGCAGAAAAATGACAGCTTTGGTAGGTCACAGCGGATCGGGAAAATCTACAATATTAAATTTAATACCAAGAATTTATGATGCAGACTCTGGAGAAATTCTAATTGATAATCAAAAAGTACAAAACCTAAATCTTAAATCATTAAGAAAAGAAATATCTATTGTTGATCAAAATACAACACTTTTTGATGATACTATTTTTAATAATATCAAATATGCCAAACCAGAGGCGAGTGACGAAGAAATTTTTACAGCTGCAAAAATATCAATGTGTACAGATTTTATAGAAAAATTAGAAAATAAATTTCAGACTGTTATAGGAGAAAATGGAGTAAAATTATCAGGTGGTGAAAAGCAAAGACTTTCGATAGCGAGAGCTTTGTTAAAGGATAGCAAAATAATTCTTTTAGACGAAGCAACTTCATCTCTTGACTCTGAAACAGAGGAAAAAATACAAAAAGCTATTGAGGAATTAACAAAAAATAAAACAACAGTAGTTATTGCTCATAGACTATCAACTATTCTTAATTCAGAAAAAATTTATGTTGTTGATAAAGGTTCTGTTGAAGCATCAGGTAAACATGATGAACTAATCAAAAATTCATTGCTTTATAAAAACTTCTACGAAAGACAAATAAAAAATAACTAATGTATTTTTTGTATAATATATTAGGAATTATTTTTTTTTTAATCTCACCATTTATATTATTTTTTAGAGTGATTAATGGAAAGGAAGATTGGAAAAGAATCTTAGAAAAATACGCTTATTATAATTTAAAAAAGACTGATACAACTGTATGGTTTCATGGTGCAAGTGTTGGAGAAATCATGAGCATTCTCCCTATGATAAATAAGTTTGAAAAAGACAAATCTATAAAAAAAATTTTACTTACTTCATCTACTTTAAGTTCTGCATCAATAATTGCAAAGAAACCATTAAAGAAAACAACTCATATTTACTATCCATTTGATATTGGATTTATATGCAATAACTTTTTAAATTATTGGGAACCAAAAATCGCAATATTTGTAGATTCTGAAATCTGGCCGAATATGTATGAAAAAATAAATTCAAAAAAAATACCTCTTATTTTAATCAATGCTAGAATTACGAGTAAAAGTTTCAAAAGATGGCAAATCTTTTCATCTTTTGCAAAGAATGTTTTCAGTAAAATAACTATAGCTCTACCTCAAAATCAAGAAACCCGAAATTATTTAAAAAGATTAGGTGTTAAAAAAATTAAATTTATTGGAAATTTAAAGTATTTCAAAAATGATAAACAAAGTTTAAAGAAAAATGTTCAAAAATATTTTAAAAATAAAAAAATATTCTGTGCAGCTAGTACTCATTATAATGAAGAGAAAATCATTGGAAAATTACATTTAAAATTAAAGAAAAAGTTTAAGAATTTAATTACAATATTGGTTCCGCGTCACATAAATAGATCAGAGGATATAAAGCAAGAACTTAGAAAATTAAAACTTATAGTTACCGAAAGATCAAGCGGACATAAACCGTCTGAAAATTGTGACGTATATATTGTTAATACATATGGGGAGATGTCAAAATTTTTAAGACTTTCAAATGTAACATTTATTGGTGGATCTTTAGTAAACCATGGAGGACAAAACCCATTAGAAGCTGTAAGAATGGGTAATTACGTGATGCATGGTAAAAAAGTAAATAATTTTAAGGAAATATATAAAGAATTAAAAAGTTTAAAAATATCTTCAGAGATTAAAAATATTGATCAAATGGAAAGGGTATTTGTAAAAAATCATAATTACAAAATATCAAATAGTAAACTTAATAAAATTAATTATTTAGGTGCTAAAATTTTTGAAAATAACGTTAAAGAAATTAAAAATTATTTATAATGAAAGTAAAAAGACCCATTTTTTGGGATAGTTTCAATTTCATATCATTATTACTATTACCATTTAGTTTGATAACAATTATTTTTAATTTTTTTAAATCTTTAAGTCCAAAAAAATATTTCAAAATAAAAACAATCTGTGTTGGAAATATTTACTTAGGTGGAACTGGAAAAACACCTTTAGTTTTAAAAATAAATGATATGTTAAAATATAAGTTTAAAACTGTATTTATTAAAAAAAAATATATTGATCAAATTGATGAGCAAAAAATTTTATCAAAATATGGAAATCTAATTTGTTTAAGTTTTAGAGATATTGCGCTGAGAATTGCTGAGAGAAAAAAATACCAGTTAGCTATATTAGATGATGGTTTACAAGATAAAAGTTTAAATTATGATATTTCGATTGCTTGTTTTAATAGTTCAGAGCTAGTTGGAAATGGGCTAGCTTTGCCTGCTGGGCCATTAAGGGAAAGAATTACAAATATTTTAAATTATGATCTTGCATTTCTTAATGGTGAAAAAAATAATAAAAGTTTCGAAAAAACTCTAAAGAGATTAAATCCAAATTTAAAAATATTTAGAGCTAAATACACTCCTAGAAATCTTAAGTCTTTTAAATTTAAAAATAACTATCTAGTTTTTTCAGGCATAGGTAATCCTTTGGAATTTAAACAAACATTAAAAAAATATAATTTTAAGATAAAAAAAATAATGACTTTTCCTGACCATTATAAATATAAAATTTCTGATATAAATAATATAAAAAATATAGCTAGGAGTAATAAATTAAAAATTATAACAACCGAAAAAGACTATAATCGATTGTCGAATTTACAAAAAAAAAATATTCAATTTTTAAAAATAGAATTAAAAATTGAAAAAGAAAAAGAATTTAGAAATTTTTTATTAAAGAAGTTATGAGAAAGTTTTTTTATTTAATTGAATTTATTTTAATAAAATTGTTTTTTTTTATACTAATTATTATTGGTTATGAAAATGGATCCAATTTTGGAGATTTTATTGGACGGTTGTTTGGACCGATATTTAGATCAAAAAAGTTAATTGAAAATAATTTGAAACAATCAGGAATTGTGGACAAAAAAAATTACAATAAAATTATAAGCAAAATATATGGAAATTATGGGAGAATACTTGCTGAATATCCTTTTCTCAAAGCATTTAGAAATAACAAATTAAATAAATTTATTGAAATAGACGGGCTTGAAAACTTAAACAAAATTAAGAAAGAAAAAAGACGAGCTGTATTTATATCTGGTCATTTCAATAATTTTGAATTAATGGCGCTCCAAATAGAAAAAGCTGGTATAAATTTGTGCGCAATTTATAGACCGCTAAATAACGTGTTCCTTAACAAGACTATGGAAGAAATTAGAGAAAATTTTATATGCAAAAATCAAATTAAAAAAGGAAGATCAGGCACAAGACAGATTATTGAAAATATAAAAAAAGGTAATTCAGTAGCTCTAATGATAGACCAAAGAGTAAGAGAAGGTATAAAAATTAATTTTTTCGGTAAACCAGCTAGCACTACGACCATACCCGCACAATTAATCAAAAAATATAAATGTGATCTAGTGCCTATTTATATAGAGAGAAGAAAAAATAATTATTTTAAAATGTTTGTTTCACAACCAATGAAAATTGGGAATAATAAATCAATCAAAGAAATCACAGAACATCTAAATAAAATTCTTGAAAAAATGATTTTAAAAAATATAGACCAGTGGATCTGGACTCATGATAGGTGGAAAACATAATCAGTTTTTATCTAATAAATCTCTTTTCATTGAGGCCTCAACATACGAAAAGTAGGCTTCCTGCTCTTCAACGTTCCAGTAAGCTAAGTTTTCAAGTGGTATTTTTTTTTGTGAGATAGCACAAATCACATGATCACCATCTTCAATAATCTCAAAATTATTTGCTAAGTATTTTAATTTAGCTAACTTATTTAACATATTTAAGATATATATTTACTAAATGAAAATTGCAATTATTGGAAGTGGAGGACGAGAGCATGCTCTAGTTCATCACTTAAGTAATTCAAAAAAAATAACAAAAATATATTCAATACCAGGTAATGCTGGTACCGAAGAAATATCTGTAAATATTGATTTAAATTTGGAGAATTTTCAAGATTTGTATAATTTTATTAAGAAAGAACAAATCGAATTAGTGATTGTTGGTCCAGAAAAACCATTAGTCGAAGGATTGGTGGATTTCTTAGAGTCAAAAAATATTAAAGTTTTTGGTCCTAGAAAAAAAGTTGCTCAATTAGAAGGCTCAAAAATATTTACAAAACAAATTTGTGAGAAATTTAATATACCAACTGCTAA
Organism: uncultured Pelagibacteraceae bacterium; assembly: GCA_902612605.1. GTDB lineage: Bacteria > Pseudomonadota > Alphaproteobacteria > Pelagibacterales > Pelagibacteraceae > Pelagibacter. Next base: position 93,519 of record CACMDY010000001.1, read on the forward strand.
ATTTAAAATTTGTAAATCAAAAGAAGACGCATTTTTATTTCTATCATCATCTAATTTTCCTCTTGTTGTAAAAGCAGATGTTCTTGCTGCAGGCAAAGGTGTTTATATTTGTCAAAATGTTGATGAGGCTAAAACTGCTGTTAATGAAATATTTGACGGTAAATTTGGGAAAGCAGATCAAGTATTAATCGAAGAATTCCTAGAAGGTGATGAGATGAGTTTTTTTATTATTTCAGATGGAATTGGTTATAAAACTTTTAATACAGCTCAAGATCATAAAAGAGTTGGTGAGGGTGATACTGGAAAAAATACAGGAGGAATGGGAGCTTATTCACCTTCAAGCTTAATTAATGATGATTTAGAGAATAAAATTTTAAACAAAATAATTGAGCCAACGTTAAAAGCTATAAGTGAAATGAATGAGAAGTACGTCGGTTTTTTATATGCCGGCCTAATGATAAAAAGTAATGAACCATACCTAATTGAATATAATGTCAGGATGGGTGATCCTGAATGCCAAACTATATTACCATTGGTTGACAGCGATTTATTAGAAATAATAAATGCCTGTTGTAATTCAAAATTAAAGACCCAAGAAATAAAATGGAAAAATAAAAAAAGTATGTGTATTGCTTTATGCTCAAAAGGATATCCTGAAAAATATAATAAGAATGTTGAAATTAAAAATTTAAAAGAATTCAAATCATCTAAAGATAATTTTATTTTTCACGCTGGAACAAAAAGTTCTGGAAACAAAATTGTAGCAGTTGGTGGTAGGGTAATAAATTTTGTAAATATCTCAGACAGTTATTTATCAAGCAGAAAAGAAATCATCAATCAGATTAAGAAATTGAATTGGGAAGATGGTTTTTATAGATCAGATATAGGTCATAAAGTAATAGATAAATGAGAGTAATAGGTGGAAGACTTAGGGGGAAGTTAATTCATAATCCTTTAGATAAAACAACAAGACCACTAAAAGACATGGTAAGAGAGTCGATATTCAATATTTTAGAGCATTCTAGCAACGAAAAAATCAAATTCAAAAATGACATAGTTTTAGATTTATTTTCAGGTTCTGGATCATTTGGTATTGAGTGTTTATCTAGAGGTGTAAAAAAAGTATATTTTTTTGAAAATTATAAACCCTCTCTAAAAATTTTAGAAAAAAACATTAAGGAGTTAGAAATTGATAAAGATTCAGTCATTAAGGAAATAAGTGCATATGAAATTTCTAAAGAAAATATAGATAATGAAAAAATTAATTTAATTTTTTTAGATCCACCATTTAAAGATAAAAACCTAAATAAGTTATTAAAAAAAATTTTAGACTTTAAAATTGCTAACAAAAGCACCCTCATAATAATTCATAGAAATAAGAAATTTAAAGAAAATTTCATCGAGGATTTTAAAATTCTTAGAGAAAAAACTTATGGATTATCAAAAGTAGTATTTGGTAAGTTAATATTTTAGAATTTTTTCTGCTTCAATTTTTATTAATTCAACAGAAGGTTGATCAATTGGATTCACATTTAATAATGAGCTTAACATTAAAGTTTCTAAAATAAAAAATGTGAATAGTTCACCTAGAGTTTCTTCATTTTTATTTTTAATTTCAAAGCTTCTAAATGACAATTTTTTCTTATTAAATACGTTTTGTGTAGCTTTTTTTTGAGCATACAACACTTGATCTAGGCTATTCTTTTTTAAGTGCTCCAATCCATCAATTAAATATGCATTATTATATTTAATTAAACTTCTCTCTCTAGTGAAAAAAAAACTAAAGAAATTATTTTTTGGACCATCTAAATAGAGTTGTAAAAGACTATGATTGTCCTTCGGCATTGTAGAGATAATAGGAAAGAAACCCTTACCCTTTTTACCTAAACTTTCGGCAGATAATTGCTGGTACCATTTCAAAAAGTTATTTAGTTTTTCATCATAATTTAAAATTACACAATTTTTTTTTCCTTTAATAACGTTTGAGTGAATTGAAGAAACGTTTTGAATTAAAAAATTAATAAATGTTTTATTTTTTATTAAATGATTGAATCGTTTAAATTTTTTTTCATTTAAACCCATCAATTCTGCTGGAACCATCCCAACTTCAGATAATACTGAATATCTTCCTCCAATATAATTTTTATGATCTATAACGTCAAATTTCAGTTTGTTTGCCATAACTCTTAGGATATTCTTTTTGTTTTCAGTAATTACTAAATTTTTATTTTTTTTTTGTTTTGTTAAAATCAGGTTTAAATTTGATAATGTTTCTAGGGTATTGCCTGATTTTGATATAATTATATTTAAACGTTTTTTATTTGATTTTGTAATTTTAAAGTTTTGTAGGTTGTTATAAAAAAAAAAATTTTTTTTAATTTTATGATTAAGGAAATCATATATAGCTTGTGCGCCTAGAATGGATCCGCCCATACCTATTAAATTAAATTCATTATATTTTTTGAAATTTAATAAATAATTTTTTTTAAACGAATAATTATACTTATTTGTTAAAGATTTTAATAAGGGATATTTTTGAAACAAAACATTAAAGTTTAAAAAATTGGAAAGTTTTTTTTTATTTAATAATTTTTTTTTGTTATTAAAATTTTTATAAATTATATATTTTGTCTCCATCAATTATTGGATTTTCTTTTTCATATTATTTAGCAAATCAGATCCGGTATTATCATCTTTGTCAGTATTACCATCTTTAATCTTTAGTAACTCCTTAACATCATTATTGCTATTTTTGGTTTCAACAATTTTTTCAATATTGTCACCTGGGGTAGGAAGCTTATACATATCTGGAGGCATTTGGAGGGGGTTTTTCTTTTTAACAAGAAATTCATCACTCTGTTCTGATCTTTTCTTGCCTTCTAAGGCTTCTCTAACTTGCCCACCGCAAGAAACAATAAATGGAATAATGAAGACTATTAATAAAATTAAGATACTAATTTTTTTCTTTTTCATTTCGTTTATAATTTACAAATTCTAGCAAAATAAGTGATATAATACCAAGTGTTATAAATATGTCAGCAATATTAAATATAAACCAATGATATCCTGCATAATTTAAATCTATAAAGTCTGGCACGGCTCTGTAATAAATTCTATCAAATAAGTTCCCCAGCGATCCACCAAGTATTATCATCAAAAAAAATGATTTAATTCTTGTTTCAATAGAAGCAAAATACAATATTACAAAGTTTATAATGACTATAACTGCAGTAAAGATGTTATAGAAAAGTTTATCCTCTAACGAAAATAAACCAAATCCAATTCCTGTATTCCAAACCAAATAAATATTTAAATATTGATTTATATAAAAATCAACTTGTCCTTCGTTATTTAAAATATTTAAAATATAAATTTTTGAAAATCTATCTATAGCAAAACAAACAACTAGAAATATTAAACCTATAAGAAGTTTATTTAATTTTTCATTTCCCATTTGTATTTAAAAGTCCACAATTTGATCTTTCACAACCCGTTTCAAAAATTTTCCAACAAATAGGACATTTATTTCCTTGGGCTTTTTTTGCAACTACATCAATACTATTTTTTTGACTTTCATCTTTAATTACAGATGCAGATGAGGTTATACAAATTTCAGAAAAATTGATATTTTTTGCCTTATCGTAAAATTCTTTATTTAACTTTATTTCAATCATTGCCTCTAAACTTGAACCAATTAATTTTTCTGCTCTCATGTTCTCAATTGAAATATTTGCCACATCTCTAATTTTTTTTACATATTCCCAATCTGAGCTTATTTCTTTATTGTTCCAAGAATTTGGAACGGAAACAAAATTTTGCAAATGTATACTTTGTCTATCTTCTTCTTTTTTAACCAATTGATAAATTTCTTCAGTTGTAAATGATAATATTGGGGCAAACCATTTCAGGAGACATTGTAAAATAATATTTAAAAGAGTAATGCAGTTCTTTCTTTTATCGGAATTCAAAGCCTCACAATATAAAGTGTCTTTCCTGATATCAAAATAAAAGGCTGAAAGCTCAACTGTACAAAAATTTAGTAATTCTTTGTACAAATTATGGAAGTTATAATTTTTAAAATTATTTTTAAAATTCTCATTTATTATGTAAATTCTATGAAGCATATATTTTTCAAGTGAGTCAAAGTTTTCAAACTTAACTTTATCAAAATCAAGATTTTCATATTGGTCTTGAATATTTCCTAAAAGATATCTAAACGTGTTTCTTATTTTTCTATAAGACTCTGCATGTTGATCTAAAATTGAATAATCTATTCTAAGATCCTCAGCATAATTTGAAGATGCAACCCAAATTCTTAATATATCAGCTCCGTATTTTTTAAGTATATCTTGTGGAGCAATTACGTTACCTGTTGATTTTGACATTTTTAGACCTTTTCCATCTACAACAAAACCATGAGAAAGAATGCTTTCAAATGGAGCAACACCTCTTGTTCCACACGACTCAAGTAATGAAGAGTGAAACCATCCTCTATGTTGATCTGAACCCTCTAGATACATAGATGCTGGCCATTTAAGGTCATCTCTTTTTTCTAATACAAAAGAATGAGTAGATCCACTGTCAAACCAAACCTCAACTATATCTGATAATTTTTCATAATCTCCTGCTTTATACTTATCTCCAAGAAAGATCTGATAATCTTCATTAAACCAACAATCAGAACCTTCTTTTTCGTAAATTTTTGCAATATTTTCAAAAACTTCATCATCAACTAAAACATCACCTGTTTTTTTTGAGATAAAAATCGGTAGCGGCACACCCCAAACTCTCTGTCTTGATACACACCAATCAGGCCTAGTTTCAATCATTGATTTTATTCTTTCTTTTCCTTTGGAAGGATAAAAATCTGTATTATCGATTGCTTTTAATGCTTTATCTCTTAAACCATGGCTTTCCATAGAAATAAACCATTGTGGAGTTGCTCTATGAACTAGTGGAGCTTTTGATCTCCAAGAATGGGGATAGGAGTGAGTAAGTTTTCCGTTTGTTACTAAATTTTTTTGCTCATTTAATTTTTCAATAATTAAGTTATTGGCCTTAAAAATATGTAAACCTTCAAAATGTTTAATTTCATTTGTATATTTTCCATCACCATCAACTGTTTCAATTGCTTTAATATTATTATTTAAACATAGATTGAAATCATCAGGTCCATGACTTGGAGCGCAGTGAACAACGCCTGTACCTTGCTCAGTAGTAACAAATTTAGCCTCGAGCATTGGAATATCATAATCATATCCCATTTTAGAAAATGGATGACTACAAACTGTTCCTCTTAAATCTTTTCCTAAAAATTCGTTTAAAACTTTAATATTTTCTATAGATGTATCTTTTTTAAAAGGTTCTATTAAGTCCTTTGCAATCACTATTTTTCTATCGACAAAATTTTTGTTGTCATTTATTTCAAGCAAAACATATTTTAGGCCAGCATTGTAAGCTAAAGCTTTATTTGCAGGAATAGTCCACGGAGTTGTGGTCCAAATTATTACATCAGCATCTTTAATAATATCTAAATTTGAAACTTTCACCTTGAAGGCTGCATAAATCGTATCTGAAACATGATCCATGTATTCAACTTCAGCATCAGCTAAAGCTGTTTTTTCAACAGTTGACCAAAGAACAGGCTTGTAACCTCTATAAAGACTTCCTTCTTTAAGAAATTTTCCAAGTTCTCTAACTATTTGAGCTTCCGCATCAAATGACATTGTAGAATAATAATTTTCCCAATCACCAATTACCCCAAGTCTTGTAAATTCTCCCTTATGGACGTCTATCCATTTATTTGCAAATTCCCTACATTCTTTTCTGAATTCAATAATTGGAACATCATTTTTATTTTTTTTATTCTTTTTATATTGTTCTTCAATTTTCCACTCGATAGGCAAACCATGGCAATCCCATCCAGGAACATAAACTGAATCCTTGCCATCCATTTGATGAAATTTTGTAATTATGTCTTTTAAAATTTTATTTAAGGCAGTACCCATATGAATATTTCCATTTGCATATGGAGGCCCATCATGAAGTACAAATTTTTCTTGCCCTTTACTTTTTTGTCTTAACAAATTGTAAAGGTCAATTTTCTTCCAAAATTCAATATAATTTGGCTCCTTGTTTGGCAAATTTGCCTTCATTGAGAATTTTGTTTTAGGTAAATTAATGTGTTCCTTACTCATATAGTTTTATCTTTTAGCAACTTTAATATCTTTCTTTATCTGTTTTTTTAAAGCATCAATATTTTTAAATTTTGTTTCTCCTCTAATAAATTTTGTAAAATTAATAGTTAGATTTTTATTATAAAGATTTCCAGAAAATTTAAATAAATTTACCTCTAATAATAATTTTTTTTGATTAAAAGTAGGTCTATACCCAATATTTGCTATTCCTTTGATCTTTTTTCTATTTTTTTCGATATAAACATCAACTGCATAAACTCCTACTTTTGGTATTACATAATTTTTAATATTTATGTTGCATGTAGGAAAGCCAATTTTTCTTCCCATCATTCTACCCTTTTCTACAACACCTTCTATTGACCAATTTCTTGATAAAAGTTGATTTGCAATTTTTAAATTGCCATTTTCAATTAATTTTCTAATTAATGTTGAAGAAATAATTTTATTTTTTTTATATAACGGTTTTGGATTAATTAATTTGTAATTATATTTTTTTTGAAATCTTTTTAATAAATTTACGTCCCCCTCTCTCCTATTTCCAAATCTAAAATTATTACTAACAAAAATATAACTTGCGCTTAACTTTTTGAATAAAATATTTTTAATAAAGTTATGGCAAGATATTTTGGAGAATTTTTTATCAAATTTTTTATTTATTAGAAAATCTACGTTATAATCACTAAAATATCTGCTCTTTTGATTAAGATTTGAAAGTCGATAATTCGTAATACTTTTATCAAAATACATTTTTGGTATTGGATCAAAAGTCACTACTCCAATTTTTGAATTATATTTTTTTTTATATTTTTTTGCCTCTTTGAATAATCTTTGATGGCCTAAGTGTAAGCCATCAAAATTACCAATTAATATCATGGCATTTTGATGTTTTCTTAAAATCTTGAAATTTTTGTAAATTTTAATTTTGTTCACCATTTTAATTTTGTTTGAGTGTAATTCACGCTCACTCCATATTTTTTTTCTAATTTATCAATTTTATGAATACTTAATTCTTTTTTATGTATACCACTCGTTATTAACAAATTATCAAAATTTTGAATATTAGCTCCTTTTATATCTGTGTTCATATTATCTCCGATACATAAAACATTTTTACCATTTATGTTAGCAGATAAATTATAAACTGGAGGATAAGGTTTACCAAAGTAAATTACTTTTCCACCAATTTCCTCAAATATTTTTGCAACTGATCCAGCACAAAACTCTCTAACATCACCTCTATCAACAATTAAGTCTGGATTTGTACACACAAATTTTTTATTTGAAAACTTCTCAAGTAAATCTTCATAATATTCAAGTTTTGTCTCATGATCTTCAAATAACCCTGTACAAATAAAATAATCAGCTTGGTTAATATTCCTAACTTTATTTTGTTCAAATCTTTTAAATAAGTCGAAATCTTTTGGTGGTCCAATGTGATAAAATTTTGAATTTTGAAAATTTTCTATTAAATATTTTAATGAAGCTTCTCCAGAAGTATACACATGTTCATAAAATTTTTTGAGCCCCATTTTTTTCAAAAAATCAATAACTGTAAAATTTGGTCTCGGCGCATTAGTAAGTAACACAAACTCTTTATTATTTTTTTTTAAATTTTCTAACACTTCGATAGAATCTTCAAAAATTTCTAATCCGTTGTGGATCACTCCCCATATGTCGATAAAAAATAATTCGTAACTGTTTATTTTAGATCTTAATCCATCTTTGTTTAAGTTTTGAGGCATACTTGAGGTATAGCTTAAAAATATGCTTTATTCTTGGGTTTTTTAGACCATAATTTTTATTCAAGATCTTGAAAATTATTAAATATGTCTCTATATGACTGCTTATTTAAAGGAGAATTAGTATGAAGTTTAAACCGTTACATGACCGTGTTTTAATAGAAGTTTTAGATAGCAGCGAAAAAACTGCTGGTGGCATAATTATTCCAGATACAGCTCAAGAAAAACCTCAAGAGGGTAAAGTTGTTGCTGTTGGCGGAGGTGCAAAAACTGAAGATGGAAAACTAATACCTATGGACGTTAAAGTAGGAGATAAAGTTTTATTCGGTAAGTGGTCAGGAACAGAAGTTAAAATTGATGGTAAAGAGTACAGCATAATGAAAGAATCTGACATTATGGGTATTGCAACAGGTAAATAATTAATAAGGAGAGTTTAGAATGGCTAAAATAGTAAAATTTGATTCAGATGCTAGAGCATCAATGTTAAAGGGAGTTGATATACTTGCCAATACTGTAAAGGTTACTCTTGGACCAAAAGGAAGAAATGTTGTTATAGACAAATCTTATGGTGCCCCAAGAACAACTAAAGATGGTGTTTCAGTTGCAAAAGAAATTGATCTTGATGATAAATTTGAGAATATGGGTGCACAAATGGTTAAAGAAGTTGCTAGCAAAACAAACGATGAAGCTGGTGATGGAACAACAACTGCAACAATATTAGCTCAAGCAATTGTCAAAGAAGGTTGCAAGTATGTAACAGCAGGGATGAATCCAATGGATGTTAAAAGAGGGATTGATGCTGCTGTAGACCATGTAAAAAATAAATTAATTTCGTCAGCTAAAAAAGTAAAAGATAGTGATGAAATTGCACAAGTCGGAACAATTTCAGCAAACGGTGATAAAGAAATTGGTGCAATGATTTCAAAAGCTATGCAGAAGGTTGGTAATGAAGGAGTAATTACTGTTGAAGAAGCAAAAGGAATTGAAACAGAACTCGATGTAGTTGAAGGTATGCAGTTTGATAGAGGATATTTATCTCCATATTTTATTACTAATGGTGATAAAATGACTACAGAGTTAGAAAATCCTCTAATTCTTCTTCACGAGAAAAAATTAACAAATCTTCAACCAATGGTTCCACTTTTAGAAGCAGTTGTTCAAGCAGGTAGACCATTAATGATTATCTCAGAAGATGTTGAGGGTGAAGCGCTCGCAACACTTGTTGTTAATAAACTGAGAGGTGGTCTAAAAGTTGTAGCTGTAAAAGCTCCAGGTTTTGGAGATAGAAGAAAAGCTATGTTGGAAGATATAGCAATTCTTACAGGTGGACAGGTTATCTCTGAGGATTTAGGAATTAAACTTGAAAATGTTAAACTTAATGATCTTGGATCTGCAAAACGTGTAAAAGTTGATAAAGAAAATAGTACAATTGTAAGTGGAGCAGGTAAGAAATCTGACATTGAAGCAAGATGCGCTCAAATCAAAGCTCAAGTCGAGGAAACAACATCAGACTATGATAGAGAAAAACTACAAGAGAGACTTGCTAAACTAGCAGGCGGTGTAGCTGTAATCAAAGTTGGTGGTGCTACAGAAGTTGAAGTTAAAGAAAGAAAAGATAGAGTTGAGGATGCATTAAACGCTACAAGAGCAGCAGTTGAAGAAGGTATTGTTGTTGGTGGTGGATGTGCATTGCTTTATGCTTCAAAAGAACTTGATAGTCTAAAAGTAAAAGGTGATGACCAAAAAGCGGGTGTGGAAATTGTCAAAAGCGCTTTACAAGCACCTATTAGACAAATCACAACAAATGCAGGTGTTGATGGATCAGTAGTTGTTGGTAAATTATTAGAAACCAACAAGCCAAGCAATGGTTACGATGCACAATCAGAGCAATATGTTGATATGTTTAAAGAAGGTATTATTGATCCAGTTAAAGTTGTAAGAACAGCGCTTCAAGATGCTGCTTCTATATCTGGATTATTAGTAACAACTGAAGCTATGATAGCAGATAAACCAGATGAAAAAGACGCTGGTGCAGCTGGTATGCCTCCTGGAGGAATGGGTGGTATGGGCGGTATGGGTGGAATGGGAATGTAATCCCAATTTTACTCAAAAAAAAATTCAAAAAGGGCAGTTTTTACTGCCCTTTTTTTTTGAATTGAAAAAAAATATTTTGAATATATAAGAACGCGCAAATGACAACATCAATACGTAACATCACCATAATTGCTCATGTTGACCATGGCAAGACTACTTTAATTGATAACTTAATGAAACAGAGTGGTTCTTTTAGGGAAAATGAAGTTGTTGATGAAAGACTAATGGACTCCGGCGAACTTGAAAAGGAAAGAGGTATTACAATTCTTGCCAAACCAGCTTCCATAAATTGGAAAGATTCTAGAATTAATATTATTGATACACCTGGACACAGAGATTTTGCTGCAGAAGTTGAAAGAGTTCTTAGTATGGCTGATGGTGCATTATTGTTAATTGATTCAGCCGAAGGAGTAATGCCTCAAACTAAATTTGTATTAGCTAAAGCACTTAAACAAGGCCTTAAACCAATAGTAGTTATTAATAAATTAGACAAAGCTGACCAAAGAGCCGACGAAGTTTTAAATGAGACTTTTGACTTGTTTGTTAGCTTAGATGCCAACGAAGAGCAATTAGACTTTCCAGTTATTTACGCAAGTGGAAGATCTGGCTGGGCATCTAAAGAAATAGATGGCCCAAGAGAGAATTTAAACCCATTATTAGATTTAGTAATAGATCATGTTAAACCAGCAGAATTTGACAAGACCAAGCCTTTTGCAATGCTTTCGACTCTTTTATATGCAGACAGTTTTTTGGGTAGAAGTTTAGTTGGTAGAATTTCTCAAGGTACTGCAAAAGCAAACCAACAAATCAAAGCAATTAATCTTGATGGAGAAAAAGTTGATGAGGGAAGGTTGACTAAAATATTTAGATACGAGGGGACAAAAAAAGTACCAATAGAAGTAGGCGAAGCTGGAGATATTGTAGTTATCGCTGGATTAGAAAAAGCAAATGTTGCTGATACCATATGTGATACTGAGGTAGATACACCAATACAAGCAACCCCAATTGATCCACCAACGATGTCTATCAAAATAACAGTAAATAGTTCTCCATTAGCTGGAACTGAAGGTAAAAAACTTACAAGTACTCAAATTAGAGAGAGGTTAGTTCAAGAAGCTCAAAATAATGTCGGAATTTCTTTTTCAGAAAATGAAAACAAAGACTCATTTGAAATAAGTGGAAGAGGCGAATTAATGTTAGAAATATTATTAACACAAATGAGACGTGAAGGATTTGAAATGACAGTAAGCCCTCCTAGAGTTTTATTTCAAAAAAATGAAAATGGTGAAAAATTAGAACCTATTGAAGAAATTACTATGGATCTTGACGAAGAGTTTTCTTCAAAAGTTATAGACTCCATGAATAAAAGAAAAGGAAAATTAATAGATCTTAAAGATACTGGAAAAAATAAAAAACGATTAATCTTTCATGCACCAACTAGAGGTTTAATGGGGTACACCAGTAGATTTCTTACTCTAACTAAAGGAACAGGAGTAATAAACAGAATATTCCATTCTTATGGAAAATTTGAGGGAGATATGGAAGGCAGAAGAAATGGTGCATTAATTTCTATGGAACAAGGAAAAGCAGTAGCATTTGCAATTTATAATCTACAGGCAAGAGGAGAAATGTTTGTTACTCACAATGATCCAGTTTATTCAGGCATGATTGTTGGATTGTCACCTAAACCTGGTGACATGATTATAAATGTCATGAAAGGTAAAAAACTTACAAATATGAGAACCCAAGGCACTGATGAAAATGTTGTCTTAACTCCTGTAAGAAAGATGTCTATTGCTGAACAATTGAGTATGTTAAATTCTGATGAAGCGCTAGAAATTACACCAAACTCATGCCGATTAAGAAAGGCTGAGCTCGATCCGCATGTTAGGAAGAGGCTAGCAAAGAACACTGAAATTTAATTAAACTATTTTTTAATTCTTTATAGATAAATTTAATACTCTAATTATTTGATCGTAATCCATTGTTAAAAAATAAGGCGATACTTCTGCAATTGAAATTGGGTTATTAGGAGAAATTTGTATAACTATTTTTTTTGAACCATTTATAAATTTTACAACTGATTTTTTGTATTGATTAAACAAATTTGTTTGGGTTGCACTAGCAGTATAAGCATTTATTTGATTTATAATTTCTCTTTTAAATTCGGGCGTAGTCATTTTTGATTCAGCTGCTGCTAATTTGAAAATATTATCTCTCAAAGAATTGTCTACTAATGATAAACTCAAATTATTAAGTTTAAAATTGCTCAAAAAATAAGCGCCTAGCGCAGCTTCATTTTGTATATTAAGAGTTTCCGCGGATAATCCCGAAAAAGTCGTTTTTAATTCTAAATCAGCTGCCTTAGTTATTCCTAAATTTATATCAAAATTTAACATATTTTTTGTAGTAACCCATTTTAATGACGTCCCAAAATCAAATTTAATGTTATCATAGCCCATTAAAGTAAAATAATTTGAAAATTCAGGAGATACTTCATTTACACTTAAATCAAGTCCCGTAAAATTTATATCAAATTCTGTAAGTGATTTTTGATTTCTTTCATTATCAATGTAGTCAAATTTTAAACTATTTAAACTGATACTAGAAGCAGTAACAATCTTATTTTTTGTAGATAAATCTTTTACAACAATATTTCTTGTCACTCCGCTACCTAGAGAATTTATAAAATTTAAAAAAACTTTATAATCATTATTAAAATTGAAAGTTTCTGGATTATAACTTTGGGCATATTTCATAATTTCAGACTTATCAAATATTACATTTTTTAAATCTGAATATTCATAATAAACCTCTGTATTAGTATTTTTATCTTGATCCTTATAATTTTTTACAGTCCATCTTCCCCAGTCAAATAAACTAAAATTTTTTATATCAAATGATTCGAAAGAAAATTTCCTGTTATTATTTTTATCATTAAATAATAAATCTTTAAAAATAACTTCTTTTAATGACATGCTCATTAAAGCTGCAACTCCAATTTCAGTATTTTTATCTGCATAATAAATTTCTTTAGAAATCTTTGTAATAAATTGTAAATTCTTTGAAAATTCTACAAATTCTAAATTTTTTAAATTTATTGATGAATTAAAAGTTGAGCCATCAATGTTATATGAAAAATTATCTACACTTATTTGATCAAACCATTTTTTTTCTTCAAATAGTGAAGACTCTACATCTAATCTTTCAAGAGATTTTACTAACTTATAAAAAACATTTTTATTTAAATTATTTAATTGAAGCCCAGAAATACCAATGAAATCATCAAGAATTTTTATTGAGAAGTCTGCTTCAATCAATCTATCCCCTCTTGAAAATTTAATATTTTCTAAATTAATTCCAGGTATTTTAAGCAAAGTTCTTACTAAATCTTTCTGAAATTGATTATTAGCGTTATATTTACTGAAGATCCCCTGAAGTTTTGCCTCTTCCTCTTTTCTTTTTTCTTCTGCTAATCTTTCTTCTTTTTTACGTTTTTCTTCTGCTAATCTTTCTTCTTCTTTTCGTTTTTCTTCTGCTAATCTTTCTTCTTCTTTACGTTTTTCTTCTGCTAATCTTTCTTCTTCTTTACGTTTTTCTTCTGCTAGTTTTTTTTGTTCAGCTAGTAGTTTAGTTTCATACGCATCAATTACATCGGTATAAAATTTACGATTTTCAAGAATTAATAATTTAATTTTTTCTGGATTATTTTCTTTTAACGTTTCATTTATTAATTCAATTTGACCAACTATTGAAATTGCAATCTCTGTAGAAATATATTGGGCCAAGTATTTTTTTAACTCAACGATGTCATTCTCAAGAATTGAATAATTATTTGTATATTTATCTATCTCTAAAAAAAGTTTATTAATATCATCAGAAGATTTTTTTAAATTTTCTAAACTATCAATGTCATTTAGTTGTTTTTCTGAGATTTCTATAATTTGTACAATGTCAATGGCAAATGGTGAATTAAAGTTGTTTTTTAAATAATACTTAGCATTATCAACTAACTCCTTAAGTTTATCAATTTCATTATCTATTATTTTTAATTTTTTATTATTTTCTTTTATTGTAATATTTTCGTAATATTTTTTAAATTTTTGAGAACCCAATACAAATTTTTTAAGTTCACTTACATCTTCCTTATTTTGTTCAGTGTAACTACCACTTAATATAGGTTCTACTTTGATCATATATTTTGCTAATTCAACTATTTCAAATTCGTCCTGATTAACTTGAATGAATGATTTAATATTTTTTATAAGATTTTGACTTTCCTCTAATTCACTAGTTTTCACTAGAGCTAGTTTTTTTTCTAATTCTTCAGATTTTCTTTTTTCTTCTTCTTTACGCTTTTCTTCTGCTAATCTTTCTTCTTTTTTACGTTTTTCTTCTGCTAATCTTTCTTCTTCTTTTCGTTTTTCTTCTGCTAGTCTTTCTTCTTCTTTACGTTTTTCTTCTGCTAGTTTTTTTTGTTCAGCTTTTTTTCTTTCTTCTTCTTTGCGTTTTTCCTCAGCTATTTTTTTTGCTTCGGATGTTTTTTGTTCTTTCTCTCTTCTTTTTTTTGCAAATAATTTTTTCTCATAACTTAAAAAATAATTAATTGTTTTATCTTTGGAGTATTTTATTGATAAAGCATTAAGGTCTTTTGATATTCTCCATGTTGTTTTTTTCCCATCCATGAATACTCTAAGTTGACCCGTTTTACTCCATCTCCATCCATTAGTTGTTCCCAATGTTGATAAGGAGTCATAGCGAGTGTATCCTTTTTCCTCAAAAACAAATCTTCTTGATGCTCCTCTAAAACCATCAACAGATATTGATATTTCATTATTAAGCAATAAATCTTCTACTGCATTTTTTTTTAAACTATTTCCTGCTTTAGGTTTAATAACTTTCAAAATACCAGTGTAAGTGCAACTTAAAAATGCTTTCTCATTTTTATGATCTAATACTTTTTCACCGTTATTATTAGTTGTAATTGTTAGATTCTCTCTACCTAGAGAATCTCTTCCAGTTTCTTTTATACATTTATTAATTATTTTTTGAGCAACATCTCTTTTATCAATTTTATACTTAGTAAAAATGGCAATATAATCTTTTTCTAAAATTTTAGCTTTACTGTTTAAAGAGAATAATAATAAGAAAAAAATTATAGAGATGAATTTGAGCATAATTAATTTAATTAAAAGAATACTTAAGAAAAAATTAAAATTCTATGATTTAAATCTCAATTATTACTTGAAAATAATGATTTATTTTTCTTTTTTTGTGAAAGGTAACCACTTTTCAAATGCTGATTTACTAGGTCCATCATATGGAATTGAGTAAGAGTTTGTTCTTGTCAATACTTCAATTCCTTTAGAGAAAACAAAAATAAAAACTATAACAAAAACAATTGTCATGATTTTAAATGGATCAAAATTTTTTGTCTTAAAAACACTAACAGCTTTTGCTTCAGCTCTATGAAATTGTTTAAATGTATAATAAACGGCAAATATTAAACCTATATGGGCAACATATGTACCTGCCCAACCAAATGCAAAAGTGGCATATGAAAATACATATAAGCTAAATACTGTTGTCCATATAAAACTTAAAACTAATAATATTTGTAGTCTTACAGTTTTGGGAAGTGCTCTTAAATCATTTTTACTATCGTCAAATAGTATATTTGCTGACTCTTTCATCCAATTTTTTATCGACATAATTTATACTTACAATTTTTATTCAATATTAACAATCGACTAATTGTCCACAAAAAACATTTACTTCGTGACTTTATCCACAATATAAATTCCTAAAGCTACGGCAGGACCTATCCCAAATGCAAATATTATAGTACCCAGACCAACGGTTCCTCCCAAATACCAACCAGATACAACTGCCGAAATTTCTAAAGTAGCTCGAATTAAAGCAATAGGAAGTTGAGTTTTTTTTGTTAGACCCGTCATCAATCCATCTCTAGGACCGGGTCCTAAATTTGCAATTAAGTATATGCCGCTTCCTAGACCGACAAGTAAAACAGAAAATACAGCAAGAATATATTTTGAAAAAGTAGCTAAAGGAGGATCAAAAAGAAAAAGCGTCAAATCAATTATGGCTGCTATAATTAAAATATTTAAAATTGTACCAATTCCTGGTTTTTGTTTTAGTGGAAACCAAAACCCTAAAACAACAATACTTATTATTAATGTAGATAAACCAATCGAAATATTTAATATGTTTGATAACCCTTCTGCAAGAACAGACCATGGAGAATTACCAGTCGTAGAAACTAATAAAAGACCCTCTCCCAACCCAAACAAAGATAAACCAATACATAAAAGTAAAAAAGTTGTAAATTTAGGTTTTAAATTTAAAGGTTTTTCTGAGCTCCAGGATTTTGAGGGAATATTTTTAATGGTTAAAAACATAATTCTTTAGACTATTTATCTTTTAAACATAAAAATTCTATATAAAGTTCTGACAAGTTAGTTAAAATAATATGAAATAATGAGAAAATTCTTAGTAATATTATTAGTTTTATCTCCTCTTTTTTTGCAAGCACATACTGATCACTATAAAAATTATTCATACATAGAAATGGAGATATTTAAAGATGATGAAAAAATTGGAGAAAGTATTTTCACATTTAAAAAAGAAGAAAATAAATTTATTGTTAAAAATAAGACTAATTTCAATGTAAAATTATTGGGTGTTACAGTGTTCTCCATAAATAGTAGAGGTACTGAAGAATATATCGGAGACCAATTAATTTCATTTAACTCAGAAACATTTCAAAACAATAAGAGAAAATATGTAAATTTAATTTTTGATGAAAAAAAAGAGAAGTTTATAATTGATGGTTCATCATACAAGGGTGAGGCGGATAGAGAAAATATAATTGGTCATTGGTGGAATCATAGAATTTTGCAAACAGAGACACAAATAAGTCCATTATCTGGAAGTGTAAAAAAACAAAACATAGAATTTTTAGGAAAAGAAAAAATTAAACTTTATAATAAAGAATATGATGTAGAACATTTTAGACTTTTTTCTACCAACCCAAATCTATCTGATGATAAAAAATTAAATTTTGAAATATGGTACGATAAAAAAAAAGCATTGATTATAAAAGTGGCTTATAAAAGAATGGGTTTATGGGAATATAGACTAAAAAAAATTCAATAATTATTTTCCCGCTACCGTCATTTGATTAATCAACAAAGTAGGAGCATTTGTTGAGTACTTCATCTCTAAATCATTTGCCAAAGTAATATTCTTAAACATTTCCTTAAAATTTCCAGCTATAGTTATTTCACTTACTGGGTAAGTTAATTCTCCATCCTCAACCATAAATCCTGACGCTCCAACTGAGTAATCTCCTGTAATAATATTGCCTCCATGGCCTATAGTCTCTGTTATATATAGAAACTTTTTTTCTGAATTTAGCAAATCTTTAAAACTTAAGGTACCATTTTCAAAATATAAGTTTGTTGTTCCTCCAGACCTACCATTAGATTTTAAATTTAACTTTTTACCATAATAAGTATCAATTAAATAATTTTTTAAAATACCATTCTCAACTAGTTTCAAAGAATTGGTTTCAACGCCCTCGCTATCAAAGTTTTGGGAACCTAATCCTTTTTCAATTTTTGGATCATCAATGATATTAATTGAATTTGGAAAAACTTCAGAATTGATTTGATCTTTTAAAAAAGAAGTTCCTCTTGCAATAGCACTCGCACTAATTGCACTTGCTAGTGTGCTTAGTATTCCTTTGGAAATTCTTTTATCGAATATAACGCCAATTCTTTCACTCTTGATTTTTTTTGGACCTAATTTTTTTATTGCTTTGTCGGCAGCTATTTTTCCAATTACTTCTGGTTCCATCATATCTTCTAAGAATCTTGTGCTACCAAACTCATAATCTCTTTCCATTGCACCGTTAATTCTTGATACAGCTACACATGAAGATGAAAAATTTGAGGTTTTGTATCCACCAAAAAAACCATTGCTATTTGCTAGTATAAAATTATTTTTATTTTCGGTAAAACCAGCTTCAGTATTAACTATTTTTTCGTCCGTTGATGCTGTCTCTTCAACTTTTTTTAAAAATTCAATCTTTTTATCATTTGGATAATGTGTTTCATCATAGAGATTAAGGTCTCTTATCTCTTTTGACATTAAATCTTTATCTGGTAACGAATTATTTTCATCTGATGGAGTAATTTTTGTAGCATCAATACAACGTTCTATTAGTTTTTCTAAGTTTGATTTAGATAAATCTGATGAATTAATGCTTGATTTTTTTTTCTCTATATAAGTAGTTAAATTGACAGCAAAACTATCTGCTCTATTTGACTCGTCTAACTTTTTGTTTCTAAAACTAACATTTTCTGAGACAGAGTGAATTACTTTTACACCCACATCTGTTGCTCCTAGTTTTTTAGAGTTTTCAATACAATAAGACGCTATATCTTTTAAAAATTCCTGATCCCTTATCATTTAGATTAAAGTTTTGTTCCACCAACAGTCATCTTATTTATAAGAATTGATGGCTGAGCTACTCCTACTGGAACACCTTGTCCAGCTTTACCACATGTCCCAATACCTGGATCTAATTTCATATCATTACCAACTAATGAAACTTCTTTTAAAATTGACGGTCCATCTCCAATTAATGTAGCACCTTTGATTGGTGATCCTATTTTGCCATTATTGATTTCATATGCTTCAGTACAGTTAAAAACAAATTTTCCTGAAGTTATGTCTACTTGTCCTCCCCCAAAACTTACAGCGAAAATACCTTTATCAACTGAACTTATCATTTCATCTTGTGAATATTTGCCTGACAACATCATTGTATTTCTCATTCTTGGTAAAACCACATGTTTATAACTTTCTCTTCTTCCGCTACCTGTTGACTTAGTTCCCATCAGACGAGCGTTTAAACGGTCTTGCATATAGTTTTTTAAAATTCCATTTTCTATTAAAACTGTATTTTCAGTAGGCGTTCCTTCATCATCTATCGTTAAACTTCCTCTTCTTTGATGTAAGGTCCCGTCATCTACAATCGTAACTCCTTCGCTAGCTACTTGCTGCCCCATTAAACTATGAAACGCTGAAGTTTTTTTTCTATTAAAATCTCCCTCAAGACCATGTCCGATTGCTTCGTGAATTAAAATTGCTGGCCATCCAGGACCTAAAACAACTTTCATTTCTCCTGCTGGCGCTGGTTTGCTCTCTAAATTGACATTGGCGATTCTAAAAGCCTCATCACAAACATCTTTCCAGCTTCCGTCTTTTAGATAATCATCATAACTTTGTCTTCCTCCAACTCCATAAACACCTGTTTCTTTTTTTCCATCTTTCTCTAATACGACGGAAACGTTGAATCTGACTAATGGTCTGTCATCTTTCAAAACTTGATTATCAGACCTAATAATTTCTATTGATTTATGTTCACCTAAAAAATTTGCAGTTACTTGATTTACAATTGAGCCCTTTGATCTTAAATAATTATTAACACTGTTGAGTAAATCTATCTTCGAGTCGAAAGTCTTGCTTTCAATAGGATTAATATTTTCATAATATTTGCTGTTAGTTTTAGGAATTTCATGATTATAGGTTCCTTTTTTTGACTTTAACGTATCTTTTAAATTCTCGCTTGATTTTCTTAGTGACTCTTTTGAAATATCATTAGAATGAGAGTAAGCAACAACTTCGCCTGTCACAGCTCTGAAACCATATCCCTGATCAGAGTTATAGGTTGAACTCTTTATTTTATTATCATCTAAAACAATAGACTCAGATTTATGATTTTCTAAATATAATTCTCCGTCATCACAATTTTTTAAGGTTTCGGTAACAATTGCTTCAGCTTGTGATGTATCTATATCTGTTTCTTTGAAGAAATTTGACATTTGAAGAATGTAGTAGTGATTATTAATATATCAACTGCTTATTTGGCACATTTGTAAAAATAAAATATTCAAATATAGTTTAATTATGAAGGTTTTTTTTAACAATTCATGCAAAATCTGCAGAGCAGAAATTAATATTTATAAAAAAGAAAACATAGAAAATTTGAATTGGATAGACATAACTAAAAATAAAAATGCTGAATTAGAAACAAAAAAAACTGATAAAGAGCTTCTAAGAAGACTTCATGTAGAACAAGATGGAAAAATCTATGTGGGCATTGATGCTTTTTTACTTATTTGGAAAAGTATTCCAAAATACAAGTTTCTTTATAAATTTTTTAAACTCCCTGTCATTTACCAGTTATTTTATGTTGGATATGAAATTGTAGCGTTCTTTTTGTATTTAAAAAATAAACACCAACTAAACTAATGTTGAATAGCGTACAAAATCTGGGTTACAAAAGATAAAAATATAAAAAAAGAGAAAAATAAAATAAAATACATAATTGTAACTGCTCTATTTCTCTTTCTTCTTAAAATAACAAATTTTTTATCATCAAGAAAAGAAATGTCTCTATCACCTGGCACTGGATAGTCATAACTCCATCTCCATAAAGACGAACCAAATCTTTTATCTAGTTTATTATAATAATTTACCCAGGCCAATGACCACATAAATATTAAGAATAAAAAAGTTAAAGCTAAAAAAGTTGAGAACATAAATATATTAAATTATATTAAATTTTTTTTATATGTCTATCTGGGGAAGTTTAATTGGTGGGATGATCGGTTTTTCTTTAGGAGGACCGTTTGGGATGCTATTAGGTTCCTTAATTGGTGGAAAAGTATCAAGATCAAGATCAACATTTAAATCTTTTGCACAACCTCAACAAGTTTTTGCATTAGCTCTTATAGTTTTATCAGCTAAACTGAGTAAAGCAGACGGTCAGGTTAGTAGAGAGGAATTAATAGCGGTAAAAGATAAACTCAAAATTCCAGAACATGAATTAGATCAAGTTGGAAAAATTTTTAATAAAGCTAAAGAAGAAAGTACTGGTTACGAACCATATGCAAAACAAATAGCTCAGATCTATCAAGGAAATATAAATGTGTTGGAAGAAGTTATAAATATATTATTTTATATTGCAGAAGCTGATGGAAATATAAGTGATCAAGAATTTAGAATGATA
Source organism: uncultured Pelagibacteraceae bacterium (assembly GCA_902612605.1). Taxonomy (GTDB): domain Bacteria; phylum Pseudomonadota; class Alphaproteobacteria; order Pelagibacterales; family Pelagibacteraceae; genus Pelagibacter. The sequence goes on from CACMDY010000001.1 coordinate 114,650, forward strand.
CAACATGTTTCCCAATTATTTGGTCTTAGTGATGCTCAGTTCAATGGAATAGTTGAGGGTAGAAAATCATCAGATAAACTCAATCCATATGTAGTATTAGAGAGCAAACCTGATGATAATCTTACAGATATTAGAAAAAGATATTTAAAATTAAGTAAAGAACATCATCCTGACTTACTTCTAAGTAAAGGAGTTCCTCAGGAAGTTATTGAGGAAAGTAAAAAGAAAATGAGAGCTATTAATTCAGCCTGGGATCAAATCCAAAAGCTAAAGAGTAATTAAAATTGCTCAGATTCTGTCGAGCCTTCCATTGCTGTTGTGGAGCTCTTTCCAGAACTTATTGTATTGGAAACTGCATCAAAATAAGAAGTGCCAACTTCTCGTTGATGTTTAACACTGGTATATCCGTCTTTTTCTCTAGCAAATTCATTTTGTTGTATTCTAGAGTAAGCAGTCATACCTTCCTTTTTATACTTTTCTGCAAGCTCGAAAATAGCAATATTTTGCGTATGGAAACCTGCTAAAGTTATAAATTGAAATTTATATCCCATCATTCCAATTTTAGTTTGAAATGTTGCAATCTCATCATCAGATAAATGTTTCTTCCAATTAAATGATGGAGAGCAATTATAAGCCAACATCTTTCCAGGAAATTTTGCATGTATTGCATCAGCAAACTTTTTTGCTTCATCTAAATTAGGTGTTGCAGTTTCACACCATATTAAATCTGCGTAAGGTGCATAAGCTAACCCTCTTGAGATTGCTTGATCAATACCATCTTTTACATAATAAAAGCCTTCAGGTGATCTTTCTCCAGTTAAAAACGGTTTGTCATTTTCATCAAAATCGTTTGTTATTAGTTTCGCAGCGTTGGCATCTGTTCTTGCAAGAATAATGAGAGGAACGTCGGCAATATCAGCTGCCAATCTTGCTGCTTTTAGATTTCGGACCATGGTTCCAGTAGGAACAAGTACCTTACCACCCATATGTCCACATTTTTTTTCACTAGCTAGTTGGTCTTCAAAATGAACTCCGGCTGCGCCAGCTTTTATAAATTTTTTTGTTAGCTCAAATACATTTAATGGCCCACCAAATCCTGCTTCACCATCTGCAATAATTGGCAACATGTAATCAGTTCTTTCGCTGCTATTCATATCTCCATCTGCTATTTCCATATGCTGAATTTGATCAGCTCTAATTAAAGAATTATTCATAGACTCAACTAATTTAGGTGCGCTGTCGTAAGGATATAAAGATTGATCAGGATACATTTCACCAGCACTGTTTGCGTCTGCTGCAACTTGCCAACCACTTAAATAGATCGCTTTTAAACCTGCTTTTGCATGTTGAACAGCTTGATTTCCTGATAAAGAACCAAGTGTGTTTACATACGGCTCTGTATTCAACAATCTCCAGAGTTTTTGAGATTGCTGTTTACACATTGAATACTCAATTCTAATAGATCCTCTTAACCTTTCTACTTCATCTGGCTTATAATCCCTTTGTATTCCTGCAAATCTTTTCAACTCGTACGAGATTTTCTCGGCTGACATTATTCCCCCTTTAAAAAAACTAATTCTTTTTACTTTTCGTTATATTCTTCTGTAAACTCATTCATTCCACTTGATCCCCAATCGCAGTGGTCATCTCTTAAATAAACCCCTCTGCTTCTATGCTCTTGGTGCTCTTGGTGATTTGTAGTTTGAGAACTAGTTTCAATGTTTTTTATAGTATTTTTGTCCATGTAAACTTTATAATTTACAATATTTACAAAATCCACTAAAAATGTTAAAATTCTAGTAAATACAATAAATTTTTTGTAAATAATAATTTACAAAGTTTACAAATAGTAAATGAGTCAAGTAGAATTAAACATTGGTCCAAAAATAAAAGCTTTTAGAAGACAGCTAGGTATGCAGGCAAACAAACTAGCCTCACAACTTAACATTTCACCAAGTTATTTAGCTTTAATCGAGGGTGGTAAAAGAAAAATTGACGGGGAATTACTTTTAAAAATTTGTGAGGAGTTAAGCATCAATATTAGCGATCTAACAAATAAATCAGATATCAATATGGTCAACACAATTTCAGAATTGCTTGATGATCAACTTTTTGAAGATTTGGATATAGTTGGTCCAGAAGTTAAAGATCTGGCAAATAGTAATCCAAAAATTGGTAAAGCTCTAATAAGATTAGGAGACATTTTGAAAAAAAAAGATCATGAATTGGTTAACAAAATTGAAAAACTTTCAGGAAAAATTGTTGATAATAGAAAAAACTCATTTCCTGGAGAAGTAATTTCAGATTTTTTGCAAGAAAATAGAAATTTTTTTCCAAAACTAGAGGAATTTGCAAATCAAATCTTTGAACAAATAAAACAAAATAATAGAACAAGATATATTGCTTTATGTGATTATTTAAAATCAGAGTATAAAATTGAAGTACAAGATATAATTCCTGAGGAAGGAAAACCCTTTTCAAAAATTTATGATAACAAAAATAGAAAGTTACTATTGTCTGATTATTTGTCTCTTGAAACAAAGAAATTACATGCTGCAGCTCAAATTGCACAAGAGGGGGCTAGTGACATAATAAATTCTTATCTTGATACTTTTAATTATCCAAATGAAGAATCGAAAAAATTAACAAAAGTTGCTTTATTAAATTATTGTGGTGCAGCAATTTTAATGCCCTACAAATTATTTCATTATGAATGTAAAAAACTTAAATATGATTTAGAGTTATTGCAAAATACTTTTGCAACTTCGTTCGAACAAGTCACACATAGAGTAACATGTTTGAATGATCCAAAATTACCTGGGGTTCCATTTCATTTTTTGAGAGTTGATGTAGCTGGTAATATTTCAAAAAGATTTTCATTGTCAGGTATAGAAATACCACGTTATGGTGGTGCTTGTCCTCGATGGAATGTATATTCAGCTTTTTCTAGACCTGGTGTTATACAGGCTGCAGTAAGTAAAATGACTAATGGTGAAAAGTATGTATGTATAGCAAGAACTGTTGAAAAAGGCATAGGAAGATATGGACAAAAAAAAAGTATGTTATCTATTGGACTTGGATGTGAAGCCAAATATGCAAGAGATTTTGTTTATACGGAAAACTTAGATTTGAATGATAAAAAATCAGAGATACCTGTAGGGGTTTCATGTAGAACTTGTGATAGACTGGATTGTTCTCAAAGAGCTTTTCCACCATTGCATAAAAAATTTGATGTAGACATTAATTCTAGAGGAGTATCTGTATATGTCAGTGATTAAAAAATATGTAAGTTTTATAATTATATTTTTATTTGTAAGTACAAATAATGTGTATTCGGACAATTTAAATATATTGTTTAAAGAATTGCTTACTGCAAAAAATTTACAACAAGCAGAAAAGCTAGAGGATCAAATTTGGAATAAATGGACAAGACACCCAAACAATGATTATCTGACGAACAAATTAGAGAACGGAACTTATTCCATGTACCATCAGCAGTATAGAATGGCATTAAAACTATTTACAGATGTGATTAATGAGGACCCAAAATGGGCGGAGGGTTGGAATAAGAGAGCAACATTACTATTTATATTGGGGGATTATGAGAAATCGTTAGATGATATTGAAAAAGTTTTAGATCTAGAGCCAAGACATTTTGGAGCATTATCAGGACGAGCGCAAATATACTTAAGCTTAAAGGAATATGAAAAAGCAGTTGATGACTTGAGAAAAGCAAAATCTATTTATCCATTAATCAAAAGTGGAGAAAATATAAAGTTAATAGAAAAAATTATCAAAGACCAACAAATTTAATTGTTCTTAGATCTTTTTTTTGCAATCAGCTGGGTTAATGAATCTACCATTAAATCTGAGGCTTTAAAAATTTCACTTGGTTTAAATTCATGTGAAATATTTTTTTCTTCATTTGTTTTATCTTCAATTACTATACCTTCATCTGGAGAATTATTTTTAATATAAATTAGTATTAACCACTCATCATCAATTGTCTCATCCCATTTTATAAATATCTCTCCAGTTTCGAATCTTCTGTCTATGCATCTCAAGATAGACATATGTTTAGTTATATATCTTTTGTTAAGTTGAAAAACTAAACTATTCGCACTTCTGTAGAAGCTTTCAAGTGCAAACTCAATTTTTTGCCTAGCTAAAGTATACTCCCTTTCTCTTTGAAGTAATTTTGCTCTATCGTCTCCTTCTTGCGTTTCTACACCTAGAGCCTCAACTCGTTCTCTTATTTTCTGATCTCTTATTTGTTGATATTTTAATTTTAATTTTTCGATACGCTCTTGTAATCCTGAATAATCTTCTCTCTTTTCTCTTAAAGCTAATTTTTCTAATTGTTCTAATTCTTTTACCTCTCTTATTCTAAACTTTTCTATTTGTTTTTCTAATTTTAATTCTTGTAAAAATTTCTTTTGTCTCTCCGCCTGCTCTTTTCTTAGTATGGCCTGTTCTTTTCTTAAAAATAATTTTATATCTTTTGCTCTTTCTCTTTCTAATTTTTGTTCTTCTTTTAACTGGATTTCTTTTTCTTTTAAAAAAGCTTCTTCATCTGCTTTCTTTTGTTTCTCAATTTCGATTTTTTCTTTTTCTGCCTGTTCTATTTTCTCTAGTTTAATTTGTCTTTTTTCCTCAGCTCTTATTTCTTTAAAACGAATTAATCTAAATTCTATACTTTGAAAAAATTTTTGTATTAATTTATCAATCACCAATAAATTAAAACTAAATTTAAATGAAAACTTATTTTTTAAATCTTCCTCAAGTCTGACTGTTCTTGAAATAATACCCTTTTCAGTACTTGTCTTTGATTTATCTTTTTTTACTTTTTTTCTTTGATTTAATCCCTTTTTTATTTTTTTCTTTAATTTGGATCTTTTTTTTTTTAATTTTGATTTGATTTTTTTTTTTGATTTTTTAACTTTTGTTTTTAGACTTTTTTTTCTAGTTTTTTTTCTCTTTTTTTTCATTTAAGAAATACAGCTTTATCAGCTAATTTTTAATAAATATAGTCTCTAGTATTAGGAACAGATCTAATATCTTTAGTTAGCTGAAGTTGAAATACAACTTGATCTCCCCATTTAAAAGCCATTTCACAACTTGTAAGATAAAATTCCCACATCCTTAAAAATTTTTCATCAAACATTTCTAAAACTTGATCTTTTTTTGATAGAAATCTTTCTCTCCAATTTCTTAATGTGTGAGCATAGTGCATCCTTAAAATCTCTATATCTGTAGCTATAAGTCCAGAATCCTCTATTGGCCTTGCTATTTCGCTTAAACTAGGGGTATATCCACCAGGAAATATATATTTTGTTATCCAAGGCTGTGGGTCTCTAGGTGGTAGATTTGATCCAATTGTGTGTATCAAAGCTACTCCATCCTTTTTTAACATTTGAGACACTCTATTAAAATAGGTTTGATAGAATTTTTTTCCAACATGTTCAAACATTCCAACACTAACTATCCTATCAAATTTTTCATTCAATTGTCTGTAATCTATTAATTTAAATTCAACTTGATTATCTAAATTTAATTCTTTAGCTTTTTCTTGACTATATTTTAATTGGTTTTCTGAAAGTGTTATTCCAGTTACCGAAGCTTTTGTTTTTTTTGCAATGTCAATTGCAAGTGTTCCCCAACCAGATCCAATATCTAAAACTTTTTGGTTAGGTTGTATGTGAAGTTTTTTAATTATGTGATCAATTTTGTTTTCTTGAGCAGTTTCCAAGGTATCATTCTCATTTTTGAAGTATGCACATGAATATTGTCTTTTTTTATCAAGAAACAAATCATATAATTTTTCTGAAATATCATAATGGTGTGCAACATTTTGTTTAGATTTAACAATTTTATTAAAACTTGTTAAATATTTTAAAGTTCCCTTTATTTTATTTAATGTCTTTCCATAAATATTAATATCTGCTCTTCCAATATTTTTAAAAGCTATATCAAGAAATTCCGTCAAGGTTCCATTTTTTAATCTTAAAGAGCCATTGGTATATGCTTCACCAAAATATAAATCAGGATGGAAAAGTAATTTTTTATGCAAACTTTTGTCTAACAATTGTAATTCTATAGGAATTTCTTTCAAAGGCTTTCCTATAACATATCTGTTAGAATTATAATCTATTAAGATAAAGCCATCTTCTTTGAATAAATCATTTAAAAAATTTATAAGTTTCATTATGCTGCTTTTAAATGCTTAAAATCAAAATCAAGCTTTTGAAGTTCATCAAAAAATATTTTTTTTTCGTTTTCATTTAATAACTTCAATGGTGGAATTAAATTCTGATAGTCCTGATCAATTTGTGCCATGAAGGTATGTAATCCAGAGATTAAATTAAATTTATCAAAAATGCTTCTTACTAAACACAACTTTTCGTTTGAAGATTGATCCGATCCATTTTGAAATTTATCGTAAACATCTCTTGCCAAAATTGAAGTAACATTTGTTGTTGCTGTAATTATTCCAGAGCAACCTAATTCAAGTCCTTTCAATAATTTTGATTCTGAACCTGGCATTACTGAAAAATTATCTATTTTCAAATTTTCATACAAATTATAAGAACTGTCTTTTACTCCAACTATTTGAGTTGGAAATTTTTTTACTAACTCTTCAACACAATCAATACTAAATTTATATCCTGAGAGTTTTTCGAAATTATATAAAATTATTTTACATTCATTAATTTCATCTATTATTCTTGAGTAAAAATTAATCACATCGTGATCGCTATACTTATAATAGGCAGGGGGCATAATTAAAAATTTATTAAACCCATTTGATTTGGCTATTTTTATCAAATTAATATTATCAACTAGCGAATTAAGACCGGTTCCAATTATAAATTTATCTCTATAATTACTTTTTGGTAACAAATTGATTAATTGAATTTTTTCTGAAAGAGATATGAGTTGTGATTGTCCAGTACTTCCAAAAAAAACTACTCCATGGCAACCTTTGTCGATCAGATTTTCAGCATATTTAATCGTTTTTTCAATATTTAGCGCCAGATTTTTATCTAATACTGACAATGTAGCTGCATATATTCCATTAATCATAACTTAATTATATGACTATAATTATAGAATAGATTTAAGAAAAAAATAATAAAAAAATATATTCTAAATACTTATGAAAGTTTGTGTTTATCTTAGCTATATAGGTCTTGGAGCAAATTTGTTACATCTTAGTTATTTGCATCAGTTATCTGAAAAGTTTGGACCTCTAACAGTTTTTACGTTATGCAATAATTTGTCGGATGCATTAGAGGATGATCCTAAAATTAAAGAAGTCATAGTAATAAATAAAAAATATAATAAATTTAAAAATATATTTAGTTTTTCATCGGAATTAAAAAAATACAATTTTGATAAAATATTTATTTATTATCCAAGTCCTAGAATATTCATCGCGTGTAAGTTAGCTGGAATAAAAGATATTTATCACTATCCTTTATTTAAAAAGAAAAATCTTCATTTAATCAACGCAGCACAAAAGTTTACTGCGAATGTATTAAACATAGAGAAATGTCAAACTTACACAAAAATTCACATAAATGAAAATAAACTTAAAAGTGTCTCAACTTATTTTGATAAATCAAAATTTAATATTGTAATAGGAGCTGGATCTTCAGGTCCAACAACAAAATGGGGCACTGATAATTTTTCAAATCTAATAAATGAGTTAAATAAACTAAATAAATTTAATTTTTTTATTTTGTGTGGTCCTAATGAAAAATTAATTGCTCAAGAAATAATGGATAAGGTTGAAGGAGATAATATTACAGATCTTAGTAACAAAAATATCTCAGAAGTAATACCTTTCATAGCTTCTGCAGATATGTATGTGGGGAATGATTCATTTGGTTCACATATTTCATCACAATCTGGCAAACCAAGCCTTGTGATTTTATTGGACTCACCAAAAGCATATACGGATTATACTCCTAATCATATTAGAATTATTCCTGAAGGATATAATGTTAATAATATTACACATGGAAGTGAAATTGATCCAAATTTAATTAAGGTCGAACAAGTGTACAAATCAATTCTAAGTAATACTTAAACAACGGATTTTAAGACTGTGTCTTTGGCTTGGTTTACTAAAGTAGCAATATTATTTAATTCTGGACTTCTATCTGGATGAATTTTTTTCATAATTTTTTTATAAGAATTCATCACTTCATCTTTTGTATATTTTTTTTTGGGATCTAAATTTAAAATTCTATATGCTTCATCTAAACTCATATTCTGAGATGACATATTTTGATTAAATTGATTAAAATTAAATCTGCCAGAATTTTTTAAAACTCTAAAAAGTCCCCATAATCTAAATAGCTGAAATAAAGAAATACCTGCTTTCGTTTTAATTAAAGGCAAAATAGCCAACATAAATGGTAAGGAAAATATATATCTTCCTGCATATGCCATTATTACCGCTAACAATATTGAAGAAATTATAATAAATGTTCTTACAAATTTTGATATTTTTTTTGTTGAAGTTTTGGCAAACCAATTAAGTAAAATATAAAGAATTATAAAGATTATTAGTATTGCAAAAAAAATATTCATAAATTAATTAAATTTAAATGAAAATACCACAGCTTAAAAAAAAACCAGAATTAAAATCTTGTCACAACGTAACTTGGGAAGATGATTATAGTTGGATACATCAGGAAAATATACTTGAAGTATTGAAAGATAGTTCAAAATTATTGCCAGAGGTGAGAAAATATCTTGAAGATGAAAATGATTATTTTAGTCATCAAATGTCAGATACAAAAGAAATTCAAAAAGTTTTATTCGATGAGATTAAAGGAAGAATTAAACTTGATGATGAGTCTCTTCCGTTTAAAGATGTAAGATATAGTTACTGGACAAAAACAACAACAAAAGGAAATTATTCTATAAAGTTAAGAAAAAAAATTCATTCTGATGAAATAGAAGAAATTTGGAATGGTGATTTAGAAAAAGAAAAGCTTAAAACAGAATATTTTGGGCTTGGAGACTTAGAAGTTAGTTATAATGATAAATTACTTGGTTATTCATTAGATTTAAAAGGATCTGAATATTACACCATACATATAAGAGATATTAAAAGTCGAGAGCAAGTTGGTGAAAAAATTGAAAATACAAGTGGTGGAATAACATTTAGCTTAGATGACAAATATATTTTTTACTCTAAGCTTGATGACAATCACAGACCAAGAGAAATTTACAGGCATGAAATTGGAACTCCTACTAGTAAAGATATTCTTATATTTAAAGAAGAAAGTGAAGCATTTACTGTAGGAATAGGTCTTAGCTCTGATGAAAAGTATTTTTTTATTACATCATCTGATCATAATACGTCCGAACAGTATTATTTTAAAGTAGATGAAATAATTCCAAAACCAAAACTAATTGATAAAAGAAAAAGAGGGATAATATATTCGGTCAATTCATGGAATGGTAATTTCTATAAACATACAAATGAAGATGCAGAAGATTTTAAGATCGAAAAGACAAATGATTTAGAAAAAAAGGAGTGGGAAATATTTATACCTGCAAGAGAAGAGGTTTTAATTGGAGGATTAATTTTTTTAAATGATTGGATTATAAGATCTGAAACTTCTAATGCATTATCAAAATTAATATTAAGAAATCCAAAAAATGATGAAGAAGAAGAAATATTTTTTTCAGATGAAAAAGTTATAGTACCTGGTGTTTCATTAACCCAAAGAGATAGAAATACTGATACTGTTTATTTATCATATTCATCACCAAAAACTCCTGGAAGGACTTACCTATACAATCTTAAAACAAAGGAGAAAAAATTAGTTAAAGAACAAGAGATTCCTAGTGGCCATAATTCTGATGACTACATAGTTGAAAGATTAGAGTGTACCTCTCATGACGGAAGAATGGTTCCTATAACTATAACAAGACATAAAAAAACTAAATTAGATGGATCTGCAAAATTATTATTATATGGGTATGGATCTTACGGTAGTTCTATGTCACCAAGTTTTTCTTCAACCAGAATAAGTTTAATAGAGCGAGATATTATATGGGTAACTTCTCATATTAGAGGCGGTATGGAAAAAGGAATGAAATGGTGGAAAGAAGGAAAGTTATTAAATAAGAAAAATACTTTTGAAGATTACATTGCTTCTGCAAAATTTTTAATTGAAAAAAAGTTTACGTCTAAAGGTAACATTATTGGAATGGGTGGATCTGCTGGAGGTCTCTTAATGGGAGCCGTTGTTAACCAAGCGCCTGAATTATTTTTGGGTATTGTTATGGCTGTTCCTTTCGTTGACTCATTGACTACGAACTTAGACCATTCGTTACCATTAACAGTCGGCGAATTTGATGAATTTGGGAATGCTAAAGATAAAAAAGAACACTTTGATTACATATTTTCATATGCACCTTATAACAATATTAAAAAGATGGATTACCCAAACATTTTGATAACAACAAGTTTAAGTGATAACAGGGTATTATTTGATGAGCCAGCAAAATTTACTGCAAAATTAAGGGATTACAAAACGGATAACAATTTACTTTTATTAAAAACAGAAATGAATGCAGGTCATGGAGGAAAATCTGGAAGAGATGGAGCAATTGAGGAGATTGCAGTTGACTACGCGTTCGCCTTGAAAATAGCTGGAAAATTAAACACTTGATCTTGAAATATCAAAATTAATTACCATATAAACATTGTTAGTCGCCAAATGGGGCTAGCAATAAATAAACTTGCTTAATTAAAGGAGGATAATATGACAAGTAAGGATCTATCAATTTTCAACTCACTTCGGCCTTTCTCTATTGGTTTTGACGATATGTTTGACCAATTCGAAAGCATGTTGGGCAATGGTGGTTTAAGTATGCAATCAAACTACCCGCCTTACAACATAAGAAGAACAGGCAAAGATAACTACTCAATTGAAGTTGCTTTAGCTGGTTTTAACAAAAAAGATGTTGAGGTAGAGTTTGAAGATAATCTATTAACTGTAAGAACTAAACAAGTTGATAGAAGTGAAAACAAAAATCAAGATGGAGAGATAATCCATAAAGGTATATCGCAAAGACAATTTGCGAGATCATTTACAATTGCTGATGATGTAAAAGTGAATGGTGCAGAGTTAAAAGATGGTCTTTTAACAATTGCATGTGAAAGGATTATCCCGGAACATAAGAAAAAAAAACTTATTGAAATTAAATAAGTACCTTGCTTGTGGGGCTAGTCCCCACAAGACTAAATACATCCACTAGAGCTAAATCCGATAATAACTCCAGATGCATTCACCTCAAATTTTCTCTCACAAGGAATTCCATATTTTTTTGTTTTGTAGATAAGCATTTCATTTCCAAGTTCATTGACAAAATCTTCTGAAGGTGAGCCTAATTCTAATCTCATCTCATTAACTTCTTTTCCAACGAATTGACCAAATTTTTCATTCTCTTTTTCAGCCACTTCATCAGATTTCTTTTTAATTGTTTGGCATCCAGTTAAAAAAATTATTGTTAATGTGATAAAAAGAGCAATAAATTTTTTTGATAAAGTAATATTTTTAAAAGCAACAATCATTAATACATACCTAAAGTTGAATTATGTTAACAATTTGTTCAAAACTTTCATTAAATTGTTTGAATTTAATACAAATTTGAAAAGATAGGAAATTTTAAAGATTATTGAGTTATTGATTTATTATATTAAAGAAATGCTATGGCAACAGACTTAAGAATATCAAATATATCAAAAATATATCCAGGGTGTATAGCTAATGATAATGTATCTCTTCAATTTAAAAGTGGAAAAATATACGCGCTATTAGGAGAGAACGGAGCTGGAAAATCCACATTAGTAAAAATTCTGTCTGGTGTAATAAGCCCAGATAATGGTGAGGTTTTTTTAAATGAAAAAAATTTAAAATTAAGCTCTCCACTCGATGCCAAAAAAAATAAAATTGGAATGGTTTTTCAACATTTCAATTTATTTGAAACTTTATCAGTATTTGAAAACTTAAGTATAGATGCAACTGAAGATAACAAAAGTTTAAGGTTAAGAATAAATGAAATATTAAAAAAATATAACTTTAGTATTGACCTTGATGTTCCTGTATTAAATTTATCTGCAGGGCAAAAGCAGAAAGTTGAGATTATAAGATGTCTTTTAAGAAGCCCTAAAGTTCTAATCATGGACGAGCCTACATCTGTTTTGACTGAGCAGGAAACCGAGGAATTATTTATATCTTTAAAAAAATTCTGTGATGAAGGAATATTAATTATTTACATTACTCACAAGTTAAAAGAAGTTTTGTCTTTATGCGATGAGGTTGCAGTAATGCGAAAAGGTAAGGTTGTATCTGTTAGCCAAACACAAAATGAAAGAGTTGAAACTCTCGCGAATAAGATGGTTGGCCAAAAACTAGCAAAAATTAAGAAAAAAATTAATATTTCCAAAAATAAAGATGAGATATTTAAAGTAAAACATTTAAATTTTTATAGCGATGATCCTTTTGAAACAAATTTAGTTAATCTAAATTTTTCTGTAAAGAAAGGAGAATGTTTGGGTATAGCGGGTATTTCTGGCAATGGTCAAAACGAACTCTTTCAAATTTTGAGTGGGGAAATAATTACACCAGATACATCAATTATTTTTCGAAATAAGGAAATTGCTAAATTAAATCCAAAGCAAAGACGAGAGTATTTAATGGCTTTTTCGCCTGAAGATAGAATATCTCAAGCGGCTGTACCTGAATTAAAAATTTATGAAAATGTAGCTTTAAATAATTTTAAGTCATCAAATTTTTTTGAAAAAGGTTTAGTAAATGAAAAAAAAATTAAAGAGCATTCAAAGAAAATATTATCTGATTTCTCAGTAAATACAGACAATGTTGAATTAAAAAGTCAATTTCTATCGGGTGGAAATTTGCAAAAACTTATTTTAGGGAGAGAATTAATTACGGCTCCGGAATTATTAATTTGTTACAATCCAACATGGGGACTCGATGTAGGTGCAATCAATTATATTCATGAAACACTTATAAAAATTAATGATCAAGAAAAATCAACAATTTTGATTTCTACAGACACAGAGGAGTTATTAAAACTCAGTGATAGAATTGCAGTTATTTACAAAGGCAAGCTCTCAAAAATAATGCCTTCGGTGGAGGTCACTCCAGAAAAATTAGGAGTTCTAATGGGAGGAGGTTCCATTGATTAAAATTGAAAAAAGAAATGATGTACCAATGGCATTATATTTTTTTACTCCTTTTATTGCAATCATACTTACAATTTTAGGTGGTGGTATAATTTTTTATATTTTAGGTTTTAATCCAATAGAAGCACTTAAGTTTTATTTTATAACTCCAATTTCAAACTTATATGGTTTTAGTGAATTGTTACTCAAAGCAACCCCCCTATGCTTAATTGCTATTGGTTTATCATTTTGTTTTAAAAGTAATAATTGGAATATTGGTGCAGAAGGACAATTAACTTTTGGTGCGATTGTAGGAGGAGGAGTTGCTCTTTTATTTTATAATCAAGAAGGTTTTTATATACTGCCTTTAGTTATACTTGCTGGAGCAATCGGGGGAATGTTCTTTGCACTTATCCCAGCAATCCTTAAAACATATTTTAATACAAACGAGATTTTAGTTAGTCTTATGTTGGTTTACGTTTCAAAGCTACTCTTAGATTACTTAGTAGTTGGGCCATGGAGTAATCCTGAAGGTTTTAATTTTCCTGAAACAAGACAATTTAGTGACTCATCTAGAATGCCATTATTATTTGAAGGTTTGAGAATTCATGCTGGTATTTTTTTAGCTCTTGCAGCAGTTATGTTGAGTTGGTTTATTCTTTATAAAACCTATTTAGGCTTTCAGATTAAAGTGTCTGGTCTAAGTTTAAAAACTGCTAAGTATGCTGGGTTTAAAGGAAAAACCATGATTTTGGTTGTTTTTATGATAAGTGGTGCTTGTGCGGGATTAGCTGGAGTTGGTGAAATTACTGGGCCTATTGGACAACTGCATAGAATGATATCCCCCGATTATGGTTTTACAGCAATTATTGTTGCCTTTTTAGGTCGTCTTAATCCTTTTGGCATAATTTTTGCATCTTTGGTTGTTGCATTGACATACCTCGGTGCTGAAACGGCTCAAATTTTTTTACAAATACCAAAATATACCGGCCAAGTCTTTCAAGGTATGATCTTATTTTTTTTACTCGCATCTGATTATTTGCTTTTTTTCAAAGTTAAAATTTTAAATTTAAAAAAAAATGAGCTTAGACATTAGTTTTATAGGAATTCTGATAGGATCAATAATGGCTTCATCAGTGCCATTAATACTTGCTGCTTCAGGTGAATTGATTACTGAAAGATCGGGCGTTTTAAATTTAGGTGTCGAAGGAATGATGATAATCGGAGCAATATCTGGTTTTGCTTTAATGGTAATAACAGACAACCTATTTATAGCAATCGTAGGCTCTATGTTATCAGGAGTTATAATTTCATTAATCTTTGGATTTTTAACACAATCTCTTCTTACAAACCATGTTGCAACGGGTTTGGCATTAACTATTTTTGGCATCGGTTTATCCGCAATGTTAGGAAAAAATTTTGTTGGTATCCCTGGAAAAGAATTTCCAATTTTATTTTCAAGTTTAAAAGAAAGTATTCCGTTTTTTGGTCCAATATTATTTGGACACTCTATAGTTTTATATTTTGCTTTTGCTTTACCATTTTTAACTAATTATTTTTTGAAAAAAACCAAATTAGGCTTAGTTGTTAGAGCTGTTGGTGATTCGCCTGTTTCTGCATCTAATCAAGGTATAAATGTTATTCTAGTTAGATACTGTTGTATTCTCTACGGAGGAGCTATGTGTGGCTTAGCAGGTGCATATCTATCTCTAATATACACTCCACAGTGGATTGAAAATATGACAGCTGGAAGAGGATGGATAGCTTTGGCTTTAGTTGTATTTGCAACCTGGAGTCCTATAAAAGTTTTAATTGGTGCTTTAATTTTTGGTGGTATTACAATTCTACAATTACATATGCAAGCAATTGGGTTTAGAATACCAGTTCAATTTTTAAGTGCATTACCTTATCTAATGACAATAATAGTTTTAGTTGTAATCTCTCGTGACAGTAGAAAAATAAAACTGAATACCCCAACCTCCTTAGGAAGAATATTCTATAAGGAAAAGTAATGTTAGCTATTCGAAAATAATTATTTTTTTTTTTTGAATTTTGATTAACTTAAAGCTTCACAAAAAAAATTTAAAGGGGAAATTCAAAATGTATAAAAACTTTTTTAAATATTTAATTTCTGCAATTTTTCTACTTGGGTTTAGTGTAAACTCAAATGCAGATTTTAAAGTTGGTTTTGTCTATGTTGGCCCAACTGGTGACCATGGATGGACATTTCAACATCACGAAGGTAGAAACGCTGTTGAGGCAGCTGGAATAAAAACAACATTTGTTGAAAGTGTTCCAGAAGGTGCTGATGCAGAAAGAGTGATAAGACAACTGGCTCAATCTGGCCACGACTTAATTTTTACAACTAGTTTTGGATATATGGATCCAACAAACAAAGTTGCAAAAGATTTTCCAAATGTAAAATTTGAACACGCAACAGGTTATAAAAGAGAGCACTCAAATGTTTCTACTTATTCTGCAAGATTTTACGAGGGAAGAACTCTTTTAGGCCATATAGCTGGAAAAATGACTAAAACAAACACTATTGGCTATATTGCATCTTTTCCAATTCCTGAAGTAATAAGAGGAATTAACGCAATGACTCTTGCTGCTCAAAAGGTCAATCCAAATATTAAAACTAAAATTGTATGGGTGTTTACTTGGTACGATCCAGGTAAAGAAGCTGAAGCAGCGCAAGCTTTAATCGATCAAGGTGCAGATGTAATTATGCAACATACAGATAGTACAGCACCAGTTCAAACAGCGGAGAAAGCGGGTGTTTGGTCATTTGGTCAAGCAAGTGACATGCAGAGATTTGCTCCTAAATCAATTTTGACTTCAATTATAGATGATTGGGCACCATATTATGTTGAAAGAGCTATTGCTGCAAGAGATGGCACATGGAATCAACAAGATACATGGCATGGATTAAAGGAAGGTATGGTTGCTATGGGACCATATAATTCTGCAATGGGTGCTGAGTTAGTTAAAGAAGTAGAGCAGCTTCAAAAAGATCTAGCATCTGGAAAAGTTCATTCGTTCACAGGTCCTATATATGACCAAAAAGGTAATATATTAGTTGCTGAAGGAAAAGTTGCTGATGATGGAATGTTAGCTGGAATGAGCGTTTATGTAAAAGGTGTTGAGGGAGATATTCCAAAATAATTTTTAAAGAAAAAATTAAAAAGGCCAACTATATAAGTTGGCCTTTTTTTTATGAATGTTTTTTCTTTAAGCCATTAATATCTATTTCATCATAATATTCTGAAGGTTGAACTATCCAAGGATCTCCATCTAGTAAAATTGGACAAAAATCTGGAGTAAAAGAAGAAGATTTTTTTTTCCAAAGACAAGCTGTTTTTATTTCTTGAATATAGTTTTTCACTGGAGCGTAATTTTTTAACCATTTAATACTTTCATTTAATGTAAGACCAGTATCAGATAAATCATCCACTAATAAAACATTTTTAAAGTCTTCGTTTTTAGCTATTGAGCTTATGTCTCTTGCAAAAATAAGTTCGCCCTGTTTATTTTCTACAGTTTCTCCAGAATAACTTTGAATAACAACATAAGCAGTGGGCAATTTAAATATTCTTGATAGCATATCAATTATAGGTGCTGCACCCCTCATTATTCCGACTAAAACAGATGGTTTGTAATTTTTTTCAATTGTAAGAGCTAACTTTTCAACTGCTAATTTATAATCTTCATAATTGATTATTAATTTTTCTGCCATAAAATTTGGTAACATAAAAAAAAAAAATTAAAAAGGAGAATTATGAAAGGTTACTGGATTGCAACTTACAGTGAAATTAAAGACCCTGAAAGAATGAAAAAATATGCAGATAAAGCAAAGGAAGCTGTATTAAAACATTCTGGAAAAATTTTAGCTCGAAGTGCTAATAACATTGCACTTGAGGGTAGAGAAATGGTTAGAATAGCACTTGCAGAGTTCCCAGACGTGGAAACTGCAAAAAAATGCTACGATTCTGAAGAATATGTTGAGGCAAGAACATATCTTAAAGATAATGTAATTAGAGAACATATGATATTTGAAGGAATGGAATAACTTAGAAAAGGGGCAAATATGAAGGCATATTGGGTGAGTTTGTATACAGAGATTTCAGATCAAGATAACCTAAAAAAATATGGTGAAAATGCAATACCAGTTATAAAAAAATTTGGTGGTACTCCTGTAGTTAGAGGAGGCAAACTAAAATATTATAGTGGTGACAAAATATTAAGGACTGTCATTTGGGAATTTCCCAGTTATGATAAGGCCATATCTTGCCATGACTCAGAAGATTATTTAAAAGCTTGGTCTTATGCAGAACAAACTACAAAAAGACATATGTTTATCGTGGAGGGTGCTAATACTGAATAGTATCGTCATCAATTGAACGCCACAAATACCAAGTGGCAACAGAACAATATGGAGAAAATCTTTTTTGAAGTTTTTTTATAAAAGTTTCAGGTGGAAAATATTTTTTTTTATAGTTATTTGATATTGCTCTTAATAATCCAATGTCCTGAACTGGCCAGATATTAGATCTATTATAAGTAAATAACAAAATCATCTCTGCTGACCATCTTCCTATCTGTCTTAAAGTTGATAAATATATAATGGCTTCTTCATCGTTCATTTTCGGAATTAATCTTGGATTAAAAGTTTTATTTTTAAATTTTTGAGACATTTCCAAGATCCCCTTTATTTTTTGACGACTAAGACCACATTTTTTAAGTTGTGATATTTTAAGCTTGGAAACAGTTTTTGGATTAATTTTTTTTTTACATGCCGATTCAAATTTTTTGAAGACAGAATCTGCGGCAGCAACACTTATTTGTTGTCCTATTATACTTTTGCATAAAGAATAAAAGACATCTTTTCTAGTAGTTAAATTATTATCTTTATATTTTTTAATCAATGATCTCATAATACTATCTTTTTTTGAAAGATATGTTCTAGCTTTTGTCCAATATGGTGGTGCCTTACTCATTTCTACTTACCGTTACTTGTTTATTTAAATATATTTCTCTTCGAAATATAATGATTGATGATATTATTACTAGTAAAGCACCCATTAATGTTTTAAATGTGGGAATTTCATCCCAAATAAAATATCCAAAAGATATTGCAAATATTAATCCTAAATATTTAAGAGGTGTAACCAGAGAAACCTCGGATAATTTATATGATTGACTTAATAATAAATTAGCTGTTCCTCCCAACAAGCCAATTGTACATAATAGTAAGAAATCATTGAAAGTTGGCATGATCCACCCAAATGGTATTGATAAAACTCCAACAATTGTAATTGCAAAAGAAAAAAAGAATGAGATCAACCAGACTGGTTCTGTTGATGAAAGTTTTCTAATTGTAATTGCAACGTAAGACATTCCAATACAAAAGATTATTGGAAATAAATAATAAACATTTAAGCTAGAAAATCCTGGTTGGGTAATTACTAAAACACCAATAAAACCAACAAATACTGCGGCCCATCTATATACTCCTACTTTCTCACTTAGTAAAAATATTGATAGCAAAGTTGTAAATATAGGTGCAGCAAATGAAATACTTGTCACTGTTGCAAGTGGTAGGTTTCTTAGTGCCAAAAATATTGCAGCTAAAGCTATCAGTCCTGAACAACATCTAATTAAATGTAATCCTGGTCTATTTGTTTTGTAAAAATCTCGAAATCTTGTCTTAGGAACTAAAAAAATTATTGGCAAAATACCAAATAGACCTCGAAAGAACATTACCTGTCCAATTGGATAATCTGATGACCACTTGACTATTACATCCATAAATGAAAAGGCACATATTGATAAAAACATGTAAAAAAAGCCTAATTGATTTTTGGAAAGCATGGTAATAACTTTAGATTAATTAAAATTTTTAGCAATGGAAATAGCAACTTTAGCACTTGGATGTTTTTGGGGACCCGAAATAAAATTTAGCAAGTTAGATGGAGTAATAAATACAGAAGTTGGATATTGTGGAGGTAATACTGAGAAGACATCTTATAAAGAAGTGTGTTATGGTGACACCAATCACGCAGAAGTAGTTAAAGTTGAATTTGACAATACTAAAATTTCTTATGAGGAAATAATAAGAAACTTTTTTGAATTTCATGATCCAACTACTTTAAACCGGCAAGGTCCAGATGTAGGTACTCAGTATAGAAGTGAAATATTTGTTCATAATGAAAATCAAAATAAAATCGCTAACAAAGTATTGAAAGAAATTAATGAAAAATTTAATGGTAAAATCGTTACCAAAATATCAAAATCAAAAAATTATAACAAAGCCGAAGATTATCATCAGAAATATTTGGAAAAAAGTTTCTAATGTCACTTATATCAACTGAGTGGCTAGAAAAAAATCTCTCAAATGTAAAAATAATTGATGGCTCTTGGCATATGCCTGCAACAAATAGAAGTGGTAAAGAAGAATTTAATAAAGAGCATATACCAAATGCAATTTTTTTTGATATCGACAAAAATTGTAATAAATCAACCGACTTACCACATATGTTAACAGACATTAATTCGTGGGAAAATATACTATCATCTATGGGCATATCTAACGATGACGAAATTGTGATTTATGATAATTCTGATGTTTTAAGTGCTTGTAGAGTATGGTTTAATTTAATTTACTTTGGCCATGATAAAAAGAAAGTACATGTTTTAGATGGAGGTTTTAATAAATGGAAAAAAGAAAAAAGAATAACTTCTGCTAATAATATAATTATTCAAACAACTAGCTATAAAGCAAAAGAAAATAATGGAATGGTTAAGAGCAAAGATCAGATTGACCAAAATATAATTAAAAAAAAATTTGATTTAGTTGATGCGAGAAGCAAAGATCGTTTTAATGGCACAACTCCAGACCCAAGAAAAAATGTAAGAAGTGGTTCAATACCTAATTCAATTTGTTTACCGTTTAAAACCCTTATCAATGACGATTTTACTTTTAAAAGTAAATCTGAAATTTCTTCTTATTTTAAAGATTTATCTTTAAATGACCCAGTAAATATAGTGTTTTCGTGCGGTTCTGGGATCACAGCATGTGTTTTGGCACTTGCATATTCTCAAGTAAATAATAAGTATCTTCCAGTCATTTATGATGGTTCATGGGCTGAATATGGTAAAATATAAAATATGAAAAGATCAACAAAAATTACAAGCATAATAATAATTTTCTTTTTAATTATAGCTACAGTGATTGTTGGTAGAACAATGATTGGCAATCATTTTAAGAAGAAATTTAGTAAAAGACCACCTCCAGGAATAATTGTTACTGTAGCTGAAAATAGAGTTTTTGAAAATTTAATAAGCACATATGGAACAGCAAGACCATTTAAAACACAATCCTATAAAATTGAGAAGTATGAAATACTTAAACCTATCAACTTTAATCAAAAAGTAAAAAAAGGTGATGTAATTGCAGAACTTAAAAATAGAAAAATTACTGCTCAGTTTGATGGAACAATTGGAAAAAGAGAATTTTCAGAAGACATCGAAGTTTCAAAATCTTCAATCTTAGTTAATCTTGAAAATACCAGTATTATCTATTGTGATGTAGATATACCTGAAATGTTTGTACCATTTATTAAGGTTGGTTTACCTGTTGATATAAAATTTTCTGGATACAAAGATAAAACATATAAAGGTCAAGTTGACTCGTTAGCTAGTCGAATTAGTGAGGATACTAGATCATTACCAACAAGGATAAAAATGGACAATACATCTGGTGAAATTTTGCCTGGCTCATTTTTAGAAATTTCAATAAAATATGATACAAGAGAAAGCTTAAGTATACCAGATACCAGCACAATAGTGGAAGGTGATAATATATTTATCTATAAAGTTGACGAAAAAAATAAAGTATTAAAAACAAATATTGATACCGGCGATAGATACCTTGGTTTTGTTGAAGTTTTAAATGGTCTAAAAGTTGGTGACAAAGTTGTTGCTGAAGGAACAAAAAAAGTCAGACCAAATTTAATAATAAGACCTATAAAAAAGGGTGCTAAAGTAGTTAATCAAAACAAATCTAGTTGGGGTGGAAAAAAGAAAAAAGATACTAAAGAAAACAAGAATGGTATGTTTGCGTGGTTACAAAAATTAAATATATTTAAAAAGTCTGACTCTGAAAAACAAGAAAATAAAAAATAATTAATTTATGTATATAACTGAAGTTAGTATTAAAAGACCTGTCGTTGCATGGGTAATGTCAATGATACTAATTATTTTTGGAATATTTGTATTTTGGGAATTACCTGTTAGGGAATTACCAGATGGTATTCAGCCACCAGTGGTACAGGTACAAACCGATTATAAATCTGCTTCAGCTGAAATTGTTGATGAAGAGATAACACAAAAAATAGAAGATGTTATAGGAGGAGCGGAAGGAATTAAGAACATTGATTCTAGTTCGCTTAATGGAAGAAGTAGAATAAATATTTATTTTAATACAGATATAGATTTAGATGATGCAGCAAATGATATAAGAGAAAGAGTATCAAGAGTTGCGGACAATTTGCCAGATCAAGCAAACCCGCCTCAAATTTTGAAACAAGCAGCAGGTTTTACAACTACAATGTGGGTTGCGCTTTCATCACCAACTTGGAATGATTTAGATTTGGGTGACTATGCTGAAAGATATCTTATAGATGCCTTTTCGAGTGTACCAAATGTTGGTAGAATTTTAGTCGGTGGATTAAGAGAGCTAAGTGTAAGAGTTTGGGTAGATCCTATCAAGTTAGCAGCCAATAATCTTACTATTCAGGAAGTCGAGAGAGCATTAAGAAATGAAAATATAAACATCCCAGCTGGAACTTTGGAAGCTAGTAACAAAGATTTAACTCTTAATATTGATAAGTCCTACTCTAACATTGAAACAATCAAGCAGCTTCCTCTTAAGAAAAACAAAGATAAAGTCACAACCCTTTCTGATATTGCAAATGTTGAGCTTGGTCCAGTTTCTGAAAAAACTTTATTTAAAGCTCAAAGAAAAAATGCAGCTAATTTAAAAACAGTTGGGATTGGAATATACGCAAAAAGTGGAGCATCAACTGTCGAACTTTCAAATCAAATTAAAGAGAAAATAAACGTTTTAAATCAATCTTTACCAGATGGTTTAAAGTTAGAAATAGCATTTAATAGAGCAACTTACGTAGGAACTGCAATACAGGAAGTTTATAAAAGTTTAATTATTGCTTTTATTTTGGTCGTGGTAATAATTTACTTGTTTTTAGGAAACCTAAAAGCTGTAATTGTACCAGCTGTAGCTTTGCCAGTAAGTTTAATTGGTTCGTTTTTAGGTTTATATATATTTGATCTTTCTATAAATATATTTGTCCTCCTAAGTTTTATTTTAGCAATTGGAATAATAACAGATGATTCTGTAATAATGACAGATGCAATTTATACAAGAATTGAAAAAGGAGAAACGCCACTTGTAGCTGCTTATAAAGGCTCAAGACAAATAACATTTGCGATAATAGCTACAACTTTAATTTTAGTTGCAGTTTTTTTACCTTTAATTTTTATTGAGGGTATAGCTGGTACCTTGTTTAAAGAAACTGCAATAGCACTATCTTTCTCAATTGTTGTTTCTTCGTTTGTGGCTTTAACCCTTTCACCAATGTTAGGAAGTAAGTTTTTAAATAAAAAAGAAAAAATTAATTTTTTTGTAAAAAAATTCAATAATGGGTTTAAATCTTTTACAGAATTTTATACCGACACCTTAAAATTTTGGATTAATAAACAGAAAACAATTTCAATATTTATAATTCTATTAATTGCAGCTTCAATTTATTTGTTTAACTTTACTAAAAAAGAATTGATACCATTAGAAGATAGGGGAGCTTATTTAATAATTGGCTCTACAGATGAAGGGAGTTCATTTGAGTACACACAAGAAAAAGCCCAAATAATTGAGGGAAGAATATTAAAATTGTTACAGGCAGAAGACAGCCCTTACCAAAGGTTAATTATGAGGGTACCTGGTTTCGGTAGGTCCGCAACTTCATATAATACTTTTATTATAATTGCACTTTTAGATGAATGGAAAAATAGAGAAAAGAGTACACAAGTTGTATTAAGAGAAGCTATTGGACAAGTTGTTAGTGTGCCTGAGACGTTTGCGTTTCCTATATCACCTCAATCTATAAGAGTTTCTAGCTATAATAAACCAGTTCAAATGGTGATTTATGGAACAAGTTATGAAGAGTTAGAGCAAATTCAAAGTCAAGTTTTAAAAGAGCTAAGAAGAAATAGAAATATGTTTAGAATTGAAAGTGATTACACAAAAAATAAACCTGAAGTAAAATTAATCACAAATAAAAATCGAGCAAATGATTTAGGAGTTTCAATAGAAAATATTGGTAGAACTCTCGAAACATTATACGGTGGAAAGAGGGTTACAACATATAATAAAGAAGGAAGAGAATACCCCATAATTCTTCAGCAATATTTAGCTGATAGACGAGATAAAGATGGCTTATCAAAGATTTTTGTAAGATCTGAAACTACTGGAAAATTAGTATCTGTTGCAAGTTTGGTAGAATTTGAAGAGAAAGGAACCGCTGAATCATTACCTAGATATAATAGACAACGTGCAGTAACTATCTCAGCAGCTTTATCTGAAGAATATACATTATCTGAAGCTATAAAATATTTAGAAAATGTAATGTTGCGAGTTGCTCCTCAAAATCAAATAACTTGGAAAGGTAAGTCCGAAGAACTAAAAGAGACTAGTAACGAAATATTTCTTATTTTCGCTTTAGCATTAATAACTGCATATTTAGTTATGGCCGCTACTTTTAATTCGTTTGTCCATCCTTTTATTATTATATTGACTGTTCCTCTTGCGGTTTTTGGAGGTCTTGTATTCATTTTATTTCTAAATAGTTCGATAAATATATTTTCACAAATTGCCTTGATTATATTAATCGGTATATCCACAAAAAATAGTATTCTTATCGTTGACTATACTAATCAAATTCGAACAACTGGCGCAAAAATTGAGGAAGCATTGATGGAAGCTTGTAAATTAAGAATAAGACCAATCATAATGACTTCATTAAGCACCATGATTGCAATGTTACCTCTTATAGTAGGTAACATAGGTCCGGGCGCAGGTGAAGCATCAAGATTGGCAGTTGGATCTACAATTTTTGGTGGAATGATTATTTCTACATTCTTTACATTATATGTAACGCCAACTATGTATTTAACGCTAGCAAAAAATACCAAGAGAATAGACGCAGTAGATCTAGAACTAGAAAAGCAATTGATTAAAAAATAATATATTTTCTAGTAGTTAAAGATTTACTACATTTATTAAGCTGCTTCTTGAATTTGTTTGAATATCCCTCTACCTTTTTTGCCAATACTATAACTTTTTGATTACTTTTATAATTTTTATAATTCCCCCAACCTTCATGATAAGCAATATACTGTCTAAAAGAATCTTTTTTCGAAACTTTTAAAATTTTTTCTGTTTTATTTGTATACCATCCAATAAAATCAACACTATCTTTAAATCTAGTTCTTAAAGCATATTTATTTCCAGTCTCATCTTTATATTGTTTCCAAGTACCTTTAATAGCTTGTGAGTATCCAAATGAGCTAGAAGGTCTTTTATAAGGTATAACTTTAAATAATTTTTGACGCGCAGGCTTAGCAAGCCAGTCAAAATCCGATTCCATTTTTATTATTGCTAATTGTAAGTTGATTGGTGTTCCCCACTTTTTTTCAGTTTTTTTCGCGTGTTTATACCAAAAATATCTCTCAGAAAATATTGAACAGCCATCTGCTGTATTTTGAGGTATCGATGAGCAAGCAGTTAAAAATAATAGACCAAAATATAAAAAATACTTTCTAAAAAGAATCATAATTTAATATAAATTATCTATTATTTTTTCTCCATATCCATGGATAATCAAATTCCATACTCCATAAACCTAACTTATTGTTTTTTGCATAAATTTGATCTTTAGAATATTTTTTTTTTGAATATTTTGGATAATCAAAAGCTAATCCATTTCTTACCATGTAAGCTGAAACACTCTCATTATTGATAAAACACTCACCTAAATACCTACCAAAATAGTCTTTTTGTGGCTCGATTAAACATTTTAATTTTTTATTTATAATTTTTTCTGTAAGAGAATTTTTTGAAATTTCTCCACAATTAAGTTTTTTTTTATTTTTTAAGCAGAACTGTTGCTTTCCTTTAAATTTAGTTTCTGGTGCATCTATTCCTGAAAAACGAATTTTTTTATTATCTAATAAGATTGTATCACCATCAATTATTTTAACGTTATCTGAAATTAGGATTGTTTCTGACAGTAAGTAATTTGTTGCTACAAATGTAAATAAAAATAGAAAACTAACTAACTTCAGTAGTTGCTTTTTCATTACATTCTTGCATTTTTTTTCTAATTTGATCTTCGGATATGTTTTTGTCTTTTAAATCTTCATAAAGCTTTCTATAAACATCTTCATCACCTGCCTCAGCAAAATCGGCTTTAATTACATCTTGAACATATTGATTTTTTTTTTCCTCATCGTATCCCAAAATTTGTGAGGCCCACTCTCCTAAATATTTATTTTTTCTTGCATTAATTTTAAATTGTTTTTCCTCGTCATGAGCAAATTTTTTTTCAAAACCTTTTTTTCTTTCATCGAATGAACTCATTGCAATCTACCTTTATAAATTATTTTAAAAACTAAAAATGATATAAATACACCTATTATATTACCAAACAAATCACCTAATTCAAATCCTCTTTCTGGAATAATTAAGTGCAAGATTTCTAAAACAATAGAAATACAAATAAGATAAATAAATATATTTTTTAATTTATGTTTAAAAGCAATTAATCCTAGAATTGATATAATAAAAAAAACATAAACATGATTTGAAGATACTAAAAAATCTCTTGTTAATTGTGGTTGAATTTTACAATCACTATAAATAAAACATCCAAAAATACTACCAGGATATAAGTAAAAAATAAATAAAACTATGTTAGACAGATAAAAAAACTGCTTTAAGTAATTCATAGTTAATCTATATTAAATTTTCACAAATGAGTCACTTAATACTTGTTAGACATGGTCAAAGCGAATGGAATTTAGAAAATAAATTTACAGGATGGGTCGACGTTGAGCTTGCACCACAAGGTAAATTAGAAGCCTGTAAAGCTGGAGAGTTTATAAAAAAATTAAATTTAGACATAAAACATTTTTATACTTCATATCAACTAAGATCGATTGATACCTTAAAACTAATTTTAAATACGATCAGAGTAAAACCAAATAATATAATTAAGGCCTGGCAATTAAATGAAAGGCACTACGGTTCACTTACAGGATTAAATAAAGATGAAATGAAAAAAAAATTAGGAGAAGAAGAAGTTCACAAATTCAGAAGATCTTGGGATAATCCGCCAAAACCATTGAATACAAATAGTCCATATCATCCAAAAAATATAAGTATTTATAACGATATACCTCGCGACTTAATTCCAGATACAGAGTCCCTAAAAGATACTTATGATAGAGTTGTGCCCTATTTTATTGAAAACATAGAAAAAAAATTACACGATAACATAATTATATCTGCTCATGGTAATTCTATTAGATCGCTTTTAAAATATTTATTTAAAATTGATGACAATAAAATTTCCAAACTTGAAATACCAACCGGAAATCCTCTACTTTTGAAATTTGAAAAAAAAAATTTAAAAGAAGCTAAATACCTCGATCAAAGTAGATCTAGGGATTTAATTAAATTCTAACCTTTTTGTAGAAGTTTTTCGTAAATCTCTTTATCCGTCAAATGTAGAAATTCAATATTACTCTCGAAACCATGCAAATTTTCCTTTTCAATGTAGTTGTCCCAAATGTCATTCATCGAAAATATTTTTTTTGATAAATTTTTAAATATATTTTTATTTATAATTTGACATCCCGTATAAATATAATTTTTGTCATTATTTTTATTTAAATTGTTACCATCTAGAGAAAAATCGCCTTTAAATCTTTTATCAAAACTTAAATCTTTTTTTACAACCATTAAAATATTTTCTAAGTTATTTTTAAAATATATATTTTCCATCTTCATAATTTCATTTGCATATTCAGTGTTCCAAATTGTATCAGGATTAAAAACTATAAAATCTGTTTCAACTGAATTATTTACTACATTTAAAAGACCACCCCCTGTATCTAATATTTCTTTACCATCTTCTATAATTTGAATTTCTAAACCAAAATTATTTGAAAAAATGAAATCTTTTATTTTATCACTTAAATAGAAAGTATTCATTTTTAAAGATTTTATTTCTAATACTTTTATCAAGTTTATAGTATTTTCTAATAAGCTAATCTCATTAATTTTTAAGAGTGGTTTTGGTGTTTTCTCAGTTAATGGCATTAATCTTTTTCCAAATCCTGCACATAAAATTATTGCTGTTTTAATTTTCATATTTTTTTTATTCTTGGGTTTTTTTGTAGAAAATTTTTTAAATCATGGAAATTTGGATTATTTTTAATACGATTATCTATTAATTTCCACGCATAAGGTATTAATTTTAGATATTTTCTTTTTTTATCTCTTTTTGCAAGTCTTGTGAATATACCAATTATTTTTAGATTTCTTAAAACAGATAAAATTTCAAAATCATTAATAAATTTAGATTCATTTTTATACTTAAATTTACTAAGAAATACTTTTAAAAGATTTGACTTAAAACTATTTGAAGTTTTAATTCTTACATCATCTATAAGTGAGGCCAAATCATATGCTGGATTACCCAAGACAGCATCTTGACTATCTATTAAAGCGATTTTATTTTTATAATACATCATGTTTGAGACGTGAAAATCTCTATGTACAAACACTTTGTGTTTGATTTTTAAATTTAAATACAAATTGTCTATTATTTTTTTGAGATTTTTTTTTAAATGTCCTTTTTGAATAATTAATTTATTTTCTGCTAAGTACCAATCCAAAAAAAGGTATGACTCTTTAAGTATTTTAGCTTTTGAATAGTTTGATAAATTAAATTTTTTTTTAAGAAAATTTTGAGTTTTAAAATTTTTAATTTTTTGAATTTGATATAAAATTTTTAGTATTCTTTTGTATTCATTTAATTTAGTTTTTGAGGATTTAATTTTATCCAACATGTTTTTATTGCCGAAATCCTCAATTTCTATAAAATTTTTTTTATAATTTTGACTAATTAAACCTGGTGCTAATATTTTATTTTTAATCAATATTTTGTTAACTGCATCATAATTTAACAGGTTTGATCGCTTTTGAATTTTGCTATAAACTAATACTGAATTATTTGTTCTATAAAATCGTCTAAAAGATGCATCTCCTGATAGTTTTTTAAATTTTTTCAAATTCATTAAAATTAAAATCAATATTATTAGATATAATTAAGTACCTATTTTCAAGCTTTTCATCATATTCAAATTTTAATGTAAAAGTACTTTCTATATTTTGACCCAAGATTTCAGGCCACTCAATTAATCTAGCATAATCTTCTGAGTTTTCATTAATTCCTAAGTTATTTAATTCTTTTTTATCTTTAATTCTGTAAAGATCAAAATGTCTAACTATCAAAGAATTAATCTCATATTCATTTATAATATTAAAAGTTGGACTAGGTATTTCTGTTTTTTCTAAGCCATTTTTTGTTTGAAGATAATTAATTAGATACCTAATAAATGTAGTCTTGCCAACTCCAATGTTTCCATAAAAAAGCAAAGTTGTATTTTTGCTAACTTTACTTGCAATTTTTTCAGCAATTTTTTGTGTGATAATTTCTTTTGAAATATCTATTTTGCTACTTTTAGTAGCGATAGGCATCTGGTTTATAAGGTCCTTCTGGTGTTACACTTATATATTTTGCTTGATCATCTGATAATTTGGTTAGTTTAGCTCCAACTTTTTCTAAATGAAGTCTGGCTACTTTCTCATCTAAATGTTTAGGTAAAACATATACTTTTTTCTCATATTTGTCTGAGTTATTCCATAATTCTATCTGAGCTGTTACTTGATTTGTAAAAGAAGCACTCATTACAAAACTTGGGTGTCCTGTTGCACATCCAAGATTAACCAATCTACCTTCTGCTAATAAAATAATTCTTTTTCCGTCCGGCAATGTAATTTCGTGAACTTGTGGTTTTATTTCATCCCATTTATAATTTTTAAGAGCATCTACTTGGATTTCATTATCAAAGTGACCAATATTGCATAGAATTGCTCTATCTTTCATTTCTCTCATATGGTCAGCTGTCACAATATCTTTATTTCCTGTTGCCGTAACAACAATGTCGGCTTCTTTTATCATCTCATCCATTAAAACTACTTCATAACCTTCCATTGCAGCTTGTAGAGCACAAATTGGGTCTGTTTCTGTAACCATAACTCTTGCACCGCTTTGACGAAGAGAAGCAGCGCTTCCCTTTCCAACATCTCCAAATCCAGCTACAATAGCTACCTTACCTGACATCATGACGTCAGTCGCTCTTTTAATTCCATCAACTAAACTTTCTCTGCAACCATATAAATTGTCGAACTTAGATTTTGTAACTGAGTCATTAACATTTATTGCTGGGACAAGTAAATTTCCTTCACTTTCCATTTTTTTTAATGCTAAAACTCCTGTAGTTGTCTCTTCTGATAAACCTTTAACATCATTTAATAATTCTTTATAATCTTTGTGCATCAATGCTGTAAGATCGCCACCATCATCAAGTATCATATTTGGTTTCCAGCCATCTTTTCCTTCAATAGTTTGCTTTACACACCACCAATATTCTTCTTCTGTTTCGCCTTTCCAAGCAAATACAGGAATGCCAGCTTTTGCAATTGCTGCTGCTGCATGG
Organism: uncultured Pelagibacteraceae bacterium; assembly: GCA_902612605.1. Classification (GTDB taxonomy): domain Bacteria; phylum Pseudomonadota; class Alphaproteobacteria; order Pelagibacterales; family Pelagibacteraceae; genus Pelagibacter. Next base: position 144,789 of record CACMDY010000001.1, read on the forward strand.
TCTTGTGTCGAAAAAATATTACATGAGGACCATCTTACTTCGGCTCCTAACTCAACTAAAGTTTCTATTAAGACAGCTGTTTGTATTGTCATGTGTAAACAACCAACAATCCGAGCTCCATTTAAAGGTTTTTTACCCTTATACTCTTCTCTAAGAGCCATTAATCCTGGCATTTCAGTTTCAGCCAGTGAAATTTCTTTTCTTCCAAATTCCGCTTGGGATATATCTTTTACTTTAAAATCTTCCATAGAAAGAGGCTTTTAACAATTTCACTTAATATATCAACAAAGATTTATGCTTCTGGGAAAATTATTTCAATTCTTGCCCCTTTATCTTTATTATTAGATGCGTTGATTTCACCACCATGAATTTCAACTAAATTTTTGACAATATTTAATCCCAAACCCGAATGTTCTCCAAAGTTTTCAGGTCTATTACTATAAAATCTATTAAATATCTTATTTGTATCCTTTTCACTAAATCCAGATCCCTGGTCAACGACAACTAATTTAATTTTGTCATTTTTATCTTTTGATATTTCAACGGTAATTTCTTGATTATTTTCACTAAAAGAAATTGAGTTTTCTAATAAGTTTGCAATAATTTGTTCAATTCTATTTTCTATCCCTAAGATACTATAATTTTTAATTCCATTAGATTTCAATTTAATTCCAATCGATTTTTTTGTTTCATAGATACTGTTAAAATCGTCAACAACAGATTGAGCAATCTCTTTTAAATTTAATTTTTGCATTTTCTCAGAGGAAATTGCAGCCTCATCTCTTAGCATTTGAGAGTAATCAGTTATTAATCTTTCAATTCTCTCTACGTCATGTGATACTATATTAATTAATTTGTTTCTTTGAGATTTATCATTTGTTTCAGAAATTATCTCAGAGGCACTTTTTAGAGATGCTAAAGGATTTCTGATTTCATGCAAAAGATCTGTTGAATAATTTTCTGCTGTAGTAATTCTTTTGTTTAATTCATTAGTCATTTCATCAAGAGAATTTGATAATTTTCCCAATTCGTCATTTCTTTTTTTTATATTTCCAATATTGGTCTTTTCCTTACTTTTGTTTTTTATAATATTTGTATATTGGACCAAATTTTTAATTGGTTTTAAGAAGTATCTATTTAATACATATGAAAAAATTAAAATTACTAATGCGACAAGCAAAGCAGTTCTGATGATAAAGTTTCTTCTTTCATCTATTGCAACCTTTATTTCATTGGCATTTTCAGTAATGGCTAAATAGCCTATTGTTTTGTTTTCACTGACTACATTTTTAACAGTTACTAATAAAAATTGATCATAGTATTCTTTAGAGTAAGTTAACGGTTTTCCATAATCTGATGAATATGAGTACTTTTTTAAATCTTCAAATATTTCTTTACTTTCAAAGCTTTTATTACTCTCTTCCAAATTCTTATTTTGAATACTTTGATTATTTAAGTCACTCATTTCAATTATGTTTAGACTTCTTGAGAAAGCATTTGGATCTAAGTCTAATGTGTCGGTATCTCCTAATAGATTAAATTCACTATCAAATATCTGTACTCTATCTATACTTTGAAATAAAAATTTAGTGGAAAACAGAAACTCTCTAATATCTTCAGATGAGAAATTTATTTTTAAACGATCAATATTTTCTGTTGTATTATCAATAATTTTTATGTGCGAGGCAGTTTTATTTTTAATGAGCGTAGGTTTTACTGTGTTAAGGTAAAATAATGTTAATACACCTATCACTAAAAAAACAATAAAGTTGATAACTAAGAATTTTTTTAAAATAGATTGATTATTAGATTTTGAAGTAGCCATTATTTAACGTTCCAACGATAACCACTACCATATCTGGTCTCTATCGCTGAAAAGTTATTATCTACTTTTTTAAACTTTTTTCTAATCCTTTTTACGTGACTATCTATTGTTCTATCTTCAATATCTGTGTCTTCTCTGTAAGCAACATCCATTAATTGTGATCTTTCTTTAATAATTCCAGGTCTTTTTGCTAATTCCTTTACAATTAAGAATTCTGTCGTTGTTAACTTATCTGGTAATTGCTTGCCATCCCATTCACACTCTAGCTGTGAAGGGTCAAGTTTTAATTTTCCATGTGAAATTATATTTCTATTATCCTCTAAATTATTATCTTTTTTTCTAAGTTGAACACGAATTCTTTCAATAAGAACTTTAGTTGAAAAGCCACCTGATTTTTTTACAAAATCATCAGCCCCTAGTTTTAGTCCTAAGAGCTCATCCACCTCTTCATCTTTTGAGGTTAAAAAGATAACGGGCATAGATGTTTTTTTTCTCAATTTTTTTAACAATTCTTCTCCATCCATTCTTGGCATTTTAATATCTATAACTGCAAGGTCTGGGGGATTTCTTGACAAACCTATTAAGGCACTTTCTCCATCCAAATAAGTTTGAATATTAAAACCCTCTTTCTCTAGAGCAATACTTAAGCTAGTTAATATATTTCTATCATCATCAACAAGGGCAATAGTTTGTTTCATGTTTAACTATAAAAATACTAAAATGTTTAAAATTGGGCAATTAAATGTTTATTAATGAAGCTCTCCCCAGTTATCTCCTATGTTTACATCTACCGATAATGGTATTGAAAATGAATGCAAATCACTATCTTTCACACTTGTCATAATATCTTTAATCTTTTTAGACGCAGATTTAGTACCATTATCGATTACCTCAAAAATCAATTCATCATGAATTTGAAGCAACATATTAAATTCATTTGTTTTTTTAGTATCAAGCTCATCGTTGATTCTAATCATAGCAAGTCGCATTATTTCTGATGCAGATCCTTGGATAGGTGCATTTATAGCTGCCCTTTCTTGAAAATTTCTAACATTAAAATTTTTGTCATTGATTCCTGGAATATGAGTTTTTCGACCAAAAATATTTCTTACATATCCACTTTTTCTACAGAATTTAATTGTGTTATTCATGTATTCTTTAATTTCTGGAAATTTAATAAAATATGAATTTAGAAATTCTTCGGCTTCATTGTTTGATACACCAATTTGTTTGGCCAAACCATATTGAGATATTCCATAAATTATTCCAAAATTAATAGCTTTCGCTTTTCTCCTCATATCAGCATCAATTTTTTTTATGTCTGCACCAAAAACCTGGCTAGCGGTTAATGAGTGAATATCCTCATTATTTTTAAAAGCTTTTTTTAGTTCTTTTACATCAGCTAGATCAGCCAAAATTCTCATTTCGATCTGATTATAGTCTGCTGATATAAGTTTTTTATTTTTTTCTGATATGAAGGCTTTACGAATATCTTTGCCCTCCTCAGTTTTAATAGGAATATTTTGTAAATTTGGATCACTTGATGCAAGTCTACCTGTTGTAGTAGCTGCTAACAGAAAAGATGTATGCACTCTTTTTGTATTGGGATTTAAATGCTCTGGCAAAGAATCTGAATATGTATTTTTCAATTTACTAGATTGCCTCCATTCTAAAACCAATTTAGGAAATTCATTCCCTTTGTAAGCTAAATCCTCTAGAACTGCTGCACCAGTTGCAAAACTCCCCTTTTTTGTCTTTTTTAGCGATGCAATTTTGAGATCATTATACATTATTTCACCCAACTGTTTAGTCGATGCAATATTAAATTTTTTTTTTGAAATTTTAAAAATTTGTTTTTCTAAATCTTGAAGTTTTTTTTCAAACTTAACAGATAATTTTTTAAGAAAATTATTATCCAATTTTATGCCATTGATTTCCATTGATGCTAAAATTTTAATTAAAGGTTTTTCGAAAATTTCATAAATATTTAGTAATTTTTCAGATTTAAGCGATTTCAAAAATATTTTATATAAACGGTAAGTTATATCAGCATCTTCTGCCGCATAATCTTTTGCAATATTTAACTCTACTTGACTGAATTTAATTTCTTTTTTTCCAGATCCAACAAGATCTTTATATTTAATTGTTTTGTGACCAAGATGAATATCTGAAAGGGTATCCATATTATGTCTATTTTTCCCAGCATCTAAAACGTATGACATCAACATTGTATCTTCCATGCTTTGAATATCTATATCCCTTTTACGAAATATTATGTAATCGAATTTAATATTTTGCCCAATTTTTTTTAAACTTTTATCCTCTAAATATGGTTTTAAAATTCTCAAAACATCTTTTTCATTTAGATTATTTTTATCAATATGACCTGTTGGAATGTAACAAGCTTTACCTATTTTGCTAGAAATTGAGATACCAACTAAATTTGCCTGATGAGGGTCAAGAGAATCTGTTTCAGTATCAATAGAAAATTCACCAGCTTCTTCGGCTTCTTGCATCCAATCTTTTATTTCAGATAAATTTTTTATCAAAACATATTTATCTTTTGATATTTTAGATGTTTCTTTTTTGACTTCTATTTCATCACTAAATTTGGATTGACCATACGTCGAAATTGCCGAACTCAATAACCTATTAAATTCCATTTCTCTCAAAAAATTGTATAACTTGTCTACGTCTACTTTTTTTAGAACAAAGTCAGTTAATTTGTCTTTCACCGGAACATCATTTTTTAATGTGACCAGTTTTTTACTTACCAGAGCCTTATCTTTATTTTCTAAAAGTGTTTCTCTTCTTTTATTCTGTTTTATTTTATTTGCGTTTTTGAGAAGGTTTTCTAAATTTCCATATTCCTTAATTAATTCTGCTGCTGTTTTTACACCAATACCTGGAACGCCAGGTACATTGTCTGTACTATCCCCTGCTAGTGATTGAACATCAATTACTTTATCCGGTCCAACCCCAAATTTATTGATTACATCGTCATTAGATATAAATTTATTCTTCATTGGATCGTATATACGAACCTTTTTTTTGAAAAGTTGCATTAAATCTTTGTCAGATGATACAATTGTAACCTTTGCACCTTCATCTAATATTTGCTCTACATAGGTGGCTATCAAATCATCTGCCTCGTAATTTAACATTTCTATAGAGGGTAAATTGAATGCTAATACTGACTTTCTAATATAATCGAATTGTGGAATTAGATCATCAGGAGCATCAGACCTATTTCCTTTATAATCTGAATATATTTCGTTTCGAAAATTCTTTCTTGCAGAGTCAAAGATTACTGCAAAATGAGTTGGTTTTTCTAAATTTTCGCTAGATTTAGAGTCCTCTAATAATTTAAACAGCATGTTACAAAATCCACTTACTGCTCCTACTGGCAAACCATCACTTTTTCGTGTTAATGGTGGCAATGCATAATAGGCTCTAAATATGTATCCGGACCCATCGATAAGATAGAAATGATCTGTTTTTTTAATTTTACCCATAATTTAATTTATAATAAATTGACGTATTATAGTAAGAATAAAACATCCTGTTAATAAATATTAGTGGATTAAACTTTATTAAAATAGTAATTTAAAGCTAATGGAATTAGTAAATTCAATTTCTAATAATAAAATAATTAAAATCATAATATTTGCATTAATAGGTTCTATTTTATTGACAATATCTGCAAAAATTAAAATACCTTTTTATCCAGTTCCTATGACTATGCAAACATTTATAGTTTTGTTTTTAGGAATTTCCTTTGGATATAAAGTTGGGGTACTTTCGGTAGTTTTTTATTTGATAGAAGGAATTATGGGATTGCCGGTATTTTCTAACTCACCAGAGAAAGGAATAGGATTAGCTTATTTTGTTGGTCCCACAATGGGATATTTAATAGGTTTTATATTTGCATGTCTGATAGCAGGCATATTTACATACGATAAAAACCATATATTAAATTTTTTAAAAATTATAATTGCAACATCAGTAATATATATTTTGGGTATTTTGTGGCTTGGAAATTTAATCGGTTGGGATAAACCAATATTAGAATTTGGTGTTTACCCATTTCTTTATGCTGAATTATTTAAGATATTATTACTAACAGCTTTAGTTAATAAAATTATTAAACTTAGAAAATATATTTAGAATTACCTTGGAGATCTTTTTGATAGAATTCTTTGAAGTGTTCTACGATGCATTTTAAGTCTTCTTGCAGTCTCAGATACATTTCTGTTACATAATTCAAAAACTCTGTGAATATGTTCCCATTTAACTCTATCGGCGGACATTGGATTTTCTGGTGGAGCAGCTTTTTTATTTGGATCAGCCAAAAGTGCTTTTTCTACGTCATCTGCGTCTGCTGGTTTAGCTAAATAGTCTATTGCACCTTCTTTAATGGCTGCTACTGCAGTTGGTATATTTCCATAACCAGTAAGCATCACTATTCTGCTCTCTGAGTTATTTTTCTGGATTTCTTTTACAACTTCTAGTCCGTTTCCATCGTTTAGTCTTAAGTCAACAACTGCAAAAGCGGGTTTTTTTGATTTCACAGACTCAATTCCAATTTTTACACCCTCTGCTTGTGAAACAGAAAAGCCCTTTTTCTCCATTGCTCGAGCTAGTCTTTCTCTAAAAGGGTTATCATCATCTACTATAAGTAGAGATTTATCCTCAAATTCTGTTATTTTTTTTAATACTTCTGCTTCTGGCATTGGCCTTATATGGAAACATTCTAAATTATTTCAAGGGTACATTTTTACTTTACATTGGTTCATTTTCAGCATAAATGCTCGTTTTATATAAACTCGCATAGCTGATATGCCGGTTTTTTTTGTTAAATTTTTTTTGGAGCTTTAAATGCAAAAATTTAAATCAGTTGATAAATTAGTTAACCAACTGAAACCAACAGAACCTGTTTATTGTATTAGAAGAGATTCTATAAACATAGCTTCTAAATTTTTTCAGAATAAATTTCCTGGTAAAATCCTATATGCAGTCAAAACTAACCCACATCCATTAGTGTTAAAAACTATCGTAGAAAGCGGAATTAATGATTTTGATATCGCTTCAATTAAAGAAGTTGAGACAATTAAAAGTGTTAGCCCAGATGCAAAATGCTCCTACATGCATACTGTAAAAAGCAAGGAAAGTATAAACGAAGCATATTTCAAATATAATATTAAGACTTTTTCAATAGATACAAAAGATGAATTAATAAAAATTCTTAATAGTACTAATCAAGCTAAAGATTTGGAGTTATTTGTAAGAGTTGCAGTTTCTAATGAACACGCAGAAATAGATTTATCTAAAAAATTTGGCGCACAAACATCAGAAGCAATAGGGCTTTATAGATTAACAAAACAGTATGCAAAAAAAATAGGATTAAGTTTTCATGTGGGTTCGCAATGTATGCATCCAATATCCTATTCAAAAGGGATTAGGGAAATTAAATATATAATAAAAAAAACAAAAATAGTTCCAGATGTTATAAATATAGGTGGAGGATTTCCAACAATCTATCCTGACTTGGTTCCTCAATCATTAGACTCTTATTTTGAGGAAATAAAAAATTCATTAAATAATTTAAAATTAGAAAAATTACCAGAGATTATATGTGAGCCAGGTCGAGCAATTGTAGCGGAAAGTGGTTCGACAATTGTGAGGGTAAACTTAAGGAAAAAACAAAAGTTATATATTAATGATGGAACATACGGAACTTTATTTGATGCAGGAGTACCTAATATAGTTTATCCGTCAAGGATAATTACAAGTGGAAGAATTATATCCAAAAAATTGACCTCATTTGATTTTTATGGACCAACATGTGATAGCATGGATTATATGAAGGGACCTTTTATTCTACCTAATAATATAAAAGAAGGTGATTACATTGAATTAGGTCAATTAGGAGCATACGGATTGACATTTAGAACTCAATTTAATGGATATTATTCTGATAGTATTTACGAAGTTTGTGATGATCCAATAATGACGATGTATGACAAAGAAACAAATAAAGAGTTTCTTGTTGCATAATGTCAGATACAAAAAATCTTAACCATAACAGAAAAAAAGACTTTTTAAGTAAAGAGGTTGAACATATTGACATTACATCTTTTGACTCTAGAAAAATTATATCCTCTATGGAAAAAATGTCCTTTGTTTCAAGAGAAACTGCTAATGCATCCAAGATATATAATGAAATGCTTAAAGATAAAGATTGTACAATATTCTTAACTCTTGCGGGGTCTACTTCTGCAGCTGGATGTATGCATATTTATAGAGATATGGTTAAATACAACATGGTAGATGCAATTGTAGCAACTGGAGCATCTATAATAGATATGGATTTTTTTGAAGCGCTTGGATTTAAACATTACCAAGGATCACAGTATCAAAATGATAATGAACTTAGAGACAATTATATAGATAGGATTTATGATACTTACATCGATGAAGAGGAGCTCCAGGTTTGTGATAAAACAATAGGAGAAATAGCAGACAAACTTGAGCCGAAGTCTTACACATCGAGAGAATTTATTGAAGAGATTGGCAAATATCTAAAAACTAATTCTAAAAAGAAAGGTTCTTTAATTGAAACAGCTTTTGATAACGATGTACCTATATTCTGTCCTGCATTTACAGACTCAAGTGCAGGTTTTGGATTAGTCATGCATCAAGAGAGAAATCCAAAAAATCATATTACAATAGACTCAATTAGAGAATTTAGAGAATTAACAGAGATTAAAATTAAATCTAAAGGTTCGGGATTATTTATGATTGGTGGTGGAGTTCCTAAAAACTTTATACAAGACACGGTAATTTGTGCTGAACTTTTGGGAAAAAATGTAGATATGCACAAATATGCAATACAAATTACTGTTGCTGACTCAAGAGATGGAGCATGCAGTAGTTCAACATTAAAAGAAGCAAGTTCATGGGGTAAGGTTGATACTACCAAAGAACAAATGGTATTTGCTGAAGCTACAAGTGTTTTACCATTAATAGCAAGTGACGCCTATCATACTGGAGAGTGGAAAAATAGAGAAAGAAAAAACTTTTCCAAAATATTTTGATTGATGATCAAAAAAGTAAAAATTGGAATTATTCAAAGTAAAATTTCAGATAATATTCAAAAAAATATAAATTCAGCTATTAAAAATATAAAAAAAGCAGCATCAAAAAAAGCTAAAATAATTTGTGTACCAGAACTATTTTTATCAAATTATTTTTGTCAAACAGAAAGTCATTCCAACTTTAAGCTAGCGGAAAAAATACCTGGCAGAACTACAAAAATATTTTGTGAGTTAGCCAAAGATTTACAAATAGTATTAATGATTTCATTATTTGAAAAAAAAACACATGGCTTCTATCATAATACTAGTATCGTTATTAGCGAGAAAGGTAAAATTTTATCGAAATATAGAAAAATGCATATACCAGATGATCCTGGTTATTATGAAAAATTTTATTTTACTCCTGGAGATTTAGGTTTTAAATCTGTTAAAACAAAATTTGGTAAAATTGGACCTTTGATTTGTTGGGATCAATGGTTCCCGGAAGCTGCAAGATTAACTGCACTTAAAGGTGCACAAATAATTTTTTACCCTACTGCTATTGGATGGCATCCTAAAGAGAAAAAAAAATTTGGAAAATCTCAACTAGACTCTTGGATAACAATGCAAAAATCTCACGCAATCGCAAATGGTACTTATGTGGCTGCTATAAATAGAGTTGGAACAGAAAAAAAAGGCAAGAAGAAAATAGAATTCTGGGGAAACTCAATGATCATAGATCCTAGTGGGCAAATAATTGGAAAACTTGGGAATAAAAAAGAAGAAATTTTAATTCGTGAAATAAACTATAAAAAAATTGATTCAGCCAGAGAGCATTGGCCTTTTTTAAGAGATAGAAGAATCGATTTTTATAAAGGCATACTAAAAAATCCTGCAGATGAATGAAAACTTTAATGGATTTAGAATGCCGGCTGAATGGGAGCCTCAAAATTCAGTTTGGATTGCTTGGCCTTATAATAAAAATGATTGGCCTGGGTTATATCAATTTATTCCTGAAGTAATTTTAAAGATTATAAAAAAAATTTCAATAAATCAAAAAATTAACTTAATCGTTAGCAAAAATATAAAAAATATAAAAAAATTAATAAAACTTAATAAAATTAAAAATATCAACTTCCACTATATTAAAACTGATAGAATATGGTTAAGAGATTCTGGACCCATATTTATAACAAATAAAGTTGAAAGGAAAAAAGTAATACTAAATTTTGGTTTTAACGGATGGTCAAAGTATAAAAATTATAAAAATGACAATAAAATCAATAATAGTATTAGTAAAATTGTTAATTTTAAAAAGATTGATCCAATAATCAAAAAAAAAGGCAGAATTAGAAAAATAATCATGGAAGGAGGAGCATTTGATGTAAATGGCTCAGGTACAATTCTATTAACTGAAGAATGTTTGTTAAGCAAAATTCAAGAAAGAAATAAAAATTTTAAAAAAAAAGACTACGAAAAAATGTTTAATAAATACTTAAATATAAAAAACTTTATATGGCTTAAAAAAGGAATTGCAGGCGATGATACACATGGACATGTTGATGACATAACAAGATTTGTTTCAAGAAATACGATTATGACTGCGGTTGAAAATAATGAAAAAGATATAAATTACAAAAACTTAAATAAGAATTTAAATATATTAAAAGAAAGTAAATGTGAGAAAGGAAAGAAATTCAAAATTATAAAAGTTCCTATGCCTTCACCAATTTATATTGAGAATACAAGAGTTCCTGCAAGTTATATGAATTTTTATATTTGTAATAAAAAAATAATTCTTCCAATATTCAGAGTAAAAGAAGACAATATTGCAATTAAAATTTTCAAAAATTACTTTAGAAATAGAAAAATCGAAACAGTTGACTGTAGCAAATTGATATGGGGATTTGGTGCAATACATTGCATGACCCAACAAGAACCTAAAATTTAATTATGCTGCTTTTAGTGTACCGAGTAATAATCTAAAAGGTATCAACATTACAAGAGCAACAAATATTTTTACTGCAAGATCTCCTAAAGATAAAGTTACCCAAGGAATTCCTGTTCCATAGAATGATATTGAGAAAAATAAAAAAGTATCAACTGTTGAACCTATCAAAGAAGATGTTAAAGGTGCTATAAACCACTTTTTTTGTCTTAATTGATCAAATATCTGAACATCTAAAAGTTGAGCAGTTATAAAAGCTGTTCCTGAACCAATTGCTATTCTTATAGAAATAAGATCAGTAAAATTAGTTGAAAATATTAAAGTAAACAAAATTCCAATTGTGAAGCCTATATAGACAATTTTTCTAGCTACTAATTTTCCAAAGGATCTGTTGGCTAAATCTGTAATTAAAAATGCAATTGGATAACTAAAAGCACCGTAAGTTAAAATTTCCTCTAAACCGTAATATTTTATAGGAAATTGAACTAAATAATTAGATGCTAGCACAACCAATCCCATTAAAAATGAGAGAGTAAGGAAAACTTTATTCATTATGCTGTTTTTGAAATTATTGATTTTTTAAGCTTTTTTAATCTTAACGATAAATCTCTTGATTTTGCAGATTTTAAGAAATTATCAAAGCTACCTTTTTTATCTACAGATCTAACACCTGCATTTGAAACTGTTAATCTCAGAGATTTTTTTAAAAGTTCACTTTTAAATTTTACTTTCTTTAAATTTGGAAGAAATCTTCTCTTAGTTTTATTGTTAGCGTGACTAACATTATGGCCTTTTAGAGGTATTTTACCGGTAAGTTCGCATTTTTTAGACATAAATTTTCAAGATGTATATGGTCTTAAAGAATACCAGTCAAGATTAATTTTTTGTTCCAATAGCTTCAGAAATATTTTTAAAACCTTCTCTTTTTACAATTTCGTCGAGATCTTTATTAATCTTTGAAGCAATAGTTGGTCCTTTGTAAACCATGCCTGTATACAATTGCACAAGAGTTGCACCGCTTACAATTTTATTAAAAACGCCATCTGCAGAGTCAACGCCTCCAACTCCAATTATTAAGATTTTTTTTCCAACTAATTTAAAAAATTTATTAATTAATTCATTAGAAATATTTTCAAGTGGTTTTCCAGACAAACCGCCTTTCTCTAATTTATTTATATTAGATATATTTTCTCTATTTCTATCTGTCGTATTTGAAACTATAACTATTTGCACATTATATTTTAAAAAAAGTTCTGAGATTTCATCAATATTTTTTACATCAATATCAGGAGATACTTTGACTGCTATTGGCACATTTGAATTTAAATTTTTCTTTTCTTCATTTATGCATTTTAAAAGATTATCTAACTCTTCATTTTTGTGAAAGTTTCTTAAATTTTCTGTGTTAGGAGAAGAGATATTAATTGTAATATAGTCTGCTAAATTATGAAATTTTCTAAAACAAATTAAATAATCTTCAACTCTGTTTTCAGTATCTTTATTGGGTCCTATATTAATACCAAGTAATCCATTAGGTGAATTATTTTCAATATTTTTTTTACTTTCTTCTGATCCAATATTGTTAAATCCAAGTCTATTAATTAAAGCCTCATCTTCTTCCAATCTGAACACTCTTGGCTTCGGATTTCCTATTTGTGGTTTAGGTGTAATTGTACCTACCTCAACAAAACCAAATCCTAGTTTGTATAGAGGATTGTAGACTTCTGCATTTTTATCAAATCCAGCAGCAACACCTAGAGGAGAATTTAAGGTTTTGTTTAAAAATTTAGTTTGGATAGTAACTCTGGCTGTTTTATCTATAGCTGGTATCTGATTTAACTTTAAAGCCTTTATTGCTAGTGAATGCGCAACTTCAGGGCTAAATTTAAATATAAAAGGTCTTATAAGATTAAACATTTTCAACCTTTTTTCTTATCAATTCTTTGGTTTCATTTACTCCAAAAAAACTAATGAAGAAGCCCATTCTGGGTCCATTTTCGTCACCAAATACAACCTCATAGATAAGCTTAAACCATTCTCTTAAATTTTCTTTATAACCATTTTCTTTTCCTACGGTAAAAATATTTGTCTGAATATCTTCAGGAGCCATTTTATCATTACAATTATCTAAAGACTTAATTAATGCTTTCAGTGCAACTTTCTCTTTTTCATTTGGAGTTTTGTAAATTTTTTTTGTTTTTATAACATCATTGAAATATTTTATTGCATATTCAATTAAATTATCAAAAATTGGATGGTCATTTTCATTAATTTCTGACTTGTATTTTTTTACAAATTTCCAAAGTAATTGTTTGCTGTCCGCATTACTTGTTTCAACTAAATTTAAAAGCATTGAAAAAGTCATAATTGTATTTTCCTCTGGCATTGATCCATTATGTACATGCCAAACAGGATTCATTAACTTCTGTAAATCATTTTGAGTTTTTCCTTTTTCTATAAAATCTAGATATTCATCAACAGCTTTTGGAACAACTTCTTTGTACAATTTTTTTGCTCTTTTTGGATTTTGATACATGTAAAGAGATAGACTTTGAGGAGATGCATAATTCAGCCATTCATCTATAGTTACTCCATTACCTTTTGATTTAGATATTTTTTCACCTTTTTCGTCCAAAAAAAGTTCATAAGCAAAACCAGATGGGTTAGATTTACCTAATGTTTTAATAATCTTAGTTGAAAGAATTGCACTCTCAATTAAATCTTTTCCATACATTTCAAAATCAACATCTAAAGCGTACCATCTCATTGCCCAATCAACTTTCCATTGTAATTTGCAGTTCCCGTCTAGAATACTTTTTTCCAATTTTGATCCATTATTGTCAAATATCATTTTAGAAGATTTAGAATCAATTTCTAAAACAGGTATTTCAAGAACTTTTCCAGTTTCTGGGCATATTGGTAAAAAGGGGGAATAGGTTTTCTGTCTTTCTTTGCCTAAAGTTGGAAGAATTATTTCCATAATTTTTTCATAATTTTCTAGAACTAATCTTAGGGTGTCATTAAAATAACCAGACTTGTAGAGTTCTGTAGAACTTTTAAATGAATATTTAAATTTAAAATTATCAAGAAATTGTTTCAACATATTATTATTATGTTCTCCAAAACTACTAAACTTTTCAAATGGATCAGGGACATCCGTTAAAGGTTTGTGAAGATTGTTTTTGAGCTTTTCTTGATTTGGAACATTTTCAGGTACTTTTCTAAGACCATCCATATCATCAGAAAATGTAATAATTTCCTTTGGAATATCTGTTAAATGATCTAGAGCGTTGACAATCATTGTCGTCCTTGCAACTTCTCCAAATGTACCTATATGAGGTAGACCACTAGGGCCATAACCAGTTTGTAAAATTATTTTATTTTTTTTTTCTATGTTCGATTTTCTCTCTCTTAATAGCTTTTTAGCCTCAACAAATGGCCAGGCGTTTGTTTTGTCAAAATTTGTTTTGTCTATCACAACTACTTAAATTTCCTTAATATCAGCCTTTTTAATAATTCATATAGAGTTGAAATTTATTTACCATAAAATAATGTCCATTCAAAATGTCCAATTATAAAACTGTCTTTTTTACATTAGGGGTTTTGCAAATTATTTTAGGTCTTTCAATGATTGTACCTATTTTGGTTCAATTAATATTTGACCAAATTGATGCAGGATTTATCGGATCAATGATTGTTACTATTGTTTTTGGATTTTTATTTTTCATTTCTAATTATGATCACGATAAAAAGATAAGTTTACCTCAAGCTTTTTTGCTCACAGCACTTTCGTGGTTAAGTATTGCTATATTTGGTTCTTTACCTTTAATTTTTTCTAGTACGGATTTGAGTTTTACAGATGCGTTTTTTGAGAGCATGTCTGGTATTACAACAACAGGATCTACAATTATAACGAATCTAAATGAAACATCTAAAGCGATATTACTTTGGAGAGGAATGTTGCAGTGGTTTGGTGGTATTGGAATTATCGTAATGGCAATCACTTTAATGCCTTTAATGAATATAGGGGGTATGCAACTTTTCAATATTTCATCTAATGATACTTCTGAAAAAATTTTTCCTAAAACTAAAGAAGTTTCTTTGAGATTATTGTCTATATATTCCTTATTAACTTTAACTTGTGCTTTTTTTTATTTTATATTTGGGATGAGTTTTTTTGATAGCATCGTGCATGCTATGACAACAATAGCGACTGGAGGTTTTGCAAATTATAATGAATCTATAGGTTATTTTAACAGCTCGTTAATAGAAATTAATGCAATAATATTTATTATTCTTGGAAGTATACCTTTTATTAGTTACATCAAATACTTGGCTGGAGATAGAAAAATATTTTTCAAAGACACACAAATAAAAACTTTTATAATTTTGGTTATTATTTCAATTCTTTTAATGTTTTTTTATTTATCTGTTATAAATAAAAGCTTAACTGAGATAAGTTTTTTATCTGTTAGCTTTAATATAATTTCTATTTTAACTGGAACAGGATATGCTACAGAAAACTTTAGTAATTGGGGTCAATTTCCATTAGTATACTTCATAATTTTAATGTTCATTGGAGGCTGTGCAGGCTCTACAACTTGCGGAATAAAGATTTTTAGAGTTCAAATTTTGTATCAATTCATATCTAACCAGCTGAAAAAAATAATTTACCCTCGAGGAATTTTCAAAATTAAATATCAAAATAATAATGTGGATGAAAAATTTATGGACTCAATTATTTCTTTTATATTTCTTTATATATTAATATTTTTTGTTGTGACTGCGCTTTTATCGCTTGATGGATTAAATTTTATTACGGCAATTTCAGCAGCTGCCACGTCAATTTCAAATGTTGGTCCGGGTTTAGGCGATATTATTGGTCCAAACGGAAGTTTTTCAAGCCTGTCTGATTTTTCTAAATGGGTTCTCAGTGCTGCAATGATACTTGGAAGGTTGGAATTATTTGCTATTCTAGTATTATTCATTCCATCTTTTTGGAGAAAATATTAATGTTTGAAAAAAAACAAACTTGGTCAGAATCTATTTTAGTTTACAAGGATATTCGAATGCTAAGGATATTACTTCTTGGTGCAATTAGTGGATTTCCTTGGGTTTTAATTGCCAGCAGTTTAAGCCTTTGGCTAAAAGAAGAAGGTTTAAGTAGATCAACTATTGGATGGGCAGGTTTAATATTTGGGGTTTACGCCTTTAATTATTTGTGGGCGCCAATAATTGATAGAATACAAATTCCATTTTTAACAAAAAGATTAGGGCATCGACGAGGCTGGATTGTCCTAATGCAAATTATAATTTTATTTAGTTTAATTGTTTGGAGTTTTATTAACCCTACAGAAAATTTGGCGTTACTAATTAGTGTTGGATTAGTTATAGCAATTGCTTCGGCTACACAAGATATTACAGTTGATGCGTTGAGAATCGAACAAATTAATGCTGATGAAGGAAAATCTATGGCAGCAGGTGCTGCTATGGCTGTAGTTGGATGGTGGACCGGATATAAGTTAGGTGGCGTTATAGCATTGTTTACTGCCGAATTTTTTCAAAACATTGGAATTGAAGATTACTGGCAAACTACTTTTTTAGTTCTTGGTGTTGTAGTAATCCTGATGAATATAGGTTTAATGTTTATACACGAGCCTATAACAACAGATAGGCAAAACAAACAAAAAGAGGCAGACGAATTAATACAATCAAAACTTGGATCAAATAATATAATAACAAAATTTATTGCTTATATTACTGGCACAATAGGAGGTCCAATAATTAGTTTCTTCAAAAAAAATGGTTTCTCAATTGCAGTTGGAATCCTAGGCTTTGTCTTTCTTTTTAAAATTGGAGAAGCCTTTCTTGGAAGAATGTCCATAGTTTTTTATAAAGAGGTTGGATTTTCAAAAGGTGAAATAGCCATATACTCAAAAACTTTAGGCTGGATAACGACAGTTGTATTTACATTATTAGGTGGAATATTTGCTATGAGAGCTGGCACAATAAAAACAATGTTTATTGCAGGTGGATTTATGGCAGCAACAAATTTATTATTTGCTGCTCTCGCGTGGTCAGGAAAATCTGAATGGTTGTTTGCTTTAGCGGTTATCGCTGATGATATATCTGCAGCATTTGCAACTGTTGCTTTTGTAGCCTTTATCTCTCTTTTAGTGGATAGGACTTATACCGCTACACAGTATGCACTTCTAGCTTCAATTGGAACTGCAGGAAGAACGACACTTGCTTCCTCATCCGGTGCTTTAGTTGATTGGCTAAATGGAGACTGGGGAACCTTTTTTATAATTACCACTTTAATGGTTATCCCATCTTTAATTTGTTTATGGTTTATAAGGAATAAAATTAAAATTGGTGCAAAATAGTTTTTTTTTAAAAGAGCCTTTTGTTGATATATTAGAGGAACCAAAGAAGAACTCTAATATTAGCTCTCAACTTATACACGGTGAGAATTTTAAAATAATTAGTAAAAAAAAAAATTATTTTAAAATAAAGACTTCATATGACAAATATTCAGGCTTCATAAAAAAAATTGATAGCTACAAAAAATTCAATCCAACTCACAAAGTTGGAATTTTAAAAGCTAGAATTTATTTGGGTAATAAAAGAGAAAAATCAAATAAGTTTTTACCATTTACGAGCAAAATACAAATTTTAAAAAGAAATCAAAATTTCATTATGTATAAAAAAGATAAATGGCTAAGATCAAAAGATATATTTCCAATTCAAAAAAAAAATACTGATTTTGTAAAAATATTTAAAAGTTTTCTAAATTGTAAATATAAATGGGGTGGAAAAACATTCGAAGGAATTGATTGTTCAGCTCTATTGCAAATATTTTATAAATTTAATAATAATTTTTTTCCGAGAGATACGATTGATCAGGTTAAATTAAAAAAAGGTGTGGGATACAAAAAAAAATTTAAAAAAGGTGATATTATTTTTTGGAAAGGACATGTTGCTATATGCATCAATACAAATGATCTTATCCACGCTTATGGTCCAAAAAAAAGAGTGATCATAATGCCAATTAAAAAAACGATAAAACTTATTAAAGAAACCGCAAAATTAGATGTAAAGAAAATAACAAGGATCTGAATTATTCTCGACCAAAATCAGGTTTAGAAATATCTTGTTTTTGAGAAATTATTTGTTTTCTTACTACTTTTGAATTGACTAATTTTTTTATTATCTTTGAATTTTCTTTCTTGCTTATATTCTTTTTAAAATCTTCTAAATTTTTCATAAAAAGATTTATTGCTTCAATCATATTAGTTTTATTCTCGAAAAATATATCTCTCCACATTATTTCGTTGGATGCAGCAATTCTTGAGAAATCTCTTAATCCGCCTGCACTAAATTTAATCAAATTTTTATTCTTTTTTTTTTGAAAATCCTGAGCAGTTTTTATTAAATTGTAAGCAATCAAGTGAGGTAGATGGCTAGTGACTGAAAAAATTTTATCATGATCATCAGGGTTCATAATAATTATTTTAGATCCTAAAGATTTCCAAAATTTCTCTACTTTTTTTTGTTTTAGAACATTTTTATCTTTTATTATTATGCACCACTTGTTTTTGAACAAATTCGCATTACCATATTTGGGCCCACTAACTTCAGATCCTGAGATAGGATGACTCATCACCCAAGCAAGATTCTTTGATAATTTTTTTTTTTTTAAAGAAATTAGATTTTTTTTTGTTGAACCAACGTCAGTTATAATTGATTTATGATTGAGATTTTTATTTAATGAAGAAAAAAATTTAGGATATTCACTCATAGGAGTGCTTAAAATCACAAGATCAATTTGTTTCAAATTTTTATCTAACCTTGTTAAAAATTTAATTTTTTTGTTAAATTTTTTAATAATAGATTTATATTTTTTTGATTTTTCAAATACAAAAAAATTTTTAGAAATTTTTTTTTGTATTGACGCCTTTAATATTGACGAGCCTATCAATCCGCAACCAATAATAAGAATATTATTAAACATTTTTAAAAATAGTATTCATTCTTTTAAGGAATATTTGGTTTTCTTTTGTGTTGCCAATTGTAAGTCTTAGACAATTTTTTATGCCATAGGAATTCATTTCTCTAAGTATAATTCCATATTTCTGTAATTTTTTTAAAGTTGTGTCTGCGTTAAATTTTGCTTTTTTGAAATCTAATAAAAAGAAATTTCCAGATATTTTGTTTGTACCAATATTATATTTTAACATCTCATTTTTAATTTTTTTGCACCATTTAAGATTATGTATTACTGACTTTTTAACAAATTTATTGTCTTTAAGTGATTCAACAGCACAAATTTGAGCAAATTTATTTACGTTAAAAGGTGGTTTAATTTTATATAATTCTTTAATTATAGATTTATCACCGTATCCCCAGCCTATCCTTAATGAAGCTAGACCATAGATTTTTGAAAATGTTCTTAAAATAAATACATTTTTAGAGTTTTTAAATAACTCAATTCCAGACTTGTAATCCTTATTCTTCATATATTCAAAATATGCATCATCAACAACCAATAAAATATTTTTATTTAATCTTCTCCTTAAGCCTAATAGCTCGTTTTTTGTTAAATAAGTTCCTGTTGGATTATTTGGATTTGCAATAAAAACAATTTTTGTTTTTTTTGATGTCTTTTTAAGAATTTCTTTAACTGAAACTTTAAAATTAATTTCTTTAGCTAATTTTACATTTGCTCCAACAATTTTGGAATATATCCTATACATGAGGAAACTGTACTGAGGAACAACAACTTCATCATTCTCTCTAAGGAACAATTGACAAAGCATTTGAATTACTTCGTCAGAACCAGAGCCACAAATTATCTTGGATTTATCACAACCATACTTCTTTGATATTTTTTGTGTTAACTCCGAAAATTTACTATCTGGATATTTTGATATATCAAATTTAGACTTAACAATTTTTTCGACATTTTTACTGACACCTAAAGCAGATTCATTTGCAGATAACTTAATAATATTTTTATTACCAGCCAATAAGGATTTTCCTGGTTTGTAACTCTCTAATTTTATGTTTTTAAATCTTAGCAATGTCATAGTAGATATTTTACTATAAATAGTCTTTTAACTAGATAAAACAATAATTAATTGAGCAATATTTGACATATAAATTCCTTTGAAGTAAAAGCTGCATGCGCTGATTTATACTGAATTGCGAGCGCTATAAAAAAACCGCTAAAATGTTTTTTTTCTCACAATTCAATCAGCACAATTATTATGAATAAGAATATTGATACAAAAAAAATAATTATATCAAATCCCCTTAAATTGGATTGTGGTAAGGAAATTAGTAACTTTCCAATAGCATATGAGACATATGGGGAATTAAACAGGGAAAAAAGTAATGCAATATTAGTTTTCCATGCTTTGACTGGAGATCAATATGTTTCTGGAAAAAACCCAATAACTAATAAAGATGGTTGGTGGAGTTATGTTGTTGGAGAAAATAAGCCAATTGATACAAATAAATTTTTTGTGATTTGTGCAAACGTTATGGGCGGCTGTATGGGATCTTACGGACCTAGCACAATAAATGAGTCCACTGGTAAACAAATAGGAACTGATTTTCCAATTATAACTATTAACGATATGGTTAACGCTCAATATGAGCTAATTAAATATTTAGAAATTGAAAAACTTTTTGCTGTAGTAGGTGGTTCAATGGGTGGAATGCAAGTGCTACAATTTGTTGCCAATTTTCCAGATAAAGCAAAACTCGCAATTCCGATTGCTTGTACATCTAGTCACTCGGCACAAAACATAGCGTTTAATGAATTAGGAAGACAAGCAATTATGGCTGACAGCAAGTGGGAAAATGGATTTTATAGTAATTACAAATTAAATCCTGACAAAGGTTTAGCAGTAGCAAGAATGGCAGCACATATTACTTATCTTTCTGAAAAAGGATTGCAGGAAAAATTTGGAAGAAAATTGCAAGATAGGGATAGCCTAAGATATGGATTTGAGGCAGATTTTCAAATTGAGAGTTATCTTAGATACCAAGGATCTGTATTTGTTGATAGATTTGATGCTAATAGTTATCTATATATAACTCGTGCAATGGATTATTTTGACTTATCCAAACAGCACAAAGGAAATTTATCTGATGCATTCAAAAAAACTAAAACAAAATTTTTTGTAATATCATTTACATCAGATTGGTTGTATCCAACATCGGAGAATAGAGAAATAGTTATGGCGCTAAATTCTATTGGTGCAGATGTCGGATTTGTTGAAATAGAATCTGATAAGGGGCATGACTCATTTTTGCTTGATGTTCCAAGTTTCCTAAAGACACTTGGGGATTATATTAATTCAACCTACAAAGTTATAAATGAAAGAAGAATTTAACATTATATCTAATTTGATAGAGGAAAATACTAGAGTTCTAGATGTCGGTTGTGGCAATGGTGACTTGATGAAATTTTTACAACAAAACAAAACTAAAGATATTCGTGGATTAGAAATTTCTAAAGAAAAAGTTCAAAATTGTTTATCAAAAGGATTAACTGTCATAGAGGGTAATGCTGAAAGCGATTTAAAACAATTTCCTAAATCGTCTTTTGATTACGTTATTTTAAGCCAAACATTACAAGCTTTTCTTAATCCTGAATTAGTAATTAATGAATTACTTAAAGTAGGAAAAAAAGTAATTATTACGATACCTAATTTTGGTTACTGGAGAGTTAGACTACAATTATTGTTTAAGGGCACAATGCCTGTAACAGAAAATTTACCTCATGAATGGTACAATACACCAAATTTACATATGTGCACAATTAAAGATTTTTATAATTTTTGCAGTAGTAAGAATATTAAAATATTTAAGTCTATCGCTTTAAAAAAAAGTCGAATTTCAGAAATAAATAAATCAAATTTAAATTATAAAAATCTTGACTCTCACTTAGGTATATTTTTAATAGAAAGTTAAATGAAAGTAGAAATTATTAAGTGTCTGGAAGATAATTTTTCTTACATTTTAATTAATGAAGCTAATAGAAACTGTTGTGTTGTTGATCCTGGTGAAGCAGACCCAATTATAAATTATTTAAAGAAAAATAAATTAAATTTAAAATATATATTAAATACACATCATCATCATGACCATGTTGGTGGGAATGAGGAATTAAAAAAAAAATTTAATGCAGAAGTAGTAGGTTATATTGGAGATAAAAACAGAATACCTCAAATTGATATTTGCTTAAGTGATGGTGAAATTTGGAAGAAGGATATTTTTGAAGCAAAAATATATCATGTCCCTGGCCATACAATAGGTCATATCTGTTTTCATTTTTTTAAAAATAAGTTAATTTTTACAGGAGATACTTTGTTCTCTTTGGGATGTGGAAGAATTTTTGAAGGGAGTTATGAGCAAATGTACAACTCACTACAAGTTTTAAAAAATTTAGATAAAGATACAAAAATTTATTGTGGACATGAGTATACTTTAAAGAATTCTGAATTTTGTTTAGCACAAGATTCCAATAACAATGAATTACTAAACAAAATTAAAAAAATTAAAGAAAAAATTAAACAAGGTAAAACTAGTATGCCATCGACGATTGGTGAGGAACTTAATTGTAACATTTTTCTTAAGTCAAACGATCTAGAAAATTTCAAAAAATTGCGGGATTTAAAGGATAATTTTTAAGTTATTAAACTTGACTATAATACAACCCGGACTATATTGCTCCCTATAAAAATTAAGGCTAACTATGTCATTCGCAGTAATTCAAACAGGTGGTAAACAATATAAAGTTAAAGCTGGAGAGATTCTTAAAGTTGAAAAACTCGAGGATTCAAAAGAAAATTCAAAAATAGAGTTTAATGAAATACTAGCTTACGGAGATGATAAAAATTTAGAGTTAGGAGAGCCAACTATTAGTGGAGCTAAAGTTGAAGCTGAATTAATAAAAAATGGAAAAAATAGAACAGTTCTTATTTTTAAAAAAAGAAGAAGGCAAAATTCGAGAAGAAAGAATGGTCATAGACAAAAATTTACAATGGTAAGAATAAGTAAAATCTATTCAAAAGATGGTAAAGTTATTTCTGAAGCAGAAAAAAGAAAAGAAATACCATCAAAAAAAACAGTTGAAACTAAGGAAGCAGCTAAATAAAAAGTAATTTATGGCAACGAAAAAAGCAGGTGGATCGTCAAGAAACGGAAGAGATAGTGCGGGTCGTAGACTGGGTGTGAAAAAATATGGCGGCGAGATGGTTGTGCCTGGCAACATTATTGTAAGACAAAGGGGAACTAAAATATTTCCTGGAGAAAATGTTGGCATGGGTAAAGACCATTCTATTTTTTCAGTTGTTAAAGGTAAAGTAGAGTTTAAAAAATCAAAATCTGATAGAACTTACGTTTCTGTAAAGCCCAATTAATAGTTACAACACTCACATAGTTGTTATATGAAATTTCTAGATCAAGTTAAGATATATGTAAAAGCTGGCAGCGGAGGGTCAGGATCTCCAAGCTTTCGTAGGGAAAAATTTGTAGAGTTTGGTGGCCCTGATGGCGGCGATGGAGGTAAAGGAGGATCTGTAATTCTTAAAAGTGAAAGAAATCTTAATACTTTGATTGATTACAGGTATCAACAACACTTCAAAGCTGAAAGAGGAAAGGATGGCAGTGGAAAAAACAAAACTGGGAAAGGTGGTGATGATTTATATTTAAAAGTACCTTTAGGAACACAAGTATTTGAAGAAGATAATAAAACACTTATTTATGATTTTAAAAGTCAGAACGAGGAATTTTTAGTAGCAAGCGGAGGTAAAGGGGGATTTGGAAATACAAGGTTTAAGTCCTCAACCAATAGAGCCCCAAAGAAATTTACAAAAGGGGGTCAAGGAGAGGAATTTTGGATTTGGCTTCAACTAAAAACAATTGCTGATATCGGTATCATAGGATTGCCCAATGCTGGGAAATCCAGCTTGCTTGCATCAATGACGAGTGCAAATCCAAAAATAGCAAACTATAAATTTACTACAATTAATCCAAATCTTGGGGTTGCTAGTTATGACGACAAAGAAGTTACTTTAGCAGATATACCAGGCTTAATTGAGGGCGCTCATACCGGAACTGGTCTTGGAATAAAATTTTTAAAACATATAGAAAGGTGCAAAACTTTGCTGCATTTAATAGATATAACTGAAGATGATTTATTTATTTCTTACAATCAAGTCAGAAAAGAATTATCAAAATACAGTAAAGATTTAGTTAAAAAAAAAGAAATAGTAGTTTTAAATAAAACTGACTTAATAGATGAAGAGGAAAAAAAAGAGAAGATAAAAAAACTCAAGAATAAATTAAAAAAAAATATCTTTTTCATGTCAACAATGGATAAAAAATCAGTATCAGATATAAAGTCAAAGTTGGTAAACTATGTATCTTAAGGACTCCAAAACTGTAGTAATAAAAATAGGTTCATCTTTATTAATAAATGATAATAAAATTATTAGAGAAAAATGGCTTTTGGAATTTGCTAAAGATATTAAAGAGTTACAAAAACTTAAAAAAAACATTGTTATAGTGAGTTCTGGAGCAATTGCCTTAGGGTGTAAAAAATTACAATTAAATAAAAAAACTTTAAAGCTTGATAAAAGCCAAGCTGTTGCATCAATTGGACAAATAGAATTAATGAATCTTTTTAAAAAGACATTTAGCTCAAATAAAATAAATATTTCTCAAATTTTAATTACTTTAGAAGATACTGAACAAAGAAGAAGAGCTATAAATGCTAAAAGAACTTTCGAAAACTTATTTGAGCTTAATTTTGTACCTGTTGTTAATGAAAATGATAGTATTGCAACTTCTGAAATTAAATACGGAGATAATGACAGATTAGCATCAAGAGTTGCACAAATATCAGGTGCAGATTGCTTAATATTATTGTCTGATGTTGATGGGTTGTATTCTAAAAACCCAAAAATTCATAAAAGTGCTAAATTGATTAAAGAAATAAAAAATATTGATTCTAAAATTGAAAATTTTTCAAGTAAAAGCACAAGTGAGTATGGTACTGGTGGAATGAAAACGAAAATTGATGCTGCAAAGGTATGTCAAGTCTCGGGTTGCTATATGGCTATTGCAAATGGTTTAATTAAAAGACCAATTAAAAATATACTGAAACATAATTCTGGGACATGGTTTTTGCCAAAAGTATCTAAATTAGATGCAAGAAAAAAATGGATAATTAGCTCTATATCTCCAAAAGGAGAAATTATTATAGATGATGGTGCTTTAAATGCTTTAAAAAATGGAAAAAGTTTATTAGCTGCAGGTATTAGAAAAGTTTCAGGAAAATTTGTTAAAGGTGATCATGTTAGAATTTTGGATAAAAATAACAAAGAATTTGCTAGAGGGTTGAGCAGTTTTACATCTGATGAGATATCCAAAATAAAAGGAGAACATTCTAACAAAATTAGTAATCTTTTAGGTTATGTTACAAAGTCTGAAGTTATACATAAAGATGATATGGTTAAAATTTAATGAGTAAACTACTTAAAAAAATTGGATTAAATTCTAGAAAAGCTTTGAATTCAAGTATTAGTCCAAAAAAAAAGAATAAAGTTTTAAAAGATTTTGTAAAATTAATTGAGATTAATAAGAATAAAATTATTAGTGAAAATAAGAAAGATATTTTTTATGCAAGAGAAAAAAAATTAAAAGAAAACTTAATTCAAAGACTCGCTCTTAATAATAATAAATTAAAAAGTATAATTGACTCTATTAAAACTATTACTTCTTTTAAAGATCCAGTTAATCAAGTAACTTCCAAATGGAAAAGGCCAAATGGACTTCAAATTAGAAAGGTTACAATACCAATAGGAGTTATAGGTGTAATATTTGAGAGTAGACCCAATGTTACTTCGGATGTATCAGCACTATGTTTTAAATCTGGAAATGCTGTTATATTAAGAGGTGGTTCCGAAGCCTACAATAGTAATAAAATTTTAGTAAATTTATTTAGGAAAGCTCTAAAAAAAAATAAAGTAAACGAAAATTATGTCCAGTTTATAAACAATAAAAGTAGAAAACTCGTAGATTATTTATTATCAAAAATGGAAAACTCCATTGATGTTGTAATACCACGAGGCGGAAAAAATTTAGTAAAAAAAGTTAAACAACTTTCAAAGGTGCCAGTTATTGGTCATTTGGAAGGAATTTGTCATACATATATTGATAAAGAGGCAGAAGATAATATGGCAAACAAAATAGTATTAAATGCTAAGTTGAGAAATACTAGTATATGTGGTGCAACTGAAACCCTTCTAATACATAAAAGTAAATCAAAATCAGTAAACTTAATTTTAAATTCACTAGCTGAAAGTGGTTGTAAAATTTTAGCTGATAGAAAAATAAGTAAATTATTTAAAGGCAAAACATATCCTACAAATAATAATACTTGGTCAAAAGAACATCTTTCACCGATTATTTCGGTTAAATTAGTGAATGATGTCAAAGAAGCAGTTGCCCATATCAACAAATATGGAACTATGCATACAGATGCAATAGTAACCAAAAACAAAAATACAGCAAAATTCTTTATTAAAAATGTAAAAAGTTCTATTGCTATTCAAAATTCATCAACACAATTTGCTGACGGAGGAGAATTTGGTTTTGGTGGAGAGGTTGGAATTTCAACAAACACCTTGCCACCAAGAGGTCCTGTTGGTCTAAATCAGTTAGTAAGTTATAAATATGAAGTTTATGGTTCAGGGCAAATTAGAAAATAAAAAGATTGGTATACTCGGTGGATCGTTTGATCCAGCACATGTTGGTCATGTAAGAATTTCTAAATTAGCAAAGAAAAATTATAATTTGAGCCAAGTTATATGGGCTATAACAAAACAAAATCCATTTAAAAAAAATAATCCAAATGATCTATATAAAAGAACAGCTTATGCAAAAAAAATTAATAAAAATAATAAATTTATAAAAGTTAAATGTTTTGAAGAAATAATAAAATCTAATCGTACAGTAGATTTAATCAAATATTTAAAAAAAAAATTTAAACATTCAGAAATATTTTTTTTAATGGGGGCAGATAACCTAATAAATTTTCATAAATGGAAAGGGTACAATTCAATAACTAAAATGTGCAAAATATTGGTATTTGATCGAAATGGATACAAATCAAAGGCTTTTAGATCTAAATCATTTAAGAAATATAATAAAAAAGCAGTTGAATTTATAAAGTTTAATAAAGTCAATATTTCATCTTCTCAATTAAGAAAAATTTGATACTCTTAATTTAATTAATGGAAAAAATATCAGCTCTTAAAGATGAAATAATCAAAACGCTTGATATTAATAAAGCCTTAGACATAGTTTCAATAGATCTCGAAGGAAAGTCATCAGTTGCAGACTTTATGATTATAGCTAGTGGTACATCATCAAGACATATTCAAGCTTTATCTGAACAAGTTTTTGAAAAATTAAAAATTAATGGTGTGAATAATTGTAAAATTGAAGGAAAGGATAGCAATGATTGGAAGCTTGTAGATGGAATAGACTTAATAGTTCATATTTTTAATCCTGAAAAAAGAAAATTTTACGAATTAGAAAAAATGTGGTCAGAATTAATTCCTAAAGAAAAACTGATCATATGAAAAAAGTATACTTTATAGCTTCATTATTTTTTTTCATATTTACAAATGCAATTTTGAGTAATGAAAACGATATTTACAAAAAAATTGATTTATTCAGCGAAGTCTTAGATAAAATTAATAAAGAATATGTTGATGAAGTAAACCAGAGTGAAGCAATGGATGCTGCTATAAACGGCGTTTTACAATCTTTGGATCCTTATTCAGCATATATGTCTCCGGACTCGTTTAAAAATATGCAAACTGAGACTAGCGGAGAATTTGGAGGATTGGGCATTGAAGTCAGTATGGAGGCTGGTGTCGTAAAAGTAATTTCTCCAATTGATAACTCGCCAGCTGAGGAGGTTGGCGTTAAAGCCGGAGATTACATCGTTAAAATTGATGATGTTCAAGTTCAAGGAAAAACTCTTTCTGAAGCTGTAGAATTAATGAGGGGCCCAGTTGGATCTGATATAGAGATTACTGTTAGAAGAAGGGGAGAAAGAAAAGCACTTATATTTACAATTACAAGAGAAATTATACAAGTTGCATCTGTTAAGTCAGAAATTAAAGATGATCAAACAGCTTATATAAGATTAACATCATTCAATGAGAATAGTAGTAAACAAATAAAAAATAAAATCAAAGAATTTAAGAAAAATAAGAAAATTAAAAATTACATATTAGATTTAAGAAACAATCCTGGTGGATTGTTATCTCAAGCAATAAAAATTTCAGATTATTTTTTAGAAAATGGAGAAATAGTTTCTACAAAAAGTAAAAGGAAGTATGAAAATAGAAAATGGTTTGCAAAAAAAGGAGATATTATTGATGGAGAAACGATGATTATTTTGATTAATTATGGGTCTGCATCAGCATCTGAAATTGTTGCAGGAGCACTACAAGATCACAAAAGAGCGATATTAGTAGGAGAGAGTACATATGGAAAAGGGTCAGTCCAATCAATTATTCCTTTAGAAAATGAAGGTGCCATAAGACTTACTGTTTCTAAATACTATCTCCCATCGGGTAAATCGATTTCAAGAGTAGGTGTAAATCCAGATATAGTTATTGCTGAAGGTTCAGATGAATTTAGAATAAATACAGATACTGATAACCAGTTGGAATTTGCTCTTAAATTATTAAATGGTTAAGAATGAAAGAAAAATTTCAAAAACTTCCATTAAGAAATGGTGTTGGTATCGCAGTCCTAAATAAAGAAAATAAGATATTTGTTGCAAAAAGAATTGATAATCCTGCTGATTTTTGGCAGATGCCTCAGGGCGGTATTGATGAAGGTGAAAATTATTTTGATGCAGCGTTGAGGGAACTTAAAGAAGAAACAAGCATAAAGTCAGTAGAACTAGTTAAAGAAATAAGCAAATACACAACTTACGATCTTCCTGATCGCCTTTTAGGAATTATTTGGAAAGGAAAATATAAAGGCCAAAAGCAAAAGTGGTTTATTGTAAAGTTTAATGGAGAGGAAAATGAGATTGACATTAAAACTAAACACCCTGAATTTTTAGATTGGAAATGGATAGATATTAAAGATTTAACAACTAAAGTTGTAGATTTTAAACTTCATGTTTACCAAGAAATTCAAAAAGAACTAGAAAAAGTAGTTAATTAATACTTATAGATTTTAGAACTTCGACTTTGTGGTTTAAAAGAAATCTTTTTTGATCATCAATATTATCTTTTGATAATTCTGCTTCAGCACTGCTTATCGACGCAGATACAAAATTTTTATCAGCATTTTTTAAATCAAAAATTGAACTAGTTAATACAGATAATGTGTTGTCTTTAAATTCGACAATACCATCTTCAACATAGAAACTTTGTTCCTCAGACTCAGAGAATACTCTAATTATACCTGGTTTTAAAAAAGAGATAATTGGAATATGGTCTTTAAGAATACCAATCTCTCCTTCTACAGCAGGTATTACAACCTCAAATACATTATCTTTAGAAAGAAAAGATTGTTCTGGATTAACAATATCTATATTAAAAAGATTACTCATTAAGCAGCTGCATCTTTTGCCATTTTTTCAGCTTTTTCTATTGCTTCTTCTATTGTGCCAACCATATAAAAAGCAGCTTCAGGCAGATGGTCATATTCTCCTTTGCATATTGCGTCAAACCCTTTAATTGTTGACTCTAAATCTACAAGTTTACCTGGAGATCCTGTAAATACTTCAGCCACAAAGAAAGGTTGTGATAAAAATCTTTGAATTTTTCTAGCTCTAGCAACGGTAAGTTTGTCATCCTCTGATAGCTCATCCATTCCTAGAATTGCAATAATATCTTGCAAAGATTTGTATGTTTGTAAAATTTTCTGAACAGATCTTGCTACTCGATAGTGTTCATCACCAACAACTCTTGGATCTAAAATTCTAGAAGTAGAATCCAAAGGGTCAACAGCTGGGTAAATACCTAATTCAGCAATTTGTCTTGAGAGTACAGTCGTTGCGTCTAAGTGTGAAAAAGAAGTTGCTGGAGCTGGATCTGTTAAATCATCTGCAGGTACATAAATTGCCTGAACAGATGTAATTGATCCTTTATTAGTTGTTGTAATTCTTTCTTGCAGGTTTCCCATATCTGTTGCAAGAGTAGGCTGATAACCAACCGCTGAAGGAATTCTTCCTAGAAGAGCTGATACTTCTGAACCTGCCTGAGTAAATCTGAAAATGTTATCAACAAAGAACAAAACATCTTGACCCTCTTGATCCCTGAAATACTCTGCCACAGTAAGACCAGTTAAAGCTACTCTAGCTCTAGCTCCAGGAGGCTCATTCATTTGTCCATAAACTAATGCTGCTTTAGATCCAGTTCCCTCTGGCTTGATCACTCCTGACTCGATCATTTCGTGATATAAATCGTTCCCTTCTCTAGTTCTCTCTCCCACTCCAGCGAATACGGAAAATCCACCGTGGGCCTTAGCTATATTATTTATAAGTTCCATTATAATTACAGTTTTTCCAACTCCTGCTCCACCGAACAATCCAATTTTTCCACCTTTGGCATAAGGTGCTAATAAGTCGATTACCTTTATTCCAGTTACTAGAATTTCTGTTTCTGTAGACTGATCATTAAAAGAAGGAGCTTGTCGGTGTATAGGCCAATTTTCTTTAGTAGAAATTTGTCCTTTCTCATCGATTGGTTCACCTATAACGTTTACAATTCGTCCTAATGTTTCTGGACCTACTGGAACTTGAATTGGAGCGCCTGTATCTTTTACTTCATCACCCCTTTTGAGTCCCTCTGTACTATCCATAGCAATGGTTCTAACACTTGACTCTCCAAGGTGCTGCGCAACTTCTAAAACTAATCTATTACCTCCATTATCACACTCTAAGGCTGTTAATATTTCTGGCAGTTCTCCATCAAATTTTACATCAACGACTGCACCAATTACTTGTGTTATGTTTCCTTTTTTGCTCATAATTATAAACTTTCTGCTCCTGATATAATTTCAATTAACTCTTTTGTTATTGCTGCTTGACGGCTTCTATTATACTCAATTGTAAGCCTATCAACCAATTCGCCTGCGTTTCTGGTTGCATTATCCATTGCTGTCATCCTCGAACCTTGCTCACTGGCAGAATTCTCTAACATTGCTTTAAATATTTGCGTTGAAATATTTTTCGGCAATAAATTACTTAAAATCTCATCTTCATCTGGTTCAAACTCATAGTCATTATCATTACCAGAAACATCTTTATCATCTTTATCTTCATTAAGTGGGACTATTTGTTGTTCTTGTGGAATTTGTGTAATTACATTTTTAAATTTATTGTAAAATATTGCGCAAACATCAAATTCATTTTTTTCAAATTTTTCAATTATAATTTTTCCTACTTTATCTGCATCAAAGTAATTTATATTTTTTGACTCTTTGAAAGAAATGTTCTCTACAATATAACTTTTATACTGTCTTTTAAGTTGATCATATCCTTTAGATCCAACAGTAATAATTTTTAAAGTTTTATTTTCAGATATTATTTTTTCGAAATAACTTTTTGCTTTTTTAATAATATTAGTATTAAAACCTCCGCACAAACCTCTATCAGCAGTAAGAACAATACATAAATGAACTTTCTCTTCACCTGTCCCAACCAGTAACTTGGGAGCATTTTCTTTATCTGTTATACTTTTTGAAAGATTTAAAATTACATTGTTCATTTTTTCTGAATAAGGTCTGCCTTTTTCAGCATTCTCTTGTGCTTTTCTCAACTTAGCTGCAGCCACCATTTTCATAGCTTTTGTTATTTTCTGAGTTGATTTAACACTCGTAATTCTTTTTCTGAGATCGTCTAAACTTGGCATTTATAATTATTTAATTCCTTTAATTAATTCTACTAATTGTTTTTCAATGTCTTCCTCAATCTTCCCAGTTTTGGCAATAGACTCCATAATCTCAGGCTTATCAGATTTACACTTTTGTAGAACTTTATTTTCAAAGTCGGCTACATCTTTGAGTTCAATATCATCCAAATAACCTTTTACACCACAGAAAATTGATATAACTTGTTCTGCAACTGTCATGGGAGAATATTGTCCTTGTTTTAAAAGTTCAGTTAACTTCGAACCTCTATTTAAAAGTTTTTGTGTAGATGCATCTAAATCAGATCCAAATTGAGCAAAAGCTGCCATTTCTCTGTATTGAGCTAACTCTAATTTAATTGATCCAGCTACAGATTTCATAGCTTTAGTTTGTGCAGCTGATCCTACTCTAGATACGGATAATCCAACGTTTACTGCTGGTCTTATTCCTTGATTGAATAGTTCAGTTTCTAAAAATATTTGCCCATCTGTAATAGATATTACGTTTGTTGGAATATATGCAGAAACATCACCTGCTTGTGTTTCAATAATTGGTAGCGCAGTTAAAGAACCTCCGCCATTTTCATCACTTAATTTAGCGGCTCTCTCTAATAATCTACTATGTAAATAGAACACATCACCAGGGTATGCTTCACGACCCGGTGGTCTTCTTAATAATAATGACATTTGTCTATATGCAACTGCTTGCTTAGATAAATCATCGTAAATAATTAAAGCATGCATTCCATTATCTCTAAAATATTCTCCCATAGTACATCCTGTGTAAGGAGCTAAAAACTGAAGAGGCGCAGAGTCTGAGGCTGTTGCGGAAACTATAGTCGTATATTCCATTGCACCAGCGTCCTCTAAAGTTTTTACAATCTGAGCAACAGTTGATCTTTTTTGTCCAATTGCAACATATATACAATAAAGTTTTTTACTTTCTTCGTCTGACTCATTAATTTTCTTTTGATTGATAATTGTATCGATAGCTACTGCAGTTTTACCAGTTTGACGATCTCCGATTATAAGTTCTCTTTGCCCTCTTCCAACAGGAATTAAACTATCAATTGCTTTTAAACCTGTTTGCATTGGTTCACCAACTGATTGTCGTGGAATAATACCCGGAGCTTTAACTTCAACTCTTTTTCTTTCTAAACTTTTATCTAAAGCTCCTTTTCCATCAATTGGATTTCCTAATCCATCAACAACTCTTCCTAAAAGTTGTTTTCCAACTGGTACATCAACAATCGCACCAGTTCTTTTTACAGTATCCCCCTCTTTAATTTCTCTATCATCACCAAATATAACAACGCCAACGTTGTCACTCTCTAAGTTTAATGCCATTCCTTTAGAGCCATC
Source organism: uncultured Pelagibacteraceae bacterium (assembly GCA_902612605.1). Classification (GTDB taxonomy): domain Bacteria; phylum Pseudomonadota; class Alphaproteobacteria; order Pelagibacterales; family Pelagibacteraceae; genus Pelagibacter. The sequence continues at coordinate 177,966 of CACMDY010000001.1, forward strand.
AGAAAATTCAACCATTTCTCCTGCTTGAACATTATCCAAGCCATAAATTCTTGCAATTCCATCTCCAACAGACAATACTTGCCCGACCTCTGAAACTTCAGCTCTATCACCAAGTTTTTTTATCTGTTCTTTTAATATTTTTGTTACTTCTGAAGGATTTATTTCCATTTATGCCTCTATCATTTGTTTTTGAATTTGTTGCAGTTTATTTTTAATAGAATTATCTACCATCGTACTTCCCACTTTTAATACCAAGCCACCAATTAAACTTGGGTCAAATTTATAATTTAACTGTATCTTTGCTCCAAGGTTTTGAGATAGCTCTTCTTTAATTTTAGAAATATCTGTTTCATTAAGTTCTTTAGCTGAAAAAAGCTCTGCTTTTATTTCGCCTCTAGCTTTAGAACATACCTCTATAAAGTCACTTAAAATTTTTTCTAAATAAAAAAATCTTCTTTTTTGAATTAAAAAAACTAGAAATCTTTTTAAAAGATTATCAAAATTGTTTTTTTCAGAAATTGTTTCAATAACTCTAGTTAAATCCTCAATGCTTGTCGTGGGGTTTTTGATTAAATATCTAAATTCTTCACTTTCATTTATGAGTCTACTTATTGCAACGACTTGTTTCTCTACTTTTGTTAGAGATTTATCTTCGTTAGCCAGCTCAAATAATGCTTGAGCATAACTGTTGTTAGAAGTTATTGATATTTTATTTTCGCTCAATTTATACTCTCAATTGTGAAGATGTTTAAAATTTCGCTTAGATAACATACGAATTATCAGTCTTCAAGGCTCAGATTGTGAAAAATGGTAAGATTTAATGGGCTAATTGAAGCTGATAGGGTCAACATCAACTGAAAGTTTCATTCCTTTGGAGAGTTGAAAATCTTTCAGTACATCTTTCAATTTTTTCTGAACACTAGATGTTTTTTTTGCCCTTATTAATATTCTATTTCTGAATTTTTGATTAATTCTATATATTGGGGCGTTTACAGGTCCTAAAATTTTTGCATCTATAGACTTTGATAAAATATTTTTAAGTTTTGCGGCATCTATATCAAGTTTTTTTTCATTTGATGAAGATAAGATTAAAGCGATAAATCTTTCGTAGGGTGGTAAATTATTCCTCTTTCTTAAATTTAATTCATTTTCTAAAAATTTAAAAGGATCTTCATTTGTAATTTGATTTATAACTTCCGGTTTTAAATTGTATGTTTGGAAATAAATATTAGCTGGTTTGCCAGTTCTACCTGCTCTTCCTGATAACTGGTGGTAAAGTTGTAAATTTTTTTCAGTGCTCCTAAGATCGTGTCCTTGGGAAGTTAAATCAATATCTAATACAACAATACAATTCAATTTTGGAAAGTGAAATCCTTTTGATATTAATTGAGTGCCTACAAGAATATCTATTTCACCAGATATAATTTTATTCAATTTATCTTTGCCAGACGCTTTATTCATTGTGTCGCTAGAAAAAATTATTGTTTTTTTATTAGGAAAGAGGTTTTTAACTTCCTCTGCAATTTTTTCTACCCCAGGTCCACTAAATACAAACTCACAAACATTTCCTTTTTTGCAATCTCTATTTAATTTTGAATTATATCCACAGTAGTGACACAAAAGAATTTTTTTATTTTTGTGAAATACTAAATTTATAGAACACCTTGGGCATGTAAAAACATTTAAACATTTTTTACATAAAACATAGGGTGCAAAACCTCTTCTATTTATGAAAAAAAGAACTTGATCTTTTTTTTTTAAATGTTCTTTTACTTTTTCAAGAGTTTTGAGAGATATAGAACTTTTGGTTGCTAGTTGATTTTGATAAAGATCGATAACATGGTGTTTGGGTAAATTGGCACCTCTATATCGATTAAGTAATCTTGAGTAATTATATTTTTTAATTTTAATATTTTCGTATGTTTCGATTGATGGAACTGCAGTCACTAAATTTATTGGAATATTTTCGTGTTTAGCTCTTGATATTGCCATATCTCTAGCATTATAGATAATTCCTTCATCTTGTTTATAAGATTGATCATGCTCTTCATCTACAGTTATCAAACCTAATTTTTTGAATGGCAGAAATAAGGATGATCTTGCTCCAAGAACTACTTTAATTTTTCCTGCTGATAATCCATTCCATATAATTTTTCTTTTTTTTGGGCTGACTTTTGAATGCCAAACTGCAGCTTCAAATCCAAAATAAGATTTAAATTTTTTTTCAAACTCATTTGTTAGTCCTATTTCTGGTAATAAAATTAAAGCTTGCAATCCTATATTTATAATTTTTTCAATAGCTTTAAAATAAACTATTGTTTTTCCTGAACCGGTTGTACCTTGAAGTAAATGAACTCTAAAACTGCTATCATTTTTAGATAACTCTTTATAGGCCTTATCTTGCTCTTCAGAAAGTTGATAACCTTCTTTCTCGCTTGATAGAGCATATTTTAATAGATCGCCGTCATTTTTTATTTTTAAATTTTCGTCATTAATCAAATGTAGTTTTAAACACATTCCTAGGGGTACAAGGTTGTAATTAGAAAACCACTTTAGAAAATTCATTGTCTTTTTACTTAGTGGTTCAATTTCAATTTTTTCAATTATAGATTTTAATTTAAATTCCTTATTATTCTTTTCTTCAAAAAAATCCCAAATTACACCAATAATATTTTTTTTACCAAATGGAACTTTTACATAATCTCCTGCTTTTAATTTAATATTGCTTTCATATGTAAAAGGATAATCAAATATATTTGGCAACAAAACTGGATATTTCATAAATATTTAATTTTAGTTTTTTTATATCTTAAAAATATATAAATAGATCAAATGAAATATAATTATTACTGGAGAAAATCAGGTTTAAAAAAACCTTATGGGGATAATTTTTTGAGTTTAGTTGAGGAATATAAGCCAAAAAATGTATTAGAAATTGGTGTTTTTTGTGGTGTTACATCAAGAAATATATGTGAATTGTTAAAGACAAATTTTGGTAGTGATTTTAGATATTACGGATTAGATTTATTTGGATCTACTAAAACATCAAGTGTAGATGAGATCGAACCTAAATTTCTTGAAAATCAAAAGTTCTCGAATCCACTTAAAACTATTTATTATAATTTCATAAAAAAAGAAAATTTAAATTCAAAGATATCTGTTGAAAATTTTTTAAAGGAATTTTCGCAAAATATTGAGCTAATAGAAGGAGACACAAGGGTGACTTTAGAAAAAGTTCCTTTAAGTGAAATTGATTTCGTATTTTTAGATGGAGGCCATAGTTACGATACAGTTTTAAGTGATTTACAGAAACTTTATGACAACATGAAAAATAATTCTAAAATTGTTTGTGATGATTTTGCAGGTATTACAAAAATTGAAAGTGTTGAAAAAGCAATAAAAGACTTTGCAAATAATAACAAAATAAAACTTGAAGAAAAATTTAAAAGATTTGCTTTATTGAATGTAGAAAAATAATTATTAAGAGTGAATTTGTCTTTTATCTACTGATAATGCTGCTTCTTTTATAGCTTCTGAAAATGTTGGGTGTGCGTGACATGTTCTTGCAATATCTTCGGAACTAGCTCCAAATTCCATTGCGACGGCCATCTCAGCTATCATTTCTCCTGCATGAGGACCAATAATATGAACACCAAGCACTTTATCAGTTGATTGGTCTGCCAAAATTTTTACAAAACCCTCTGGCTCATCAATTGCTTTGGCTCTTGAATTTGCCATAAAAGGAAATTTACCAATTTTATAACCTATGTTTTCTTTTTTTAATTGCTCTTCACTTTTACCAACATAAGCAACCTCGGGAGATGTATAAACAACTCCAGGAATAATATCATAATTAACATGACCTGATTGGCCTGCTATTAATTCTGCAACTGCAATTCCTTCCTCTTCAGCTTTGTGGGCTAACATTGGACCATCAATAACATCACCTATTGCATAAATATTTTTAACATTTGTTTCAAAATTTTTATTTACTTTAACTCTTCCTTTTTCATCTAACTTTACACCAACTTTATCTAAATTTAAGTTTTTAGTATAAGGTCTTCTTCCTACAGAAATTAAAACAACATCAACATCATGTTTAACTTTTTGACCATCATTTTGTGAAGTCTCAACCGTCACACCATTAGAGTTTTTAGTTATTTTATCAACTTTAGTATTAAGGTTGAATTTTATACCTTGCTTCTTTAATATTTTCATAAATTCATTTGAAATATCTCGATCCATTCCAGGCGTGATGTGATCTAAAAATTCAACGACTGTTACTTCAGTGCCAAGTCTTGACCAAACTGATCCCATTTCCAATCCTATATATCCTCCTCCAACAACAATCATTTTGTTGGGGAGTTTGGGAATAGATAGGGCTCCAGTTGAAGAAAGAATTCTCTCTTCATCAAAATCTACTCCAGGCAATGAAACTGGCTCTGATCCTGTACTGATTACTGTTTTATCAGTTTGAATTATTTTGGTGCCTTCAGAGCCTTCAATTTTAATTGATTTTTCGTTCTCAAACGAACCTTTGCCTTTAAAATAAGTGACTTTGTTTTTTTTGAATAAAAATTCAACTCCTTTAGTCAAAACTGTTACGGCTTTATCTTTATTTTTCATCATTTTATCTAAATTGAGTTTTATTTCTCCAGTCTCAATTCCAATTTTTTCAAAATTTTTAGCGCTGTGAAATTTTTCAGATAAATTAAGTAAACTTTTTGACGGGATACATCCAATATTTAAACATGTCCCCCCTAGAGATCCTCTAGACTCTATGCATGCTGTTTTAAGTCCAAGTTGAGACAATCTAATTGCACAAACATATCCACCTGGGCCACCACCAATTACTGTAACATCAAATTTTTCTGACATATTATAAATTTAAAAATAACCTTCTTGGATCTTCTAAGTTGTCTTTAACAGTTTTTAAAAAACTTACAGATTCTTTTCCATCAATTATTCTATGATCATAAGACAATGCCAAAAACATTACAGGTCTAGCCTTTATCTCACCATCAACAACAACAGGTCTTTCAACGATATTATGCATTCCAAGAACTGCTGATTGTGGAGGGTTTAAAATAGGTGTAGATAACATTGATCCATACACACCTCCATTGCTAATTGTAAATGTTCCCCCTTGAAGATCCTCTATAATAAGACTACCATTTTTTGCTTTGTCTGACAGATCTTTTATGTTTTTTTCAATGTCTGCAAAAGACATTTCATCAGCATTTTTTAATACTGGAACTACTAACCCTTTTTCAGTTCCTACTGCAAAGCTCACATTATAATAATTTTTGTAAACCATTTCATCATTTTCAACTTCAGCATTTATTGTAGGAAATAATTTTAATCCTACTATACAAGCTTTCACAAAAAAGGACATGAAGCCAAGTTTAATTCCATAACTATTTTGGAAATCTTCCTGGTTATCTTTTCTCATTGAAATTATATTTGACATATCAACCTCATTAAAAGTTGTGAGCATAGCAGCATTATTTTGTGCCTCTTTTAAGCGTTTTGCAATCGTTTGTCTTAGTCTTGACATTTTAATTCGTTCTTCTTCACCGTATTGAATTTTTCTTGCGTTAGGTTGAGGGTTAGCTCCCATTAAACTTATTAAATCACCTTTTAAAATTCTTCCATCTTTACCTGTTCCTTTTACTTCATCTAAATTAATTTTATTTTCAACAACCATTTTTCTTACAGCAGGAGAAAGTGTTTTATTTTGTTTAATAGGCTTGGTTTCTTCAACTTCATCAGTTAACACTAATGGTTCTTCATCAAGCAATAAAGGTTCTTGAGTTTTTTTTGTATCTTTTTTCTTTTCGATTTCTAAATTTATTACATTATTTTTTTCAGCGTTTCCTTTAACCGGCTCAGCTTCCATTTCTTCTTTAAGAGCACTACCTTCTGAAATCATTCCTAATACAGTTCCAACTTCAACTGTATCACCATCTTTTGAGTTGATCTCTGATATAACACCACTTGCGGGTGCAGGAACTTCCAAGTTTACTTTGTCAGTTTCTAATTCTACTACAGCTTCATCAGCAACTACGTTATCACCCTTTTTCTTTAACCATTTAGTGACCGTAGCCTCTGTAATACTTTCTCCCAAAACTGGAACTAATATTTTTTCACTCATTTATTCAAATACTTTATTTATAATTTCTTGCTGTTCAGAATTATGTCTTCTTGCATAACCTGTAGCAGGTGTAGCATCTGGACTTCTTCCAATGTAAGAAATTGCATTGTTTTTAGCCTTAATAGTCTCTAATGTCCATTGTATATAATCTCTAACAGCAAACCAAGCTCCCATATTTTTAGGCTCCTCTTGGCACCAATAAAATTTTGCATTTTTTGCAAATGGCTTTAGTTCTTTAACCAAACTTTTTGCAGGGAAGGGATATAGTTGTTCAATTCTATACAAAATCACATCGTTGATTTTTAGTTTCTCTCTTGCCGCAAGAAGATCAAAGTAAACTTTTCCAGAGCATAATATTACTTTTCTAATTTTTTTATCTTCTTTTAACTTAATAAACCCTTTTTGCTTATTATCTTTAGCATGATCCCATAGCACTCTATGGAAAGAATTTTGTTTACTAAAATCTTCCAAATTTGATACACAATATTTATTTCTTAAAAGTGACTTTGGTGTCATTATGATTAAAGGTTTTCTAAAATCACGGTGCATCTGTCTTCTTAATGCATGAAAATAATTTGCAGGTGTTGTGCAATTCATAACTTGTAAATTATCATTTGCACACAATTGTAAAAATCTCTCTAACCTTGCAGAGGAGTGTTCTGGACCTTGTCCTTCATAACCGTGAGGTAATAACATAACTAGTCCTGATGCTCGTTTCCACTTCCTTTCACCAGATGATATAAATTGATCAATGATTACTTGAGCACCATTTGCAAAATCACCGAATTGAGCTTCCCAAATAGTCAATGTATTCGGTTCTACTAAACTGTATCCATATTCAAATCCTAAAACTGCAAGTTCAGATAAAAAACTATCTACAATCTCAAAATTTTTTTGGTTACTAGATATATTGTTTAAAGGTATGTACCTTGAATTATCAGCTTGATTTCTTAAAACTGAATGTCTTTGACTAAAGGTACCCCTACCGGAATCCTGACCTACTAGCCTTACTGGATAACCTTCAACTAATAATGAACCAAATGCCAAGGACTCAGCTGTTGCCCAATCAATACCTGAGCCTTCATCAATAGTTTTTTTTCTATTTTCCATAATTTTTGTTATGGTTTTATGAATATTTTTATCAGTTGGGAAAACATGTATTCTGTCAGAAATATTATTTAAAATTTTCAAATCCGATCCAGTTACACCTCTTTTATCTTTGCCTCTCTCGGGTTTATATCTCGACCAAGTTCCCTCAAACCATCTAATTTTAGGTTTATAATCTTTTGCATTCTTAAATTGATCATCTAATAAATTTTTAAAATCAATAATTTGTTGATCTAAATCTTGTTTCGAAAAAAGTCCTTCATTTATAAGCTTTTCACCATAAATTTTAATCGTAGACGGATGAGATCTAATTTTTTTGTACATAAGTGGTTGGGTGAAAGATGGCTCATCTCCTTCATTATGTCCAAATCTTCTGTAACATATTAAATCAATTACAACATCGCGGTTAAATTTTAATCTAAATTCAGTCGCTATTCTTGTTGCGTAAACTACTGCTTCAGGATCATCTCCGTTAACATGGATGATTGGTGCATCGACCATTTTACCTACGTCAGAAGGATAAGGGGAAGATCGCGCAAATCTAGGACTTGTTGTAAATCCAATTTGGTTGTTAACAATAATATGGATTGTCCCTCCAGTATTATGACCAGGAAGTCCAGACATTGCAAAGCACTCTGCTACTATTCCTTGTCCAGCAAATGCTGCATCACCATGAATTAATATTGGTATAACTTTATTTCTTTGTTTGTCTTGGTGAAAAAATTGTTTAGCTCTAGTTTGGCCAAGAACAACAGGATTAACTGCCTCTAGGTGTGAAGGATTATCTGTTAAACTTACGTGTACAGGATTTCCATCAAATTCTCTATCAGATGAGGCTCCTAAATGGTATTTTACATCTCCAGCACCATCTTCTGATCCATCCATTTCACCAGCAAATTCATTAAAAATTCTTTTATAAGATTTTTGTAAAACGTTTGCTAAAACATTTAGTCTTCCTCTATGTGACATTCCTATTTTAACCTCTTTTATTTTAGATTGTCCTCCAATTTTTATAATTTGTTCAAGAGCAGGTATTAGACTTTCTCCACCATCTAAACCAAATCTTTTTGTACCAACATATTTTGTATTTAAAAATTTTTCGAAGCCCTCGGCTTGTATTAATTTATTTAAAATTGCTTGCTTTCCATTTTTTGTAAACTTGAGTGCATTTTCATCTTTTTCAACCCTATCTCTAAACCACTTTCTCTCAGTCGGATTTGAAATATGCATATATTCATAACCTATGGGACCACAATAAGTTTTTTTTAAAAACTTGAGTATTTCTTTAATATTTGCACTTTTTTTATTTATAATTCCGTTAAGAAAAATTTCTTTGTCATAATCTTCTTTCTTAAAACCGTAATACTCAGGATGTAATTCATCTAAATATTCAGACTTCATCAATTCTAAAGGATCTAATTTTGATAATAGATGCCCTCTTAAACGATAAGCTCTTATTAAGGCTACAGCACTTATTGAATTTTTGTTTGAATTTGCAATTACTTGGAAATTAAACTTGCTAGAGTTATCTTTGATCTTTTCATTTTCTTTGGCTGTTTTCTCGACATCCTCAATATTAATTTTTTTTGAAAAAGGTTTCCACGACGGTCCATTTATCTCGTCGACTAATATCTTCATATCCTCATCCACACTTGAGAAATATTCGATCCAACTTTCAGAGAGAGATGGATCTTTATTTATAAATTTTAAGTACATTTCCTCAATAAATGCACTATTGGCCTTATTTAGAAATGATGTTTTTTTATATTCCAGATTTTTAGGAGAACTCATTTTATTTTATTATAATACTAAATTTTGTTTTCAATTGGACAATTTATTTAACAATGTTTTTCCAATTTCTGAAGGTGATGTGGCTACTTCTATGCCACAATCTTCCATTTTTTTGATTTTATCTTTGGCCCCACCTTTACCACCTGATATTATGGCCCCTGCATGTCCCATTCTTCTACCCGGTGGTGCTGTAACTCCTGCAATAAAACCAACCATGGGTTTTTTTATGTCATGATTTTTTACAAATTCGGCTGCTTCTTCTTCAGCTGATCCTCCTATTTCACCAATCATTAAAATTGATTTAGTTTCTTCATCTTTTAAAAATAAATCTAAACAATCAATAAAATTTGTGCCATTTATTGGATCACCACCTATCCCTATACATGTTGATTGGCCCAAATCATTCTCTGTAGTTTGTGCGACAGCCTCGTAGGTCAAAGTTCCAGATCTTGATACAATACCAACAGAGCCCTTTTTATGTATATTTCCTGGCATTATTCCGATCTTGCATTCATCAGGAGTAATTATCCCTGGACAATTGGGACCGATTAATCTTGATTTTGAATTAAGTAACTTTTTTTTGACCTTAATCATATCAAGAACTGGTATACCCTCAGTGATACAAACGATTAATTCTAAGTTAGCTTCAATCGCCTCTATAATTGCTGCGGATGCAAATTTTGCAGGAACATAAATCATAGTTGCGTTGGCACCAGTTTTATTGACTGCTTCCTTTACCGTATTAAATACTGGTCTATCTAGATGAGTTTGACCACCTTTTTTTGGTGTAACTCCTCCGACTAAATTTGTTCCATATTTAATTGCTTGCTCTGAATGAAAAGTTCCGTGACTACCCGTAAAACCTTGGCAAATTAACTTTGTGTTTTTATTAACTAAAACTGACATTTATTTAATAGCCTCTACAATTTTTTTAGCAGCATCTGATAAATCAGAAGCAGAAATTAACTCAAGACCTGAATTATCAAGAATTTTTTTTCCCTCTTCAAAATTTGTTCCAGCCAATCTTACAACTAAAGGAACATTCATTTTTATTTCTTTTGCTGCATCCACGACACCTTGGGCAAGAACATCACATCTCATTATTCCGCCAAAAATATTAATCAATATTCCTTTAACATTTTTATCTGATAAAATTATTTTAAAAGCAGCTGCCACTTTTTCTTTAGAAGCACCACCACCAACATCTAAAAAATTTGCTGGTTCCTTTCCATATAATTTAATTATGTCCATAGTCGCCATCGCAAGCCCAGCTCCATTAACCATGCATCCAATTGTTCCATCAAGTTTAATATATGCTAAATCATGCTTGCTAGCTTCTATCTCTGTTTCTTCTTCTTCATTGAGGTCTCTCAACTCAATTAGCTCTGGATGTCTGAATAAAGCATTTCCATCAAAATTCATTTTTGCATCTAAACAAATCAACTCTTTTTCTTTTGTTAAAATTAAAGGATTAATTTCAATTAGATTAGCATCCGTTTCTATAAATAATTTGTATATGGACTTGATTAAACTAATTCCTTGTTCTTTTGTTTCTTCATCTAGATTAAAAATACTTATTATTTTATTACAATTTTCATCAGATATTTCGTTATCTAAATCTACTTTTGTTGTTAAAATTTTCTCAGGAGATTTGATTGCGACTTCCTCTATATCCATACCCCCTTGATCACTTGAGATAAAAGCTATCTTTGAGCTCGCACGATCTACAACGCAAGACAAATAAAATTCTTTATCAATGTTAGATGAAACTTCGACATATAATCTTTTAACAATTCTTCCACTAGGTCCTGTTTGATGAGTGATTAATTTTTTTCCAAGCAAGGATTTTGCCTCTGTTTCAAGACTTTTTAAATCATTTACTATTTTAACTCCACCAGCTTTACCTCTGCCTCCAGCATGAATTTGTGCTTTCAATACATATTTATCAGTTTTAAGGTTTTTAGCTTTTTCTAATAATTCATTTACATCTAGAGCATAAACTCCTTCGGGAACTTTAGCTCCATATTTTCTAAGTATATTCTTTGCTTGGTGTTCGTGAATATTCATTAACTAGTTATTTAAACTAGGATCAATTTTGGATGCTGCTTCCCATAATTTTTTTACAGCATCTACTGAGTTATTAAACTCAGATTTTTCATTTTCATCTAGCTCAATTTCTTCAATTTTTTCTATACCGTTCTTTCCAACAATTACAGGCACTCCAGCGTAAATGTTGCTTATTCCGTACTGTCCATTTAAATGAGCAGCACAAGGGAGCATTTTTTTGCTATCTTTTAAGTATGCTTCTGCCATTTCAACACCTGACGCTGCTGGTGCATAAAATGCTGAACCTTTTTCTAAATATTTAACAATTTCAGCACCTCCATCTCTAGTTCTTTGATTTATACTTTCTAATTTATCTTTTGAAATTTTTCCCTCTTTTACTAAATCTAACAATGGTTTTCCTGAAACTTTTGTAAATCTTGGTAGAGGAACCATAGTATCTCCATGACCTCCCATTACCATCGCCTCAATTTCTCTTACAGGGACATTTAACTCTAAAGATAAAAATAGTTTAAATCTTGATGTGTCTAATATTCCAGCCATTCCAACAACTTTGTTAGGCGATAGTCCAGAAAATTTTTGAAAAGCCATAACCATTACATCTAATGGATTTGTAATACATATAACAAAGGCATTTGGTGCGTGCAGCTTTATACCTTCAGCAACCTGTTTTATAATTTTTAAATTTATTCCTAATAAATCATCTCTACTCATTCCTGGTTTTCTTGGAACACCAGCTGTAATAATGATTACATCTGAATTTTTTATATCTTCATAATTATCAGTACCTGAAAATTTTACATTAAATCCATCAACAGATGAAGACTGTGCAATATCTAATGCTTTACCTTTAGCAATTCCACTTGCTACATCAAATAATACTACTTCATCAACAAGCTCCTTTAATCCAATTAAATGTGCTAAAGTTCCGCCTATTTGTCCAGCTCCTATTAATGATATTTTTGACATTTTACTATTTCATTGTTGGCATTATAAATTCAGGATCTGATCTAACACCTGAAGGCCATCTTGAGGTAATTGTTTTTAATTTAGTATAGAATCTAACTCCTTCTGGTCCGTGCATATGTTGATCTCCAAATAATGATCTCTTCCATCCTCCAAAACTATGAAAAGCAACTGGCACAGGAATAGGGATATTAATTCCAACCATTCCTACTTTAATTTGATTCGCAAATGTTCTTCCTGCATCTCCATCTCTTGTATAAATACTTGTTCCATTACCAAACTCATGGTCATTAATTAAATTTAATGCTTCATTAAAATCCTTAGCTCTAACAACAGATAATACGGGTCCAAATATCTCCTCTTTATAAATTCTCATATCTTTTTTAACATTATCAAATAAGCAACCACCAATATAATAACCGTCTTCATAACCCTGAAGTTTGATATCTCTTCCATCAACCACAAGGTCTGCTCCTTCTTTAATACCTAAATCAACATAACCTCTTACTCTTTCAAGATGCTCTTTTGTTACTAAAGGACCCATTTCAGAATTCTTATCCATGCCTGGTCCAATTTTTAAAGCTTCCACTTTTTTAGATAATTCATCGACTAGTTTGTCACCTACATTACCAACAGCAACAGCAACAGATTGAGCCATACATCTTTCTCCTGCAGACCCATATGCTGCACCCATTAGACCGTTTACTGCTTGATCTAAATCACAATCTGGCATGACAACACAATGATTTTTAGCTCCACCAAGAGCTTGAACACGTTTTTCATTTTTGGCTGCATTTTCATAAATGTATTTAGCAATAGGTGTTGATCCAACAAAACTTACTGCGGATATATCTTTATGTTCCAAAATTGCATCTACAACTTCTTTATCTCCATTAACAACATTCAAAACCCCATCTGGTAAACCGGCTTCACTAAATAGCTCTGCAAGTTTTAATGGACAAGATGGATCTTTTTCGGAAGGTTTTAATACAAATGTATTTCCGCAAGCTATTGCCATTGGAAACATCCACATTGGAACCATTGCAGGAAAGTTAAATGGTGTAATACCTGCACATACACCTAATGGCTGTCTTACTGACCAGCTATCAATGTTTGTACCTACATTTTCTGTAAAGTCACCTTTTAGCATTTGTGGAATTCCACATGCAAATTCAACTACCTCTAATCCTCTTGTGAGAGAACCTTTAGCATCTTCATAAACTTTTCCATGCTCTGATACAATCATCTTGGCTAGCAAGTCAGAATTTTTTTCAATTATTTCTTTGTATTTAAATATTATTCTAGCTCTTTGTATTGGAGTTACATTTGACCATGTTTCAAATGCTTTTTTTGCTTTTTGTACCGCTAAATCAAGATCTTGTTTTGTACCAAGTCTAACCTCAGACTCTTGTTTGCCTATAGCAGGATTAAATACCTTTCCTTTTCTATCGGATGTACCTGAAACAATTTTACCATCGATAAAATGCTCAATTAAATTCATGAATGTATTTAAATAAGTAATTATGTGGTTGCAAGCATTTTCTTTATCTCAGCAATAGCTTTTGCTGGATTTAATCCTTTTGGACACGCATTAGTGCAGTTCAAAATCGTATGGCATCTATAAAGCTTAAGTTCATCTGCAACCTTTTGAAGTCTTTCCTTTCTATCTTCGTCTCTGCTATCCATTATCCATCTATAAGCTTGTAATAAAACTGCAGGACCTAAATACTTATCACCGTTCCACCAATAACTAGGACATGAAGTAGAACAACAAGCACACATTATACATTCGTAAGCTCCATCAAGTTTAGCTCTATCTTCTGGAGATTGATGAATTTCTGTTGTTTCACTTTTTGAATTATTTTTTAGCCAAGGTTCAATGGATTGGTATTGTTTATATAATCCACTTAAGTCTCCTATTAAATCTTTTTTTACTTTTAAGTGAGGCAAAGGATATATATCTATATCTCCCTTAATTTCTGCATGTGGCTTAGTACATGCAAGACCATTTTTTCCACCCATATTCATTGCACAAGAACCACAAACTCCATGCGCACAAGATCTTCTATATGCAAGTGTTGGATCAATTTCGTTTTTAATTTTATTTAGTATGTCTAAAACTTTAGATGGACAATTATCCATATCTACTTCATATGTGTCTATTCTTGGGTTATCTCCAGTGGATGGATCCCATCTATAAACATTTACTTTTCTGATATTCTTTGAACCGGTTTTGTCTTTAAAATATTTACCTTTATTAACTTTTGAGTTTTGCGGTAAATTTAATTGAACCATTAATACACTCTTTCTTGTGGAGGAAAATATTGGACTTCATTGGTCAATGTTGAAGTATGTACATCTCTGTATTCAATTTTTGTATTTTTTCCATCACACCAAGATAATGTATGTTTCATAAATTTTTCATCATTTCTTTTCGGATAATCTTCACGAGCATGAGCTCCTCTGCTTTCTTTTCTGTGATATGCAGAATCTACAGTTGTTATCGCTTGTCTAATTAAATTATCAAATTCTAAAGTCTCAACTAAATCAGTATTGAATACCAACGATTTATCTTTAACAGAAATCGATTCCATGCCGTCATATGTTTTTCTGATCTCATCTACACCCTCTTTAAGATTCTTTTCAGTTCTAAATACAGCACATTTAGACTGCATTGTTTTTTGCATCGCCAGTCTAAGTTCAGCGGTTCCATTATCTCCCTCTGCATACCTTAGTTTATCAAATCTATTTAGACATTTTTCGGTTTCGCTTTCACTAACTTCTTCGTGAGGCGTTCCAGGTTTTACCAATTCCGCTGCTCTCTTTGCTGCTGCTCTTCCAAAAACAACCAAGTCAATAAGTGAATTTGAACCTAATCTATTTGCTCCATGCACAGATACGCACGCGGCCTCTCCAATCGCCATCAAACCTGGGACTGTTTTTTGAGATCCGTTTACTGTTAAAACTTCAGCTTTATAATTTGTTGGTATACCACCCATATTATAATGAACTGTTGGAACAACTGGTATCGGTTCTTTGGTTACATCTACATTTGCAAATAATCTTGCTGCCTCAGTGATGCCTGGCAATCTATCTTCAATAACTTTTTTATCTAAATGACTTAAATATAAATGAACATGGTCTTGATCTTTACCAACACCTCTTCCCTCATTGATTTCAATAGACATTGATCTGCTAACTACATCTCTTGATGCAAGATCTTTAGCGTTAGGAGCATATCTCTCCATAAATCTTTCACCTTTAGAGTTTACCAAATATCCACCTTCACCTCTTACACCTTCAGAAATAAGTGTTCCGTGTCCATATATTCCTGTTGGGTGAAATTGTACAAACTCCATATCTTGAAGAGGTAATCCTGCTCTTAATACCATTGCATTACCATCACCAGTACAAGTATGTGCAGATGTTGCTGAGTAATACACCTTCCCATATCCCCCTGTGGCTATAATTGTTATGTGAGATCTAAAACGATGAATTGTTCCATCATTTAAATTCCAAGCAATTAAACCTTTGCATTGTCCATCTTTCATAATTAAGTCTAATGCAAAATATTCAATAAAAAATTCTGTATTATGTTTAAGTGCTTGACCATACAAGGTATGGAGAATTGCATGACCAGTTCTGTCTGCTGCAGCACAAGTTCTTTGTACAATTCCATTTCCATAATTTTTTGTCATTCCTCCAAATGGTCTTTGATAAATTTTTCCATCTTCTGTTCTACTAAAAGGAACACCATACTTTTCTAATTCTAGCACTGCTTTTGGAGCTTCCTTACACAAATATTCAATACTATCTTGATCGCCTAACCAATCTGCTCCTTTTACAGTATCGTACATATGCCAACGCCAATCGTCTTCTCCCATGTTTCCAAGGGCTGCTGAAATTCCACCTTGGGCAGCTGATGTATGACTTCTGGTTGGAAAGACTTTAGAAATGCATGCAGTTTTTAATCCAGCTTCACTTAAGCCAACCGCAGCTCTTAGGCCAGAACCTCCAGCACCAAGGACAACGACATCGTATTCATGATCTATAATATTATAAGATTTCATATAGTTAGTTTAAATACCGCAAATATTGTAATTAATGGAATTGTTATAGCAAAAAAATTTAAAGCTTTGTTTGCGGCATTTTTGATTTTTTCATCTTTAATATAGTCTTCAAAAACCTCGCTGATGCTTAATGCCGAGAAAAAGTAAGCAAAAATAAGAAAAAGACTAAATATTAACTTTGAAGGTTGAGAAGTTAGAAAAGTTAATATCTCTAAGTAGCTTTTGTCATAAATACTAACCAAATTTAAAGCAAACCATAACATCAAAGGTACTAATATGAGAGAACTCACTTTTAAAAATACCCATTTTTTTGTTACTGCTCTCATTAAAATAAATTTCGTCCTATTAAATAAATTGAAACGGTTAATATAAAAGATCCAAATATTACAATTAAGCCAGTAATTTTTGTGGTTTTTAACTCAAATCCATAACCAAAATCCATAATTAAATGTCTTATCTCGCTTAAGATTTGAAAACTAAAAGACCATGTAATACCCAAGATGAAAAATTTCCCAATAATAGATTGGAGGAATAATTTTATAAATTCATGACTTCCTTCGCTAAATGAAAAAAAAATAAAAAAGATACAAATTAAAGTTATTGCTAATATGTTTATTATTCCTGTAATTCTATGAGATATTGAAACTAAAGATGAAACATGCCATCTATAAATTTGAATATGAGGAGATAATGGATTATTTTCCATTTTGATTTGCTTTCATTATTGTTTCTGCAATTTCAACAGAATTTAATGCGGCGCCTCTTAATAAGTTATCTGAAACGATCCACAAATTAATTGAATTCTCTTTTGTTTTATCATCTCTAATTCTTGAGATAAATGTTTCATCACTGCCAGTTGCTTCTATTGGTGTACTATATCCTCCATTTTCTCTTTTATCTATAACTCTACAACCATCAGCATTATTTAATGCTTCTCTGATTTGTTCTAAAGAATAAGGATTTTCAAACTCTATATTTACTGATTCTGAATGTGATACAAGAACAGGAATTCTAACGCACGTAGCTGTTAGCTCTATATTATTGTCCAGTATTTTTTTTGTTTCATTAGTCATTTTCAATTCTTCTTTTGTGTATCCATCATCCGAAAAAACATCAATGTGAGGAATGATATTGAAAGCTATTTGTTTAGTAAAATTTTTAGATTCAACAGAATTTCCATCAAGATAAGATTTAGTTTGTTCAATCAATTCATCCATAGGTGCTTTTCCGCCTCCAGAAACAGATTGATAGGTGGAAACTATTACTCTTTTTATTTTATATAAATCATGTAATGGTTTAAGAGCTAATACTAACTGAGCTGTTGAGCAGTTAGGATTTGCCACAATATTTTTTTTCATTTCATTAATTTTTTCTGCATTCACTTGAGGTACAATAAGTGGAACGTCAGGATCCATTCTAAAAAAACTGGAATTATCAATTACAGTTGTTAATTTTGCTGCACTTTCTGCATATTGTTCTGCAATTTTACCACCTGCTGCAAAAAAAGTTATATTTGCATTTGAAAAATCATATTTTTCAAGATCATGGACTTCGTAATCTTTACCTTTAAAACTTATTTTTTTTCCAGCACTATTAGAAGAGGCAACTAAAAAAAGGTTATCAAATTTAATATCTTTTTTTTCTATAACTTCTAGAGTCTTTCTTCCAACATTACCGGTTGCACCGATGATAGCTATATTAGTCATTTTAAAGATTTATACTAAATGAAAGGTAAATCGCAAACTGTTCCGTTAAAACTATTACCATTTATATCAATTTTGAATGTTTGCTTTGCTTCAAAATATGGTTTTTTTATCATAGCTATACCAATTACCTGTTTAAAAGTTGGATTGTAACAACCTGATCTTAGTTCTCCGATTATATTATTTTTTTCATCTATTAAATTCATTGAACCAGTTACACTTATTTTATCGGTATCAATTTTAACGCCCATTAGTTTTCTTTTAATTCCTTCAGACTTTATTTTTTTTAATTTCTCTTTTCCTAAAAATTCAACATCACTATCAATATTAATATATTTATCAAAGCCACATTCGTATGGGTTGTCTCCATTGTCCATATCGTTTCCTTGAGAAAGTAATCCACTTTCGATACGTTCAATTAAATTAGGACATCCTGCTCTAATATTAAACTCATCTCCGATTTCAAATAAATGATCGTATAGTTTTAAACCCGCCTCATTATTCTCTACATAAATTTCATATCCACCTTGTTTAGACCATCCTGATTGAGCAATTAAATGTTTGGCTCCAGCAAAATCAAAATAATCAAAACCAAAAAATTTTAAATTTGTTATTTTTTCACCAAAAACTTTTTCCATTAATTTAAATGATTTAGGCCCTTGCACAGCCATAATATCAACTTCAGGTTCGATAATATTTACATCAAATTTATTTCCAATTGCCAATCCTTTAGCAAATAAGATTACATCTGTATCTGCAATTGAAACCCACCATTTATTCTCATTAAATCTTAGAACAACTGGATCATTAATTAATCCAGCATTATCATCTATTATTGGACAATAATAACATCTTCCATCTTTTGATTTCGAAAGATCTCTACAAGTCATAAGTTGAACCAATTTTGCAGCATCTTTTCCAGTAATCTCTACTTGTCTTTCAGCAGCCACATCCCAAACTTGAACATGCTCTTTTAAATGATGATATGAGTCTTCTAAAGAACCAAATGCTGCAGGAAGCAACATATGATTGTATATTGTGTAAGCTGTAACACCTTGTTTTTCAATTCTTGATGTATAAGGCGTACCTCTAAGTCTTCTTGATTTTGCAATAGAAAAGTTTTTCATTTTTTAGCTTAGTGTCATCTTTTTATCTATTTGTAAAGAAAGTAAGTTGTTTATTTGAAAGAAATCTAAGTAAGTTCCTTAGCTCTTTTTCTTAATTCAAATTTTTGGATTTTACCTGTTGATGTTTTTGGAAGTTCACAGAAGTCTATTTTTTTTGGAATTTTGAACCCTGCTAGAGTTTCTCTACAAAAATCGATTAATTCTTTTTCATTTGTCTCTTTATCTGCCACTTTCTCTATAAATGCGCATGGAACTTCTCCCCATTTCTCATCTGGTTTTGCTACTACAGCAACAATTGAAACAGCTGGGTGCTTAGAAAGTGTGTTTTCGATTTCGATTGAAGAAATATTCTCTCCACCTGAAATAATAATATCTTTAGACCTATCTTTAACCTTGATGTATCCATCTGGATAAATAACTGCCAAATCACCAGAGTGAAACCATCCATCTTTCATAGCCTTTTCAGTGGCCTCTTTGTCTTTAAAATACCCTTTCATAACAACATTACCTTTGATCATTATCTCGCCAATGGTTTCTCCATCCTTAGGTACAGGTTTCATAGTTTCTGGATCTAAAACAACCACTCCTTCTGTGTTTGGAAACCTCACACCTTGCCTTGCTTTAATTTCATTAATTTTATCTTCTTCAAAACCATTCCATTCATCATTCCAAGCACATTGTAGAACATGTCCATATGTTTCTGTTAAACCATAGACATGCATTACCTCAAATCCTAATGCTTTCATTTTTTTGAAAATAATACTTGGAGGTGGTGCTCCAGCAGTTAAAACATAAACTTTATTTTTTAATTCTTTGATATCATTTTGTGATGCACCTGTTACCATATTAAGTACAATAGGTGCACCTCCAAAATGGGTAATGTCGTGCTTTTCAATTAATTCAAATATTTTTTTTACATCAATAGCTCTTAAACAAACTGTCTTTCCATTTAACATTGGTATTGTCCACGGGTACCCCCATCCATTACAGTGGAACATTGGTACAACTGTTAAAAAATTTAATCTATTTGGCATATTCCAAGCAACAGCACTACCTGTTGACATTAAATAAGAGCCTCTATGATGATAAACAACACCTTTTGGATTTCCGGTTGTTCCAGACGTATAACTTAAAGAAATTGCTTGCCATTCATCCTTTGGTTTTTTCCAAATATAATTTTCATCACCGGTGCTTAAAAATTCCTCATATTCTCTATCTCCAATTTTTTTTAACAAGGATTGGTCAGCAAAATCATCTTGAACATCAATTACGATTGGTTTTTCTTTTAAAGTTGATAAAGCCTTTTCTGCAACTGCATGCAATTGTCTATCTATTATTAATACTTTTGCTTCACTGTGTTCTAAAATATAAGCAACAGTTTTTGCATCAAGTCTTGAATTAATTGTATTTAAAACGGCTCCTGTCATTGGAACAGAATAATGTGCTTCAAAAATCTCTGGAGTATTAAAGGTCATAACTGAGACTGTGTCTCCTTCAACAATACCAATTTTCTCTAGTGCACTTGCAAATTTGATGCACCTGTTAAATACTTCAGTCCATGTGAAAGATTTTGTTTCATATACTAAAGCCTCATAATTTGGATAAATATCTTTTGCTCTTTCTAGAAAGCTAAGCGGTGTTAACGGGACATAATTTGAAGGATTTTTATCTAAGTTCTGATTATATTTATTCATCAGTTAAATTTTGCGCTCATAGTATATTTACTACCAGAAATAGCAGATTTATAATGGCTCTCAGCTCTAGGCAAAATTTTGTCAAAATAATAATTTCCTGTATTTAATTTATCTTCATAAAACTCTTTATTGTTTTCCAAATTTTCATAGCTTTTTCTCATTGTTTTTAGCCATATAAATGAAAGACAAAAATAACCAAAAAATCTTAAATAATCGTTACATGATGCGCTTATATCGTCTTTTGGCGTATTGCCATTAGGAGATATCCAGTCCGTGAAATCTGACAACATATTTTTTAATTCAGATATTTTTTTTACATGTTCATTTAAATTGTCTACTTTTGAACAATTTTGAATTTCTGTATCTACATATTTCATAAAATTTTCAAAAACTTTTTTCTGACTAATTTTTCTAAATACAAAATCAATTGCCTGCACAGAATTAGTTCCTTCGTAAATAGGTGTAATTCTATTATCTCTAAATAATTGTTCTATCCCTTGGTCTTTTGTATAACCATAGCCACCAAAAACCTGAATTGCTTCATTGGTTATTTCCATACCCATATCTGTAAAAAATGACTTAATTACTGGGGTCATAAGACCTACAATATCCGATGCATCTTTTTTTACTTCCTCTGAACTATGACTTAAGCTTACATCTACCTGCTGAGCCATCCAAAAAGATAAGGATCTTTCTCCCTCAATTATAGACTTCATATTTAATAAACTTCTACGAATATCTGCGTGCTTAATAATTAAATCTGTTTCTCCATTAGAATTATTATTTGATTTACCTTGTTTTCTCTCTTTTGAATAACTTAAAGCAGTTTGATAAGCTGTTTCAGATAGACCTAATCCTTGTATACCGACAACAATTCTTTCTAAGTTCATCATTGTAAACATAGAATTTAAGCCTTTGTTCTCTGGTCCGATCATATAGCCTTTGGCATCATCAAAACTTAATACACATGCGGGTGAACCTTTAATACCCATTTTTGATTCAATTGAAACAGTATTGACGCCGTTTCTTGGACCAATTGATCCATCATCATTAATTTCATATTTTGGTACTAAAAATAAACTTATCCCCTTCGTTCCTTTTGGTGCATCCTGTGTTCTTGCTAAAACAAGGTGTATAATATTTTCAGTTAAATCGTGGTCACCAGAAGTAATAAAGATTTTTTGTCCGCTTATATTATAAGTACCATTTTCATTTTTAATTGCCTTTGTTTTTATTAATCCTAAATCTGTTCCACATTGAGGCTCTGTTAAACACATTGTCCCACTCCATTTACCCTCAACAATTTTAGGAAGATATGTGTTTTTGATTTCTTCAGTTGCATGACTCAAAATACAATTGTATGCACCTATACTTAATTCACTATATAATTTAAAAGATAAACTTGATGATGAAAGCATTTCATCAAAAAAAGCACTTACAGTTTTTGGCATTCCTTGGCCACCATATTTTGGATCACAAGTTAAAGATACCCATCCATCTTCTATAAATTTTGAATATGCCTCTTTATAACCTGGAGGGGTTCTAACTACTCCATTTTCATAGACACAAGGATTTTCGTCTCCAGCTTTTGCTAAAGGAAGAAGCATTTCTTCATTAATTTTTGCAGCTTCCTCTAAGATATCTTTTACTAGATCAGATGTGACTTCTTTATATTTTTCAATTTCGTTATAATTTTTATTATCTTTTAGATGTTCAAATAAGAACATCATATCTTTCACAGGTGCGGAATAAACAGTCATAAATTTAATAGTATCAAATTAAGTTAATTTTTTTATTTTTGCAAATATGCAATAATCGCATCTCCCATACCAGAAGTTGAAATTTCTTTTGTTCCTTTTGACATAATATCTTTAGTTCTTAACCCATCATCTAGTACATTTTGCACTGCTTTTTCTAAGTCATCAGCCTCTTTATCTAAGTCAAGAGAGTACCTCAGGGCCATTGCAAAACTCAAGATGGTTGCAATTGGATTTGCAATTCCTTTTCCAGCAATATCTGGAGCAGATCCATGAACAGGCTCATACATTGCTCTCATTTCACCATCTTTATTTTTTGCACCCAGGGAAGCTGAAGGTAATAAACCTAAAGATCCCGTCAGCATAGATGCTTCATCTGACAACATATCACCAAACAAATTATCTGTCACAATTACATCAAATTGCTTTGGATTTCTCAAAAGTTGCATTGCACAATTATCTGCAAGCATATGATTTAACTCAACATCTTTAAATTCTTTATCGTGAAGATTTTGAACTTCCTCTTTCCATAATTGACCTGCTTCCATAACATTTGATTTTTCACAGGAAGTAACTTTATTGTTTCTCTTCTTTGCTAGATCAAATGCAACTCTAGCAACTCTTTTAATTTCTGATGAAGTATAAGTATGAGTGTTTATTCCTTTACGTTCACCATTATCAATTGGCTTGATACCTCTCGGCTCACCAAAATAAATACCACCTGTCAATTCTCTAACAATCATGATGTCTAGACCTGATACGATTTCAGGTTTTAGCGTAGATGCCTCAACTAATTGTTTAAAACAAATTGCAGGCCTCAAATTTGCAAATAATTTTAATTCTTTTCTTAGCTTAAGAAGAGCTCTCTCAGGTCTTTTGGAAAAATCTAAATTATCATATTTTGGTCCACCCACAGCTCCTAGAATGACTGCTTCACACTCTAATGATTTATAAAATACTTCATCTGTAATCGGTGTTCCGTGCTTGTCGTAAGATGCTCCTCCAACTAAAGCTTCTTCCATATCAAAATCAAGAGATTTATTTACATTAAACCAAGTTATAATCTTTTTAACTTCACCAATAACCTCAGGACCAATACCATCACCTGGTAATAATAAGAATTTTCTTTTTTTGACTTTAATCATTAAATATCCAAGGCTTTGTGGATTTTAATTTTTCTTCAAATGAAATTATTTTATTAGACTTTTCCAAAGACAGTGCAATATCATCTAGTCCCTCAATTAAACATTTTTTTTTAAATTCATCTAATTCAAATTTGATTTCTTTATTCCCAAAAATTATTTTTTGATCTGGTAAATTTATTGCAATTTCTTCTTGTCTCTTAGAATATTCAGAAAGTTCTTTTATCTGCTCATCATTAACTTTAATAGGCAATATTCCATTTTTAAAACAATTATTATAAAATATATCTGCGTAACTAGTACTTATAACGCAAGTGATACCAAAGTCTAAAAGTGCCCATGGCGCATGTTCTCTAGAAGATCCACATCCAAAATTATTCCCTGCAATTAAAATCTTAGAATTATCATATGGGGATTTATTTAAGATAAAGTCATCTACTACTTTACCTTTTTCGTCATATCTCATTTCATAAAATAAATTTTTTCCAAGTCCTGTTCTTTTTATTGTTTTTAAAAATTGCTTTGGAATAATCATATCTGTATCGATATTTACAATTGGTAAATATGCAGGAATGCTTTTTAATGTTGAGAATTTGTTCATTTAACTATTGTATTTTCTAACATCATCTAAATTTCCTGATATAGCAGCTGCAGCAGCCATAGCTGGACTAACTAAATGAGTTCTTCCACCTCGTCCTTGTCTTCCTTCGAAATTTCTATTTGATGTTGATGCACATCTTTCTTCTGGCTTCAACTTATCTGCATTCATAGCTAAACACATTGAACAACCTGGCTCACGCCATTCAAATCCAGAATTTTTAAATATTACATCTAAACCTTCTTGCTCTGCTTGTTGTTTTACTAATCCTGAACCAGGAACTATCATTGCATTTACATGAGAAGCAATTTTTTTATCTTTTAAGATTTTTGCAGCTTCTCTTAAATCTTCAATTCTTCCATTTGTACAACTTCCAATAAAAACTTTATCAATTCTAATATCTTTTATTTTAGTTTTCGGCTTTAAACCCATATATTTTAATGACCTGTTAATAGAATTTTTTCTGTCTTCGTTTTGCTCATTTTCAGGATCAGGAACAATTCCATCAATATCTACTACATCCTGAGGCGAAGTTCCCCAAGTTACCATTGGTTTAATATCTTTGCCCTCAAGACTGATTTCTTTGTCAAATACCGCATCACCATCAGACTTTAATTTACTCCAATATTCTAATGCTTTGTCCCAATTTGAATTCTTTGGAGACATTGGTTTACCTTTTAAATAATTAAAAACTTTTTCATCTGGCTCTATTAATCCTGCCCTTGCTCCACCTTCAATTGTCATATTGCAAATCGTCATTCTTTGTTCGACACTTAAATTCGAAATTAAGTTTCCAGCATATTCAATTACATAACCAGTTCCACCAGCTGTGCCAATTTTTCCGATTATTTGTAATATTACATCCTTAGATGTTACTCCAACAGGAAGAGATCCATTAACGTTTATTCTAAAATTTTTTGATTTTTTTTGAACTAAAGTCTGTGTTGCCAAGACATGTTCCACTTCCGAAGTTCCAATTCCGAATGCTAATGCACCAAATGCTCCGTGAGTAGCAGTGTGACTATCACCACAAACGATAATAGTTCCAGGTTGTGTAAATCCCTGTTCTGGACCAATAATATGAACTATTCCTTGTCTTTTATCGTTCATTCCAAAAAGATTTATTCCGAATTCTGCACAGTTTTTTTCTAGTGTCTCGATTTGTATTTTTGAATCTTTGTCAGTAATAGGAACTGATCTATCCGTTGTTGGAACATTGTGATCTGCTACTGCTAAAGTTAAAGAAGGTTGTCTAACTTTTCTATTGGAATTTCTTAAACCTTCAAATGCTTGTGGACTAGTAACTTCATGAATTAAATGTCTATCAACAAATAGAAGTGAAGTCCCATCTTCTTGTTGATGAACAAGGTGATCATTCCATATTTTATCGTATATAGTTTGAGGCATTGTAAAAAATTATTTTTTTACTTCAGGATTTTCTTTTTTTTCATCAGTTTTTTTTTCTACTGATGGAGTTTCTTCTTTAGTTTCTTTTTTATCTTCTGGTTTTTTTGCTTGTACTTTTGGAGCATCTTTATTGGTATCTTGTGGGCTGTCTGCTGTTTTTTGCTCTGTATCAGGCATAACATTTTCTTCTGTTACTTCTTGAATCTTAGTTTCGACATCTATACCTATTTTCTTTTTAATTTTTTCTGCAATTCTTGCAGATTTACCTGTTCTATCTCTCAAATAATATAACTTGGCTCTTCTAACTTTTCCTGACCTTACAACTTTAATTGTATCTACAATCGGACTATATAAAGCAAATGTTCTTTCCACACCCTCACCAAAAGAAATTTTTCTTACAGTAAAAGAAGAATTGATATCTCTATTTTTTTTTGCAATACACACACCTTCAAAATATTGAATACGATCTCTTTTTCCTTCAGTTATTCTAACTCCTACTTTAACAATATCACCTGGGAAAAATTCTGGATGCTTTCTCTCAGAAATAATTTTTTTTACTTTAGATTGATTAATTTCTTCAATTGTCTTCATTTTAATTCTCTTTAGTCTTTTTATATAATTGCCACAAATCCGGTCTTCGGTCGCGTGTTATAGCCTCTGATTGAGATAAACGCCAGTCTTTAATTTTGGCGTGATCGCCTGATAATAGCACATCTGGAACACTTTTTTCCTCCCATATTTGAGGTTTTGTAAATTGAGGATACTCTAAAAGTCCATTTTCAAAACTTTCTTCTTTAGCTGAATTTGTATTACCAAGAATACCAGGAATAAATCTTAAAATTGCATCAAGAATTACAAACGAAGCTCCTTCACCTCCAGATAAAACAAAGTCTCCTATACTTACTTCCTCAATATTTCTTGTTTTTAACAATCTTTCATCAACTCCTTCAAAGTGTCCACAAATTATATTTATTGTTTTTTCTTGAGATAGTTGTTTTGCTAATTGATGATTGAACAACTTACCCTTTGGACTTAGATAAATAATCTTTTCGCCATCTTTAACATTCTTATCTATTGATTTTGCTAATACATCTGCTTTCATTAACATACCTTCACCTCCTCCATAAGGAGTGTCATCAACAGTTTTATGCTTATCAAATGCATACTCTCTTATATCCACAGTATCTATTTTCCATTTATTCTCTGATAGTGCTTTACCAAAAATACCTTGGCCTAAATAGCCTGGAAAAAAATCTGGATAGAGTGTGAATATACGAGCTTCTAACATTATTTTTTTTCTTCTTCCATAGGTGCTTCTGCTGGCTTAGCTTCTTCCTTAGGTGCTTCTGCTGGTTTAGATGCATCTCCTTCTGGTTTCGCCTCTCCACCTTCGTCAGCTTTTTTTCTATCTTTTTTAGGAATTGCTTTTTGAGGATTGTTTCCTTTTTCAGGCATTGGCATTATATCGTTTTCTCCCAATAACCTTGCAACTCTTGTTGTTGGCTGAGCTCCTTGACCTAACCAATATTTAATTCGCTCGGAATCTAAGCCAATTCTTTCCTTTTTATCCTTCGGTAATAACGGATTATAAAAACCTAATTTTTCTATAAACCTTCCGTCTCTTGGAAATCTACTATCAGCCACAACAATTTTATATACTGGCCTTTTTTTAGTACCTCCCATTGATAGTCTCATTTTTAACATTACTTATATCTCCTTTATTTTAATTGATTAAATAGTTCAGGCGGGATCCCTTTATCCGCCATTCCTTTCATGTTTCCTTTAGACATTTTTTTCATCATTTCTGACATCATCTTAAATTGTTTTAACAACTTATTGATAGTGGCAATGTCTGTACCTGAGCCATTAGCAATTCTTTTTTTTCTTGATCCATTTATAATTTTAGGATTTTCTCTTTCTTGCTTTGTCATTGATAAAATAACAGCTTCATTTTGAGTTATAATTTTTTCATCTATTCCTGATTGGTCCATTTGTGATTTAATTTTTGAAACTCCAGGGAGAAATGACATTATGCCTTCTATTCCACCCATCTTTTTCATTTGACGTAATTGAGAAAGATAATCTTCCATCGAGAATTGACCTTTTTTAAGTTTCTCTTCTGTTTTCTTTAAATTTTCTTGATCTAAATCTTCTGAAGCTTTTTCAACTAAGGAAACGATATCTCCCATTCCCAAAATTCTATTTGCAATTCGATCAGGATGGAAAACTTCAAAATTCTCAATTTTTTCTCCAACACCAAGAAACTTTATGGGTACTTCAGCAACATATTTCATACTCAATGCTGCTCCACCTCTTCCATCTCCATCTGCTCTTGTAAGTATAATACCGCTCAAATTTACTGTATTTTTAAATTCCTTGGCTACATTAGCAGCAACTTGACCTGTTAGAGAATCTGCTACTAGTATAGTTTCTGCAGGATTAATAATAGTTTCAATTTGTTTGATTTCATTCATCATTTGAAAATCTATTTGTGTTCTTCCAGCGGTATCAAATAAAACTACTTCACAACCATTTAAATTTGCAGCACTTAAAGCTCTTCTACAAATATCAGCTGGAAGCTGGCCCTCTATAATTGGCAAAGTTTCAATATTATTTTGTTCACCCAAAAGTCTCAATTGCTCTTGCGCGGCAGGTCTGTAAACGTCTAAACTAGCCATCATTACTTTTTTCTTATTATTTTTTTCTAAAAATTTTGCTAATTTTGAGGTTGTTGTGGTTTTTCCTGAACCTTGCAATCCAACTAACATGATTGGAACTGGAGGGACAGCATTAAGGGAGATTTCAGAATTCTTATCACCTAAAAAAGATACTATTTCGTCATAAACGATTTTTACAACCATATCCCCGGGAGAAGTTGATCTTATAATTTCCTGACCTAGCGCTTTGGGCTTAACTCTACTAATAAACTCCTTAACTACGTCTAATGAAACATCGGCTTCTAACAAAGCCAACCTTATACCTTTTAAACCCTCGTCAACTTGCTTTTCATCAAGAGAAGGAGCTTTTTTTAATGAAGAAAAAATTTCTTCAAATTTATTAGTTAAATTTTCAAACATAATTTCGCACAGCAAGTATCGCACCAGTGGGCGAACCCTCGCTGACTGGTGTCGATCTCTTTGTTTCCAAAGACACCGCAAATTGCTGTATTTTGCGGAAGTGGGCGTAAATTATATTAGAGGTTCAAAAAGTCAATAAATAAGTTAAGTATTATTTATATGGAATTTGAAGCATTTAAAATGGATGGATTAGGTAACGACTTTGTTATTATTGATCAGAGAATAAATAGTTTAAACTTATCAAATGACCAAATCTTAAAAATTTGTGACAGAGATTTCATAGGGTGTGATCAGTTGATCTACATAAACAAAAGTCAAAAAGCTGATGCTGATGTTGCTTTTTTTAACTCGGATGGAAGCCGCTCAGATGCATGTGGAAATGGAACTAGATGTGTTGCTTATTTACTAAGTATTGAAAAAAATAAAAAAGAAATTGAAATTTTGGTATCCTCAAAAATATTAAAATCTAAAGTTCTTAATAATAAAGATGTTGAAACGATAATTGGAACTCCAAATTTAGAGTGGAACAAAATTCCTTTAAGTAAAAATCTTGATACTAAAAATCTATCACTTGGTATGATTGATATTAACGGAAATAAAATGGATGGTGGTATTGCAGTGAATGTTGGTAACCCTCATGTAGTATATTTTTGCGAGGATATAGAAAAAATAAATTTAAAAAAATATGGACCATTAATAGAAAATCATGAAGTTTTCCCTGAGAAATGCAATGTCACAATAGCTCAGAAAATTAGTGATCAACATTACAAAATTAAAGTTTGGGAGAGGGGTGCAGGTTTAACAAAAGCTTGCGGGACTGCAGCATGTGCAACAGCAGTCGCAGCTAATTTAAATCAACTACAAAACAGTAATTCAAAAATAGAATTTTCAACAGGAATTTTAAATATTCAAATTGATAATGAATTAAATATAAAAATGAGAGGTCCTGTATCTGAAATTGAAAAGATTAATATCAAAATATAATGGGTATTTTTGAAAAATTTAAAATCGGATTTAAAAGAAGTGCAAGCAATATAGCATCAGGCCTTAAAGAAATAATAGTTAAGAAAGAAATTGACGATGCAACTCTTGATAAAATAGAAGAATTCTTGATTGGCTCAGATGTGGGCATAGATGCAGCATCAGAGATAAAATCTATAATTGCTCAAAAAAAGATTGATCCTAAAAATGATCCAATCAAGGAAGTTTTCGAAATACTTAATAATTATATTTTAGAACTAATGACACCCCTAGAAAAAAAAGATTTTTTTTTAAAAAAGGAAAAGACAAATATAATATTAGTTTCAGGTGTTAATGGAGTTGGTAAGACAACTACTATTGGAAAATTAGGAAAAATATTTATACAAAATAATAATAAAGTTCTTTTTTCAGCATGCGATACATTTAGAGCAGCTGCTATTGATCAATTAGAAGAATGGGCTAACAGGGTTGATGCTAAAATTATAAAATCAGATCCAGGTTCAGATCCGGCTTCAGTTGCTTTTAAAGCAATGGAAATAGCTCAAAATCAAAACATAAATCAAGTAATAGTAGACACGGCAGGAAGATTGCAAAATAAAAAGAATTTAATGGATGAATTAAAAAAAATAGGAAATGTAATTAAAAAAAGTGATGAAACAGCACCTCACGAGGTTATTTTAGTTTTAGATGCAACGTCGGGACAAAACATAATTAATCAACTCGAAGAATTTAATAAATTACTTCCAATTACAGGTATCATAATGACAAAACTTGATGGAACTGCAAAAGGCGGAATATTGATTGCGATTTCAAAGAAATATAAAGTACCTATTGTTGGTCTCGGACTTGGAGAAAAAGAGGATGACTTACAAATATTTGAAGCTGAGAAGTTTGCAAATGCTTTTACCCAAGTTAATTAAGCAAATTTTTAGAAATTAAAGGTTTATAGATATTGCACTCAAAATTATTTTTTAGAGATTTATAACCACAGTTTTCAGCAAAAGAAGAGATTATAAAATTTAATTTTCCAGAAGTCTTAGCAATTTCTAGCTTATTTTTTTTTATGTCATATTTTAAATTTTCATTAAAATTTTTTTTTGCACTTATCAAAATTAAAGTGTTGTTGTCATTTAATAAATAGTAAGCAAAATCCTCTGGGAAAAGTGGGTAATTATATTTTTTTGATATTTTTTTAACTTTTTTTGGAAACCAGTCATATGAAATTAAAGGGTAATCTTTATTTAAATTTTTATCATATAAGTATAAGTCCTGTGGAAAATCATTAATATAATTAGAAAATTCTCCCTTTGCTAAAATAGCTTTCTTCCGTGTTTTAAAATATAGAGTGAACTCACTATTGTAAGAGTTCATTTTTCCAATATGAAAATAATTGTTATCATAGTACTCATTATTTATTTCTGAACTAAGTTTTGTTGGCAATATTAATAAAAAAAGAAATAAAGGGAATTTAAACATATCTAAAATTAGAATTTAAAAGTGATGTGGATTTGTTTAAATTATGTCTTAATTTAAACTTTTTATAAAATTGTCGATTGATTGAATTAAATTTTTATTAAATTCCATCATATGGTCGTCGTTGTCATTAAAATAATTTGACTTAACACCACCATATTTATTAAATATTTCTTCCCCCATATAAAATGGTACAATATTATCCTTTTTTCCATGCATCACATGCATGGGAAACTTTATTTTGTTAATTTTTTCAATAGATTTGTATTTATCTTTTAAAATAATTTTTGCAGGAAGATATGGGTAATATTTTTGTGCCAGAATCTCCATGGATGTAAAAGGGGACTCTAATATTATACCTGCAAATAAATTGTTACTTGCGGTCTCTATTGCTACAGCAGTGCCAAGAGATTCTCCATAGAGAACAATATCTTTATCTTCTATATTGTTTTGATTAAGCCATTCTTTGGCTTTAATTGCATCTTTATAAAGTCCAATTTCAGTTGGTTTGCCTTTGTTTCCACTAAAGCCTCTATATGCAAAAATTAAATAGTTTAAATCTAAATCTGCAAACTCATTTAGTTTATAAATTCTATTATCTAATTTTCCAGCATTTCCGTGAAAAAAAAGCAAGGTTTTAAAGTTATTATTTTTTTTGTAATACCATCCAACTAGATCATTATCAGATTGAATACTTACTTTTTCGATTTTGTGAGATAGAGGTCCTTCATCTAAATAATTATTTTCACCAGGATGGTATAATAATTTTCTTTGATAAAAATAAACTATTAGAGAAACTCCAAAGTAAATAATAAAAATATAAAACAGAATTTTTGCAAATAACATTTTAGGCTTTAATTTCATTTTTACTTTTTCTTCTTACCAAATAAATACCAAAAAATACAAATATGGTACCTATTAAATGATAATTCTCTAAAATCTCTGAAAAAAATATTATTCCATAAAAAGCTCCATAAATTGTATAGAGGTATAGCGTGAAACCAGTTGTTGATGGTCCTAAATATTTAATAGTTAATGTGTATAGTGAGAAAGCGATTATACCTGGAGAAATTGCTGCAAACAAAATCCAATAATAAAATTCTTCATTGAATAAAGTTTTTTCAAAATAAAAATGCTCTATAAAATAAAAAGGCAAAATGGATAAAAAACCAAAGAAAGATATAATTGTTAGTCTTGGAAAAAATTTAAGTTCTGAATTCCATTGAAAAAGCATAACTGTATAAATTGCCCAGCCTAATGCCGCTCCTAACATCCAAAAATCTCCAGAAGCAAATTTTAATTCAAGAAGTAAATTGATATCGCCCTTTAAAATTACAGCAAACACTCCAACTAGACAAAAAAGTAAGCCAATAAATTGGAAAATATTTATCTTATCTTTAAAAAGAAAATATGAGATTAAAATTATAAATATTGGTGAAGAAGTATAAAGAATTCCCATATTAACAATGGTTGTAGATGAACCAGCCATATATGGAAATATTCCACAAACACCACATCCCATCAAACCTAGAAAAAAACTTCTTTTACTCTCTTTTTTAATAGTCTGAAAATTATCAACTAAATACTTATAATTTAGGACGAATAAAATAATGAAAAAAATAAACCATCTCCAAAAAGATAAAGATATGGGAGGAACATCATCAACACCACCTCTTGCTACAATTAAATTACTAGCCATAAAAAGTGGCTGAAACAATAATAGAAAATATCCGATAAAATTTTTATTCATTTTTATTTAATATTAAAAAAAATAAGTAACTTAAAATGCATAAAAATAAAAAAATTGAAAAAGAAATTTGATAGCTCATTGTAATAGTAGCACCTAAATTTCTGGAAAAATCTATTATTAAACCAATTATCCATTGTACAAAAAAAGTACCAGAAAATAAAAATACATTGAATGAAGTTAAAGATTTTCCTGCTAGTTTAGTAGGAAAATTTAATGCTATTGCTGGTTGGGTTAAAGAAATTACTATTGATGATAAAATATAAAGAGTAAACATGGTTGCGCCAGCCTTGTCTCCCATTATGACTATTAAAAATAAAATTATATAACTTACAGGAAGTGTAAATTTTACAATTCTCATACTGTCAATTCCCTTGGAAGATAGTTTTGGCAAAAAATATCCCCATATTAAAAAAGAAAAAAGCATAGTTACATTTATCCAAAATAAACCTGTCGCACTTTGTATTGCATCATAACCCGTCACATTTAGCATCCATGGGCCAGCCCACAATGTTTGTATTGCTTGAACACCTCCATAATTAAAAAATGCAAGCGGTACTAAGCTAATAAAGAATTTATTTTTCCATATGAGGGAAAGGTTTTGAAGATTATTATTTTGGTCTTCATCCCTCTTAGTTTCCCACGAAGGTATTAAAATTGATATTAATATTATGCTTATCAAAATTAAAGAGGCTATAATTAAAAAAATAGATCGCCAACCAATTATTGGTAATAAAATTTGAACTGGTAGAGTTGATGCAACAAATCCAAAATTTGCAACCATCAACATCCATGAATTTGCACGTTGTTGATATTTTTCTTCAAACCATACTCTGTAACCAGTTAAAGGACCCATTAAACAAGCAGCAACACCTACACCAATGAAAATTCTAGAAATTAATAAACCTGCAAAACTTTTAGCAAAAGCAAATGAAATAGTTCCAATAAGAGCAATGATTAATAAATATCCGATAACTTTTTTTGGACCGAATCTATCTAATAACATACCAGTAGGAATTTGCATGAGCGAAAACCCTAGAAAATATCCTCCAGCTAAAAGTCCAAGATTTGCGGCACTTAAATTGAATTCAGTTGAAAGAGCAGGTGTTAATGTTGCGGTAATTGATCTCAGTAAATTTGATATAAAAAAGCCAAAGGCAAATACAGAAAAAATTAGAATACTTTTATTTATTTTATTGATCATTTATATTTTTTATGAAATTACAGTTCTATTATGAATAATCATTCAACAAAAGATAAAGATGCCATTTCTTCAAATGGTATGGCCGCAACATCACATCCAATAGCTACAGAAGAAGCTCTTAGAATATTGCAAAAAGGTGGAAATGCAGTGGATGCAGCTATTGCAGCTTCTGTTGTTCTCTCTGTTGCAGAGCCTAATGCCACAAGTATAGGTGGAGATTGTTTTGCAATAATAAAAATGAATGGCAAAGACCCTGTTTCATATAATGGATCAGGTATTGCTCCAGCAAAAGCAAATTTTGATTATTTCAAGGAAAAGAATATAGATAAAATCGGTTTAACAAGTCCTCACGCAGTAACTATTCCTGGTGCATTAGATGCTTGGAATTCAATTCATAATGATTTTGGAAAACTCGATTTTGAGGAGTTGTTTCATAAAGGTATAGATATTGCAAAGAATGGTTTTAAAGTGACTAAAGTTGTTGCTAACGCCTGGATCAACGTATTTAATAAATTAAACGATAACCCATATTCTAGAAAACATATGCTAAATAATGGTAAAAGTTATCAATTTAATGAGGTAAATAAAAATCCTGCACTTGGAGAGACTCTCGAAAAAATTTCAAAAAATGGAGTTAAAGAATTTTATGAAGGATCAATTGCTGAAGATTTAGTTAAAACTTTAAAAGAGTTTGGGGGCTTACATACAATAGAAGATTTCCATAAGCAAAAAACTATTAAATCAGACACTTTATCAGATAGATATAGAGATATTATTATACATCAATGTCCTCCGAGTGGACCTGGAATAACAGTTTTGGTAATGATGAAATTATTAGAAAAATTAGGTATTGAAAAATATGATGTGAATTCATTTGAAAGATTCCATCTTGAAGCAGAAGTTACAAAGCAGGCTTATAAACTTAAGGAAGAAAATATTGGTGATCCAGAATTTGTAGATTTAGATTTGAAAAAAATATTAAGTGAACAAAACATAGATAATATTTCAAAAAATATATCTATTAATGGCTGTGCAGATGTAGGAGATCTAAATATTCCAAACCATCCTGAAACAGTTTATTTAAGCGTGGTAGACAGAGATTTAAATGTAGTTTCAATTATAAATTCTGTTTGCTATGCTTTTGGATCTGGAATAACAGGTGATAAATCTGGAGTGGTTCTTCACAATAGAGGAACTAATTTTAGAGTTGAGGAAGGTCATCCTAATTGTATTAAAGGATTAAAAAGACCGCTACATACCATAATTCCTGGAATAGTTATGAACAACAAAAGAGAATGTGAATTATCTTATGGAGTAATGGGAGGACAATATCAACCTGTAGGTCAAGTTCATGTTTTAAATAGCATTATTGATTATAACTTAACTCCTCAACAAGCCATTTCATTTCCTAGAGCCTTCCATTTCAATAACATTTATAAATTAGAGAAAAGTATTGATGAAAAAATTTTTAATAATTTAAAAGAAGTCGGTCATAATGTTGAGTATATAGATGGTACTCATGGAGGTGGACAAGCAATTCAAATAGATAGAGAAAAAGGAAATTTAGTTGGCGGTTCAGATCCAAGAAAAGATGGATACGCAAAAGGTTATTAATTTAAATGAACTCTAGAATTGTTAGGAATATTATAGAATCACAAAATGATAATCGAATTGCAATAACATCTGAAAGTAGTTCTCCATTAAAATTTCTTGATTTAAAATCATTAATAGAAAGAATTTCAAAACAATTATCAGGTAATGGTATTAATAATAAAGATCGTGCAGCAATAGTTTTGCCAAACGGTCCTTACATGGCAACTAGTTTTTTGGCGATTTCAAGCTACATGTCTGCTGCACCTTTAAACCCTAACTATAAATCTGAAGAATTTGAATTTTACCTAGAGGATTTAAAGCCAAAGATAGTGATTGTAGAGAAAAATTCTAAAAATCCAGTAGTAGAAGTCGCAAATAAATTAAAAATTCCTGTTTGCGAAATAAAATCAGACGGAAATAATTTAAGCGGAGATTTCAATCTTTTTGAAAAAAGCAGTGATTATGTTTTGCCAGGTGAAGATCATGAAGCTCTTGTGCTGCATACTTCGGGCACTACATCAAGACCTAAGATTGTTCCATTAACAAATAAAAATATTTTTTCTTCGGCAGATAATATCTCCAAAAGTCTTAATTTAACTGATAAAGATCATTGTCTAAATATTATGCCATTATTTCACATACATGGCTTGATTGCAGTTCTTGCAGCATCTATGAAGGTAGGGGCATCTGTATGTGCAAGTAGTGGATTTAATGCATTAAAATTTTTAGATAATGCAAAAAGAGAGAAAATAACTTGGTATTCTGGAGTACCAACAATGCATCAAGCAATATTGATGAGAGCAGATAAAAATCTAGAAACTGCTAAACAATTAAATCTTAGATTTTTAAGATCATCATCAGCATCTCTGCCTCCAGCTGTATTTGAAAAACTAAATGAGGTATTTAATTGTCCAGTAATAGAAGCATATGGGATGACGGAAGCTACTCATCAAATGACCTCCAATCCTTTACCGCCTAAATCCCAAAAACCTGGATTTGTAGGAATTCCTGCTGGGCCAGAAGTTTGTATTATGGATACTAATAACAAGATTTTAAATCAAGGAGAAGAAGGAGAAGTTTGCATTAGGGGTGAAAATGTTACTTCCGGATATGAAAATAATCCAGATGCAAATAAAAATAGCTTTTCAAATGGTTGGTTTAGAACAGGAGATCAGGGATATTTTGATAAAGATGGTTATCTAAAAATCTCTGGAAGATTAAAGGAAATAATAAATAAAGGTGGCGAAAAGATTTCACCTTTAGAAGTCGATAATATTCTTATGGATCATCCAAATATTGAGCAAGCCGTTTGCTTTGGATATGAGGATAAAATGCTTGGAGAAGATATAGCTACTGCAATAATCATAAAAGAAGGCATGAAGTGTACTGAAGATGATATAAAAATTTATGCAAATGAAAAACTTGCAAAATTTAAAATTCCAAAGAAAATATTTTTTGTAAATGAAATTCCTAAAGGTGCAACAGGTAAACTACAAAGAAATACTTTAGCTAAAAAGTTTGGATTAGTGAACTGATGACTAAAATATGTATATTTGGAGCGGGGTCTATTGGTGGATTTATTGCTACAAGTTTAAAAAAAACAAATGCACAAGTCTCTTTAATTGCTAGAGGAGAACATAAGAAAGCAATAGAGCAAAATGGATTAACTTTTATAAGAGATGATAATAAAGTTAATTATAAATTTGATGTAACTGACAAACCTAAAGATTTGGATGAACAAGATTTCATAATTATTTCTGTAAAAGCTAATGCTATTAGTAAAATTTCAGAAAGCTTAAAACCAATTATGGGTAAAAAAACTTCAATTATATGCGCCATTAATGGATTACCTTGGTGGTACTTTTATAAAGCTAATACGGGCACCAAATTAGACAATCAAATAGTTGAAAGTGTGGATCCAGGTGGAAAGATATGGCAAACTCTAGGACCTGAAAGAGCAATTGGTTGTGTAGTTTATCCAGCCTGTCAGATATTAGAGCCAGGTGTTATTAAACATAATGGTAATGGTGAACGATTTTCTCTAGGCGAACCAAATGGCACCAGATCAGAAAGACTAAAAATAATTTCAAGTTTGTTCATAGAAGGGGGTTTAAAAGCTCCTCAGAAGAAAAATTTAAGAGACGAAATTTGGGTGAAACTGTGGGGAAACTGTTCGTTCAACCCTGTAAGTGCTCTAACAAATAAAACTATGGATGAGATGGGTAATGATCCAGAGACTTACAATTTAATAAAAGTTTTAATGCAAGAATGCCAACAAGTTGGGGAAAAAATTGGAGTTAAATTCAATATATCAATTGAGGATCGAATTAAAAGCGGAGTCTCAATTATAGGACATAGACCTTCGACAGCTCAAGATCTAAATGCTGGTAAACCATTAGAAATAGATCCAATAATTGGTTCAATTATAGAAATTGCAAATAAGCTTGATTTAAATGTTCCAAAATTAAAAGAGATTAATGAAAAATTAAAGTCCAAGGCAGAAGACTTGGGTCTTTATACAAGATCAGAATTAATTGATAAATTAACAGTTTAAAAATTTAGTGAAATATCTCTATGTATTGAATTACATTTAGATACATAGATAGCTTGCTCTTTGGTAAGTTTAGACTGCAACCTTAACCCAATTGTTTCTTTGATTGCACTATTATATTCCTCAAGTTTTGGCATTAAGTTTTCTTTAGCATTTGCTCTCCAGCTAACTTCTTTATTGAATAACTCAACAACTTCTTTTGATTTTGTTCTAATCGCCATTGGATCAAGTTCGTCTGAGTCTACCATTGATAATAAATCATCTACACTATTTAAAAATTCATCCATTCCAGAGATCTCACTCAACTTGTCAAACAATCCATCCATAATTGTAACTGATCTTTCATATACTTTTGTATTGCTTTCCATAGCTATAAAATAATCTAACTGTTTAATATCTTTTGATACTTCTTGAAGTTTTACTCCATCGTTTATGAACATTGCGAACTGATCAAGTAGATCGTAGGCTTCATCTACATTCTTTCTATATCTTTTTGTTGTTGTATTTTTAGCTTTATTTATTTTGTCGAATTCTGAATTCTTAGCTTGCCAGGTTTCTGGAATTGAGCTTTGAATTTCCTCAATTTCAAGTTTTACATCCTCAATTCTTAATTCTATTTTGTTTTTCTCATCTAATTCGTCATCATCTAAATTTCTAATCTCTGCTTTATATTTTTCTATTTTTTTATTTAATTTAAGTATTTTCTTTTGCTTCTTTCTAACAGTGAAATGCAGATCCCTATAATCAACAGCATATGCATTGTATTCGACCTCAACTTTTTTTAATTTATCGACTAGAGCAAAAGTTCCTAGTGCACTATCAAAATGATCTTCTAAAATTTCCATTTTATCATCTGGAAGATTAGTTGGAGCCTCAGATTGGAATTTTAATATTGCATTTTTAATTGTCTCACCGTTTGAATCAAATCTTGCAAATTTGTACTCTTGCAAACAGTACTGTAATTTAGGATTCATTGGTGGAGGAGCAACATTCGAAGTTAAATATACTCTATTTGGTAGATAATTTACTAAGCTAGGGTATGCACCGACTATTCCCAATCCTATAAGCTGAAGAATTATAAAAGGCACAACACCTTTCCAAATATCAAGTGTTTTAACAATTTTGGGAGCTACACCTTTCAAATAAAAGAGTGCAAATCCAAATGGCGGCGTTAAGAAGGAAGTCTGCAAGTTAACACCAATCATAACTCCCAACCAAACGGCTGTGACGTTAGCCCCTGTTTCAGCTAATAATATTGGGGCAATTATTGGAACAACGACAACTGCAATTTCAATAAAGTCTAAGAAAAATCCTAGCAAGAAAATTACAATCATCACAACAACAAATTGTGTCCAAAAACCACCCGGTAAATCTTGTAAAAAGTCTCTTACTAATTCTTCTCCCCCAAAAGCTCTAAATCCTGAAGTAAGCATTGCTGCTCCTAAAAGGATAATAAATACCATTGAAGTAGTCACACAAGTTTCTGTTACAACTTCTTTTAAAACATTTTCTGTTTTAAAAGTTCTCCAAAAACTCCAACCTATTCCGAATACAAGTATGACCACAAAGAAAGCGGTTATAAAGATTGCACTTAAATCTCTTTCCTCCAAATTTTTTACATTTAATTCATAATTTGATGCAAAGAATGTAATTGGAATTAGAGATCCAATAATTAAAATTAAAGGATAGAACGCACTTTTCTTTCCTTCATATAATCTATAACCAGCCATCAAAGTGGCACCAATTGCTCCAATTGAACCTGCTTGGTTTACAGTAGCAATACCCATTAAAATTGAACCTAATACAGCGAATATTAATGCAAGTGGTGGTATGATAATTACAACTACTCTTAACCAAAATTTTAAATCAAAATTTCCTTTAAATGGGACTGGCGGTGCAACACCTTTCTTTATTCTAGCAAAAATAAACACATAGATCATATAAAGAGCAACTAAAACAAGACCTGGTAAAAGTGCTCCTAAGAACATATCACCTGCACTTGATGAACCTACTCTAAATTCACCTGGCATATTAAATTCACCAGTTAAGGCTTTATAATCATTTTGTCTTAGGTTGTTTGCAACATCAGATGCACTTGCCAACTGGTCAGCAATAATAATTAAAACAATTGATGGAGGAATAATTTGACCTAATGTTCCTGATGAACAAACTATTCCACTAGCAAGTTGTCTGTCATACTTGTTATTTAACATTGTTGGTAACGAAATTAGTCCCATCGCAATTACAGTTGCTCCGACGATACCAGTCGTTGCTGCTAATAGAGCTCCAACAAATATAACTGAAATTCCTAAACCACCAGGAATTGGTCCAAATAATTGGCCCATTGTTATTAATAAGTCTTCGGCAATTTTCGATTTTTGAAGCATAATTCCCATGAAAATAAATAAAGGAATTGCGATCAAAGTATCTGTTTCTACATCCCAGTAATTACTCCTAAAATTTGTAATACCAGCAACGAGCCATTCTATAGGTCCATCTACAGCAAAAAAGGCACTGGAGTCTCCCTCGAATATGTAGCCAAAAAATGCAGCTAAACCAATTGCAATTATAGCTGATCCAGGTAGTGCAAAAGCAACCGGGTAACCCGATGCAAGAGCAACAATCATTATCACAACGAGAACAGCTAAAAAGAATGTTTCCATAATTTAATTTTTGACACCTTTTAAAATTTTGTGACTACTTTCCATAAAATAGCTAGTAAATTGAATTAACATCGTAACAGCAAAAACAGCTAGATAAACAGCCATCAAATATAAAAGATAAAGACCATTAGATCCTTGTTGCGTAACTTCAAAAGCTACAACAGGACCATTTATTATGCTGGCTTTTCCGTTTAGACCTAAAAATATAACTATTAATGTAAGTGGAACTCCTAGGACAGCCGATCCAACCATATTTGTCCATGCCTTCTTTTTTTCACTAAAAGAAGAATAGAGTACGTCAACTCTTACGTGCCCTTCATGAATTAATGCATATGCACTAGCAAATAAATAAAGTGCAGCATACCAAAATCTAACTAGATCCCCTTGAAATGCTTGTTCATATGAAAATATAAATCTTGATAATACAATTACGAATTCACTTACAACAACCAATACTGCTAGCCAAATAAAACCAACTGATTTGGTAAAATATCCAATCACAAAAGAAATTAATATTATTGGAAAGTGAATATAAGTAATTCTTACAGGGGCTTTAACCATCAATGCTTTTACTTCAGGACTGAAGATTGCTTCCCATAATCTTTCAACAACCATAAAAGATATAACAAAGTCAGCTACGCCAACTAAAAATACTGCCCAAAATGATGATCTGACAAGATATGCTGAAAATCTTGATAAAATTTTTGAATCTTGCTCCAAAGTTTGGCTGTATGTTTTAAAAACATAAAAAACGACTGCAGCAATACAAATCAAATACAATCCAATTTGCATATAACCATAATTTAAATCAGATCCCGCTAAAGCTTTTTTCTTATATCCAAACATCTCATGATGTGAAAAAATTTTTTTTATTCCTGGCCAATCACTCCAAACTGTTAAAACATTATTAATAAGAAATGCTAAAGTAAAAGCTAAAACTGAATAACTGATTATTCTAAGATATAGAGAAAGACTTGAATTTTTTGTCACCATAGTATTTTAAAACACCTAAGTAATACTCGATTTTGTTTAAAAAAAAAGGGCCCAATTAAGGGCCCTTTAATAACTAAATTTAGTTAGATTACATTCCTAATGCTCTGTTTCTTTGAGAAATGTAAGGTGAGTCAGACAAGTTGGTCCAAGAACCAATGTCTTTTCTAGCCTGTAAGAAACTAGAGTGGATTCTCTCAGCGAGACCACTGCTTGCTCTTGTTTCCTCAAATACTTCATTAGCAGCTTTAGCAAAACCATCATAAACTTTGTCGCTAAACTTCTCTAGTTTAACACCATGATCGTTTATTAATCTTGCAAGCGCAGCACCATTTTTAGCGTTGTACTCTGACATCATAACGTCATTTTCCATCGCAGCCGCAGCTTCAATTAATAGCTGATCTGATTTTGATAAGCTTGTAAACCAAGATTTGTTAGTACCACATGCTAACATAGATCCTGGCTCGTGCATTCCAGGATAGTAGTAGTATTTAGCAGCTTCTTGGAATT
This sequence comes from uncultured Pelagibacteraceae bacterium, assembly GCA_902612605.1. Classification (GTDB taxonomy): domain Bacteria; phylum Pseudomonadota; class Alphaproteobacteria; order Pelagibacterales; family Pelagibacteraceae; genus Pelagibacter. The sequence goes on from CACMDY010000001.1 coordinate 220,335, forward strand.
TCATAGCTTCATCATTCCATGGACCTACCCACTCTGTTGCATCAATTGCACCAGAAACAAGGTTTTCGTAAATTTGTCCACCAGGAAGTGAAACTGGAGATCCTCCAAGTTTACCGATAACTTGTCCACCTAATCCAGGCATACGCATTTTAAGACCTTTGAAGTCATTAGGGCTTCTAATTTTCTTGTTAAACCATCCACCCATTTGAACTCCTGTGCTTCCACACATAAAGTTTTTTAGACCGAATTTGTCTGATAGTTCATCCCATAATTGTTGACCACCAGCAAATCTAATCCATGCATTCATTTCAGTGTAAGTGAAACCGAAAGGTACAGCTGTAAAGTAACCCCAAGCTGGATCTTTTTTAACCCAGTAGTAGTCAGCAGCGTGATACATTTGCGAGTTACCTGAAGCAACTTCATCAAATGAGTCAAACGCTTTAACCCTTTCGTTTGCTGCATAGTAAGTGACTTGAATTCTTCCATCACTCATGTCTGTAATTCTTTGAGCAAATCTTTGCGCACCAGTTCCTAAACCTGGGAAATCTCTTCCCCATGTAGCTACCATAGAAGCTTCAATTCTTTCTTTGGCAACGGCTGGAGCAGCTAAAGATGATGCAGCTACAGCAGCAACACCAGTCGCAGCAGCAGCCTTAAAGAATTTACGTCTTGAAGGAGTTTTACCCTTCAATAGTTTTTTTTCTTTAATCATTATTTCTCCTCTTTAAGTTAATTAACTAATGCATTTAAAACATATATGTTTCTTAGAGTCATTTTAAAAAAGTGAGGATTTTTCACTTAATTACAATCTATGATTGTAAATGTTTATGAATTATCTTTAATTATTGAATATTTTAGCACGGTTTAACATGCTTAGATCTTCAAATTGTTTGCCTATAATTTGAACTCCTAAAGGCAAATTTTTTTCGCCTTTTAAAATTGGCAGTGAAATGCAGGGCACATGTGCAAGAGACCAAATCTTATTAAATTCTGGACTCCCAGTTGTCTTAAATCCTTTGTCAGCAATTCCACAACTACTTGGCGTTATAATTGCATCAAACCTTTCAAATATACTATCTAAGTTTTTTGAGTATGTTCTCATCGCATCTAAAGCTAAAGCATAATCTTTTGCCGAATGTTTTAGTCCGTTAATAATTGCTCTCTTAATTTCTATAGAAAGTTTTCCTTTTGAAGCTTTGTAATAATGATGGAAATTTTGAGCCATCTCTGTCTCATATATAATTGTATGACAATCAATCATATCTTCAAAATATTTAGGAGCAGTCTCAACCTTTACTATTTTTTTATTATTTAAAATAAATTTGTTAAATGATTTTTTTGAAATACTGTCAACATTTCTCCAGCGTTTGGTTTTATAAAAAACAAATTTTGATTTTTTTATTTTAATTTTTTTATTAAGAAAATTAATATTTGTTGTTGTTTCATCTGCATCGTCTCTAGCAAACAAAACTTTCGATAATAGTACTACATCACTAATTGTTTTTCCAAATACTCCGACTTGATCTAAATTATATGATGTTTGCAAAACACCATTTCTAGAAATTAATCCATAGGTAGGTTTATAACCAACAACTCCACAGTAAGAGGCTGGCCTGATTACAGATCCACCCGTTTGAGTTCCAATTGATAATGGTGCCATATCAGATGCAATAACAGCTGCAGAGCCACTAGATGAACCTCCTGGTGTTCTTGAATAATCATGTGGGTTTTTAGTTTTTGATGGCGATAAGAAAGCTAATTCACAAGTTACAGTTTTACCCATAATTATTGCGCCAGCCTTTTTTAAGAGCTCAACAATTTTAGCATCTGAATTATTCTTTTTTTTTAATTTTATTCTTGCACCATATTTTGTTGGCATTTCAGATGTTGAGATAATATCTTTAAGTGCTACTGGTAGACCATGCAAAACCCCTAAAGATTTTAATTTTTTTCTCTGATTATCAGATTTTTTTGCATCACTTAGGAGTTTTTTTTCATTAAAATATTCCCAAGCTTGAATATTCTTATCATATTTTTTTTTTTGATTGATATATGCTTTACAAAGTTCAACGGAAGTTAATTGTTTATTTTTAAGTTTTTTTAAAAGTTGTTGTGCTGATAAATTTAGGAGTTTCATTTATCTCTTAAACTAATTTTTCATCAGAATAAACGCAACATTTCTCTGGTGGAAAATACAAATTTAATTCTCCGTCTGGAATGGGTTTTTCTCTTTCTACTTTTGACTTAATCACTAAATCACCCATTTTTCCTGTAAGGAGCTTAAAATTACCAAAGTCCTCAACTCTTGTGAGCTTAATTTTAACTGTATTACTTTTTTCTTTTTCAGCCAATTCTATGAACTCGGATCTAATTCCCAGTTTAACATTTTTATCTTTTAAATTTCCTAAATTTGAATTTGTCTTAATAGTGGTATCATTAATTTTTACTTCATGATCAGAGGATACAGTTGAATGAAAAATATTCATCGCAGGAGAGCCAATAAAATAACCAACAAAAGTTGTTTTAGGTTTTTCAAATAAATCTTTTGGCAATCCAACTTGCACAATTTCACCTTGATCCATAACAATTATATTTTCGGCAAAAGTCATAGCTTCGTTTTGATCATGAGTTACGTAAACCAATGTTGTTTTATATTGTTCATTGATTTCTTTTAAGTTTCTTCGAAGTCTAAATTTTAAATCTGGGTCTATAACTGTAAGAGGTTCGTCCATTAAAACAGCAGCAACGTCTTCTCGAACTAAACCTCTGCCTAAAGAGATAAGTTGTTTTTGATCAGCCGTTAATTTTCTTGCTGGTGAGTTTAAAAATGAAGATAAATTTAAAGTATCTGAAACTGCTTTTACTCTTTCTTCAATTTTTTCTTTTGTAAATTCCCTACATCTTAGTGGGAACGCTAAATTATCATAAACTGTCATTGTATTGTAAATTACTGGGAATTGGAAAACCTGTGCAATATTTCTATCTTCTGTTTTTAAATCGGTTACAGGTGTTTCATCGAATAATATTTCACCTTTTGATGGCCTCACTAGTCCAGAAACAATGTTTAACATTGTAGTTTTTCCACACCCAGAAGGTCCCAAAATTGCATACCGCTTGCCATTTTCCCAAGTCATTGAAAACGGATTAAGGGCATATGTTGGTTTTGGATCTAGAGGATTATAAGTATGAGAAATATTAGATAAATCAATTTTAGCCATTTGTTCCTCCATAAGGCGATGAAACTAATTTTTCATCTTCTCCAAAAGCATAAAACTTATTTGCATTAAAATTTATTTTTACTTTCTCATGTATTTTAAAATTCATTACTTCCTCGATTAAGGCAATTATTTTTGAGTTTCCTCTTTTTAGATGGAGCAATGTTTCTGACCCACTAATTTCTGCTAATTCTATTTCGAATTCTTCACCATTCTCATCAAGTTTAATTTCTGAAGCTCTAATTCCAAAATTATAATCTCTATCTTCTAAATTCTTAAAATGATTTGGAATTTCTAAAGAAATATTCTCAAAATTTAGATTTTTTGAATTTTTTGAACCCTTCAGAACATTCATAGGTGGATCATTTGATATTTCTGCAACTTTTAAATTAGATGGATTTTCAAAAATCTCTTTGGCAGGCCCTTTTTGTAATACCTTCCCTTCATCTAAAACAATTACTTCTCCATTAAGTTCCATTACTTCTTGGGGATCTGTTGTCGAATAAATTAAAATTGTATCTTGGGACAGTCCTTCTGAGAAAATTCTTTTAAATTCTTCTCTTAACTGCTCTCTAAGTTTATAATCTAAATTAACTAACGGTTCGTCTAGCAATAAAATTTTTGCTTTTTTTGCAAGTGATCTTGCAAGCGCAACTCTTTGTTGCTGTCCACCAGATAATTCCTGAATTTTTCTATTTTCAAATCCAACTAATCCAACAGTTTTTAGAGCTTCATCTACATCTTTTTTTATTTGCTCTGGACTTAATTTTCTTTGTTCTAATGGAAAAGTTATGTTTTCATAGACATTTAAATGAGGGTAATTAATAAATTGTTGATAGACCATAGCAACATTTCTTTCCCAAACTGGTATTTTAATAAAGTCTTTTTCCTCAAAAGAAATTGAGCCTTGATCTGGATTTAATAATCCTGCAATTGTTTTTAAAAGAGTCGTTTTGCCAGATAAAGTTCTACCTAAAATGGTATACAAATTACCTTTTTTAAAATTAAACGAGACATCGTTTAAATGAAATTGCTCATCGGGTTTATAAGAAATTTTCTCTCCAATTAAATTCATTATTTTAATGCTCCTGATAAATTTCCTTTTGATAGATATCTCTCAACTATAAATGCAACAATTATTAATGGTGCAACTGAGACTAAAGCTGATGCAGAAAGGCTCCACCATGGTGTTATTGATGAATTAAGTGCAACAACTTTTACAGGTAACAATTGTACTTCAGTAAATGTTAAAATAAATGCAAAAAAGAAATCTATCCATCCAAAAATAATACAAAACATTCCTGCAACAATTAAACCAGGTATTGAATTTGGTAAAACAACTTTATAGAAAGCTTGATAAGGATTACACCCATCAATTAATGCAGTCTCATCTAATTCTTTTGGAACTCTATTAAAAAAATCTACCATAATCCAAACAGCAATTGGCATTAATAAAACGATATATACGACCACTAGACCTAATAAACTATCAAGCAATCCTATTGTGCTTAGAAAAATAAAGAAAGGAATTGATAATACAATTGGAGGCATGATTCTTTGTGAAATGAAGAAAAAAGTAATATCGTTATTTCTTACAAATCCGGCTTTAAAGGTAAATCTTGATAGTGCATAAGCAGCAAGAGTACCAAGAACAATACTTATTAAACTAGCAGTACAGGTTACAAAAATACTATTAAAATAAGGCTCAACAATATCTACTCCACCTTTCGCAGGAGATTTAATTAAAACTCTCCAACCCTCCAGTGTTGGTTCGAAATCTAACCAAGGAATATATGTTACTTTACTATTTACAGATTGGAAGTCTTTAAAAGATGTTGATACAGCCCACAGAAATGGCGCAACAACAAATACAGTCCAAAATGAAATAAAGAAATATTTAAGAAAAGTGTAAAGTTTGCTCATAATTATTCTTTGATCATTAATTTGGTTAAAACTTTAGCTATTATGGTTAAACTGATAATCATTATGACAAGATAAGTGAAAGATAAAGTTGCTGCATAACCCATCTGAAATTCTCTTAATCCTTTAATATAAATATAAAAACTTGAAGTCTCAGTTGCAGTTCCTGGTCCTCCTGAAGTCAAAACAAATACTGTATCCATTATTTTTGAAGCCTCAATAAGTCTTATTATTATTGCTCCAATTGATATTGGAGCCATCAAAGGAAAAGTTACATAAACAAATTTTCTAAATGGACTTGCTCCATCTATAGCTGCTGCCAAAAAGGGTTCTTTTGGAAGTGACAAAAGTCCAGCTAGTAATAGTAAAAACATAAATGGTGTCCATTGCCAAACCTCAACAATTATAACAGTAAACTTTGCAATAACCGGATCACTCAACCATAAAATAGGTTTTACTCCTAATCCGCCTAACAAATCGTTTACAGGGCCTAGTGATTCATGAAAAAATGTTCTCCAAATAACTGTCATTATTACTGGAGTTGTCATCATTGGTACTAGAAAAATTACTCTAAAAAATCTTTTAAATTTTATTTCTCTCCAAACCATCATCGCTAAAGCAAATCCGATAACATATTGAAGAATAACTGTAGTTACTGATAAAAAACTTAGCCTAAAAAAAGACTCCCAAAACCTCGGGTCATCAGTAAATAACCTTATATAATTCGTAATACCTATGAAGTTCATTTCTGGTGTATAACTATTCCATCCAGAAAGACTTAATCTAATAGTAAAAATAATTGGAAAAATTAAAATTCCAATAAGTACAAACAATCCTGGGAATAAAAAAACAAACTTGTGTTTAAAATTCATAATTTTTTTTTTGGATTATTTTAAAATGTGGCCGTTAAAAAACGGCCACAAGTTTTACAAAATTATTGCTTATTATCTTCCATTGCTACACCAACAGCATAGGCTTTTCTTACGTTATCTTTTCCTACTCTGTTAAGTATGTCTTCCCACTGTTTAGCAGCTTCGTCTAAAGCAGCTTGTGGAGATAATTGACCAGCTAATGCTTTTGCGGCAGCAGTAGCCAATGCAGCATTAAACTCAAAAGTTCCAGGAACTCTTAATGGAAATACTCTATTTTTACTTTGTTCCATTTGTGCAAGAGTATCAACATATGATTGAGCAATATCTTTATCCCAACCAATTTGTGTCCATACATCAACTTTAAAGTCATCATTTCTAAATGGGTTTACACCAAATCTACCAATTCCAATGTCCGCTTGGTGGTTAGCTTCGTTAGCAAAGAAACATAGATAATCGAAAGCCATTTCTTTCTCTTTACTTTTCTTAGCTACTCCAACTGCCCATCCCCATACGAAGAAAGGAGCTTGGTTAAAGCCTTCATCCCAAGAGTTAGTTTTTCTATTCCAAACTTTCATTGCTCCTGGTAACTGTGCAGCACCAACTTTATTGTTTATTGGACTATCTGGTTGCATAGCGGCAACAAATGCATCATCCCATGAAAAACTAAACAAAGTTTGTCCTCCACCAAATGATCCAATTTCATCACCTAAACCAAAATTTATTCCTCCTGGAGGAACATATTTAGTTGCCTCAACCCAGTCAGTTAAAGCTTCAACAAAGCCTGGATTGTTAATTAGTGGTTTCATAGTTTCTAAATCAAAGAAAAAACCACCAGGTGTTTTAGGATTTTTTGAGTAAGCAGCAGATCTTGAATAGAAAGCAGCATACATTAGATCGTCTTTTTTCATTACTTCAGCAGATCCGTATTCTTTCTCGCCATCTCCATCCCAGTCCCAATTATTAAAGTAAGCTGCCATTTCTCCATACTCTTTCCAAGTTTGAGGAACTCTTAGTTCTTTACCAGTAGCTTCCTTATATTGTTTTTGGTACTCAGGATTATCAATTACATCTTTTCTATATTTTAGATAATGTCTGTCTCCATCAACCGGAAACTGATACATAACACCATCCCAAGATGCTACACCGATGTGAGACGGAGTAACGTCTTTCATTTGTTTCATCTCAACGTATTTCTTTGGAACTGGCTCTAAGTATCTTCTCCAATCGTTAATGAAGTTTGAAAATCCAAAAACGATGTCATATGGAGCTTGTCCAGCTTGAAATGGTACCATTGCTTTCGCATATAAGTCACCTGCTGGTGTATGAGTAACATCAACTTTTGCTCCAGTGAGTTTAGCGAACTGCTCAGCATGTAGAGCTGTTGGCTCTCCCATGACTGGTACAGCATGTGTATTAATCTTAAGCGTCTTGCCTTTATAGTTTTTCTTAGACATAGACTCGTAAGAACAATCACCAGGAATATCCCCAGTTGCTTTGATATGTGGAAACTGATCACTCCACTTATCAGCATACGCAACAGGACTAAATACCAACAAAGCTGATATTAGAGCGGTTACGCAAGTTTTTATTGTCTTCATCTTTTTTCCTCTCTTTGTTGTTAATTATGGAACTAACACTGCACGACCTTTAATCTTACCATCATTTAAATCATGTAGTGCTTTATTAGCTTCTTCAAGTTTGTATTCTTTCATTGAAAGTTTTACTAAACCTTTATCTGCTAGTTCCATTAATTCATATAATTCAGCCCATGTACCTACTAAGCTTCCAACTATACTTTTTTCTTGATCGATCATATCAATCGCCAAAACTCTTATTTCTTCTCCGTAACCTACAATATAGAAAGTCCCAGTTGCTTTGGTCATTTTAATTCCCATTGGCGTAGAACCTTTTTCACCAACAAAATCTATAACAGCCTCTGCACCTTTTCCTTTTGTAAGTTCTTTTACTTTTTCAATTTCATTACCATCTATTAAAACCCCATGGTCAGCTCCTAGTTCCATTGCATGTTCTAAAGGTGCTTTTGCTTTTTCAACAACAATAATATTTGCAGCACACATTGCTTTCATACATTGAATTGCTATATGTCCTAATCCACCAGCACCTATGATTACACAATTTTCACCTGGTAGAAGGTGTCTAGTAGCTTTTTTAACAACTCTGTAAGCAGTTAAACCTGCGTCTGAAAATGGCGCAACGTCTATTGGACCTAAAACTTTTGGAATTTTTATTAGATTTCTTACGCTAGTTTGAAGTAATTCTGAATATCCCCCGTGTTTTACATTCAAACCTGCAAAAATTGGATCTTCAGCATGCATATCGTTTCCTCTTCTACAATCTAAGCATGTTCCTCCTGTGCCAGAAACTTTAGGGTGTAAAATAACTGCATCACCTTTTTTAAATCCTGTAACATCTTTACCAACTTCCTCTATCCATCCAGCGTTCTCATGTCCCATTACCATCGGCAACAGATCGTTATTTTGATCTGTAATGTGCTTCCAAACTCCTTCAATTATATGCAAATCAGTTCTACAAACACCTGCAGCTCCAATTTTAACAATGACATCACTTGCTTTCTCAATTTTAGGATTTGGTAACTCTTCACCTGTGACCCAAACATCTGCTTTCATTTCTGGGTCATACTTATGTAAAACCTGTGCTTTCATTATTTTCCTCTCTAATTTTTTTTTTATAAACAAATTCTAAATTGAAATAAAAAATATGTCTAGAAACTTAGAATAATTTTAAATACCAATTACAACTTGGAATTGTTAATTAACTTTGTTTTTGCATTCGCCTGTTTTGAAAAACTCATCCATATTATCTATTGCCAGATTGGCCATTGCAGTTCTAGTTTCTTTAGTTGCGCTACCCAAATGAGGAAGAATAAAAGCACTTTTGTGTTTAAGATATCCAGGATTTAAATTTGGTTCATTTTTGTAAACATCTAGCCCAACTGCATAAACTTTTCTTCTTTCCAAAGCATCTATTAAAGCTTCATCTTCAATTATATCTCCTCTTGCAACATTTGTCACAACTGCGCCTTTTGGTAATAATTCAAGCGTATCTTTATTAATTAAATTAATTGTCTCTTTAGATGCAGGACAACACACCGAAAGTACATCAGAGACTTTCATCAAATCATTTAAGTTGTCGTGGTAAGTTGAGCCTTGTTCTTTTTCTTCGCTTAATTTTGAACGATTGTGATAATGAATTATCATACCTAAAGATTTAGCTATTTTTGCTATTTTTTGACCAATTCTACCCATGCCAAGTATTCCAAGTCTAGTGCCTGTTAATTGTTTACCAATCAACATATCTGCTGACCAAACCCAGCCGCCTTCTCTAGCTTTTTCAATTCCTTCAGATGCTCTTCTGCATGCACCTAATATCAACAAAACCCCAATTTCTGCAGTGGCATCAGTTAAAACATCTGGCGTGTTTGTAACTGCGATCCCTCTTTTCCTTGCAGCTTCTAAATCTATATTTCCAAATCCTACTGCAAAATTTGATATAATTTTAATACTATCAGGTAATTGATTAATTGTTTCTGCATCAAGCTTATCTGTTAGAGCTGATAAAATACCATCGCAGCCTGCACTCATCTCTATTAGCTTCTTTTGAGAGTAGAGTTCATCATTTAAATTAAAGTTAGCATCAAATAATTCTTTAGCTTTATCTTCACAAGATCTTAAAAGCCTTCTCGTGATTAAAATTTTTTTCATTTTATTTTTAGATTAATTTAGATCAAAAACCTTACCAGGATTCATGATATTGTTTACATCGATACTTCTTTTAATAGCTTTCATCACTGGTAAATTATCTGGGTGCTCTCTTAACAAGTAATGTTTTTTTTGAAGACCAATTCCATGTTCTCCTGTAATTGTTCCCTCTAGCTCTAAAGCTTTATTAATTAGATCATCGCTGTATTGTCTAATTTTTTTTTGTTTTTCTTCATCATCAGGATCATACAAAATTATGGAGTGAAAATTTCCATCTCCAACATGACCAACCATCGGTGCAGTTAGACCTAACTTTTTAACTTCTTTTTCTGCCCACGAAATACACTCTACTAACTTTGAAATTGGTACACAAACATCTGTAGAGTAAACTTTCATATCATGACCTAAAGCTTTTACTGAATAATAAACATCATGTCTTGCTTTCCAAAGTATTTTTTGTTCTTCCGGAGAAGATGCCCATTGAAAATCACTGCCACCATTATTTTTTGATAATTCTTCTACAATTTTAATAGACTCATTATTCGATAGCTCACTTCCATGAAATTCAAAGAATAAAGTTGGTGATGCTTTGATGTTTTCTAACTTTGAATATTTTATGCTAATTTCCATTTGGTCTTTGTTTAACATTTCAATTCTTGCAATTGGAACACCGTACTGAATAACTTCTTGCGCTGTCTTTACTGCTGAGTCTAAATCTGGAAAATAGCAAACTGCACTCATTATGCTTTCAGGTATTGGTGATAGTCTTAATTGAACTTCTGTAATAATTCCTAATGTTCCCTCAGATCCAATAAACAAATTAGTTAAGTTATATCCCGCAGAAGTTTTTTTAGTTCTTGCACCAGTTTTAATTATGTCTCCATTTGGTAAAACAACTGTTAAGCCAGAAATAACTGTTCTCATTGTTCCATATTTCACTGCCATTGTTCCTGAAGCTGAAGTAGATGCCATCCCACCGAGTGCAGCATCCGCACCAGGATCTATTGGAAAAAATACTCCATCTTCTCTTAAATATTCATTTAATTGCTTTCTTGTTACATTTGCTTGCACTCTGCAGTCAAAATCCTCAGCATTTACACTTAAAACTTTATTCATTTTTTCTAAAGAAATCGTAATACCATTTTGATTTCCAACAACATGGCCTTCAAGAGATGTGCCGGTTCCAAATGGAACCACTGGAATTTTATGCTCGTTACAAATTTTTAGAATTTTTGAAACTTCTTCATTAGTTTCTGGAAATACAACTGCCTTTGATAATATTGGGTTATAGGTATCTTCCCCTCTTGCATAATTTGCACGAGTAGACTCTGAGGTAGAAAATCTTCCGTTAAATATCTTTTTTAATTCTGCTTGGACAGTTTCGTTCATTCTTTAATAATACAAAAATATTAATTAAAAATACAGTTTATTTAGAAAGCATCTTGCCTATATTTTCTAAGGCTTGCATAATATTATCTCTAGATGCGGCAAAACTAAATCTAACGTAATCATTACAAGTTTTACCGAATGCAGTACCAGGAACAATTGCAACACCTGCTTCATGCATAGCTTTTTTGCAAAACTCAGATCCATTCATGCCAGTCCCTTTTATATTCGGAAAAGCATAAAAAGCTCCTCCCGGCAAACTACACTCAACTCCTGGTAAATCATTTAATCCTTTGTGAATTAAATTTCTTCTTAATGTAAATTTATCTAACATATCTTTAATTGAGTCTTCAGGACCATCTAATGCGGCTATACCAGCATATTGGGCTGCTGCATTTACACATGATACGCTATTAATCAAAAGTTTGTTTACATGTTCAACCAAATGCTCTGGCCAGTAACTCCAACCAAGTCTCCATCCAGTCATAGAATATGCTTTACTCCAACCCTCAAGAACAATTAATCTGTCTCTTAAGTTAAGATAGTTAAAGAAAGTCGGCATTTCTTTATAGTCAAAAATTTGTCTACTATAAATTTCATCACTTAAAATTGTGACCTGCGGATGCTTTTCTAATTCTTTTGCTAAGTAGTCGATTGCAGGTTTTTCAACAAAGCTTCCAGTTGGGTTATTTGGATTTATTAGAATTAAAAGTCTAGTTTTGTCAGTTATTAAAGACAGAATTTTGTCTGGATCAAATTTTAAATCTTTATCCTCAGTTAAATCATATGGAACAGCTTTTGCTCCAGAATAATTAATCATTGACTCATAAATTGGAAAAGCTGGAGTTGGATGAATTATTTCAACACCTGGTTCACCATAACAAGTAATTGCATAATACATTGTAGGTTTACCACCTGGCATTATTAAAACTCTATTTGGATCAATATCAGCATTGTAAAGTCTCTTGACCCATCTTGCGACAGCTTCTCGACATTCTGGAATTCCATTTGATAAAACATAACCATGATGGCCGTCATCTAGAGCTTTTTTTGCAGCTTCAACAACATGTTTTGGAGTTTTAAAGTCAGGTTGTCCTAGACCTAAATGGATCATAGGTTTGCCTTGTGCTTCTAATTTTTTTGCTTCTGCTAGAACAGAAAATGCACTCTCAGTTCCTAAACGATCTAATGCTTTTGCTAATTCAATCATAATTTTTCGTCGACAAACTAACTGAAAAGCAACTTCATGTCTATTTATTTAAAGTGAAAATAATAATAAAAATTATTTATAAAAAATATTTAATTTCGGTAAATTATCTTTGATCTATCTAACTCTTTTACACTTTTGCAGCCCATAAGGATCATATTTCTTCTAATTTCATCGTGCATATTTTGAAGCAGCCTCTCTACTCCTTGTTGACCACCTGCTCCTAAACTGAACAAAAAAGCTTTACCAAAACTACAAGCAGTAGCACCTGCAGCTAAAGCCTTGAGAACATGAGTTCCCCGTCTAACACCTCCATCTAAAATTATCTCAAGTTTATCACCCACAGCATCTGAAATAGCCTTTAGTTGATCAAAAGGAGTTCTAGATCCATCAAGTTGTCTTCCTCCATGATTTGATATTATTATTGCTGTACAACCAATATCAACTGCTCTCTTTGCATCCTCTACAGACATTACACCCTTCAAGGCAAAAGGTCCGTCCCACTTTTTTATACAGTATTCTGCATCTTCCCAATTCATTTGTGGATCATACTGTTCATTAACATAATCTATTACGGATTTTGTAATGTTAGTTCCCTTGTCAGTTTTGTGTTTAATATTTGCAAGTTCAAATTTCTTATTCGTAAAATATCTGAATAACCATCCTGGTCTCATCGCGAAATTCATTATACTTTCTAATGTGAATTTAGGAGGAGTTGTAAAACCAGTTCTGTGATCTCTTTCTCTATTTCCTGCAACCAAAGTATCAACAGTTAAGCATAAACCGTCAAAGTTTGCTCTTTTACACCTATCAATCAAATCATCAGTAAATGATTTATCTTTATGGATATAAAGTTGAAATAATTTTGGTCCACTTGATATGTTAGCAATTTCTTCAATCGAAAATGAAGCCATTGTCGACATGCTATACATGGTACCAAATTTTTCTGCAGCTCTAGCTGAAGCTTTATCTCCATCAGGATGATATAAACTTTGCATAGCAGTAGGTGATAAAAAAATTGGCATATCTATTTTTCTACCAAAAACTGTGGTTGATAAATCTGGTTCTCCTACGCTTCTAAGAATATTAGGGATTAAGTCACAATCATCAAATGAATTTGTATTTCTTTTTAAAGTGGTTTCATCATCTGCACCACCATCAATGTAATGAAAAATTGGAGCTGGAAGTTTTTTTTTGGCTAGCTTTCTAAAATCTTCAAAATTATAACAATTCTTTAAGCTCATGCATTTCGGAATCTTAAATTATTTCGATTAAGATCACTGATCTTTGTGCAGCCCATTAATTTCATGTCTCTTACTAATTCAGTTTTATATAAGTTAAGTGCTCTCTCAACACCATCTTGACCTGCTGCAGCTAAAGCATAAAGATATAATCTTCCACCAGCACAAGCTTTTGCACCCATAGATAAAGCTTTTAACATATGAGTACCTCTTTGAAATCCACCTTCACAAATAACATCTAACTTATCACCAACTGCATCAACAATTTCAGCTAATTGATCGAATGGTGATCTAGATCCATCAAGTTGTCTTCCTCCATGATTTGATACCATAATACCAGTGCATCCGATATCAACTGCTCTTTTAGCATCTTCAACACTCATAACTCCTTTAAGTGCAAAATGGCCACCCCACTGAGAGCACAATTTTTCAGCGTCGTCCCAGTTCATAGATTGATCCAACATAGTAGAAAAATAATTACCAATTGAAGTATTTGTGTCAGTTCCTTCTTTAACAAAATCTTGAAGATGTGGTAGTTCAAATTTTCCTTTGGTTAAATAATTTATTCCCCACATTGGTTTTGTGGCAAAACTAAACAAACTCGAAAGTGTTAATTTTGGAGGTGATGTAAATCCAGTTCTTAAATCTCTTTCACGATTTCCTCCTGTTATCGTATCAACAGTTAAAGCCATCACATCAAATTTTGCTGCTTTTGCTCGTTCTAAACAAGAGTCATTTAATCCTCTGTCTTTATGGAAATAAAATTGAAACATTTTTGGTGTGTCTATTAAGGATGAAATTTCCTCAACACTAACTGTAGCCAATGCCGAAACACCAAACATCGTATTAAACTTCTTTGCAGCTTTTCCAACCGCTCTTTCTCCTTCGTAATGGAATAACCTTTGCAAAGCTGTTGGAGAACAATAAAAAGGCAAATCTAATTTTTTTCCAAAAATAGTTGTCGACAAATCAACATTTTCAACACCTCTTAAGACATTTGGAACTAAGTCAACGTCATTAAATGCACTACTATTTCTTGCATAAGTTATTTCATCATCCGCAGCCCCATCAATATAATGAAATATTGGAGATGGAAGCTTTTGTTTTGCCAATTTTCTAAAGTCATAAAAGTTATGACAATCTTTTAATCTCATATCTTAAGTTAAAATTTTTTTGTAAAATTAAACATATAACTATTTGCCCCAGGATTTTTATCTCCAAGACTCGCATTAGAAATATGATTATAAGAAATACCTAATTCATAATTAGATGAGATATCAAATAATATCTGTATTTGTGTTTTAAATTCAATTTCGTGACCTAAGTCCTTGCCATCTCCTTCGTCATAATATCCAATTGCAAAACTAGGAGAGAAAGTGGTTGAATTAGATTTTTGATTTAATTGATAACCTGTATAAATATATAATGCATCATCAGCTGTTATCATTGCACCTGTCACAGGCTGAACATTTCCTAAGAAAATATCTTTGCTAGCATTAAAATTTATATATTCGGCACCAAATAGATTTGCTCTCTTACCATCATCGCTGAAATCGAACATGCCCGTGTAAAAACTCCATTTATTTTCTGCATTAGAAATAGAGATGGTGAAGAATGAAATTATTAAAGTTTTAATTAAAATTTTCATATTAAAAATCCTTGCTACTTTATAGATACTTTTCTAATAATTAAAAGGCCACCAAAAGCGAACAAAATCAAAGGTATTGACCAGAGTAAAAATGTATTTTGGTTTAATTCTGGTTCATATACAATCCACTCTCCATATTTATTTTTTAAATAATCATATATTTCTTCTTCTCCTTTACCTTCATCAATCTTATTTTTTACAACAAGCTTCATACTAACAGCAAAATCGGACTGAGAGTCATAAACAGATTGACCTTGGCATATCAAACACCTTAAGTTTTTTGTAATTTGATCTACTTTGGTATTTATTTCATTAGCATAGGAAAAATTAAAACTAAAATATAGCAGCAATATTAATTTTAAAATTTTAAGCATTTTTTTCTAATAAATTTTTTATTTCTATTAAATTTTCGCTTGTCAATGGACCAATATACTTTTTTATTATCTCATTTGTTTTACCACTTATAATAAAAGTTTCAGGAACACCAATAGCTCCGAATTCTATTGATTTTGTTCCATCATTATCAGTAATAACTTCTGAATAAGGATTTCCAAGTGAGCTTAAAAAATTTTTCGCATTTTTTGGACTGTCTTTATAATTAATTCCAATTATATTTATGTTCATATCTTTTAATTTCATTAAAAACTGATGCTCTTCTCTACATGGTGCACACCAAGATGCCCAAATATTTACTACAGAAGGACTATTTTTATCAAATAAGTCTGAAATATTAATTATTTCATCAGAAAATAGTTTTTTTGCATTAAGTGAAAAATCTATTTTACTTTTTAATTTCTCGTTAGAGTAATCTTTCGATACGTTCAATCCCTTGAGCAAGATTATAAAAATTATTATTAATGTTAGTAGTAATCCTAAAAATTTAATATTTTTGCTCATTTTTTCTAATGACACTTAATAAACCACCAAAACCAATAAATATAGTTGAGATCCATATCCAAATCATTAAGGGTTTATATTGATATCTTACATTATAATAACCATCATCTTTTAAAATATTAAATACTAAAAAATTATCTGAAAATAATGTTGTCTTAATATCCGCTTCACTCGTAATAGTTAAAGGCTGTTGGTAAATTCTAACTTCTGGGTATAAAGCAAAAGAGGAATTTTTATTTGTAACTTCAAAACTAGCTTTAAGAGATTTATAATTGTCCACATCTGTAATATTAACTTCTTTTAATTTTACAACTTTTTCATTGAATATTCTTTCATCTCCTACTTTCATATTTGAATTGAATTCATTAGAAAAAAGGCCATTCAATAAGATACTAGTAATTAATAAACTAAAACCAAAATGTGAAATTTTTTGGCTAATCGAGGATTTACTAACAAAAAAATCCTTAATTGTTACTAATAAAAGATAGATGCTCAAAACTATCAGAGGAATAGACAATAGAAACGAATTTTCGGTTTTTGTTAAAATGACATATGAAATAAGTAGTGAAACTAAAAAAATAATTAAAATATTATAGTTAAACTTTTTTAATTTATCTTTAATCCATTTCAAACTTGGACCAAAGCTCATGAATATTAAAAAAGGAATTAAGAAGGGTATTAAAAGATTATGATAAAAAGGTGGACCAACAGAAATTTTTGAACCATTTAAAACTTCAAGAAATATTGGATAAATTGTACCAACAAGAACAACAGATAAAAAAAACATCATAAACCAGTTATTCACTAATATTGCAGTCTCTTTACTTAAAATAAAATTCTCTTTGGCTGTGTTTGATATTTTATTCTGATTAAAAAAGAAAATTAATATAGACATCAAAATTAGGATAAAGAGAAAACTTAATATATATAGCCCTCTTGATGGATCGTTTGCAAAAGTGTGAATTGAATTTAAAATTCCAGACCTAACAAGAAAAGTGCCGCTCATACTCAGTGAGAAAGTTGTAATTGACAAAATAATAGTCCACTCTTTAAACGAATTTCTTTTCTGTAATACAATTACAGTATGCAGTAGCGCTGTTAAGCAAAACCATGGCATTAATGAAACATTTTCTACAGGATCCCAAAACCAAAAACCTCCCCAGCCCAGCTCATAATATGCCCATATAGATCCAAGCAAAATACCAATTGTTAAAAATACCCAAGATACCAAAACCCATTTTTTAATATGCCTTGCCCACTTATCTCCAATATTTCCGCTAATCATTGAGGCAAGTGAAGCTGAAAAGATAATAGATGTTCCAACATAACCTAAATATAAAATTGGAGGATGAATAGCTAAAGCAGGGTCTTGTAAAATAGGGTTCAAACCTAATCCCTCTCTAGGAATTGGATATAGCGTTTTGAATGGGTTAGAAGTTAATAAAATAAAAACTAGAAAACCTGAAATAATAATTTGTTGAAATAGTATCGTTAGAAGTTTGTATTTAGTATCTTGTGATCTTGAATTTAATAAAAAAATAAATAGAAAAATTGAAAGAACTAATAACCACAGTAATAAACTTCCCTCATGATTTCCCCATGTACCTGAAACTTTATAAAATAAAGGTTTTAAAGTATGAGAATTGTTGAAAACAGTTTCATTACTAAAATCTGAAATTACAAAAGCTGCAACTAGACTAAAAAAACTTACCGTAATCATTATAGTTTGTATTGAAGTAATTAAAATAAAGTTTTTATCTAAATATTTATTTTCTGAATTTGTATCCAAGTATGACTTAAAAATTAAATAAACAGATGCTATTAAAGCAATATATAAAGAATAATTTCCTAAATAATTAGACATACAAATTAATTATTTTTCATAGCTTCGCTGACTTCAGGAGGCATATAATTTTCATCATGTTTTGCTAAAATCTTGTCAGCATTTAGAAAACTTTTATCCTTTAAGAAACCTTCAGCAACTACACCCTTACCCTCTTCAAACAGATTAGGTACAGATCCATTAAAGTTGACTAATAATTCATTTTTGAAATCCGTAATTACGAAAAAAATTTCTTTATCGTTTATTTTAATAGAATTTTTTTTCACCATTCCACCAACTCTAATTTTTTGAGCATTTTTGATTTCATTAAGGTTTTTAATGTCTGTTGGAGACTTAAAATATACTACGTTTTCCTCAAGAGATTTAACCACCAAAAAAATTGTAAGAACTAATGAAATTAAAATTAAAAAAATAAAAAGGGCTCTAAATTTAACTTTTTTTCCGTACATGTGAATTTTAGTTAAACTTTAGATGTGGAAGTGTTTGCTAATATCTCTCTGTACGTTTTTTGCTTAGCTACTGATGCAAGTTTCTTTTCATCTAGTGATTTATAATTTTCCTCAAATTTCTTTTTTTCTTTAATTAAATTTAATTTTACTACCGCGTACAAGAAGCTAAAAGAAAATAGAGTAAATATAAATGATGACCAAACGTATACACCGTATCCATTCATATTTAGTAGTTCACTAATCATAATCTATTAAGACCTTTATTCTTAATCTTTAACAGTTCTGTATTATATTTCATTAAAAATATCAAAAGTGAAAATAGAGCAAATGCCGCAGTCATTATAGCTAATGGTGTCAACATTGAAGAATGAATTGTTGTTTCTTCCAATATTTTTACTGACGCAGGTTGGTGTAAAGTATTCCACCATTCTACTGAAAATTTTATAACTGGAATATTTATAAGACCAATAATTGCTATTATTGAGCTAATTTTTTCTGCTTTACTATTGTCTGTCGTAATCTTCCAAGAAGTAATGAACAATAAATAAAAAATTGAAAGTAAGAGCATTGAAGTTATTCTTGCATCCCAAGCCCACCAAGTTCCCCAGGTTGGTTTTCCCCAAATTGATCCTGTAACTAAAGCTATTATGCTAAAAACAAAACCAGAAGGTGCTAAACTTTTTGTTATTAAAGAGAAATTTTTATTTTTAAAAACAAAAACTCCAAAAGAAAGAATGGAAATAAATGAAAATATTCCGAGTGATATCCAAGCTGATGGAACATGGACATACATAATCCTAACTGAGTCACTCTGCTTATAATCCTCAGGAGAAAGAACTAAAGCTTCAACTAATCCAAGTAACAATACAATTATAAATAGCGCAAATACAAACTTTTGTATTTTATTAATTATCTTTAAAGTATTATTTGGATTGAAATAATTAATCATAATTTTTTATAACACATAAATTTTAGATTAAAATTGTTCAAAATTTTCTGACCAAGAATACAGAGGGAGATAGAGGAAAAACAGTACTCTTGATCAGAATTAAATATTTTATAACAAACAGATATGACAGAGATTTGGGACAATTGTGTTTAAATATTGGCTATTAGTTAATTTGAAGGCTTGAAGTAGCTTGATCCACGCTTACCTGAAAAAATTTCGTTAATTAGAGGGTGTTTTATAGGCTCTTCAGAGTCATCAAATAATAGATTTTGCTCAGACACATAAGCCTCGTAAGTAATTTCGTCATTCTCTGCTAGTAAATGATAAAATGGCTGATCCTTTCTAGGTCTCACGTTTTTTGGTATCGATTGATACCACTCCTCTGAGTTATTAAATTCAAAGTCAACATCGTAAATCACACCTCTAAAATCGAAGTGTCTGTGCTTTACAACATCTCCAATTGAAAATTTAGCTTTTTGAGTACTCACGATATTAAATATGGATATTTGATGAAAAAAATCAATAAAAAAAATATAAATGTTTTATTAATCTGTTAATATGTAGCAGTGAATAAATCACTTCTAAAATTCATTACAGACGTTGGGCCTTTAGCTATTTTTTTCT
This sequence comes from uncultured Pelagibacteraceae bacterium, assembly GCA_902612605.1. Taxonomy (GTDB): domain Bacteria; phylum Pseudomonadota; class Alphaproteobacteria; order Pelagibacterales; family Pelagibacteraceae; genus Pelagibacter. The sequence continues at coordinate 240,326 of CACMDY010000001.1, forward strand.
TCTTTTATTATAACAGTGATAAAAATTTAAAAGTTGCAATACCACCTCTAATTGTCGCAACAATAATTTCTGTTCTCTTGGTTTGGATACTGGAAAAAAAAGTTCCGATGGTTCCTTTATTAGGAGGAATTTTAATTACTCTATTTGGAGGTTTAACAATTTATTTTGATAATCCAATTTTTATTTATATGAAACCCACTATTATAAATATTTTATTTGCCCTAGCTTTATTCTTTGGAAAATACTTCACCAATGAACCAGTTTTAAAATTAATACTTGGAAAAACACTGCCAATGTCTGATGAAGGTTGGAAAATTTTGAATAACAGATGGACTTATTTTTTTATTTTTTTAGCTATATTAAATGAAATTGTTTGGAGAACTCAAACAGAAGAATTTTGGGTTAACTTTAAAGTTTGGGGAATGCTACCAATTACATTCATCTTTACAGCATCACAAGTTGGGTTGATTAATAAACATAAATTAAATGAGTAATTTAAAATTAGTAATAAATAATTCAAATAAAGAACAAAACCAAAAGTATTTTTTTGAAAAAAAAGAACTAAAAATTATATTAGACCTATATGCTAAAATGGTATCTGAAGGATCTTGGAAAGACTATGGCCTCTCAATATCAAGTAAAAGAGTAAGTTTTAGTATTTTTAAAAATGCAGCAGAAAAAGCTATCTACAACATTAGTAAAAATTTTAAACCTTCTAATAAGAATTTGAAATATTTAATAACTGATAGAAATGGTAAAATTTTAAATAATGCTTATGATTTAAAAATACTTCTAAAAAAAACAAATTGGAAAAAACTATAGTTTTTGATTACCTTCTTTGACCAAACAATCTTAAAAGCATTATAAATAAATTTATAAAATCTAAGTATAATGTTAAAGCTCCCATAACAGCTTTCTTGCCAATTACTTCGCCTGAATCTGATGCTGCGTACATATTCTTAATTTTTTGTGTATCGTATGCAGTTAATCCAACAAATATAAGAACTCCAATGATTGAAATAGCAAAGTACATCATTGAAGATTTTAAGAAAATATTTACTAAAGATGCGATTATAATACCGATCAAACCCATCATTAAGAATGATCCAAATTTTGTGAGGTCTCTTTTAGTTGTGTAACCATATATACTCATAGCTCCAAATGTTGCTGAAGATATGAAAAATACTCTCGTCACACTAAGTCCTGTGTAAACTAATAAAATTGATGATAGTGATAAACCCATCAAGGCTGCAAAAATCCAAAAAGTAGTTTGAGCTTTTGAAGAACTCATTTTATTTATCCCAAAACTCATATAAAAAACAATTCCGAGAGGAGCTAACATAACCACCCATTTCAATCCTGATAGATAAATCGCATTTCCGAACTCAGTTAAAGCAACTATTGATCCACTTGCATCTGTAACTACTGACATTTTAAAAGATAGCAATGCAATGATTCCCGTTAGCAAAACTCCAGTTGCCATGTAGTTGTAAACTTTAAGCATGTAGGCTCTAAGGCCTTCATCCATCACAACAGCTTTTTTTGCTGTCGTTGATCTATTTAGAATATTGTCTCTATTGAATTCCATAATTAAATATATAGTAATAAATTTAAAATTTTTCAAGCAGTCAAAATATAGGTAACAAATACTTAATATTTAATGAATTATAAAAAATTAGGAACAACTGATATAGATATTAGCACAATTTGTCTCGGCACCATGACTTGGGGTGAACAAAATAGCCAAGAAGAGGCCTTCGAACAAATGGATTTCTCACTAGAAAATGGGGTTAATTTTTGGGATACAGCAGAACTTTATGCGGTACCTCCTAAAGCTGAAACTTTTGGTCATACAGAGACGATCATTGGAAATTGGTTTGAAAAAACAAAAAAAAGAAAAGATGTGATACTTGCAACTAAAGTATGTGGTCCTGCAAGAGATTATATTAGAAATGGTGAAAATAGTTTTGTAGGGAAGAATCTAGAAACTGCACTTCATAACAGTCTTAAAAGACTTAAAACTGATTATATAGATTTATATCAGCTTCATTGGCCAGAAAGAAATGTAAACAATTTTGGAAGACTTGGTTATGTGCATAAAGAAAATGAATGGAATAAATTCGAAGACGTGTTGGTTGAATTACAAAAGTATATTGAGCAAGGTAAAATTAGACATGTAGGTTTATCTAATGAAACTCCTTGGGGTGTTATGAATTATCTCAAACTCTCAAAGGAAAAGAGTTTGCCAAGAATGATGTCCATACAAAATCCCTATAGTTTATTAAATAGGTCATATGAAGTTGGATTAGCTGAGGTGTCTATAAGAGAAAATATTGGCTGTTTATCTTATTCTCCTTTAGCCAGTGGTTTTTTAAGTGGTAAATATAGAAATAAGCAATTTCCAAAAGGATCTCGGATGGAAAGAGATTGGGATTTTTGGACAAGATATCGAAAACCAAATACTAACGAAGCTGTTGATGAGTATTTTAATATTAGTGAAAAATACAACATTGATATGAGTCAAATGTGTATAAAATTTTGTGAGATACAAGATTTCATGTCTAGCGTTATTATTGGTGCAACAACAATGGAGCAGTTGAAAACAAATATAGAAAGTGTAAAAGTGAATCTTGATAAAGAAATAATTAATGAAATTAATGAAATTCAAAAAAAATATCCAAATCCATGTCCATAATTTTTAAAATAATTTTTTTTATTCTCTTATTAGGATCAACTTCTTATTCAGAAGAATTAAATAAAATAGGAACATTTAAAGACTGGGATGCAATTGTTGTTACTAATGGGGATAGTAAAGTATGTTTTGCACAATCTAAACCTGTTCTTCAATCTCCTAAAAAAAATGATAGAGATGCAAGATTATTTGTAACTTTTAGACCATCTGAAAAAATTAAAGACGAAGTAAGCACAACCTCAGGCTATGAATACAACAGTCAAAATTCAATTACAGCTAGCTCTGGTAAATCAAAATATAAATTTGATATAGCTCAAGATAATTTTGCATGGATTTCAAGTAATAAAATTGAAAAAAAAGTTGTTAGCAGAATGAAAAAGGCCTCAAGATTAATGGTTACTGGATATAATAAATCTGGTTCTCAAACAATTGATCATTATTCTTTGATGGGCTTCACTAAAGCATATAACGCAGCTAAAAAAAGCTGCAGTTAAATAATGAAATCAAAGAAAAAGATAGTTCTTGCCTATTCTGGAGGTTTGGACACATCAATCATATTAAAATGGTTACAGGAAAATTATGATGCAGAAGTAATTTGTTATACTGCAGACATTGGTCAAGAAATAGATAGAAATAAAATTTTCAGAAACGCAAAAAAACTTGGCGTAAAAAATATTATTATTCAAGATCTTAAAGATGTTTTTGTAAAAGATTATGTTTATCCAATGATTAGGGGCCATGCAATATATGAAGGTGTTTATTTGCTTGGAACCTCAATTGCTAGACCTTTAATAGCCAAAGATCAAATTAGAATTGCTAAAAAATTTAATGCCTATGCTGTATCTCATGGATCAACAGGAAAAGGAAATGATCAAGTAAGATTTGAGTTAGGTTATCATTATTTTGGTCCTAAAATAAAAGTTATTGCGCCTTGGAGAATTTGGAAGCTGAAATCTAGATCAGATCTAATTAATTATGCAAAAAAAAATAAAATTGAAATACCTAAAGACAAGAAAGGAGCGCCACCTTTTTCAGTAGACGATAATATTTTTCATACATCAACAGAAGGAAAGTTGTTAGAAAATCCAAAAAACTCTGCACCTGACTTTATCTTTCAAAGAACGGTATCTCCAGAAAAAGCACCTAATAAATCTTCAATTGTAAAAATAGACTTTAAAAGTGGAGATCCGATTGCAGTGAATGGGAAAAAATTATCTCCATCTAAATTACTTGGAAAATTAAACGACATAGCTGGAAAAAATGCTGTTGGAAGAGTTGATCTAGTAGAAAATAGATTTATAGGTATAAAATCAAGAGGTGTATACGAAACACCAGGCGGAACTTTATTAATGCATGCTCATAGGGCTATAGAGTCTGTTACACTTGATAAAGATACAATGCATAAGAAAGAAAAAATTATGCCTAGATATGCGGAACTGATTTACAATGGATATTGGTTTTCTAAAGAGAGATTTAAATTACAAAGAATTGTAGATCTTAAGAGAAGTAAAGTTAATGGATCAGTTAAATTGAGGTTATATAAAGGGAATGTTATTATTCATTCAAGAATAACTAAAAGTTCAGCTTATTCTATGAAAAAAGTTTCATTTGAGGAAAATAAAACTTTTAATAAATCAAATGTTGAAAGATTTATTAATTTTCACAAGAAAAAATTAAAATAAAATATCATGAATTTTGAACCAAGTCGGGCGAAAGCCACTAATAAACTAGATAATTTTGTTGAAAATAATCTTTCTGAATATTCAAGATTGAGAAATTTTGATTTTGGTCCAGATAAAAGATCAAATATATCTTGTATTTCTCCATATATATCTCATGGAATATTAAATGAGTTAGAAGTTATAGATAAAGCCTTAAAGAAATTTTCATTTTCTAAAAATGAAAAATTTATTCAAGAGGTTTTGTGGCGTACTTATTGGAAAGGATGGTTAGAGTTAAGACCTAATGTATGGACAGATTACCTAATAGAATTAAAAATTATAAGAGAAGAATACAAAGATAATAAAGATTACTTAAATGCCATTGATGGAAATACAAATATAGAATGTTTTAATGAATGGGTTAAAGAATTAAAAGAATTTAATTACCTTCATAATCATACAAGAATGTGGTTTGCCAGTATCTGGATTTTTACTTTAAATTTACCTTGGCAATTAGGAGCTGAATTTTTTATGAAGCATCTCTATGATGGAGATGCAGCATCTAATACATTAGGATGGAGATGGGTTGCTGGGATACAAACACAAGGTAAGCATTATTTGGCAAGTGAATGGAATATAAAAAAATTTACTAATAACAGATTTAATAAGATTAATTTAAATGAAAATGCACCACCTAAAGTTAGCGAGAAAATATACAAGGCTGTCTTAAAAGATTTTAGTAATCCAGTAAGTTTGGATGAGCAAAATTTAATTATTTTTGATAATAATCTTTCTTTTGAGTTGACTGATTTCAAAGACCATAAATTTAAAAAGATTTATTTAGTTAATAATAATAACGACAGTAGGAATATTAAACTTAGTGAAAAAATATTGAAATTTAAGACTAATTTAATTCAGGATCAAAAAAGAAGGTTGGATGAAAAATCTTTGGATTGTGAAATTATTGACATTGGTAACCTTATAACAATTGAGAATAGTTATTTTTTATATCCTTGTGTTGGAGAAAACTTAGATTTTTTAACTTCTCAAGGAATAAATAATATAAAATTTCTTTATCGTAATTTAGACCGAAATTCTTGGAAATATTGCAATAAAGGTTTTTTTAATTTCAAAAAGTATATACCGACTATAATTAAAGAATTTTTTTAAAGAACTATTGTAAATTATCAAAATTATGAGATAACAATAATATGAATAACCCGCAAGTTCTTGAAATTATTGAAAATCTTAAAGGCAGAAGGAATTACGAAGAAAAGAAAGCTTCAAAATTAGGTTTCAACTCTCTTTACGCGTACATTGAAAATAAAATATTAAAAGAGAAAGAAGCTGAAGCAGAAAAAATTCTTGAACAATCAGCCCCTAAAGAAGAAGTTATTGAAGAAAAAAAACAAGAGAAAAAGAAAAGCTGCTCTTGTTGTTAATTAGTTATTTTTTGAACATTTCTTAGAACAATATTTCACTTTATCCCAGTTTAATTTCCATTTTTTTCTCCAAGTAAAAGGTCTCTTACATACAGGGCAAATTTTTGTGGGTAAATTTTCTTTTCTCACTATGCAGTATTTTGTTTAATAAATTTTTCTGCCTCAGCTAAAATTAATTTTTTTCTATCAGGTTTCATTTTATCGAAAATTCTAACCATCATAGAAAGTCTAGGATTTTTTAAAAAGAAGCCTCTATTTCTATTTATGAATCTCCAATAAAGACCATCCATGGTATTGCACCATTCTCCTTTTTTAAAATCCATCATTTTCATGAAATAAGCGGAGCCGCAAATATATGGTTTTGTGGCAAATATTCCTCCATCACTGAAAAGCCCCATTCCATAAACATTCGGGACCATTACCCAGTCAGAGGAATCCACAAACATTTCCATAAACCATTTGTAAACATAAGTTGGCTTAACTTCACATAAATTCATTATGTTTGATAAAATCATTAACCTTTCAATATGATGTGACCAACCATAATTCACTGCATTTTTAATAGCATAATCTAAAGGTGGTAATCCTGTTGTTCCTTCGTACCATGAGTTTTTCATTTTTCTATTTTGTTTAAAAAAATTTCTAGTTTCCATTTCTTTTGAATAGCTTTGATATATTCCCCTCATAAATTCTCTCCACCCGATTACTTGACGAATATAACCCTCTAAGGAATTTAATCTTATTTTATTTTTGTTATGAAAATCTAAAACTTTTTTAATTATAAATTCTGGAGTGATAAGACCTAAATTGATGTAAGGACTTAAAGCACTATGAAATAATATATTATCTTTCTGATCAACTGCATCTTCATAATCGCCAAATAAATTTGATTTCTCTTTAATAAAAAAATTTAATAATTTAATTACATCATCATATTCCGTAGCAAACCAAAAGTCTTTCGTATTACCGGGGTGACTTTTAAAATTTTTATCAATTAAAATTTTTAGTTTTTTCGTATGAACAGTCTCAGTAATTTTAGGAAATTTGGGTATAGATATATTTTTTGGAAGTTTATTTCGATTTTCTTCGTCAAAACTCCATTTGCCTCCTTCTGGATTACCATCTTTTTTCATGAGTATATCCAAATCTCTTCTAGTCTCTTTATAAAAAACTGCCATAAAAGGTTTTTTTGATTTAGATAAATAGTTTTTAAATTTTTCTCTAGAATTTAAAAACATTGGTGTTTGAATAATATTCCATCTAATTTTTTCCTTTTTTAAAAAATTGGTAATTTTATTTTCAAAAAACTTATCCTCAATTTCAAAACTTGAAATTTCTTTAATTTTTTTTGCTTTAATTATTTTTTTTAATTTTTCTGTGTAATCCAGCTTGAAAGATTTATCCTCAATCGAAGAATATTCTAATTTAAATTTATTTTTTTTTAGTCTGTCTGCGTGAGATCGCATGCAAGATAAGAACAATAATATCTTTTGTTTATGATGCTTTTCGTACGTACAAAGCTGATAATCTTCAGCCATAAAGAAAAAGTGGTCTTTTCTGTACTTTTCTAGATATTTCTCTGAGAAAAGTTGATTTCCAAGTAGAAAAAATAATTTCATTAACTATATATAACTTTTTAAAAATTTATGTCAGAAAAATATTTAGTAGTAGGTGCGACAGGATCTATCGGATCTAATTTAGCTGAACAGTTATACGCAGCCGGCAAAGAAGTACATTTAATTGGTAGGGATGAAGAGAGAACAAAATCTTTGTCTGAAAAATTAAATTGTAAATATACAGTCTCTGATGTTTTAGAAAATGGTTTTGTTGAAAAGATTAAGTCCGAAATAGATGATATCAAAGGTATAGCTTATTGTGTTGGTTCAATTGATTTAAAACCTTTGAGAATGGTTTCAGAACAAGATTTTACAAAATGTATGAAACTAAATTTATATTCTGCAGTAGATTTAATTAAAGGTTATCAAGAAAGTTTAAAAAAAAATAAAGGATCGATTGTTTTGTTTTCAACTGTTGCTGCTCAAAGGGGTTTTACAAATCATGCAATTATAGCTTCAACTAAAGCAGCTGTTGAAGGATTAACTGTTTCTTTAGCAGCAGAATTTGCTCCTAATATAAGAGTAAATTGCATTGCTCCAAGTTTAACTAATTCAAAAATTGCAGAGCCAATGCTTAAAAATAAAGTTTTAGCTGATGGTATAGCAAAAGCCCATCCATTAAAAAGACTTGGAGAAGGTAAAGACTCAGCTTCGCTTGCAAAATTTCTAATAACTGAAGACAGTTCTTGGGTTACAGGACAAATTATTGCTGTCGATGGTGGTAGATCAAAACTTTCATAGAGTGAAGAAATTATTATTTCTTTTATCATTAATACTATTCTCAACAAATTCATTTAGTAAAAATTTTAATTTTAATAAAATTATTGAATTAGAAGCACCTTGGGGTTCGTCGTTCGTTAATGAAAATGAAATGATTGTTACCGAGAAAGGTGGCAAAATAAAATTTGTAAACATTTCTACAAGAGAGATAAATGAAATTGATCATAACTTAAATTTTGTAGAATATGGACAGGGAGGATTATTGGATATTCTGTATCATGAAGATTACATTTACATCTCGTACTCAGAAAATAGAAATAATTGGAAGACTAGTACTTCAATTGCACGTGCAAAATTTAATAAAAACAAATTAAATTTTAATAATATTTTTCAAGCCAATCCACCAATTGACTCGCCTTATCACTTTGGCTCAAGACTGGTAATAAAAGACAATTATTTATTTGCTTCCGCAGGTGAAAGAGGTGGGGGAATGATTGCTCAAAATGGAAATAAACATCCAGGGAGTATAATTAGAATTTATCTAGATGGTGGCATTCCAAAAGACAATCCTCGTTTTGAGGGGAAATCAGACTGGCTGCCTGAAATATATCAAATTGGTGTAAGAAATCCTCAAGGTTTAGCTTTATCACCTTTCGATGGAAAAATTTATATGAGCAATCATGGTGCAAAAGGAGGCGATTGGTTTGGTGAAGCAAAGAAAGGTGAAAACTATGGTTGGAAAATTCTTGGATGGGGTGGCACAAATTATTCAGGTATACCAATAGGGCCAAAATGGAAACCTGGCTTTACAAAAGCCATTCAATATTGGGTTCCATCTATAGCCACAAGTGCGATCACAATTTATAAAGGTAATGAATTTAAAGAATGGAATGGTCATGCATTAATTACTTCTCTTAAAGATAAGTCTTTAAGAAAATTAGAGTTTAATGATTTATCAAATGTAAAAGAGGAAATAATATTTAAAGATAAAATTGGAAGAATCAGAGACATACAAATTCATCCTATAAATGGTAAACTATATTTTTTAAATCAAGATGGATTGTGGTTGATGGAAAATTCTAGTTAGTATCAAAAAGCTCTTTAAATAATTTAAATTCACCAATTTTAAAAATAATTGCATCATCTTTTTTAAATCCAAATTTTTCTGCATTTTGCTTAAACCTTAAAGGGGGCTCTAATATTGGTTCAAGTGATAAGACAAAAGTTCCCCAATGCATTCCAATTACTTTTTTACTTTTTAAATCTTTAGCAAGTCCAAGGGCTTCTTCAGGGTTAGTGTGGTAAGCAGAAGAGTCTTTAATTGAAGCCATAGGATAAAAATTATATGCGCCAATGTTAATAAATGTTAAATCAATTGGACCATACTTATCTCCCAATTCTTTATATATTTTTCCAACACCAGTATCACATGAAAATAATATTTTTTTTCCTTTGTATTCAATCAAATAGCTGCCCCATAAAGTTTTATTAGTATCCGTTAAACTCCTCTTTGACCAGTGGACTGATGGCAGAAAAGTGATATTTAAATTCTGATTTACTCTTATTTGATCATACCAATCCATTTCATTTACATCTTTAAATCTATTAATTTTAAAATATTTTTTTAGTCCTAAAGGTACCAAAACTTTAGAATCTTTATATGGAAATCTCATTATTGTTTTCATGTCTTGATGATCGTAGTGATTGTGAGTTAGTAGAAAAATATCTGTTTTTGGTATTTCATTTAGTTTTAATGCTGGTTCGGTAAATCTCTTTGGCCCAAAAAATAAAGGTCCTGCATTTTTTGAAAAAACTGGATCTGTTATTATTGTTATTTCCCCTAATTTTAATAAAAATGTTGCATGACCTATCCACGCTACATAATCTTCTTTTTGGAAATTATTTAAATCCAATAAAACTTTTTCTTTTTTAATGATATTACTTTCAGGAAAAGTCATATCTAATTTTTTTTTTTCTTGGTTAAAGACCTTAAACGACCAATTGAAATTCATATCAATCATCTTTGATCCTTCAGGATTACGAAATGTGCCATTTGCTAAATGATGATATTTTTTTTTCATATCCGATTAATAATTTTTTGAAATAATATCTTGAATTGTATTACTTATAACTATTGTTCCAGCTTTGTTGGGATGTATGCCATCTTGTTGATTTAGATTTGGATCAAGAGCAACACCCTCTAGCAAAAATGGAATTAAAGGTAAATTATATTTTTTTGACAATTTAGGATAAATAGCATCAAAATTTTTTTTATATTTAGTTCCATGAGTTGTTGGCGCAACCATCCCAGCTATTATAATTTTAATTTTTTTACTGTTAGCGATTTTAATTATTTCTTCTAAATTTCTCTCAGTTTCATCTGGTTGAATTCCTCTAAGCATATCATTTGCCCCAAGACCAAGGATGATTAGATCAATACCGGGTTCTGATAAACTCCATTCTGCTCTATTCAATCCACCAGAAGAAGTGCTTCCTGACACACTTCCATTTATTACCTTAATATTTAAACCACTCCTTACGAGATTACTTTCTAAAACCAAAGATAAGTGTTGTTCTTTAGGTAGACCATAACCCGCCATTAAACTATCGCCGAATAATATAACCTTTTCTATTGCACTTGCATTTATGTGCACTAGAAAGAATAACAATATTTTTATAAATAAACTTTTATTCATGAACACACTTCTTAAATTAAAAAAAATAAATCTCAAATACCAAACTGGGAAGGACAATATCAATGTTTTAAAAAATATTGATTTAACTATAAAAAAAAAAGAAACTGTATCTGTGGTTGGAGAAAGTGGGTCAGGAAAAACAAGCTTGATTATGCTTATTGGTGGACTAGAACGTCCAACCTCAGGGAAAATTATATTTCAAGACAGGGAAATAACAAATCTTAATGAAGACGAAGTATCTGAAATTAGAAAGCAAAATATAGGAATTATATTTCAATCTTTCTATTTAATTCCAAATTATACAGCTGTTGAAAATGTAGCTTTAACACTTGAACTTAATGAATTTAAAAATCCAGAGAAAGAAGCAAAAAGTTTATTAGATCGATTTGGTCTAAAACATAGATTCAATAATCTTCCAAGTCAATTATCTGGTGGAGAGCAACAACGTGTCGCGATTGCAAGAGCTATTGCAATGAAACCAGATTTGATTTTAGCTGATGAACCAACTGGTAATCTAGATACCGAAAACTCAATAATGATCTCTGAAATTTTATTTAAATACGTCAAAGAAGAAGGGTCTTCTTTAATAATGGTCACACATGATCCAAAATTAGCAGACAAAGCAAAACGAAAAATTAAAATCAAAGATGGAAAAATTAAATAATTCTTCGGAGTTAAGTTTAATATTCAAGTATGCTTTAAAGGATTTAAGCAGAAATTATAAAAAAATTTCAAGCATTATTGTAACGCTGTTTATCAGTCTTTTTATTTTAAGTGCTATCTTTACAATCGAAGATAGTTTAAAAAAAGAGCTTAATGATAATGCAAAAGTTCTTTTGGGTGGAGATCTCGAAATCGATTATAACCGTAATCAGGGGGATCTTAATTTAGTCAATAAAGTAAAGGAATTTTCAACTGTCTCACAAATGATAGAGTTCAGTACAATGCTTTCTACGACAGGCAGAGAAAAAAATAAATCATTATTTACAAGAATTAAAACAGTTGATGAAAAATATCCACTTTACGGTGAAGTTGTTTATGAGCCAGAAGATGCTTATGAAAGAATGCAAAAGGAACCAAAGACAATTTTGATTAATGAAAGTTTATCAAAAACTTTAAAGATAAAAATAAATGACAAAGTTAAGGTTCAAGATCAAAGTTTCATAGTTGTTGGAATTATAAAATCTGTACCTGATGTCAGTGGGTTTGTAGCTTTTGGAGATTGGGCATTAGCAGGAAAACAAACTTTGGAGATACTAAAACTAAATGGAATAGGTAGTTTTTTAAATTATGAATATAAAGTAAAGTTTAAACCAAGCGATGATCCTGAAAAAATAGAAAGTAAGATCAAAGATATTTTTAAAGATGACCAAAAAGTAAAACTTAGATTTCCAGAAAATTCAGCTAGTGGCTTAAAAAGGATAATTAATAATTTTTCCCAATTTCTCTCTTTGGTTTCAATTAGTGCAATGTTAATTGCTGGAATAGGTATCGCTAATACATTGTTGTCATTTATTAACCAGAATAATATGTCTATAGCTGTAAGAAAAGCTGTAGGATTTTATTCAGGGAATATAAAAACACTTTATTATCTTCAATTATTAATATTATTATTTATTATTACTGTAATTTCTTATGGCTCAAGTTTTTTAATTGTACCAATTGCAGATAAATATTTATCCGATGGGTTGGGATTAAATGTTTATCCAAAATTCTCTTTAATTAATTTTATAAAAATATTTATTGTAGGTTTGTTAGTTCTTATAATTTTTTCAATACCAACAATAAGTTCAATTGATCAAGTTAAAGCATCAAACCTATTTAGAAATGTATTCCAAAACCTACAATTTTATTACTCAAAAAAGTCAGTTATTTTGAGTTTTATCTTGTTATCATTTTTAGTTTTATTGTTTACACTGGGATCAGAAAGGCCTTCTTATAGCTTGGGTTATTTTCTGGCTTTTTTTGTATGTCTAATTGTATTTTTTTTACTTTCGAAAATTATAATTTATTTACTGAAAAAGTTTAATTTTATTTCAAATATCTCTTTAAAAGTATCGATAAAAAATATAACTCAAACAAAAAGTATCACTCCTATCACAATTATGTCTTTAGGCTTAGGTGTAACTTTATTATTAACTTTAGCTTTAGTTGGAACAAATTTTAAAAGAGAAATTGCAAGATCTATTCCAGATATTGCACCTGATTATTTTTTTGTTGGAATTCAAAAAGGTGAAAAGAAAAAATTTGAACAAGGTGTTTACAAAATGAACCCTGATGCGAACATTGAAATAGTGCCTATGGTTTCTTCCGGAATAGTAAAAATTAATGGCGTGAATCCAAATAGCTATATTAAACCAGATAATGATAGTTATTGGGTAATTGGAAGTGAAAGAAGATCTTCTTGGGTTGAAAATATACCTAAAGATAACCCAATTTTAAAAGGAGAATGGTGGGATTTATCTAAACCTAACCAACTTCAGATATCACTTGATGCAAAAGTGGCTAAAGATTTTAATATTGAGTTGGGGGATATTTTTACATTAAATATTTATGGTCGAGAAATTGATGGAGAAATAGTTAATTTTAGAGAAGTTGATTATCGTGATCTAAGTATTAATTTTGCCATGTTATTTAATCCACAATTTGCAAAAAAAATTCCTCATGAATATTTAGCAACTGCTAAATTTAAAAATCCAGATAATTTTGATGAAACCAAAATGTTAGAAATATTACCGAGTTTGTCTATGATAAAAATTGCTGATTACTTAAACAAAGTAACATCAGTTTTAAATAAAGTCTTCATAGCTGTAACCCTAATTTCTGGTATAACGATTGTCATTGGATTGATTGTTATCTCAAGTGCTATAATGGTCCAAGGAAAAGTAAAAGAGTACCAAAATCTTGTATTTAAAATTTTAGGTTTTTCAAAAAAAGAAATTATATTTTCGTCTTTGATAGAATTTATAATAATTTTTATGTCGGTAATATTAATTGCAATTTTTTTTGCAGTAATTGGATCAAAATTTATTATGGAGAATATTTTTGAATTAGTTTGGCAATTTGATTTTAAAGTTTTAATTTACCTTGGTGCCTCTATAGGAACTGTGACTTTAATTTTAATTATGCTAACTAATCTTAAATACTTAAGTCCTAAAGTTTATCCATTAATAAGAAATCAATAGTAAATTTTATTTATTCGCTCTCTTAAAACACTCAATTGTATTTTTAAGTAAACATGCAATAGTCATAGGTCCGACCCCACCTGGAACTGGAGTTAAAGCTTTTGCAACTTTTGATACTTCATCAAATGCCACATCGCCAACTAGGCCGTTTTCAGTTTTATTAATACCAACATCAATCACAATTGCATCTTTTTTTACCCAATCACCTTTTACAAGCTCAGGGATCCCAACAGCAGCGACTATAATGTCTCCTTTTAAACATTCTCCTTTAAGATCATTTGTTTTTGAATGAGTAATTGTAACTGTACAATTTTCTTTCAACAACAACTGTGTCATTGGCTTACCATTTAAATTTGATCTTCCAACAATTACTGCCTTTTTTCCATTAAGGTTTGGTTCAATTTTTTTTATTAATAAATAACAACCTAAAGGAGTGCACGGAATAGAACTTTCATAACCTGACGACAGATTACCAACATTCATGGGATGAAATCCATCTACATCCTTCTCTGGCATAATTGCCTCTATAACTTTTTGTTTATCAATATGTTTAGGAAGTGGGAGCTGAACTAAAATTCCTGAAACGGAATCATCATTATTAAGTTCATCGATTTTTTTTAAAACTTCACTTTCTTCAACACTGTCAGGGTATCTAATCACCTCTGATTTAAGGCCCACTTCATTTGCAGATTTCTCTTTATTTCTAACATAAATTTGACTAGGTGCTAAATCACCAATCAATATGACTGTTAAACCTGGTACTTTATTATGCTTATCTTTTAAAGATAAGACTTCTTTCTTGAGCTCTTCTCTTAAATCAGCAGCAGCTTTTTTTCCATCAATTAAAATCATTTATTAAAATATTAGTGGTGCAATGTAGAGTTTCATACACATTTCTATGAACCATATCAACAAAAGAAGTACGATAGGAGAAATATCAAAAGCACCAAGGTTAGGTAAAAATCTTCTTATTCTCATTAAAATCGGTTCTGTCATTTTATAAGTGAAGTCTAATATTAAATATACAAACCTATTACTTGTATTTAGTACATTAAAAGCAACCAACCAACTTATAACTACATTGGCAATTACAACATATGAATAAAGTTTTAAAATTTGAAGAGCTAAATAAAATATAGCAATCATTTTTTTTCAACATAAATAGACTGACTTGGGAATGCAAATGCAGCTCCCTTACCTTCAACAATTTTTTTTATTTCAAGTGCCAAATTTTCTTTTACTTGTAAATAATTAGTCCAACTATTTGTTTTTGTAAAACATCTTACATACATATCAATTGAGCTATCTGAAAACTTATCTATTCTTACGGCGACTCCTACAGATTGGTCATAATCGTCACCTTTATTTATGTGATCTTCAATTTCGTCTCTTATTGTTTTTAATTGATCAATAGAGGTGTCATATTGAAGAGTTATTATCCAACTAATAGCCCAATTAGTCTTTCTTGTGTTATTAATCACTGCATTTTCTGCAAATTGAAAATTAGGAATAATTGCCAGTGATTTGTCAAATTTTCTTATAACGGTTGATCTAAATCCAATATTCTCAACAACCCCTTCGATAACTCCTTCAACTTTAATCCAATCACCAATTCTAAATCTTTTTTCAACTAATACTAAAATTCCAGATATTAAATTTTTAAATAAATCCTGAGCGCCTAATGCTACTGCTACTCCAAATAAACCTAATCCAGCAATTATTGGTCCAATTTTAATTCCCCATAACTCAAGAACAGCAGCTGCTCCTAAAATAAAAATTAAAATTTTAAGAGATTTTATAATCCAGCCTATTAATTCTTTTGTCAGTACTTTATCTAATCCACTTAAAATATATGATATTGGCTCAATTATTTGATGTATTATCCAAAATATTAAAATTGTTATTAGAGTTCTGTTCACGTTATCTATGAAGCCTCTTGTCTCATTATCAAATGACATATAGTAACTGGCAAAAAAGACACCAAGAACAATTGGAAGAAACCTTGCAGGACCTTCCATAGATTTTACAAAAGTATCATCTAATTTATTAGTTGTTCTTTTTGAAATTAGTTCCAATTTTTTTATTACGAGTTTACTGATTAGACCTCTAAATATTAAAAATAATACAAATATTCCAAGACCTACTATTATCTGAAAGAAATCTACCCCAAGAATTCCCTGCTTCCATACAGATAAAAATAACTCATTAAGTTTATTTAAAACGTTCATTTTTAAATTTTATATAGCAAAAACTCTTCTTCACCAGGGTTAAAAAGAAAAATTTTTTTCCATTTTATGTCATTCAATGCTGATGATGCTTTTTCACCCATACACATTAGGTTAGTTTCCATCCAAATATTATCTAAATTATATTTTTTTATTAACGTAAAAAATGTCTTCGCACTATTTTCAGAATAAATGTAAACAATTTCTGGCACAGAAGATTTGATATCTCTTAGAAAGTCATCACTTAAATTCTCATTAGGTACTGCCGTATAATTTATAATTCTCTTTATGACATAATTTTCTGAAATTAAATCTTTATCAAGATTATAAGAAACAATTTCACCACTAATGTAGGCCATTGGTCCAATCTTTGGGTCAAAGTTTTGTAAAATTAATTCTTTAAGATTATTTACATTACCCTCAGCACAGAAAATATTTTGAAAGCCTAATTCTTTTGCCTTTCTTTCTGTTGCAAGACCAACACAAAAACAAATTATTTTTTTATCTATTTTTGAAATATTTAAATTTTTTAAAGAATTAGCGCTCGTAAAAATAACACCTTTGAATTGGGTAAAATCTATTTCTTGTGTTTCTATTTTTTTTATTTGTAATAAGGGTAAATGAGAAACTTTATGATTCATCGAAGTAAATTTTATAATTAATTCTTTGCTATCATCTAATGGCCTTGTTAATAAAATATGCATTTTAATTTTTATAAGAACCTTTTGATTTTAATTTAAGCTCTTCTCCTACCATTCTACTAGTAGACTCAATATTATCTTTTTGCAGACTTTTTTTTATGAAATATCTATTTTTTCCATCGACAGAAAACAATTCGGTCAATAGGTCTACTTTTTCCCCATTTAATTTTGCAAATACACCAACTGCAGTGTCACAATCTCCTTCAAGGACTTTTAAAACCTCTCTTTCTGCTTTTGCAACAGTTCTTGTTTCTTGATCATTAATGTTTTCAAGTAATTTTTTAATTTCATTATCATCTTCTCTGCATTGAATTGCTATAATTCCTTGGCCCGCACAAGGTATAAGTTCATCAACACTGAATTCTTGTGAAATTTTATGTTGTAAATTTAAAGCATCTACTCCTGCTTTTGAGAGAATTATTGCATCATATTCACCTTTTTCTAACTTTTGAACTCTAGTATCAACATTTCCTCTGATAAGTTTATATTTTAAGTTGGGTCTTTTTTTCTTGAGTTGATATTCTCGTCTATATGATGATGTACCAATAATTGAGTTTGGCTCTAAATCTTCAAATTTTATATTATCTTTACTTATTAAAATTTCGTTAGGAGAATTTCTTTTTAAAAAATTATTAGTTAAAAGATTTTCAGTTTCTTCAGTAGGCATATCTTTGAAAGCATGTACTGCTATATCTATATTTTTATTTAATAAATCTTTTTCAATTTGTTTAGAAAATAATCCTTTGCCTCCTATTTCAGATAATCTCTCATCTTGCTTTTGATCTCCTGTTGTTGCTATTTTTTTTAATTCAATCTCTTTAGAAAAATATTTTTTTAGTTCTTTTTTCACATTTTCTGCGTAAATCATTGCTAACTTACTTCCACGTGTCCCAATAACAAGATTAGCTCTTTTCATAAAAGTTATTTTTATTACATTCTTATAGATTAATTGTATTAATTATAAAAAATAATTTATGAATAAAAGCCCAATAATATTAGGAATTGAGACAAGTTGTGATGAAACAGCAGTTTCAATTATTCAAGATAACGAAAATGGTATACCAAAAATTTTATCAAATATAGTTTCAAGTCAATTTGAAATTCATAAAGAATTTGGGGGCGTTGTTCCAGAACTAGCTGCAAGGTCACATGTTGAAAAAATTAATTTAATTGCAAAAAAAGCTTTGGATGAGAGTGGTGTAACTCTTGATAAAATATCTGCTGTTGCCGTAACCTCTGGACCTGGTTTAATAATTTGTCTAAGTGTTGGTTTAAATTTTGCAAAATCACTCGCATCATCCTTAAAGGTGCCACTTATTGGTGTTAATCATTTAGAGGGTCATGCCTTAAGTCCAAGACTTCAAACTAATATTAATTATCCTTATTTGCTTCTGTTGATTTCGGGTGGACACAGTCAATTTTTAAGTGTGAATGGATTAGGTAGTTATAAAAGATTGGGGACTACAATTGATGATGCATTGGGAGAAGCATTTGATAAAACTGCGAAACTTTTAGGGATAGAATTTCCAGGGGGTCCAAAGTTAGAAAAATTTGCAGAAAAGGGTGATCCAAATAAATATAAATTACCCAAACCAATAATTAATAAAGGTGGATGCAATTTATCTTTTGCAGGACTTAAAACTGCAATACTAAGAATAACAAAAGATATAAATTCAGAACAAGAAAAATATGATTTAGCAGCATCTTTTCAAAAAACTATAGAAGAAATATTGTATATCAAATCTAAGATTGCTTTTAAGGAATTTTTAAAAAACTCATTTAAAGAAAAATCTTTTGTTGTTGCGGGAGGAGTTGCTGCAAATAAAGGTATAAGAAAAAAACTAACCGAAGTGAGTAATGAGAATGGCTTTAAGGTAATTTTTCCTGATATTAAACTATGTGGAGACAACGCAGCAATGATCGCATTAGTAGGTCTAGAAAAATATAAAAAAAAGAAATTTGATAATATAGATTTAGAAGCTAATCCAAGATTGGCCTTAGATGCTAGTGCTAAATTTTTAAAAGGAGCTGGTGTAGTTTTGTAATGAATTACTGGTTACTCAAATCAGAGCCTAATGTTTGGTCGATAGATCAACAATTAAAGGTTGGTCCAAAAGGTGCTGACTGGGATGGAGTAAGAAATTATCAAGCAGCAAATAATTTGAAAAAAATGGAGAAGGGTGATCTTTGTTTTTTTTACCATTCTAATATTGGTAAAGAAATTGTTGGAATTGTTGAAGTAATTAAAACAGCATTTATCGACCCAACAGATAAAGAGAAGCGATTTGTAGCAGTAAAAGTTAAGTATAAAAGCAAACTAAAAACACCAGTTTCTCTTGAAAATATTAAAAAAAATAAAGATTTAAAAGATATTGCACTAATAAAACAAAGCAGACTGTCTGTCATGCCAATAGACACTAAATGCTGGAAAATTATTTTGAAGATGAGTAGTATCTAGAAAATTTATAATACATGCCTAAAAAAAAAGTAAAAAAAAGAAAGAAAAAAATAATCACAAAAAAAAAAACTAAGATAAAGTCTTTAGCTCCAAAGCAAGAAAAAGAACTTATATATAGAACAAAAAAAGACTGGATTAGCAAAGCTCTAGTTAATAAATCTCAGTATGAAAAAAAATATAAAGCCTCAATAAAAGATAATGATGGCTTCTGGAAAAAAGAAGGAAAAAGAATTAATTGGATAAAGCCATATACAAAAATTAAAGATGTTAAATATAGTAAATCGGATGTTAAAATAAAATGGTTTTACGATGGTACTCTTAATGCATCAGTAAATTGTATTGATAGACACTTAAAGAAGAATAAAGATAAAACTGCGATTATATGGGTTGGAGATGATCCAAAGGTTCAAAAGAAAATTTCTTATAAAGAATTACACAAAGAAGTTTCTAAAGCTGCAAATGGTCTTAAAGAATTGGGGGTTAAAAAAGGTGATAGAGTAACAATTTATTTAACCATGATACCAGAACTTGCATATACAATGTTGGCGTGTGCAAGAATAGGAGCTGTGCATTCAATAATTTTTGGAGGATTTTCTCCTGATAGTATTTCTGGACGAATAAACGATTGCGAGTCTGATTATCTAATTACAGCTGATGAAGGTGTAAGAGGTGGAAAAATAATACCTCTGAAATCAATTGCTGATGAAGCTTTAGTAAATTGCCCAAATGTAAAAAAATGTGTTGTTGTTAAAAGAACAGGCAATAGAATAAATTGGGATGAACGAAGAGATGTTTGGTACCACGAGTTAACGAAAAAAGTTTCAAATAAATGTGAACCCGAAGAAATGAATGCAGAAGATCCTTTATTTATTTTGTATACTTCAGGATCAACAGGTAAACCAAAAGGTGTAATGCATACAACTGGTGGATATATGGTTTACGCATCTATGACCCATCAATATATATTCAATTATAAACCTAAAGATATTTATTGGTGTACAGCTGACATTGGTTGGGTAACTGGTCATAGCTATATTATTTATGGACCATTATCTAATGGAGCGACAACTATTATGTTTGAGGGAATTCCAACTTATCCAGATAGTTCAAGATGGTGGCAAATCGTTGATAAATATAAAGTGAATATTTTTTATACTGCTCCGACAGCAATAAGAGCTTTAATGAGAGAAGGTGATAAGCCTGTTAAAAAAACATCAAGAAAATCACTGAAATTACTAGGAACAGTAGGTGAACCAATCAATCCCGAAGCATGGGAGTGGTATTATAAAACTGTCGGAGACTCTAATTGTCCGATTGTTGATACTTGGTGGCAAACTGAAACGGGTGGGATATTAATTAGTCCACAAACAGGTGCTATAAATTTAAAACCAGGTTCAGCAACTAAACCATTTTATGGAATTAAACCAGTAATAGTTAATAAAGATGGAAAAGTTTTAAAAGGAGAGGCAGAAGGTCGTTTGTGTATTGCACAATCTTGGCCTGGTCAAATGCGGACAGTTTATGGCGATCATCAAAGATTCATTGACACATATTTTTCTCAATTTGATGGTAAGTATTTTACAGGTGACGGGTGCAGGAGAGATAAAGATGGATATTACTGGATCACAGGAAGAGTTGATGATGTAATCATTGTTTCCGGACACAACCTTGGAACTGCTGAAATTGAAAGTGCGTTTGTTGCCCATCCAAAAGTAGCTGAGGCTGCTGTTGTTGGATATCCTCATGATATTAAAGGTAATGGTTTGTATTGTTATGTAACTTTAAATGTAGGAGAAAAATCGACTTTAGATTTAGAGAGAGATTTAAAACTTTGGGTTAGAAAACAAATTGGTCCGATAGCTACACCAGATTTAATACAATTTTCACCCGGACTTCCAAAGACTAGATCAGGCAAGATTATGAGAAGAATTCTAAGAAAAATTGCAGCTAATGAACATGATCAATTAGGTGATACAACTACCTTGGCAGATCCAAGTGTAGTAAAAAGTTTAGTTGAAAATAGAAAAAATACTTAAAAATTTATTAATTCAATAAATTCTTTTTTAACATTATCCCATTTCAAGATCATAGAATTCAAAACTATTTTTTTGTCTAAAGATTTTAACTCTTCAGCTATTGGTGACCATTCATATAAAGACAAAGCACTAGTATTAAAAGGTAATGACTCATGGTACTCATTCCAATTAATTTTTTCATATCTTTCGAGAAAATTTTTTTTTGCGTTTTCATATGTTTCTTTTGGCATTTCATTCTTTTGAAGTTCATTATCTAAAATTTCAAAATAAATTTCATTTGCTTTTTCAGTATCATGTTGATTTCTGATATTTTTTAAAAAAGAGATTGTATAAAAAGTTAAATCCTGTAAAGCAGTCGAATAAATATTCCATTTAGCTTTGTTAATCGATCCTAAAAATATCTCATCTTCGAACATCAATACATATTTTGCTCCCATTCTTGTTTTCAGATATCCATATAGAGTGACCTGACTTACCCATGCAGATTTTTTTTGAATAAATTCTTTTAGATCGGAATAATTTTCGATTTTTTTTGTTTTTTTGAAATATTTTAAGAATGGAATGAAATATTCCTTTAAATACTCAAATTTCAAATCTTTGAGCTTTAATTTATATTTAATACCCATTTAGAACCAATATTAACACTTTTACTATAAATATATGCCATTTTTTACTCTTTAATTATTACTTTAAATGAGTATGAATTATATCTTTAACCTATAGGGAGGATTAAAATAATGTCAAACAAAGAAAAGCACTGGGAAAAAACTAAAGGATTAATGATTATTACATTAATTATTTGGTTTGTTTTCGGTTATCTGATCTTCATGTTTGGTTCTGACCTAAACACTTCAAGTTTTATGGGATATCCATTAGCGTATTACATGTGTGCGCAAGGTTCCATCATTGCATTTGTGGTCCTAATTTTTTGGTTTGCAAATAGACAGGAAAAAATCGATGAAGAGTTTGGTTTTACCGAAAAGGAGGATGATTAATGTTTAAAGGCAATTTTATTGACAACCTACCAAAAATTTACGGAACATATACTGGGGGCTTCATTGTATTCATCATATTGATGGCAATAGCAGAGCAAGCAGGTATGACCGCTAAAACAATTGGTATTTTGTTTGTCGCCTTTACAGTTTGTATATACGCCTTGATTGGGTATTTATCTAGAACTGTTCAGGTCGATGCTTATTATGTTGCTGGAAGACAGGTACCAACAGTATTTAACGGAATGGCAACTGCAGCTGACTGGATGTCAGGTGCTTCATTCGTTGCAATGGCTGGTGGTATTTACTTTGGTGGTTATACTTATATGGCTTTCTTAGTCGGATGGACTGGGGGATACGTTTTAGTATCATCACTTTTAGCACCATACTTAAGAAAATTTGGATGTTATACTGTGCCAGATTTCATTGGAACAAGATACGGCGGAAACTTCGCAAGATTCTGTGCTGTAGTTGTTTTAACATTGGCATCTTTCACTTATGTAACAGCTCAAATTAACGCAACAGGAACAATTGCATCAAGAGCACTAAGTATTCCATTTGAATTAGGAGTTTGGGTTGGGCTAGTAAGTATTTTACTTTGCTCAATGCTAGGCGGAATGAGAGCGGTAACTTGGACACAAGTTGCTCAATACATAGTATTGATTATTGCTTATCTAATTCCAGTATTCTGGATTAGTAACAAATCAGGATTTGGTTTCTTTCCACACTTTATGTTAGGTGAGGAAGTAGCTAGATTAGGTGCACTTGAATCGCAATTTGGATTAGTTAAAAATGCTGCTGCAGACATTAAAGCTGCAGGTGTACCAGGTGGTCTAAAATCTATCGCTGTATCACACGCAGGTGTGCCAGAAGGTGGAATGGCTGCATGGAAGTTTATTTCATTAGCACTATGTATGATGGTAGGAACAGCTTCTTTACCACACATTTTAATGAGATACTTCACTACTCCAAGTGTTAAAGCTGCAAGAAAATCAGTGGCATGGTCACTATTCTTTATTGCATTGCTTTATACTTCAGCACCAATGCTTGCAACATTATCCAAAATCTCACTAATAGATCCAAACTTACCAACAGGTATTATTGGAAAACCAATTGCCGAAATTATGCAAATTGAGTGGGTAAATGCTTGGATTAATGTAAAACAAGCCTTCATAGCAGACTTTAACGGAGATGGTATTCTTCAGTTAAATGAATGGTTTATGAGAGGTGACGTAGTTGTACTAGCAACTCCTGAGGTTGCTGGATTACCATATGTTATCTCTGGACTAGTTGCTGCAGGAGGAATGGCTGCTGCGATGTCAACTGCTGATGGTCTAATTCTTGCTATCGCAAACGCTTTATCACATGATATCTATTACAAAATCATTGATCCAAAAGCGGATGTAAGAAAAAGATTATTAGTTGCTAGAGCACTTCTAATAGTTATTGGTGCTGCCGGAGCATACATTGCATCGATGAGGATCACTAGTATCCTTGGTGCTGTAGCTTGGGCGTTTGACTTTGCAATGTCAGGATTGTTCTTCCCATTAATACTTGGTGTATGGTGGAAGAGAGCAACAAGACAAGGAGCAATAGCAGGTATGATAGCGGGTCTTGCATCAGGAACAGCTTATCTAATTTATGTGTATCCTAAGTTTATGGGTAATGCACCTTGGTTAGGTATTGACCATTTACGTTTCGGTATAATCGGAGCGTCGGTCTGTTTAGTTGTAATGGTTGTAGTAAGTTTAATGACTGAAGAACCAGATAAAGCTACACAGCAAATGGTAGATGAAGTTCGTGTTCCATCAGGTAAGACAATACTTGGTAAGCAACACTAAATTAAACTTTTTGGGGGCGGTATCCGCCCCCATTTTTTTCAGATAAATGCCTTTATATATTTTAGTAATAGATTACATTTTAGGTATCATCATGTGGACTTTAATTGGAAGATCTGCAATGAATATTTTTCAAAAAGAAGACTCTGAATTCTTTTTTATGAAAGTATTTGTAAAATACACGAATCCAATTATTAAAATTTTTAAATTTATAACTCCTAGTTTCATTATAGGACCATTAGTTCCACTTTATGTAGCGTGGTTTTTTTATATGTTTAGATTTTATTTAATGCCTTATTTAATGGGTTATTCTGTTATGGGAATGTTATCGTTTCCATTAGAAAGTGAAATAGCTGCGGAAATTTATAAAATATTTGGTAAATAATAATTCAAATATATTCAAAAATTGATAGTACTAGTTTTTATTTATTAATGAAAAATATACAAATTTCGCCTTCAATACTTTCAGCAGATTTTAGTCAATTAGGTGAGGAAATTAAAAGATTAGAAAATGGTGGTGCTGACTTAATTCATGTCGATGTAATGGATGGACATTTCGTTCCCAATATTACAATTGGTCCCCCAGTGATAAAAACACTTAGAAATTATACAAAATTACCTTTTGATGTACATTTAATGATCTCACCAGTTCATAAATATATAAAAAATTTTGCTGAAGCAGGATCTGATATAATAACAATTCACCCTGAAGCAACCGACAATTTGATTGAGTCAATTAAACTCATAAAACAATTAAAGAAAAAAGTAGGCATATCTTTAAATCCAAATACAGAAGTAAGTGTCATTCAAAAATTATTAAAAGAAATAGATTTAGTTTTAATTATGAGTGTATATCCCGGTTTTGGTGGTCAAAAATTTATACCAGAAGTCATTGAAAAAATTAAAAAACTATATCAAATAAAAAAAGATAATAACTTAAAATTTGATATTGAAGTTGATGGTGGAATAAATTTCTCTAATTCAAAAGAGGTTATATCAGCGGGAGCAAATATATTAGTTTCTGGAACAACAATATTCAAAGAAAACAATGGTGATATTAAAAAAAATATAGAAACTCTAAAATCAATGTAAGATGCATTTAAAAAATTCTTTAATTTTAATAAATGAATTTTTTAACTACACTAAAAATCAGATAAGAAATTTATACTTAAAATCAAGGTTTTATAATAATAAAATTTCAAAAATTGAGATAAGCAACATTTCCTATAGACCAAGTCTAAGTATTTTAAGCTGCTTGGTTAAATATGATAAAAAAAAAATTAAAATTGATGAATTAGATAAAGATAATATTTGGGAAAGTGAATTATTAAGTACTAATAGCCTCAATAAACTAAATAATTTTTATTGGTTATTTAGTATTGATTTAAAATCTTCCCCAAGTATTACACAATCAATAATTATTAAATGGATTGAAAAAAATCAAAGTTATAATTCATTAACATGGCAAACAGATATTTTATCTAAGAGAATAATATCTTGGATTGCAAACTCTAAATTATCTTATGATGAAAGTGATGCTAAATATAAAAATAAATTTAATTTTTCTGTAAATAAACAGATTAATCATTTAATAAATGAAATAAGCAAATCTCGATCTGTTAATGATAAATTATTAGGCTGTATAGCAATAATAATTACAGGATTATCATACGCAAATGAAAAATTTTTAAATTATGGATTAGAATTACTTAGAAAAATTATTATTAATTCTTTTGATGATGAGTATTTTCCAAAAACGAGAAGTATCAGACAATTAAATTTTTATTTAAAATATTTTGTTCTTGTTAGAGAATTATTAAAGGAGTCTTTTAATGATATACCTGAGTATCTTGATGAAATAATTTACTATCTAGGAAAATCTTATTCTGTTTTTTCTAAGATTGAACAAAGTTTACTATTCAATGGGAATCATCAAAATGATTTAAAGGAATTTAATAAATATCTTTCGCTTTATAAATATAAGTTTGAAAATTCAAATAATGAAGTAGGAGGATATGCCATTTTAAAAAACAAAAATTGTATTCTTGCAATGGATGTTGGAAATTCTCCCCAAAAAACTTTTTCACATAACTATCAAAGTGGAGCTCTTTCATTTGAATTCTTCTACAAAGATAAAAAACTTATTTCAAATTCTGGCTACTTTCAGGATTATAAGAATAAATTAAATCTAATTTCAAAATCTACTGCTGCTCACTCAGTACTTATAATTGATAATCATTCAAGTTGTTCATTTAGAAACAATGGAAACTATAAAACATTAGAAAACGGTTTGAAAATTAGTGATAAAAATATTGTTAATGAAAAAAACTATTGGTTAATCAAAGCATCTCATAATGGCTTTTTAAAAAAATTTGGAATTTTATATGAAAGATCTTTAGAATATTTCGTTGAAAAAAATAAATTGATAGGAACAGATAAAATAATTTCAAAAAACAAGTTAGAAACAAAAAAATATGATATCAGATTTCATATGGAACCAGGTGTTAAATTAACAAAAACTCTAGATAACAAAACTATACTAATTGAAATTGAAAATTCTGGATGGAAATTTTCAACTAACTGTGAGATTATAAATATTGAAACAGGTATATATTTCGGTAATAAAAATGTAACAACTGAAAACCAAAATATATGTCTGTCAGGCAAAATAAAAGATATAAGTCAGGAAATTAAATGGGCATTCGAGAAAATACAATAAAAATTAAGACTGCTCTAATTTCATTGTCAGATAAATCCAATTTAAGGCCATTATTAAACTTACTAAAAAAATATAAAATCAAAATAATAAGCTCGGGTGGCACATACAAAAAAATTAAAAGTATGGGTTTTAAATGCTTAGAAGTATCTAAATTTACAAATTCAAAAGAACTACTAGATGGAAGAGTAAAAACATTGCATCCAAAAATTCATTCTGGGATTTTGAATGTTAGGCAGAATAAAAAACATCAAAAAGAAATGAAAATTAACAATTATGAAAATATAGATCTAGTTATTATAAACTTTTATCCATTTGAAAAAGTATTATTGAGTAATTTTAGTCACAAAAATATAATTGAAAATATAGATATTGGAGGACCAACAATGGTTAGAGCAGCTGCAAAAAATTATAATGATGTAGTTATCCTAAGTAACACAAAACAGTATGAAGATTTAACTATTGAATTAAATAAAAATAAAGGTTCAACGAATTTAAAATTTAGAGAAAAATTGGCTGAAGAAGCATTTATGGAAACAGCATATTATGAATCAAAAATTTTTAATTATTTCAATCAGAAGTCCAAAAACCTCTTCCCAATTAAGAATGTTTTTTCTGGAAAATTAGTTGAGAAGACAAGATATGGGGAAAACCCTCATCAAAAAGGAGCAATATATTCACAAAATAATAAGCAGGAAATTATTCAAATCAGTGGAAAACAACTCAGTTACAACAACTATAACGATATTTATTCTGCCCTAAGTATATCTAAAACTTTACCAAAAAATAAGGGTGTAACAATAATTAAGCATGCTAATCCTTGTGGAGTTTCCATTAATCCAAATAAAGTCAAATCATTTAAAGAGGCTTTAGAAAGTGACCCAATTAGTGCCTATGGTGGTATTGTATCATGTAACTTTAAATTAAATATTAGTTTAGCTAAAGAGATTAATAATATATTTTTTGAAGTAATAGTTGCAAATGGATTTGACGAAAAATCAGTTAAACTTTTAAAGAAGAAAAAAAACCTAAGGCTGATTGATTCTAGTAAAGTAGAAAAAGATTTTAAATTTAATTTTATGAATAAATTTAATTCTATTTTAGCTCAAGATCCAGATAATCAACATTTTTCTAAGAAAGATTTTAAAATTGTATCAAAATTAAAACCTACGAATAAAACTTTAAACAAACTTATTTTTGCATTTAATATATGCAGAAGTGTAAAATCGAATGCAATAGTCATTACAAGAAATTACAAGACAATAGGCATAGGTTCTGGTCAACCAAGTAGGTTAGATAGCTGCAAAATAGCAATTGATAAAATGAAAAAGTTTCAGAAAATAAGTGATAGTGATGAAATCTTAGCAGCATCTGATGCATTTTTCCCGTTTGTGGATGGTATAGAAAAATTGGTACAAGCAGGTATTTCGGCAGTCATTCAACCGTCGGGTTCAAAAAATGATAAAGAAATTATTAAATTTGCTAACCAAACAAATACTATTTTAGTATTTTCCAAAACAAGACACTTTAATCACTAATCAATTTATCTTATCTATTTTAGCAGCTAAAATAAAATCACTCTCAGCAAGACCTTTAATTGCATGAGTAAATATTTTAATTCTTGCATATCCCCATCCAAACCACAGATCAGGGTGATGTCCCTCTGTTTCAGCAATTTCTCCAACTTTATTGACAAATTCTTGACTTTGTAAAAAATCGTCAAATTTAAAATTTTTTATTAAATGAAATCCATCGATTTTATCCTCTATAACTTCCCATCCATCAACTTGTTTTAAATATTTATGAATTTCTTCTGTGTTAAATGGCGGGATGTTACCTTCGCACGGGATACATTTTTTACTTGCTAAATCACTCATAATATAATTCCTATAATGGAGCGGGCAATGGGACTTGAACCCACGACCTTCTCGTTGGCAACGAGACGCTCTACCACTGAGCTATGCCCGCTTATTCTTACAAATCAAAACTAAAAGTTTTTTTTGAATTTATCAAGTTATTAAATAATTAAATGCGACTATCGAAACCTTTCTGTCCAGTTGTAACTTTAGAAAGAATAATTATAATCAAACTATGAAACTTGATGAATTACCAAAAACTATACCTATTTTTCCTCTATCAAATTTTATAATGTTTCCTGGCACAACTGTACCACTGAACATTTTTGAGCCTAGATATTTACAAATGGTAAATGATAGTATGAAAAAGCATAGAATGATTGGAATGATACAGCCAAAAAAAACAGGGTCTTTGAAAAAACCTGATTTGTACGAAATAGGATGTATTGGAAAAATCACAAGTTTCAATGAAACAGAGGACGGTCGAATACTTATCATATTAAACGGGATTTGTAGATACAAAATTAACTCAGAATTAAATACAGATAAAATGTACCGTGAGTGCAATGTTCAATATGATTATTTTTCAAAAGATATAATGAAAAAAAGTAACGAAGTTAACTTTTCAGACTTAAGCTTAATTATGAAGAACATGAGAACATTTTTCAAAAAACAAGGGTATATTGTAAACTTAAAAGACTTAGAAAAGAAAGATCTTAGCCAAACTCTTAATGATTTATCAATGGCATCGCCCTTCTCATTAGAAGAAAAACAAATATTATTAGAAAGTCTTGATATAAATGTAAGAAAAGAGAAAATGGAACAAATTTTAAATAATTATATTAAAGACGAATTTGAAAATACTACTCTTCAATAATTTATAAGTTTAATCCTTTATCCGATAAAATATTAGAATACTTTTTAAAAATAGAATTTTTATTTAAAATGCTAAAAACTGGTTTTGAAATTGAATTATTAAAATTGCTATCTAATCTAAAAAATTCATAAATACCATCAATTGCTTTTCCATAAAGATAGTTAAGATGTTTAGTAGAACTCTGGAAATCTTCAGCAACAGAGATATCTATTGGAAGGCCTAGAGATATTCTATGATTTACTATTTTTGACATTATTTTAATATCCCTAATTGTCATGTTAAATCCTTGCCCGGCAAGAGGGTGTATACGATGAATTAAATCACCGAAAGCCAGGATATTATTATAAGTGTAATTTCTAAGCATTTCAAAGCTCAGAGTAAAATTTTCAATTTTATTAATTTTAGTAAATGCATAAAAAGAATTATATTTTTTAAATATATCGAGGATTTTCTCATCATCTATTTTCACTCCCTTATAAGAAAAGACTATTGAAGTTTTAGTATTAGATAATGGCAGAAATGCTAAAGGTCCAAATTTTGTAAAAACTTGAATGGCAGTATTATTATCTTTGCGAGGATGATTTATTAGAAATGTATACGCTCTACTTCTGTAATTTTTTTTTATTTTATTTGTAAAAAATTTATTTGAAATAAAATTTTTATTTTCACTATTAATAACTAAATCATATTTTTTTATTTTATTTAAGATAAGTGAACTTGAAGTATCTGAATAATTTAATTTTATAAATTTTGATTTTCTTATTTTTTTAAAAAAAATTTCATTTAATTTTGAGTAGGATGCTAAATTAAAGACCTCTTTATTTTTTTTATTAAAGTTAATTATCTCTTTAGATTGTGAACCTTCTGTAAAAATTTTGATTTCCTTACTTTTCCAAGATGTAATATTCGATTTTGCTATAAATTTTAAATAATCAAAATTTTCGCTTGATAATGCTACTGTTCTATCTGTTTTAATGTTTTGAAATTTTTTATTTAAGTATATGTCAACATTGAGTTTTTTTTCATTAAAAACGCTAGCAAGAATCAAATTTGTTAAATTTTGGCCTATAAGACAAATTTTCATAACAAAATAATTTTAACAATAAAAATTAAATGATACAAAGTGACAAAAGCAGTTTTGATTCATGATATTTAAAAATTATATCAATAAAATAGGCGATTTTATTATAAAGAGATTGGCCGAACTAGTTGGTATTTTTTTGGTAGTTATCTCTATATTGCTTTTTATATCTTTAATTAGCTATTCTCCAGAGGATCCAAATTTCATATTTCCAGAAAATCAAGAGATAAAAAATTTGCTTGGATTTAGGGGGAGCTTCATTGCAGATATATTTTTTCAATCAATTGGTATAATTTCACTTTTAATTCCTTTTTCTCTACTATTTACTGGGGTAACAATAACAATTAACAAAAAGTTTATTATTATTATAGAAAATATTTTTTTTATAATTCTTTACATTATTGTTGCATCATTTTTCTTTAGTATTTTCCATAAGGAAACCTATTGGTTAATAATAAATGGGAACAACGGTTTTGTTGGTGATTTAATGTCAGAAACTGTAATTGCAGATTTTTTGAAAATTAATCAAACAGTAAGTTACTATTTATTAATATTTTTTATTTTATTATTTTTTTTGCTAAGCAGTAATTTTAAAATTACTCATATTATAAGTTTTTTTACTATGATAAAAAAATTGTTTTCATCCAAAAAAGATAATTTAATTACTCAAGAAAATATTTTTAAAGAAAATACTACAATTGAAAGATCTAAGGAACCACCCGTTCAAGAAGATTTGTTTTCTAATAAAAAATCAATTTTAAGTGAAGTAAAAATTAAATTACCTTTAATTGATTTTTTAAAAAAACCAGAAAAAGGCTCTAATAAAAAAGATGATATTAAGATAGATGCAGAAGGTTTAGAAAAAATACTTCTTGATTTTGGTGTTGAAGGAAAAATAAAAAAAATTAGTCATGGACCCGTTGTTTCTCTCAATGAATTTGAGCCTGCGGCTGGAGTTAAAGTTTCCAAAATAATAAATTTAGCAGAAGATATAGCTAGAAATACAAGTTCAGAGTCTGCAAGAATAGCCACAATACCTGGTAGTAATACTGTGGGCATTGAATTACCAAAAATTTTAAGAGAAAACGTTTTCTTGCGAGAAATTATTTCAGATAAAAATTTTAAAAGAAAAGATATTAAATTACCTATTGCTCTTGGTAAAAGTATATCTGGTGAACCAATAACAAGCGATTTAAGTTCAATGCCTCATTTATTAATAGCAGGGACTACTGGTTCAGGGAAATCAGTATGTATTAATACAATTATCCTATCACTTATTTACAAACATACACCTGACGTCTGTAAATTTATTTTGATCGATCCAAAAATGCTAGAACTTTCGACCTATGAAGGGATACCACATTTATTATGTCCTGTTATTACTGAAGCAAAAAAAGCAGCATCTGTTTTGGGTTGGGTAGTTAAAGAAATGGAAAGTAGATACAGGTTAATGACAAAAGTGGGTGTGAGGAACATTGATGGATATAACGAGAAGCATAAAGTTAAGATGCCTTATATTGTTGTAATAGTTGATGAAATGTCAGATCTCATGTTGGTAGCTGGTAAAGAAATTGAAAACTATATTCAAAAATTATCACAAATGGCTAGAGCGGCTGGAATTCATATAATAATGGCCACACAAAGGCCGAGCGTAGACGTAATAACTGGAACAATAAAAGCTAATTTTCCTACTCGTATTTCATTCCAAGTAACCTCTAAAATTGATAGTAGAACAATTTTAGGTGAGCAAGGAGCTGAGCAACTTTTGGGCAAAGGGGACATGTTATATATGTCTTCTGCAAATAGAATTACCAGAATACATGCACCTTATGTATCTGAAATAGAGATCGATAAAGTAAATAACTTTCTGAGAAATCAAGCAGAGCCAGATTATGTTGATGAAATTTTGAATTTTGCTGACGAAAAAGAGATTGGCGAAAAAAATAAGGATAATTCTGATACCGATGAATTGTATAGCGAAGCATTGAAAATAATTAAATCAGAAAGAAAGGCATCTACTTCATTTTTGCAAAGAAAATTACAAATTGGATACAATAGAGCTGCAAGAATTATTGATCAAATGGAAGCTA
Source organism: uncultured Pelagibacteraceae bacterium (assembly GCA_902612605.1). Taxonomy (GTDB): domain Bacteria; phylum Pseudomonadota; class Alphaproteobacteria; order Pelagibacterales; family Pelagibacteraceae; genus Pelagibacter. The sequence continues at coordinate 273,208 of CACMDY010000001.1, forward strand.
ATGGTGAAGTTAGTAAAGCAAATCATGTTGGTAAAAGAGAAGTATTAAAATAGTGAGATATATAATTTTTATTTTAATATTTTTTTATCCAATTAATATTTTTGCATCTTCAAAGGAGCTGATAAAAAATAAATTAAATGAGACTGATAATATATCTTTTAAATTCATACAAAAGATTGGAAAAAAAACTGAGAAAGGCGATTGTATAATTTTCTACCCAAAAAAAATTTTATGTAAGTATGATGATATTTATAATAAAATTTTAGTCTCTAACGGAAGATCACTCGTGATAAATAGTAAAAAAATTAATAATTATTTAAGATACAAACTTAAAGATACTCCTCTTAATTTAATCTTAGATAAAAAATTTCTATTAGATAAACTAGATCAAGTTGAAACAATTGAAGAGAACGACGAAACGTTCTCTTTTAAAATTGTACATAACAATAATTTATTAAATATTTTTTTTGATAAAACTAGTTATGAAATTAAAGGTTGGACTACAACCGACATTTATCTTAATAAAGTTGAAACCAAGTTATCTAATGTGGAAACAAATATAATGATTGATGAAAGAATATTTAGAGTTCAAAATTATATTAACTAATATCCAAATTAATAGTTTCAGATTTAAAAATTTTCATCCCTCGTCCTAGATAGTTTTTTAAGGCATGTTTGTGATCTAAAGAGCAAGTATGCAACCAAACTTTTTTTGTATTTTTTCTAAACCCTAACTTCAAAGCCTCAGATAAAAGATAACCACCGTATTTCTTACCTATAAATTGATCAAGGATACCAAAATAAGCCACTTCACATTTTCTTGTCTCTGGATGAAATAATAGTTCGAAAAAGCCTATTAAATCCTCATTTTCTGTAAGGATGTAAGTCTCTAAATTTGAATTGTTAGTATAATCCATCCATTTAGTGTCATTCCAAACTAATCTATCGATCCAACGGTAACTTTTACCAATCTGCTTGTAAAAAAACTTATTGATTTGAAAATCTGGTGGATTTTTTTTTTCTACTTTGCAATTACTTTTGGGTTTTTTTGATAAATTGATTTCATCAATTGAATTAATTTCTAAGTATTTTCTATCTACTTTAGTGATCACGAGACCATTTTTCCGACCTTTTCACCACCAAATAAATGGAAATGAAGATGTGGAACTTCTTGGCCACCATAATCACTTATATTAGCGAGAGCTCTATAACCTTGCCCATCTATAGAAGAAATACCTAATTTTTTTGCAACTGTAGTAATACCTTTCATTAAACCAATAATTTCTTCATTTGAGGCGTTGGTATTAAAATCATCCAAATCTATATGCTTTCCTTTGGGTATTACTAAAGCATGAATTTTTTTTTGTGGATTAATATCATAAAAAGATAATACAAAATCATCTTCGTATATTTTGTTACAAGGAATTTCACCTCTAAGTATTTTAGCGAATATATTATTATCATCATATTTCATAAATTTTATTTACCTATAATTACAAAAATTAATTTCTTTAGACATAAAATCATCTGATCCATCTCCATCAGTATCTCCTAAATTAACTTTTACACAAGACATATTACCAGCCATTCCACATGTATTATTTTTATGCGCATATCCCATAACTATTTGACCTTGAATAACATTCTGCGGTGGACAAGTTCCATTACTCCAATTTATTCCAAGTTGAGAGCCGTTAATAGGGTTTTTCATACCATAATTTTCTAAGTACAATTTATATGTAATTGAGTCAGCATTTAACATATTGCTTGAAAAGCCCGAGGTATTGCAAGTATGCGTCTTTGGTGATCTTCCATCTAAATATGGACCAAACTTAATTTCTATTCCATTAAAACAACCTTGTGCTGCTAAATTAATTTTTTTCTCTATATTTGCAAAATTAGTTTTTAATACATTTTGCTTTGCGCTTTTAGTATAACCGCTGTACGCAACAACTCCAACCGCTGCCAAGATACCAATTATTGCTACTACAACTAATAGTTCGATTAATGTGAAACCATTATGCTTCATTTTAAGATCGTATACTATTAAAATATTTAAAATTTTGCATTGTTAAAATATATGCAACTAATAAGATTGTTTTTTAAAAAAGAGAGGAAAAATGAATAAATTAAAATCAATTTACAAAGCTATTATAAGCTTAACATTTATTTTTTCATTTGTTCTTACTTCTACAGCTGCTTTTTCAGAAATAGTAGGACGTTTATCAGTTCACTGGAGTCCAAAGCACCATAGTGCAAAACATGCGCAAATATTTGCTGATGAAGTTAATAAAAGAGCAAAAGGAAAATTAAAAATAGAAGTTTATCCATCTAAACAATTGTTTGGTATTAGAGAAGTAATGGGAGCAGTAACTTCTGGTGCGGTTGAACTTGGAGGAATTGTTGGTGTAGTAAGTTTTCCGCCAATCAACAAAAACTTCAATGTTGCTTCATTTCCTGGATTATTTAATTCATGGGAACAGCAAAGAGGTTTTTTTCAAAATTCACCTAAAGGAAAAGAAATTTGGGGTGAATTAACAAAAAAAACTAATTCAACTTTAGTAATGTATAACCCAGTTGGACCTGTAATGACTTTTTCAAGTGCTAAAGAGTTAACTGGTATCGATGCTATGAAAGGTCTTAAGGCTAGAAGACTTTTAAAAAGTGAAGAACCAATGTGGGATGCTTTAGGAGCAAACAGAGTATCTTTGCCTACTGGAGAAGTTTACACTTCTTTACAAACAGGAATGATTGATACAATAAACAGTCCTCCAGGAAGTATTGAAGCATATAGCTGGTGGGAGTTTTTGAAATATGCTCAAAAGCCTTATCAATATTATGCTGATGCATATATTATGGCAAACTCAACTTGGTTTAATAGTCTATCTCCAGACCTACAAAAAATCATAATGGATGTTGGTAAAGAAATAGGGAAAAGATCAACTGACTTAATTATGGATACTGGAGAAAGCACTCTTAAGAAATTCCAAGAAAGAGGTGGAGTTGTTACAACACTTTCAGGGGCTGAAAAAGCTAAGTTTGATAAGCTTATGAAAGATGAAGTAATGCCAGCAATGGCTAAAATGATTGATGCTGACGCTTTAGAGGCAGCACAAGCATATGCTAAGAGTAATTAGAAGAAGTTAAACTTTTTCTATAAAGATTATGAGGGCATTGCGAGCTATTAATAATTTGCTAGCAAAAGCTGCAATTTCGCTCGCAATGTTCATCGTCTTTTTAATGGTGGCAGCTTTAGCATTAAGCGCCACAACAAGATTTATCACTGGTACAGGATTTGCATGGTTTATTGAATTACCCCCAGTAATGGTAAGTTGGCTAGTTTTTCCATTACTTGGTCCTTTGCTAAAACAAGGACAACATATTAAAGTAGATTTTTTAAGTCACTATTTATCTGAGAAATCAAAAAATATTATTGGAACAATCGTAAATTTAATAGCTTTAATTTCTGCGTGTGTCTTCTTTAAAGCAGGAGTTGATGCAACAACAATGTATTACAATTTAGGACAGATGATGGAATTAGAAATTAACATTCCTATCTGGTGGATGTTTTTAGCATTTCCAGTTGGTTTTTTAATTTTAGCCTTAACCTCATTAGAACTTATTTTAGATAATTTAAAAAAACTTTTTGGGAAAGAATAAATGTTTGGATTAGCTTTTATTATTTCTCTTATAACATTAATTATCTCAGTCCCAATTTTTTTAGTTTTTGGTTTAGGAAGTTCGTTAGCTGCAATTGCAGGATTAAATCTGCCTTGGTCAGTTTTGATACAAGTTTCATTTGGTGCATTAACTAAACATGTTCTAATCGCTGTTCCATTATTCATATTTACTGGAATGGCTATGTTGAAGGGAGGGGCTGCTTCAAGATTAGTTAAATTTACAACAACTCTAGTTGGACATTGGCCAGGTGGATTAGGTGTTGCAATGGTTATTGCAATGGGTTTCTTTGCGGCTTTTTGTGGTTCAATACTTGCAGCAATTACAGCAGTTGGAACAATTATGATGCCAAAGATGATTGAGCAGGGTTATCCAACTCCTTTTGTTGTTGTCCTAGCAGCTTCAGCTGCTTTATTAGAGGCATTGATACCTCCATCCAATGCAGCAATATTATTTAGTGCTTTAACTAATGTTCCAGTCTCTAAAACCTTTGCTGCTGGAGTTATTCCAGGTTTAGTTCTGCTTGTTTTGATGGTCCTTCTAGTTTTGTTTAAATGCAGGCATATTAGAACAGATGAGAAGGCATCATTAAAAGAAAGAGTAAGTTCTTTCATAGCTGCACTACCGGCATTGATCACCCCAGTGATTATTTTAGGCGGAATTTATGCGGGAATACTAACTCCATCTGAGTCAGCAGCTGTTGCAGGAGTATATGCGGTTCTAATTGGATTTTTAATTTACCGTGAACTTACTTTTTCATCTTTAATGAGCTGTTTAAGGGAAACTGCAATCATAACAGCAGTTATTTTTGCAATTATAGCAACTGCAACATTCTTAAGTGTTGTTTTAACCTACACGCAAGCTCCTCAAAAAATTATAACATTCTTCACAGATAAAGGCGTAAGTGTGAATCTGTTCTGGATAATGCTTGGAGCAATTTGTTTAATTCTTGGAACATTTATAGAAATAGTTCCTGTATTTTATTTAACTGTGCCAATTTTTGCAGCAATCACATTATCATTTAATCAGAGTTTACTTCATCTTTATGTAGTATTTGTTGCATTTGCGGGAATAGGTATGATAACACCCCCCGTATGCGTTGGTATTTATACAGCTGCAGGCGTGATCAAAGAAAATCCAGCGAAAGCTTTCAAAGAAGTTCCCCTATTTACAATCGTTGGAATAATTTATGGAATACTAATGATACTATTTCCAATATTCTCAACCTGGTTACCTGGTAAATTGTAAATTATTTTTTTATTGTCCAACCATTCTTTTCTAATGCTTTAATTAAATTTTTAAGCATTTCATCTCTTGATGTTTTTTGATCTCCTATTTTTTCAAAGAATACAGGTTCTAATCCTCTATCCTTCTTAGATTTAAAATAGTTTTTGATTGATTGTACTAGTATTTTCATTTGCCTCCTTTAGCGTTATGTTTAAAGTCCCAGCAAGTAAAGTTATTTTTTAAATCAGGACTATTCTATAATACCATTAAATATTATCTTTTCCACCTTTGCCTGAAGCTATTTGCCAAGTTTTGCAACTAGCAATTACAACGAAGAGTCTTCCTGTAATCTTTTGCTTATCTATGTATCGAATATTAAGAGTAGCAGTATCTAAAAATATAGATCTGTAAGGAAATTTTTTATTTTTATTTATAGGTGTTATTTCACTTAATAAATAAGAATTATTGCTATCTCCTTCGTGTTCTAGGTGATGTAATATTTCAGCATTTGCAAGGTTTTCTTTGAATATTTTGTAATCCATTAATCGTTTTTCACTTTTCCACTCAACTCTTGGATATATAAAAGCAGAGTAATCATCTATTACTAATACAAAATCTTGGGGAATATTATTATTTAAATTTTTTTTATATAAAATTTCATCATGTGCAAAGGTTGTTTGACAAATTAAAATCTTAAGAGCATTTTCCTTTTCGTAATAACTATACCCAAAAAGAAGAACTAATATAAAAGCAATAATAAAATGGATTTTTTCTAATTTAATTATCATCAATCTTTCATTGTGAAATTACTTTTTTCGACTATTCAGTTCTTCCATTACTTCTTCAATTTTTATACCACTTTTTTCAAGGTACATAATGAGGTGATATAAAACATCTGCCGCTTCATGTATTTTATTAGAATTTTGCTCTACAGCTTCTATTAGTTCATTTATCTCTTCTAAAACCTTTTCTTTCGCTAAAGTTTTATCCTCTAAAAGCTTATTGGTGTATGAGCCTTCAATAGGATTACTTTTTCGCTCTCTTGCAAGGTTAACCAGATCTTCTAAAATCTTTAACATACTAAATCCTAACAGGTATATCTTTTGAAGCCAAATATTGCTTAGCTTCATTAACTGAATAAGTCCCATAATGGAATATAGATGCTGCTAAAACAGCACTAGCACCTGATTTTATTCCATCAACTAAGTGATCTAAAGTTCCAACCCCACCTGATGCAATAACTGGAATATTGACCATGGATGATATCTTTTGCATCAATTCAATATCATATCCTGACTGGGTTCCATCTTTATCCATAGAGGTCACAAGAAGCTCTCCAGCACCACATTTCTCCATTTTAGATGCAAATTCTAAAGCGTTTATGCCTGTTGGATTTCTACCACCGTGGGTAAAAATTTCCCATCCACCATCTTTTCTTTTTGCATCAATTGCAACAACAATACACTGTGATCCAAATTTTCTAGAACTATCTTCAACAACTTTTGAATTCTGAACAGCAGCTGTATTTATTGATACTTTATCTGCTCCACAATTTAGTAATTTGTTAATATCATCAACACTTCTAACACCTCCGCCTACTGTTAAAGGTACAAAACATTTCTTAGACGTTTTTTCTACTACCTCATAAATAGTATCTCTATTTTCATTAGAAGCAGTAATATCTAAAAAGCAAATCTCATCAGCTCCACCATCACTATAAATTTTTGCTTGTTCAACAGGATCTCCTGCATCTTTAAGATCAACAAAGTTAATACCTTTTACAACACGACCATTTTTAACATCTAAACAAGGTATAATTCTATTTTTAAGCATCTATTTCTTTTGCAAGTTCATCTAACTTTATGTCTCCGTCGTATATAGCTTTTCCAACTATTACTCCTTCAATATTATTTAAATTTTTAGCTTTTTTAATATCATCAATTGATGAAACGCCACCCGATATAACTACTGGACAATTTGAAATATTTGCCACTTTTTGTGTTTCTTCAAAATTTGGGCTTTGCTTTGTTCCATCTCTATTGATATCTGTGTAAATAATTCTGCTTACTCCATAATTATTTACTTTTTTTAAATATTCAGTTGTTAGCTTATCCGACTCTTCAGTCCAACCAGAAATTGCAAGATGCCCATCCTTTGCATCCAATCCTAGTGCAATTTTGTTTTCAAATTTATTACAAGCTTCTTCTAAAAATCTTCTATCTTTTATAGCGGCACTACCCAAAATTACTTTTTCAACACCAGCATCAATGTATTTTTGAATAGTCTCAAAATTTCTTACACCACCTCCTATTTCTATTTTAAGGTCAAATTTTCCAATAATATCTTGGATAATATCAGTATTAATTGGCTCCCCAGTTAATGCACCGTCCAGATCGACTATATGTAAATTTTTAAATCCATTATCTTTATATTTTCCAGCTTGCTCCACAGGAGACATTTCATATTCTGTTTTATTTTCAAAGTCTCCTTTGATAAGTCTGACACATTTTTTATCTTTAATATCTATTGCTGGAAATATTTTCATTTTTCTATACAGCTTGCATTAAACCTAATTAACATAATTTAAAAAAATCATTATTATAAAAAATTTCGTCTTGTCCGAATCTGTCAAAATATTTGAAATTTTTTTTCTCAAAAAATGCATTAAAATTATTTTTTTCCGGTGAATTATTTTCAACTGACACAACTTTTATTAAAAACTTTGAAAAATTTATTGAATTTAAAACATTCAATTCTCCGCCTTCAATGTCGATTGATAAATAGTCTATTTCGGTACCAGGTAATATATTTTTTTCGAGAGTAGTTGTCTGAATTTTATTAACTTTGTACTTACTTTTTGGATCTTTTTTAATAATATCCTCAGAAACAAAATTTTCATCATTAATACCACTCATCATAGTTAAACCTTCTTCAACCTCAAAAAATTCTACCTCTTTTTCCTCATTACTAATAGCTTTATTAATTAATTTGCATGCTCTATTTTTTTTTAATTTATCAAATTGTATTTTTGCTGGTTCAAAGGCAATTCCCTTCCAATTTAAAAATTTTTCAAAATGAAAACAATTACTACCCATAATTCCATCAAAAGCTCCAATTTCAACAAAAAAACCGTGTTTTTTATCTTTAAAAAAATAATTTTTTATAATTTTATCTTGCCCAGATTGAGAGAGAAATTTTTCATTCCAAAAAAGTTTTCTTTCACAATTCCAAATTTTTTGTCTTAAATCTCCACGCAAGACATGAAATTTTTTTTCATCGTAAGTGTTTGGTATTTCTTCAATTAGCATATTATAAATTTTGTGTGCGTGAACTATTCCTTCAAGATCTTTTTTAAATAACTCATCTGCCTTACTCATGATAAAAGAAATATTTTTTCCAGTAAATTGATCTAAATTAATATTTTTCATTTTTATAGGCTCAGAAAATTATCTATAATATTTAAACCAGTCTTATCACTTTTTTCTGGGTGAAATTGAGTCCCAAATATATTTTCTTTTTCAATAGCACAAACTATATTTGACGAATAATCAGTTGTTGCTGCAATTACAGATTTATCATTTGGAACAAATTCGTAACTGTGCACAAAATACATATGAGAATTGTTTTCTATATCTTTAAAAATTTTACTTTCTTTAATAATATTAATTTGATTCCAACCAATGTGGGGGAGTTTATATTTTCCATTTTGATTATTAATTTTCGATACTTTGCCAGAAATCCATCCTAAACCTTTTGTTTCAACCTCCTCATATCCAACATCTGCAAACATTTGAAGACCTACACAAATTCCTAAAAGAGGTTTTTTATTATTTAAAGCGAATTCACTTAAAGTATCAGTCAAACCATTTATGCTATTTAGATCGTCAATGCAGCTCTTAAATGATCCCTGCCCTGGTAAAACTACCTTATCACTAGATTTAATTTTATTTAAATCTGAAGTTACTTCGATATTTACTTTACCTTTAGCAACTTCCTTGAAGGAGTTAATTACAGAACTAATATTACCCGACTTATAGTCAACAATAGTGACGTCCATTAATCTTATAAAGAGCCCTTTGTAGATGGAATTGTACTTTTATTCTTTGGATCCAATTCTAACGCAGCTCTTAAAGTTCTTGCTAAACCTTTATAACAAGACTCGATAATATGGTGACTATTGTCACCGTAAATATTTTCAACGTGCAATGTAATTCCTGCAGCTTGCGAGAATGCTTGGAACCATTCTTTAAATAGTTCTGTGTCCATTTCACCAAGTTTTTCGACTTTTAATTTTACATTCCAAATCAAATAAGGTCTGTTTGAAACATCTATTGCAACTCTTGTTAATGTTTCGTCCATCGGTAATAAAATATGTGCATATCTTTTAATACCTACAAATTTTTTTGAAGCTTTCTTTAAGCATTCTCCAATAGCAATTCCAGTGTCTTCAGTTGTGTGGTGAAGATCAATATGTGTGTCACCTTTGGCTTTCACTGTTAAATCCATTGATGAGTGCTTAGATAACTGCTCAAGCATGTGATCTAAAAATCCTATTCCTGTGTCAACTTTGTACTTACCTTTGCCATCAATATTAAGGTCAACACTGATATTTGTTTCTTTTGTTTTTCTAGATATTTTTGCTTTTCTTTTCATAATTTAAATTAGGTATATAGGTATTTTTGATTATATCAATAATCCTAAACCTGGGCTTGAACTATTTAAATTCATATCCATCTATAGTCCATGACAACAATTGTACTTGTAAGAAAAAATAATGACGTAGTTGTGGCCAGTGACGGTCAAGTTAGCATGGGCAACACTGTTATAAAGAAAACTGCAAACAAAGTTCGTAAAATTGAGAAAAGAAATGTGATCGCGGGATTTGCTGGATCGACAGCAGATGCTTTAACATTGTTTGAAAGATTAGAATCAAAACTTGAAAAGCATGCAGGTAACTTAACAAGAGCTGCTGTAGAATTAGCAAAAGATTGGCGTACAGATAAATATTTAAGAAGATTAGAGGCCTTAATGGCAATAGGTGATAAAGAAAAAAGTTTTATAATTTCTGGAACTGGTGATGTTTTAGAGCCCGAAGGTGACGTAATCGGAATTGGTTCTGGTGGAAACTATGCTCTGGCTGCTGCGAAAGTATTAATGGATACAGATTTGTCTGCGGAAGATATTGCAAAAAAATCAATTAAAGTTGCTTCAGATATATGTGTGTTTACTAATGACAATTTAAGTATGGAGAAAATTTAATGGAAAAATCTAATGTTACATCTTTTCCAAAAGGTAAGGTTGCTAAAGAAAAAACTACTATAACAAATTCATTATCACCAAGAGAGATTGTTTCTGAATTAGACAGATTTGTTGTTGGACAAAACAAAGCTAAAAGAGCTGTTGCGATTGCTCTAAGAAATAGATGGAGAAGACAGGCATTAGAAGATGACATGAAAGATGAAGTTCTTCCAAAAAATATATTGATGATAGGGCCAACTGGTGTTGGTAAAACTGAAATCTCTAGAAGACTTTCAAAATTAGCAGAAGCTCCATTCGTAAAAGTTGAAGCTACAAGATTTACAGAAGTAGGATATGTGGGACGTGATGTAGAGCAAATTGTAAGAGATTTGTTAGAAATTGCAATTGCAATGGAAAAAGTAAAGAAAAGAAAAGAAGTTCATGCTCAAGCGCAAAAATTAGCAGAGGATAGAGTTTTGGATGCTTTAGTTGGAAATAAAGCAAGCGTAGCAACAAGAGAAAGTTTTAGAAAAAGATTAAGAGATGGAGATTTAGACGATAATGAAATCGAAATAGCTGTTAGCGAGTCTAATCAGATGCCATCATTTGAAATTCCAGGAATGCCAGGAGCTAATGTTGGGATGATAAATATTTCTGACATGCTTGGAAAATCCATGGGTCAAAAACCTAAGAAAAAAAAAATGTCAGTAAAAGAGTCTCATGAAATTTTAATAAATGAAGAATCAGACAAGCTTATAGAACAAGATAAAATTATAAAATCAGCAAAAGATTCAACAGAAAATAACGGAATAGTTTTCTTGGACGAGATTGATAAAATTTCTGCAAGAACAGACAGGGTTGGTGGAGATGTATCGAGAGAAGGAGTTCAAAGAGATTTGTTGCCATTAATAGAGGGTACTACTGTAAGTACTAAATATGGTCCTGTTAAAACTGATCATATTTTATTTATTGCTTCGGGTGCTTTTCAGTTAGCAAAACCATCAGATCTTTTACCTGAATTACAGGGTAGGCTTCCAATAAGAGTTGAACTTGATGCCTTAAATAGTGAGGATTTTATTAGAATATTAAAGGAGCCAGATAATAGTTTAATAAAGCAATACAAAGCACTATTAAAAACTGAGAATGTTGATTTAGAATTTACAGAGGATGGAATTAACACAATTGCTCATATAGCAAGTGAAGTCAATTCGTCAGTAGAAAATATAGGCGCGAGAAGATTACATACTATTATTGAGCGAGTACTAGACGAAATTAGTTTTACAGCTACAGATAGAGCCGGAGAGAAAATAACTGTTGATGGCAAATACATCAAAGACAACATCGGTGAACTAGTAAAAGATACAGATCTTTCTAAGTTTATTTTATAGATTTAAGAATAATATTGAAATTTCCTTTTGATGGACTGTCGACAGACTCAAAATCAATTTTAATTATTTTCTTCATTAATTCAGAATTATTTTTAATATACTCTGGCACTGAATATTTTAAAATACTAAGTTCTGAAGACTGATAAGGATCATTTATATTTTTTGACCTCATTCCCTTACCGGTAATAACGTTAATTTTTTTTACTTTATTTAAATAACAATTCTCAATAAATTTTGAAATTTCTTTATTAGCTCCTTCCAAGGTAAAGCCATGTAAATCAATTGATCTTTCTAAAACTGATTGATCGTTTATTTGCTCTATGTCTTTAATTTGAAGTTTTTCAGAACTATTTAAAAAATTTTGCCAATCTTTTTTATCTTTATCTGATAACTTATCCGTCAAGCTTGAGTATCAATTAATAACCAGTTGGGATTTGAAGATCTGGTATCTTTTGAAAATTTCCAAGTATCTAAAACTTTTTTTATTTTTTCAGGATCTCCTGAAACTATTTTATTATCCTTATCTTTAACGCACGAAATAATTTCACTTACAAATTCAACTGTTACTTCGAGCATATTTTTATTTTGTTCGTGTTGTTTTACTTCAGCAGAGCTGATCCCAATAAAAGTTGTTTCAGAAGAAAGTTTTTTATCTTGTCTATCTTTTATTGCATCTTCAAACTGTTGATAAACACTTTTACCTAATAAAGTTTTGATATCTTTTAAAGTTCCCTTGGCAAAATTTGTGATTATCGTCTCGTATGCAATTTTTGCACCATTTATAAATTCCTTTTTTGCATTTTCATCAAATGTGCTTGCATTCAAATTAACTGTTGGTTTTGAAGGTGGAGCTTCATGAGCAAAACTTGAATCAATATCTTCCTCAAAACCAGTTTTTTTTCCTAAAATTCCTCTCAATCTTAGAAAAATGAAACCAGCTATCATTGCAAGAAGGATGATATCAATGTATTCAAAGCTATAACTCATATATGTATAATATTTACTATGTTGATAAATTTCAACCTGCTAATTAAATAATAGACAAATGAACACAGCATTAATATTAATTATAGGTATTCCTCTTATTGAAATATATTTATTTATCAAAATAGGATCACAAATAGGTGCATTTAATACAGTTTTACTCATATTAACAACAGCCGTGATCGGAATTGCCTACGTAAGATATGAAGGCTTTAATACTTTAAAATCTGGAATTGGGCAATTAGTAAAAAATGAGATGCCGGTTTATGAAATTTTATCAGGAGCAACTCTTGCATTTGCAGCGTTTCTTTTGATTTTACCTGGATTCGCCACAGACTTAGTTGGTATACTTTTAGTTGTTCCTTTTACTAGAAAAATTTTACTTAGTAAATTTATAAAAAAAAATACTGATAAAAATAAAAAAAAAAATAATTATATTGAAGGTGATTATGAGGATATAAGTGACGATAATGACAAAAAATTATGAAATAGTGCTTAATTATATTAAAGATCTTTCGGTTGAAATTCCCGATGCTGAAACGTTTATATTTAGTAGAGAAAATATAACAAAATATACTCTAGGCTTAAACATATCAACAAAACCAATCAAAGATCAAACTATCGAAGTTATTACAAATTTAAACTACAAAGATAAAAATGAAAATAAAAGGAAATCATATTTTGAAATTTCATATGCAACTGTAATTAAATTAAAAAATAAAGAAATGAAAAAAGACGAATTAGAAAGACTTATCCTTTGTGATTTACAAAATGATATATATCCTAATTTAGAGAGAATTTTTTTAAAGTCTATTAAAGATGCCGGTTTTCCAGATATGAAGTTAGATAAAAAAATAGATTTTGAAAAACTATATCAACAAAAACTTAATTAAAGAAATTTCTTTTGAATTCTCTTTTCATAAATTCTTTATGATTTTCTAACTCTTGTTTTGAAGGTTTTATAATTTTTTTTGAATAATCTATCTCTTCATTTATTTCATTTTCTCTTTTAGTTATTTCTTTTTGGAATTGAAATATTGGTTCTTTTTGATCTATTAGATTAATGTAAACCTTTGATAGTAGTTCACAATCAATTAAAGCTGTGTGTTTTTTTCTCCTAGAATTATCTATTCTAAATCTTTTGCATAATGCATCTAAACTGATGCCAGACCCAGGAAATTTGTTTCTAGCAATTTCAAGGGTATCTATAACATTTTCTTTCGAAATTTTTTCTTTTTTTGCTAATAGAAGTTCATTGTTGAGATGCCCTATATCGAATTCTGCATTATGAATTATTATTTTTTTATCTTTTATAAATTTTAAAAAATCATCTGCTACATCACTAAACTTTTTTTTATCTGCTAAAAATTCGTCAGTGTATCCATGAACTTTTAACGCGCTCTCAGAAACTTTTCTCTCAGGATTTAAATAACAATGAAAAACATTTTTAGTCGGTACTAAATTTTCAATTTCTATACATCCTATTTCAACTATTCTATGTCCTTCTTTTATAGAAAGACCTGTGGTTTCAGTATCAAGAACTATTTCTTTCATTTAAAATTTTATTTTTTAAAAAATTTATTTTTTTCCTCATTATATTTGGACTAAAATTATTATCGACAATATAATTTGCTAATTTTCTTTTTTTTAACTGTTTAGTTTGATTCATTTTTAATTTAAAAAGAATTTTTTTGTTATAATTTTTTCTTTTTTTTAATCTTTCTATTACTTTTCTTTGATTAGTTTTTACAAAAATTAAAATATCCCTTTTATTGTAAAGTTTATTTTCTATTAGTAATGGAATATCAAGAATTATAATTTTACTTTTTTTATTTTTGTTGATAAATATTTTCATTTTTTTTCTAACTAATGGGTGAACTACAGAAGATATTTTTTTTAAATTCTTTTTATCATGGTTAATTGCTTTAATTAGTTGACTTTTAGATACTGGGAAAGATTTGACAAATTTAGGAAGTTTTTTATTTAATTTTCTGTAACATTCAAAACTATTTTTATACAGCATATTTACTTCTCTATCTGCATTAAAAACTGGTGATTTAAAAAGCTTAGATATAAAAGATTTACCTGAACCAATTGCTCCAATAACTCCTACTCTAATCATTAAAAATTAAATACATCTCCCACCATCAACCTCCAAAACTGCTCCTGTGATCATGCTTGCTTCATCTGAGCACAAAAAACATGCAGCATTGCCCATATCATGAGGGGTTGAAAATCTACCCATTGGTATAGTTGATAAAAAAGCTTGTTTTTTTTTCGGCGTGTTACCTCCCATAAATGATTTTAATAAGGGGGTTTTTCCAGCGACAGGCGCTATAGCATTAACTCTTATTTTAAAGGGTGCCAATTCGACTGCCATAGCTTTTGTTGCAGTAATCATCCAACCTTTACTTGCATTATACCAATTCAACTTAGGTCTTGGAGATAATCCTGCTGTTGAAGCAACATTTAAAATAACTCCTCTTTTTAATTTTTTCATTTTTGGCACAAAATATTTTCCACAATAATAGACCGACTTTGCATTTACATTAAATACTTTGTCAAATTCTTTTTCAGTAACAGTTTCCATGAATTTGGGTTTATGTGTTATTCCGGCATTATTTACAAATATATCCACAGAATTGTACTTCTTATATGCATATCTTAAAAGAGAGTTAAAGTTAGATGCTTTAGACACATCCGCAACAAAATAATCTTGAGATAAATCTTTAGAAACTTTCTTTAATAATTTTGAATTTACATCAACTAATATTAGATTGGCCCCTTCCTGAGTAAACTTTTCTGCTATGCCTTTGCCAAAACCAGAAGCTGAACCAGTTATTATTGCAATTTTATTATTAAGCCTCACTAATTCTAACCTTCTAAAAATTTTATTACTTCTTGATCAATCTTTGGTTCAAAATTATGCCATATACTAAATGCTTTTTGTGCTTGAAATAAAAACATATTTAAACCATTCTCGATTATGTTTCCTGGTTTATTTCCAGCCTCAGAAAAATCAGTGTTGAATGGATTATAAATAACATCAAAAAAAAGTTTATTTTTTTCAGCTACTGAAAAATCAATCCCAAATTTATCATTTTGCTTTAAGCCTAAGCTAGTAGCATTAATAATCATATCAAAAGTGGGAAGTGATCCCCAATCTATAACCTCTATGCCTTCAAATAAATTTTTTAAAATTTCAGCTTTCTCTTTTGTTCTGTTGCTTAGATATATTTGTTGAGCATTCATTTTTTTTAAAGCATAAATGATTGAAGGAACAACTCCTCCTGCTCCCAAAATGACTATTTTTTTGTTTTTAACGTCGTAATTTAATTTTTTAATACTAAGTTCAAATCCTTCAATATCAGTATTGTAACCAGTAACATTTCCATTATTAAGACAAACTGTATTCACAGATTGAGTTCTTAATGCATGTCCACTTAATACATCTAAATGAGGTATAATTTTTTTTTTAAAAGGGACTGTAATATTAAGACCATTTAATTGACCGTTCTTAATACTGTTACACAATTCTTTCAAATCATCGTCATATACCTGTAACTTGCCATAAATAGCCTCAATTTTATTAAAATTTAACCAATAATTTTGAAGTTTTGGCGATAATGAATGCTCAATAGGATTGCCAACAACTAAATATTTTTTCACGATAAACTTTTAATATACTGTTTAATTTTATCAACAGGAAGGCCCATTATAGTATTTTCATCTCCCTCGATTTTAGAAAATAGATTTCGTCCTTCTCCTTCTATCTGATAAACATTATAAGCATATAAATCCTCGTCTGTTATTTTGCTTAAATATGCTTTTAGATCTTTGTCTGAAAATTCTTTCATCGTTAAACTTGCTTTATCTGTATAATTCCACACCATTGATCCATTTTTTGATATACAAGCAGAGCTTATTAGGTGATGTATTTTTCCATTTAATTTTTTTAAAATATTGAATGCTTCCTCTCTGTTTCCCGGTTTAGAAATTAATTCACCATTTAAATCTATAACGCTGTCAGCTCCCAAAACTAGTTGATCAAATAATTTTTGACTGACTTTATTTGCTTTTAATTCAGCTAGGTTTTTTGAGATAATTTCTGGAGTCGCGCCTTCATTGAGTAAGCTTTTTTTTATTGGATCTTCATCGACATTTGAGTGTTTAACTATACATTCCATATCATATTTTAATAGAATTTGATGTCTTACTTTACTTTTTGACGCTAAAACTAGCTTATGCATTTTTATTTTTTATATCATAAATTTTTATAATTGAAGCAGCAGTTTCCTCAACTGATTTTCTTGTTACATCTATTGTAGGCCAATTATTTTTTTTAAAAATTTTCTTTGACTGCTCTACTTCAATTTTAATTTTTTCTAAGTTGGTATAATCAGATGCTTCATTTTCTTTAAGTGAATTTAACCTGTTACGTCGAATATCAAAAAGTCTTTCCGCTTCAGTTATTAGACCAACCACACACAATTTTTTTGACTCTGTTACAGATTTTGGAATTTTCATTTCATTTACTAATGGTATGTTGGCGATCTTTAGACCTTTATTTGCAAGATAAATAGAGGTTGGTGTTTTACTCGTTCTACTGACACCAATTAAGATAATATCAGATTCAATTATATTTCCTGTTTGATTACCGTCATCATGGTTCATTGTAAATTGAATTGCTTCGATTCTTTTATAATATTCTTCATCTAATACGTACTGTCCACTTGGTTTATGTGTAGCTTTTTGGTTAAGAATTTTTGAAAAATTTAAGATCAAATCTCCCAAAACACCAAAACAAGGTATATTTATCTTGTTTGCTTCTTCTGCCAAATACTTTGCAAGTTTACTATTAACTACGGTATATAATATAATAGGGCTTTCTTGCATTTTCGCATTTTTAAGAATTGTTGATATTTGACTTTCTGTTCTTGTAAAAGAAAATTGATTGAGTTCATAATTAAAATTATTAAATTGAGCTTTTAAAGCCATGAAAATTCTATCTAGTGTCTCCCCAGTTGAGTCGGAAATTAAGAATATTTGGTGTGTATTTTTCATGTATAAATTGTTTATAAACTAATTTTTGTTTAAGAAATAATTCTCAACTGTTAAAATTCCAAAAGAAAAATTTTTTATGCTCATTTAATTAACATCTAAAATTAATGTGAATATCTTATTAACAATTTTAAAGCTTTATAAAATAATTAAATACCCTTGAATTTAGAGGGTTTTTTAGATCATAAGATGTATAAAAAGTTAATAAAATGTTGAAATTGGGTAATTTACGTTATTAACAATACATACTAATAATAAATACTAAATATAATTATCTTAATATAGATGACACCAATAAAAGAATGTTTAATAAATAAAAGCACTAAAGTTAATCCAGTTTGGTTGATGAGACAAGCTGGTAGATATTTGCCAGAGTTTAGGGAAATCAGAAAATCAAATCCAGATTTCATTAAATTGTGTTTAAATCATACCTTAGCTGAGGAGATAACATTGCAGCCAATAAAAAGATTTGGTTTTGACGCTGCAATAATATTCTCAGATATATTAATGGTTCCTTATGGGATGGGCCAGTTTGTTGAATTTAAAAAAAACTTTGGTCCTAGTCTTGGAACTATTGATTTAAATAAAATCCAAAGTGTAACCAAGGATAAGTTTACGGAAAATTTATTGCCTATATATAAATTATTATCTAATCTTAAAAATACTAAAGATCTTGAAACTAGGGATTTAATTGGATTTGTAGGAGCTCCATGGACGTTGTTGGTTTATATGATAAACAAAGTTTCACCCAAGAACGGGTTATCTCAAGATTTTTTCAAAGACAAAATTTTAATTAATGAGATTTTAAATTTGTTAGATAGATTTATTAAGATTCATATAGAAAACCAAATAAAAGCAGGTGCCACAATAATTCAAATTTTCGATAGTTGGGCTGGTCTAATACAAGAGGATTTTGACAAATTTTTGTATGGTCCAACATTGTCTCTAGTGAATCATGTAAAAAATTTAGGTGTACCTGTTATATGTTTCCCAAGAGGCATTACTGATTATGTTAGATTTGCTAAAATTGTTAAGCCTAGCATGATAAATATTGATTATAATGTAGACCCAGAAAATTTAATTAAATCTTTAGATATACCGATACAAGGAGGCTTAGACCCCAAGATCCTTTTATCTAATAGAGAAACTTTAAATAATCAAATCAGAAAATACCTCAAAATATTTAAAGACCACCCTTATGTTTTCAATTTAGGTCATGGTATTTTGCCTGAAACAGAAGTGGATATGGTTTATGAACTTGTAGAAACTGTTAGAAATTATAAATGAAAAAAGAACACCCAACTATTAAATTTGGAAAAACCGGAGTTTTATTGATCAACCTCGGAACTCCTGATTCTACTAATTGGTTTGATATAAGGAAATATTTAAAGGAATTTTTATCTGATAGAAGAGTTATAGAAGTCAATCCAATTATATGGCAAATAATTCTTAATCTTTTTATTTTAACTTTTAGACCCTCTAAAACAGCAAAAGCCTATAAAGAAATTTGGATGAAAGATGAAAATATGTCTCCATTACTTTATTACACAAAGAAACAAACAGAAAAAACTTCTGAGTATTTAAAAAGGGAAAACTTAATTATTGATTTTGCGATGAGATATGGGAACCCAAGTATCAAAAGCAAAATAGCGAAGTTACATTCGGAAGGATGTGAAAATTTAGTAATTTTACCTTTATATCCTCAATATGCTGCAGCCACCACCGCAACAGTTTGTGATGAGGTCTATAGGACTTTGATGAATATGAGATGGCAACCATCTTTGCAAATAATACCACACTATGAATCGCATCCATTGTACATAGAAGCATTAGTAAACTCTATAAATAAAAAAATTAGTGAGATTGATTGGAAACCAGATTTAATATTAGCTTCTTATCACGGTATTCCTAAAAAGTACTTTGATAAAGGCGATCCATATCATTGTTATTGTCACAAAACCACAAGGCTGATGACTGAAAAGTTTAATACTATAGAAATTAAAACGACATTTCAGTCAAGATTTGGACCGCAAGAATGGTTGCAACCTTATACAGATAAGACCCTTGAAAGTTTACCAAATGATGGAAAAAAAAATGTCCTAGCAATATGTCCTGGCTTTTCTTCTGATTGCGTAGAAACATTAGAAGAAATTCTTATACAAGGTAAAGAGAGCTTCATAGACTCAGGGGGAGAAAATTTTGACATGGTTCCTTGCTTGAATGATAGTGATGATCATATTCTTTTGTTAAAAAATTTGATTGAAAAAAATATTTAATAATGAATTTTTACTTATTATTTAAGTCGTTGCATTTAATCTCAGTCATATCTTGGATGGCAGGACTTTTATATTTGCCTAGAATTTTTGTTTACCACTCTCAAAATAGTTCAGAAAAAAAAACTTCAGAAATATTTAAGACAATGGAAAGAAAATTATTTTTCTACATAATGACTCCTGCAATGATTTTGTCTTGGATTTTTGGAGTTATTTTAATTTACAGTATAGGATTTCAACAAATTGGACAAACATGGATGATTCTAAAAATAGTTTTTGTTATTATTTTGACACTTTACCATTTTTATCTTGGCAATATTCTTTTCCAATTCAAAATGGATCAAAATATACATACTCACAAATTTTACAGAATTATTAATGAAATACCTACATTATTACTTATTTTGATTGTTTTTGTTGTTGTTTTTAAGCCTTTATAGACTTGAATAATTGTAAACACATTACTATATTAGACTTATCTAATAACAATCTCCCAATATGAATATACAAGAATTAAAAGAAAAAAGTTCAGAACAGTTAATAAAAGAAGCTGAAAATTTAGGAATAGAGAATGCTAGCACACTCAGAAGGCAAGAGATTTATTTTGCTATTTTAAAGAAACTTGCAGAAAAAGGAGAAGAAATTACAGGAGGCGGAGTTCTTCAATTGCTCCAAGATGGTTTTGGTTTTTTAAGAGCAATCGAGTCTAATTATTTGCCTGGTGCTGATGATATTTATGTAAGCCCAAATCAAATAAGACGTTTTGGACTAAGGACAGGTGATACGGTTGAAGGACCAATAAGATCTCCTAAAGAGGGAGAAAGATATTTTGCGCTATTGCAAGTAAGCAAAATTAACTTTGAAGAAACTGAAAAATTTAAACACAAAATTGCTTTCGACAACTTAACACCTCTTTATCCTAACAAACAACTTGTAATGGAAGTTGAGGCTGTGAAGATAGATAAAAAGGTAGACTTGACACCAAGATTAATTGATTTAGTTAGCCCAATTGGAAAGGGACAAAGGTCTCTTATTATTTCACCGCCTAAAGCAGGTAAGACAATGATTTTACAAAGCATTGCAAATTCAATAACTGCAAACCATCCAGAGTGTTACTTGATGGTTTTATTAATTGATGAAAGGCCTGAAGAAGTAACTGATATGCAAAGAACTGTTAAAGGAGAAGTGATAAGTTCAACATTTGATGAACCGGCACAGCGACATGTTGCAGTTGCAGAAATGGTCATAGAAAAAGCAAAACGATTAACAGAACATAAAAAAGATGTAGTAATTCTTTTAGACTCAATAACTAGACTAGGAAGAGCTTATAATGCAGTTGTCCCTAGCTCTGGAAAAGTACTTACTGGAGGAGTTGATGCAAACGCACTGCAAAGACCAAAACGATTTTTTGGTGCAGCAAGAAATATTGAAGAAGGAGGTTCCTTAACCATTATAGCTACCGCTCTTATAGATACTGGTAGCAGAATGGATGAAGTAATATTTGAAGAATTCAAAGGAACAGGTAATAGCGAGACTATTTTAGATAGGAAAATTTCGGAAAAAAGAATATTTCCAGCTATTGATATAACAAAATCTGGAACTAGAAGAGAAGAATTAATTTTTGAAAAAAATGATCTTCAAAAAATGAACGTATTAAGAAGAATTATTGCCCCCATGGGATCTATGGATGCAATTGAATTTATAAATTCTAAATTGAAAGAAACAAAAAATAATTCCGATTTTTTTAATTCAATGAATAAGCCATCTTAATACTAAAGATATCCAAGTTCTTTCATTTCTTTGCTAAATAACTCTTCAATAGATTTAATTGTTTTATTTTTTAAAAGTTTTTTATAATTGTTATTTTTCCCTAGATTAAAAAATGCTCTTGTTTCTCCATCATCTGATGAGTAAATAGCTTCATCAAAACCATCTTTTTCCTCTTTTTTTTTTAATAAATCAAATTCGGTTGTCTTTATAGATTTCTTAAGTTTTTCAAAATCAATTTCATCATTTTTTTTCATTACTTCATTTGTGAACTTAATAATTTTTAAAAAAGTTTTATCAATATTATCTTCTAGGTCCTCATATCTTATGAATATTTTATTTATATTTTTAGCTAATTTCCAAGACTTATAGTTTTTATCCCAAGAACTAATAAATGAATAAGTTGCATAATTATCTTTATCATTCCGATCTCTTAAATTTCTATGTACGTTGCTCATCATTTTAAGAGCATCCTCTTCATTGATTAGAAAATGATTCATCAATGAGGTAATTACATTTCTAGGGTCTCGTACAATATTTATTGCTCCCAACGTATAATCTGGAGAAGTGAAATTATTACCTTTATATGCACCATAAACATTGTGTGTTTTTAAAAAATAAACTTTTTTTGTTTCCTTAATCTTTTTTTGAACAGGTATCCAACTTGCTGAAGCTTCCTCAATAGTATTAATTTTATTAGGAAAAAAATATGGACTTGGAAATTGTTTAATATTTTTTAAAAGATCAAAATTAAATTCTCCATCTTTAGAAAAGTAATATGCCGATAGGAGCGATCTAACCCAAGTATTTCCGCATTTCGGATAAGATGCAATCCAAATTATCATAGAAAAATTTATATATTTAAGTCTAATACTAGCTATAATTAATTTAATGACAATATATGCTCTTTCTTCTGGTCCTGGATTGGCCGGCATATCGGTTATAAGAGTTTCTGGTCCAGATACAAAAAAAGTAATACTAAAATTAACAAACAAAGAGTTACCTAAGCCACGAGTGGCATCTAAGAGAAAAATTAACAAAATCAAGGATAATAAGCTTATTGATGAGGGTATTTTAATATGGTTTCCTGGGCCTAGAAGCTACACAGGCGAAGATATGGCTGAATTTCATGTCCATGGCAGCAAAGCAGTTGTTGAAGCTATTCACGCATCACTTTCAATTATTGACGGTTGCAGATTGGCAGAGCCAGGAGAGTTTACAAAAATCGCATTTCAAAATGGTAAAATAAACTTACTTAAAGCTGAAAGTATTTCTGATTTAATTTCATCGGAGACAGAAATTCAAAGACAACAAGCTGTAAAAATTATGTCAGGCAAAAGCGCTGATAAATTCAACTTATTAAGAGAAAGATTATTAAAAGTATTATCAAATATTGAAGCCAAAATTGATTTTCCTGAAGATGATTTACCAATAAATATTTTAAAAAATATAAATTCAGAAACCAAAAACATTAAAATAGAAATAGAAAAAATACTAAATGATCAAAAAGTAGGAGAAAGAATTAGAGAAGGTTTCAAAATCGCTATTGTTGGTCCTACCAATGCTGGTAAATCCTCTTTATTAAATTATTTATCTAGAAGAAATATAGCTATTGTTTCAGAAATAGCAGGAACAACAAGAGACGTAATAGAGACTCATTTAAATTTAGATGGTTTCCCGGTTGTAGTGTCTGATACTGCTGGGATTAGAGAATCAAAAGACGAGATAGAAAGAAAGGGCATAAAACTAGCATTAGATAGAGCTGAAAGTGCTGATTTAAACCTAATAGTTATAGAACCCAAAAGTGTAGATTTTGCTGAATTTTTAAGCAATTTTGAACCAAAAAAATCAATTTTAGTAATTAATAAAATAGATCTTGGTTTTGATCATTTAAACAATGAAATTGAAAAATATGAGTCAGTTCAAATTTCAATAAAACAGGAAAAAAATTTAGACAAACTTATCAATATAATTAAAAAAAATTTGAAAAATAAATTTATTTCTAATGAAGATATTTATATCACGAGACAAAGACATAGAACAAATCTTGAAAAATGTGTTGAGCACTTAACAAATTTTGAAAAAAAAAGTTCAATTGAAGATTTTGATAAAGCAGCTGAAGATTTAAGATTGGCAACTAGAGCTCTAGGCATGATTGTTGGAAATGTTGATGTTGAAGAAATATTGGGCTCGATTTTTAGTGATTTTTGCATAGGCAAATAATCGTTGATACTAGTAGATTTTTAAACAAATTTAAGTGTTTTCTTGTAAATTTTAAGATCAATAATAAATTACAGCTATGAAAAATGAGTTGAGATTTGACGTAGTAGTAATTGGTGGCGGCCATGCTGGTTGTGAAGCGGCAGCTGCTTCTGCAAGACTAGGTGTTAACACTGCTCTATTCACACACAAACTTGATACCATAGGTGAGATGTCTTGTAATCCAGCAATCGGTGGTTTAGGCAAAGGACATCTTGTTAGAGAAATAGATGCACTTGATGGTGTTATGGGAGAAGTCGCAGATAAATCAGGTATTCAATTTAGACTTTTAAATAGAAGTAGAGGCCCAGCAGTAAGAGGGCCAAGAACACAAAGTGATAGATCGCTATATAAAAAATTTATGCAAAAAAAACTTGTAAACTACTGTAATTTAAGCATTTTTTCAGATCCTGTAATTAAGTTCAATTTTTTAAATAATGATATAGTAGGTTTTATAACACAATCAGGTAAGGAAATTAAATCTTCTAAGTTGATTTTAACAACCGGCACTTTTTTAAATGGTTTGATTCATATTGGTGATGAAATAACACCAGCTGGAAGATTTGATGAAAAACCCTCAACAGGTTTAAGTGAGCAATTATCAAAATATTATTTTAATATAGGAAGACTAAAAACAGGAACCCCCCCTAGACTTGATGCTCGTACAATAAATTTTCAAAATTTAGAGGAGCAGCATGCAGATGATGATCCATACTTTTTTTCTTTTCTTACAAAAAAAAATCTTAATAAACAAATTTCATGTCGAATAACATATACTAACGAAGCTGCTCATAAAATTATTTCTAAAAATATAAAACGAAGCGCGATGTACTCAGGAAGTATAAAAGGTGTGGGACCGAGATATTGTCCGTCTATAGAGGATAAAATAAAAAAATTTGCAGATAAGCAGAGACATCAAATCTTTTTAGAGCCAGAAGGATTAAATGATCATGTGATTTACCCAAATGGAATATCAACCTCACTTCCAGCAGATGTGCAGCAAGAATTATGTAGTAAAATCAATGGTTTAGAGAACGTAAAAATTTTAAGGCCAGGATATGCAATAGAATATGATTTTGTAGATCCTAGGGAGCTTTTTTTAACTTTAGAGACTAAGAAAATAAAAAACCTTTATCTTGCTGGTCAAATTAATGGAACCACTGGATATGAGGAAGCAGCTGCTCAAGGCTTAATAGCTGGAACAAATGCTGCTCTAGCCTTTAAAAAAAAGGAACCATTTATTTTAGATCGTTCAGAAGCTTACATTGGAGTTATGATAGATGATCTAGTAACCAAAGGGGTTGCAGAACCATATAGAATGTTTACATCAAGAGCAGAGTACAGACTTTCACTAAGGTCAGATAATGCTGATATGAGATTAACCCAAAAAGGTATAGAAATTGGGTTGGTCTTAAATGAAAGAGAAAAAATATTTAAGGATAAATATAGTAAATTATCTAAAATAGGTTCTAAAATGGATAAATTGATGATTACACCATCTAAAGTAAGTAAATTTGGTATTAATATTGCTAAAGACGGTATTCCTAGATCAGCAAATCAAATACTAGGACAAAAATTAGTAAATATGAATAAAATTAGAGAGATATGGCCTGAAATCAAGTATTTTTCACGTGAAATTGATGAACAATTGGAAATTAATTCGCATTATAAAGGTTATTTAAAGAAGCAAAAAGCAGATATATTGGCATTTAAAAGAGATGAAAACTTATTAATACCTGAAAATTTAAATTATGACAGTTTTTCTGGATTATCTAATGAGGTAAAATCAAAATTTAAGAAAATTAAGCCTAAAACAATGGGGCAAGCGCTAAGAATTGACGGAATTACTCCAGCTGCAGTATATATTTTGTTGTCTCATCTCAAAAGAAAGTCTATTAAGCATATAGCTTGATTGATTCTAATATTTATAAATTTGATAAAATTTTTAATCTAGATGTTTCACGTGAAACACTAAAAGAACTAGAGGACTATTCAAAATCTATAATTTTAAAAAATAAGACTATAAACTTAATAAGCAAAAGAACAGAAAAGTCTATAAAATATAGGCATATAGAAGATAGTGCTCAAACTATTGATTTTGTTAATAAAAATGATATTAAAACATGCACAGATTTAGGTTCCGGTGCAGGATTGCCTGGCATAGTTTTGGGGATTTTGATGAAACCAAAAAAACCAGTATTTAAGCTAATTTTTTATGAAAAAAGCTACCACAAGAGTATTTTTTTAAAAGAAATGACAAAAAAATTTAATTTAAATTCAGAAATTCATAGAAAAAATATTTTTGATGAAATGAACTTAAGCACAGATGTAATTATCTCTCGTGCATTTAAACCGTTACCAATAATTTTTCAAATAGCTCAAAATAATTTTAAAAATTTTAAGTATATAATTTTATTTTTAGGCAAGAGTGGCAAAAAAATTTTAGATGATGCACACAAGTTATGGAAATTTGATTATGAAGAAAAAATAAGTTTGACTAGTAAAGAATCAATGATTGTTAAAATATCAAATTTAAAAAAAAGAAATGTGTAGGGTAGTTAATATACATATGAAAATTTTATTTCAGTCTAATAAATTTTTAAATCTAAAAAAAAAAATGCAAAATTGAAAAAAAAATGGAAAAAAAAATTATTTCAATCATAAATCAGAAAGGGGGAGTAGGTAAGACAACTACTGTGATCAATCTAGCAGCAGGTTTATCGATGAAAGGAAAAAAAATTTTGGTAATTGACCTTGATCCCCAGGGTAATGCTACGACAGGTCTTGGGTTATCAAACACAACAAATTCTGATAAAACAATTTACAATGTTTTAAATGGAAACAAGAAAATTTTAGAAGTTATACAGCCAACGAAATTTGCAAATCTCAATTTAATTACCTCAAATGTTGATTTGTCTGGTCTTGAGGTAGAAACTGCAGGCGATAGCCGTAGAGCATTTAAATTAAAGGACGAATTGACCTCTATTTTAAATGATTCTAGAGCATCATACGATTATATTCTCATAGATTGTCCTCCATCACTTAGCTTACTCACAATTATGGCACTTGTAGCCTCAGATGCACTGGTTGTGCCTCTTCAGACAGAATTTTTTGCTTTAGAAGGTCTCACACAACTGATGAAAACTATTGAGAGGATAAAATCCAACCTAAACCCATTGTTGGAGATAAGAGGTATCCTTCTGACTATGTTTGATAAAAGAAATAAGCTTTCAAATCAAGTTGAATTGGAAGCAAGAAACTATTTTAAAGATAAAGTTTACTCAACAGCTGTGCCAAGGAATGTTAGATTGTCCGAGGCCCCGTCACACGGGATCCCAGTCTTACTGTATGATAATAAGTGCCCAGGCAGTAAAGCATATTTTAAGTTTACTGATGAATTTTTAGAACAGGACAAACAAGTAGAGAGCGCAGCATGATAAATCCATTTAAAAATAAAAAGGGTTTAGGGAGAGGATTGTCATCTTTGATAGGAGATAGTAATTTAAAAAGTTCAAATAATAAAATCTCAATAAGCTCAATTGTACCAAACAAAAATCAGCCAAGAAAATTGTTTGAAAAAGAGTCACTAAATGAATTATCAAATTCAATTAAAGAAAGAGGTATTATTCAACCTTTAATAGTTAGAAAATCAGAAAATCAAGAAGATAAATTTGAACTAATTGCTGGTGAAAGAAGATGGCAGGCTGCACAATCAGCGGGTATCCACGAGGTACCAGTTGTTATAATTGAGGCAGATAATTTAAAATCATTAGAGTTAGCAATAATAGAGAATGTTCAAAGAAAAGATTTAAATCCGATAGAGGAAGCTGAAAGTTACAAAAACCTTATACAAAATTTTGGGTACGACCATGACAGTGTTTCTAAATTTATCGGAAAAAGTAGATCTCATATTTCCAATTCCTTACGCTTACTATCTCTACCGGAAAAGGTGATGGATATGATAAGAATTAATGTAATAACGCATGGTCATGCAAAGATTTTAGTAGGTTTAGATAATGCATTATTATTAGCAGAGAAAATAATAAAAAAAAAATTATCTGTAAGGCAAGCCGAAAACTTAGTAAGAGTTTTGAAACAAGGTTCAAAGAAATTTGATAAATCTAAAGATTCAAATACAATAGCAACAGAAAATGACTTATCTGATAGAATAGGAATGAGAGTTGTTTTAAGAAATAAAAAAAATAATTCAGGCACTTTATCTTTTGAATATAAAGATATTGATCAACTAGATAGGTTGATAAAAATAATTAAAAATAATTATTAATAGTTTACAATAAAGTCTGAGACGATATTTAATGAGCTTTTAGAATTATTTTTTGCCAAAAATTCAACCTCATTAATTTTGTAAATCTTTTTCTTTAACTCCTCTAAAAACCAGTTATTTGCTTGTTTTTTTAGACTATTTTTATCTTTCCAGAAAATTGGTGGTTTTATTGTCGAAATTATTTGATCTAAGTTTTTATCTTCTTCATATTTTTCTAAAATATATAGCAATCTTTTTGATTTTATAAGTAAAGTTCTAAGTATTAAAATACAATCTTCATCTGAATAATTATTTTCATTTAAAATCTTTGCAACGTTTTTTTTATTTTTTTCAAGATAATAATCTGCTAATTTGTTAACTTGATAGTTTTCAGAAAGATTGCTCAATTTTTGAATTGTATCAAAATCAATATTTTTCTTAGAAAAAGAATAATAAAGAATTTTATTTAACTCATTGTAGAGACTAATTCTATTTCCATTAACTCTTTCTATGATTAGATTGATTGACTCTCTTGACAATTTTATATTGTTTTTAATTAAAAAATTATTAATTATTTGGAGTAAACTTTTATTATCATCTTCGTAAAAAGGTATACAAACCAAATCTTCGGCCTTTTCAAATAAATTCCTTAATTTAGATTTTTTATCAAGAATACCAGCTTTTATTATGATCTTGATATCCATTGCTTTACTGTCAGATATGTACTTTATAAAATTTAGTAATTTATCGGAAACTCTGTTTACAATTATTATTTTTTTATTTTCAAAAAGAGATTTGTTAAGGATACTGCTGACTATCTCCTCATAATTGTTTATTACGTCTTCTTGTTCATACTTATCAATAGTACCATCAAAATTTTTCAAAAATTTTTTCTCAATAATTTCATTTTGGAAACCTTCATTTTTACCATAAAGAAGATAGATATTGTGCTTGTCTAATTTGAAATTTTCTATCTGATATTGTTTAACAATCATTTTTTTAAAGTTGTAATTGAAACTAGTAATTCTGAAGAAATACTTTCAGATAAGTTTTTTAATATATTATCTTCATACTTAGAAAGTTCAAACTTATCATTGATGTTGTTATAATTTGTTTGTTTAAATATTTGATTCTCAATAATTAATTTATCATTAAGATACAAATAATATTTTAGATTTACTTTTAATTTATATACTTCAGGATCACCTTTTGTATTTGATGAAATAATTTCTTTTTCTTTTTTAGAAATAATACTCAAAATGTAATTTATTTCAGAAATTTCACTACTTTTCTCTAATAAATTTTTTTTTATAATTTTATTAATATTAATATCTCCTTCAGAAACAATCTTTACAAATTTAAAATCATATTTTTTACTCATGAAAATTGGCTCATAAGAACAGCCGCTTATTAAAAAAATCAGTACAAATAATATTTGAATTGTTTTATTCATTTAACAAAAAATTAATTAATCTATTCTTAACAAATATAGTCTTTTTAATCTCCTTATCTTGCAAATATTTATTGATATTTCGATCCTCTCTTACTAATTGCAGAACTTCAATTTCTTTAATACCTTTTTTAGCATTTAATATTCCTCTTTTTTTTCCGTTAATTTGGATTACAAAATTAATATCCTCATTTTCTAATGAATATTTGTCATATTCAGGCCATTTGTCCTTTTTTAACACCCCTAGTTCGCTAAGACATTCATTGGCAAAATGTGGAATAACCGGTGAAAAGCATAAGAGAATTTTTGAGTAGTTATCTTTTAAATTTTTTAAATTTTTTTTTGTTCTGATGAAATTTATTAGGTAATTGTAAGTCTCGTACATATGTGCAATTATTACATTATAATTAAACTTTTCTAAATTATCTGTAAATTTAATTATCAATTGACTAGTGTACTTTTCAAAATCATTATCATAATTATTTTGACTTTCATTAGATATTTTTGATTTAATCTGTTTGTGCAATATCCAAAACTTTTGAATAAATTTATAAGATGAAACCATTCCCTGTTCAGACCATTGAACATCTTTTTCAGGAGGACTATCAGATAATATAAATAATCTAACTGAGTCCGCTCCATAATTATTGATTATAAATTCAGGATCAACTACATTTTTTTTTGATTTTGACATCGATTCTGATGGTCCAACTTTCACTTCTTTAGTGGGGTTATTTTTTTGCACAATTTTATTATTTACTTTTTTAATTTCGTCTGGACTCAACCAATTTCCATCTTCATCTTTGTAAGTTTCATGGCAAACCATTCCCTGAGTAAATAAACTTTTGAATGGCTCTGTTATATTGAAATTACTGTTTTTGTAATCAATAGCTCTCATAAAAAAACGTGAATAGAGCAAATGTAATATAGCATGCTCTACACCACCTATATATTGGTCTACTGGCATCCAATAATTTATATCTTCTTTATTAAAACCATAATTCTTTTCATTTGGTGAACAAAATCTTAAGTAATACCATGATGAACATACGAATGTATCAAGAGTATCAGTTTCTCTTTTGCATTTTTCGCCATTTATAACTATTTCTTGCCAATTCTTTTGACTGTCCAATGGATTTCCTTTTACATTTAAATCAATTTTTTCAGGTAATTTAACAGGCAACATTTCTTTAGGTATTGGTACTACCTTGCCTTTTTTATCGTATGCTATTGGAATTGGACATCCCCAATATCTTTGTCGTGACACACCCCAATCTTTCAGTCTATAATTAATTTTTTTTTTACCCAGTTTTTTTTTCTCCAGTATGTCTATTGCATCTTTTACAGATTCTTCTGGAGCATTAAGCCCATTTAAAAATTCTGAGTTAATAATTATACCCGGACCAGCATAAGCCTCTTTTTCTACATTAAAATTTCCATCTGCTTCTTTTGGTCTTACTACTGTTCTAATTTCTAAATTATACTTTTTTGCAAAATCAAAATCTCTTTGATCATGCGCTGGACAACCAAATACTGCACCAAATCCATAATCCATTAAAACAAAGTTAGCAAAATACACTGGAACTTTCTTACTTGGATCCAAAGGATTTTTTGCAAGTAAATTTGTCTTAAATCCAATTTTCTCACCAACGGCAATTGCTTCCTCAGTTGTTCCAGTTTTAGAACATTGCTCTCTAAATTTTATAAATTCTTTATTATCTTTATAGAAATTGGAAATTTCATGATCGACTGATAATGCTAAAAAAGAAAAACCAAACAAGGTATCTGGTCGTGTTGTAAAGCACTTTATTTTATCGATGGGTAGTTCGCCTTCAATATCAAAATTAATTTCACAACCAAATGATTTACCAATCCAATTTTTTTGCATGGTTTTTACTTTATTAGGCCAAGTATCTAATGTTTCTAGTCCATCTAATAAATCTTGAGAAAATTTAGATATGTTAAAAAACCACTGGCTTAATTTTTTTCTTTGGACAGTAGCACCTGACCTCCATCCCTTGCCGTCTATAACTTGCTCATTTGCTAAAACTGTTTCATCAATTGGATCCCAATTGACATAATTTTCTTTTCTATAAACTAGACCTTTTTCTAGTAATTCCAAAAAAAAGTTTTGTTGGTGTTTGTAATAGTTTTCATCACAAGTTGAAATTTCCCTGTCCCAATCCAAAGAGAAACCCAATCTTTTTAATTGGCTTTTCATTGCATTAATGTTTTCGATTGTCCAATCTTTAGGATCTAGTTTATTTTCCCTTGCTGCATTTTCGGCGGGCATACCAAAAGAATCCCATCCCATTGGATGTAGTACATTAAAACCTCTAAGTTTTTTATATCTAGATAAAACATCTCCAATAGTATAATTTCTAACGTGGCCCATATGAATTTTACCTGACGGGTAAGGAAACATCTCTAAGCAATAGAATTTTTTCTTTGTTTTATCTAATTTTGTTTGAAATGCTTTTTCGTTTTCCCAATATCTTTGCCACTTGTCTTCTACTTCTTTGAAATTATATCTTTCCACGATAATAATTAAATTAAATGATTAATCTTCTAATGCTTTATTAATATATTTCTTTTTGTTCTTAGACTGGTTTTCTTTTTCGTATACAGCTGCCTTTGCTAATATTTTTTCTGTTAATTCAGATGATAAGGCGCTAGATCGATCTGTAATTTTACAGGTTTGTTGCACAGAACAATTTTTATAAAAAACTTTAACTATCAATGCATCTGACCTGATTTCATTACTTAAAAATCTTACTGAAATTTTAACAGATTCATTGCTGGTTTCACTGTCACTGTACCAATCTGTAACTACTATGCCTCCACTATAGTTTGCTAAAGCTAAAGGCATAAAATCTAAAGTGTCTAAAGAAGCTCTCCATAATTCATTTGAACTAGCAAAATCAAATTCTCCAACATTTTTCTGATTTCCACCCATTAACCTGAAACCTCTTCCTTCCTCAATATTTTTTTTAATTCGATCTTTTACTTGAGGTGGTCTTTTACGCGCATCTCCTCCCTCGAAACCATTTGTGCAGGAACTAATGAGTAAAAAAATAATTACCTTACATGTAATGTATTTAAAAATTCTAGATATCATTTTAATTTTTACTTTGAAACCAGGATAAACCTAAAATTCTAAAGATTTATACAAAAAATTCAATAAAACCCCCAATTTTAAATACTTTTATATGATGCAAATATGCAACATATTAGTATTTATTTTACTATATTTATCTTAAACTTAACAGTCTTAGTGCTTTTTTGATAAAAAAGCCATGTTTAATATTAAACATAAAACAAGGAGTACTTAATATGAACAAATATACAAAAATAGGACTAACTGCATTAGCTGGTTCTTTAGTTGCTGGATCAGTTTCAGCTGCTGAAATGTCAGCAAGCGGTAGTGCTACAATGACATTTACTGGTGGTGATGAAAAATCTAACCACGGTAATGGTTGGGTAATGGAAGACTCAGTTACATTTTCTGCTTCAGGAGATGTTAACGATATTGGTGTAACATACTCAGTGGAACTTGATGGAGATGCTAAAGCAACTGCAGGTACAGGTGGTGTAGATAGCTATTCATTAACTTTTGATCTAGGTGATGCTGGAACATTAGTATTTGGTGGTCACGGTACAGGTGGTTTCTTAGATGGAAACGATGATGTGATGCCAACTGCTTCAGAAGAGCCATGGGATGTTATCACTGGTGCTGACACTTCAAGAACAAATGGTTACGCAGGAGACAATGCGTTTAAATATACATATGCTCATGAGTCAGGACTTAACTTAAACTTATACTACGTAAATGCATCAGACGCTGGTACTGACGTATCTTATAGTGACTATGGTGTAACTTATACTGGAATGGACGGTTTAACTGTTGGTTACGGTGAAGGTGAAGTTGAAGTAACTACTGGTACAAAAGCAAATGAAAGCACAATGTTTGCTAAGTATGCAATCGGTGCTGTAACTGTTGGTATCCAAACTGCAGAAACTGACAATGAGTCTTCTTCAGACATCGAGTCAACTGGAATTGGTATATCTTATGCAGTTAATGATGACTTAACAATCTCTTATGGTTCAAACACAAGAGAAAAAGTTGGATCAAAAGATCAAGAAGCAGTAGCTATCGGAGCTTCTTATACTATGGGATCAATGGGAATTGCAGTATCAATGCATTCTGTTGATAACGTAAACAACTCTGCATCTGATGACAGAGAAGGTTATCAAATGATTTTAACTTTTGCATTCTAATTTGCAAAATTTTAATTTATAAAAAGGGCCCCATTTTTGGGGCCTTTTTTTTGAAAATAAGAAATCCCACTTATACCAAAACAATCTAATAATTTAACTCTTCTTTCATTAAATATTGAAATACCTCCAAGAGCAATAATATGTCTAGATGTTAATTTTTGAAGAACTTTAAATTTATTAAATCCTAAATAATTTTTATTTTTTTTAAATAAGGAAGAAATAAATATTAATTTTACTTGTTGAGACTCTTTGATGCGAATCTCTTTAACATTATGTGCTGAACCTAAAATCAAAAATGAAGGCTTTTTTACAAATGCAAGATGTGTCATTTCTTTATTGAATGAAGGCAAATATACGCCATCAAGATTTAGCTTTAATGCAATTTTAAAATTATTGGATAAAAAAAGTTTAATTCTTTTTTTAGCGCAATAATTTTTTAATTTGACTAATTTACTTATGCTTATTTTATCCTTGTAATTTCTAAAAATTACACCAGTTTCTTTAGTTAATTTATCAATTTCATTTTTCTTAAAAGTATCTATAAAATAAAATTTATTTGGAATAATATTATGCATGTTACAGTAAAAAACTTAATTAAAGTAAAAGAAAATATTGATATTAGATTATCAACAAATTCTAATAACAAAAAATCTATTAATATTATAGCAGTTTCAAAAACATTTGGAATCGATCATATAAAGCCTTTAATTGAATATGGTCATACTCATTATGGGGAAAACAAAGTACAAGAAGCACAAGAAAAATGGTCTTATATCAAAGAAAAGAACGAGAAAATTAAATTACATTTAATTGGGAGACTTCAAACTAACAAAGTTAAAGTTGCGGTTAAATTATTTGATTTCATACACTCTTTAGATAGTAAAAAACTTGCAGATAAAATATCCATTCAACAAAAAGAGCAAAATTTAAAAGTTAAACTATTTATTCAGGTTAATATAGGAGAGGAAAAACAAAAATCTGGTATTTTAAAACATGAGGTTTACGATTTTTATCAATATTGTAAAAGTCTTGATTTAAACATCTTGGGATTAATGTGCATACCTCCTTTTAATCAGAATTCATCAAAATATTTTTCTGAGATGAGTAATTTATGTAAAAAACTTCAGTTAAAAGAACTTAGCATGGGTATGTCTAATGATTATATTAATGCCATAGAAAATAATTCTACTTATATTCGAGTAGGCTCAAATATTTTTGGAGAACGTAATTAAACTATTTTTATTTTTGTATTTTTTTTGATTAACTTAATTAGTATTAAGAAATCTTTTTCCAATAAACCTATACACCCAGCCGTTGGTTTATAATTTTTTGTTAAATGAATGAAAATTGCACTTCCCTTTTTTAATATTCTATTTTTCCAATTATATTTAATTGGAATAAAATAGTTGTATTTTCGATCTTTTCTAAATAGTTTTTCATGTTTTAAATTAGAACTAATTTTGATTTGTTTATTATAATATTTTTTTGATTTTACATCATCACACCATCCCATATCTTTTTTTATATTTATTATTCTTAAATTTGTTTTAGGTCTAATATTTCTGTCACTTCTGTAGTAAAGATTTCCAATGTTATATATTCCTTTAGGCGTTTTTTTGTCTCCTTCAACTTTATTTTTTGTTAAGCCTCTTGCTCCAACACAACACTTAAATTTGAATTCATCGAAAATAAGTGTATGTTTATTTTTAACTATAATAGACATATTCTTTTGTTATGATAAATTCTCAAGTTCTTATAATACATAAGTTCCCAATTTTATTTAATATTTTAAATGAAATAAACAATTACTTAAATTTTAAATTAGAGAATATAAATGATGCCAAATTTATTGATGATTTAAATAATAAGAATTTATTGATTATTTCCGGAGATATATATTCTCAATTTGAAAATCAGATTAAAATTGACACTTATCCCATTAATATCAATAAACTTTTAGATATAATAAACATACAATTTTTAAAAAATAGTTTTAACAAACAAAACAATATTAAATTAGGAAAATATATAATAAATTTAAATTCTAGGATGATGAATTTTAAAAACACTTCTTTATCTTTGACAGAAAAAGAAACTAAAATAATTGATTATTTAAATAGAGCAAAAAAAGAAATAAAAATAAGTAAATTGCAATCTGAAGTATGGGGACATAAATCAAATCTAGAAACGCATACAGTTGAGACTCACGTATATAGATTAAGAAAAAAAGTTGAAAAAAAATTTAATGATAGATCATTTATATTGAGTTTAAAAAATGGCTACAAAATTAAAAACTAAAAGAAACCAACTAGCTAAAGATTTATTTTCGAAAAAATACGCACAAAAAGTTTTTAAACCTAAAAAAGGTAAAGGAAGTTACACAAGAAAAAATACTAAAGTCTAGCTCCAATTTGTTGGATAACTCTTGATGACATTTCTCGTCCTTTATTAAGACTTTCAGCTGTGTTTAAATTATTTATATTTCCGTGCAAAAAACCTGCGGCAAATAAATCTCCAGCTCCCGTAAGATCTTTAATATTTAAATTTTTTTCGATTCCATTTTCTATAATTTCATCACCATTTATTGATATAGCTCCTTTTTCTCCTCGCGTAATAACAATCAATTTTTTCAAACTTTTTCCAAAATCAATTACATCTTTAAAATCTTTGGCATCTATTAACGACATCATTTCTTGTTCGTTAGCAAATGTAATATCTAATTTGTTTTTCACTAATTCCAAAAAATGTGGTTTGTGCCTGTCCACACAGAATTGATCAGATAGTGACATTGCAACTTTATTTGCACTATTAATGGCTTTTTCAAAAGCTTTTTTCGGTTCCCCTTCGTCCCACAAATATCCTTCTAAAAAAATCATCTCAGATTGTTTTACCACATCGGCATTTACATCACTCTCATTTATTTTTCCTGCTGTTCCAAGATAAGTGCACATTGTTCTCTCAGAATCCGGGGTTACTAAAATTAGACAAGTTCCTGTTGGCAATTCTTCTTTTTTTTTTGAATAAAAATATTTAACTTTTTCTGATTTTAATCCATCTTCATACTTATTTCCTAATTCGTCGTCACTAACTTTACCAATAAAACCAACTTTGTTACCTAATTGAGATAATCCAACAACAGAATTTGCTACCGAACCACCCGATATAGTTTTCTCAATACTCAAATTTGAAAGCATTGATTGGAATTCCTTATCATCAAAAATAAGTTTCATCGTACCTTTTACTAAATTATTTTGATTAATGAAGTTTTCATCAACTTTACAAATTACATCTACGATAGCATTTCCTATTCCTAAAATTTTCATATTATGCTTTTTTTGTTTTAATCGGTTTTTTTCTTTTAGGATAACAAGAAGTACAAATTTTACAAGAAATTCCGTAACACTCTCTCGCTTTACAATATTCTCTTCCATAATAAATTATTTGAAGGTGAAGTTTATTCCAATATTTTTTTGGGAATAAACGTTTTAAATCTTCCTCAGTTTGAACAACATTTTTTCCATTAGTTAAACCCCAACGTTGAGCGAGTCTATGTATATGTGTATCTATTGGAAATGCAGGATATCCAAAACCTTGAGACATAACCACACTTGCTGTTTTGTGTCCTACCCCTGGCAGCTCTTCTAATTCCTCAAAAGTTTTTGGAACTCTACCGTTATATTTTTTAACTAAAGTCTTTGACAAAGTATAAACACTCTTTGCTTTTACTCTAAAAATTCCAATACTTCTTATTAATTTTTCTATTTTCTTTCTTCCAAGTTTAACAAAATGCTCAGGTTTATTGTATTTTGGATATATACTTTTTGTAACATTGTTAACATTTACATCTGTACATTGAGCTGAAAGTAAGACGGATATTAAAAGTGTAAAAATATTTCTATGTTTTAATGGTATAGGTGTTTTTGGATAAGTTTTATTAAGTATTTTTAAAACTATTTTGGCTCTTTGTTCCTCATTCATTATTTAAAATTCAGAAGATTTCTCATCGAATAAAGGCCTGGTTTTTTATTAATTAACCATTTAGCAGCAGTTATTGCTCCTTCAGAATATAAAGCTCTATCGAAAGCTTCGTGGTTTAGAGTAATTATTTCTTTTCCACTTGAAAAAGTGACTTCATGTTCACCAATAATCTCACCTTTTCTTATTGAATTGAAATTAATTTTTTTTCCATAAGGAAAATTTTTTTTGTTTAAAAATTTTTTTCCCATCATTCTATAAAAGTTTGTTTTTTTTCCTGTAGCTATCCCTTTTCCAAGCATTAATGCTGTTCCAGATGGGTGATCTTTTTTATGTCTGTGATGAACTTCAAAAATTTTACTTAGATAATTATCACCAAGCGATGCTGATGTGATCTCAGTAAGATACATGAGTAGATTAATTCCAAGGCTCATATTACCTGCCTTTAAAATTGGAATTTTTTTAGAAAATTTCTTTATTAATTCTTCCTCTTTTTTTGTAAAACCTGTTGTACCTATAACCACTTTCTTTTTAAGTTTTGTAGCTATTCTTAAAACCTCAAACGTACATTTTGGTATAGTGAAATCTATTATCACATTTGCTTTACCTAGTGCTTTTTCAGTATTTAATTCAGGTTTAATACCACTTATCTTTTTATTAATTAATTTATTTTCTGTTAGAGCAACTAACCTGGTAGACTTATCTTTTTTAGTGGATTTAATGAGCTGTTGGCCCATTCTTCCCATACATCCTGTTATGGCTAGATTAATTTTACCCATTATAATGATTTAGATTAGCACTATTGGTTAGTTTTTCCAGAAACTTTTAGCTTTTTGAAAGAATTTTTTAATACTTGGATTAGATTTTTCATTTTCAATTTCTCTAAATTTTTCTAGTAATTCTTTCTGCTCTTTATTCAAAGATATTGGTACTTCTGTGTTGACTTGCACATAAAGATCTCCAAAATCGTTTCCTCGCATATAAGGCATACCTTTACCTCTTAATCTGAATTGCTTACCACTTTGAGTCCCTGCTGGAATTTTTATTTTAGCTTTACCACCGTCAATTGTTGGAATTTCAATTGAAGTACCTAGAGCAGCATCTGCTATAGAGACTGGACATTCAAAAAATAAGTTTTCATCAGACCTTTTAAATAAATCGTGAGAGTGAACATTAATGAATAAATATAAATCACCACTACCACCGCCTCTTGATCCTGCTTCACCTTTACCAGAGAGTCTTATTCTTGTTCCATCATCCACACCTTTTGGGATAGTGACTGATAATCTTTTAGATGCTTGTTTTTTACCTTGTCCATTGCAACTTGAGCAAGGATGAGTAATTTCCTCTCCCGCACCAGCACATTGAGGACATGTTTGTTGGACTGTAAAAAAACCCTGACTAGACCTTACTTGTCCATGACCACCACACATTGAGCATGCTCCAGCTTGATGACCTGGTTTTGAACCTGACCCACTACAAGTATCACATTTCTCAGATGTAGAGAATTTTATGTCTTGTTTCTTTCCAGAAAAAGCCTCTTCCAAGGATATTGATAAATCATATCTTAAATCCGACCCTCTATTATTTGATCTTCTAGATCTACGACCTCCACCAAAACCCTCTCCAAAAAAGTCTTCAAAAATATCAGAGAAATGATTTGAAAAATCAAAATTTCCGAATCCACCTCTTCCACCACCGCCATTTTCAAAAGCTGCATGACCAAAATTATCGTAATTTTGTTTTCTCTCTGAATTGGATAGTACATGATATGCTTCAGATGCTTCTTTAAATTTTTCTTCAGCACCTTTATCACCTTTATTTTTATCTGGATGATATTTAACTGCTAGTTTTCTATAAGCTGATTTAATCTGGTCTGCAGAAGCGCTTTTATTAACACCCAAAACTTCGTAATAATCTCTTTTTGCCATAACATGTTATAGACAAACAGTTGTTTTGTTAGGCGCTTTTTTCTTTATTCTCGTCTTTTACTTCTTCAAAATCTGCATCAACAACGTTATCGTCTTTGGTATCTTCTTTCTTTGCGTCTTTTGGAGCATCTTCAGGTTTAGCATTTTGTTGTGATTTATAGATTGCCTCACCCAATTTCATAGATGCCTGAACTAAATCTTGTGTTTTCTTTTTAATTTCTTCAACATCAGTTCCTTTAAGAGCATTTCTCAGATTTGCTGATGCGTCTTCAATTGCTTTTTTATCTGCATCAGAAACTTTACTTCCGTGTTCTTTTAAATTCTTTTCAGTTGAATGAATTAATGTATCTGCTTGATTTCTTGCATCAACAGCTTCTCTTTTCTTTTTAT
Organism: uncultured Pelagibacteraceae bacterium; assembly: GCA_902612605.1. Classification (GTDB taxonomy): domain Bacteria; phylum Pseudomonadota; class Alphaproteobacteria; order Pelagibacterales; family Pelagibacteraceae; genus Pelagibacter. The sequence continues at coordinate 313,371 of CACMDY010000001.1, forward strand.
CTTCCTCTTTATTAGACTCTGCATCTTTTACCATTTGATTAATTTCTTCATCGCTTAATCCTCCAGATGCTTGAATTTGAATTTTTTGTTCTTTACCAGTTCCTTTGTCTTTAGCTGAGACATTGACAATACCATTTGCATCTATATCAAATGTCACTTCAATTTGCGGAACTCCTCTTGGTGCAGGAGCTATTCCAACTAATTCAAAGTTTCCTAATACTTTATTATCTGAGGCCATCTCCCTTTCACCCTGAAGAACTCTAATTGATACTGCTGGTTGATTATCTTCTGCAGTAGAAAATACTTGGCTTTTTTTGGTTGGTATTGTTGTATTTTTATCTATTAATTTTGTAGATACACCGCCTAAAGTCTCTATTCCTAAAGATAAAGGAGTTACATCCAGTAGTAATACGTCTTTTACATCACCTTGCAATACTCCTGCTTGTATCGCAGCGCCCATAGCAACAACTTCATCAGGATTTACAGATTTATTAGGATCTTTCCCAAAGAAATTTTTTACCTCTTCTATTACTTTTGGCATCCTAGTCATACCACCAACTAGTACTATTTCATCCACTTCGCTTGCAGATAAACCTGCATCTTTTAAAGCAGTTTTACATGGTGGAATAGTTCTTGAAATTAGATCTTCAACTAAAGCCTCAAGCTTCGCTCTTGTCATTTTTAAATTAATATGTTTCGGCCCAGTTTTATCTGCGGTTATGAATGGTAAATTTATTTCAGTTTGAGTTGCCGATGATAATTCTATTTTAGCTTTTTCCGCAGCTTCTTTTAATCTTTGTAAAGCTAATTTATCCGATTTTAAATCAATACCATTTTCTTTTTTGAATTCTGAAAGTAAGTAATCAACTATTGCATTGTCAAAATCTTCTCCACCTAAAAATGTATCACCATTGGTTGACTTAACTTCAAATACACCATCACCTAATTCAAGAATTGAAACATCGAATGTTCCTCCACCTAAATCATATACAGCTATTTTTTTATTTGTTTTTTTGTCTAATCCATAAGCCAGGGATGCTGCTGTAGGCTCGTTTATTATTCTTAAAACTTCAAGGCCAGCTATTTTACCCGCATCTTTTGTAGCTTGTCTCTGAGCATCATTAAAATATGCTGGAACAGTAATTACCGCTTGTTTCACTTCAGACCCTAAATATTTTTCTGCTGTCTCTTTCATTTTTTGAAGAGTGAAAGCTGAAATTTGTGATGGTGAATATTTTTGTCCTTTTGCCTCAATCCATGCGTCGCCTTTATCAGAATTAACTATTTTAAAAGGTGCAGTCTCTACATCTTTTTTAACTGTCGGATCATCAAAATTTCTTCCAATTAACCTTTTAACTGCAAAAATTGTATTTTCAGGATTTGTAACAGCTTGTCTTTTAGCTGGTTGACCTATTAATTTTTCACCTTCATCTGTAAATGCAACAACAGATGGTGTCGTTCTTGCTCCTTCAGCATTTTCTAATACTTTAGCTTGTGTTCCCTCCATAACGGCTACACAAGAATTTGTTGTTCCTAAATCTATTCCTATAACTTTACTCATAATTTACTCTAATTGATCCTCATATAAGTGCTAATTCTACAACTACAACCATAATAAATAATTAATTTTTTGCCTCTTTTTCCTCAATTTCCTTGTCTTTTTGGTTATTTTGTTTCTCTTCAACTTTTTTTTTAGATACAGCTACTAACGAAGGTCTTAGCAACCTATCCTTCATCATAAAACCTTTTTGAATTTCTTGAACTATTGTACCCTGTTCTTTTGTATCATCTTCAATTTCCATCATAGCCTGATGCAAATTTGGATCCAGTTTTTCGTTAATTGCTTTAATTGGCTCAATATTATTTTTTTTGAAAATAGAAATCATATCCTTATTAATAATATTAATATGTTCTATCAATTTTTTTAGTGTGTCTTTATCTTTTATAGTTTCATCACTTTCCAGTGTTTGTTTTGATCTCTCTAAATTATCCAGAAGATTAAGAGTTTCCCTCGCAAATGAAAATCCACCATATTCAAAAGCCTCATCTTTCTCTTTTTCAAATCGTCTTCTCTGATTTTCCATTTCAGCAAATGTTCTAGCAACTTTATCTTTAAGATTCGCAATTTCATCTTCAGATGAAAGTTGTTCTTCTTCTTTTTTTTCAGTTTCCTCAGAGGCCTGTTTATCTGTGCTTAGCTCTGAGTTTTCGTCTTTTAAATTTTGATTTTCTTTATTTTGTAATTCTTCTTTTTCCATTAAAGTCTATATGGTAAGAAATTCATAAAATTCTAGATGTTAAAAAAAAAAAATAAAGAAATCGTAGTAGGCTCAAATAATGAAGGAAAAATAAAAGAAATAAAAGATTTACTGCCTAAATATTATATTATTACCTCTCCAAAGGACTATGGTCTAAAGAGCCCTGAAGAAAATGGAGATACTTTTTTAAAGAATTCTTTAATTAAAGCAAAGTATTTTTCAAAAAAAACAAAAAAAATTTGCATTGCAGATGATTCTGGACTTGAAATTGATCTGCTAAATAATCAACCAGGCATTTACTCAGCAAGATGGGGTGGAAAAAAAAGTGATTTTAATTTGGCAATATCCAAAGTCTACCAAAAGCTATCTAAGGTAGATAAAAACTGGAGGTCAAAAAAGATAAAAGCAAGATTTATTTGTGCATTAACTATTTATGGATTAAATAAAAATCCTATCCAATCTTTAGGTATTATTAACGGTAGAATCTCTAAAAAGAAAATTGGAAATAAAGGTTTTGGCTATGATCCAATTTTCATTCCTGAAAATAAAAGATTAACATTTGGTCAAATGAGTCAAAAGTTAAAATTTAAAAATGATCATCGAGCGCGAGCTTTCAAAAAAATTAAAAAATTTCTTTAAAATTTCTATCATTTATTTCATAAAAATTTAATTGATGGGTGATTGTTTTTTTATTTATTTTAAAGACTCCTATTTTTCCTTTAAATTTATTTTCTTTAATAAATAAATTATCATTAATCTTAAAATCATTATTTATTAGCAAGTAATATACTAACCCTATTAGATCATAACTTAAGAAAGAAATTTGATTCGGATTATGTTTGAAGTTTTGAATATATTCTTTTTGAAATACTTCAAAGTTATCTTTATTTATTGATGGGAAATACATTGGATGTAATGAACTTTCCTTTAAAAGACTTTTATCAAACCATTGATTTAAAGTAATGTATTTTATTCTTTCCGAAGATACGTCAGTATATAATAATGATGTGGCAACACTTTTTAGGCTTTCACTAAAATCAGCTATTATTACTGAATCAAAGTTAATGAAACCTAAAGTATCCCTTTTTTTTAATTCATCTATTTTTTTCTTTTTATTGAAAGTATTTGAATTTTCTATTCTTTTAATTTCGTTTTCTAAATTTTGCTTTCTTTGTTGATACCTTGTTAAATCTTCTATTTGCTTTGTTAGTAATGTGGGATCTTTGCTATAAATAAATTTCTCTTTTAATATTAAATTAGATTTCTCAATAGCTTCTTCAATTTCTCTTTTATACTCTGTTTCAGGGATTAAAAATATTGTATTTTTTAAATTATTTTCACTTAAATATTTTTTAATTGTATTTATCTGTGAAATTGCATTTACCCCTGCAGAAATTACATTTTTTGGATTATTTCTAATTTTGTTTGTAAAGGATAAGAATGTTACATCATTTAGTTCATCTAAATATTTATTACTCTCATTAAATACTGGTCCAATAATTATTTTCACACCATTACTATAAAGGTCATTTGAGACTTTTAATGCATCTATCGGATTTGCTTTGGTATCTTTGGGTATTACTGTAATTCTGTCATCATTAATTTTATTTAAAGCCATTCTTGTAGATTTAAGAATTGAATTACCAATATATGAATATTCGCCTGTTAAAGGTACAATTAAACCTATTTTAATTCTCTCATCTGAAATTGCCTTAAGATGTGAGAAAACGATTATAAGAAAAACTTTCAAAACTATGATATATAATTTTCTCATCGACATTAAATGTATAATTTTGAATTAAATGATAATTTAAAACCTGGGCTATATTGTGTTTCTACGCCGATAGGAAATTTAGGAGATATCACTTTTAGGGCTATATACATACTTAATAAATCAGACACAATTTTGTCAGAAGACACAAGAGTTTCAAGTAAACTATTATCTCGGTTCAATATAAATACAAAATTATTATCTAATCACAAATTTAATGAAAAAAAAAATATCAAATATGTATTAAATTTACTAAAAGAAAATAAAATAATTTCTATCATTTCAGATGCGGGTACACCAACAATTTCAGATCCTGGTGGAATTTTGATAAACGAATGTATAAAAAATAAAATTAATATATTTCCAGTTCCAGGATCCTCTGCCGCTACAGCGGCTGTTTCTATAAGCGGCTTTTCAAACAATTTCTTCTTTTGTGGTTTTTTACCAGATAAAAAATTACAAATTGATCAACTTTTTCAAAACATCTCTAATTTAAATTGCTCTATTGTTTTTTTTATTTCACCCAAAAAAATAAAAAAAATAACAGCACAAATCCAAAAATATTTTAATGATAGAGATATTTTAATTACTAGAGAAATGACAAAATTGCATGAAGAATATATTAGAGATAAGGTTAAAAACCTTAATAATATTAATATATCTGAAAAAGGAGAGGTTACCGTAGTTATATCAGAAAATTCAAGTTTACAAAATAAGTTACAAGTAATTGAAGAATCAGTTAAAAAAAAAATTATTAAACTTTTAAAAAAAATGTCGATTAAAGATATTACTTCAAAAATTAGTAAGGAAAATAATATATCAAAAAAAATTGTCTATAATTATTGCTTAAAGAAAAAAAATGAAATTTAGAAACTTAATATTAATTGTAACTTTTACTTTAATTTCAGGATGTGTCGGTTATTCGTCAACCGGAGTTTTGGGCACAGGAGTTTCAGTTGCAATGGATCCAAGAACCATTGGAACACAAATAGACGACTCTTTAATGCAAAAAAATTTGAGAGCAAAATTAATACTAATGGATAGTGGTTATTTACTAAAAGTAAAGACCAAAGTTTTGGATGGTAGAATTTTTATAACAGGTAAAGTGGACACAGTAGAGGAAAAGCTAAAAATAACAAAATTAGGTTGGGAAATAAAAGGAGCAAGATCAGTCAAAAATGATTTAAAGATAAAAGAAAGTTTTAACTTTAAACAAGCAGCTAAAGATATACTGATAACTTCCCAATTAAGAACTGCAATGATAGCGAATAAAAAAATAAAATCCGCAAATTATGATATCGATACTTATAAGAAAATAATTTATATTTATGGAATTTCACAAAATGAAGAAGAAAGAGCTGAAGTTATAAACGAGGCTAAAAAAGTCCTTGATGTAGAAGATGTAGTTACAAGTATTTTTTTAGTTGAGGATTTGCGAGTAATAAAAAACTAATTTGGTTTTTTATAATTTATCACTCCTGCCGAATATGCTGCAACAGATGCTAAATTTAATATGTCAGATGTCGATGATCTTAATGGAGCAATTTCAATTGCCTGACCCAAACCGATTAAAAGTGGCCCGATTACTTTTGCACCACCTAAAGTTTTCATTATTTTATAGGTAATAGCAGCACTATGTTGTCCTGGCATAATTAATATATTTGCATTACCAACAATATCAGAGAATGGATAAAGATCTTTATATTCATCACTTAAAGCTACATCAGGCTGCATGTCTCCATCAAACTTAAAGTCAACCTTTTTATTTTTTAAAATTTCTACAGCATCTCTTATATGTTTAGTTCTAGCTGTAATTGGTTGACCAAAGGTTGAGTGTGAAAGAAAAGCAACTTTTGGTTCAAAACCAAATAATTTTGCAACTCTAGATGCAGAAATAGCTATTTCAGAAAGTTGTTCAGATGTTGGATATTCGTGTACACTTGTATCTGCAATAAAAACCGTTTTGCCCTTATTTACAATCATGTTCAATCCAAACATAATTTCTCCCGGTCTAGCATCTATGACCTTTTTTACTTTATCAAGAGATTGTCCATACCTTCTTGAATTTCCAGTTACCATTGCATCAGCATCTCCACATGCAACCATGCAAGAACCCCATATAACTCTGTCATTTCTAACCATTTTATCACAATCTCTTTCAAGTAATCCTTCTGATCTTTGAAGTTTTTTAAAAAGGTAATTCACATATTTTCTTCGTTTTTCGCCCAAAGTAGAGTTTACAATCTCAATATCAAAGTTTTCCCCGTAACCAATCTCTCTAAGTTTTTCTTTAACCACTTTTTCTTTAGCAACCAAAATAGGTGTACCTAGACCACTATTTTTAAATGCTATTGCAGCCTTCAAAGTATTTTCATCCTCACCATCGGCAAATACAACTTTTTTATTTGTTTTTTTAATTTGGTTATTTATTCCCTGCATTATCGTTACAGATGGATCAAGCCTTTGTTTTAACTGTTCAGAATATTGATCAAAATTTTCTATTTTTTTTCTAGCTACACCAGATTTTATAGCAGCTTTTGCTACTGCTACCGGTATTACGCTTATTAACCGAGGGTCAAATGTAGATGGAATAATATATTCTTTTCCATAATTAGGTCTTTCACCACCCATTGCAGCTGCGACCTCGTCAGGCACAAATTCCCTTGCAAGTGAAGCGATAGCATTAGCCGCCGCAACTTTCATTTCTTCATTAATAGTTTTTGCTCTAACATCTAATGCTCCCCTAAATATGTAAGGAAACCCAATTAAATTATTTACTTGATTTGGATAATCGGATCTACCCGTTGCTATAATTGCATCATTTCTCACTTCTTCTATGTCTTCAGGTTTAATTTCAGGATCTGGATTTGCGCAAGCAAATATAATTGGATTTTTCGCCATTTTTTTTACCATACTCTTTTTAACAACACCTGCTGCGGATAAGCCTAAAAATACATCCGCATTTTTCATCGCATCATCTAAACTTTTATCCTTTGTTTCTACTGCAAATTCTTTTTTCCATGAATTAATATCTTTTCTATTTTTATTTATTACGCCCTTTGTATCCAACATCTTAATATTATTTTTTGGAATACCAGTGCTTCTAAATAATTTTGCGCATGCCATAGCTGCAGCACCTGCACCATTAATCACTATTTTAATTTTTTTTAATTTTTTTTTTGCAATATCAACTGCGTTAATAAGTGCGGCTGTTGTAATGATTGCAGTTCCATGTTGGTCATCATGAAACACAGGAATATCCAGAATTTTCTTTAATTCTTCTTCAATTATAAAACAGTTTGGAGCTGCAATGTCTTCAAGATTTATACCACCAAAACTTTTTGCGATATGCTTTATTGAATTAATTATTTCTTTTGTATCTTCTGTATCTATTTCTAAATCTATAGAGTCTATATCTGCAAATCTTTTAAATAGAACAGCTTTTCCTTCCATCACTGGTTTTGATGCTATCGCACCCAAATTTCCTAGCCCTAATATTGCTGATCCATTACTAATTACTGCAACTAGATTTCCTTTAGTAGTATATTCATATGCCAACTCAGGATTATCGGCTATTGCTTTTACAGGAGCCGCAACACCAGGAGAATAAGCTAAGGCCAGATCTCTTTTTGTAGTTACGGGCTTAGATGAAACGATCTCTATTTTGCCAGATTTATCATTAGTATGAAAATCTAAAGCTTCTTTATCAGAATAATGTTCAATTTTGTTTTTTTTCATTATTTGTTTAGATATACAAAAGGATTAAGTTAGTAATATGATTTATGAATTTAATTAAGTCAACAGGCACGTTTAGTCTGTTTGTTATACTAAGCAGAATATTAGGATACATTAGAGACTTTTTTATAGCTATTTATCTTGGTTCGGGACCAATTGCTGATGCATTCTTCGTAGCATTTAGAATACCAAACACCTTTAGAAGATTGTTTGCAGAAGGTACTTTTAATGCAGCATTTGTTCCCTCTTACACATCAGAACTTTTGTCTAGTAAAAAAAAAGCACAACAGTTTGCAAACTCAGTATTTAATTTATTGGTCCTAGCACTTTTAAGTTTAACAATACTTATCGAGATTTTTATGCCAACCTTTATAAAATTGATCGCTCCTGGTTTCTCAGATATAGATGAAAAGTTCAAGTTAGCAGTTGATTTAACAAGAATTACTTTTCCATTCTTACTTTTTATAAGTTTAGCCTCTTTTTTTTCAGCAATTTTAAATTCTCACAACAAATTTGCCGTCGCAGCCGCAGCCCCACTTATTTTAAATATAATATTAATAATATGTTTCCTTTTTATAAAAAACGATACTGATCTAGTTTACTATTTAAGTTATGCAATAACATTTGCGGGAATTATACAATTTATATTTTTAATTATTTTTACTAGAAAATATTTTTATCCAAGTTTTAAATTTAATTTTCAAATAGATAATAAAATAAAATTTTTTTTTAAAAAACTCTTGCCTAGTATATTTTCGTCTGGCGTTACTCAGATTAATATATTAGTTGGTACAATAATTGCCTCTTTCCAAGCAAGTGCTGTTTCATATTTATATTATGCAGATAGGATATACCAGATAAACTTAGCTATAGCAGGGATTGCAATCGGCATAATTATTCTGCCCAACTTAAGTAGATATGTAAAGAGTAAAAACAAAGTAAAATTGGAAATTTTACAAAATAAGTCTTTGGAGTTGAGTTTATTTTTAAGCCTTCCAGCTACCCTAGCATTAATTATTGCTTCTGAAGAAATTGTTTCTGCACTTTTTGGTTATGGATCTTTTAATGAAGAAAGTGTTAAAAATTCAGCTCTTGCATTATTTTATTTTGCATTAGGCCTACCTGCATTTTCAATGATAAAAATATTTTCAAGTTTTATATTTGCCAGAAATGATACAAAAACACCCTTTTACATTTCATTGATTTCTGTAATTTTGAATATTGTTATTAGTGTATCTTTATTTAGTAAAATAGGTTTTATTATAATTCCTATAGCAACAACTATTTCTTCGTGGTTGAATGGTTTCTTACTAATGGTTTTTGCCCTAAATAAAAATTATTTTAATTTCAACAACTCATTTTTTATACAACTTTTTAAAATATCAATTTCAAATTTAATTTCTTTGGGATTATTTAAAATATTAATAAATTATTTTGGCAATTATTTTATATTTTTAAATAGTTACAAATTTTTAGCAATTATATCATTAGTTCTTTTAACTTTTGCTTTTTATTTATTGATTTCAATACTCATTAAGGCCTTTAAAATATCTGATATTAAATTAAACTATTAAATTATGTCTAAAAAAATTTTTTCTGGAGTTCAACCAACTGGAAATTTACATCTTGGCAATTACATAGGTGCAATAAAAAATTTTGTCGATTTACAAAACAATAAAGATAATAGATGTATTTTTTGTGTCGTTGATCTTCATGCCATCACTGTAATGCAAGATCCGATAGAGTTAAAAAATAATATTAGAGAAACAGCAGCAGCATTCATTGCAAGCGGTATTGATCCAAAAAAAAGTATAATATTTAATCAGTCTTTAGTTCCTGCACATTCTGAGGGCTCTTGGATTTTAGGATGTGTAGCCAGAATGGGATGGCTTAATAGAATGACACAATTCAAAGAAAAAGCCGGAAAAGATAAGGAAAAAGCTAGTGTTGGTTTATATATTTATCCTATTCTAATGGCCTCTGATATTCTTTTATACGACGCTACTCATGTACCGGTTGGAGATGATCAAAAACAACATTTAGAACTCTGTAGAGATATAGCTCAAAAATTCAATAACGAATATAAATGTCCAGATTTCTTAAGACCTCCTGAACCTCTAATCCAAAAGCATTTTTCAAGAATAATGAGTTTGAAAGATGGTTCAAAAAAAATGAGTAAGTCAGATATTGCTGAAGGCAGTAGAATTAATCTAACAGATAACGAGGATCAAATTATAAACAAAATAAAAAAAGCAAAAACAGATAATGATACTTTACCTGGAAAAGAAGATGGACTTAAAGGTAGACCTGAAGCAGAAAATTTGATGGGTATTTATTCTAGTTTAAGTAATCAAAATATTACTGATACATTAAATGAGTTTGAAGGAAAAAATTTTTCTGATTTAAAAAATAAACTATCTGAAATAATTGTGGCTAAGTTGTCCCCTATATCAAAAGAAATACAAAAATTGTTGTCAGATAAAAATTATATAGATCAAATTTTAAAAGATGGAGCAGTAAAAGCAGAGGATATTTCTTCTAGAAAGGTTAAAAAGATTAAAGAAATAGTTGGTTTTTAATCATTTAATATTTTGAAATAAACACTATATAAAACTTATGTTTATACAAACTGAGAATACACCAAACCCAAATTCATTAAAGTTTTTGCCTGGTAGAAAGGTATCCAATAATGGTCCTTTAGAAATTTTGAAACAAGAAGATACAAATAATTTACTAATAAAGAACTTATTACAAATAAATGGAGTGACTGGAGTATTTTTAGGAGAAGATTTTTTTTCGATAAATAAAGAAGAAAATAAAAATTGGGAAGATATTCAGCACATTGTCATATCATATGTAAATGAGCATTACGCAAATGGTAATACCTTTATTATCGATAAAACTAATGAAGAAGACCAACACAAAAATTATTCAGAGATTGAAAAAAAAATAATAAGTGTTCTAGATTCTAAAATCAGACCAGCCGTTGCAAGAGATGGCGGAGATATAAAGTTCCAAGAATTCAAGGATGGAAAAGTTAAAGTTTTGTTAAAAGGTAGTTGTTCAGGCTGTCCATCTTCAACTCTTACTTTAAAAAAAGGTGTGGAAAACTTACTTTGTCATTACATTCCTGAAGTTAAAGAAGTTTTAGCTGTATAATTAATTAATAATTATTATATTGAAATTAATGGTTAGACGTACAAAAAATAAAAGTATTAAACTCAAGCAAAAGAAAAATAATGTATTTAGATTTTCAGCAATTAGTATTTTTGTAATATTTTCATTCTTTTCTTTACCGACTGTAAGCAATTTTTTAGATAAAAATTTAAATTTTAATAAATCTATTATTTCAAATGCGGGAGTAAACTTTGACCAAGAGTTAGAAAAAAGAAAAAAAATTCTTGACGGGCAGACAGAAACAAAGACAAAAAATCTGAGTTTAAAAAATATATTTGCTGATATTGATTTTTTCAGCACAGATGACGAGGGACAGAATTCAATAAGATTTGATGCAAGAACAATTGAGCAATTGTTTAAAGATACAAATTATAATCTTGAAAGAGTTAGAGAGACTAAGTTAGTAAATATAGGCAATAAAATCGATCATCTTCCAAAAGAGATTAAAAGTATTGAGAGTTCAAAAAAAAGAAAGAAACTATTTATTCAAATAGTTTTACCATTAATCGTGGAAGAGAACGCTAAAATTCGTCTTGATAGAAAAGAATTATTTAGAATATTGGCTGAGAATATAAACACGCAAAAAGAAAAGAATTGGTTAAAACAAAAATTTAAACAATACGGATTAAAAGATGGAGATTTTTATTCTCTAAAAGTTAGAATGGATGAAATACCTGTCTCTTTAGCACTTGCTCAAGCTGCTAAAGAAACTGGATGGGGGACATCTAGGTTTGCACAGGAAGGTAATGCATTATTTGGACAATGGACTTGGAATGGTGATGGAATTAGACCAGCAGGTGTAGATAAAGATGCAAAACACAAAGTTGCAAAGTTTGCAGTTCTTAAAGCATCAGTTAGAGCATATCAGCGAAATTTAAATACTCATAGCAGTTATATTGAATTTAGAAAAGAAAGAGCAATTCAGAGAGACAACGATGAAAAACTAGACAGCTTAAAGCTGGTTAACTATTTAGATAAATATGCGGAGACGGGGCAACAATACATTGACGTGTTAAAACAAATTATAAAGCAAAATTCTCTTACGGATTTTGATGATGTAAATGTAATGCCCACAAGCAATAAGACTAAAAAATTAATTTAATTTTGAACAAATTGGAAACCTGAAAATCTCCACCCATTTTCATCTTTTAAAGAACAGTTAATCCTTCCTCTTCTTTCAATAAATTTCTCTGAAAAATTAATATTTAATATATTGTCGATTAAGACAATTTTTGTTTTTCTCCATTTTGATCCTTCATTTGAAAAGCAATTAATATTTTCTAAATTCTTTTGATCTTTAAAAAATTCTATTGTCATTTTAGGTGGGTTTTCTCCATCATTCATAAATTTGTTTTCTGGTTTAATATTTTTATACTGAAGTGGCAAATAAGATATTACTTCTTTAAATCTTTTTAATTCTCCATATTTTTCGTTTATAGGGAATCTCGGTAGTTCATATCTATCTTTGTTTAGATCAATAACACCTGAATGTTGCCCAAATGCAAATTCAAAATTGTTTGAAATATAATTTTTCTGCTCTAAATTATACTCACCAAAGGGATAAGAAAAATAAATTGGATTATAACCTAATTCATTTTTAAAAATTTTAATTGATTCCTCAATATCTTCTACAAACTTTTGAAAAGTAAATTTAGTTAAATAATCGTGTGAATGTGAATGGTTACCAATGTATGCAAAGTTCTCTTTATCTATTTCTTTTATTTGGTCCCAACTCATATATCCTTTATTCCCAACTGCCTCTGTTGAGACAAATAAAATAAAAGGAATTTTTTCATCTTTTAAGATTGGCCATGCATTTTCATAAAAAGACGTAAATGCATCATCAATAGTTAATAAAATTTTTTTTTGTTCCTTAACCTTTTTAAAACTTATTGAAAGTTCACCAGGATTATAAAAATTTAAATTATTTTCTTTTATTAAATTAATATGTTTTTTAAATATATCTAATCTTATATTTGTTGATGGATACTTATTTTCTTCAAATCTGTGATACATAATTGCCAAAACACCTTGTTCGTCTTTAAAATATTTTTTATTTACTACTTCAGCTTTAACGTTTAAAAAAATAATAAAAAAAATGAATACTTTAGTTATTAACGCTGCAGATGATAAAATTTTATTTTGTCTCATAACCAACTTAGAATCTTATACTACCACCCATATAAACAGTAGAGAAAATTTTGATAAAATAATGACATTAATTTTGAATTTTCTTAAAGAACATGAATCAAATTTAGATAAAATAAGTGAAATATTTGTAAATCAAGGTCCCGGTAAAATCTCAAGTATTAGAAATTCGATAGCAATTGCTAAAGGCATTGCTTTTGCAAAAAATATTGATTTATATGGATTTTTGAGCGAACAATTAACAGATAAAGATGTAGATCAGTTAGTAAAAATTGATAAAAAAAATTTTACAAATATTAATTTGATTAAACCCCTTTACTCGAGTTAAAATAAATTATGTTAGAAACTATTGAAGAAAAATGTCAAAAAAATGGTGTCAAACTCACAGATCAAAGAAGGATAATTGCTAGAGTAATATCCGAATCTAAAAAAACGTATGGAGAGTCTGACCACCCAGATGTTGATGAATTATATAATAGAGTTTCTCAAATAGATTCTAAAATTAGCATTGCTACAGTTTATAGAACCGTTAAGCTTTTTGAAGAAGCGGGTATATTAACGAAGCATGATTTTAAATCTGGAAAGGCGAGATATGAATTAAATGATGATCATAATCATTTAATTGATATAAAAACTGGAGAAATAATAGAATTTGTTGACGAAGAGATTGAAGAATTACAAAAAAAAATTGCTGATAAATACGGCTATAAGCTCGTTGATCATAAATTAGAGCTATACGGAATCAAAAAAAAGTAATTAATGCATAAAAAGGTTTTTATAAAGACATTTGGTTGTCAAATGAATGAGTATGACTCCAACAGGATATACGATGCTGTGAGGGCTATAGGTTATAATAAAACTGAAAATCAGGATGAAGCTGATTGTTATATTTTAAACACTTGTCATATTAGAGATAAAGCTAAAGATAAAGTTTATCATGAGATTGGAAGAGTTAAGAAATTATACAAAGATAAAAAAAAACCAATAATGGTAGTTGCAGGTTGTGTAGCTCAAGCCGAAAATACAGAGATGCTAAATAGAGAAAAATATGTAGATCTAGTTATAGGTCCACAAGCCTACCAAAAAATAAATAATCTTTTAAAGAATTTTGAGGAAAAAAATAAAGTTGAAGAAACAGAGTTTGATTCAGTTTCTAAGTTTAGGTACTTTGATAATATTAAAAACGATAATACCGACGTTTCATCTTTCTTAACGATACAAGAGGGTTGTGATAAGTTCTGTCACTTTTGTGTTGTTCCTTATACAAGGGGACCAGAGTATTCTAGACCATTCAAAAGCATTATTGATGAAGCTGAGAGATTGATAAAGAACGGATCTAGAGAAATTACCTTTCTTGGCCAAAATGTAAATGCATATTCTTATATAGATGGATCTAGAGAGTACCGACTGTCAGATCTTATTAACACACTTAGCAAATATGACGAAATAAGTAGAATTAGATATACCACATCTCATCCAAGAGATATGACAGATGATCTTATTGAATGTTACAAAAATTCAAAAAAATTAATGCCTTTTGTCCATTTACCAATTCAAAGTGGTTCTGACAGAATATTAAAAATGATGAACAGAAAGCATACTGTAAATTATTATTTAAATATTTACGAAAAATTAATCAAAATTAATCCTGATATAAAATTTTCTAGTGACTTTATTATTGGATATCCTGGAGAAACAGAGAGTGATTTTAAAGAAACTTTAAATTTAGTTAATAAAATTAAATTTATAAATTCATTCTCTTTTATTTTTAGTCCAAGACCAGGAACAAAGGCTGCCGGATTAGAGATTACTGATAAAGATAAACTTAAAAATAGGCTTATAACTATTCAAGACAAATTATTTAGTAATCAAATAGAATTGAATAAATCTTTTGAAGGCAAAACGTTAGAGGTGCTTGTGGAAAATAAACTTAAAAACCAAAACAAATATTTTGGACGAAATAAATTTTTAAATTCAGTAATTTTCGATGGTAATGAAAGTCATATTGGTAAAATAATTAAAGTTAATGTCGAAAAAAGTAATCAAAATTCTTTATTTGGTAAAGTAATAGATGAAATGAAAGCAGCATAATTTGAAAAATTTTGCAAAATCAAAAATTAATCCTGATTTAAAATTCGTATATTCAGAAAACAATGCCTTAAGTATTGTATTTCAAAGTAATGAATTACTCTTAGGTGTATTAGGAGAATTTAATAATAACTTAAAAGAATTAGAAAAAATTACAAATACTAGCATTTACTCTAGAGGAAATTCAATTTTATTAAAAAACACTCCCGAAAAAAATGAATTAATAAAGAATGCTATTCATTTTCTTGTAGATCGATTTTTAAATAATGGAACACTAGAAAAAAAGGATATAGAGTCATCTGTAAATAAATTTATGATTGATGAGAAAGTTACAAATAAAAGTGAAAATGTAGAATATATAATAAAAACTCCAAAAAAATCTGTAATACCAAGATCAGAGAAGCAAAAAAATTATATTAGAGCTTTAAAAGAGTCAGATATTGTTATTTCTGCAGGACCAGCTGGAACTGGTAAAACTTTTTTAGCTGTTGCAGTTGCTTTAACAATGTTACTTGAAAAAAAAATAGAGCGTATCATTTTATCTAGACCAGCTGTAGAAGCAGGAGAGAGATTAGGTTTTTTACCAGGGGATATGAGAGAAAAAGTTGATCCTTATTTAAGACCTCTTTACGATTCATTGTATGACTTATTAGATTTTGAAAAAATTCAAAAAAAAATAGAAGTTGGAGACATTGAAATTGCACCACTTGCTTTTATGAGGGGAAGAACTTTAAAAAATTCTTTTGCAATTCTTGATGAAGCACAAAATGCCACTGATACTCAAATAAAAATGTTCTTAACAAGAATTGGTGAAAATTCCAAAATAGTTATTAACGGTGATCCTTCCCAAATAGACTTACCTAATAAAACAATGTCAGGTTTAAATAGATCAAAAAAATTACTTGGTCATTTAAAGGAGATATCTGTAGTAGATTTCGATCATACTGATGTTGTAAGACACCCGCTAGTTTCCAAAATAGTCAAGGCTTATTCTGATAAAAATTCAGATTAATGATAAAAGCCAATATAGTTATAGACAAAAAAATTTGGGAAAAAAAATTAAAAGAACCAGATATTTACTTCAAAAAGAAATTAAACAAATTATCTAAATTCGGTTCTTTTAAAAATAAAAACCAAGAATTTACTGTGATGCTCACTAATAATAAAAAAATGAAAGATTTAAATTTAAAGTTTAGAAATAAAAATGTTTCAACTGATGTGCTATCTTTTCCTCTAAAATTTAAATTAAAAAATAAATTATACTTAGGAGATATAGCAATTTCTTTTGAAATAATTAATAGAAGAGCAAAATCATCTAGCTTCAATCATGAATTAGATAAAATGTGGATACACGGTTATTTACATCTTTTAGGACACGATCATAAAAAAAATAAAGATTATTATTTAATGAAGAAAAAAGAAAATTTAATATTTAAAAAATTGAATAAAATAAATTGAAATCCATTTTAGAAAATAAAGTGTTCTTATTTTTAATATGTTTAGTTTTAGGTATACTAACATCATTTAGTTTACCCCCTTACAATTTATTTTTTATTAATTTTTTAACATTTCCAGTATTACTTTACATATTAGTTAATTATGTAGTTAAAAAAACTATTTCATTTTTTGTTGGTTGGATCTTTGGATTTGGTTATTTTATTTCAAATATTTATTGGATTACAAATTCTTTGACATTTGATTTAAATTTTAAATTTATTATTCCGTTTGCATTGATATTAATCCCTCTATTTTTAGGAATATTTTATGGTTTAGTTACTTTTCTATGTAATTTTTTTAATTTGAAAAATAAAATCTCTTCAATTTTAATCTTTTCAATTTTTTTTGGAGGAATTGAGTTTCTAAGAAGTTTTATTTTTGGTGGTTTTCCATGGAATTTAGTAGTTTTTAGTCTTTCAAATAATTTACATTCTTTACAAATTTTATCTTATATAGGCACTTATTCATTAAATTTATTATCAATAACTATATTTTTATTACCAGTAATATTTTTTTTTCAATATAAAACCTCAACTAGGTTTTTAATTTTTAGTCTTAGTTTAATTTTAGTAGTAATCAATTTTTTATATGGAAATTTGGTTATTAAAAATTTTGAAAAAACAGAATATGATAACTTAAGTTCTATTATTCGAGTTGTATCCCCAAATATACCCATCGAAAGATTCTTATCGAACCAAGATACTGAAAAAAGTATTAATGAATTGATTAGTTTAAGCGACCCACATAACCTCAAAAAAACAATATTTATTTACCCAGAGGGAATTATTACAAGTATATATTTAAGAGATCTAAAATTTTTCAGAGATATCTTCAAAAAAAATTATAATGTTGGTCATAAGATCATACTGGGTATTAACAGTATAAACCAAAATAAAATTTATAATTCCCTAATAGTATTAAACAACGAGGCAGAGTTATTGCATAAGTATAATAAGAATAAACTAGTTCCATTTGGAGAATTTTTACCTTTTGAAAATTTCTTTAAAAGACTAGGTTTGAAAAAAATAACCCAAGGATATCAGTCATTCTCTGCTGATAATAAAAGGGAAATTTTGAACATTGATCAATTAAAATTTGTGCCACTTATTTGTTATGAAATTATTTATTCAGGAAAAATTAATCCAAATAAAAATTATTATGATTTTATATTAAATATTTCTGAGGATGGTTGGTTTGGAAAAACTATTGGACCTAAACAACATTTTTCTCACTCAATATTTAGATCAATTGAAGAAGGTAAAAATCTCATTAGGTCAACAAATAATGGGATCTCTGCTTTTGTTAATCCCAAGGGTCAAATTATCAAACAAATAAGTGAAAAAGGATATTTCGATATTAATAAAGTTAAACGTGTTGATAAAACTTATTTTTCTAAACACGGTAATAAGATCTTCTTTTATTTTGTTATAATTTATATTACTTTCATCGTGATTTTAAAAATTAGGGAGAATAAATGAAAAAAGATTATTTATTTACTAGCGAGTCCGTATCCGAAGGTCATCCAGACAAAGTTTGCGATAGAATTTCAGATATGGTTGTAGATACATATTTGGCAGCAGAACCTCAATCAAGAGTTGCTTGTGAAACTTTAACAACAACTAATAAGGTTGTCTTAGCTGGTGAAGTAAGAGGTCCACAAATTAAAAAAGATGATTTAATTCAAAAAGTAAGAAATTGCATCAAAGATATTGGATATGATCAAGAAGGATTTACTTGGAAAGAAGCAACATCAGTTGAAAGCCATTTGCACGCTCAATCGGCTGATATTGCAATGGGTGTAGACTCTGCAGGAAATAAAGATGAAGGTGCAGGTGACCAAGGAATTATGTTTGGTTATGCTTGCAATGAAACTGATGTCTTGATGCCAGCACCAATACATTATTCTCACAAAATATTGAGACTGATGGCAGAAGACAGAAAATCTGGTAAATTAAAAAACATAGAACCAGACTCAAAAAGTCAAATCACAATTGAATACAAAGAAGGAAAACCATCATCAGTTAAGTCGGTAGTT
Organism: uncultured Pelagibacteraceae bacterium; assembly: GCA_902612605.1. GTDB lineage: Bacteria > Pseudomonadota > Alphaproteobacteria > Pelagibacterales > Pelagibacteraceae > Pelagibacter. The sequence goes on from CACMDY010000001.1 coordinate 332,080, forward strand.
ATATCCACTCAACACTCGTCTGATGTAAATCAAGCTCAAGTCAGAGATTTAGTAAAACCTTATATAGAAAGATCAATACCAAAAGACTTATTAAGTTCATTAGATGAAAAGGAAATTTATGTAAACCCGACAGGAAATTTTGTTATAGGAGGTCCTGATGGTGATAGCGGTTTAACAGGAAGAAAAATTATTGTTGATACTTATGGTGGAGCTGCCCCACACGGAGGAGGAGCATTTTCAGGCAAAGACCCAACAAAAGTTGACAGATCCGCTGCTTATGCATCTAGGTATCTAGCAAAAAATGTTGTTGCATCAAAAATTGCCGATAAATGTTTAATTCAACTTGCTTATGCAATTGGGGTATCAAAACCATTATCTATTTATGTTGATTTATTTGATAATGATGATGAAAAAAATAAGCATGTGGAAAAGATTATAAGTCAGAATTTTGATTTAAGCCCTAGAGGCATAAGAGAAATGCTTGGTCTCAATAAACCTATTTATGAAAAAACAGCAGCCTATGGACACTTTGGAAGAGACCCAGAAGATAATGGCTCATTTTCATGGGAAAAGACAGATAAATCAGATATATTTAGTAAGTAAATAAGTTGAATATTAAAAAAAAATAAATATATTCCAGACATATTATTGAAATTTCAAAATGGGCCTCGGCCCATTTTTTTTTAGGATGAGTAAATGTTAAATAGAAGAGCAGATAAATTAGAATTAATAAGAATTGCAGAAGCTGTAGCTTTAGAAAAGTCTATTGATAAAGAGTTAATCATTGGATCGATGGAGAATGGTATTGCAAAAGCAGCCAAATCTAAGTTTGGATCCGAAAATGAAATTAAAGTAGAAATTGACAGAGAGAGTGGTGATATAGGAATATTTAGAAAATTAGTGATCGTAGAAAAACCAGAAAATTCAAATTTAGAAATAACATTGGAAGATGCAATAAAGCTTAACAAAAATAATTCAGGAAAACAAATTGGAGATGAAGTCCTCCAACCTTTACCATCGTTTGATTTTGGAAGAATTGCCGCTCAAACTGCAAAACAAGTAATTAGTTTTAATGTAAGAGAAGCTGAAAGAGAAAGACAGTACAATGATTTTAAAGATAAAACTGATAGTATTTTGAGTGGTATTGTTAAAAGATTAGAGTTCGGAAATGTAATAGTCGATCTTGGAAGAACAGAAGCGATAATACAAAAGAATGAAATGATACCAAGGGAGAATATAAAAGCAGGTGATAGAATAAAGGCATATTGTCTCGATGTTAGAAGAGAGCCTAGAGGACAACAAATATTTCTTTCAAGAGCTCATCCTAAATTTATGGAAAAATTGTTTATTCAAGAAGTCCCAGAAATATATGATGGTCTCATCGAAATTAAATCATCCTCAAGAGATCCTGGTAGCAGAGCTAAAATTTGTGTCAAGGCAATTGATACCTCTCTAGACCCAGTAGGGGCATGCGTAGGCATGAGAGGAAGCAGAGTTCAAGCTGTAGTAAATGAACTTCAAGGTGAAAAAATTGATATTGTAAATTGGTCCGAGGATCCAGCAGTGGTGGTTGCAAATGCTTTATCACCAGCAGAAGTGCAAAGAGTAAATGTCGATGAGGAAAACAGAAAACTTGATGTTATTTTGACAGAGGAAAATTTAAGTAAGGCAATTGGAAGAAGAGGTCAAAATGTAAGACTGGCTACAAAATTAATGAATTATGAAATAAATATTATGACAGATCAGGAAGATTCTGAGAGAAGACAAATAGAATTTAAGGAAAAGACAGATAACTTTGTAAAAAATTTAGAATTAGATGAAACATTGGGTCAATTACTTGTAGCTGAGGGATTTTCATCTATAGATGATATAAAAGATAGCGAACCTGAAGCATTGATAAAGATAGAGGGAATAGAGGAAGAAACAGCTAAAGAATTAATTGAAAGAGCTAAAGAGTTTTATCAAAAAGACCAGGAAGAAATAGCAAATAGAATTAAAAATTTAGGTTTAGAGAATGGATTAATTAATCATAAAGGTTTAACACCAGGTATGCTAGTCACACTTGGTGAACAAAAAATACTTACTTTAAATGATTTTGCAGATTTGGCTTCTGATGAATTAACAGGTGGATATGATATTGTTAAAGGTGAAAGAGTAAGAATAAAAGGTTATTTAGAAGATTTTGCTCTTTCAAAAAAAGAAGCTGACGATTTGATTATGTCTGCAAGAGATATAGTTTATCAAGACTGAGAGATGAAAAATGGAAAAGAAAAAACTAAAGTTATCAATTTCTGGAGCTTCCAAAAAAACTATTAATAGTATAGAGCAGGCAAAATCTCAATCAAAGAATACGGTTGTAATAGAGAAAAAGTCTTCAAGGTTTGGCACTAAACCAAATTTTCCTAGAGGAGCAAGATTAACGGAAAACAAATCACAAACTATTTTTACACCGAAAAAAACAAATTTTTCTAAACCTTCTTCGCCAATTACTTCTGATTTTGAAAAAAGAAAACTTGCAGAGCAAAGAGCAACTAGGAGATTAAAAGGTGAGTATGTTCAAAAGGAAAGTAAATCTAATAAAATAACAGGAAAAAGAAGAGAGTTGAAGCTTACTGTTTCTCGAGCTTTGAGCGAAGACGATATTGGCACAAGATCAAGAAGCTTAGCTTCTCTAAAAAGGGCAAAGCAGAAAGAAAACAGGTTATTAAATAAAGAAGAAACAAATGATAATTTCAAACCTATAAAACGAGACATAAATATTCCTGAAGTAATTACTATTCGAGAGCTAGCTAATAGAATGGCTGAGCAATCAAGCAGTATAATCAAACATTTAATGGGTATGGGAGTAACAGTTACAATTAATCATACAATTGATGCAGACACTGCAGAATATTTAGTTAAGGAATTTGGACATAATCCAGTCAAAGAAGAGAAGACAGAGGAAATTTTAGATAAAATTAAAGAGATAAAAACACAGAATTTAAAGAGTAGAGCTCCTATAGTTACGGTAATGGGACATGTGGACCATGGCAAGACATCTGTCTTAGATGTGTTAAGAAAAGCAAATGTCGTCTCTGGCGAATTTGGGGGTATTACACAACATATTGGTGCATATCAGATAACACATGAAAAAAATAAAATAACTTTTATCGATACTCCAGGTCACGCGGCATTTACTGAAATGCGAGCAAGAGGTTCAAAATTAACAGATATAGTTATTCTAGTAGTTGCAGCCGACGACGGTGTTAAACCTCAGACAATAGAGTCAATCAAACATGCCAAAGCAGCTAAAGTACCAATAGTTGTTGCTATAAATAAGTGTGATCTGCCTGAAGCTGATCCTCAAAAAATTAAAAATCAATTGTTAGAATATGAACTTATAGCCGAAGATTTATCAGGAGATACGTTAATGGTAGAAATATCAACCAAAACAAAACAAAATTTAGATAAATTAGTTGATAGTATTATTTTACAAGCAGAAATATTAGACTTAAAAACTGATTTTGACACTGATGCAAAAGGAGTTGTTTTAGAATCAAAAATTGATATTGGAAGAGGACCAATTGCAAATGTGATCGTGACTGCTGGAACATTAAAAAAAGGGGATTATTTTGTCAGTGGTTTAAAATGGGGAAAAGTCAGAGCCATAATAAATGATCAGGGAAAACAAATTGAAAATGCTGAACCTGCAACACCAATTGAAATATTGGGAATTAATGGAGCCGCAAAATCAGGAGATGATTTTATAGTATTAAAAAATGAAAAAGATGCAAAATCTCTTTGCGATGGAAGGATACAAGAAGCAAAAGAGAGTAAGAACCCGCTATCATTTGTAACTCAAGACTCAGCATTTAAAGATACATCTTCAGAAGAACTTAATATTATTATAAAGTCGGATGTTCATGGTTCATCTGAAGCTATAAAAAATGCAATAAATCAAATTAAACACGCTGAAGTGAAGCCAAAAATACTTTTATCAGATATAGGCATGGTAACAGAAACTGATGTTACATTAGCAAAAGCATCAAATGCAGTATTAGTTGCCTTTAATGTAAAACCCAGTAAAGAAGCAAAAAAAAGAGCAGAAAATGAAAAGATTTCGATATCAAATTTTAATATTATTTATGAAGTTTTAGATTTCATAAAAAGCAAAATGTCTGGACTATTGACCCCAGAAGTAGACGAAAAAATTATTGGAACAGCAGAAATACTAGAAATATTTAAAGTATCAAAAGTTGGTAAGGTTGCTGGTTCAAAAGTAACAGATGGTGAAATTACTCAAGACTCTAATGCAAGAGTTATCAGGGATGGGGCAATAATTTTTAATGGAAAAATAGGATCAATATTCAGAGAAAAAAATCAAACAAAACAGGTATCTGCTGGTCTAGAGTGTGGAATAACACTTAAGGATTTTGTAGATTTCCAGAAAAATGATGTAATTGAAGTATATAATTCGACAATAACAGAGAGAACAATATAATGACTAATTTAGGAAAACCAGTTACTCAAAGACAATTAAGAGTTGGTGAAATGATTAAACAAGCTTTAGGGATGTTATTTATTAGAGATGAAGCAAAATTACCAAATCTCTCTACTAAAGAAATAACTGTAACTGAAGTTCGAATGTCTCCAGATTTAAAAACAGCAAAAATTTTTGTAATGCCTTTAGGCGGAAAAGATGCTGAAGAAGTTGTCACAAAATTAAAAGAATTTTCATTTGTAGTAAGAAAAGTTTTATCAAAAAAGATAGTAATGAAATTTTTACCAAAACTATTTTTCGTAAAAGATGATTCATTTGATTACGCAGAAAAAATTGAAAATTTAATAAAACAAACAAATAAATAAGGAAAAGAAAATGACAAATAAAGTAAAAGAACTCTCAATTCATAATAAGGATACAGGTTCTTCAGAAGTTCAAGTTGCTCAATTAACTGTCAAAATTGAGAACTTGTCTAAACATATTAAACAGTTCAAAAAAGATAAACACTCATCTGTTGGACTTTTAAGAGCAGTAAACAGAAGAAAAAAATTATTAGACTATTTAAAGAAAAATAAAATGGAGTCTTATAAAGAAGTAATATCAAAATTAAATTTAAGGAAGTAAATGTTTAAAGTTGTAAAGAAAGAAATAGAAGTAGCAGGAAAAAAAATTAGTTTAGAAACAGGTAAAATAGCAAGACAAGCAGATGGTGCAATTATAGCTCAATGCGGAGAAACAGTAGTTTTGGCAACAGCAGTCGGAGCTAAAAAAGTTAATCCAGATATGGATTACTTTCCTTTGTCAGTAAATTATCAAGAAAAATATTATGCAGCTGGTAAAATTCCAGGTGGATATTTTAAAAGAGAAGCAAGACCAACTGATAGTGAAACATTAATTTCAAGATTAATTGATAGACCTATCAGACCACTTTTTCCAGATGAATTTAAAAATGAAGTTCAAGTACTCCCAACTGTGATATCTTATGACAAAGAAAATGAAGCAGATATTTTATCAATAATTGCTTCATCAGCAGCATTGGCAATTTCAGGAATGCCATTTTTGGGTCCTGTAGGTGCGTCTAGAGTTGGCTTTATTAAAGGAGAATACGTTCTTAACCCTACCAAAGCACAACTTAAAGATTCTAAATTAGATCTTGTGGTGGCTGGAACAAAAGATGCGGTTTTAATGGTTGAGTCCGAAGCAAGTGGCTTAACTGAAGAGGAAATGTTAAATGCCGTTAAGTTTGGGCACGAAGGTTTTGTTCCTGTAATCGAGATGATCGAGGATTTAGCGAAAGAATGTAAAAAACCTGATTGGGTAATTGAGAAAAAAGATCTTTCAGAAGTAAAAAATAAATTGGAAAGCGAGTTTACTGAGGAACTTAAAAAAGCATTTTCAATAAAGGATAAACAAGAAAGATCGAATTTAATTTCAGAAATAACTGATAAAGCAAAAAAGCTTTATGAAGAAGATGAGAATTATACCGATCTTGACGTAAATTCTGAGCTTAAAAATTTAGAAAAAAGAATTGTCAGAACAGATATTCTTAAAAACAAAAATCGGATTGATGGTAGAGGTCTTGGAGATGTTAGACCAATTATGTGTGAAGTTGGAATTCTTCCAAGAGTTCATGGTTCTGCTTTGTTTACACGAGGAGAAACGCAAGCGATAGTTACAACTACACTTGGAACATCTGATGATGAACAAAAAATAGAAAGTTTGGAGGGTCTACAAAAAGAGAGATTTATGCTTCATTATAATTTTCCACCTTTCTCAGTAGGAGAAACTGGTAGAATAGGTACTGGTAGAAGAGAAATAGGTCATGGAAAATTAGCTTGGAGAGCAATAAATTCTTCTTTGCCTTCTAAAGAGAGTTTTCCCTACACATTTAGAATTGTATCAGAGATAACTGAGTCAAACGGTTCTTCTTCTATGGCGACTGTTTGTGGTTCATCTTTAGCTTTGATGGATGCAGGTGTTCCAATTAAAGAACCAGTTGCTGGTATTGCAATGGGATTAATTAAAGAAGGAGATGACTTCAGCGTTCTTTCAGATATTCTTGGAGATGAAGATCACCTAGGTGATATGGACTTTAAAGTTGCTGGAACTAAAGACGGAATAACATCTCTTCAAATGGACATTAAAATTACAGGAATAACATTTGAAATTATGGAGCAAGCCTTAAAACAAGCAAAAGATGGAAGAATTTACATTCTAGGTGAAATGAATAAAGCTTTATCTAAATCAAGGGAAGATGTTGGAAAACACACTCCTAAGATGGAGAAAATTACTGTAGATAAGAAAGATATTGCTACAGTCATTGGAAAAGGTGGAGCGACTATAAGAGAAATAGTTGAGGTATCTGGTGCTAAAGTTGACATCAATGACGAAGGTGAAGTTACAGTAGCTGCTCCAGATGAGGAGTCAAGAAACAAAGCTATGCAAATGATTAAAGACTTAACTGCTAAAGCTGAACTCAATAAAATTTATAATGGAAAAGTAATGAAAATTATGGAGTTTGGTGCGTTTGTTAATTTTCTAGGAAAACAAGATGGCCTTGTTCACATATCAGAGCTTGCTGATAAAAGAGTCGGCAAAGTAACTGATGTAGTAAAAGAAGGTGATGAAGTTAAAGTTAAAGTAATAGGCTTTGATAGAGGAAAAGTTAAGTTATCAATTAAACAAGCTGCAATATAAATTTATAGGAGAAATATGAAAAAATTTGATGATTTAATGAGCGTAAGCAATGAAATTGAAAATATCAGCGCTAGTGATGCAAGAGAAAAGCTAAATGACCCAAATGTTCAATTTATCGATGTTAGGGATAAAGAGAGCTTTTCAAAAGGCACGATCGGTAATGCAATTCACTTAGATAGAGGTTTATTAGAATTTTATTTAGCAGAAGGAAGTCCTCTTGAAAATGATATGTTTAAAAATAATCCTGATAAAGAATATGTAGTTTTTTGTGGTGTTGGCGGACAAGGAACATTAGCAACCAAAACTATGAAGGATATGGGGGTTAAAAATGTCAAAAATATCACTGGTGGTATGAAAGAGTGGGAAAAGATCAAGTAAAAAATAATTGTAATAAATTACAATAGAATGAAGCTTTTAAAAAACTTTAAGTTAGAACTACAGAAAAATAAATATGGAAGATATTTATTACTTGGTAGTTTTGCATTTTTTTTTGTTAAAGGTTTAATTTGGTTAGTTATTTTTATTGCCGTTGGCTTAGGTATTACTAATTCTTTTTAAATTAAGACAATTACCAACAAAATTATTTGAACAAAATTTATCACCACAGAAACAAAGTGTGATTGTTTAAATTTTTTATCCTGCTTTTCATCTCTGAACTTATTTATCAGTGGCATTAGTACAAAATTTGATACAGAAAATAATACCGCAACACTCAAAATTAAATAAAAATCTAAGGAAAAAATTTTCAGAATTATAAAGCAAACTAAAACTGAAATACTAATTGCTAAATTAACAGTGTAGTAATAAGGAAATATTTTTCTTATAAATTTTCTAGCATTTTCCTCATCTAATGCAGTGAAGGTTACTGGCGCTACAACAAAAGAAAAGAAGAGCATAATTCCCAATATTATACTCGTTAGATAAATACTAATTTGTTGCATCATAATTTAACTAAATTTAACTAAATTTCAGGTAATGTTCTTAGGATCTGGCATTCCAACTTTATTGTAACCAGCGTCCACATAATGAATTTCTCCAGTAACACCACCTGCCATATCACTTAAAAGATATAATGCTGAATTTCCAACATCAAGACTATCAACATTTCTTTTTAAGAACGAATGATCAGCATTCCACTTGTAAAGAAATTTAGCATCGCCAATGGCAGATGCAGCTAGTGTTTTGATTGGACCCGCACTTATTGCATTAACTCTAATATTCTTTGTTCCTAGATCTCTCGCAAGATATTTAACACTAGACTCTAGTGCAGCTTTACATACTCCCATTACATTATAATTTGGTATAGCTTTATTTGCTTCATAACTCAAAGTAATCATACTGCCACCTTGCTTCATTATTTTAGATGCCTCTCTAGCAACTTCAGTAAATGAAAAACAAGATATTAACATACTTCTTAAAAAGTTTTCTCTAGTTGTATTTAAATATTCTCCTGATAACTCGGACTTATCTGAAAATGCAATTGCATGCACAATAAAATCAATTTCTCCCCATTGACTTTTTACGTCTTCAAAAAGTTTTACAACTTCTTCTTTTTTTTCTACATCACAGCTAAATGTTACGTTTGAATTTAGTTTTTCCGCAAGTGGAACAACTCTTTTTTTTAAAGCATCACCCAAATATGTAAAAGCTAACTCTGCTCCAGCTTCAGCAAGTTTTTGAGATATACCCCATGCAATTGATCTCTCATTGGCAACACCCATGATAAGACCTTTTTTTCCCTTCATTAGACTCATAGATTCAAACTTTCTCAAAAACTAATGTTGCATTAGTTCCACCAAAACCAAAGCTGTTAGACATAATTGAATTTAAATTTACGTCTTTTTCAACTCGAGTAACAATTGGATAGTTTTTTGCTTCATCATCCATTTCCGAAATATTTGCTGACGCTGAAATAAAATTGTTTTTCATCATTATCAAACTGTAAATTGCTTCGTGAACTGAAGTTGCACCTAATGAATGACCTGACAAAGATTTTGTTGAACTTATTTTAGGTTTATAGTCTGGGAAAGCCTCACCTACTGCTTTTAATTCTGTAATATCTCCCACAGGTGTTGATGTCCCGTGAGTATTAATATAGTCAATTTTATTTTTTGAGGTTGCTAGAGCCATTTTCATACATCTGACAGCTCCCTCACCAGATGGTGCAACCATATCATAGCCATCTGATGTTGCTCCATATCCAGTTAATTCTGAGTATATTTTAGCGCCTCTTGCTTTGGCATGTTCGTATTCTTCTAAAACAAGAACTCCACCTCCACCAGCAATCACGAAACCATCTCTTGTTTTATCATACGGTCTTGAGGCTTTTTCAGGGGTATCATTGTATTTCGAGGATAGTGCAGTCATTGCATCAAACATTGCAGTCATTGCAAAGTGAACCTCATCACTGCCACCTGCAAAAATAATATTTTGTTTTCCTAATTGAATAAGTTCCATCGCGTTACCAATACAATGACCACTCGTTGCGCAGGCAGAACTTATTGTGTAATTAGTGCCTTTGATTTTAAATGGAACCGCTAGAGTAGCAGAAGCAGTACTTGCCATAGTTCTTGGAACTATAAATGGACCCATTTTTTTTGGATTTTTTTCTCTAGTTTTGTCTGATGCTAAAATCACATTTTCAATTGATGGTCCTCCAGACCCCATGACCATACCTGTTGAAATATTACTAACCTCATTTTCTTCTAATCCAGAGTCTTTAACTGCTTCACTCATTGCTACATAATTATATGCTGATCCAGCACCCATAAACCTAATAACTTTTCTATCTATATAATCTTCCAATTTGATATTTGGTTTACCATGAACATGGCTTTTTAAATTATGCTCTTTGTATTCTTCAGAAAATGTTATTCCTGATTTTGTATTAACTAACGATTGATAAACTTCATCTTGGTTATTTCCCAAACATGAAACTACACCAAGTCCTGTTACAACTACTCTTTTCATTATTTAAATAATCCTACCTTAAGATTTTCTGCACTATAAATCTTTTTTCCATCAGCAAGCAATATTCCATTCGCAAGACCTACAGTTGTTTCTCCTTTAACAAGAATTCTTTTCATATCTATTTCATATGTTGCCATTTTGACATTTTTAAGAACTTCCCCAGTGAATTTTACAGTGCTTACACCCAATGCTCTACCTCTTCCTGGTTTTCCAAGCCAACCAAGAAAAAAGCCAACTAGCTGCCACATAGCATCTAAACCAAGACAACCTGGCATAACAGGATCTTCTCTAAAATGACAATCAAAAAACCACAAATTATCCTTAATATCAAGTTCGGCTTTCATAGAACCTTTTTTATAAAAACCCTCACCCTCAGTTATTTCTGTAATTCTATCAAACATTAGCATTGGTGGAGAAGGTAATTTTGCATTACCTGGACCAAATAACTTACCATTAGCGCAATCAATTAATTCGTCGTAATTAAATGAACTTTTTTTCATAATTTTGTAATCTTATTACTTGATTTAGGTACATTATAATATACAAATAGTTTAGAATAGTTTTAAATTGCTAATGACGAGTAAACAAGAATTTATTGAAAAACTAAGAAACTCTAGCTTAAGACCAACTAAACAAAGAATAAATATATGCGAGGTTTTATTTAATAGAGATAAAACTTTCCATTTCACAATAAACGACTTATTCAATTTGATAAAAGATAAAACTGGAGAGAAAGTTTCTTTAGCAACTGTTTACAATACAGTTCATGCATTTCATAAAAAAGGATATTTAAAAGAAATACCTATTAATTCTAATCAAACTTATTTTGATACAAATGTCACAGATCATCACCACTTCTTCGATGTTAAAGAAGAAAAGCTTATTGATCTTAAAAATGAGGATGTGGGACCGATAGAGATACAAAAATCTATACCTGGAAAAAAAATTAAATCAGTTGAAGTTTTAGTAAAATTAGAAGACTGAGTTTCAAAATTAAATCATAAATATTCTGACTTATTGACAATCTTCTTTAGAATAATTATAAACAACGAATTAGAATAATTACAATATTAAAGGAGATATATAATAATGAGTGCGGAATTTCATAAAAGTAAAACATTTAAATCAGCAGAATTAAGTAAGTGCCCTTTTACGGGTGCAGGTACACCAGCAAAATTTAGCGCTGGAAGAGGACAAACAAATAGAGATTTTTGGCCAAATAGTTTGAATTTGAAAATTTTAAGTCAGCACTCGAATTTATCAAATCCAATGGAGGAAAAATTTAATTATTCTAAAGAATTTAAAAAACTGAATTACAAAGCACTCAAAAAAGATTTAAACAAATTAATGACAGACTCACAAGATTGGTGGCCAGCAGATTACGGTCATTATGGTCCTTTATTTATTAGATTAGCATGGCACGCAGCAGGTACATACAGAACAGGTGATGGTAGAGGGGGAGCTGGAACAGGCAATCAAAGGTTTGCACCGTTAAATGCTTGGCCTGATAATGTTAATCTAGATAAAGCTAGATTACTTTTGTGGCCGATAAAACAGAAATATGGAAAAAGAATTTCTTGGGCAGATTTATTTATACTAGTTGGAAATGTAGCATTAGAGTCAATGGGCTTTAAAACGTTCGGTTTTGGAGCGGGAAGAACTGATATCTGGGAACCAGAAGATGATATCTACTGGGGTTCTGAAAAAGAAATGTTAGGTGTTAAGAGATACAGCGGAAAAAGAGATCTTGAACAACCATTGGGGGCTTCTCACATGGGATTAATTTATGTAAATCCACAAGGTCCAGATTTTAATCCAGACCCATTGAAAGCAGCTCATGATATTAGAGAAACATTTGGACGAATGGCAATGAATGATTATGAAACAGTTGCACTAGTTGCTGGTGGTCATACTTTTGGAAAATCTCATGGTGCTGCACCTGAGTCACATAAAGGACCTGATCCAGAAGCATCAAGAATTCAAGATCAAGCAACTGGTTGGAATAGTAATTACAAATCAGGAAAAGGTGTACATGCAATAAGTAGTGGTATTGAAGGGGCATGGACACAAACACCAACAAAATGGGATATGGGTTACTTTGATTGTTTATTTAACCATGAATGGGAATTGACAAAAGGACCTGCTGGAGCATTTCAATGGACTCCAAAAAAGAATGGTCAGAGAATTAAAATGGTTCCTGATGCTCATGATAAAAGTAAAATGCATCCTCCAATGATGCAAACAACTGATTTATCTTTGAGAATGGATAAAAGTTATGGACCAATTTCAAAACATTTTTATCAAAATCCAGATGAATTTGCTGACGCATTTGCAAGAGCTTGGTTTAAGCTTACTCATAGAGACATGGGACCAAGAGCATGTTATTTGGGTAGCGAAGTACCAAAAGAACAATTAATTTGGCAAGATCCAATAGATAAACCAAAATATAAACTTAAACCAAAAGATATAAGAGATTTAAAATCAAAGCTTTCAAAATCAAAAATCTCTGTTTCTGATTTAGTTTCAACGGCTTGGGCTTCTGCTTCTACATACAGAGGTTCTGATAAAAGAGGTGGAGCAAACGGCGCAAGAATTATGCTTGAGCCTCAAAGAAGTTGGAAAGTCAATAACCCTAAAAAACTTTCAAAGGTTATTAAAGCTTTACAAAAAATTAAGAAAAAATTTGATACAAATAAAAAATCAGTCTCAATGGCGGATCTTATAGTATTAGGTGGAAATGTAGGAATAGAGATGGCAGCAAAAAAAGCTGGTCATAAAATTCAGGTTCCATTTACTCCTGGAAGAGGAGATGCAAGACAAGACCAAACAGATATAAATTCATTTGGATTACTTGAGCCGCAAGCGGATGGTTTTAGAAACTACATGAAAAAAGGTAAATCTAATGTTTCAGCTGAGGAAAAATTAATTGATAAGGCACAATTAATCGGATTAACGGCACCTGAGATGACAGTTCTTGTAGGAGGAATGAGAGTTTTAGATACAAACTATGATAGTTCTAAAAATGGAGTTTTCACAAAAAAACCTGGAACTCTTTCAACAGATTATTTTGTAAATCTTCTTGATATGAGTACCACTTGGAAAGAAACTGACAAATCTGAACAATATTTTGTTGGTAAAGATAGAAAGTCTAAAAAAACTAAGTGGAAAGGTTCAAGAGTTGACCTTATTTTTGGTTCAAATTCTCAATTAAGAGCATTAGCTGAAGTCTATGCCTGCAAAGACTCATCTGACAAATTTGTTAAAGACTTTGTATCTGCATGGGTCAAAGTGATGAATGCAGATAGATTTGATTTAAGATTAAATTAGTATAGAAAAAGGCGGAAAAAAAATGACATCATTAAATTTTGAAGATTTTTATAAAGTTCCTGAAATCAAATTTGACATCTCAAAATTACGTAAAGATCTAGATGCAATATTAGAGAAAAAAAGATTTAATTCACCAGGAGTAACTCACTTTGGTGCAATTCCTTTAAATCAAATCCCTAATGATGAAGAGTCAATTAAGGGAAATAACATTAGAGGAAGATATTGGACTATTGCTGATGAGACAGGAAAAGAAGTTTCAAGAGACATTGATATTGACGAGTCAAAATATACTCAATTAGTACCTGAATTTGAGAATACTTATTTCAAGGAAGTTTATGAAATCCTGAGCAAAAAATTTAAACTAGGAAGAGTAAGGCTTTTATTAAAAGAGCCAAGATCAACGCTAAGCTGGCACAAAGATCCAGAGTGTAGATTGCATATTCCGATAGTAACTAATGCTGGCTGTTCAATGGTCATTGAAAATGTTGCAAAACATTTGCCTGCAGATGGACATGTATGGATTACTAACAATACAAAGTATCATAACTTTTTTAATGGAGGAGAACAGGCTAGAGTTCACTTAGTTGCTTGTGTTCTTGAAAGCCCGTTTAAAAATAATGGAAGTTACTAACGGTATTTTTAAAGCTGCAGGTCAGATTTATTCCAATAACAGAGGCTCAATTTTAAGAACAATTGTTTATACAGTTGGTCATTTTGCAATTGCTATATCTGTTTTGATGTTGGTTGCGGATGTATCATTTATGATAGCCTTAACTGATGCAATAGTAGAACCAATTGCTAATTCTATTTGGTATTTCGTTTTAGATAAGTGGTGGGCAAGTAGATCAAAAAGTTAATAATAATCATTATCAATAAATAAATAGAAAAAATTTTATAAGGATAATTTGTAGTAATAATAATTATTCGCAAAAAAAATGCGTAAATAATAATTATTCGCAAGGATATTTGTTGAAAATAATTTTTTTCATATTTAATTTTAAAGTATGCAAATAGAAAATTACAATTGTAAAAAATGTGGATTAACAATTTCTTCAACTTGTTCTAAGTGTGATAAAATAGTTGATGTTGAAGTCCTTGATGATGGATGTATTGTTCAAAAGACTAAATGTGTTGATTGTGCGAATGCTCCAGTGATCAAAGACGTATGTGTCCAACAAAAATAATTAGTTAATATATATAACTTAAAGGTTTAGTTGATTTTTCCCCAAAGATCTTCTTCATCAACCCACCCTTTAAAACTTTTTGTTTCTACTAAACACCAATTTCTCTCACATTTTTTTACTAACAATAATCTTCCAGTTTCTATTTTAGCCAATGGTTTGGAAAATTTAGTTGGTTTTTTGAAAAGAATTTTATTTGACACAGTTATAAAGGATTTTGATTGCTTCAATTGAGATATATGTATCCACCCACCATTCTTTTTATTGTCAATTATTCTTCTAAAATTTTCTTTTTTATCAATCACTTTTACCGGCAAGTTTTTTTTCTTGTAAATATACTTTATTGGATAATCAAAACTTGGGCCATATCTTACATTTACCTTATCATTTTTAAGCATTAAAAATTTTTCATTGTTTTCAGAAATGGCATTAGAAGTAAAAAAAATAATAATTAAAATCTTGAAGATTAATTGCACAAACAACCTTTTTTTTTAGTAAATTTTATTTTTCTAAATTCAAGTTTTTTCAGATTAACAATCAGAATTGATGAGTGAAGACTTTTATCTGACGAAATTATGTTTTTTAAAACTTCATTTGCTTGCATACTCCCAATTATATTTGATGTAGTTCCCAATATTCCTTCACTTTCACAATTTAAAACTTCATCAGAAGGTTCTGACTGGTAAAAACATTTTAAACATGGACTTGATTTATTATTAAAATCGAATGAAAAAATATGTCCATCAAATTTGCTAATAGCACCAACTATTAATTTTCTTTTATATTTTAATGAAAATTTATTTATTAAAAATTTAGTTCTAAAATTATCTGTTCCATCTACAATTATATCGAAATCTTTTACAATTTTACTTAAATTTTTTTCTGATGCTTTTTCTTTTATAATTTTGACTTTTACATCTCTGTTAATTAATTTTATTCTTCTTTTAAAGATATCAACCTTAAATTTTCCAACATCTTTTGAAGTATACAAAATTTGTCTTTGAAGATTTGAAATATCTACTTTATCGTGATCAATAGCACCTATATACCCTACACCGCATCTAGCCAACAAATCTGCGACTGGACTACCTAATCCACCAATTCCTACAATTAAAACTTTTGAATTAATTATTTTCTTTTGTCCTAATATACCAATATCCTTAAGTATTATTTGTCTAGAGTATCTCTCAAGCTTTCGTTTAGATAATGAATTTTTCACTTACCCGTTGATCCAAATCCACCCGAACCTCTAATTGTCTCAGGCAAAGTTTCTACAGTTTCAAAATCTACTTTTAGAATTGGCATTAGTATCATTTGAGCAATTCTATCATCGTTATTTACTGTAAAGTCTTTATCTCCATGATTAAATAAAATTACTTTTATTTCTCCTCTATAGTCACTATCAATTGTTCCAGGAGTATTTAATACACTTATATTATTTTTAGCTGCTAAACCTGATCGTGGTCTGATCTGAACTTCGGTATCCTCAGGTATTGCAATGGATATACCTGTTGGCACTAAAGCGTTTTCGCCCGGTTTAATGACTATTTTCTTTTCAATGAATGCAGTCAAATCTAGTCCAGATGATCCTGTTGTTTTATATTCTGGCAGTTTAACTTTCTTGTCTAATTTTTTAATTAAGACTTTCACCATTAAGTTAATTAATCTGTTGAATTATTCTTTTGACTATTTCCTCAGCTACCAATGATTTACTCATTTTTTCAAAATTTTCTTCAGATTTATCTTTGTAAAATATAGAAATTTTATTAAAATCTGATCCAAATCCTATAGTTTGATCTGAGACATCATTTGCAATTACCCAGTCGCAATTTTTTTCATTCAACTTCTCTTTTGCATTTGTCGAGAGATTATTTGTTTCTGCTGCAAAACCAATTGTTATTTTTGGTCTTAATGAATTGTGATTAGATATATGATTTAAAATATCGATATTTTTTTCTAGCTCTAAGTTAAATTCTTCATTCTTTTTAATCTTTGTACTTTTATAATTTTTCACTTTAAAATCAGAAACAGCTGCAGAAAAAATAGCTACATCTGTTGGTAGATTATTTAAACTTTCTTTGAACATCTCTTCAGCCGTTTCAACACTTACAAAATTAACACCGTCCAAAGGTTTAATGCTTGTCTTTCCAGAAATAAGTGTCGTATCAAATCCATTGTCTCTAAGACATTTGGCTATTTCATATCCTTGTTTGCCACTGGATTTATTTGTAATAAATCTTACAGGATCAATATATTCATTAGTTGGTCCTGCAGTAACTAAAGCTTTTAATTTTTTATTTTTATCTAAATTAGAAAAATAATTTTTAAGCGTATTGACTATTTCATTTGGTTCTGTCATTTTTCCTTCACCGTATTCACCACATGCCATATCTCCTATCTCTGGCCCAATAATTTTGTATCCAAAGCTTTTTAATTTTAATATGTTTTCTTTAGTGGAAGGATGCTCCCACATTCTTACATTCATTGCCGGTGCTAAAAATATTTGTTTATTAGAAGCTAATAAAACAGTAGACGCCAAATCTTCTGCATTTCCTGAGGCTACTTTCGATATGGTATTAGCTGTAATTGGTGCAACTAATACTGCATCAGCCCATCTTGATAAAGATATATGGTCCATCTCAGCTTCGTTTTCTGCACTAAATATGTCGTCATAAACTTTTTCTTGGGAAAGAGACGAAACAGATAGTGGAGTTACAAATTCTTTTGCATTTTTTGTTAATATAGTTTTTACACGAGCATCATTTTTCTTAAATAATCTTATTAACTCAAGACTTTTGTAAGCAGAAATTCCACCACATATAATCAACAGTATTTTTTTATTCTCAAAATAATTCATCGTCGAGATTAAAATACTACTAATCCTAAAATTACAAGTAATAATAAACCAATGATTGATTGATTTCTGAAAGCTACCATTTCATTTTTTTTTGTATTTAGATCATTATACGTATTAGTATTTTGTGGAATTTGTCCACTTGCAAGAAATGTTAATGCTTGGTTTGCTTTATCCATTATTTGCGGCATTTCTGGTAATCTTTTTATAACTTCTGCAGAATTTTTTAGAGTTTCATTTAATGTTGTTATAGGATCTTTTGTTTCTTTAAGCCATTTTTCAAGAACAGGTCTTGACGTTTCCCAAATGTTTGTCTCTGGATTTAATCTTCTTGCAACACCTTCAACTACTACCATGGTTTTCTGTAGCATGAGCAACTGTGGTTGGGTTTGCATATTAAATTTTTCTGTCACATCAAAAAGTTGTTTGAGTAGTTTACCGCCAGATATATCTTTAATTGACTGACCAAATATTGGCTCTCCTATTGATCTTAGTGCTTGGGCGAGATCATCAACAGGCACTTCTTTTGGAACTAACCCTGCAGCTAAATGAACTTCAGCCACTTTTTTATAATCTCGTTTAATAAATCCATATAAAATCTCAGCAAGGAATTTTTTACTCAAATCATCGAGCCTTCCCATTATACCAAAATCGATTGGAACTATTTGACCACTATTATTTATAAAAATGTTACCTTGATGCATATCTGCATGAAAAAAACCATCTCTAACAGCATGCCTTAAAAAATGTTGAATAATATCTGAGGCAATTTTTTTGGTATCTATATTTCTTTTTTCTAACTCCTCTGTTTCTCTTATAGAGATACCTTCAACCCAGTCTAAAGTCATTACATTTTCACTTGTAAAATTCCAATAAATTCTAGGAACTTGAAATCCACTGTCATTCTTAGTATTTTCAGAATACTCATTAGCTGCAGCGGCTTCAAATCTTAAATCCATTTCTAAATTGGTTATTTCTTTTAGCAAATAAACAACCTCAACTAATTTAAGTCTTTTTGTCTTTTTGATAATTGACTCAGTTAAAAAAGCAAAAAGCATCAAAGCATCAATTTCTTCGTTGAATATTTTTTTTATATTTGGTCGTAAAATTTTTATAGCCACATCTTTAATTGTGCCATTATCATTTATTTGCGCTTTATGAACTTG
Source organism: uncultured Pelagibacteraceae bacterium (assembly GCA_902612605.1). Taxonomy (GTDB): domain Bacteria; phylum Pseudomonadota; class Alphaproteobacteria; order Pelagibacterales; family Pelagibacteraceae; genus Pelagibacter. The sequence continues at coordinate 350,755 of CACMDY010000001.1, forward strand.
AGCTATAGATGCTGCTGCCACTGGTTCAGATAGATTTATAATTGAATTAAAATTATCTTCCCCTAGATCTTTTTTGATTATTTCTTTAGCTTTAGATAATTCAAAGGGAGGCAAACGATCTTGTAAACTCTCTAGTTGCTTTGATAACTTTTCTCCAATTATATCTGGTCTAGTTGCCAGAAATTGACCTAATTTAATGAATGTTGTGCCCATAGATTGCAAGGAGGTTGATAATCTTTCACCTTCGGTTTCATTTACAAAAGAATTATCTTTTTTTGAAAATGATAAAGACAACAAATAGAATAAAATTTTTATTCCAATTGGTGGATTATGAAACTTTGTGAATATACTTAAAGCGTCAGATTTTGCTAATTTCCTTCCAAGCTTAAAAAGTATGTATAATTTTTTAATCATATTTTCCAACCTGAATGAATAGCTACTATTCCACCAGAATAGTTTCTATACTCACATTTAATAAAATTATTTTTCTCCATTAAACTCTTTAATTCCTCTTGATTAACAAATTTTTGGATACTTTTAATAAGATATTCATAAGGCTCTTTTTCACCAACCACAAATTTTCCTATTTTTGGTATTAATTTAGAGTATCTTTCATAGACTAAATCTAAGTTTAAATTTTGAATTTTTGAAAATTCTAAACAAAAAAATCTACCTCCTGACTTTAAAACTCTGTACGCTTCACTTAAGGATTTATTAATATTTTTTGTATTTCTTAAACCAAAACTGATTGTGTAATAATCACATGAATTAGATTTTAAAGGCAATTTCTCTGCCGATCCTTTAATCCACTTGATATTCTTGTAATTTGATAGTCTATTTTTTCCCTTTTTCATCATTCCTTCATTGGGATCAATACAAAATAATTCTATATTTTTATTTGAACTATTATCGATAAAAAGTTTTGCTATATCACCTGTGCCACATGCAACATCTGCTAGAACTTTATTTTTACCTGGGTTCATCCAATTTATTAAATTTCTTTTCCAGATTCTATGAACACCAAGTGACATCAAATCATTCATGATGTCGTATTTATCATAAACTTTATCAAACACACCTTGGACTAGACCTTTTTTATTTTGAAGATATTGTTGCATAAAATAAATAATATTAATTAATATAATAATAAATGCCAGAATTGCCAGAAGTAGAAGTTGTTAAAGAGTCACTAAGTAGAACAATAACAGGAAAAAAAATAAAAAAAGTAAGTATAAAGAATAGGAATTTAAGGTACAAAATAAAAAAAGGTTTTGAGACAAGACTTCAATCAAAATTAATAAAAAAAGTTAAGAGATTTTCAAAATATATCATACTAGTTTTAAATGATGAAAAATTTTGTTTAATTCATCTTGGAATGTCTGGCACTATACATCTCTTAAGAAAAAATATTTTAAATCAAAAAACAAATGCAAGTTTTTATCATAGTCCTTATTTGCCAAAAAAACATAACCATGTTTTTTTGGAATTTGATAACATAAAAATTATATATAATGATCCCAGAAGATTTGGTTATTTCAAATTATTTGAAAATAAGAATAATTTAGAAAATTTTATAAATAGCTATGGTCCTGAACCCTTCTCTTCAAAATTTAATCTCAACTACTTAAAAAAATATTTTTATAAAAAGGAAAAGAATATAAAAAATTTTCTCTTAGATCAAAAGTTTGTTTCAGGTTTGGGGAATATTTATGCAAGTGAAATTTTATTCATCTCTAAAATAAATCCAAAAAAAAAAGCAAAATCTTTAAGTGAAAACGATTGTATTAATATTATTAAATATTCAAGAAAAATTTTAAATTTAGCGATAAAAAAAGGAGGGTCTAGTATTAGAGATTTTAAAAATATAGTTGGTAAAAATGGATCTTTTCAAGATAACTTTAAAGTATACAACAGAGAAAATAAGAGTTGTCTTTCACCAGGATGCAAAGGGATAATAAAAAAAAAATTTATCACTAATAGATCAACATTTTTTTGTAATATTTGTCAAAAATAAAAAAATTATTATATTGACCGTATAAATTTCTCGTTATATACAATCGCGCTTATGGCAAACACTAAATCAGCTATTAAACGAATAAGACGTATATCACGTCAAACAACTGTAAATAAGTCTAGAAAAAGCAGGTTTAGATCTGCAATAAAAAAAATGAATCTAATTCTTGATAAAAAGGACAAAAAAGAAGCTTTAGCTTTCTTGCCAAAATTAAACTCTGAATTGATGAAAATAGCAAAGACAGGGGTGATAAAAAAGCAAAACGCGTCAAGAAATATATCTAGAATAACAAAAAAAATAAATTCCTTATAACAACTTTCAGTTTACTTAAAGAAATTACAACCCTAGAGATTACTTTTTCAATTAAAAAAAGAATTTTTTAATCTTTTAGTCTCAAGATAAAAAAAAATTAAAAAAAAGTAAATTTAAGATTACTAATTTTAAGTCACTAAAAAGAGATTCAATTATTAATTTATACAATTGTAAATTTTATTTTTTTTTGAGAATAAAAATAAATTTATTGCATTGAATTATGAATAGGAGTTTAACAGACTCTCATGAAAAATAATCTTACTAACATTAAATCAGAGAATATTAATAAGATTGATTGGGATTTATTACAAAATGAAATGAAAAATAAGTTTGGATCTGAGATTTATGATAGTTGGTTAAAAAAAATTGATTTAGTTGATGAGTTTAAAAATTATGTTTTATTATCCGTTTCTACAAGATTTATCAGAGACTGGATAACCTCAAGATATTTAGATCAAATATTACAAATAATTAAGTCATATAAAAAAGATATTTCCAGAATAGAATTTGTAATTAAAGAGAATATAAAGAACAAAAATAGTGATGAAATAAAACAAGATAATTCATCTGATAATGAAAAGGTTTCATTTATTAAAGATTCATATCTTCAATATAATCGAATTGATCCAAATAAAAACTTTGAGAATTTCTTGCTTGGGAAAAGTAATAAACTAGCTTTTGAGGCTGCAAAAAAAGTCTCAGAACAAATAGCTCATTATAATCCTCTATATATTTATGGTGGAGTTGGAATGGGTAAGACACATTTGTTAAATGCAATTGGATTAAGTTTGAAAGAAAAAAATAAAGTAATGTTTATTTCAGCTGAAAGATTTATGTATCAATTTGTAAAATCGATAAAATCTAATGATATGGTAAAGTTTAAAGAGTATTTTAGAAATACTGACATATTTTTGATTGATGATATTCAATTTATGAATGGAAAAGAAGCTATGCAAGAAGAGTTTTTCCACACATTTAATGTTTTGTTAGAGAAAGGTTCACAAATTATAGTATCAGCAGATAGACCACCAAACAAATTAACTAGAATACAAGAGAGAATTAAATCTAGATTTTCAGGAGGACTAGTAGTTGATATTCAAAATGCTGATTTTGAATTAAGATACAATATAATAAAATCCAAAAATGAAGATCTTGCTATTCATGATCCAAATAATATTAAAATCAGTGATGAGATCATAAAATTTATTAGTACTGAAGTTAACACTAGTATCAGAGAACTTGTAGGTGCATTTAATAGAATAGTATCTTTCTCAAGAATTTATGGAAAAACACCTTCAATGTCAGAGGTGAAAGTAATATTAAAAGATCTATTAAATTTAACAGAAAATAAAGTTGATATAGACAATATTCAAACAATAGTCTGTAAATATTTTAAAATAAGTAAAAACGAAATGTTGTCACCAAGAAGGTCAAGATACCTCGTAAGACCAAGACAAACTGCTATTTATTTAGCAAAAATGCTGACATCTAAATCTTTACCAGAGATAGGTCGATCATTTGCTAATAGAGATCACACAACTGTTATTCATTCAGTTAAAACAATTGAAAAATTAAGAAAAGACGATAACGAATTAAATTTAAGCATTGATAGCCTAAAGAATAAAATATTATACAAACAAGAAAATGAAATTTAGTGTTAATCAACAGGATTTGCAAAAATCTTTAGGTTATTGTCAGGGTGTAATAGAAAAAAGAAGCACTTTACCTATACTTTCAAATATTTTAATAGAGGCAACAAATTCAAAGTTAAAAATTACAGCAACAGATTTAGATTTAATATTTGTAAATGAAATTTCAAATATTAAAATTTTTGATGAAGGCAAAACAACTACTTCTTCATCAATTATGTTTGATATTGTAAGAAAAATACCCTCTGGTAGTCAGATAAATTTTGAAAACACTGGAGAAAGTAAATTACAATTAGAATCAAATAAATCTCTATTCAATTTAAATTCAATTAATGCATCTGAATTTCCAATTACAGATGAAAATTTCAATGAAAATGAATTTACTATAAATTCAAAAGATTTATTAAAACTTTTAAATAAATGTAAATTTTCGATTTCGAATGATGAAACAAGACATTATCTTAGTGGTATTTTTTTCCATCAGACCCAAACAGATGATAAGAATTTTTTAACTGCAGCCGCAACAGATAGCCATAGAATGTCTATCTCAAAAATAAGACTAAAAAACAAAATTGAATTTGAACCAATAATACTTCCAAAAAAAACTATATTTCAATTATGTTCTCTTCTAGAAGATTATGATGGCGAGGTTAAAGTCTCAAATATTAAATCTAAAATTAAATTTGAACTTAATAATAGTATTTTGATATCTAAATTAATCGATGGAAAATTTCCTAATTATATTCAAGTTATCCCTAGAGAGAATCAAAAAAAACTTGAAATAGATCTAAAATCTTTTCTAAATTCCGTCGACAGAGTAGCATCAGTTTCTCTAGATAAAAAAGATGGTGTAAAATTTAATTTGACTAAAGATAATTTAGATTTATCTGTCAATAACACTAACAGTGGTGATGGTAAAGAAAGCCTATCTGTAAAATTTGAGACAGATTTAGATATAAGTTTTAATTCTAGATATTTGCTTGATATAGCATCCCAACTAAATGGTGATAATATTGAAATATATTTGAAAGATACTGGATCTCCTGCGTTAATAAAAGATCCTGCAGACTTTGACAGTATTTATGTTGTAATGCCTATGAAAGGTTAGTTAGCAAGACCAAGCTCGGAATAAATTTCTTTTTGTAATAATTTTACAAATTCTGTTTCTTCGATGCCTGTATTAATTGGTTTTAAAATAGAAATTGTAATCGTTTTATTGGGCTTCATCTTCCCAGATTTTGGCCATACTCTTCCAGAGTCAATAGCGACGGGTTGACATTTTACATTTAATTCTCTGTAAATTCTTCCAACTCCCTTTTTAAAAGGAATAATTTCATCTGGTAGAACTCGAGTAGCTTGTGGAAAAATTATTACAGGTCTTTTTGTTTTTTCCATAACTTCTTTAATTTTTTCAGTAAAATTAAGGTTTTCTTTAGAAACTTTATTTCTATTCACAGAAATAGAATCTATCTTTCTTAAATACCAACCAAAAATCGGAATATTTAATAGTTCTTTTTTAAGAATAAAAATTGGTGAATTGAATATTGTTTGTAAAAAAAAAGTTTCAAACATCGATTGATGAGAGCATGCGATAAAGAAATTTTCGTTATTAATTATGTTTTCTTGACCTTTTATTACTATGCTGGTTGAGTAAAAAATTTTTAAACAGAATGAGGACCAGTATCCAAAAAGTTTACCTCCAAAAAGAGTGATTTTCTTTGGTAGTAATAAAGATGGAAGAAAAATAATACATATTAAAATTAATCCAGAAAAAAATATACTTTTAAAGAGGATATTTCTCATTATAAGTTTTAAGTTAGATAATATCTGTTATTTTTTGTCTTTTTCTTATAATCTTTACTTTATTTCCTTTAATCAAAATTTCAGCAGGCCTTAATCTGAGATTATAATTAGATGATAATGAATAACCATAGGCACCTGTATCGCAAATAATCATAATATCATTTTCTTTTATATTCTGAAATTTCCTTTCTGTTAAAAATTTATCAGTTGTTTCACATACTGGGCCTACAAATTCTAATATTTTTTTTGATCGTGACATATTTCTTAGGGATGGAATTATCCTATGTTTTGCATTATACAAAGCTGGTCTTATCAAATCATTCATTGCCGCATCTAATATTACAAATGTTTTTGTTTTGTTTTTTTTTAAATAAATTACTTTAGATGCAAGTATACCAACATTTCCAATTATAGATCTTCCAGGTTCAAAAATTATTTTACAATTGTATTTATTTTTAAATTTAATTATTGATTTTTTATATTTTGTATAATTAAGTTTTTTCGTTCTATTATCATAATTTATTCCCATCCCACCACCTAAATCAATGATCTCAAATTTATAATCTAAATTTTTTAAAAGTTTATCAAGAACATTTAGCATTTTTTCGTAGGGTTTATGGTTTAAGATTTGACTACCGATATGAACACTTAAGCATTTAATATTTATAAATTTTGATTGTTTCATCAAATTAATAATTTTTACAAAAGTCTTTTTATCTACACCAAATTTATTTTCACTTTTACCAGTTGAAATTTGTTTCAATGTTTCAGCATCTGTATCTGGATTTAATCTTAGTCCTATATCAACAACTTTATTTAGTTTTTTTGCAGCCGCTTCAATCGCCAAAACTTCACTCAATGACTCAGAATTTATTAATAATATTTTTTGCTTAATTGCGTACTCAATTTCATCTCTTGTTTTACCAACTCCAGAAAAAACTATCTTATTTTTATCAATACCAGCTTTAAGTGATGCATATAATTCACCTTTTGAAACTACATCTGCCCCAAGGCCAAGTTTTTTTATTTCTTTTAATAGTGAAATATTTGAATTAGATTTTACAGAAAAACAAATTAAAGGTTTAATTTCCTCAAAAGCTTTTTTAAAATTCTCTACATTTTCTCTTAAATTTTTATAAGAGTAGCAGTATAGAGGTGTATTAAATTTTTTTGTCAGACTATCAACGTTCTTTCCTTCAATAAAAAATTTATTGTTTATATATCTCATAATACTTTTTGAATATTCTTACTTAATTCAGATTTATACTCTGGATCACCTTTACGCCCACAAGCAACTACAAAATATAAACAAAGTATAATAATTAAAATTTTTTTACTCATTTTTTTCTTTTTTTATCATTTTCTTAACGTTCTCAAAAGAAGTTCCGCCATAAGATTTTTTTGAATTAATTGAATTTTCTAGATTTAGTATTTTATAAACATTTAATGTAAGTTTTGGCTCAATTTGATTTATTTCTTTCAATTCTAGTTCGTGAAGTTTTTTGTTTTTTTTTTCAGCTAGATTAATTATTTTTGCTGTTTGTATGTATGCCTTTCTAAATGGATATCCAAGTTCTCTTACAATGTAATCAGATAAATCTGTAGCTGTAGTAAATCCTTTTTCCGCAAGGGATAGCATACTTTTTTTATTTATTATTAAATTTTTTAATACATCATTCAATAATGATAGCGATATTTTTAATTGATCATTTGTTTTAAAAACAATTTCTTTGTCATCCTGTAAATCTTTAAAATATGATAAGGGTAAGCCCTTTAATATTGAAATCATAGAATTGATATTTCCAATAAATATTCCAGTTTTACCTCTCAAATATTCCAATGGATCAGGATTCTTTTTTTGTGGCATTATAGAAGAACCGGTTACTAATTTATCATTTAAAGTTATCAAGTTAAATGCATCAGAATTCCAAATTATTAGTTCTTCAGCAATTCTAGAAATGTGTAAAGAGCAAGCCAGAGAAGAATACAAAAAGTCTAAAACAAAATCTCTATCAGATACAGTATCTACAGAATTGTTTGTTGGTTTTTTAAATTTAAGTTTTTTTGTGGTGTAATTTCTGTCAATTTTAAAAGAGGTGCCAGATAATGCTCCTACACCTAAAGGATTTTCATCTAAAAATTCTAAATTATTCTTAAATTTTTTCTTATCTCTCTTAAACATTTCAACATATGCTAGTAGATAATGTGCTAAAGATAGTGGTTGTGCATTTTTTAAATGTGTAAATCCTGGCATAATTGTTCTGATATTTTTTTGTGCAAGATTGAGAATATTTGAATTTGTATTATCTAATAAAATTATTATTTTTTTTGTTGCTTCTTTTAACCATAATTTAAGGTCGGTAATTACCTGATCATTTCTAGATCTAGCAGTATGAACATATCCAGCATCATCACCAATAAGTTCAAATAATCTGTTTTCTATATTCATATGAATATCCTCTAAATCATAATTAAAATTGAATTTCTTTTTTACAATTTCATTTTTAATTCTTTTTAATCCCCAAATTATTTTATTTTTTATCCTGAAATTTATAATTTTCTGTTTGTGAAGCATCTCGACATGAGCAATTGATCCCTCGATATCTTCTTTAAATAGTCTTTTATCTATTGGCAGTGAGCCACCAACTTTTTTAAATAAAGCTGACGCATTCTTCTTAATTCTTGTACCCCAAATTGGTTTATTGTTTTTATTTTTACTCATGTTATTCAATTACAAATTTATGAAATTTATTTTTATATCCATTAAAATAATATTACTTTACTTCATATCACTTAGTTATTCATATTCAATAGAAGCGCCTAATATAAAAAATCTAATAATTTATGAGAAAAAACAAAAAATTAAGTTTTTTGATTTTTTAAATGAGGCTGGAAATAAAGTTAATTTGAAAGATTTTGAGTCTGAACTAATTATTCTGAATTTTTGGGCAACATGGTGTGCGCCTTGTAGAGAGGAAATGCCATCTTTAAGTAATCTTCAAAAACTTAAGGATGAAAAAAAATTAAAGATTATTCCAATAAATATAGGTGGAGAAAATATTAGTAAATCTAAAAAGTTTTTTGATGAACTCCTCATAGAAGAATTACAAGTTTTTGTTGGTGATGGCGCTGGAATTGCAAAAAATTTAAAATTAAGAGGAATACCCACAACACTATTCATTGATAAAGATGGTTATGAGTTTGCAAGAATTGTTGGCTCAATAGATTTTAACAGTGATGAATTTTTAAATTGGTTAAATGAATTAAATTAATTTTTATAAAAGTAAGCTAATGCTACAAGCACAATTATAGCAACAAATTGTAGTAAAACTCTAAGCTGCATTAATTTGTTAGAAGTTTTTTTATCTCCGTCTCCTTTAAAAAGAGTCCTAATTCCAAGAATTAAGACTACAGCTACAGCTGCAAGCAAAACAATCGCTGCAATTTTAACAAATATTTCAGAAATCATGTTTTGATTTTAGTTTCTTTTTAAAATAAAAAAACATAATTACTTATCTATGACATTTTGCCTTGAATCAACAATTATAAAACCTGAAAATGGGTCTGACATCAAAAATGCAGTAATTTTACTTCATGGATATGGTGGAGATGGAAAAGATATAAGCATGTTAACTCTGAATTGGAAAAGGTTTTTAACCAATACAGTATTCTTATGTCCGAATGGACATGAACCATGTAAAATTAATCCAATTGGTTATCAATGGTTTGATTTAGAAACAAATGATAAAAATTATATTTTAAATGAAGTAAAAAAAGCTGAAAATAAATTAAGAAAATACATTGAAGAAGTTAAAGCAGAATATAATTTGGAAAATTCAAAGATATGTTTATCTGGATTTAGTCAGGGTTGCATGATGTCAATTAACTTGGGCTTAACTTCTAAAGATCCCTTTAATTGCATTGTTGGATTTTCTGGAAAGATTATTGATAAAGAGGATCTTAGTTTAAGATTAATTTCTAAAACAAAAACTTTATTAATTCATGGAGAAAAAGATGAAATAGTTCCACCCTACAATTTATTGGAAGCAAAAGATTTTTTTACACGCAATAATATTAGTATAGAAACTTCAATGATCAAAGACTGCGACCATCATATACCAGTTGAGGCTTCAAGCAATGCATTAAAATTTATCAAAGATAATTTTGATATTTAAAGAGAATTAACTTTTTTGTTACATTGATTAATAATAATATATAATATATTAAACAGTTATGACTCTGATGATCAATGAAAACCTTTCACTTGAAAAATGTCCGGCTCTAGTTCTTAACGCAGATTATAGACCATTAAGTTATTATCCTTTATCATTATGGTCATGGCAAGACGCTATTAAATCTGTATTTTTAGATAGAGTCTCAATTGTAAGTCATTATGATAGAATGATAAGAAGCCCATCATTCTCTATGCAGTTACCAAGTGTTATTGCATTAAAATCTTTTATAAAGCCTCGTTCAAATCCAAATTTCACAAGATTTAATGTTTTTCTACGAGATAAGTTTAGTTGTCAATATTGTGGAAGTAATGATGAACTAACTTTTGACCATCTTCTTCCAAGATCAAAAGGTGGAAAAACTGATTGGGAAAACGTTGTTACTGCATGCTCAGCATGTAATGTAAAAAAAGGTGGTAGATTGCTAAAAAATTCTGGAATGAAGTTAAATCAATGGCCTTTTCAACCAACAACAGAAGATCTTCATAGAAATGGGAAGAATTTTCCTCCTAATTTTCTACACAGCAGTTGGATGGATTATTTATATTGGGATGTAGAATTAGATCCTAGTTAAATTTTTTCAGAGATATTTATAGCAATTTTTGAGCCAGTTTTAATAATTTTATCCATTACTGAATATAATCCTTTTTTTGTTGCGCCGTGCTCATATGCAATATCTTTATGTTCCAATTCATCTGCTCTAAATTTTTTAATTTTTTCTCTAAGTTTTTTCTCATCATCTTGTAATTGATCTATTTGACTTTGGTAATGTTTATCAATTACTTCCTCAACAGAGGCTGTACATAACATTGCTGCCTTTTTTCCTAATATTGTTGAGCCGAAACCTAAACCTACTCCTAATAAATCCCATAGTGGTAAAAATTTAGTTGGTTTTATATTTCTTTCACTGATTTCATTTTCAAAAAAATCACTATGTTCTTGCTCATGTTCTCTCATTTCTTCTACTAATTTTAATAGTTCAGGATCCTTTTTAAATGTTTTCAGTGCTAAAAGTTGACCTTCATATATTTTAATTGCACCTCTTTCACCTGCGTGATCAACTCTAATAAATTCTTCTAATTTTTTCTTGTTAGTTTTTTTCATAAACAAGAGCTCTTAGCGAAAATAATACAATTAGTAAAGATGTTAAAAAATTCAATCCTGATAAAGATATGCCTAAAATGGTAAACTCTACATCTTTGCAATTTTTAACCATTCCAAGACTTTCGATTATTTTTTCTTTATTCGTGATATCTATATTTGTGTTTGTGCAACCAGCATATTCATCAAAAATGCCATTTTCTATACCAAAATGATATCCTGCAAGAGCAGTGCTTAGTGTGAATGTAATGATTAAAGCAATTAATATTCTATCAGATTTAATATAGTTATATCCCAAAAAACAAATGAAGATCGCTACTAAAAAAGGAATTCTTTGATAAATACATAATTTACACGGTAAATACCCAAGAACTTTTTCAATATAGATCGCAGATAATATAGCAATAATTGAGTATATAAAAATAAATAAATAAATATTTTTTCTTTTTAAAATAAAATTCATTTTAGTTCATAAAGTTTTGTAAAAATTTATAAATTAAAAAAGCAAAAACTATCAATACAATTGAGATTATTATTGAAACTTTAAGCAACTTTCTTTCAATTATTGTTTTAATAGCTGGACCAAAATTTCCAACCAAGAAAGCTATTACAAAAAATCTAGATCCTCTTGTTAGTAAGGAGACAATTATAAAATAAACAATATTAAATTGAACAAATCCACTAGTTATTGTGAGCAATTTAAATGGGATGGGTGTAAAACCCGCTATAGCAAGCAAAGTCGCCCAAGCAAAAACCCCTCCATCTGATGAAATTTTATCTTTTAAAAATGAAGTATTATCTACACCGTAAAGCTCAAAAATCTTAATTCCAATTTCATTGAAAAAAACATATCCTATAAAATATCCTAAACACGCACCTAAGACGGATCCTATCGTAGCAATAATTGCTATCTTCACCCATCTTTGTCTGTCGGCAATAGTCATTGGAATAATAAGAACATCTGGTGGAATAGGAAATATGAAACTCTCAATAAAAGATATAAACCCTAAAATTTTTTTTGAATTTTTATGTCCTGCAAGTTTAATTGTTTTATTAAAAAGTTCCTTAAACATATTTTCTTTTAATATAAATAGTGTTTTAATACTATTATTTAAATTCTATGAAACTAAAAATAAATGGGCGAATGGCGGAACTGGTAGACGCGTTGGACTCAAAATCCAATAGTAGCAATACTGTGAGAGTTCGATTCTCTCTTTGCCCACCAAAAAATATATGAACTTAAAACAAATTAATAATTTAACAGAATTATTTTTTGATCAATTTAATAAACAAATTGATAAAAATAAAATTTTATTATCAACTTTAGGTGAAAAAAGAAAAAATTACTCTTGGCAAGAAACCTATGATTTTATTAATTTAGTTTCCAATGAATTAAGTAAAGTAATATCAAAAGGTGATAGATGCCTATTAATTTCTGAAAATAGACCTGAATGGTTTATTGCAGACTTGTCTATTATGCTATCAGATGGAATAACTGTTCCAGCTTACACTACTTATGCAGAAAATGACTATGATTATATTCTTAATGACTGTACCCCAAGTATAATTTTTGTTTCAAACATTGAACAATTTAATAAATTAAAAAATATTATTAAGAACAAAAATTTTATAAAAAAAATATTTTCTTTCGAAAAATTACAAAATGTAGAAATTGACTATATTAATTTAGAAGATTTAATCCAAAACAATATTAAAAAAAATTTACCAATTCATAAATCTCTAGCCTCAAGAAAAGATCCGTCTTGTATAATTTATACTTCAGGTACGCAAGGAAATCCTAAAGGAGTGATTTTAAGTCATGGAGGTATCTTAAATAATTGTGAGGGAGCAATAGATATCCTAAAACCATTATTAACTAAAGAACAGCCCAGGTTCCTTACTTGGCTTCCGCTTTCACACTCTTACGAGCACACTGTTCAATTTGTACAAATCACTGTAGCTGCTAGAATTTTTTATGCAGAAAGCATTGATAAACTAGTTAAGAATATGAGTGATTGTTCTCCAGAAATAATGACGGCCGTACCAAGATTTTATCAAAATCTTTATCAAAAAATTAATGCGAGTTTTAAAAAAGCTACAGGATTGAAAAAAAACTTAATTTTTAAAATGTTAGAATTAGGTCTAAAAAAAATAAAAAAAGAAAATTTAACTTTTTTTGAAAAAATACAAGATAGCATGCTAGAAAAATTAGTTAGAAAAAAAATAAAATCACAATTTGGCGGCTCTCTTAAAACATTTGTCTCTGGTGGAGGTGCATTAGATAAAGAAGTTGGATATTTCCTAAATGCCATTGGTCTACCAACTCTTCAAGGTTATGGATTAACAGAAACTTCTCCAGTAGTAAGTTGTAATCCAATAGATGACATTAGAATAGACACTGTTGGACCACCATTTAAGGGAAACGAAGTAAAAATAGCCGAAGATGGTGAAATTTTAGTAAAAGGTGAAAATGTAATGTTGGGTTATTGGAATAATAAACAAGAAACCGAAAAAGTCTTAATAGATGGTTGGCTTCACACAGGTGACATTGGGGTATTTGAAAATAATTTTTTAAAAATTACTGATAGGAAAAAAGATATTCTCATTACTCCCGGAGGAGATAATATTTCTCCACTAAAAATTGAAAATGAATTAGTAAATTTAGAATTTATAGATCAAGCTATCGTATATGGAGATAATAAACCTTATTTAGTTGCATTATTAGTTTTAAACGATGATTTTTTAAATATTAAAAAAGAAATAATTAATGATCAGATTAATAAATTAAATAAAAATCTTTCAAAAATAGAAAATGTTAAAAAGTTTTTTATAATTAAAGAAAAATTTTCAATTGAAAATGGAATGTTAACACCAACTTTAAAGTTAAAAAGATATAAAATTATAAAAAAATATAAAAATAGTTTTGAGGATCTTTATAATTAATAAAAAAAAACTGATTAATAATCCCTATTTTACTTAACTTTTATTAATATTTATTTTTTTTTATTTTTTAAAAAAAAAATTAAAAAATTTCAAAAAATTATGTAATTGACATAACTATTCAAAAAAAATAAAAAAAGGTAATTAAACGAATCAAAAAGATTCGTAATTAAAAAAGGGAGCTAAAGATGGCTAAAAGAAGAAAAAAAGCTGCTAAAAAGAAAACTAAGAAAAAAGCTAAGAAAAAAGCTAAAAAGAAAAGAAGAAGATAGATTAGTATTCTTTTTATTAAATAACGCTTCTCATGGCGCTTGCGTGAGGAGCGTTTTTTTTATTTAGCTACTTCTTGTGATATTTCTTCTTCTGGTCCCTTAGACTCAACCTTCTGAACTTGTTTTTCGAGATTTCTTTTTAATGCTTTATCTAGCTTCTTTTGAGTATCTTCTAGACTGGTATTTAGTATAATTTGAAATTCGGTAAGTATTCTCTCATAAGCTTTTTCAAAAAGCTGCCTTTCACTATAAGATTGATCGACCATAAGATCATCACCTTTATTAAGATCTCTTACTACTTCAGCTAGCTCATAAATTTTGCCAGATGAAATTTTTGCCTCATATTCTTGGGCTCTTCTGCTCCACATACTTCTTTTAATTTTTGGTTTACTTTTTAAAATACTAATACATTTATTAACTTGATTTATTGTAGCTAGAGGCCTTAAATGAGATTGTTTATTAACTGGAACCATGCCATTAGCTTTATCTTTTTCAAATTTTAAAATATAAGCTTCTATATCTATCCCTCCAATATTCATTTTTTTAAATTCTGTTATTTGTCCAACGCCATGCTTTGGATAAACTACGTAGTCTTTGATTTTATATTGTTTTTTTTCAGTATTTTGCTTTTTAACTTTTTTAATTTCAGGTTTCTGCTCATTATTCTTTGGTATACGAAGTAAGCTATTTGTTTCTGTATTTTGATTCTCCTGTTTAATATTTTTTGATTTTGTTACAATTTTTGTAGTTTTTTTCTGAGGTTTAATTTTTTTTACTTTATTAATAATTTTTTTCTTTTTTTGTTTAACTATTAATTTAGTTTTTTTTTGTTTAACTACTTCTTTAGTTTTTTTTTTTCCAGTGTTGGTTTTTTTTGTCTTAAATGTTTTCTTTAAAGTATTTATCAAACTTATTTTCTTCATTTTTATATTTTTCGTGATCCGGCATTGGATCTTTTGCTTCAGAAATATTTGGCCATATCTCTGAATACTTTTTATTAACTTCTAGCCATTTCTCACTACCCTCAACAGTATCTGAAACTATAGCATCTATTGGACACTCAGGTTCACAAACGCCACAATCTATACACTCATCAGGTTTAATTACAAGCATATTTTTGCCTTCATAAAAGCAATCAACAGGACATACATCTACGCATGTTGTATGCTTACACTTAATGCATTTGTCATTGACCAAATATGTCATTGTTTTGATTTAATTTTTTCTTTTATATCCCCAACTACTTTTGGATCAAGATACAATAACCCTGACAATCGCCTCATAAGATTGGTTTCATAAATATCTGCATCTTTATCTGAATAAATAATATTCCATAAGGCTTCTATAACTATTTTTTTTTCATCAACATTTTTATTTTTTACTTCTTTAGTAAATTCTAAAATTTGATTTGAATCTTGTTCTTTTATTTCTGCGTCTTTCAATATTTCATCTAAATTATTTTTATCGGCACCCATTTCAATTAATGCTTTTTTAATTATATCTTTCTCTTTTTCAGTAAAATTTTGATCTATTTTGGCTGAGTGAATAAGCAGAGCGGCAACACTAATTAAAGATAAATGACTCTGGTCGTTTTTATTCTCTTTTTCTTTTTTAAATAAGCTAAACATTATTTCAGGTTTAATTGATTTAGTACACTAAAAGGATTATTAGAATAGTCCTTTTTGTCGTGTTTTTTAAAAATTTTCTTTTTTAACGGTACATATTTTATATAGAACTCATCTTCTTTCTCATAAATTTTATAATTCATTTTTTTTAGAAGCTTATTAAAATTTTCCTTTGAACAACCAAGTAAGTTTAGCATTTCGGGTATTACTTTTATTTCTTTTTTGTTATCTTTTTCTGAATTGAATATTAATAAGAATAATCTTTCAAGTATATCTATTCTAACGTAAATATCATCAAATTTTTCAAAGCCACAAAGTAACATAAAATCTTTATTTGCAGATTTCATATTATTCAAAAAATTTAATCCAAAAGTTGGCGGTGATAAATTCAAAAATTTGTTATTATAACTTTTCCATAATAATATTCTTAAAGATACCGAATTTGGTTTGAATAACTTAAATAGAAATATATGGTATCTTCCAAACTTAACTCCCAGTTTTCTTAATTTTTTCCTATCATCTTGATTGATCTTTTTTAAATACTCAGAGATATTCGATCTTTTTATAACACCATTATTTTCATAAAGTCTATAAGCTAAAGCTCTAAGTTCAGGGTTTTTCTCCTTAATATTCTTTAACTCAATTAAGCTATTTAGTTCAGTTTCAATTTTTTTTATAATCCATTGATCTAAATAATCGTTTAAATTATTTCTTTCGTTATTTTCGATCATTTCATCAATTATTAAATCTATTTTTGGATTAAGGTAATCAGATCCAGGTATTAGTTTTGCTATAGGATCATTTCTCCAATAAATTTTAAAATCATCTTTTAACTCTATAAGTCCAGTATCTATTATTTGTTGTATTCTATTAATTATTTCTGGACCTACATTCTGCCTAGCAGCTTTTTTTAATGATTTAATGTCTGCATCTAAGGCATCCACTTTTAAATCTAATTGCAACTTTAAACCTTTTAAAATTCCAATGTATTGACCATTAATTAATACTTTTTCTTTCTCAATAATTTCGGTTTTTAATTCAATATCTTGCTTTAATCCTTTTGCTAAAACGCTGGCTCTTTTATCTATAAACGTCTTAGTTAATTCATCATGAAGTCTATCTGATAATTTGTCTTCTAAATTTTTAGTTCTTTCTATCCAGTAATCTTGATTTTCAACCCAATTAGATTTATTTGAAACATATGACCAAGTTCTAACATTAGATATTCTATTTGAAATTGAGTCTACATTTCCTTCAAGCTTATCGAGCATAGAAAGCTGTTTTTTCATATAATAATTTGGTACTTTTTTTTCTTCACTTATTAAAAAATTAAATACCTTGCCAACAACTTCCAAATGATGACCATAAGTTTTTTTGACAAAATCAGGTATTTGACAGCATTCCCAAAGAATTTTTAAAATGTTTGAATTATTCTCTATTGAGCTATTGTTTTCTTTTAAAAAATATTTTAAAACTTTCTCATCTTCACACTCTCCAACTCTTCTTAACCAATCTGTATCAGGTTTTTCTTCTAAAGATTTCAGTAAATTCTCTTTATTATTGAATTTTAAGTTGGAATTTCTCCAGAATATATTTTGTATTTCTGGAAAATTGTGATTTTCTAAAAATTCAATCTCTTCTGGGTTAATCTCACCACAGTCTCCTGTAATACCAAAACTCCCATCATTCAAATATCGACCAGCTCTTCCCGAAATTTGTCCAATTTCTGATATTTTTAGTCTTCTTATTTTTTTTCCATCAAACTTTTTCAAGTTTGAGAAGTAAACATGATCTAAATCCATATTTATCCCCATTCCAATAGCATCAGTAGCAACCAGATAATCAACGTCCCCTGATTGATATAAATTTACTTGAGCATTTCTAGTTTTAGGACTGAGAGATCCCATCACAATTGCTGCACCACCTTTTTGTCTTCTTAATAATTCCGCGATCGCATAAACTTCTTCTGTTGAAAAAGCTATTATTGCACTTTTTCTCTCGATTCTTGAAATTTTTTTATGTCCTCCAAATGATAGCTTTGATAATCTTTGTTTGTTTATAAATTCAACATCTTCATCAAGTTTTTGAATAATATTTTTAATAGTATTTGAACCCATTAACATTGTTAATTTTTCACCTCTCAGATTTAATAATCTATCTGTAAAAATATGACCTCTTTCCTGATCTGAACACATTTGAATTTCATCAATACCTACGAAATCTAAAACCTTATCTACAGGCATTGATTCTACAGTACATAAAAAATACTTAGCATTAAGTGGTATAATTTTTTCTTCCCCTGTAATAAGGGCTACCTTCGAAGCATCTACTTTTTGTATTATTTTGTCGTAAACTTCTCTCGCCAGAAGTCTTAGGGGAAATCCTATCATTCCACTTTCAAAAGAAAGCATTGTCTCTATAGCTAAAAAGGTCTTGCCAGTATTTGTAGGTCCAAGGACTGCTGTGATCTTATTTTTTGACATATCAACTTTTAGTATGATCTTTTTTTGGCCTACTATATTTTGTTACTCAAAAAGAACAAAAATAGACTAAAACTAGTCCGAATCAGATAGGAAAAAGTTCTCATTTTCAATTTTTATCATCTAAGGTTAGCATAAATTTTACAATATAAATATAAATTTTTAATGCCTAAAAAACTTTGGGAACCGTCAAGAGAACTTATAAAGAATTCGAATTTATTTAAATACGAGAAGTTTGTTTCAAAGAATTATAAATACAATTTTTCTGGAAAATATAAAAAGTTATTAAAATGGAGTGTAGAAAATCCAAAAGATTTTTGGAATTCTATTTGGAACTATTTTGAAATAATTGGAGAAAAAACTGATAAATTTAAACTAACAAAGGACCTTATTAATAGTAAGTTTTTTGTTAATTCAAAATTAAATTTTGCAGAAAATCTTTTAGCTAAAAATTCCAATCAAAAAGCTATCACATTTGTTAGTGAAAATGGTTACAGAGAGCAAAAATCCTGGAAAGAACTTAATATAGATGTAAAAAAAATAATTACATTTTACAAAAAAATAAATATTTCTGAAAAGGATAGGATAGCAGCATATACTCCAAATCAGATAGAAACAGTTGAGTGTTTTTTAGGTGCTAGCGCTATAGGATCAATCTGGAGCTCGTGCTCACCTGATTTTGGTGTACCTGGTGTTATCGAACGTTTTTCGCAAATTAAACCTAAATTACTAGTTATTACTGATAAATATTATTATAACGGAAAGGAAATAAATATTATTGAGAGATTGCCTAAAATATTAAAAAAAATAAAAAGTATAAAATCAGTATTAATTTTAAATTACCCTGGAAAAAAATTAAGAAAATTTAACAAAATTAAAAATATAAAAATTTACAATTTCACTGAGATTAAAAAACTTGAAATAAGCAGAAATAAATTAAAAAAATTTGATTTTGACCACGAATTAGCAATTTTATACTCAAGCGGCACTACAGGTAAACCAAAATGTATTTGCCATAGATCTGGTGGAGTTTTATTGCAACATTTGAAAGAACATCAATTACATTGCAATATAAAACCAAATGATAATGTATTTTACTTTACAACTTGTGGATGGATGATGTGGAATTGGCTTGTTACAGCCCTAGCATCTAAAGCATCAATATTGCTATTTGATGGTTTTCCTATGCATAAATCTCCAGAGTTATTGTTAAAAATTGCAAATAAGGAGAAAGTTACTCTATTTGGTATAAGTGCGAAATATATTGATCAACTTATTAAACAGAATGTTAAGGTAAAAGAAAAAATAAAACTCAAGTTTTTAAAAACAATTTGTTCTACAGGATCTCCACTTTCTAAAGATGGTTTTGAATTTGTTTACAGAAATATAAAAAAAAATGTTCATTTAGCATCTATTTCTGGAGGAACAGATATTGTCTCCTGTTTTGTAAATGGAAACATTTATTCATCTGTAAATATTGGCGAAATACAAAACAATGGTCTTGGCATGGATACAGCAGTGTTTTCTGAAAAAGGTAAATCAATTTTAAATAAAAAAGGAGAATTAGTTTGCAGAAACCCTTTTCCATCAATGCCTTTAAAATTTTGGAATGATCCTGGAAAAGTTAAATATAAAAAAGCTTATTTTTCAAAATTTAAAAATATTTGGCATCATGGAGATTATGCCGAGAGAAAGAATAATGGGTCTTATATTATTTATGGAAGATCTGATGCAACATTAAACCCAGGCGGTGTTAGACTTGGCACAGCTGAAATTTATTCTGTTGTAGAAAAATTTAAGGAAGTAAAAGAGTCTATCGTAGTAGGTCAATCTTGGGATAATGATGTAAGAATAATACTTTTTGTAATATTATCAAAAAATAATAGATTGGATGAAAAATTAATTTCGAAATTAAAAACAACAATTAGATATGAGGCTTCTCCAAGACATGTACCTGCTAAAATAATTGCAGTAAAAGATATTCCCAGAACTAAGAATGGTAAAATTGTAGAGGTAGCTGTTAAAAATATAATAGACGGCAACAAAATAAATAATATTGAAGCATTATCCAATCCATCTGCTTTAAATGAATATAAAAATCTTATTGAATTAAAATCGTAATGATCAAAGATACAATCAAAAACTTAAGTTTATCAGCAACACTAAAAATAAATGAAAAATCAAAAGTTATTGAAATTGAAGGAAAAAATATTATTAAGTTTGGATTTGGACAATCACCATTTCCAGTTCCAATTACTATTGTTGAAGAATTAAAAAAAAATGCACATCAAAAAAGTTATTTACCTATACAAGGACTAGATAAATTAAGAGGTTCAATCGCAAAATATGAGTCAAAAAAGAAAAATTATAATTATGACTCAGATCAAGTCATAATAGGTCCTGGCACCAAAGAGCTTATGTTCTTGATGCATTTAGCATTTGAAGGCGAAGTTTTATTGCCAGCTCCAAGTTGGGTATCTTATAAGCCACAATCAATAATAGCTAAAAATAACTATAATTGGATACAAACATCTGCTGAAAATAATTGGTTTCCTAAAGCTCAAGAAATAGAAAAAATTATTTTGAAAAAACCAGATAAAAAATATCTTTTATTTCTTAATTCTCCAAATAATCCATCAGGACAAGTATGCGAAAATTTAAAAGAAATTTCTTTAATAGTAAAAAAGTATAATATTTTAGTTTTATCAGATGAAATTTATTCTGAATTAACATTTGATGAAAATTATATTTCTATTTTCGAACACTGCCCTGATAATGTCGTAATAAGTAACGGACTTAGTAAATGGTGTGGTGCTGGAGGATGGAGACTTGGGTACTTTATAATACCAAAGAAAAAAATTGAATTACTTAAATCTATGAAAGTTTTAGCAAGTGAAACATTTTCCGCAGTAAGTTCACCAATACAGTTTGCTGCAATATCTGCTTTTAATGCTAACCATGATGAATATATCTTAAAATCAAAAAAAATTCTTAAAGCTGTTGGAGAATACGTATATAGAAATTTAAAATCTAATAATATTATTATGAACAAACCCATGGGTGGCTTTTATTTGATGCCTGAATTTTTGAACAAGAAATTTAATAATTCTTCAATCATGTGTGATGAAATTTTAACTAATTTAAATATTGCTTTACTTCCAGGAAGTGACTTTGGATTTGATGAAAAAAGGATGATTGTTCGTCTAAGTTTTACAGATTTTGACGGCGATATATTTATGAAAAATATTAATGAAAAAACTGATATTAATGATGAGTTAATAAAATTGTACGCCCCAAAGGTTGTAGAAGGAGTAAATAAATTAAAATCTTGGGTTGAAAAATAATAATCAGTTAAAAAATTCCTTAATTAACAATACTTATATTAACTGAATTTACTAGACACTCGTAGTAATAAATAGTTAGATTCAATTTTAAAACTTTAGAGAGGGTATATGAAAAAAATATTATCAACAATATCAAGCTCTCTGATTATTTTTGTTGCTATATTTTCATTCGGATCAATAGCAAAATCAGCAGAGTTTTTTACAATAGGCACAGGAGGACCAACTGGAGTTTATTTTCAGACAGGAAACGCTATTTGTAAAATGTTACACAAATCAGCAATTAGTGCTGAACATGGTAGAAAAAAAGGTATGAAAGATAAAGCTTACAGATGTACCGCTCCTTCAACTGGAGGCTCAAATTATAACATCGGACAAATAAAAGATGGTGAGTTTCAATTTGGTGTAGCACAATCTGACTGGCAATATCATGCTTACAATGGATCAAGCAAATGGGAAGGGAAACAATTCAAAAATTTAAGAGCTGTATTCTCAGTACATAATGAGCCATTTCAAATCTGGGCTAGAAAAAAAGCAAAAGTCAAAGATTTTATGGGTCTCAAAGGAAAAGTAGTAAACATTGGAAATCCAGGTTCTGGTCAAAGAGGAACTATGGAAGAATTAATGAAAGCTATGGGAGTTGACAACAGCTTCTTTAAATCAGTTACTGAGCTAACATCTTCAGAGCAAGTAAAAGCTCTATGCGATGGTAAAATTGATGCGTTTGGATATTCAGTAGGTTTTCCTAATGGGGCAATGGAACAAGCGGCAACATGTGCGGCTAAAGCAATGCCAATTAATTTAACAGGAGATGTAATTGATGGAATTATTAGTGGAGCTGATTATTATGCATCTGCAACAATTCCAAAAGGTACTTATACTAAACAGAAAAAAGATGTAACTACATTTGGTGTTAAAGCTACTGTAGTAACAAGTATGGATGTTTCTGAGGATTTAGTTTATCAGGTTACAAAAGCTGTTTTTGAAAATTTTGATGATTTTAGAAAACAACATCCAGCTTTCGCTCCTTTAGAGAAAAAAAATATGATAGCTGATGGTTTATCAGCACCACTTCATCCTGGAGCTGTTAAATATTATAAAGAAGCTGGTTTGATGTAATTAAATCTATATAAAAAATTTAGGCCCAATATATCTATTGGGCCTGTTTTTTTATATATTAAGCTGAATGTCAGCAGACATAGATAAAAAAATTGAAAATAAGATTAAAGAAGATCTTTCTCCTACAAGAAATCTAACAGGTTTTCATTTAAAGTTAGTTGCTATTATTGCAATAACCTGGTCTTTATTTCAGCTTTGGTATGCTTCTCCATTTCCATTTTGGTTAAATTTTGGAATGTTTAAAGGTTTACCAGCCAGAGCAATTCATCTTGGCTTTGCACTTTTACTAGCTTTTTTAATATTTCCATATGCAAGGGGTAAAAAAGTAAATTTTATAGATATATTAATTGCAATAACAGGCGCAATTTGTTGTTTATATATTTATGTTTTTTATGATCAATTAGTAGATAGGGGTGGAATATTACTTAAAATAAATCTTTCCGATAATTTTAATATTCCAATTGAGTTAATACTCGGAATAATTGGAATATTAATTCTTCTAGAGGCTACACGCAGAGTAATAGGTGTCCCATTAGTTGTTATTGCAGTTTGTTTTTTGTTATTTTCTTATTTTGGGCAATATGCACCAGACATAATTTCTCATGGTGGATTATCATTAAAAAGGTTAGTTGGTTTTCAATGGTTTGATCAAGAAGCTATTTTCGGAATTCCGATAGGTGTTTCTGTAGATTTCATATTTCTCTTTGTACTTTTTGGAGCACTTTTAGAGACTGCTGGAGGGGGTAAATATTTTTTAGATTTAGCTTTTGCAATGGTTGGAAAAATGCGAGGTGGTCCTGCCAAAGCAGCTATTCTTGGCTCTGGTATGACAGGATTAATCTCTGGATCATCAATTGCTAATACGGTTACAACTGGAACATTTACAATTCCAATTATGAAAAAGACTGGTTTTTCCAAAGAAAAAGCGGGTGCAATCGAAGTATCTTCATCAGTTAATGGTCAAATAATGCCTCCAGTTATGGGAGCAGCAGCTTTTGTGATGGCAAGTTTTATCGGTGTTACATATTTTGAAGTTGTCAAACATGCTTTTTTACCAGCTATAATTTCTTACATTGCACTATTTTATATATCTCACCTTGAAGCGCTTAAATTAAATTTAAAAGGTATGGATGAAAACGATATTCCAAAATTGAAAAAAACATTTTTTGAAGGAATACATTTTTTAGTTCCAATATTTGTTCTTATATATCTACTAGTTTATATGAGGCTTACAGCTTCTTACTCAATTTTTTTTGCAACAATAACTTTAATTATAGTTAATTTTTTAAATAAAATTTTTAAAGAAAAGAACTTTAAGAATGCTTTAGTATATTGGTATAACCAAACTGTTGTTGGTTTCGAAAAGGGCGCCCTGAATATGGTTAGTGTCGGAATAGCAATTGCAACAGCAGGTATTATAGTTGGTGCAGTTGGATCAACAGGTTTGAGCACTAATTTAATAATTGTAATCGAGTCGATTGCAAAAGATAATGTTATTATTCTTTTATTTTTGACTATTATTTTGTGTTTACTGCTGGGTATGGGTTTACCAACTACGGCAAACTATGTTGTTGTAGCGTCTCTAATGGCAACTGTTCTTGTTGATGTTGGAAATGCATCAGGATTTATTTTTCCTTTAATTGCGGTTCATTTATTCGTATTCTATTTTGGTCTAATGGCAGACGTAACACCTCCAGTTGGCTTAGCATCTTACGCAGCTGCTGCTATTTCTGGTGGAGACCCATTAAGAACAGGAGCCCAGGCATTTTGGTATAGTCTGAGAACAGGAATACTTCCTATTGTATTCTTATTTAACAGCGAGTTATTATTGATTGGTATTGAAAGTATATGGCATGGCTTAATGGTCATAGCAACTTCATTGATTGGGATTTTAGTATTTACTTCTGCTACTCAGGGATGGTTTATAAATAAACTGAGATGGTATGAGATTATTATTTTTTTAATAATTTCAATATCATTATTATCTCCAGAATTTATTCTAAATAAATTTTACCCAAAATATAACTATTTAAGTATTGAAGAAATAAACAAAAAACAGTTTGATTATAATAAAGAGATAAGAATTAAAATTACTAGACTTACAGAGTATGGCGAAAGATATAAATTATTTGTAATTGAAAAAAATAGTTTTGATGAAAATTTCAGTTTAGATGATTATGGAATGAGCTTAGTTGTAGAAGATAATAAAACCATAATTGATACTTTAAAATGGAATGGAATTGCAAAAAAATCTGGTTTAGATATGGGAGATATTATTAATGAATTTAAAATTGAAAATCAGAATAGACCAAAAAAAGAAATAATTTATCCTATCGCTCTTATTTTTTTATCTATCTTTGGTTATTTAAATATAAGAAGAAGAATTTAGCTTAGACCTGCATGGGGTAACTTACGTTGAAGTATTTTCCAAATACCTGTAGCAGATGCAATTATTTTACCTTTACATTCTAAATAGCACTCTAAAAAAACCATGCTTTTTGTTTTTTTTTTAATTTTCACATATCCAAAAATTTCATCACCAATAGTTGAAGGTCCGATAAAGTTAATATTAAGTGTTATAGTTACACAAGGCTGATTACCCGAAATTCTATGGGCTCCAGATCCACACCCGGTATCTATGATCGATGCTATATACCCACCATGAGTTATGCCAGCTCTGTTAAGATGGTTTTTTTTTATTTTAGTTTTAAATTCATATTTAGTTTTTGAGATATCTCTTAGTAGCAAACCACCATTGTGTCTCATGAAACCTTTTTTAACGCTAATTTGTTTAAATTTTTTCATTAAATTATTAAAGTTATTAAAAATAATATTATTAACACTATTACAAAAAAATAAATTACAGATTTTTGTAAAGATATTTTCATTTTTCCTTCTTTTTGGTGCGCCTGCTAGGAGTCGAACCCAGAACCTCCTGGTCCGTAGCCAAGCGCTCTATCCAATTGAGCTACAGGCGCTAAATTTAATCTATTCTTTTAACATTTATTATTAATTTTACTAAATTTTAATAATGGTCAAAAATATACATCTATTAAAAGTAAATAATATATATATATACAAATAGCGAAATGAGTGAAAAATTACTAGTTCCAGATATTGGAGATTTTGAAGAAGTAGAAATCATAGAAATTCTTGTAAAAGAAGGAGATAAAATCTCTAAAAATGACCCTGTAATAACTTTAGAAAGTGATAAATCAAGTGTTGAAGTACCATCTGCTTTTGAGGGTGTTGTAGATAGTATTAACATAAAGATTGGTGATAAAGTTTCTAAAGGAGATTTGATACTAACATTATCTTCTGAGAATGGAACTCAGCAAAAACAAGAAATTATTGAAAAGATACCACCTGCAACGGAAAAAATAATTGCCGAAGCGGAAAATTCTAACGGATATAATAATTCTGAATTAGATACGAGTGTACATAAAGAGATCAAAGTAGAAAATACACAAGTAGAAGAACATAATGAAAGATTAGAAATAGTTGAAAATAATAATGATATTGATCCTCAAGAGACAAAAGAATGGTTAGAATCTTTGTCTGCTGTAGTACATTCCGAAGGACCTGAGAGAGCTCATTTTTTAATTAAACAATTAATTGATCAGGCATATAAAGAGGGATCAAATATACCCTATACCCAAAATACACCATACATAAACACTATACCAGCAGATGAAGAGATAAAATCTCCAGGCGATCAAAATATCGAAAGAAAAATCAGAGCACTAATTCGATGGAATTCAGCAGTGATGGTTGTCAGAGCAAACATGAGAGATCCTTCATTAGGAGGTCACATTGGGACATTTGCTTCAGCAGCAACTCTTTATGATATAGGAATGAATCATTTTTGGAGAGCTAAAAGCAATAAATTTGGTGGAGATTTAATTTATTTCCAAGGACATTCAGCGCCAGGTATTTACGCTAGAGCTTTTTTGGAAGGAAGACTTGACGAGAAGCAATTAGATAGATTCAGACAGGAAGTTTACCCAGGAGGTTTGTCATCTTATCCTCATCCATGGCTGATGCCTAAGTTTTGGCAGTTTCCAACTGTTTCCATGGGTCTTGGACCAATGATGGCAACCTATCAGGCAAGATTTATGAAATATCTTATTAATAGAAAATTAATAAAAGATGAGAATAGAAAAGTTTGGTCTTTCTTAGGAGATGGTGAAATAGATGAGCCAGAAGCTCTAGGATCTATTGGTTTAGCAGCAAGAGAAAAGTTAGATAACTTGATTTATGTTGTGAACTGCAATTTACAAAGATTAGATGGTCCAGTAAGAGGCAATGGTAAAATTATTCAAGAATTAGAAGGAATTTTTAGAGGAGCTGGATGGAATGTAATAAAAGTTATTTGGGGATCATATTGGGATCCTTTACTCGCAAATGATAAATCAGGTTTACTTGTAAAAAGAATGAACGAAGCAGTTGATGGAGAATACCAAGCCTTTAAAGCAAAAGGCGGCTTATATGTTAGAGATAACTTCTTTGGGAAATACCCTGAACTTAAAAATCTAGTTGCAAGTTATACTGATAGCGATATTTGGAAATTAAATAGAGGCGGTCACGACCCGCATAAAGTTTATGCTGCTTATCATAGAGCTATTAACACAAAAGACAGACCAACAGTCATATTAGCTAAAACAATTAAAGGATACGGTATGGGAAAATCTGGTGAAAGTATAAATACAACCCATCAGCAAAAAAAATTAGGTGTAGATGATTTGCTATATTATAGAGATAGATTTGATGTTCCATTAACAGATGAACAAGTCAAAAATATAGAATACTTTAGGCCTGATGAAAATTCAGAGGAAATAAAATACTTAAAAAAAAGAAGATTGGCTTTAGGAGGATATATTCCTGAGAGATCGTCTTTTTCGAAACCAATCAAAACACCAAGTAATGATATTTTTGACTTTATGAAAAAATCAACCGGTGAAAAAGAAATGTCAACTACTATGGCACTTGTTAGGATGTTAACGAATTTGCTAAGAGATAAAAATGTTGCTCCAAGACTTGTTCCAATAATCCCTGATGAAGCAAGAACATTTGGTATGGAAGGTTTTTTCCAAAAAATAGGTATATATGCGCATGAAGGTCAAAAATATGAGCCAGAGGACTCCGCTCAATTAAGCTCTTACAAGGAAGAGAAAAGTGGTCAAGTTTTAGAGGAAGGAATAAATGAGGCTGGATCCATGGCATCATGGATAGCAGCAGGAACATCGTATTCAAATCATGATATAGAAATGATACCAATTTATCTTTTTTATTCTATGTTTGGTTTTCAAAGAACTGGCGATTTTGCTTGGGCGGCTGGAGATAGTCAAACAAGAGGATTTCTAATTGGAGCTACAGCTGGAAGAACAACTTTGGCTGGAGAAGGTCTTCAACACCAAGATGGTCACAGTCATTTATTAGCATCAACAATTCCAAATTGTGTTTCTTATGATCCAACCTTTCATTATGAATTAGCTACAATTTTTAAAGAAGGTTTAAGAAGAATGCATGAAAAACATGAAAATATTTTTTACTACATTACAACAATGAATGAAAATTATTCTCATCCAGAGATGCCCAAAGATTGTGAAGAAGGCATATTAAAAGGGATGTATAAAATAAAAGATTTCAGCAAGAATAAAAAAAATAAGATTCAATTATTGGGTTCAGGAACAATTTTAAGAGAGATGATTGAAGCAGCAGAAATTTTACAAAATGAATATCAAGTTGATAGTGAAGTATGGAGTGTTACCAGTTTTAATGAATTAAGAAGAGATGGACTTGAAACAGAAAGGTATAATTTGCTTAATCCAGGAGGAGAGAAAAAAATCTCTTACGTTGAAAAATGCCTTGGAAAAACCGAAGGTCCTATTTTAGCAGCT
This sequence comes from uncultured Pelagibacteraceae bacterium, assembly GCA_902612605.1. GTDB lineage: Bacteria > Pseudomonadota > Alphaproteobacteria > Pelagibacterales > Pelagibacteraceae > Pelagibacter. The sequence continues at coordinate 379,543 of CACMDY010000001.1, forward strand.
TCAGATTACATGAGAATGAATTCTGACCAAATTAGACCTTATATAAATAAAAGTTTTTATTCATTGGGCACAGATGGATTTGGTAGAAGTGATACAAGAAAAAATCTAAGAAAATTTTTTGAAGTCGATAAAGAGCATATAGTTGCATATGGCTTAAGTATTTTATCTAATGAACAATTAATTGCTTCTAAACATGCGGTAGATGCAATTAAAAAATATAAAATTGATAAAGATAAGCCTATGCCCACAAAATTATAATGAGCGAGAAAGAAGTATTAGTTCCAAACATTGGTGATTTTAAAGATGTTGAAGTAATTGAGGTATTAATAGAGGCAGGATCAAATATTAATAAAGATGACCCGATAATTACAATAGAAAGCGATAAATCAAGTGTTGAGATCCCAAGCCCATACTCAGGTAGTGTTAAAAAAGTTAATTTAAAAGTTGGTGATAAGGTTTCAGAGGGTTCATCAATACTAATAATTGGTTCAGAAGAAGAAAAACCAGATGAGCAAATTGAGGAAGAGGTCAAAGAGATTAAAGAAGAAACTATTATACAAAAACCACCCGAAAAAGTAATTTCAAAACCAAAAGAAATAATAAAAAATAATAGAGTTAGTGTATTCAAATCAAGCAAAGCACTTGCTAGTCCAAAAACTCGAAAATTTGCAAGAGAACTTGGTGTTGATATTAATAATATTACTGGATCACAAAGATCAGGAAGAATTATAGAGGAGGATATAAAAAAATTCGTATCTTCTAATTTTAATAAACCTCAAGAAGAAAAGAAGGCTCCATCTATAAAGCCCTCAGAATATGAGCACGCTGATTTTGGAGATGTAGAAATTCAAGATATACCAAGAATTAAAAGAATTGCTGCTCCACATTTATCAAATTCTTGGCAAACAATACCGCATGTTACTAGTTGTGATGAAGCAGATATCACTGAGTTAGAAGAATTTAGACAAAATTTGACTGATACTTTTACTGGAGAAAAAAAGAAAATTACTCCATTGGCATTTATTATAAAGGCAGTTGTGGAAGCTTTGAAAGTTTTTCCAAGATTTAATAGTTCTATTGACAATATTGAAAATGGAAAAATAACATTAAAAAAATACTTCCATGTAGGAATTGCAGTTGATACTCCCAATGGTTTAATGGTGCCAAAAATAAGAAATGCTAATCAAAAGAATATAGATCAAATAAGCAAGGATCTAAAAAAAGTTAGTGATGATTGCCGAAATTTGAAGATAGATAAAAAAGAGTTTTATGGAGGATCCATAACTATAACAAGCCTAGGTGGCATTGGAGGAACTTATTTTACTCCTATAATAAATTATCCTGAGGTTGCTATTTTAGGAATTGGAAGGACTTATATTAAACCTGTTTATATTGATGGACAATTTAAACCTAGAACAATGTTGCCTTTATCACTCTCTTACGATCATAGAATTATTGACGGTGCTGAGGGTTCAAGATTTAATAATGAATTAAAAAATAACCTTGGTAAAAACTTTGCCTACAAATTAGCTAAGCAATGATTAAAAATTTTAAACTTTTAAATAATAAAACTGTATTTTACTTTAATGACAATAAGTTTGAAACATTTCCTAACATTTGGTTAAGGGATCATATTAAAAATAAAGAAAACTGGGATTTTAAAACCAATCAAAGAATAACTTATACCGCTAATTTAGACATTAATATCAAAGTTAAAAAAGCAAAATTATTAAAAAAAGGGAAATTCATTGAAATATTATGGTCTGATGAAAATAAACCAACCAAATATTCATATGAATTTTTAAAAAAAAATTCTTTAAAAAAAGAAGAAACTAAAAGTGATACTCAATTTTGGAAAGATAAAGACATAAAAAATCAAATTTTCATTAATTATAAGCAATTACAAACTAAAGTTGGATTTAAAAATTTATTAAAAAAAATCCACATATATGGTTTTGCAGTCGTAAGAAATTGTTCAAAGAACTTAAACTCTGTTGAATATATAGCTAAAAAAATTGGTTATGTCAGAAATTCAATTTTTGGAGGATTGTGGACTTTTGAATCAAATAATAAAAAAGCAGACAGTGCATATTCAAACCAAGAACTGAGACCACATACAGACTCTACATATAGTAATGATGCACCGGGTTTACAATTACTGCTTTGTTGTAAGTATGATGCTAAAGGTGGAGATTCTATAATGGTAGATGGATTTAAATTGGCAAATGAAATCAAACAAAAATATAAAAAACATTTTAAAACTTTAACAAATACAAAAGTTAAAGGTTCTTATATTGGTGATGGTGTTCGCCTTGAAGCAAAAAGACCAATAATAAAATTAAATGAAAAAAATAATTTTGATCAAATTAGTTTTAATAATTACGATAGAGCACCTTTTAGAGAAAATAATCAGAAAACAATTAATTTTTATAAAGCAATTAAAATATTTGATACGATGGCAAACCAAAAGCAATATCAGTGGAGGCATATTTTAAAACCTGGTGAATTACTAATTTTTAATAATTGGAGAGTAATGCATGGTAGAGGCGCATTTTCAGGTATAAGAAAAATGGCTGGTTGCTATATCAATAAAGAAGATTTTGATAGCTGTTGTAGAATGAATAATATTATCTAAATTTAATTAAATTAATGTCCAAAACTACATCGCTAATATGCGCTTTGATAACAACATTTATTTGGGGCACTGCTTTCATTGCTCAAGACACAGGCATGGACAATATTGGTCCATTAACGTTCAATGCATCTAGATTTTTTGTTGGTTTTCTTACAGTCCTACCCATTGCTTTAATTTTAGAAAGAAAAAAAATTAATTATGAAATCAATTCTAATAAAAAATTATTTTTAAAATATTTATTTTTAATGGGCATATCATTATTTTTAGGCACTTACTTGCAGCAAGCCGCATTACAATACACGAATATAGCTAATGCAGCTTTTTTCACAGTTTTTTATGTTCCATTAGTTCCAATTTTACTATTTTTTATTTATTCTATTAAAGTCCATTGGAGTCTTTGGCCTTCAATAGGTTTATGTATAATAGGTGTTTACCTATTAAGTGATTTTTCAAACTCAGAAATTATGATAGGTGATGCTTTAGTTATTCTATGCTCACTATTTTGGGCTTTACATATAATTTTCGCTGGAAAATTTATGGAGAAATTTAATATACCAATTTTTTATGCAGCATTACAAGCAGCTCTTGTTTTTGGTTTATCTCTTATATTTGCTTTTATTTTAGAGGAAGTAGTTATTACAAAAATTTTAACTGAGTATAGTTCAATATTATATGCAGGCGTCTTATCTGGAGGAATTGCTTTTACTTTACAAATGTTTGCACAAAAAAATATTGAAGAAGCTCCAGCAGCAATAATTTACTCTCTTGAAGGTGTCTTTGCAACAATTGCTGGATGGATTATTTTAAGTCAAGTTCTTAACATAAATAATATTATAGGATGTGTATTAATTCTTATTGCTGTAATATTTTCTCAAATTGCTCCAACGTCCAAAAAATCACAAGTAAATAATTGAAAAAAGAATAATACTTAAAACTATTCTATAAATAACAAAAAAACTCAAACTAAACATTTTAACATAAATAAGAAAATATTTAATTGTAAAATAAGAAAATAAAAATGAAGCTGAAGTAGAAAAAATAAATATAGCATCAAAATTTATTTGATCATCAATAACATCTTTAAATCCCAAAACACTTGCACCTGCTAAAGCTGGAATAGACAAATAAAAAGCTATTTTTGATGATTCAACTCTGTCAAATTTTAAAAATCTTGAAGCTGTAATTACTATACCTGATCTACTGACTCCTGGAATAATAGCTAAAATCTGAAATAACCCTATTATAATAATACTTTTAATATTTAATTCTGAAGAAATTTTATTTTTCAATTCAAACTTATCTGAAAAGTATAATAAAATTCCAAAAATCATAGTTGTCCAAGCGACAACTTTTAAGTTTCTAAATTGATCAATTAAATTTGTGGAGTAAAAAATATAACCAACAATAACTAATGGTATAGACCCAAGAATTATTAGTAGAAATATATTTTTATTATTAATGATATTTATTAACTCTTTTCTAAAAAATAAAATAATTGCTAACAAAGAACCTAAATGCAGACTAATATCTAATTGTAGGTTGTTAACATTGAAGTCACTCAATCTTGATATAATTAAAAGATGTGCAGACGAGCTAACTGGAATAAACTCAGATATTCCTTGAATAATTGATAAAATTAGCGTCTCTACATATTTTGAAATCATTAGATCCAATACTTCATAATGAAATTGTAACCAAATTAAAGCAATTACATATTTGCATATCATCTATGCATAATAAGAAAAAACCGCTGATTTATTTAAGTTTTGTCAAATATTAGTCAATATTTATGACCTTGTAATTGTTTATTATTAAATTTTTATCGTATATACAGCGTCCACCATGTCAGAAAAAATGCTTAAGTTTGTTGATATAGGTCAACAAAATCCACCTAAAAGAGATATATCAGACCGAAAAGAGGATTTTGAGGAAATATATCAAGAATTTCTAAAAGATAGAGCTGTTCAGCAGTCAAGCAGATGTTCCCAATGTGGAGTACCATTTTGCCAAGTTCATTGTCCATTAAGTAACAATATACCAGATTGGCTTAAACTAACTGCTGAGGGAAGATACGAGGAAGCTTATCAATTATCACAAAGCACAAACAACATGCCAGAAGTTTGTGGAAGAATTTGCCCCCAGGATAGGCTGTGTGAAGGAAATTGTGTAATAGAGCAATCGGGTCATGGAACAGTAACTATTGGATCAATAGAAAAATATATCACAGAGAAAGCTTGGGAAAATGGTTGGGTTAAACCAATAGAAATAAATAGTGAAAAAAACGAGAGTGTAGGAATTATAGGTTCTGGTCCTGCTGGACTTGCTTGTGGAGAACAACTCAGAAAAAAAGGATACAAGGTAACTATATATGATCGTTACGACAGAGCTGGAGGGCTACTAATATATGGTATCCCAGGATTTAAATTAGAAAAGCATGTTGTTCAAAGAAGAATAAAACTTTTGGAAGAAAGCGGAATAAAATTTGTCTTAAACTTTGAAGTTGGAAAAGATTCCAGCTTGATGGAGTTAAGAGAAAAACATGATGCAATTTTAATAGCTACAGGAGTTTATAAAGCTAGAGAAGTTAATCTACCTGGTAACGATTTGAGTAATATTTTCCCTGCAATGGAGTTTTTGACAGCATCAAATAAAAAAGGACTAGGTGATAAAGTTGAGTTGTTTGATAACGGAACTTTAAATGCTGAAGGCAAAGATGTTGTAGTAATTGGAGGTGGCGATACAGCGATGGACTGCTTAAGGACTTCAGTGAGACAGAATGCTAAATCTGTAAAATGTTTGTATAGAAGAGATAGAGAAAATATGCCAGGATCAGCAAGAGAAGTTGGCAATGCAGAAGAAGAAGGTGTTGAATTTATTTGGTTAACAAGCCCTAAAGAGTTTAAGGGAACAAATAAAATTGAAAGTGTAGTTGTTAATAAAATGAAATTGGGTGAGCCAGATGATAGCGGTAGAAGAAAACCAGTTGTTGAAGAAAACTCAGATTTTGAAATTAAAGCTGATCTTGTAATCAAAGCACTTGGATTTGATCCAGAAGATCTTCCAAAATTATTTAATGAAGAAAAATTACAAGTATCAAGATGGGGAACAATAAAAGCAGATTTTGATACAATGGAAACTAGTATAGAGGGAGTTTTTGCAGCCGGAGATATAGTTCGTGGAGCATCTTTAGTGGTTTGGGGTATCAAAGACGGAAGAGATGCCGCAACATCAATTGATAATTATTTACAAAGTAAACAAAAACTTAGAGTTGCTTAATGAAGTTAAGAAATAAAAATTTAAAAATTTTAAAAAGTAACCATGTTTACTCGGAAGAAATGGAACATGATGCATGTGGTGTAGGTTTAGTAGCATCCACCGAAGGCCTAAAATCAAGAAAAGTCGTAGAATATGGAATCGATGCCTTAAAAGCTGTTTGGCATAGGGGTGCAATCGATGCAGACGGAAAAACTGGAGATGGTGCTGGAATCCATATTGAAATTCCCAAAGATTTCTTTGAGGAAAAAATTGAAGTCACTGGTCATAAACATGATAATTCTGAACTATGTGTGGGTATGATTTTCTTACCAAGAAATGATTATAGCGCTCAAGAGCAATGTAGAACTATTGTTGAAAGTGAACTAACAAAGAGAAATTTTAGTATCTATGGTTGGAGACAAGTTCCTGTTGATCCCTCTGTCTTAGGAGAAAAAGCTGAACAAACAAGACCTGAAATTACTCAAGTATTGTTCACATACAATGACAAAAAAGTTGTCAATAAATCTCTGGAACAAAAATTGTATGAAACTAGAAGAGTAATTGAAAAAGAAGCTCTCAATAATCAATTAAATAATTTTTATATATGTTCATTTAGTTCTAAATCTATCATTTACAAAGGAATGTTTTTAGCAGAAGCTTTGTCAGATTTTTATACTGACTTGAAAGATGAAAGATTTATATCTAGGTATGCAATATTTCACCAAAGATTTTCAACTAATACTGCGCCAAGTTGGGACTTAGCTCAACCATTTAGATCTATAGCGCATAATGGTGAAATAAATACTCTTAAAGGAAATGTTAATTGGATGAAGGTTCACGAAGAAGAGATGTTTAGTCCAGTTTTCGAAGATATAGAGAATCTTAAGCCTGTAATACCAGCTGGCAATTCTGACTCTGCATCATTAGATAATGTTTTTGAGTTATTAAATATTTCTGGACAGCCTGCTCCTCTAGCAAAATTAATGTTAATACCAGACGCTTGGTCAAAAAAAAATAAGGTATTAAAAAAAGATCATCAACAACTATTCAATTTTTTAAATAGTACCATGGAGCCTTGGGATGGGCCAGCTGCTATAGCTGCAACTGATAATGAATGGGTAATTGTTGCAACTGACAGAAATGGATTAAGACCACTTAGATATACAGTGACAAGAGACAAACTTCTTTTTGCAGGAAGTGAAACAGGAATGATAGATTTAAATGAGAAAAAAATTGTATCTAAAGGAAGATTAGGACCTGGAGAAATATTAGGAGTAAGAATAGAAAAAGGCAAAGTATATTCAAACGATGAAATAAAAAACTACCTTTCAAAAGAATATAAACATTACAACAATCAGATTATTGATCTTGATAAAAAATTAGAGGCAGAAACTGAAAAAGTAGAGCTGGAAGGCCAAAGTTTGAGGAATTTTCAACATTGTTTTGGATATAGCATAGAAGATTTAGAATTAATTCTTCATCCAATGGCAGAAGATGCTAAAGAAGCAACAGGCTCAATGGGTGATGATACGCCTTTAGCAGTTTTATCTGACAAATATAGACCATTATATCATTACTTTAGACAAAACTTTAGTCAGGTTACAAATCCACCAATTGACTCTCTAAGAGAAAATAAAGTTATGAGTTTAAAGACAAGATTTGGAAATCTTGGTAATATTTTAGATTTTAGTAAATTAACTAAAGACAATATTTATGTCTTAAATAGTCCGATATTATCAAATGCACAATTTGAAAAATTTTTAAAATTCTTTGGAAATAATAATAAAGTTTTAGATTGTACATTCAGCAAAGATGATGATTTAGAGACATCAATAAATTTACTCAAAGTTAAATCTGAACAAGCTGTTAGAGAGGGAATTAAACAAATAATATTATCAGATAAAAATATTTCAGAAAATATAATGCCAATGCCGATGCTTTTATGTATAGGGGCAATAAATACACATTTAGTTAAATTAGGTTTGAGAGGTTATGTTTCTATTAATGTTCAAACTGGAGATGCTTTAGATACTCACTCTTTTGCAACATTAATTGGTGTTGGTGCTACTACAGTGAACCCTTATTTAGCTTTTGATAGCTTATATCAAAGACATTCTAAGAAATTATTTGGAAATTTCACTTTTGATGAATGTGTTTCAAGATATATTAAATCAGTCAATCTCGGTCTTCTTAAAATAATGTCTAAAATGGGAATTTCTGTTTTAAGTTCTTATAGAGGCGGATGTAATTTTGAAACTGTGGGACTAAGCAGAACAATTGTGAAAGATTACTTTCCTGGGATGTTATCAAAGATTTCTGGAATTGGTTTAAAAGGAATAGAAAAGAAAATCAGAACTATACACAAAGAAGCATTTTTCAATAATTCAAATATTTTACCTATTGGAGGTATTTACAGATATAGAAAAAATGGTGAAACACATCAGTATCAAGGCAAACTTATTCATTTACTGCAAACTGCGGTTGGACAAGGATCTTATGAAATATATAAAAAATACATTAAAGGTATTTATAATCTAAATCCAATAAGTTTAAGAGATTTAGTAGATTTTAAATCTAAAAATCCCATCGATATATCTAATGTTGAGCCTGCATCTAATATATTAAAAAGATTTGGAAGTGGAAGTATGTCTCATGGAGCTTTATCTAAAGAAGCACATGAAACTCTTGCTGTTGGTATGAACAGAATTAAAGGCGCATCTTGTAGTGGTGAAGGTGGAGAAGATGAAAATAGATTTAAGATTATGGAGAATGGAGATAGTGCAAATTCAAGGGTTAAACAAATTGCATCAGCTAGATTTGGAGTAACCATTAATTATTTAAATAATTGTAATGAGATTGAAATCAAAATTGCACAGGGTGCTAAACCAGGTGAAGGTGGACAATTACCAGGTTTTAAAGTTACGGATGAAATTGCGAGATTGAGACACTCAACGCCAGGAGTTACTTTAATATCCCCTCCACCACATCACGATATTTACTCAATAGAAGATCTAGCTCAATTAATTTATGATTTAAAACAAATAAATCCTAAGGCTAGGGTTGGAGTTAAATTAGTTGCTTCATCAGGAATTGGAACGATAGCTGCTGGAGTTGCAAAAGCTAAAGCAGACATAATTTTAATCTCGGGGCACTCAGGAGGTACAGGAGCTACTCCACAGACAAGCGTTAAATATGTTGGAGTTCCTTGGGAGATGGGATTAACAGAAGCAAATCAGGTATTGACATTAAATAACTTGAGACATCAAGTGACGCTTAGAACTGACGGTGGAATAAAAACAGGAAGAGATGTTGTAATTGCAGCCATGATGGGAGCAGAAGAATTTGGCGTAGCAACAACTGCTTTAGTCGCAATGGGATGTATAATGGTCAGACAATGTCATTCAAATACATGTCCAGTGGGTGTTTGCACACAAGATGATAAATTAAGAGAGAAATTTACAGGAACTCCTGAAAAAGTAGTGAACCTTTTTACATTTATAGCAGAGGAAGTAAGAGAAATACTTGCTGATCTTGGTTTCAAATCTTTAAATGAAGTAATTGGAAGAACTGACTTACTAAGGCAAGTAAGCAAAGGATCACCAAACTTGGATGATCTAGACTTAAATCCTCTTTTTGTTCAGGCAGATCCTGGAAAAAATAAAAGATATTGTGAGAAACCTGAAATTAATTCTGTTCCAGATACTTTAGATCAAAAATTATGGCCAGAAATAGAAGATAAAATAGATAAAAAAGAAAAAATAAATCAAGAATTTGAAATTCAAAATACCGATAGAGCAGTTGGTACTAGAATTTCTTATCATTTGTACAAAAAATTTGGAAATAACAATCTTGATGAAAATTCGATCGAATTAAATTTTAAAGGTTCAGCAGGCCAATCCTTTGGTGCTTTTGCTATTAAAGGATTAAAACTAATTTTAAAAGGGGATGCAAATGATTATGTTGCTAAAGGACTATCAGGCGGAACTATTGTGATTAAATTACAAGATGAAAGCAACCTTGTTTCAAATGAAAATACTATTATTGGAAATACTGTTTTGTATGGAGCTACTTCAGGAAAATTATTAGCTGCAGGACAAGCAGGAGAGAGATTTGCTGTTAGAAATTCAGGTGCAACTGCAGTAGTAGAAGGTTGTGATTCAAATGGTTGTGAATATATGACGGGCGGAAACATTATCATATTAGGAGATATTGGCGATAATTTTGGGGCTGGCATGACAGGAGGTATGGCATTTATTTATGACCCTGAAAATCAATTTGATAAAAAAGTAAATCCTGAAAGTGTAGTTTGGCAAACTCCAGAAACTAAATTTTGGATTGAGCATCTAAGGAAATTAATTAAAGAGCATGCGATAGAAACAAATTCAACAATCTCGAAAAAAATTGTCGAGAATTTTGAAAATGAAATAAATAATTTCGTCCAAGTTTGTCCAAAAGAAATGTTAGATAAGTTAGAAAATCCTATATCAAATAAAAAATTAGTCGGTCAAGCTAGTTAGTATTTTTAATAATATTATCTAACTCTTTACAAATAATATTTAGATTTTTTTTTGAAGAGAGACTATGGTCACCCTTCTTAATTATATTTAATTTTTTTTTTGCTTTGCTGAAGATTTTTAAAACTTCTCTTGAGTATTTAATTGGTACAACTTCATCTTTTTGACCATGGACCATAGTAACAGATATTTTCATTGGAATTTTAACATTCAAAACTTTATTTTGTTTTTTTCTTCCATCTTTAATTAATTGATTAGTTATGAGATACTCATAACCACCATTTTTAATTTTGCTAATACCTTTTTTGATAATTTCACTCTTCGTCTTTTTTGAAAATTTTTTCCACATTATTCTTGTTAAAAATTCTGGAGCAGAGCCAATTCCCATAAAGCCTTTAATCTGTTTCTTAATTGATTTAAATAATAATAAAGAAATCCAAGCACCCATACTAGAACCTATTAAAATTATATCATTTTTTTTAACTATATTCTTAATAGTCTGTTTTGCATCATTTGCCCAAGTGGAAATATTCCCTTTTGTAAATTCACCTGAAGATTTTCCGTATCCAGAATATTCTAGTGCCAAAAAACCCAATTTATTTTTTTTAGCATAGTTTAAAAATCTTTTAGGTTTATCTCCTTCTATATCGGATGCAAAACCTGGTAAAAATATAATATAAAGATTTTTCTTATAATAATTGCTTATATATCTTAGTTTTTTTGTTTTAGAAATTTTTAGAAATTTAAATTTTTTCATATAAAGTATTAAAATTGATTTGAAATATTATAACTCTACCATATGCATCCAAAATTGAAAGTTCTGCAAGTTATACCAAAACTTGGATACGGTGGCGCAGAAACAGGTTGTTATGATATCGCACACTATCTACATGAAAATGATTGTAAATCTTTTTTAATTTGCAACGGTGGTGAATTAACAAAGTTTATAGATAAAAAAAAAGTTAAATATATATGGTTACCTGTTAATTCCAAAAACCCCATTTTGGTTTTTTTTAATTCAATAATTATTTCTTTAATAATTTTATTTTATGGAATTAATATTGTCCACGCGAGAAGTAGAGCACCTGCATGGTCTTGTTTGCTAGCTACCAAAATTACACGACGTAAATTTGTAACTACATTTCATGGAACATATAATTTTAAAAGTAAATTAAAAAAATTATATAATTCTGTAATGTTGAAATCAGATTTAATTATTGCTGGGTCTAATTTTATATTTTCACATATTAAAGAAAACTACTCTGAATACCTGAATGATAAAAAAAAATTCTTGGTGATATTTAGAGGTATTAATACTGACTATTTTGATCCATCAACTACTATAGAAACAGAGGAAGATGAATTATTTAAATCATGGGAACTTAAAATTGAGAGAAAAACTGTTCTATTGCCTGGAAGATTAACAGAATGGAAAGGCCAAGAAATGTTTTTAGATGCTATTAATAAAGTAAATATTAATTTAGGACACGAGGTATTTAATGTAATTATTCTTGGGAGCGATCAAGGAAGAGAACTTTACAAAAAGAAACTTATTAGGTTAGTTGAACAGTATAGATTAACTAACCAAGTAAAATTTATAGATCATTGTAAAAATATGCCTCTAGCTTACAAAGTTTCAGACATCATAGTTTCTTCATCTATAGAACCAGAAGCCTTTGGAAGAATTTCTGTTGAGGCTCAGGCAATGAAAAAACCAATTGTTGCAAGTAACATTGGGGGATCAAAAGAGACTATAAATGAAAATAAAACAGGATTTTTATTTGAAGCAAATAACTCTGACGATCTTTCAAAAAAATTAATAGAAATTATTAATTTAGATGAACAGACTATCAATCAAATGGGCATAGAAGGTAGAAAAAATGTCGTTTCAAAATTTAATGTTGAAAAAATGTGTTTTTCTACTTATTCAGAGTATAAAAAATTAATAAATTAATGCCAAATATTACATTACCTGATGGAAAAAAATTAAACTTTGAAAAAAGTATAACAGGCACAGAGGTTGCTGAAAAAATTAGCAAGTCTTTAGGTAAGCAAGCATTGGTGATAAGCATAAACGGCGAACTTAAAGATTTATACACTGTTATTGATCAAGATTGTTCTATTGAAATATTTACAGCTAAAGATCCTGAGGGTTTAGAAGTCATTAGACATGACACTGCACATATAATGGCTATGGCCGTTCAAGAACTATACCCAGGCACACAGGTAACAATTGGGCCAGTTATAGAAAATGGATTTTACTATGATTTTGCAAGAAAAGAGCCTTTTACTAGCGATGATCTAAAAAAGATTGAAAAAAAAATGTCAGAGATAATAGATAAAGATGTAAAAACAAGAAAAGAAGTTTGGGAGAGAGATAAAGCAATAAGTCATTTTAAAAAAATTGGAGAAAAATACAAAGCTGAGATAATTGAGAGCATTCCTAAAAACGAAGAACTTACGGTTTATTATCATGGCGAAACATGGCATGATTTATGTAGAGGTCCTCACTTAGTATCTTCTGGTAAAATAGGTAAAGCTTTTAAACTGACAAAAGTATCTGGAGCTTATTGGCGTGGTGACTCTAATAATGAAATGCTTCAAAGAATATATGGTACTGGTTGGGCAACTCAAAAAGAATTAGACCTTTATCTTCAGAGAATTGAGGAAGCAGAAAAAAGAGATCATAGAAAAATTGGAAAAGAGATGGATTTATTTCATTTTAGAGAAGAAAGTCCTGGATCTGTGTTTTGGCATCAGAAAGGATGGAATTTGTTCCAAAAATTAGTTTCATATATGAGAATGAAACAAGATCACGATGGTTACAAAGAGATAAATACGCCAGAAATACTTGATAGATCTTTATGGGAAAAATCTGGCCACTGGGAAAAATTTGGAGCTAATATGTATACTTCAACTACACCAGATGAAAAAGTATTTGCAATCAAACCCATGAATTGTCCTGGGTGTGTTCAAGTATTTAATCAAGGACTTAAAAGTTATAGAGACTTACCTTTAAAGATGTCAGAATTTGGAAAAGTTCATAGATATGAACCTTCAGGTGCATTGCATGGATTATTACGTGTAAGAGCCTTTACTCAAGATGATGCTCATATTTTTTGTACAGAAGAACAAATTACCGAAGAATGTTTGAGTGTTACAAATTTAATTTTAGAAATTTATAAAGATCTTGGTTTTGAAGATGTTATTTTAAAATATTCAGATAGACCAGATTTAAGAGTTGGTGACGATAAAGTTTGGGATAAATCAGAGGCTGCGTTGTTAGAGGCAATTAAAGCGACAAACCTAGAGTATTCAATTAATAAAGGTGAGGGCGCATTTTATGGACCAAAAATTGAATTTGTTTTAAGAGATGCAATCGGTAGAGATTGGCAGTGTGGAACCTTGCAAGTAGATTTAAATTTACCAGGTAGATTAGGAGCTTCTTTTGTTGATAAAGATGGAACTAAAAAAGTACCTGTGATGTTACACAGAGCATTATTTGGATCTTTAGAAAGGTTCATAGGTATCCTTATAGAGAATTATGCAGGCAAGCTACCATTTTGGATATCACCTTTACAGGCAGTAGTTATTCCAATCTCTAGTGATTTTGATGAATATGCTAAAAGTGTAGCTAAGGAATTAAAACGGGTTGGTTTGATTGTCGAGGTGGATCTTAAAAATCACAATTTAAATTATAAAATAAGAGATCATTCTTTAACAAAAGTACCAATGTTATTGATTTGTGGAAAAAAAGAAGTTGACTCCAACAGTGTAACTATTAGAAGATTGGATTCTAATAAACAAGAAAATATGGCTTTGAAAGAATTTATAAAAAAATACTCCGATCTAAATAAAGCCCCTTCAATTTAAGTGGCAGATTTTAAACAAAATTATTTTCAAAAAAGAACTAAAGCAAGAGGCCCAAGGTCTAACAACAGGATTACATCAAATGAAGTTCAAGTTATTGCAAGTGATGGAGAAAATTTAGGAATTTTAAATTTAAATGAAGCTATCAATAAAGCAAAAAATGAAGGTTTAGATTTAATTGAAATTGCTCCGAATACAAAACCCCCTGTCTGTAAAATTATGGACATGGGTAAATATAAATACGATGCACAAAAAAAAGCTAACAAAGCAAAAAAAAAACAAAAGAAAATTGAATTAAAAGAAATAAAATTAAGGCCAGTTACAGAAGTTCATGACTACACTTTCAAAATTAAAAATGCTCAGAAATTTTTGGCAAAAGGTGATAAAGTCAAATTTACAATAAGGTTCAAAGGGAGAGAGTTACAACATTCAAACCTTGGCAATGAATTAATGGATAAAATTAAGGCAGATATGGAGACTATTGGGAGAGTAGAGCTTCAGCCAAAATTTGATGGAAAGCAAATGATTATGGTAATCCAGCCTTTATAAGCCATATTTCTAGTTGTAAATTTAATTTAATATTTGTATAACCCCGAAAATTATGCCCAAGTTAAAAACAAAAAGTTCAGCTAAAAAAAGATTTAAAATCTCAGCTAAAGGTAAGGTTATTACCCCACAGGCAGGAAAAAGACACGGCATGATTAAAAGAACGAATTCACAAATTAGAAAACAAAGAGGCACAACTGTTTTATCCAAACAAGATGGTAAGATAGTAAAATCTTATATGCCTTACAGCTTAAGAGGATAAAATGGCAAGAGTTAAAAGAGGAGTTACAAGCAGAGCTAAACATAAAAAAGTTTTAAAAGCTGTTAAAGGTCAGTGGGGAAGAAGAAAAAATACAATAAGAGTTGCAAGACAAGCAATGGAAAAAGCCATGCAGTATGCTTATAGAGATAGAAGAAATAAAAAAAGGGATTTTAAATCACTGTGGATACAAAGAATTAATGCTGGTGTCAGATCCGAAGGCATAACCTATTCAAAGTTTATTAATGGTTTAAGCAAATCAGGAATTAAATTAGATAGAAAAATTCTTGCAGAAATTGCTTACGACAACCCCGAAGCATTCAAAACTATAGTTAAAAGGGCTCAAGCAGCATTAAATTAATCAAGACTATTGTTTTTCTTCCTTTAACAAATATTCTATTAAAATGTCTGATATTAAAAAAATAAAAGATGATTATATCGATAAGCTTAACACAGAAAATAATATTGAAAAAGTAAATAACATCAAATCCGAACTATTCGGAAAAAACGGAATTATATCGAACGAATTTAAAAAATTAGGTTCTATTACTGTAGAGGAAAGAAAAAAATTAGCCTCAGATTTAAATAATATTAAAGATGAACTTCAAAATAAAATATCAATCAAAATTCAAGAAATTGAAACTAAAGAAATTAATTTAAAGCTTGAGAAAGAAAAAATTGATGTAACTCTTCCAGAAAGAAATATTGAAATTGGTAAAATTCATCCAGTCTCCCAAGTAATAGATGAAATTTCATCTATATTTTCTGAAATAGGATTTAGTGTTGAGGAAGGCCCAGATGTAGAAAATGAATATAATAATTTTACAGCATTAAATACGCCGGATAACCATCCAGCTAGAGATATGCATGATACTTTTTACCTTGATAATAATAAGGAATTACTTTTAAGAACTCACACATCTCCAGTTCAGGTAAGAACTATGCTAAAAGGTAAACCTCCTTTTAAAATTATTGCTCCGGGAAGAACTTACAGATCAGATAGTGATCAAACACATGCCCCAATGTTTCATCAAGTTGAAGGGCTTCATATAGATAAGAATATAAATATGGGACATTTAAAAGGATGTTTAAATTATTTTATTAAGGAGTTTTTTGAAGTTGATAAAATTAAAATGAGATTTAGACCAAGTCATTTTCCTTTTACGGAACCTTCAGCAGAAGTAGATATAGGATATGAAATTAAAAATGGAAAGATAGTAATTGGTGAAGGCAATAAATGGTTAGAAATTTTAGGCTGTGGAATGGTTCATCCAAATGTTTTAAAAAATGTAAAAGTTAATCCAAGCAAATATCAAGGATATGCCTTTGGAATTGGCATAGACAGACTTGGAATGTTAAAATATGGAATTAATGATTTAAGAGCCTTTTTTGAGACTGATTATAGATGGTTAAGTCACTTTGGTTTTGATCCATTAGATGTCCCTTCAAATTATAGAGGACTGAGTAGATGAAGTTCACAGTTGACTGGTTAAAAAACCATCTTGATACAAAGTTTAATAATAATCAAATAATAGATAAATTAACTAATATTGGTCTTGAAGTAGAAAGTTTTGAGAGTTCTACATCTGAATTAGATACTTTTATTGTTGCAAAAATTACAAATGCCAAAACCCATCCAAATGCAGACAGATTGAAGTTATGTGATGTTGATATAGGTGGTGACAAAACAATAGAAGTAGTATGTGGAGCCCCAAATGCAAAAAATGGTCTTTTGACAGTTTATGCACCTCCAGGATCTATTATTCCTAAAAATCAGATGAAATTATCTGTAAGCAAAATAAGAGGTGTAACATCATATGGAATGCTCTGTTCTGAATCAGAATTGCAATTATCCAATGAAAGCGATGGAATAATGGAATTAAAACATAATAAATATGCAAATAAAATTGGAGAAAAATATTTTAAAAACACTTCTGAAAAAGTTATAGATTTGTCAATTACGCCCAATAGACCAGATTGTTTAGGGGTAAGAGGAATTGCTAGAGATTTATCTGCTGCTGGTGCTGGTAAATTAAAAATTAATAAAAAATCCAATTTAAAATATAGAGGTAATCAAAATATAAACGTAACAATAAAAAAAGAAAAAGCTCAAGGATGCACAATATTTGGAAGTTGTTTAATAAAAGGTGTAACAAATAAAGAGAGTCCAAAATGGCTAAAAGATAAAATTAAATCATTAGGCCAAAAACCAATATCTGCCATAGTCGATATTACTAATTATGTAATGTTTGATTTAAATAGACCATTACACGCTTATGATGCAGATAAAATAGATAATGAAATTATTGTTAGAAGTTCATCTAAAGGAGAAAGCTTCGAAGCCTTAGATAACAAAAAATATATTTTAGAAAATGATATGTGCGTTATTTCTGATAGATCCGGAGTCCTCGGTCTTGGTGGCATAATTGGTGGAACAAGATCCGGTACAGAATATTCGACTAAAAATATATTATTAGAATCGGCTTACTTTTTACCGCGTTCAATAAGAAAAACCTCTAAACAATTAAATATAGATACAGATGCAAAATTTAGATTCGAAAGAGGCATAGATCCTTTATCAATTGAAGAAGGATTAATAAAAGCTTCTGAACTAATAAAACAAATTTGCGGAGGTGAAATAAGCAATTTAGATGTAAAAAAAATCGAAAATTATAAAAAAACAATAATAAATTTTGACCCATTTCTTTTTGAAAAAACAACTGGATTTAATATTGAAAATAAAGAATTAATCAAAATATTAGAAAAGTTAGGTTTTAATGTATCTAAGAATAAAAAAATTTTAAAGTTAGTAGTACCTTCTTGGAGACCAGATATAACTCAATCAATTGATATTGTCGAAGAAATAGTAAGAATAAAAGGCTACGAACATATTAATACTTCAGAACCTGTTAAGACAAGATTAAAGCCTACACTTAATTATTATCAGAAATTATTTCATTTTTTACAAAGATCCGTGGCATCAAAAGGTTATTTAGAAACTGTGACTTGGTCGTTTACGGACTCTAAAATTAATCAATTATTTAAAGAAAATGATCAAGAAATACCAATTGTAAATCCAATTAGTTCAGATCTAAATGTTTTAAGAAATTCTATTTTCCCAAATTTGATATTTTATTTAAAAAAAAATTTAGATAGAGGATTTAAAGATATTTCTTTATTTGAAATTGGTCCGGCGTTTAAAGGAAAAAATCCTGGAGATCAACTGACTGTTATAGGCGCTGTGAAGGCAGGTAAGGTTTCAAGATTATCTTGGAATGATAAAGAAAGAAATGTAGACACATTCGATGTAAAAAAAGATGTGATACAAAGTCTTTGTGAAGCAGGAATTTATAAAGATGATATTGTTATAGATGATAAAACTCCTTCTTACTATCATCCAGGAAAATCTGGAGGGGTGTACCAAAATAAAAACGAAAAAAATGCTTTAGCATATTTTGGTGAGATACATCCAAACATAATAAAAAAATTAGATATAAAAACGGAAAGTTTAGTAATATTTGAAATTTGCCTTGATTACATAAAGGAGTCAAAACAAAAGATAAAAGATTTAAAATCTGAATATAAATTTTCTGATTTCCAAAAATCAGATAGAGATTTTGCATTTATAATTAATAAAAATTTTAAATCTCAAGAATTAGTCAATATAATTAAATCTGTTGATAACAAATTAATTAAGTCAGTAAGAGTATTTGATGTATTTGAAGGAGAAAATATACCAGAGGGAAAAAAATCTATAGCTGTTAATGTAACTATTCAGTCAGAAGAAAAAACATTAAATGAAAATGACCTGGACAATATTAATAAACTAATTATCTCTTCCGTTGAGTCAAAGTCTGGCGCAAAAATTAGATCCTAAAAATGGGTGATAGAATAGACAACATTAGGAATTTTGCAATTATAGCTCATATAGATCATGGGAAATCAACTATAGCTGACAGAATAATTCATAAATGCGGAGGTTTGAGTGATAGAGAAATGAAATCTCAAGTGCTCGACTCTATGGATATAGAAAGAGAGAGAGGTATAACAATTAAAGCACAAACAGTTAAATTAAATTATAAAGCTAAAAATGGGAAAAATTATATTTTAAATATTATAGATACCCCTGGACATGTAGATTTTAGTTACGAAGTTAGTAGAAGCCTTTATGCGTGCGAAGGTTCAATATTAATTGTAGATAGCACTCAAGGGGTTGAAGCTCAAACACTGGCAAATGTATACCAAGCACTTGATATAAATCATGAGATTATTCCAGTATTAAATAAAATTGATCTACCAGCATCTGATCTTGAGAGAACAAATAATCAAATTGAGGATGTTATTGGGATAGATACATCTAATTCTGTTCCTTGTTCTGGAAAAACTGGACAAGGAATAGATGAAATTCTTGAGCAAATTATTAACTCTTTGCCTGGACCTAAAGGTGAAAAAAATAGCAAATTAAAATGTTTATTAGTTGATAGCTGGTATGACACGTATCTTGGAGTAGTTATATTAGTGAGAATTATAGATGGAAAACTAAAAAAAAATATGAAAATAAAAATGATGTCTACAAATCAAGAATATATTGTAGAAAAAGTTGGCGTGTTTACTCCTAAGGCAAAAGATGTGAGTGAACTTAACGCTGGAGAAATAGGTTTTATTACAACTGGTATTAAAATTTTATCAGAAACTAAAGTTGGAGACACTATATGCGATGCAGAAAATCCTCTCAATGATGCATTACCAGGTTTCAAACCTAGTAAACCAGTAGTTTTTTGTGGTTTATTTCCTGTAGATAGTTCCGAATATCAAAAATTAAAAGATGGACTTGCTAAATTACAATTAAATGATGCAAGTTTTTCTTACGAAGCAGAATCATCTTCTGCCTTAGGACTAGGTTTTAGATGTGGATTTTTAGGTCTTTTGCACCTTGAAATAATCACAGAAAGACTTGAGAGAGAATTTGATATAAATTTATTAACTACAACACCTGGTGTTGTTTATAAAGTTCACTTAAATAATGGTGAAATTATCGAACTTCAAAATCCATCAAATTTACCAGATCCTACTTACATAAAATTTATTGAAGAACCATGGATTAAAGCCACAATTATCACTCCAGACCAATATTTGGGATCGATTATTAAGTTATGTCAAAATAAAAGAGGTATTCAAACTAATTTAAGTTATTCAGGAAATCGTGCTGTAATTAATTATGAGATACCTTTAAATGAAGTCGTATTTGATTTTAATGACCGTCTTAAATCTATGACTAGTGGATATGCTAGTTTTGATTATGAAATTATTGATCACAAAGAAGGAGATCTAGTAAAAATGAATATACTTGTAAACTCAGAACCTGTTGACGCTCTTGCAATGATGATACATAAAGATTTTGCTCAAACCACAGGTAGAGAAGTCTGTGAAAAATTAAAAGATTTAATCCCAAGACACAACTTTATGATACCGATTCAAGCAGCTATTGGTGGTAAAATTATTGCTAGAGAAACTATTAAGGGTTTTAAAAAAGATGTTTTAACAAAAATCCATGGAGGTGGAGCAACAGATAGAAAAAGAAAGCTGCTAGAAAAGCAGAAAAAAGGTAAAGCTAGAGCCAAGCAATTTGGAAAAGTTGAGATTCCTCAAGAAGCATTCATAGGTGTTTTAAGAATTAATAAAGAATGACAAAAGAAATTATAATCTTAATTTTATTTTTAACAATTTTGTTTCTAACATATAAAATAAATAAAAAAAAAGTCAGAAATTTATTTTATAAAAGTAAAATAAAACAAATAGATATATCTGAGCTAGACAAAGTTTTTGATGAGAAATTGATAAGTAAAAATTTAAAAGGCCCAAAAGAAGACACTATAATTAAAAGTTTTATTATTTCTCCACAAAACAAAATTGTAGGAATGACCTCTGATTATGAAGCATGGATAATATCTGTGTTAAGTAAAAAAAGTAATAATATATTTGAATTCGGTACTTGTAGTGGAAAAACTACTTATTTGATGGCACTTAATTCAAATAAAGATGCTAAAATTACATCTTTAACTCTTGGGCCAGACCAAGTAAAAAATTTAAGTAAAAAAAATATAGATAATAAGATTTCATTTAGAAATATATTAAATGAGAGCATATATGAAAAATTTCTATTTTCTGGAACCGATGTTGAAAATAAAATTAACATTATTTTTGAAGACTCAACAAAGTTTGATGAGAGTAAATATATAAATAAATTTGATTTAATATTCATAGATGGAGGTCATACTTATTCAGTTGTAAAAAATGATACGGAGAAATCATTCAAAATGCTCAACAAAAACGGAATAATTTTATGGCATGATTACGTTCCCGGTAAACAGTCTGCTAAAAATGTTGTGAATTACTTAAATGAAATTTCCAAAGAGAAAAACATCTTAAATATCAGAAATACATCATTATGTGTATTTAGAAATAGTGATTAAAGGAGAGGTGGCCGAGTGGTTGAAGGCGCACGCTTGGAAAGCGTGTATAGGGGAAACTCTATCATGGGTTCGAATCCCATTCTCTCCGCCATATTTTTGTTAGAAAAATGATCTTTTTAACGGGTTTTGTAGAAATAGAAAAAAAATCTAAAAAACATCAAAAAAACGTTGTTATACAACACTAATTTAAGCATTTGCGTCTCTAGCATTTTTAAATTTTTTGTAAAAATGTTATAAAAAATTCTTCCATATTATAAATTAATGACAAAAAATAATTCAAACAATTACCAAGCTGACTCAATAAAAGTTTTAAAAGGTTTAGAAGCAGTAAGAAAAAGACCAGGTATGTATATCGGTGACACCGATGATGGGACCGGGTTACATCATATGGTTTACGAAGTTGTAGATAATTCTATTGATGAAGCTCTAGCTGGTTATTGTAAAAAAATTGAAATAAGTATAAACGATGATAACTCTGTAACAGTAATTGATGACGGTAGAGGAATTCCTGTTGATATTCACAAGGGTGAAAAAAAATCAGCTGCAGAAGTTATAATGACCCAACTTCATGCTGGTGGTAAATTTGATCATAATTCTTATAAAGTTTCTGGAGGACTACACGGAGTAGGTGTTTCAGTTGTTAATGCTCTTTCTGAGAGATTAAAACTTACAATTAATAGAGATAATAAAAAATTTTATATGGAATTTAAAGATGGAGACGCTAAAACTTCTTTAAAACAAGTTGGAAAATCAAAAACTAGTGGAACCGAAATTAATTTTGTTCCATCCAAAGAAATATTTTCATCCATTAAATTTAGTTTTTCTATTTTAGAAAAAAGGATGAGAGAGTTAGCTTTTTTAAATAAGGGCATAAAAATAGTTTTAAGCGATTTAAGACAAAAAAAACCAAAAACATTAGAGTTCAAATTTGAAGGAGGGATCAGTGAATTTGTGCAATTCATTGATGAGAAAAAAGAAAGTTTAAAAAACAAAAATGAAAATGATCTCTTTAAAAAACCTATATATATAGAAGGTTTAAAAAATAATATTGATGTTCAATGCTCCCTTAAGTGGAACGCAGGGTATAGTGAAGATGTATTACCTTATACTAATAACATTTATCAAAAAGACGGAGGAACACATCTTCTTGGATTTCGAAGTGCATTAACAAGAGTAGTAAATAAATATGCAAATGAACAAAACTTGTTAAAAAAAAATAAAGTTTCTTTATCTGGAGATGACGTTAAAGAAGGATTAACTTCAGTTCTTTCTATCAAAATTCCTGACCCTAAATTTTCGTCTCAAACAAAAGATAAATTAGTCTCATCAGAAGTTAGAAATATTGTTGAAACTATCATTAATGAGAAGCTGTCTATTTGGTTTGATCAAAATCCATCAATTTCAAAAATTATCTTAACTAAAATTATCCAGGCCGCAGTAGCAAGAGATGTAGCCAGAAAGGCAAGAGAAAATGTAAGAAGAAAAGGAGCCTTAGAATTAACGGGATTGCCTGGAAAATTAGCCGATTGTCAAAACTCAAAGCAAGATGGTACTGAACTATTTATTGTAGAGGGTGATTCAGCTGGTGGATCAGCAAAACAAGGCAGAAACCGCGAAAATCAAGCAGTATTGCCGCTTAGAGGAAAAATATTAAATACTTTTACAGATCTTAATGGATCGAAAAAGAATGGAAATGCCAATGAATTAAGAACTAAAAGCTTATCAAAGATGATTTCATCAAATGAAATAGTTACATTGATTAATGCACTTGGTCTTGATCCAAAAAATGAGGATATAGATCTCAAAGATTTAAGATACGGTAAAATAATAATAATGACAGATGCTGACGTTGATGGCTCACATATAAGAGCATTATTATTAACGTTTTTTAATAACAAACCATTTGATAAATTAATTGAGTTTGGACATGTTTACCTTGCTCAGCCACCATTGTTTAAAATTAATAAAGGAACTAAAAGCATATATATCAAAGATGAAAATGAGCTTGAAAGTTATTTAATAAAAAATTCAAAAGATATTAAAAAATATAAAAAAAATTCTAAAGAATTTAATAATTTTCTCCAAATTGAAAAGTCTAAACTTAACATTCAAAGATTTAAAGGACTGGGAGAAATGAACCCTGATGAATTATGGAATACAACTTTAAATCCTGAAACAAGAAATTTATTACAGGTTCAATATTCAAAGAATAGTAAAAAAGATCAAGATTTGATACAAACCTTAATGGGTAACGATGTTTCCTCAAGAAAAGATTTTATTGTTGAAAACGCAATAAATGTTTCAAACTTAGATATTTAGATGGATTTAAAACAATCTGTCAAGGCAGCATCATTAAATAAGTCAACATATATCAATTTACGATGGATTGGGATTTTAGGTCAATTTATAACTATAAACACAGTCAAATTTATTTTTGGTTTTGAGTTCAACTTTATTTTATCTAATCTAATAATTTTTATTGGAGCTTTAAGCAACTTCTACTTAATGTTTTTTTATAAAAAACCAGTGCTTTCAAACTCGACTTCTTTTAATTTTTTATCTTTAGATATACTTCAATTGAGTTCTTTACTTTACTTATCTGGGGGTATTTTAAATCCATTTTCAATATTCCTTTTGATACCAAGTGTATTTGCTGCATCCAATTTAAATATTAAAACAAATATTGCTTTAATTTTAATTACTCTAGCATCGATTATAATTTTAACTTTTTATCATTATGAATTGCCAAAACCATTGGATGAATATAGTATTAGTTTGTATTATTACTATGCAATTCCTCTTGCATTGATAATTGCGTTATTTTTTTTAAATTATTTTGCATTTATTTTTGGACAAGAAACAAATCTTAGGAAAGACGCATTAGATAAAATCCAAGAAGTAATTTCCAAAGAACACGAACTTGTCTCCCTTGGGGGACAGGCTGCAGCTGCAGCTCATTCATTTGGTACTCCTTTGTCTACAATTAAAATTATTTCCCACGATTTATTTGATCAATTTAAAGATAATAATGATGTTAAAAAAGATCTCGAACTATTGATTAGCCAGGTTAATAGGTGTAATGAGATTTTAAAAAAATTAACATTAAATCCTACGATAGAAGATGATTTTATTGACAAAAATAAAACGCTTTACGATTATATTAATGAGATAGTTAACTCATTTAAGGAAATTTCTAATAAGAATTTCAATATTGATAAAGAGCAAGATTCTAACTCATTTGAAATACTAAAATCTGTTGAAATTGTTTATGGTTTGAGGAATTTTATTGGAAATGCAAACAAATTTTCAAGTGCAAATATCTATATTGCTATCAAAAGCGACAGTCAAAAGACTGAAATAACAATAGAGGATGATGGCCCTGGTATACCAAAAGATATACTTAATAAGATTGGAGAGCCCTATATTAAGGCACTTAAACCCAAAGATAACAAAAAAACTGGACTAGGTTTAGGGATTTTTATAGGCAAAACATTGTTAGAAAAAAATTTTGCCAGAATAACAATTAGAAATTCTGAAACTAGAGGTGGAGCTGAAGTAAATATAGAATGGGAAAATAAAAATTTAAAAAAATTAGTGTAATTTTTTATTATTTTCAAACAATCCACTAAGCTGATCAATCATTACATCACCTAATTCTTGAACATCAGCAATTTTTATAGCTTTTTTGTAATATCTCGAAACATCGTGGCCTATACCTATAGCAAGAATTTCGATATCACTTTTGTTTTCAATCGATTTTACAGTTTGCTTTAGATGTTTTTCTAAAAAATCACCCGAGTTAACAGATAATGTTGAATCATCAACTGGAGCTCCATCGGAAATAACCATAAGAATTTTTCTTTCTTCTTTTCTTTTCTTAAGTCTATTGAAAGCCCAAGTAATAGCTTCACCATCAATATTTTCTTTAAGCAGACCTTCTTTAAGCATTAGGCCTAAATTTTTTTTTGATTGTCTCCAGTGAGTATCTGCAGATTTATAAATTATATGTCTTAAATCATTCAAACGTCCTGGATTTTTTAATTTTCCAAGTTTATTCCACTTTTCTCTGCTCTTACCGCCCTTCCAATTTTTTGTTGTAAAACCAAGAATTTCTACTTTGACTGAACATCTTTCTAGTGTTCTAGACAATATATCAGCACAAAGGGCTGCAATAGTAATTGGCCTCCCTCTCATTGATCCAGAATTATCTATAAGTAAAGTCACAACTGTATCTTTAAATTCTAAATCTTTCTCTTTTTTAAAAGAAAGAGAATTATATGGATCAATAATTATTCTTGGTAATTTTGAACTATCTAATAAACCCTCTTCAAGATCAAATTCCCAAGACCTATTTTGTTTTGCAAGTAACTGTCTTTGTAATTTATTTGCAAGTTTTGTAATTATGTCTTGGAAACTAGTTAGCTGTTGGTCTAAATTTTTTCTTAATTTAGAAATTTCCTCTGAGTTTTCCAATGTTTCTGCTTTTGCTGTCTCATCAAATTCTGAAGTATATATTTTATATTCTTTATTACTTATTCCTAAATTTTTTTTCTGAACAATATTTTCTATCTCATTATTTTCAGCATCATCATTTCCCAGTTGTTCATCAAGTCTAAATTCATTCATTTCGTCAGAACTATCAACACCTTCATTTATACTGTCTTCCTCTTCTCTTTCCTGAGATTCTCCACTATCTGTTTTTTGGTCATCTTTTGAATTATTATTATCTTGCTCATCTTCTTTCTGCTCTTCTTTTTTATTTTCTTCTTCGGATTCGAAAATTTCCATGTTCTGAAGAATTTCTGATATTTTAGAATTATATATTTCTTGATTCTCTGCATTTTCTTTTAAAAAGTTTATGTGTTTATCTAAAGATTTTTCAAAATCATCTTTCCAGTATGATAAAATTTTTTTAGCACTTTCAGATAAACTTACGTTCATTAGTTTATTAAGCATGTAATATTCAAAAGCTTCAGAAACGTTAGATTCTTCTTTCTTTTTTATATTTTCAGATTTTGCCGTACTTATCTTATTGTTGTATTTGGTCATTAAATTTTTAGAAATTCCCTTCATCATTTGTGACCCTAAAAGTTCATATCTTATTTTTTCAGAAATTTTATACAGTGTATGGCAAGTAGTTGTTTTTGGGATATTTTGTTCCAAAGTGGAATTATCAGAAAATTTTCTTTTTAATGCCTCTGAATCTGCCTCGGCTCTTAATTTAATAAAGTTTTCTTTATCTTTTAAATTATCAAATTTAGAAATATTAAATTCTTTTAAATTTTTTTTGTCTTTTAATTGATATGTTTCACCTGAAATGGCTTTAATTGTTGAGTTTAAAGCTTGTTTAAATTGCTCTTTTATAAGATCATCTTTGTTCATTAAACCTGAATATTTATCATCGACTCTGGCAATTCTTCACCAAAACATCTTTGATAGTATTCTGCGATTGTATTCTTTTCTACATCATCACATTTATTTAAAAAAGTTACTCTGAACGCATAGCCCACATCTTTAAATATTTCAGAATTTTCTGCCCAATGTAGTACTGTTCTAGGGCTCATAACCGTTGAAATATCTCCAGCCATAAAGCCTTTTCTTGTAAGTGTTGCAACTTTTATCATGTTTGCAACTCTCTCTTTACCTTTATTATTATCTAGAGATTTATTTTTTCCTAAAATAATTTCCATTTCTTTTTCCAAAGCTAAATAATTTAAGGTTGTTACAATGTTCCATCTATCCATTTGTCCCTGGTTTATTTGTTGTGTTCCATGATAGAGTCCAGTCGTATCTCCTAAACCAACAGTATTTGAAGTTGCAAATAATCTGAAATATTTATTTTGTTTAATGACCTTATTCTTATCTAATAAAGTAAAATTTCCTTCAGCTTCCAAAACTCTTTGAATTACAAACATAACATCTGGTCTACCGGCATCATATTCATCAAATACTAAAGCAACTGGATTTTGTATTGACCAAGGAAGAATTCCCTCCTTGAATTCTGTAACTTGTTTTCCATCTTTGATTACAATTGAGTCTTTACCAATTAAATCTATTCTACTAACATGACTATCTAAGTTAATTCTAATACAAGGCCAGTTTAATCTAGCTGCAATTTGTTCTATATGTGTGGATTTACCTGTTCCATGATAACCTTGTACAAGAACTCTTTTATTAAAAGAAAATCCAGAGAGAATTGCTAAAGTTGTGTCTTTATCAAATTTATAAGTTTTATCTATATCTGGCACATAATCAGTTTTTTTGGAAAATGCGTCCACTTCCATATCAGAATCAATACCGAATGTTTGTTTAATCGATAATTTAATATCTGGGGTCTGTTCAATATTTGTTGTCAATTTTATCCTTATAAGTATTTTTTAATTGGGTATAAGCTAAAGTTATCACTTTAAGCTTATCTTCAAATTTTTTATTGCCAGCATTCATATCAGGGTGAAATTTTTTCACAAGTCTTTTGAATTTTTCTTGAATTTTGGCCCATTTTAAACCAACTCCAACACCCAAAATTTCAAAGGCTTTAAGATCATTACTATTAAACTTAAACTTATTCATATGATTCAAGCTACTAAAATCTTCAAATTTTCCATTTTCATCTTTTAAAGTATTGTTCCACAATATTTTGAAAAAATTGTCTGAAGAGCCGAAACTCTGTGTTGGCTTATGCCACGTCATATCAGATTTTAAAAAGTTGATTACTTGTTCGTCACTCATACCTGAAAAATAATTCCAGCTTTTATTAAACTCTTTTACATGCTTAAGACAGAGAAGCCTATATTCTTTGCTGTTATCCTTTTCTTTTGGAGCTTTGTAAAGTCCTTCTTCGTTACAATTATTCCATTCACAAATATTTTTCATATTATATAATATCAAGTTTAATGGATATTAATCAACTTTCAAAAAAAATTGAAAATAAACTTTTGAAAGACACTTCCATAAAAGATGTAAAGATAATTGACAACACTTATAAGCACTTAAAACACAATTCACATCAGAAAGGCAAATTTCATATTAAATTAGAAATAAATTCTGACATATTAAAAAAAATGAATAGAATTCAATCTAATAAAGTTATTTACAAAATTTTAAGCGAAGAATTGAAAACTGATATTCATTCTTTACAAATAAGCTTTATTTAATTCTTTTAATAAAAACTTGTTCAATTCTCCAGATTTTGCCTGATAATTTAGGTTTAATTTTCCAAAATTCCTTATTAATATTAAGTTTATACTGTCTGATTTATTTTTTTTATCACTTTTCATAAAATTTAGAATTGATGTAATTTTCCTTTTATTAAAAAGATCTATATATTTATTTTTAATTTCTATCCTTTTAATATGATTATTTATTAATTCTGAATTCGAATCTGAAATAATTTTTTTTTCTTTACTTAAATTTACAGCATTCATTAAACCAAATATAACAGCTTCTCCGTGATTTAATTTTTTTGAATAACAAAGAGTAGCCTCATATGCGTGAGCAAAAGTATGCCCAAGATTTAAAGATTTTCTTAAATTTTTTTCTTTTTCATCTTTTTCAATAATTTTTTTTTTTAATAAACAGCTATTTAAAATTGCGTTAATTATAAAATTTCCTTTTAGGTTTAAAATCTTATTAAAATTTTTGTCTAAAAAAACAAAATTTTTTTTGCTATCAATTAAACTACTTTTTAATATTTCAGCATATCCACATATAATTTCTCTTTTGGGGAGAGTATGTAGTAAATTAATATCTGAAATTACTAAATCTGGCTGATAAAAACTTCCTACTAGATTTTTTCCAAATTTATTGTTAATCCCTGTTTTTCCCCCTATAGAAGAGTCGACTTGAGCTAATAAAGTGGAAGGTATATTAATAAATTTTATTCCTCTTTTATAAGTGCTGGCTGCATATCCAACTACATCACCTGTAATTCCTCCACCAAATGCAATTATACAGTCTTCTCTGTAAAAATTATTTTTAAATAAAACATTGTGTATTTTATCGATACTTAAGTAACTTTTATTTTTTTCATTTGCATTAAAATTTAAAGTAAAAATTATTTGATCTTTTAAATTTCTTAAGAGTAATGTTTTAAATTTTTTTGGTATCTTACTGTCAATTACAATCAAACATTTTGAAAATAATAATTTATTTTTTTTTAAAATTTTTTTCAATTTTGGAATTAGATTGGTACCAATATGAACTTCGTAATTTTTACTCTTTGTTTTAACCTTTATTATTTTTTGTTTCATATTTTTTTATAATTTTATTTGCTATTTCATTTTTATTTAGCTGATCACAATTAATTGTGAAATCTGCTAAACTATATATTATTGCTCTTTCATTTATTAGTTTTTCTAGATCTACTTCACTTAATGCTACAGCTAGAGGTCTTTTTTTGCTACCATTTATTCTTTTAATTATTATATCTTTTTTCCAATTCAACCAAAAACTAAAAGAACTCCTCTTACATTCCTTCCTAATATTAGCATTAATATATGCACCTCCACCTAGTGATAAAATTTGTTTCTCACCTTTTAAACATGATAATGTTATTTCTTCTTCACACTCACGGAAGTATTTTTCTCCCTTTTTTTTGAAAATTTCTGCAATTTTCATTTTTTCTTTTTCTTCAATTTTATCGTCTATATCAATAAATTTAAGTTTGGTTTGTTTAGAAATCAATTTTCCGATTAATGTCTTTCCCGAACCCATCATACCCACTAAAACTAGATTTTTATTTGATTCCATATATTTCTAAGTTGAAAAAACACAAATATGTCTTATTTTGATTTTACAAAATTATATGCTTTTAAAACATTATACTACAAAGGAATATAACATAATATGAAATTTGCAATTAAAGCTGGAATTATTTTTTTTATATTAATTTTGTCTATTGTTGTTTTAAGTCAGATTGATTTCCCATCTCCCAACAAAAAAATTGAAGTGATTTTGCCTAATGAAAATTTTAAAACAATTAAGTAAAATAATTTTCAAAATAACCTTAATTTTATTTTTTTATAATTTTTCTTTTGCAAATGAACCAATCGATATCTGGAAAATTGAAAAAAAAGACATCATTAACAAAGAAAATTCTACTTCAAATATAAATGCAAGTAATAATCTAAATACTAATACAACATTATCAGTTCAATCTAGTTCTGAGATAGTGATAAATAAAGAAATTGAGTCATCCACCATTAAATTAGCAGGATTATATGACCCTGCACAGAATGGCCTAAAAATTGATATGTGGTCGAACAGTGATGGTGAGTTAATTAAAAGTATATTAAATAAAAATTTAAATAGAAACCTATCTGAATTTTCAAAAAAAATATTAGATATAGCTTTACTAACAAACTCATATATTCCTACAAATAATATTACTGAAGAAGAATTTTTAGAGTTTAAATTTAATCATTTAATAAATAAAAAAGATTTTGAATTAATTAAAGAATTTTTAATTAATAATTCTGAAGTTTCTAATAAAAATAAATTGATTAAATTTTACTCAGAATATTTTCTTTCAAACTCTGAGGTAAAAAAAGCATGTGAGATATTTAATATTAGCGGCGCTATTACTGATAAGTATTTAAATAATTTTAAAATTTATTGTTTAATTCTAGAAGATAAAAAAGAACAAGCTCAACTACTTTTCGATTTATCAAAAGAGTTGGATGAGATTGACATTTTTTTTGAAAATAAATTTAATATATTAATGGGTTACGCAAGCAAAGATGAAATAATTTCGGACGAAAATATTTTATATTTTCACTTATCTCATAAAACAAATAATGATTTTAATTATGAGCCAAAAATGGACTCACCTAGATTTATCTGGAGTTATTTGTCATCATCAAATATTCTTAAAAATGCAAATTCCTTTGATATTGAAAATCCAGAAGATTTAAGATTATTAGAAAGGGCAACTCATGAAAATGTCTTTGAAGAAAGAGAACTATTAGATACATATAAAAAATTTCAATTTAACATAACACAGCTATTAAATGCCAAAGATGCTTATAAGCTTCTTCCAGATTATGAGGGCAGAGCTTTGTTATATCAAAGATTACTTTTATCTGTTGATGTTGAGCAAAGATTAAGTATGGCTTCTGAATTATATAAATCTTTCCAAAAAAAAAAAATAGATAATGCATTTGATAATGAAATCAAAGTAATTTTAAAAAAAATAAAAAAAGATGACGTTCCCTCAAATTTTACTACCTTTTATGAAACTCATACCGACAATAAATTAAAAAAAGAGAGAAAGATAAAATTTAATAATAAAAAAATACATCAATCAAAATTATTAAATTACTTTTTAAATAAAACTAGTTTGCCTAAAGCTGAAAAGGAAACAAATGATATTTTAAAAAAAATTAAAAGAAACAAAAAATATGTTTTTTCAACAAAAGATATGATTCTTATTGAATCGCTTAAATCAGATGGCGTAAAAATAGATAAAAAATACGCAAACCTTTATGAATACAACTATCAATTTTCCTCTGATATAAAACAAATGCTATCGAATGGAGAGTTAGGCTTATTATTAATTAAAATAGTAGATATTGTTGGTGAAAGTAATCTTGAAGATCTTGATATAAACACTGTGAATTTACTAGTTTCAACTATGAATGAGCTAAAAAATGTAGATTTAAGGAACGAAATTCTAATAGAAGTCTTGCCTTTGAAAGTCTAAACAATAAATAAACTATGTCGGTAAAAGAACTAATCACAGTCCCAGATGATATTCTTAGAAAAAAATCTGAGCCTTTAAATAAAGTTGATGTTAATGAAAAAAAACTCATAAAAGATTTATTTGAAACTATGTACCATCACAATGGTATAGGTTTAGCAGCTGTTCAAGTTGGAATCCTTAAAAGAGTAATTGTTTTAGATGTCTCAAAAAATGAAAATGAAAAAAAACCTTTATGCTTTATTAATCCACAAATAAAAACTTTAAGTGAAAAAATGTCTACATATGAGGAAGGTTGTTTATCAATACCTAATACCTTTATTGAGATAGAGAGACCAGAAATTTGTACCGTATCTTATATAGATGAAAATGGTGACAAGAAAGAAATGGAATGCGATGGATTACTCTCAACATGTTTACAACATGAAATAAATCACTTAGATGGAAAACTAATAATTGATTATTTATCTAAAATCAAAAAAGATTTAATAATAAAAAAATTGTCTAAACAAAAAACTTCTAATAGAGTTGTTGTTTAAATGTCAAATATTGTATTCATGGGCACTCCACAATTTGCAGTGCCTATCCTAAAAAAAATTAATCAAAAATATAAAATTAACTGTGTATTTACTCAGCCTCCCAATAAATCAAATAGAGGCCAAAAGTTTACGAAAACATCAATTCATATATGTGCAGAGGAACTTAATCTAGAAGTTAAAACTCCAAAAAAAATTGATGAGGAATTTGAATATCTTAAAGAATTAAATTTAGATCTTGTAATTGTTGTTGCATACGGACAGTTAATTTCAAAAAAAATTCTTGATTTGAGTAAAAAAGGTTTTTTGAATATTCATGCTTCATTATTACCAAAATGGAGAGGGGCGGCACCAATCCAAAGATCGATTTTAAACAATGAAAAAAAAACTGGTATATCATTTATGAAAATTAATGAAAAATTAGATTCTGGACCAGTATGTAATAAATATTCAATAGATATTCTTGATCAAGATAACGCAGAAATTTTATCAGAAAAATTATCTAATTTGAGTACAGAAAAAATTTTAGAAAATATGCAAAAAGTTTTAGATGAAGAAGCAATATTTAAAGAGCAAGATCATGCAAAAGCTACATACGCAAAGAAAATTCAAAAAATAGAGGGAAAGATAGATTGGAATAATAGTGCTCGTAAAATAATTGCTCAAATAAATGGATTATATCCAAAACCTGGTGCATGGTTTGAGCTTAACAACAAAAGACACAAAATATTAAAAGCTAAAATAAACAAGCAGTCAGCAACAATTGGTGAAGTAATTGACGAACAAATGACAATAGCATGCGGGGAAAATTCAATAAATATCATTGAGATACAAAAAGAGGGAAAGAATCCACAATTAATCAATGAATTTTTATTAGGGAATAAGGTTAGAAAAGGAACAATAATTTCAAGTGAATAGATATCAGATTTTAGTAGAATACGAAGGTACTTTATACAATGGTTGGCAAATTCAAAACAAAGGTAAGTCAATCCAGGAAAATATTGAGATTGTCTTATCTAAATTACTTAAAGAAAAAATAAAAATTTACGGGTCTGGACGAACAGATACAGGAGTTCATGCCAAAGAGCAATCGGCACACTTTGATACTAAAAATAAAATTATTCAAAAAGATAAACTAATAAATTCACTAAACTTCTTTTTAAATAAAAAAAAAATATCTATTTTGAAAATAAAGAAAAAAAATAAACTTTTTCATTCAAGATATTCTGCAAAAGAAAGAAGGTATATGTATTTAATAAGAAATGATGCCTCTCCTTCTGTTATTAATTTTAACAGAGAGTGGCATATTAAAAAAAAAATTGATGTTGAATTGATGAAAAAGGGGGCAAAAAAATTAATTGGAACTCATGATTTTTCAACGTTTAGAGCATCTAATTGTGCCGCAAAAAGTCCAGTAAGAACAATGAAGAAGATAAAAATAATCAAAGTTAAAAATGTTATAAAAATTCAATTTGTGTCAAAATCATTTCTTAAGAGTCAAGTTAGATCCATAGTTGGTTCACTCAAATACCTTGGTGAAAATAAATGGAACTTAAAAAAATTTACCAGTATATTTAAATCAAAATCTAGAAAAAATTGTGCACCTATTGCGCCTGCACATGGTTTATATCTTGAGAAAATTATTTATTAGATCTTTTTTTTTTCTTTTTTATTCTCCATCTTGATCCTTCTCTGACTATATAACCACAACAATTTTTGGAGCCACACTTACAAGGAAAATCCTTATAGTTTTCATCAAAACTAAACCCATAATCATAAGTTAGTTCCTCATTTTTATTTATATCTTTAATAGAACTAATCCATAATTTTAAACCTTTGCCTTCAACTTCGCAGTTTGGATCACAAGAGTGATTAATAAGTCTTGCAGTATTGTAAGTAAAATCACCGTCTAAATCATATCTATTATTTAAGTTAAAAAGATAAATCGCTTTATCATTGTCAAATTTTGGATTATTTTCAGTTTGTTTTTTTGTAATTATTTTACCTGTGTAGTAAATAATCTTAGTTCCTTTTCTTATATTTTTAGATGCAAACAGTCCCCTGTTATCAATATTTGACGATTTTTGTTTATATAGTTTCATGATTATTTATTTTCCGACTCGATTAATGCATTTACATGGTAATTAGCACTTTCAGCAAGTGCTTTTAGGTCGTATCCACCTTCTAATAAAGATACTACTTTCCCGTTAGTAAATTTATTAGTGGCTTTTAGTGTTCTTCTTGTTATTTCATAAAAATCTTTGGATGAAAGTTCAAATTGAGCTAATGGATCGTTCTTGTGAGCATCAAAGCCAGCAGAAAAGATTAGGTAATCAGGCTTATATTCAATTAACCTATCTAAAACTCTATCATAAGCATTAAAATACTCTTCAGAATTTGTGCCAGCAGGAAGAGGTATATTAAGAGAATTATTATACTTTCCCTTGTCTTTTTCTGAGCCACCACCTGGATAAAATGGATATTGATGTGTTGATATATAAAGTGAATTTTTGTTGTCATACATTACATCATAATTTCCATTTCCCCAATGAACATCAAAATCTACACATGCAATTCTTTTATAATTATATTTTTTTATTAAATAATTAACAGCAACACCTGCATTAGAAATACAGCAAAAGCCCATTGATTTGTTTTTTTCAGCATGATGTCCTGGTGGTCGTACTACACAAAATGCATTTTTATATTTTTTATTCTCAATCCCATCTATTGCACTTATAGCTGATCCTGCAGCTTGAAACACTGCATCCTTACTTCCAGGCGATACAACAGTATCACCATCTAAAAAATTTAAGCCACTTTTAGGAAATGAATCTTTTAAATTATTAATATAATCTTCAGCATGTGTCATATTAAGAATATCATTAGGAACAACATCTGGCTTATCCCAAAGCAGTCCTTTATTCTTTTTTAAAGTATCAATTATTGAAACTACTCTCTTCGGTTGCTCTGGATGACCATCGCCTGTTATATGTTTTTCTGAAGATTCAGATGTTATAATTGCAGTTTTCAAGCGAAATAATTATGTAAAATGTTCTTATAAATCTTAGTTAACTTTTTTAAATCTGAGATCGATGTTCTTTCATTAACCATATGAATAGTATTATTTCTTAACCCAAGCTCAAGACGTGGTATTGAACCTAAAAATCTGCTGTCACTTGTGCCACCTCTACAATTTAATTTTGCATTGTTACCTGTAACTTTTTTTACAACTTTTTTTACCATATAAATTTCTTTATTTGGCTCTGTGTAGAATGCTTCTCCACTTACTTTAAAATCTATTTTGGTTTTGCAATTTTCTTTTTTTGCAACTGCATTAATAATTTTACTAAGTTTTTTTTTCAAAGATGTTGATTTATAAGTTGAATTAAACCTAACATTAAATTTAGCACTTGCAGACTGTGGGACTACATTTTCAGATATATTATCCACATTCATTTTTGTAAATTCCAAATTTGATGGTGGCATATACTTTGTTCCTTTGTCCAGCGTAACACTTTTTAGTTTAGATATTATTTTAGCAAGAGCAGTACATGGATTTATATATGTACCATAAAATGCAGAGTGTCCACTTTTTCCATATACTGTTACTGTTCCATTCATAGAACCTCTTCTTCCAATTCTAATTTCATCCCCAACTGATTTATTTGATGACGGTTCGCCTACTACCGAAAAATCAATTTTTTCTTTTTTTTTCTTTAAATATTTGA
The DNA here is from genome assembly GCA_902612605.1 of uncultured Pelagibacteraceae bacterium. Classification (GTDB taxonomy): domain Bacteria; phylum Pseudomonadota; class Alphaproteobacteria; order Pelagibacterales; family Pelagibacteraceae; genus Pelagibacter. Next base: position 416,058 of record CACMDY010000001.1, read on the forward strand.
TAACGGCTGGACAACCATGACCTGTAGTTTCTTCATCTGCCGTAATTATTATTGATATAGAACCTTTAAATTTTTTATTTTTAATAAAATTACTTACAGCACTTATCCAACATGCCACACTACCTTTCATGTCCTGGGATCCTCTTCCATATAAATATCCTTTTTTTACTACTGCTTTAAATGGCGGAAACTCCCAATTATTCAGGTTAGCAACAACATCTGTGTGACCCAAATAATTAATGTTAGGTTTTGATTTACCAAATTTTGCATATAAATTTAATGCGGGTTTATCACCTGTGCCTTTTGATTTTATTATATGACATTTAAAACCTATTGATGAGAGTTTCCTTGAAAGGAAATTCATAATACCCTTATCTTCTGTTTTAATTGTTTGAAATTTTATTAGCTCCTGAGCTAACTTTAATTCATTATAAGTTTTCATTAGTTTATTCTCTTAAAAGATCGTTAACAGATGTCTTTGATCTAGTTTTTTCATCAACTTGTTTAATTATTACTGCACAATATAAAGATGGTACTTGTGGATTGTTTTTATCTGGTAAGGATCCTGGAACTACCACTGAGTAAGGTGGAATTTTTCCATAAGTTATTTCACCAGTTTTTCTATTAACAATTTTTGTTGATTGTCCAATATACATTCCCATACTTAGAACAGAGCCTTCTCCAACTATTACACCTTCTACTACCTCTGACATTGCTCCTAAGAAAACATTATCTTCAATAATTGTTGGTAATGCTTGGGCTGGTTCTAATACTCCACCTACCCCAGTCCCGGCCGAGATATGACAATTTTTTCCAATCTGACAACAACTTCCTGCACGACTGAATGTATCCATCATAGTACCTTCGTCTATGTACGCTCCAATATTTACATAACATGGCATAAGAACAGCATTTTTTGCAACAAAGGAACCACGTCTTGCTGCTGTGTTGGGGACCATTCTGAAACCAGCTTTTTTAAAATCTTCATTCGTCCAGCCAGCAGTTTTACCTTTTAATAAGTGACTCTTATCTCTCCATGTTGAATATGGCCCCGCCATGATATCCATTCCATGCATTCGAAAACTTAACATGATAGCTTTTTTTAGATGTTGATGAGTAACCCATTCACCATTGATCTTTTCAGCTACTCTTGCTTTTCCACTGTCTAGATCATCAATAATTTGATTAACAGCATCCTTTAAAGATTTATCTGAACTTTGGTTTACTTGGTCTTTATTTTCCCAAGCTTCATTTATAATTTTTTCAATACTCATAATTTATGAGTTTTTTAATAACCTTATTTCTTTTAAAAATAAAGAGAGATTTTCGATTTTATAGTCGATGTAATCTTTATCAGACTCTTTTTTACCCCAGTATTCATTATTGATAAGCCAAGCTGTTATAGTTCCCCGCTCTTTACCTATTGATAAATTTTTAGCTATATCCTCAATATAAAGAGTTTCTTTTGGATTAATCTTAAATTTATCAACCATAAGATCAAAAGCTTTGGCTTCAGGTTTTGGGTGATATTTTGCGTCTACGATATCAAATATATCTTTAAATTGGTCTTCAATACCAAGAGTTTTAACTATATTTTTTACGTGCGCTCTACTTCCGTTTGTAAATACGAATTTATTTAAATTTATGTTTTCAAGCTCATTTCTTAAAACAAGATCTTTTTCCATAAATGAAAGATCAATATCATGAACATACTCCAAAAATTCTTCCGGTGGTATATCATGATGTATCATCAATCCATTTAAACTTGTGTTGTATTTGTGAAAATAATCTCTTTGTAATTCTTTGGCTCTTGTAAGGTCTAAGTTAAGTTTATCCGAAATATATTTTGTCATTCTCTTACTAACTTGGCCAAAAACTGCCTCTAAATCGTTATATAAAACACCATCACAGTCGAACAATATATTCTTTATATTTTTTAGATTATTCATTTTCTTATTAATGTTCCTGCACCATTATCAGAAAATAACTCAAATAGTATTGAATGTGGTTTTCTCCCATCAACAATAACAACGCCTCTAACACCATTAGATATTGCATCTAAACAAGTATTTATTTTTGGTATCATGCCTCCAGATATAATATTATTTTTTAACATCTCGTTAGCTCTGTTGAGATTAATTTCAGATATTAGTTTTTGATTTTCATCAAGAACTCCTTCAACATCTGTCATTAAAAGAAGTCGCCTAGCATTGATCTCTTTTGCGATTGAACCTGCCGCGACATCTGCATTAATATTGTAAATTCTACCATCATCACCCACTCCTAAAGGGACAACAATAGGAATTAGTTTATTACTAATAAAATTTAATATTTTATCTTTATTAATTTTTTTTGGTGTGCCGACATATCCCAATTCTTTACTTTCAGGAATAATATTAATTACATTATTTTCTTTAGGTGATATTGAACAAACATTAGTGTTTTTAGATTTTAATTCATGTAAAATCTCTAAATTAAGCTCTAGTAAAGCTTCTTCTATATATCTTATTGTTTTTTCGTCTGAAACCCTAAGTCCTTTGATAAATCTTGTTTCAATATTATTTTCATCTAATTTTTTTTTAATATTTTTACCTCCACCATGAACAACTATTGCTGATAAACCAATTTTGTTTATTACTGAAATATCTTCTATGAACTGATTAAATAGTTTTTTATCTAATAAAACAGATCCACCACATTTAATTACTATTACCTCAGACTGATATTTGTTTATATATTTTTCAACCTCATTAATATTCGGCCCATCTGCTGGAATAATCTTATCTAATTCCATCAATTAAACTGTTTTAACTGAAGTTCTCTTCATAATTACATATTGTTGTGCCATTGTAAGCACGTTATTAATTGTCCAATATATAACTAATCCTGATGGAAAAGGTGCCAGTATTACTGTTAAGAATACTGGAAAAAACATAAATATTTTTTGCTGAATTGGATCTGGTGGTGTTGGATTAAGTTTTTGTTGCATCCACATTGTTACACCCATTGCTACCGGCCAAGCGCCAATAATTAAAAATGATGGTACATCATATGGCAACAAACCAAATAGATTAAATAAACTTGTAGGATCTCTTTCACTTAGATCATGTATCCAACCAAAAAAAGGCTGATGTCTCATTTCAATTGTAACAAACAACATTTTGTAAATTGCAAAAAAGAATGGTATTTGAATTAAAATAGGCAAACATCCACTTACAGGATTCACCTTCTCTCTTTTGTAAAGAGCCATCATTTCTTGCTGTAGCTTCATTTTATCTTCCTTATGAAGCTCTTTAAGCCTTACCATTTCGGGTTGAAGAACTTTCATTTTTGCCATTGATCTAAATGAGTAATTAGCGAGAGGAAAAAATAAAATTCTTATACAAGCAGTAATTAATATAATTGCAATTCCATAGTTACCAGTTAATTTGAAGAAATAATCTGATATTAAAAATATTGGTTTAGTTAAAAAATATAGGAAACCCCAATCAATTGCTAAATCAAACTTATTAATATTTAGTTTTTCAGCATAACCATCAACAACATCCACTTCTTTTGCTGCAATAATCACTTTTACCTGATTAGTTTTACTTTCATTAGCTCTGACTTCTGTTGCAGTAGTCTCTATGAAGTTAGCTTTAAATTTATTTTTATAATCAAAATCTGATCTAAAACTTTTATTACTTTCTGGGATTAAACTTGTTATCCAATATTTATCTGTAATACCCATCCATCCTTTGTTAGCATTTACAGAGTACTTCTTGTCTTTAATGTCATCGTAATCTTCTTCAACAAGATTATCATCAAAAACACCTAATAAACCTTCATGTAATATATAAAAATCAGTTACATCAGGAGCCAGATTTCTAATAATCTGTCCGTAGGGATAAAAGTTATAAGTATTTTGAGTATTATTCGTAATTTTTTGATTAACAGTAAATAAAAATTTATCATCTATACTAATTTCTTTCTCAAAAGTCATATTCTGTCCATTATCCCATACTAATTTAATTGGATTTTTTGGTGTTAGTAATTTATTGCCGATAATTTCCCATTTTGTTTTTGAATTAGGAACTTCAATATTTTTATTATTTATAGCCCAACCTGTTTCTATATAATAACCATTTTCAGATTCTTTAGGATTAAGCAAAACTACATTTTCATCAGAGTCTAAAGTTTCAGTATATTTCTTAAAAATCAGGTCATCGATTAATGATCCTTCTAGAGAAATAGAACCTTTAATATTTTCATTTTCAAAAAGTATCCTTTCAACTTTGTTAATTGCATCCGATCTAGAGATTTTATTATTTTCAATATTTTGCTCTATTTTTGGTGCTTCGTTTAGTTGAAGATTGTTCTTATTTTGATCATTATTAGTTACCTGCTTTGGATCAGGACTTGGTGGAGCAAAAAATAATCCATAGAGAATTATTACTGCTGCGCTTAATGAAATTGCTGCTATTACGTTTCTTGTGTCCATTATTTTATATTCTTTTTCTTTACCGGATCATACCCATGTCCTCCTCCCAAAATTCTTATAGGATGACAAGTTAAAATTCTTTTAGTGCCTTTGTAACAACCTTTCAAAACGCCATATTCATTTAAACTATCAATAAAATATTCTGAACAGGTTGGAAGATATCTACAATTATTACCTAGAACAGGTGAAATGAAATATTTATAAAATTTAATTAAATATATTAGTCCTTTTTTAATCATAACTATCTAATTTTTTTTAACTCACTAAAAAGTTTTATCTTAATAAAATTATACTCATCTTCTAAAACAGATTTTCTAGCAATTAATAAGTAACTATAGTTAAGATTAATTTTAACTTTTTTTAAAGCTTCATTCATCATATTTCTTAATCTTCTTTTAATTTTATTTCTTATAACAGCTGTACCAATCTTTTTTTTTGTAATAAAACTTATATTAAAATATCTATTACTTTTATTTTCTAATCTCCTGTAAAAAATTGTTGAATATCTATTTGAAATTTTTTTACCATTTAAAATAAATTTAAAATCTTCATTTTTGGATAAACTTTTTAATTTAACCTGCATTAAACAGTGAGTTTTTTTCTACCCTTACTTCTTCTTCTTCTAATTAGTTTTCTTCCACCTTTGGTCTTCATTTTAGACCTAAAACCATGCCTTCTTTTTCTCACTTTTTTACTAGGTTGATATGTACGTTTCATATTAAGGCTTCTTTTTTGTTAAATTTCGGTAGTTATACAATTTAATGTATATAAGTACAGCGATTTTTAATAAATTAGAACAAAATGGAAAATGAAAATAAATTAAAAATTATTCTCGGTATTATATATCTTTCGATAGTTACTGGCTTTTTGTTGCTTTTTTTTAGCTATTTCTCATTTGACGACTTTTCAAGTTTTGAACTTATAAAAAATAATAGAAACAAATTAAATGATATCAAAAATTCCAATCTTTTAATTGCTGGTATATTATTTTTTATTGGAGTGATTATTTGGGTTATGCTCTTAGGATTTGGTTCACCAGTTTTTTTAGTTGGAGGATTTGTATTTGGGAAATGGATTGGAACAATTCTTATTGTGTTTGGTTTGTCAATTGGAGCAACTCTTTTATACATCAGCGCAAATTATTTTTTTAAAGATTTAATTAAAAAAAAATTTTCATCTAAGTTTTCTAATCTTACTGAAAAATTTAAAGAGAATGAATTTACTTTTTTCCTGATATATAGATTTGTTGGTGGAATACCTTTCTTTATCTCAAACATTTTGCCAACATTATTTAATGTTAGAATTAAAAATTTCTTTTTAGGATCTGTTATTGGAATGACCCCCCAGTTATTTGTTGGAGCCTCACTTGGTGCAGGCCTAAACAAAGTTATTGAAAACAATCAAGAACTTCCAAGTATATTTGATATAATTTTAACTCCAGACATTTATGTACCTGTAATTGGCATGATAATCTTACTTATAACTGGATTTATAATTAAAAAAAAATTCTACTAATAACTGGTGCCCTCACCCAGAATTGAACTGGAAACTCATCCTTACCATGGATGTGTTATACCATTTAACTATAAGGGCAATTTTTAGTTAAATTAGTGTATAAAATTGTTTTTTTCAAATAATTGCCTTAATTTTTTACGAAAATCGGTTATATCTAAATTAGGTTAATGATATGGGAATTCACTACGATTATAAATCGACAAGAGGAGCTAAGGCTATGGAGAAACAGGCTAAAAGAGAAAAAAAGCTTGCTGAAAAAAGAGCAAAAAAAATAGCCAAACAAGGTGAACCCAAAACTCCAGAGGATAAAACAATACCGATCGATCAAATAATAACTTTGGATCATCTTACCAATCCAGACAAAAAGTAATCAAGATGGACAGGAAGAAGGATAAAAAAGCTAAACTCGAAGAAGCTTTGCGTAAAAACTTAAGAAAAAGAAAAATTTTTCAAAGAAAAAATAAAAAAACTAAATAAATGTCAGTGCAATCAGATAACTGGATAATCAAAATGGCGAAAGAACAAGCAATGATTTCACCATTTGAAGATAAACAAATAAGGGAAGGAAAAATTTCATTTGGTGTTTCTTCATACGGGTATGATGCAAGAGTATCTAATGAGTTTAAAATATTTACTAATGTTAACTCTGAAATTGTAGATCCAAAAAATTTTAAACCAACAAATTTTGTAACAAAAGAGTCTGATGAATGTATTATTCCACCAAATTCGTTTGTTTTAGCAAGAACAGTAGAATATTTTAAAATCCCTAGTGATGTTTTGGTTATTTGCTTAGGAAAGTCTACTTATGCTAGATGTGGAATTATTGTTAATGTAACACCTTTAGAACCAGGATGGGAAGGTCATGTAACCCTTGAATTTTCTAATACAACTCCATTGCCAGCCAAAATATATGCAAATGAAGGTGTGGCTCAATTTATATTTTTAAAAGGGAATGAGGAACCTAATGTTTCATATGCTGACAGAAATGGAAAATATATGGGTCAAAAAGGGGTAACGCTTCCCAAAATTTAAAATGGACAAATTTAAAATTAATGGCCCCTCCAAGATCAGAGGAGAGGTCTCAATTTCTGGAAGTAAAAATGCTGCTCTCCCAATACTTGCTGCAACTTTATTATTTGATAAAAATGTAACAATTAAAAATCTTCCACGAGTTAAAGACATAGATACAATGCTTAATTTGCTAAAATCACTTGGAAGAAAAATTAGCTTTAAAAATAATAAAAAAATGGCGACAATCTCAAAAGGAAAAAAAAATAATTTTTTTGCACCTTATTCTTTAGTTAAAACAATGAGAGCAGGTATTTTAGTTCTTGGTCCTTTATTGGCAAAAAATAAAAAAGCAAAAGTAAGTAGCCCAGGTGGTTGCAGTATAGGAGTAAGACCAATAGATATACATTTAAAAGCCATATCAAAATTAGGTGTTAAAATACAAATTGAAAAAGGATATGTTAATGCAAAAGCTCAAAAAGGATTATTTGGTTCAGAAATAAGATTTTCAAAAATATCTGTTGGAGCGACCGAAAATTTAATTCTTGCTGCTTGTCTTGCAAAAGGAATAACAACAATAAAGAATTGTGCAATTGAGCCTGAGATTAAGGATCTGACTAATTTTTTGAAAACAGCGGGAGCTAAAATTAAATGGATCGGTAAAAGAACTTTAAAAATACAGGGTGTCAAAACATTAAAAAGTATAACTTACTCAATCATGAATGATAGAATTGAAGCAGGCACATTTTGTGTTGCTGCATGTTTAAATGGTGGAAACTTAAAAATTAAAAACTTTGAGCCTAAAATTATTAATACCGAGATAAATTTACTTAAGAAAATTGGTGCTAAAATAAAAACCACAAAAAATACAATTCAAATTAAGGGACCAAAAAAAATTAGAAGTTTGGATTTTTTAAAAACTGGAGAATATCCAAACTTCCCCACTGATTTGCAAGCTCAAATTATGGTATTATTAACTAGAGCAAATGGAAAAAGCACAATTGAAGAAAATATATTTGAAAACAGATTTATGCATGTTCCAGAATTAAAAAGATTAGGTGCAAAAATAAATATTAAAGGTAACAAGGCAATTATTGAAGGAACTAATAATCTAGAGGGAGCTGAGTTAATGTCTAGTGATTTAAGGGCATCAGTAGCTTTAGTTTTGGCAGCTTTTATTTCACGAGGAACATCTATTATAAATAGAGTATATCATTTAGATCGAGGTTATGAAAAAATTGAAAATAAATTAAAAAAAATTGGAGTAAAAATTAAAAGAATATCTTAGTGAATAATTTTTTAAAGAAAGTAATCGCTCAATCTCCAGACGACTTACAAATTATATCAGCGATATGTGCAGAGTCTAAAGTTAAAATTTCTGATATAAAATATTTGCCATCTACGAAAATTTTTTTACTTTCTGTTTTAAGAATAGATAAGGAAACAGATAGTAGCAAACCTATTAATAGTGTTATAAAATTTGAATTTATTGAAAGTTCCAAGTCTAAAAACATTAACCAGTCCAATGCAGATTTAACTTTAGAGTTATTTGCAATAGATATTTTTAAAAAAAAAGAAAATTTTGAAATAGTTCTGTTATTTTCAAAAAATGGAATTATAACACTGTCCACAGAAGTTATTGATGTAACGTTAGAAGACCAAAAAATTGAAAATGATAAAAGTAATTAATTGTAAGAAGAAAAACTACAAAAGAGAATTAGTATTTTTTTTGGATAAAAGGAGATCTGGAAAAGCAGTTGACACTTCGATAGTTCCAAAAATTTTAAAAGACATAAAAATTAACGGAAGTAAAGCACTTTTAAAGTATGAGAAAAAATTTAGTAAAAATACAGTAATAGTTCCTTCAAAAGATAAAATAAACAAAGCAATTAATTCATTAGAACACAAGATTAAAAAAAGTATCGATTTAGCTTATAATAGAATTTTTAAGTTTCATTCACTACAAAAACCAAAAAATATTAAGTATGTAGATAACTTTAAAAATAAACTTGAATATAAGCATGTGCCACTACAGTCCGTAGGTATTTATGTACCGGCTAATTTACCATCCACATTATTAATGAATGCAGTGCCTGCAAAAATTTCTGGTGTAAAAAGAATTGTTTTGGCCAATCCAAAACTAAATGGAAAACTAAATCCTGCTGTTCTTTATGCAGCTAAAAAAGTTGGAATTAAGGAAATTTACTCAATGGGTGGTGCCCAAGCTATAGCAAGTTTAGCATATATTCAAAAAGTGAATAAAATTGTTGGGCCTGGAAATATTTATGTTGCAAGAAGCAAACGTGAAGTCTTTGGTGATGTTGGGACAGAAGGAATGGTCGCTGGGCCTAGTGAAATTTGTGTTTTAGCAGATAGTAAAACTGATCTAAATCAAATTATAACATCTATGATTGGACAAGCAGAACATGATGTAAATTCTCAGTGTATTTTAATTACGAAAGATAAAAAATTAGCAAATAAATTTAATATAGGAATAAAAGAAAGTATCAAAAAAGTTCAAAGGAAAAGAGTTGTTTTAAAAAGTTTAAAAAATAATGGATTAATTGTGTTAGCCCAAAGTGATAAGCAAATAATAGAGGTAATTAATGAAGTTGCTCCAGAGCACTTAGAAATTAATGTGTCTAATTATAAAAAGTATTTAAATCAAATTCATAATGCAGGAAGTATTATGATTGGAAAGTATTCTCCAATGGCTGTCTCAGATTATAATGTTGGCTCAAACCATGTATTACCAACTTTAGGTTCTGCAAAATTTTCATCTGGACTAAATCTTAGTGAATTTTATAAAAAAATTAGCCATATAACTCTTACAAAAAAAGGTATTGAGAAATTAGGAGAATCCGCTACACATCTCGCTGAGTATGAAGAACTAGATAATCATGCTCAAAGTATTAAATCTAGAATGAGGAGATAATAATTTGAGTAAACAGGATACGTTGGAGTTTGAAGGTGTTGTAACAGATCTTCTTCCTAATGCTATGTTTAGAGTTAAACTAGACAATGGTCATAACGTTACAGCTCACACTGCAGGAAAACTTAGAAAAAATCGTATTCGTGTTTTACAAGGTGATAGAGTGAAATTAGAAGTATCTCCATACGATTTATCAAAGGGTCGTATAATTTTTAGATCTTAATATGGCTTCGTAGCTCAGTTGGTAGAGCAGAGCCCTGAAAAGGCTTGTGTCGCTGGTTCGAGTCCCGCCGAAGCCACCACTCCCATGTGGTATTAATATCCATCATTATGCTTGCATTCAAAATTAAAATCTAATACCTATCCATCAGCTATTTATAGCTAATTATATAATAACAAAGAAAGAGTAACTAAAGTATGAGTACATTAAAAGGCAAAGTAAAGTGGTTCAACGGAAAGAAGGGCTACGGTTTTATTGAAAGAGAAGACGGAGAAAAAGATTGTTTCGTTCATGCAAGCGCAGTTAGAGAAGCTGGGCTAAGATTTTTGAATGAAAACGATGCTATAGAATTCGAAATTCAAGATGGCGAAAAAGGTCCAAGCGCTGTAAATTTGAAAAAATTAGGTTAATAAAATTTAATTCATCAAAAATATTTGTATAGGAATAGGATATGTTAAAAAACATAGCTATTCCTGTGCAAAGCCTTTTCTTGCTTGCATTTAAAAAAAAAAATGCTATTTACACCGCAATGAATAAATTAGTTATTATTAACAAAGAAACTCACAGACATCATTTTCATGCTGGCTGCAAGCTAGCTATTTAATTATTTATAAATTTAATTTTATCCACATTTAGTATAAAACAGTAGAAGGAGCACGGGTAGCTCAGTTGGTTAGAGCAGCGGTTTGTGGAACCGAAGGTCGACAGTTCGAATCTGTCCCCGTGTACCAAAAAATGAATAAAGAAAAAAAATTATCAGCCAATAACCCTTCAGGTTTTGTTGATAGATACGGTAACGAATTAGCATTAAAAGAAAACTTAATAGCTAAAATTGAAGAAAATTTTTTAAAATTTGGTTTTTCTAAGCTAGAAACTCCAAGTTTTGAAATATCAGAAAATATAGGAAAATTTTTACCAGATGAAGATAGACCAAGCTCAGGTGTATTTGGTTTTCAAGAGGAAAATGATAGTTGGATATCATTGCGTTATGATTTAACTGCACCATTAGCAAGATACGTGTCTCAAAATTATTTAAATATCTCAAATCCTTTTAAAAGATACCAAATCGGTAATGTATGGCGAAATGAGAAACCTGGACCTGGAAGATTTAGAGAGTTTACCCAAGCTGATTGTGATATTGTTGGATCTAATAACCCTTTAGCAGATGCTGAAATGTGCAATCTTTTAGCTGACACTTTATATTTCTGTGGCTTAGAAAAAAACCAATATCAAATTAAGTTGAGTAATAGGAAATTAATACAGGGTCTTATTGAAAATTTAAAAATTTCAGAAAGCAAACAACAACTTACAGTTTTAAGAGCTATTGATAAACTTGATAGAGTTGGAACTGATGGTGTTAAACAATTGCTTACAACTGGACGTGAAGACAAATCTGGTGATAAAACTATTGGAGCAAACCTCTCTGATAATCAAGCTGATGAAATAGTTAGTTTTATAAATATGAAATCTCTAGATGAAATTAAGTCAGCCATACCCAATAAATTAGTTGAGGATGGTTTTGATGAATTAAATAAAGTATTAGATGGATTAAATTATTCATCTAATTTTGATCAAATAATTTTTTCTCCTGAAGTTATTAGAGGACTTGAATATTATGATGGCGCAATATTTGAGGCAAATTTAACATTTAAAGTCAAAAATCAAAAAAACCAAGAGGTGGAGTTTGGCTCAGTTGGCGGAGGTGGAAGATACAATTCTTTAGTTTCAAGATTTAAAAAAGTAGACTTATCTGCAACAGGAGTTTCCATAGGCCTTGATCGTTTGTTATACGCATTAGTTCAGTTAAATAAAATCGAGGTAAAAAATAATTCACCAATAATTATATGTGTTTTAGATCAAAAATATCTCTCTAATTACTATGAATTGTTATCACAACTTAGAAATCAAAACATAAGATCCGAAGTTTATCTGGGAGACTCTGGTTTGAAATCTCAATTAAAATATGCAGATAAAAGGAGCTCACCAGCCGTAATTCTTTGTGGAGATGATGAATTTAAAAATAATAAAATTACTATAAAAAAATTAGTCCCAAATTTAGAAGAAACATCAAGAAATTTATCTAGAGAAGAATGGAAAAAATCTGAAAATACTCAAATTACACTTGATAAGGAGAACCTGATTGATGAAATCAAAAAACTTATCTGAAAATATTTTAAAAGTAATTAAGTCAAACGGATATAAATATATTGATCTTGATACAGTTATTGACACCAATTTAATATTGGAAAGGTCGGGAGAAAATTTCAAAAGATTTATATTTTCTTTTAATGATCAATTGGGAAATGAAATTTGTTTAAGACCTGATTTAACTATTGCATCTTGTGTGAGATATTTGAATCAAAATAAGAAAACTAGTGAAAAAATTTTTTATAGTGGTCAAGCATTTAGGAAAGGATTAAATAAAAAAGACTCTGTTATCAGAAATCAAATTGGATTTGAAATATTTGGATCTTTTGCTGAAAAAAAAGATGATAAAAAAATAATAGAAACTTCACTTAAAGCATTATCAAAAGTTAAATATAAAAGTGGAAATTTAGTAATAGGTAACATAGAAATTTTTAGGCTTTTGTTAGATAAATTGGATTGCCCATTAAGATGGAAATTAAGATTACAACGTCATTTTTGGAGAGAAAAATATTTTAATGATTTATTAAAAAGATTGGAGACCAACTCTGATATCGACCCAACAATTGTCGAAATAGATAAAAAAAAATATTCTAAAATGATTAATGAAACTCAAAAAAAAGAAGTTGCTGGAAGATCAATAGAAGAAATATTATCAAGATTTGATAGTAAAATTAAAGATCCAAGAAGAACAAAAAAAGGTAGTAATGTTGTAAAAATTTTAAAAGAGTACTTAAAAATTGAATGTCCTATTAATCAAGCATCAAAAAAGTTAAATTTATTTTTTAAAAAAAATAAAATTAATCTTAGAGTTCAGGATGATTATTTCCCAATAACTAAAAATAAAATTAATAAATTAAATGTTAGATTTAATTCTTCTTTTGGAAGACATCTCGAATATTATACTGGTTTGGTATTCAAGATCGATATTAAATCAAAGTCTGAGAAGTTAAATATTAGAGGTGGTAGATACGATTCTTTAATTAAAGATCTTGGCTTTAAAAAAAATATACCAGCTGTTGGAGCAGCTATTAACTTAGAGAAATTATGAGTGATGGTATCTTAAAAATTGGAATTCCAAGTAAGGGACGTTTACGATCGGGAGTTTTAAATATTTTTAAAAGAAAAAAATTAAAAATTCTTTCTGAAAGAGGTGAGAGAGACTTATTTGGATTTATTAGAGGAGAAAAAAATATTATTATTAATTATCTGCATGCTAGAGAAATAATAGAACGTCTTGCGGATGGATCTTTAGATATTGGCTTTTCTGGATATGATTTATTAATGGAAAGCGAAATTAACATTCAAAAAAAAGTGATTGTAAAAAAAAAGTACGATTTTGGAGAAGCTACATTAGTAGTTGCAATCCCGGATGATTGGATAGATGTACAGACAATGCCTGATCTTGAAGAAATAGCTTTTGAATTTAAAGAAAAAAAAAGAAATAGATTACGTATAGCTACAAAATACCCAAATTTAACAAGAGATTTTATGTTCTCCAGAGGAGTTACTCAATTTAAATTGGTGAAGAGCCTTGGTGCAACAGAAATATATCCATTTACTGGATCATCTGAGATAATAACAGATATAACTTCAACCGGAGCAACTTTAAAAGCTAATAAATTAAGGATATTAAAAGATGGAATGATTCTTAATTCTCAGGCTTGTTTAATGACATCAAAAAAAAGTAGAGAGATAAAAAATCTTAAAAGAGTTTTAAATAAACTTTAAATATCATTAAGTAAGTGTAACATACGAATCATGGATACAATTTTAGTTATTATTTTAGCTTTAATATTGATTGCTACTTCGGCTATCCTTTATTTAAATATTAAGTCGAATGTAATAAAAGAAGATACAAATAAAGAAGCTGACGAAATTGCAAAATTAAACGCAGAAATAGTTAAATTAAAAGATAGTTTAAATACTACTATTAATTCTTCTTTAAATTCCATGTCTACGTCATTTAATAATCTTTCAACTGGCGTTACAAAAGACATGACAGCAGCTCTGACAAAAGTTGATGAAAAAGTTGCAGCTTTTAATTCCCAAGTTGAAAATTTAAACGAAAGTCAAAAAGGTATTAATAAAATCTTAGCTGGAGTTAAAAAGTATGGAACTTTAGCAGAGTTCAGTCTGGGCTCGCTCATTAAGGATTTGCTGCCTTCTTCGCAATACCTTTCAAATGTTAAAATGAAGGAGGAAACTAGTGAAAACGTTGAATTTGCAATTAAACTCCAAGAAGGTGTATTGGTTCCGGTTGATAGCCATTTTCCTGTTGAGAGATTTAAAGCTATTCAAGATGCTCATCAAGAGGACGATAAAAAAGCTATTGCGGATGCAAGAACTAAACTTGCAAAAGCCTTCAAAGAAAAAGCCAAGAGTGTAAATGAAAAATATATTGTTCCACCTAAAACTACTGATTTTGCAATTGTATATGCGCCAACTGAGAGTTTGTTTTTAGAGATAGCTAATTACCAAGACCCAAATACTAAAGAATTATTGAGCCAAGAATTAATGAAAAAATATAAAGTAACTGTTATGGGACCAAATAATTTATCTGGGTATTTACAATCATTACACATGGGTTTTCAAACTTTAAAAGTTCAAAAACATGCAACAGAAATTTACGATCATTTAAAAACAATAAGCACAAGATTTACAAAACATTTTGATGGAATTGTTAATCTCAGAAAAAAATTAGAAGAGGCAATGACAGCTGTTGATAAATTTGGAACGGATGCAAGATCTATTAAAAGAACATTAGAAAATATAAAAGATCCAGAGCAAATTGAAAAGGCTATTGAAACAGAAAATGTCAAAAAATTTGAAGATATTCCAAGACAAGTAAAAAATTAATTTAATTCTAAAAAAAAAATAATGAAGTGGAATAATAAATTTAATTATCCCAAGTCTTCAAGATCAATTGAAGATGGATACAGAAAATATTTATTAGGGGAGAACAAACTACCAAGTGTCACTACAATTCTAGGCGCCACAAAATCAGAAGAAGAGAAGGCTGCTCTTGCAAATTGGAAAGAGAGAGTAGGAATTAAGGAAGCAAATAGAATTAAAACTGAAGCTTCATCAAGGGGTACTTCTATGCACTCTTATATTGAGGACTACTTAAGAGGGAGAATTAATGAGAGTTTTTTTGAGAGTAATGAGCAATACAAAAATATGGCTAAAGAAATTATTCAAAAAGGAATTATTGGAAGACTTAATGAAGTATATGGCATGGAAGAAACATTATACTATCCAGATCAATATGCCGGTACAGCTGATATGATAGCAGTTTATGAAGGTAGAGATGTTATTGTGGATTTTAAACAAGCTAATAAACCAAAAAAAATAGATTATATACAAGACTACTTTTTACAATTAGGAGCTTATACTTTAGCTCATGATGTTGTTCACAGAACTAAGATGAAAGCAGGAATAATATTATTATGCACTAAAGACATTTTATTCCAAGAATTTAAAATTGAGGGAGCTGAATTAGAAATGTATCAAAATTTATTTTTAGGAAGGGTTAAAAAGTTTTACGAGTTGAATAATATATCTTGACTTTACTTAGCCTATCCATAAAAGAGTTACTAACACCGGAGCTAATCGTTTATATGCTAATGGTTAAGTCTTTAAAAAACTTTCCAAAAATCCATTAAATATTAGCTAGTTTGAGAATAAATTATGAATTTAGCAATTTGGGATATAGAATCATCTAGTGCAAGCACAGATTTTGGAAGTATTATTGAAATAGGCGGTATTTTAGTTGACGAGAATTTTAAAGAAAAAGACAGATTTAATTTAAGGTGTAGTTTACCTGAAGGGGAGGTCTTTCAGGCTATGGCACTTATTGTAAATAAGACATCAATAAAACAATTAACTCAAACTAATCTTTCTCATTATCAAATGTTAGGAGAAGTTGAGAAAATATTTAAAAAGTGGAGTCCAGCAGTGTTTCTTGGTTGGTCTAATATTGGATTTGATGATGAAATGATAAGAAAAGAGTTTTTTAAAGGGATTAGATATCCATATTTAACGAACTCTGCTCCAAATAAAAGACATGATGGTATTAATATTGCTCGTGCAGCTTATGCAATTGATCCCTCAATTTTAGAAGTAGAATTTAATGAAAAAAATAATGCAGTGTTTAAATTAGAGTCATTAGCAAGAATGCAAGGTATTGACTCAACAGATGCCCATAGTGCTTTAAGTGATAGTATTATGACTGCTAAAGTTTTAAATATTGTCAAAAAAAAACAGCCAGAGACTTGGGAGTCTTTTTTTAAAACTGCAAATAAATCAGATACTGAAACTATAATTAAAAAAGGGGAAATTATTACCTTAAATGAATATTATTATGGTAAATCTAGACTTCATCTAGTTGCTCCTCTTCATCAAAAATATTGTATGCATCCAATATATGCGGGTTGGTATTATGCATTCGACTTAAGGATTGATATAGAACCTTTATTAAATTTATCGATAAATGAGCTTAAAGTTGAAATGAAAAAGTCTCCTAAATTTTTAAGAACTATTAGATCTAACAAGGCTCCAATTATTGTAGATGCAAAGTTTGGTATGCAAGCAGAACCTTATAGCGCCATGGATAAGTCTTTAATTAATAAACGGGCAGGTATTGTTAAAAATAATGAGAAATTTTCTCAAAATATACTTCATGCATTAAGAGAAGTGGCTGAAGAAAAAGAACAGTCTAAAACACAAGAAGATATATATGCTGAAGAAAGTATTTATACTAAATTTACATCAAATAAAGATACTGCATTATTTCCTGCTTGGCATGCAGCATCGTGGAAAGATAAACTTAAGTTATTAGATAAATTTGATGATGATCGTTTAGTAGGTTTTGGAAAAAAAATCATATATCAAGAGGCACCCGAAGTTCTACCCGAGAGCATGCTTAAAACAATAGAACGAGAAATTGCAAAGCGAATTTTGAGTGAAAAGAAAGAAAAATGGTGGACAATTCCAACGCTCTACACAGAAATTGATACTCTGAGAGAAAAATATACTAATGAGAATGATAACGAAAAACTATCACTACTAGACGAGTTTAATGAATATGCAATGTCAATACAGAAAAAGTATGAAAATGTTTAATGTGGATAATTTTAACATTTCTCTTTTAACTATTGATAAAAAAATTTTTATTTATATATAAAGCTAATGGCAACATTAAAAGTTACAGACGAAATATTTGAAGAACAAGTTTTAAAAAACGATAAACCTGTTTTAGTAGATTTTTGGGCCGAATGGTGTGGGCCATGTAAAATGGTTGGACCAATTTTAGAGGAAATTTCAGAGGAGATGGCAAATGATATTGTCATCGCAAAACATGACATAGACTCAGAGCCTAACATGCCTACTAAGTATGGTGTTCGTGGAATTCCTACAATGCTTTTATTTAAAGGTGGTGAATTAAAAGCAACCAAAGTTGGAGCCACTCCAAAGAGTGACATTGTGGCTTTTATAAAAGAAAATATTTAATTCTTATTAAGTAATTCTCCAGCAAGATATAAAGACCCAGTTATTATTATCAAATCATCTTTTTCTGGATTTAGGGACAAAAGAGCTTCTTCAATAGATTTTTTGTAAGTAACATTAGGATATTTATTTAATTTTTCCTTTAATTCTATCCCTTTCATAGCATTCGGTTGGTTAGGAATATCAATTGTTATTATGGAAGATATATTTTTAAAATTGTCTAAATATTTTTTATGATCTTTATTAGACATCATTCCAAGAATTAAATGTTTTTTACAGTCAAGGGTGTTTAAAAATTCATTTAGAGCTTTTGCACCTAAAGGATTATGTGAGCCATCTAAATATATTCTATTATACTTACAAATATTTTTAAGCTTTCCAGATTTAATTTCTTGAAGTCTTGCAATACTTTTAATCTTAGTAATACCTTCTTTAATATTTTCATCTTTTACTTCTAGTTGTAAATTTCTTACTGTAGCAATAGCTGTCGCACAATTGTCAATTTGAAAATTACCTAGTAGATTTGGTTTTGGTAATTTTAAACCACCATATTCATCCTCATAATAAATAAAACCATTCTCACTTAATGAGTAATTAAAATCATCTTTATAAATGATTTTTTTTG
Source organism: uncultured Pelagibacteraceae bacterium (assembly GCA_902612605.1). Taxonomy (GTDB): domain Bacteria; phylum Pseudomonadota; class Alphaproteobacteria; order Pelagibacterales; family Pelagibacteraceae; genus Pelagibacter. The sequence continues at coordinate 434,491 of CACMDY010000001.1, forward strand.
ATTGATTATTATTAATTGTTTTTTTTATTAAATTTATGGTTTCATCCGAGCTTTGTTTGCTAACTACGATACTAGAATTTAATAAGGATGAGGTTTTTTCATAAACAATTTTTTCAATATTTTGCTCATTTTTTGGTAACCAGTCTAAATGATCTAAACCTATTGAAGTAACAATACTAGATAAATTATTATCAATAATATTTGTTGCATCAAATCTATGAAATAGACCACTTTCTATAATATTTATTTTGTCTTTGAATTTACTTGCACGATAAAAATATGCTGCAGTTAATATTTCGAAGTAAGTTATTTGTTCTCCATTATTAACATTTTCTACTTCTATTAATAACTTAGACAAGTTATCATCAGATATTTCTTCGTCATTAAAAATAAATCTCTCATTAATTTTTTGTATATGTGGACTAGTATAAATATTACAATCTATATTAGCTGTTTTTAAAATTGATCTTACTGCCTGTATAGTTGAATACTTTCCATTTGTTCCAACTACAGATATGTATTTTAATTTTTTTTGAGGATCACCTAATTTTTTACAAAGATTTTTAACTCTATCTAGACTGAGATCAATTTCTTTAGGATGCAGCTTTTGCAAGCGGTTCAATATTGTCTGAAGTTTCATTTATTTGCTTTTCATTTACCGCGTTATCTTTTTTTAACAATATTGATAATAGTAAGCTTATTTCAGTTTTTAAATCTTTTCGCTCAACTATTCTGTCGACAAATCCATGCTTTTCAACGAACTCAGAGGTTTGAAAGTCTGAACTAAGTTCTTCCTTAACTGTAGCTTGTATAACTCTTTTTCCAGCAAAGGCTATCAAACAACCTGGTTCAGCAAAATGAATATCTCCTAACATTGCAAATGATGCTGTAATACCACCAGCGGTAGGATCAGTAAAACAAACTAAATAAGGAAGATTATTTTTTTTAAGTTCATTAACAGCAAGTGTAGTTCTTGTCATATTTGCAAGTGCAATAGGAGATTCAAACATTCTTTGTCCACCACCACAAGGAAAGAAAACATATGGTGTTTGATTATCAATTGCGTGTTGAATACCGTAAATAATTGCTTCACCTTCTGCAGCTCCAACAGAACCACCAATAAACTCAAAATTTATAGCTCCTGCTGTCACCTCGATTCCATTTATTTTTCCTTTGGCAATCATTACAGCTGAATTTTGTTTAGTTTTCTTTCGTGCAGAATTTAATCTATCTTTATAAGATTTGGTATCTACCCATCCAAGCGGATCTTCTGCAGGAATTGGTGTATCAAGTATTTCGTAAGCATTTCTTCCAAAAATTATATCAAACCTTTGACGACAATTAATTCTATGATGTTTTCCACATGAGTTGCAAACCCATAAATTTTCTTCAAGATCCTTTTTTAATATCGGGCCTTTGCAACAACTAGTCCAGTCCGAGTTTGCTATGTCCTCTTTTGATGGTCTTTTTTTTAAAACTCTTTTAATTTTTTCACCAAAACTTAAAGCTTTTGTAATCCAGTTCATAGAATTTTACTTTTTAATTTTTTTACTAACTTACTTACATTTATGACAGGATTTTGTCTATGCTTTAAACTCTTACTAATTTCCTTACAAATAGCACTTCCAACAACTAATCCATCTGCAGATTTGAGTTTGCCAATTGTTTTTTCTGTGATTCCAAAACCAATAACAATTTCTTTTTTTGGATCAATTTTTTTTATTTTATTATAATTTTTTAATATATCATTAGGTGAAACTTTTAGTTTACCACCCGTTGTACTCAACATCGAAATAAAATAATTCATTGGGTGAGAGTCCCTTATAATTTTTTTAAGTCTCCGTTTTGTAGTTGTTGGTGATAAAAGCTGAATAAAATAGATTGATTTTTTTTTACATTTTTTAGCAAAATCCTTATTTTCTGGCCAAGGTAAATCTACAACTATTAATCCATTTACACCTGAAGAATTACATTTATTTAAAAATTTTTTTTCACCATATTGCAAAATCATATTGAAATATCCCATCAATATAATTGGCTTATTTTTATTTGATTTTTTAAAATCTTTTATGATTTTAAAAATATCATTCATTTTAATTCCATTTTTAATTGCTCTGTATGCACTTGTTTGGATTTGACTGCCGTCTGCAACTGGAGTGTTGTGTGGTATGCCTACCTCTAAAATATCAGCATTTGCAGAAATGGATTTTAATATTTCTAATGATTGTTTTTTTGAACTATCTCCTGCTACAGTATAAGTCAATAGCGCAGCTCTATTTTCTTGCTTTGCTTTTCTAAAAGCATGGCTAATTGGATTTAACATATTTCTTTCCTAATCTTTTTTTCAAAATTCCTCGATCTTTGTAAGCATCTCCACAACTATTAACTACCACAATAGTATCTTTACTTAATTTTTTTGCTTCTTTTATAGCGACAGAAAAAGCATGACTTGGTTCAAGAGAAGGTCTTAATTTTTCAAATTTTGTAACAGTTTTATATGCACTTAAAGCATCTTCATCACTTGCCGCAGTATATCTTGCTCTTTTTGTATCTTTTAAAAAACAGTGAAGTGGAGAAATTCCAGGATAATCAAGTCCAGCAGAAATTGATTCAGTCTCCTCAATCTGTCCATCTGAATTTTGATTAACATATTGAACAGCTCCATGAAGAATTCCAATTTTTGAGCCATAAGTTAATGGTGCTGCATGTTTTTTACTTTTTGCCGGTCCGCCTGCTTCTACACCAATAAATTCGCACTGTTTTTTATCATAATCCATAAACTCGTTCCAAAAACCGAAACTTGAACTTCCACCACCTACACAATTATAAAGTTTTAATTTCTTTGGCACTGATCCAAATTCATCAATTAATTGAACTTTGAGTTCCCTCGAAATTTGACTAGTGCTCCATCCACAAATACGAACAAAAATGGCTGGTCCCACAGTACTTCCAACACACATGGCTGCTGTATCACAATTAGCAACCCAGAAACGCATACATTCAGAAACCGCATCTACTAGTGTTTGACTTCCTGAGTAAACAGGTATTACTTCAGCTCCATTTTTTTTCATAGCTTTTACATTAGGTTGTTGTCTTGCAATATCTTTTGCACCCATGAAAATCTTACATTTTAAACCAAATTTTTTAGCAGCCATGCTCAACATTTTACCCGCATAACCAGCGCCAGTATCCCCAATTATAAATTTTTTACCAGATCGTTTGGCAAGCAGACAATGCACGGTAGCATTGTATATTTTATGTGCTCCTCCGTTTGCATCTGATACAACTTTAGACCAAATTTGAGCTCCGCCAACGTGATTTGTTAGATTTTTTAATTTTATAAATCGAGTAGGAGTACCAACCCAATTTTTAAAATATTTATCTCTTTCAGCAATGAATTTTTTATCATTTTTCAATTTATCAAATAGGATTTCTAGATCTTCTATTGGTTTTTTTAATGTTTCAGGAACGTAGTTACCTCCAAACTTTCCACCCCAAAAACCAAGCTTATTTGCCTGATCAATTAGTGGAATTTTTTTTTTAATTTTCATATTTTTGCAAACAAATTTAACAATTTATTAATTTTATTTATATCTTTTTTTCCATTAACATCTTCTAGCGATCCACTTAGGTCTATAATGAAATCTTTATTTTTAAAATTAGAAATATCGTCTATTTGTATGTTGCCTGCAATCATTTTATTTAATTCATTCGGTACAATATCAAGCAGGTTATGATCAAAACTTTCAGATTTATGATATCCTTTTGAATCGAATAAAATTATATCTGATATCTCTTGATAATTTTTATATTTAATTACGTCACCTTCTTGAGAAACTGTAAGCGCAGTTATTATTTTTATACCATATTTTTTTTTAATTTCTTTTGTTCTTTCAGGTTCCACATCATAGAGTTGATAATAATCAAAATTCAAATTTTTTATTTTTTCTAAAACTTCATCAGTTGGATCTACAAGAACTGAAATAAATTTTATATCTCTTTTATTGACATTAACTAGTTCTTTTAGTTTTTTATATTCAACAAATCTTTTACTTTTTCTGTAATTTGTTATGAAACCAATAAAATTAGGTGGATTGTGGTGATTTAAGATATAGTTTAATGTTTCAGGATCAGAGACCCCACAAATTTTTAAACCTTTTATCATTTATTTAAGTGATTAATTAATTTTCGAATATTATTTTTAATATTACCTTTGGTAATATCTCTACCTATTACAAGCCAGTCGGCCCCATTTTTGTAAGCCTCATTGGGTGATAAAACTCTTTTTTGATCGCCTCTTTTAGAATTTAATCTTATACCAGGAGTTATAATTTCTTTTTTAAATACTTTTTTTACTATTTTAACTTCCTGAGCACTACATACTATGGCATCTAATTTTGCTTTAGTTGCTAACTCTGCTTGACGAAGAACTAATTCTTTTACATTCTTACTAAATCCGATTTCTTTTAAAGCTTTATTATCTAATGAAGTTAATACTGTAACACCAATTAGTTTTGTTTTGCCTGCAACTTTTTTTGCTTCTTTAAGAGCTTCATAGCCCGAATTAATGTGAATTGTTAAATAATTAAATTTTAAATCACTTACTGCTTTAATTGCCGATGAGCAAGTTTTTGGTATATCTGATAATTTATAATCCCCAAATGTAATTTTATTTTTTAATTTAGGTATAAATTTTCTACCATTATTCGAATTTAAAAACTCTAAGCCAAACTTGTAACCAATTGTTAAATTAATGTTTTCAGTATCTTTAATAATTTTTCTTATTTTATTAATATCAGTGGTATCACATGCTATAAAAATTTTATTATTTTTCATTTAACTTTTCAGACCAAAATTTAGACGATTTAAACAAAATAGAATATTTTGCTTTTACATAAATTTTTTCATTAGTTTTCGGATTTCTTGCTGTCTTTGCTTTCTGCAATTTGGTTTCTAAAGAGAAAACATCTCTCAATTCAATTCTTTCATGTCTTTTGAGAGCATTTTTGATCTCGTTAATAAAAATTTCAACGATTTTTCTTAAATCTTTTTTTTTAAAATTTGGATAATTGTTGGATAAAATATTTATAATTTCTGACTTGTTTATAGACAATTAATCACTCATCATCTTTTTTTTTATCACCAAGTTTTTCGGATAATGACGAAAATGGCAAATTTTTTCCACTTAAGGGACTAGAAAATTTATTTACAGCTTCTTTGTTTTGCAGTTCTTCTAATAGCTTAATACTTAAACTAACTTTCCGTTTATCGAAATTTATTTCAGATATTGCTGCATCAATTCTTTCACCACCAACAAATCTTGAAGGTCTAGCGTCTGATGAATTTAATGCAATATTCGATTTTTTTATTAAAAATTCTAATTCACATTCTTCAGGTTTAACTATTAACCCTTTATTATCAGTAGATACAACTTTAACTGTAACAACATCATTTACTTTTCTACCTTTAAAAATATCAAATGGATCTTTTGTTAATTGTTTTAATCCCACCCTTACTTTTTGCTCTTCTTTCTTAATTTCGAGAACTTTTACTTTTAACTTATCCCCTTTGTTGTATTTTTTTAATTCTTCATCTGGCTTATTTGTATAACTTAAATCGTTAGCGTGAAGAAATCCGTCGATATCAAATTCATCTAATTTAACGTATAATGCATATTCATTAGAGCTAGATATAACACCATTAACTTCACTACCTTCTGGAAATTTATCAATAAAAGATTGATATGGGTTTTCTAAAGTAAGTTTGTGTGATATTGCGATTCTTCTTTTATCTTTGTCAATTTCGGTAATAACACACTTTATCATGTCGCCAACTTTAAATAATTTTTTTGGAACAATATTTCTTTTAGTCCAACTCATCTCACTACTATGCAGCAATGTACTTAAGCCTGGCTCAAGCGAACAAAAACATCCATAATCAGTAATTTTATCCACTTTAACTAAGTACTGTTTTCCTATTTCATAATTTGATATGTGTTCAAAGGGATCTGGTGAAAGTTGCTTGATAGAGCAACCAATTTGTAATTTTTCGTTATCTATAGTTATAACTTTCAAATCATGTTTCTCACCTATATTAAATATTTCGTCAGGATGATTTACTCTCGAATAAGAAATTTCTTGTAGGTGAACTAAAACGTCTATTTCATTATTCACTTCAAAAAAACATCCAAAAGATGAATAACCTTTTACAACCGCATCTTTGATGATATCGCCTACTTTAAACTTGCTAATAATTTTAACTTTGTCTTCTCTTTTGTTTGAAGAAACAATCTGTCTTCTGGAGACACAAGCGTTTCCTCTTAATTTGTCCAATTTAATTATAGCAAATTTTTGTTCTACACCAATAAGATGATCAATACTTTTTAGAGGTTTGTCACTTATTTGTGATCCAGGACAAAACATTAAAGAGCCTGTATCAACATGCTCAACTATTACTCCCCCTTTACATTTCGAAGTAATTTTTCCTGTAATTGTCTCATTATCCTCATAGGCTTTTTCAAGTTTATACCATCCTTTGATCTTTTGGGCTTTTTGAGCTGAGACTACTACTTCTCCATTTTTATCTTCTATTTTCTCGAGCAAAACAGGAATGTTTTCGTTTAAGGATATCTTGTCTTTCATTCCAATCATTTTTAATTCATTAACATCGATAATCGGCTCACTTTTTAGTCCAGGTATAAATATGAAGACAAATTTATCTGTTATTTTTGTTATTTTACCCTCAATTATTTTACCTTCTTCTATCTTATTTTTTGAAAGCTGTGAGTTTAGTAACTTTTCGAATTGTTGATTTTGTGGCTGTTTTAAATCTTTATAATATTCCATTAAATTTTAATTTTTTATCAATTATGCTTTTAATTTTATAAAAGCACGCTTTCTTACTTAATTTAGTTGTATTAATCAAGATTGAATCTTTTGTTTTTTTTAAAGGACTGTAAGTGCGATTTTTGTCCAAATTATCCCTATTTCTCAAGCTTTTTAGTACCATGTTGTAAGATAATTTTTTTCCAAATTTCTTAAATTCTAAAAATCGTCTTTTAGCTCTAACCTCTAAACTTGCAGTTATGTATAACTTAATCATTGCATCTTTCATTATTACGGAAGTGATGTCTCTTCCATCCAGCACAGATCCAGAAAACCTCTTAGCTGGATTGTAAGCACAATTTTTTTGAAATTGAGTTACTATTTTTCTTATTTTTTTGTCTCTAGCAATAACAGACGCTGATTTCGCTATATTATCTGATAATAGATTTATTTTATTTAAATCTTTTAATTTTAAATTATTTATTTTTTCTTTTACAATTTTGTAGTTAAATTTTTTATTTTCTAATTTTAACTTACCAATATAACGATATATTTTTCCTGTATCCAAATACAAAAGGTTGTACTCTTTTGCTATAAGTTTGGCTTGTGTACCAGCCCCTGCTGCTGCAGGAGAGTCAATGGCTACCGTTATAACTTTGTCTCTTTTTTTCAACTAATTTTTGCTCCTAAATATTTTATTTTATCCAAAAAACTCGGGAAAGATGTTTTTATCGAGTCTTTATCATGTATTTTCCACTTTCCACCAAATGTTAATGATGCAATGCAAGACATCATGAATACACGATGATCTTTTTTAAAATTTTTTATTACGTAATCTCCGGTAAGTTCAATATTCGGGTTTCCATATATCTTTAAGTTATCTTTGTGCCTCACAAATTTTATTCCAATTTTTTTAAGAAAGTCAGTTGCTATGTCTAATCTTGGGCTTTCTTTATTATTTAGTTCACCTAAATTTGTAAATTTTGAAATTCCTTTTGCCTTAGCTGCAGCAAGAAAAATTATTAAAAATTCATCAATTGCAGAACTATTAAGTTTTTTGGGGCAATTAATTCCTTTAAGGTTTTTGTTACTTTTAACTGTTATATCAGCAACTAACTCACCTTTATAATATTTTTTATTTTTAAAAGTAATATTAGCATTCATTTTGTTAAGTATTTTTATCACACCTGTTCTTGATTTATTAATATTTATATTTTTTAATATTAACTTAGATTTTTCCGTCAAAAGGGTTAAAACTAAAAAAAATGAACAAGAGCTTATGTCTCCAGGTATTTTATATTTAAATCCATTAAAATTACTGGGCCCTCTAATTTCAATCAAATCAAATTCTTTTTTTTTCTTTATATGTATTGGTATTTTTAGATACTTAAATAATAATTCTGTATGATCTCTTGATTTTTTTGCCTTTATTTTTGTAATTCCTGGCGTTTTGATTGCAGCTAGCATTACTGCACTTTTGCATTGTGCGCTGCCGATTTTTTCATAATATTTTATTGGTCTTAAAAAATTTGAACCTGTTATACTTACTGGTAATTTATTATTATTTGAGTTTATATTTGCTCCAAATAATCTTAGTGGTTTTACAACCCTCGAGAAGTCTCTTCTCGAAAGACTGTTGTCTCCAATTAAGGTAATTTTTTTTTCTGTGTTAATTAAAAGTCCTAATATGAGTCTTGCTAAAGTTCCTGAATTGCCCGCATCAATAGTAATATCTTTTTTAATATCATAACCTTTTAAACCAAATCCATTAATTTGATAATAACTTTTAAATTTTTTATATTTTATTCCTAACTTTTTTATCGAAATTAATGAATTTATCACATCCTCAGACTCAAGTAGGTTATATATCTTTGATGTACCTATAGCCTGAGAGGCTAGTAAGACGCTTCTTATAGAAATACTTTTGTCACTAGTTACTGAAATTTGTTTATTAAATGGACCTATTTTTTTTTTAATTTCAATATGGTTTTTCATAGATGAATTAATTTATATTAAATTCATCCCCAAAGTATTGAGTTCTTGCATCTTTATCACTAATTACCTCTTTTGGACTACCAGATGCAATTATTTTTCCATTTGATAAAATAATAGCTCGATCGACACAATTTAAAAGGTCTCTAGCTTGGTGGTCACATATCACGCAAGTAATTTCTTCTGTGGATTGCAAATTTAAAATTATCTCTTGAAGCATTTTAATTGTTAGAATATCTAAAGCTGCAAATGGTTCGTCGAGTAAAAGTATTTTTGGATCATTAATCAGCGCCATAGCGATCACTAGCTTTTTTTTTTGGCCACCCGACAAATCTTTAGCTTTAATATTTAATAATGCATCAAATTCAAATTGACCAATCAATTTTTCAACTTTCTTTTTTCTTAAATTTTTTTCACTTATGTGAATTTCAGAAACTAATTTTAAATTGTCTGATAAAGTTAAGTCATGAATTAAACCACCATATTGAGGTACTAGTCCTAATTTAAATTTTGTAAACCTTTCGTTTATTGGTAAATTTGTTACATTAATACCATCTATTATTATTTCACCATAATTCAAATCTTTTAAACCAGTAATTAAATTAAATATTGTAGATTTTCCAACACCGTTTGGTCCAAGCATCCCAAGTATTTCTTGTTTTCTAATCTTTAGATTTAAATCGTTTAAAATTTGTCTTTTATTATAAAAGACTGACCCTTTTTTTATTTCAACTATATTTTCCTCAATCTTAAAACTTTTTATTCTAAATTTTTTAATTAAAGCCATTATTTAGTAAAAATTTTTATTTTATCTTGAGAGTTAATAGTAATTATTTTACTTATAGTATCTAGCGTTATCATTTGAGCTTTCATTATTGACTTTTCATCTTTAACTATCACATTGTTATAAGCCACCGCAATATTATCACTTAATATCAAATCCAGATTTTCACAAGTAATAGTTTTATCGTCATATTTAATTATTACATTTTTATAAAATTTTGAGTCTTGATTATCATAATTATACTTTGCTTTCTCTGATGATACATTTATTTCAGATCTTTCTTTTGATGATATAAGGCCTTTGACAATTTCAAGATCCAATATATCAGAGTTTTTTATATTTGTAGTGCCATATTCAGCTGATATTTTAAAAATATCCCCTTTGCTGCTAGTAGTCACATATTCTATTTCTTTTGTTAAATTTGTAATGCTCTTTTCATCAATTAGTACTTTTTCATTAATAGTATTTTTTTTTTCTTTACTATTTTCATTAATATCATTTTTGTTCTTAATGTCAGAAGTTATTTCTTGCTCAACGATATAATTGTCTTTTTTTGCTTTATTTTTTGGTAATACTTTTGCACTTTCCGAACTGCTAACATTTAATTGAGTTTCATAATTTAATGGGCCTGAATAAAAATACATATAATAAATCCCACCAATTATTAAAATAATTAATAAAAATAAAACAATCTGTAATAAAGACTTCATAAGTATCAATTGATATTTGATCTTAAAATATCATGCATATGTATTAACCCTATAGTCTTTCTTATTTTATTTTTTTTGTGAACACATAGAGATGTAATTTTCATATTATTCATAATTGATAACGCGGAAGCAGCTAGAGCATCTTCTCTTATTGTAACTGGATTTTTCTTCATAATTTTTTTTAGTTGTAATTCCTCAAATTTATCATATTTTTGAGCAATTCTTTTTAGATCACCGTCAGTTATTATACCACTTGTGTAACCAGTTTTTTTTTTAATTATAAGAACACCTAATTTTTTATTACTTATAATACCGAGCGCTTTTTTCATTTTTATATTTTCATTTACAATTGGAAGCCTTTTCCCTTTGATCATTAAGTCTCCAACAGTTTTGAGTTTTATAGACAATGTTCCACTCGGATGAAACTTTTTAAAATCATATTTTGTAAAATTTTTATAATTCATGCAAGATATCGCAATTGCATCTCCCAAAGCTAATTGATTTATTGTTGATGAAGTGGGAACAATATTTTCTGGACCAGCTTCTCTAATATCTGGCATTAAAAATGAAGCATCTGAATTTTTAAATAGGATAGAATCTTTTTTTGAAGTTATACCAATCAATTTTATATTTTTGTTTCTTGAAGTATACTGAATTATATTTTTTAATTCATTACTTTCGCCACTATTACTAATTAATATGACTAAATCATTAGATGATATTTGACCCATATCACCATGGCTCGCATTTGACGCATCCATGTAAAATGATGGAGTTCCTGTAGATGAAAATGTAGCGGCCCATTTTCTAGCTATTATACCGCTTTTACCAACCCCAGATATAATTATCTTTCCTTTTTTGCAACTTAAAATTAATTGAACAACTTTAACAAATGAATCATCAATATTATTTGAAAGATTTTTTAAAGCTGACAATTCAAAATTAATAACTTCTTTAGCAATTTTTTTTATATTTTTTTTTTGCATTAATGAGACCAGATATCTGATGTAAAAGAAGCAAGGTCTAAATCCACTCTACATTGAACAAATTTTACTGCCTCATAATATAATTTATCTCTTTTTTCGCGAACCAAAATTTCCTTAAGACCATTAAATATTTTATGAAGGTAAACAACATCTCTAGCACAATATTCTAATTGCTTATCAGTAAGTGTTCCACCAAAATCAGAAGACTGTAAATTTTTGCTTATATCTGACCCTGTAAACTCTTTTATTAAATCTTTTAATCCATGTTTATCACTATAACTTCTTGCCAATTTACTCATCAGTTTTGTGCAATGAACATTTTCTACATTTATATTAAGATATTTTTTAATAAATAATAAATCTGCTCTTGCATAATGAAAAATTTTAGAAACTTTCTTATCAGAGAGAATTTTTTTTAGGTTAGGAGCATTATATAATTCTCTGTTTAATTGGATAATATGTGCATCATCTATTCCAGTAGAAATTTGAACTAGACATAAAGAGTCTCGTTCGACATTAAGCCCCATAAATTCACAATCAACTGCAATATTGTCACTCAATATTATTTCATCTGGTAAATCTTCTTTGTGTAATTTAATATCTAATTTCATTTAAAGAATATATATATGAAACAAAAAGAAATTCTACTTTTCGGTGCAACTGGTCAGATAGGTAGAAATTTGATAAGAAAATTATCTAAAAATAACTATAAAATAATAGCAGTTACAAGAAATATACATAGAGCTGGATACCTTCTTAAGACACAAGCAAACCCTGGATATTTAGAATTAGTAGAATTAAAAAATTTTCAAATTAATAAGATAGACGAACTGTTTAAAAGATGTGAAATTTGCATAAATCTTATTGGAATACTATATGAAAAAAGAAAAAATGAATTCAATTTGATACATTCTGATTTACCAGCGATGTTATCCAAAAAGGCAGAAGAATTTAATTTAAAAAAGTTTATTCATTTATCAGCACTTGGTATAGAAAAAGCAATTGATAGCAAATATGCTCTTAGTAAATTAAATGGGGAAGAAAGGATTAAAAAAAATTTTAAAAATTCAATTATAATTAAACCTTCAATAGTTTATTCAATTGATGACAAATTCAGCACTAAATTTATGTCTTTGTTAAGTTTGCTTCCCCTAATGCCATTGTATTACAATGGAAATACAAAATTTACCCCAATACATGTATCAGATTTAGTTGATGTAATTTTTAATTTAATTGATAATGAAAAGAAAAATTTAGTTTTAGAATGCATTGGCCCGGAGGTATTTACATTTAAGGAAATGATGAAAAAATTACTTAAATCAATCGATAAAAGAAGATTTTTATTACCTTTACCTTTGCCTATAGCAAAGTTAACGGCAAAATTTTTTCAATTATTTCCAAACCCATTATTGACTGAAGATCAATTAATAATGCTAAAATATGATAATTGTAAATCTGAAAGTTATAAAAATAATTTTGATTTAGGCTACATACCAAAAAAAAAGTTTGAAACTGAAATAGAAAAGTATAGTTATAATTGGAGAACAGGCGGACAATTCGCAAATCAAGAAACATTAAATAAATTAAAATGATGACATATTTAGTTGTAGGAATTTGTTTATTTTTGTTATTAGTTGTGATTTATGTTGCGGCCAAACCTATAAGTATGGGCATTGAGGCAAGAAGAAATGTTAAAGAAAATAACAATGATAAAGAGGAAAATACTAGTGATTTTGAATACTATGATGAAAAGGATATGAATGAAAAATCAATATCTGATGAAATTTTAAAATTAAATGATCTCAAAAATAAAGGACTTATCACACAAGAAGAATATGAAAAAGCTAAGGATAAGATTTTGAATTAAGCAGACTTTATCTTTTTTTCGATAAACTTTGGAACATCATCTTCTTTATCAACAACATCTTCTTTCTTCCCTTTTGGTTGGAATACAATCATAAGATGTAATGGACAATACGAAAATTTTTCTACTGTTTTACGTCCACAAAAGCTTGCATCTTTTTCGTCAGGATTTGCTTCCATATATTTGCAAGTGTCTTCAGATAATTCTTCCAAACTTAAATTCTTGGCTGGTTCAAAATTTTTGTCTAAAAGAAGTGTTTTAAGTTTACCCCTTTTACCTTTGAGTTTGATGTGTGAATTTTCATTTTTAGCAAAGTTTTTTTGATTTTGAACAGTTGATCTTGTTTTAATTTTAGATGATAAGTTAAGCCTATGAGCTTTTCCAATCACTGCATTTCTAGAAACACCCCCAATTATCTCTGCTATTTGACTCGCAGTACTTCCTTTTCCCCATAGTTCTTTCAATTTATTTACTTTTTCCTCTGTCCAGCTCATTATATTTACTACATTTAGTATATAATTTATTTAAAATAACATGATCTTGCATATATAAGATTTAAAACAAGTTTTATTTAATATTTTTCAACAATAAAATTAAAATTATAACTTGAGGTTGAAAATTAAAGTGCCAAATAAGGTAAAAAAAAATATAAATAAATATGAGTGCATTAGCATCAAACTATAAAAGAAAAAATTTATCGTTTATAAGAGGCAAAGGAAGTTTTCTTATAACCGCTGATAATAAAAAGTATTTGGATTTTGTGCAAGGAATTGCTGTTAATTCGCTTGGTCATTCTAATAAAAAGCTTATTCAAGCAATCAATAAACAATCAAAAAAACTTTGGCATGTTTCTAATGCTTTCAAGATTCCAGAAGGTGAAAAATTAGCAAAAAGGTTAGTCAAAAAAACTTTTGCAGACTCAATTATTTTTCAAAACAGTGGTGCTGAAGCCACTGAAGCTGCGATTAAAGTAGCTAGAAGATATTTTTATTCAATAGGCAAAGAGCATAAAACAAGAATAATTTGTATCAAAAATTCATTTCATGGTAGAACAATCGCTGCAATTCATGCAAGTGGTTCAAAAAAAATGACACTAGGATTTGGACCAAAAGTCCCAGGTTTTGATCATTTTGAATTTGGTGATCATAAAAAACTTAAAAAATTAATTAATAAAAATACAGCAGCTATCATGATCGAAACTGTTATGGGGGAAGGAGGCATAAAAGTTATACCGAATTGGTGCATAAAAGCTATTAGAAAAATTTGTAATCAAAGTGGAATACTTTTAATTCTCGATGAGGTTCAGTGTGGTATAGGAAGATCAGGAAAATTTTTTGCTTTTGAGTACGCAAAAGTAAAACCAGACATAGTTCCTATAGCAAAAGGAATTGGAGGTGGTTTTCCTATTGGAGCAGTCTTAATGACAAAGAAAGTTGCAAAAGCTATGGTACCAGGTACACATGGTTCAACATTTGGTGGAAACCCTCTAGCAATGGCAGTAGGTAATGCTGTTTTAGATCAAATTAATAAGAATTTACTAATTAATGTAAATAAAATGTCGAAATATTTTATTCATGAACTTAACAAAATAAAAATGAAATATCCCAAGTTAATTAAAGAAGTCAGAGGAGTAGGATTATTAATTGGTTTACAACTTTTTAAGGACCAGACTGATTTTATAAAAAAATTAATGGAAAATAAATTATTGACTATTAGAGCAGCTGAAAATGTCATAAGAATTTTACCTCCATTAAATGTAAAAAAAAAAGAAATTGATATGGCTTTAAAAATTATTAGCAAAGTTTGTAATGAATTAAAATGAAACACTTTATCAATTTAAAAGATATTCCCAGTAAAGATCTAAGAAAAATAATTGTTGATGCTAAACAAAGAAAAAAACAAAGAAAAAAATTAAATACTTTACAGCCAGACAAAGGGTCGCCTCTTAGAGGTAAAATGCTAGTACAAATGTTTGAAAAAGCTAGCTCGAGAACAAGAATAAGCTTCTATTTAGCCATAAAACAGCTCGGAGGCGGAACATTGACACTTAGATCAAATGAGCTTCATCTTGGACAAGGCGGTGAGACAATTGCAGATACTGCTAAAATTCTATCAACATATGGTGATGGTTTCATGTTGAGAACTGATGATGATAAAAAAATTGAGGATTTTCAAAAACATCTAACTATACCAATAATTAATGGCTTAAGCCCATCATCTCATCCAACTCAAGTTTTATCAGATATTTTTACTGTTGAGGAAATTAAAAAAAAACCAATATCAAAATTAAAAATTTGTTGGATTGGAGACTCTAATAATGTCTTGGATAGTTTAATTGTTGCTTCTGTTAAGTTTTCTTTTAGATTGAGCATTGGATGTCCAAAAAAATTTGCACCAAGCAAGAAGGTTAAAGATTGGGTAAGCAAAAATAAGAAAAAAATATTTATTTATCATGATCCAAAAAAGGCAGCATTAGATGCAGATGTAGTTTTTTCTGATAAAGTAATATCTCTAAATGACAAAGTGAACAAAAAAAGAAAAAAAAAACATTTTCAAAAATTTAAAATTAATAAAGAAATATTTAATTATACAAAAAAAAATTGTATTTTTTTACACTGCTTGCCAAGAGGGGATGAAGTTGAGGAGAACGTATTTCTAGGAAAAAATTCCCATGTTTGGCAACAGGCATTAAATAGGGTTCATGTTCAAAAGAGTATTCTATTGTATTGCTTTGGAAAACTAAGGTAGAGGTAGTGGTTTATCTGAATTTTGGTTAAGATACAAAATAACTGATGCTCTATCTTTTTCTTTTCTTAATCCAGCAAATGCCATCTTAGTACCCTTAATATAACTTTGAGGTTTTTTTAAATAACCATTCATTTCTTCAAATGTCCAATCTTTGTCATATGATGCCATAGCTTTTGAATATTTATAATCTAGTTTTGATGCAACTTTTCTTCCTATTACACCATACAATGCTGGCCCGATTTTATTTTCACCACCTTTATTTACTAAATGGCAAGCAGAACATTTTTTGAAAACTTTCTCTCCATGAGAAACATCTCCTAATGCAAGTAATGCAGAAATATCAATTTTTTCCTCAATTTTTTCTGCTGTTGAATTTAAAACTTGGCTGCCTTCCTGAATATCTACTTTGTAAGCTGATTTCTCTGGTTTATCTACATGGAAGGCGATATCTGAAATTTTCCCTATTCCAATTACAATAAGTGCAATAAGAAGTACAGCTGCAATAATTTTATTAATTTCAAATGAATCCATTATTTCTTTTTATTATGGTCGTATATCATGTTAAACAAAATTTATATGAAATTTAATTTATAAATTTGCGTCTCAAAGACGCATAAAATATGAATATATGAGTAATTCAATTATAATAATTCCATCAAGATTAGCAGCAACAAGACTCCCACAAAAGCCATTAATAAAGATTAATAATAAAAGTCTAATTATGCATGTATATGAAAAAGCTACACAAAGCCAAATTGGAGAGGTTTATGTTGCAACATGTGATGAGGAAATTGCCTTAGAAGTAAAAAAAAATGGAGGTAAATTTATAATGACAGATATAAATCACACAACTGGGACGGATAGAGTATTTGAAGCCGCTCAGAAATTAGATTTAAAAAATACAGATTTTATTATGAATATCCAAGGTGATGAACCAATGATCAATCCTTTAGATATTAAAAATCTAAATAATTTATCAAAGGAAAAAAACTTGAATATTTCAACTTTAGCATACAACGTTGAGAATAATGAAGATTATAATAATGAAAATATTGTAAAAGTTGTTACAAAAAACAAGATATCCGATAAATCAATATCAGAAGCTTTGAATTTTCATCGAGTAATTAAAGAAGATAGCTATGAAAATATATACCAGCATTTTGGGATATATCTATATAACTATTCAGCTTTAAAAAAGTTTGTTAATTTTGAAAAAAGTAAAAATGAAATCAAAGAAAGGCTGGAACAATTAAGAGCTATCGATAATAATATGAAAATTAACGTAATATTAGCAAATTATTTTTCCTCTGGAATTGATACTAAAAAAGATCTAGAACAATACATAAAATTATTGGATAAATAACAACATGAAAATTGTTTATCAAGGAATTGCCGGAAGTTATAGTGAAAGTTGTGCAAAATATATGTTCCCAAATATAGAAACTATTCCTTGCAAAACCTTCGACGAATGTTTTGAAAAAGCAAATAAAGATAGCAATATTAGAGCAATCATACCAGAGTCAAACAAAACCACGGGAAACATAGGAGTAGAATATTTAATTTTTAAACATAGATTAAATATTTACGAAGAATTTTTTTTCCCAATCAATCATAATTTAATTGGTATAAAAGGATCGAAATTACAAGATATTAAAAATGTTTATTCCCATGCTCAAGCGTTAAGTCAAGCTTCAGAATTTATTAAAAAAAATAAATTTTCTGCTAATGTAAGAGCTGATACAGCAGGTTCTGCAAAATATATCTCAGAAGAGAAAGATAAAACAAAAGCTGCAATTGCATCAAAATTAAGCGCTAAAATTTATGATTTAGAAATTTTAAGTGAAAATATTCAGGATGATAATGATAATTATACAAGATTTCTGATAATGGGCAAAGATATAATTCAGCCAGAGATTGATAAAAATAATTTCATTACATCATTTTTATTTAAACTAAGAGATAAGCCAGCAGCTTTGTATTCTGCTTTATCAGGTTTTGCTATTAATGGAGTGAATATGACGAAACTTCAAAGTTTCCCAGAAAAAAATTCATTTTCGTCATTCTTTTTTTTATGTGACATAGATGGACATTTAGACGATAAAAAAATAAAAAATTCATTAGAGGAGCTAGCTTTCCACTGTGAAGATATGCACGTACTAGGTGTTTATAAAGCACATGAATTTAGAGAAAAAAAATAATTAACTTTATTGTAGATTAGAAAAAATTATTGTTATAATACATTTGGAGGCCTTCCAGGTGGAATTACCATGAACTCCCCCAGGCTTGAAAAAGAGCAAGGGTATTGAGTTTTTTCCAGGTTGGTTGGTCTCCTATTATGACCATAAAGTCTCAAGTTCTGGCATTAAAATATCGACCCCAAATATTTAAAGATTTGATAGGGCATGAGGAAATTGCCACTACAATTTATAATTCTATTAAAAATAATAGTTCAGCTAATGCTTTTTTGTTTACCGGTATAAGAGGAATTGGAAAGACTACATTTGCAAGAATTGTTGCTAAAGCATTGAATTGTGAACAATCGCTTGAGAGTATTTGTGAAAAAAAATGCGATCAATGCGATCCTATAGCAAATTCCAATCATATTGATGTTCTTGAAATGGATGCAGCAAGTAAAACAGGAGTAGATGATGTAAGAGAACTAATAGAATTTTCTAGATATCCACCATCAGTAGCAAAATTTAAAATTTTTATTATCGATGAAGTACACATGCTAAGTAAGCAAGCATTTAATGCATTACTCAAGACATTGGAAGAACCTCCAAAATATTTAAAATTTATTTTTGCAACAACCGAAGTAAAAAAAATTCCTATAACTGTTATATCTAGGTGTCAAAGGTATGATTTATCCAGAGTTAAGTCTGAAGAATTATTTAATTATTTAAAAAATATAACATCAAAAGAAAAAAAAGATGTCGAAGATAATGCAATTAAATTGATAGTCAAATTATCAGAAGGCTCTGTAAGAGATGCATTATCTTTACTTGATAGAGCAACTATTTCTAACAATGAAAATGCTCTTACATTTGAAGATGCTCAAAAGATCTTTGGCTATGTAAATAAAAGTTCATACATAGATTTATTGGAAATAATTTTTTTAGGCAATGAGGAAAAAATAATAAATCATTATAGAAATTTGTACAATTCAGGTATTGAACCAAATCTATTTTTAAATGATTTCTTAGAAATGCTATATTACATTAAAAATATATCTCATATAGAAAATGAAGGAAATAATTTTACGTTAAATGACAATGATCACAAAAAAATAACTTCTTTGTCAAAAGCAATTGATCCGAGTGCCATATTATTATTTTGGGAATTTACTTTAAAAACTTTAAAAGAAATTAATTTAGTCGCTAACCCAAATTTACTAATCGAAATGTTTCTTATCCAATTAACTTATTTAAAAAAAAAAACTGTAACAGAAAATAGTCAGCAAAATAAATTAAGTAACACTTTAATAAAAAACGTAGATTTGAAAAATACTAGAAGCAAGGATCCAATAAATCAGATTAAAAATATTAAACAAGAAGATGAAAAAATTGAAAGAAAAAATACTATTGAGATCAAAAATTTTGAAGATTTGATTGAAATATGTCTTAAAAAAAAAGAGATGAATCTAAAATACGAATTAGAAAATAATGTAAACTTAGTATCTTTTTCAAATATGAATATTGAAATTTCTATAAACGATAAACTAAATAAGAATTTCATAAAAGATTTGTCTGAAAAATTGTATGACTGGACTAAAAATAGATGGCTTATTTCTTTTTCAAAAGAAAAGGGTGCGATGAGTGAAAAAGAGAAAAAACACAACCTAAAAAAAAAAAATATCACAGAGTACAAAAACTCAAGCGAATATAAAAATTTGTTGAAAGTACTTCCTGATATTGAATTAACTGATATTGAAAAAAAAGATGACTGATTTTAATAAAATTCTTGAAAAAGCCAAAGAGATTGAAAAAAAAATGAAAGAAAGTCAGGAGAATCTTAAAAAAATTGAAGTCGAAGGTATGTCCGGAGGAGATGTGGTTAAAATTACACTTAACGGAGATGGAGAGATGACTAAAATTTTATTTAGCGATAAAGTGCTGAAAGAAGATAAAGAGATAATTCAGGATTTGATCACTGCCGCACATAATGATGCTAAAAATAAATTAAAATCAAAAACTTCCGAAGAAATATCTAAAGCGACTGGCGGATTAGGCGTGCCTGGATTTAAATGGCCTTTATAATTTAATGCAAAATCTCCCCGAAATAGAAAATTTAATTAAATTAATATCTAAATTACCAGGTCTTGGACCAAAGTCTGCAAAAAGAATAATTTTAAAAATGATCAATAATCGCCAAGAAATATTAAGACCTTTAGCTAATAATCTAGGTGATGTGTTTAAAAATATAGAACGTTGTAAAATTTGTGGAACATTAAAATCTAATAATAATCCCTGCAATAATTGCGAAGACAAAAATAAAAAATTTAGCAAGATATGTGTTGTTGAAAATATTTCGGATCAATGGGCAATAGAAAGTTCATCTATTTATCAAGGCTACTATCATATTTTAGGAGGCACGATCTCTGATAGTACTAACGGAAATAATAGAGAAAATTTGCTTATTAATTCTCTGATAGAAAGAATAAAAAATGATAATATTGATGAAGTGATTTTAGCAACTAGTGCTACCGTTGAAGGACAAACTACCGCTTTTTATATTCAGGACAGCTTAAAAAATATAAATGTAAAAATATCGAAATTAGCTCAAGGTTTGCCTGTTGGTGGAGAAATTGAAACATCAGATGACGGAACACTTATATCTGCTTTTAAAAATAGAAAAGATTTATAAATTAGTAATTAACTTTTTTTAATTAACCTATTTAAATGTAATAGAGGTTCAGTATAGCCCGATGGTTGCGACTTGCCATGGAAAATCAATTCACATGCCGCCTTAAAAGATATTGACTTGTCGAAATTAGGTGACATATTTTGATATTCTGAATCTCCTTGATTTTGTTTATCAACAATCTTTGCCATTTTTTTTAAAATTTCTAAAACTTGTCTATTTGAGCAAATACCATGATGCAACCAATTTGCAATATGTTGTGATGATATTCTTAGTGTTGCTCTATCCTCCATTAATCCAACATTATTTATGTCTGGAACTTTAGAGCACCCTATCCCTTGATCTACCCATCTAACAACATATCCTAATATTGTTTGAGCTGAGTTACATAACTCATTATTTATTTCTTCTTTGCTCCAATTAGGTCTATCTGCAATTGGTATAGTTAATAAATTATCAATGTAATTAATTTTATTTTCATTTAATTTTTTGTGCTTTTCAAAAATATTTAACTTATGGTAATGCATTGCATGTAAAGAAGCTGCTGTGGGAGATGGTACCCATGCACAATTCGCACCGGCTTCAAGATGTGATATTTTTTGATCTATCATGTCTTTCATTTTATCTGGCATAGCCCACATACCTTTACCTATTTGTGCAACACCTGAAAATCCACATTTTAAACCAACATCAACATTGTTATCTTCATAAGCAGCTATCCACTTTGATTTTTTCATGTCACCTTTTTTTATCATTGGACCTGCTTCCATTGATGTATGCATTTCATCTCCGGTTCTGTCTAAAAAACCTGTATTAATGAAAAAAACCCTGCTTTTTAATGTTCTGATACATTCTTTTAAGTTTACAGATGTTCTTCTCTCTTCATCCATAATACCGCATTTAATTGTATTCTTTTCGAGTTTTAATACTTCTTCAACTCTTGTGAATATTTTATCTGTAAAAGCAGTCTCTTCAGGTCCATGCATTTTCGGTTTTACAATATATATAGATCCAGTTCTTGAGTTACCTTTTCTTTTTAAATCATGAATTGCTGCAGCAGTTGTAATAAATGCATCCATGATACCTTCTGGGACTTCAGAACCATCTTCTAAAATAATTGCTGAATTAGTCATTAGATGACCAACATTTCTAATTAAAAGTAAGCTTCTCCCATGTAATTTTTCTTTTTTATTATCTTTTGAAATATAACTTCTATCTGGATTTAGTTTTCTTTCTAAAGTTTTTCCATCCTTTTCGAAGACAGATTTTAGAGTTCCTTTCATCAAACCCAACCAATTTCTGTAACATAATATTTTATCTTCTGAATCTACTGCTGCAACACTATCTTCGTTATCACATATTGTAGATATTGCAGATTCTATAATTATGTCACTTATTCCCGCAGCATCTTGGACAGCACTAAATGCTTTTGGGTTAATTATTATCTCAATTTTTAAATTATTATTTTCTAAAATTATTGTTGTTGGATTATTAGGTTCTCCTCTGTATCCAATAAATTTATTTTTATCTACTAGTTCAAACTCTTTATCATCTTTTAAAATTTTCAAGTCACTTCCCTTTATTTTAAATCCATTTATATCTTTCCAATGAATTTCATTGATAGAGAAGTGGTCATTTAGAAATTCACGTGCATATCTTATTACTTCTTGTCCTCTTAGGGGATCATACTTTTGACTTCCAGTTTCTTCTGACTCAATTAAGTCTGTTCCATACAAACTATCGTAAAGACTTACCCATCTAGCATTAGCAGCATTTAATGTATATCTAGAGTTCATTATAGGAACTACAAGTTGAGGACCTGCAATACTTGAAATTTCACTATCAAGCTTTTTGGTATCTATTTTAAAATCATTCCCTTCTTCTTTTAAATATCCAATTTCTTTTAAAAAATTCTTATACTCTTGATGATTAAATTCTCCATTTCTGTTTTTTTTTAACCATAAATCAATTTCAGATTGAAGAGTTTCACGAACTTCTAATAACTTTTTATTGATTGGTGCAAGTTCATTAATACTTTTATCAAATCCATCCCAGAAATCTTTTTCGTTAACATCTAATCCTGTAAGAAGTTCATTTTTTACAAAATCAGCCAAATTCTTAGAAACAGATAAAGTATTTATTTTAATAAATGAATCACCCATAATTTTTTAAATTTAGAAACCGTTGTATATGACAATCAATAAATTATGTCATTACTTTATTTAAAAAAATGTTATTTTTCATCCGAAAAGAATATAATTTTTGTAATTTGATCATTTTATCGCCAAAAAATTATATATAATAAAGTAATGAAAAATTATTTAAATTTTGAGACTGATATAAAAAACCTAGAAACAGAATTAGATAAATTAAAAGATCCTTATAATCAAGACGGCATTTCAGAAGTTGATACAACTAAAATAAAGGATTTACAAAATGAAATAGATAAAAAACTTAACGATGTATATTCAAATCTAGATGCATGGCAGACAACATTGGTTGCAAGACACGAGGATAGACCTAAATCAAAATTTTTTATTGATAATTTATTTGATGAATTTATTTCACTTTCTGGGGATAGATTTTATGGAGAGGATAAGTCTGTAATATGTGGTTTTGGTAAATTTAATTCTAAGTCAGTTTTAGTAATAGGGCAGGAAAAGGGTGAAAATTTAGATACAAGGATTGAGAGAAATTTTGGAATGATGAGACCAGAAGGTTACAGAAAAACAATAAGGTTAATGAATTTAGCTAATAAATTTAAAATACCAATTATTAATTTTGTTGATACTCCAGGTGCTTACCCTGGAGTCGGTGCTGAAGAAAGAGGACAAGCGGAAGCAATTGCAAAGTCTATTGAATGTTCTATGCAACTGACTGTTCCAACTTTATCTATAATTATAGGTGAAGGAGGCTCTGGTGGCGCTATTGCATTAGCTTCTTCAAGTAAAGTATTGATGTTAGAGAATGCAATATATTCAGTAATATCCCCAGAGGGATGTGCAACTATACTTTGGCGAGATCCAACAAAGACTTTAGAAGCTGCGAAAGCAATGAAACTTTCAGCGAAAGATCTTTTAAAACTAGAAATTATAGATGAGATAATACCCGAACCTTTGGGTGGTGCGCATCGAGATAAAGATCTTATTTTAGATAATGTACGTAATGCTATTGATAGAAACTTAAGTAAATTTCTAACATTAAATGAGGAAGAAATATTAAATCAAAGAAAGAATAAGTTTTTAGATATTGGAAGGAATAAAGGTTTCACCACTAATGCAACACATCAAGATAAACTTACTATTAAAAATAATCTCTTTCAAAATTTGATTTTAAAAATTAAATCTAATAAAAAATTATTTATTTCAACTACATCAATTCTTCTATTTTTAATTTTATTAACAGTGATTTTTTAATTTATAAGGCACCGCAGCAGTGTTTATATTTTTTCCCAGATCCACACGGGCAAGGTTCATTTCTTCCAATTTTACTTTTTGCAATTGATTTTAAGTTTTCTTTCACTTTATTTTGAGAATTATTTTCCTCTTCTTTTTGTATTATTTTTAAATTTAAAAGCATTGTGACAAGATCAGTTTTTAATTTTCCCAATAAATTTTCAAATAATAGAAAAGCTTCTTTTTTGTACTCCACTAAAGGATCTCTTTGTCCATAAGATCTTAAGCCAATTACTTGTCTTAATTGCTCTAGGTATTGAATATGTGATTTCCAATTTTGATCTATAATTTGTACCAATATTCTTTTTTCAATTTCTTTTCCTTGTTCAATGCCTAATAAATTATTTCTTTCATTCCTGTTATTTATAAATTTATCCTTTATTTTTTTTTCCATTGTTTTGAGATCTGAATTTAAAATTTCACCTAACTCATCATCAGTTATTGATTTACCTAAAGTCTGCTTTAAAGCTTTTGGAAATTCTTTAGAATTAGGAGATCTTTCATGTAATATTTTTTGTCTTTTTAAATTTTCTAAAACTTCTTCAAGGAAAATATCTGAATAATTCTCATCTTCTTTACCATCTATTACATTTTTTCGTTGTTCAAAAATTACATGTCTTTGGTCATTAAGAACATTATCAAATTTAATAAGCGTTTTTCTTATGTCAAAGTTTCTTGCTTCAACTTTTTGTTGGGCTCGTTCAATCGCTTTATTTATCCAAGGATGATCAATGCTTTCACCATCTTTAAGACCAAGCTTTTCTAGCATTGAATTCATGGTTTCTGAGCCAAACAATCTCATCAAGTCATCTTCTAAACTTACAAAAAATATTGAACTTCCTTCATCTCCCTGTCTTCCAGATCGTCCTCTTGCTTGATTGTCAACTCTTCTACTTTCCATTCTTTCTGTTCCAATAACAAATAGCCCCCCCCTTTTTTTTACATCCTCTTTTTCAAATTGATCTTGTCCACCTAACTTAATATCAACACCTCTTCCTGATATACTTGTTGTAATAATTACTGAATTTGTTTTGCCAGCATTTGCAATAATTTCTGCTTCTTTCTCATGATTTTTAGCATTTAAAACAATATGTTTAATTTTCTCTTTTTCTAGCAAATTCGAGTAATGCTCAGATTTATTTATGCTAGATGTAAAAACCAATAGTGGTTGTCCAATTTCATTACATTCTTTTATTTTTTGAATGATTGCATTGTCTTTTTCTAAACCTGTTCTAAAGATTTGGTCATTAAGATCGTTTCTTATCATTTCTTTATTGGTAGGTATCTGTAAAACAGGCAAGTTATAAATTTCAAAAAATTCTGCAGACTCTGTTTGTGCTGTTCCTGTACAACCTGCTAATTTATCGTACAACTTAAAAAAATTTTGATAGGTTATTGATGCCAGTGTTTGATTTTCAGCTTTAACTTCTATTTTTTCTTTAGCCTCTAAACTCTGATGAAGTCCATCACCAAATCTTCTACCTGGCAGTTGCCTACCTGTTTGCTCGTCAATTATAATTATTTCGTTATCTTTAACTATATAGTCTCGTCCATTCTCAAATAAATAATTTGCCCTTAATGCTTGGTTTACATGATGAACTAAATGTAAATTTTCTGGGTCATAAAAATTGTTATTTTTTAAAATACCAGCATCAGAAAATATTTTTTCAACATTATCTATTCCCTCATTTGTTAAGAGTATATTTTTTTCCTTTTCATCTAAGTCAAAGTCTGTTTGTCTCAAATTTTTAATTAATTTATCTACAGCAATATATTGCATAGTTTTATCCTCTGCTGCCCCAGAAATAACCAAAGGAGTTCTTGCCTCATCTATTAAACAAGAGTCAATCTCATCAACTATCGCGAAATTATGCTTCCTCAAGACCATCTCATTTTTTGAATATTTCATGTTATCTCTTAAAAAATCAAAGCCTAATTCACTGTTAGTGGCATAAGTTATATCTTTATTATAATTTTCTTTGCGTTCCTCATCTGACTGGTTTGAGTTTATATATCCACAGCTCAAACCCAAAAAATTGTAAATTTTACCCATATTTATACTATCTCTTTTTGCGAGGTAATCATTTACAGTAACTATATGAACACCTTTTTTTTCTAATGCGTTAAGGTATGCAGCAAGAACTATAGTAAGTGTTTTGCCTTCACCTGTTTTCATCTCTGCAATCTTATTCTCATGTAACGCAATACCTCCAATTAGCTGAACATCAAAGTGTCTCTCATTGTTAATTCTTTTCGAAGCTTCTCTTACCAATGCGAATGCCTCTGGTAATAAATCGTTTAATTTTTCTCCTTCTTTTAATCTAGAGATAAATTCATTTGTTCTTAAAGGAAATTCATTATCCTCAAATTTACTAACCTTACTTTCTTTAAGATTAATCTCTTCTACAATTTTTTGAATTCTGTCTAATTCCTTTTGATTGCCACTTTTTATAAATTTACTAATAATGTTTAAAGGATTAAGCATATTTTTGATGTTTTAATAGTTATAAATTATATAGTTATTTATTTAAAAAATTAAATAGCATGGATTTTGGTATAAACAACTTTTTTGATAAGAAACACAAGGACTCTAAAATAGGACATTTTCAAGATCTTGAACATATTGATGGATTATCTATCTCAACAATTAGCTGTGGTCTTTATAATAAAAAAAGAGACGACTTAGTTTTATTTTATTTTAGGGATGGAGCAAGTTATGCAAATGTATATACAAAATCTAGTTTAGTATCTGAAAATATAAAATGGAATAAAAAAATAAAAGATAAAAAGATTTATGGCATTTTAATCAATACAAGAAACGCAAATGCCTTAACAGGAAATGATGGCTATAACTCTCTTAAAAAAATTTCCTTAAATTTGTCAAAATTATTAACATCAAAACAAATAGAAGATGAGGAAAAGCCAAGAGAAATTAAACCAAACCAATTACTATTTGCTTGCACAGGCACGATAGGGGAAAAATTTCCTGAAAATGAAATTTTAAGTAACACTAAAAACTTAGTTGATAAAATAAAATATAATCAAAATAAATTAATTTGGATCAAAGCAGCTCTTGGGATTATGACAACAGACACTAAACCAAAATTATCAATGGCAGAATGTAAGATAGCTGGTTCTGATGTAAAAATATATGGAGTTGCAAAAGGATCAGGAATGATCTTTCCAAATATGGCAACAACTTTAGGATTTATTTTTACTGATGCCAATATTTCTTCATCAATTTTGAAACAGATACTTAATCTAAATATTAAGACTACTTTTAATGCTATAACATGCGATGGGGATACTAGTACAAATGACATGGTTTCAATATTTTCAACAGGTAAAGCAAACAACAGAGAGATAAAAAGTTTTAAAGATCCAAAATTAAAGCAATTCATTAGTAGCGTTCATCAGGTCATGTTAAACTTAGCAAAAAGAGTTGCGAGTGATGGAGAGGGAGCAACAAAATTTGTTACCATCAAATGCATTAATAGCAAAACCGAGAAAGATGCAAAAAATATTTGTTTCTCAATAGCTAACTCTCCATTAGTTAAAACAGCAATATTTGGAGAAGATCCTAATTGGGGTAGAATTGCGATGGCAATCGGAAAAAGTGGTGCAACTGTTAAACAAGAAAAATTATCTATATTAATGGGATCTAATATGATCCTTAAAGATGGAAAATTAGATAAAAATTATAACGAAAATATCCTTAGTGATTATATGAAAAATGAGAATATAGAGATAACAATTGATCTATCTATTGGAAGTAAAAAATTTACAGCTTATACTATGGATTTATCTAAGGAATATATTGAAATTAATTCTGATTACAGATCTTAGGTATTGAAATCCTATAAAATGTAATTAAGTCATTTCAATGATTAAGTATTTATTAAATTGTAAAAATTGCAGTCTTGAGTTTGAAAGTTGGTTTGCAAGCTCAAAAGAATTTGATAAATTAAAAAAATTAAAACTTCTTAGTTGTCAGCAGTGTAATTCTCAAAAGATTGAAAAGTCTTTGATGAAACCAAATTTAGCTAATTCTACTTTCAAACAAGATAAAGCTTATAAGAATTATAAAAATGTTAAAAAAAAATTAAGAGAATATCAAAAATTTGTAAAAGAAAACTTTGAATATGTTGGAGAAAATTTTGCTTATGAGGCTAGATCTATTCATTACAGCAAAAAAAAGAATAAAAAAAATATTTTTGGCAAAGCATCAATTGAAGACGTTAAGGAACTAAAAGAAGAAGGTATAGAGACGTCAACCATTCCATGGATTGAAGATAAGGAAAATTAACTCTTTTTGTACTTTGTTATATAATTTACGGATTTGTCATTTGAAAGTTTCCACTTATTTAAAATTGGGTTAAATTTAACACCATCAATACTTTTTAATTTAAGTGAATTTTTATTGCAGATATCTTCTAGATTTTCAGGTTTTACAAATTTATTCCAATCATGTGTTCCAATTGGAAGCCATCTTAAAATATATTCAGCTCCTATTATTGCAAATATATAAGATTTTAATGTCTGGTTTAAGGTGGCAATGAACATTAAACCATTGTTTTTTAAAAATTTTGTACTTTGATTTATAAATTTAGGAATATCTTCGACATGTTCAACTATTTCCATATTAAGAATTACATCAAATTTTTTTTCATATTTAAAATTCTCTGGAGATCTATCGTGATATTCAATTTTTAAATTACTTTTTTTTAAATGATGTTTTGCAATATCAATATTTTTTTTGGACGCATCGATACCCACAACATCTGCTCCAAGTCTTGCTAAAGGTTCGGATAGTAAGCCACCTCCACATCCAATATCAAGAATACTTATTCCCTTTAGCGGTTTATCATTTGATGAAATGTTAAAATCTTTAATAATATTGTTTTTTATGTACTCTATTCTTATTGGATTAAATTTGTGAAGTGGTTTAAATTTTCCATTAGGATTCCACCATTCTTCAGCAATTTTGCTAAATTTTTCTACTTCTTCCTTGTTTATAGTATTATTGCTCATTCTTTATTGACATTATAAATAAGATGTATTTTATCAATATTATAAGGCTTGTAAATAAAACTACCAATGAAAATTATTGTATTAAAATTTGGCGGTACTTCAGTTGGGTCAATTCAAAGAATTAAAAAAGTATCAAAAATAATTAAATCTTACTCTAAAAAATATAGGGTAATAGTTTTGTCATCTGCGATGAGCGGCACTACCAATAAGTTGATCAATATGTCAAAAAAAATCAGTGAAAATTTTCCTGATAATGAATATGATACTCTGGTTTCTGCTGGTGAGCAGATTTCGTGTTCGTTATTAGCAGGCCATCTAGCAGCAAATGGTTTAAATTCTAGATCTTGGATGGCTTGGCAAATACCAATTGTGACAGAGGGTAAACACAAATATTCAAGAATTAAACATATAAATAAAACTAAAATTTTAAAATTTTTAAAATCTGGAGGAATCCCTATTATTGCTGGATTTCAGGGTGTGGATAAAAATTCAAATATTACAACTATTGGCAGGGGTGGTTCAGATTCAAGTGCAATTATGGTTGCAAAGTTTTTTAAAGCAGATCGATGTGTCATTTACACAGATGTTGAGGGAGTATATACAACAGATCCAAATAAACTTAATTCTGCAAAAAAAATTAAAAATATATCTTATGAAGAAATGTTAGAAATGGCCTCATTAGGATCAAAAGTAATGCAACCAGATTCTATACAAGATGCAAGATTAAATAGGATAAATATTGAGGTAAAATCGTCATTTATAAACAAATCTGGCACATTAATTACAAAAAGAAAAAATATTGTTAATAATAAAATTATCACAGGAATTTCTTCCACAGATAATGATGCAAAAGTAACTTTATTAGGAGTTAAAGATAGACCAGGCATAGCAGCATCGATATTTAAACCACTTTCACAAAATTCGATAAACGTAGATATGGTAGTTCAAAATATATCTGCTGATGGAAAGCAAACAGATCTTACATTTACAATCAAGTCAAATGATTTGAATAAAACAAAGAAAATTATAAACAAAAATAAAAATATTGTTTTTAAAAAATTAATTTTTGATAAAAATGTATCGAAAGTATCAATAATAGGCGTTGGAATGATTACTACTCCAGGCGTTACATTTAGAATGTTTCAAGCACTTGCAAGAAAAAATATAAATATACAAGTTATTTCAACTTCAGAAATTAAAATATCAGTTTTAATAAAAAGCAAAAATGTTTTAAAGGCCGTAAAATGTTTGCATAAAGAATTTAAGTTAGACAAATGACATCTGAAATTAGACCATTTAGAAAAATTAATAGAAAGAAGACCAAAGAGATAAGTGTTGGTAAAATTAAGGTTGGTGGAAATAATCCAATCACTGTTCAGACAATGACCAATACATTGACAACTGACCATAAATCTACAATAGAACAAATTCATAAAGTTACCGAAGCTGGTGCAGATATTGTCAGAGTTTCTTGCCCTGATAGTAAGTCAACAGAAGCTTTAAAAACAATAATCAAACATGTCGATGTTCCTTTAGTTGCAGATATCCATTTTCACTATAAGAGAGCAATTGAAGCTGCAGAGAATGGTGCGGATTGTCTTAGAATAAATCCTGGAAATATAGGAGATACAAAAAGAGTTGCAGAAGTTGTTTCCGCCGCAAAAAATAACAACTGTTCGATTAGAATTGGTGTAAATGCAGGATCACTTGAAAAAGACATCCTAGAAAAGTATAAGGAACCTTGTCCTGAGGCTTTAGTAGATAGTGCTTTGAGAAATATAAAAATAATTGAGGATATGGATTTTTCAAATTTTAAAATTAGTGTTAAATCTTCGGATGTCTTTCTTTCTATAGCAGCATATAGGTTATTATCTAAAAAAACAGATTATCCTCTTCACCTTGGAATAACAGAAGCTGGTAGCTATCTACCTGGAAGCATTAAAACATCTATAGGATTTGGAAGTTTATTATTAGATGGTATTGGAGATACTATTAGAGTTTCACTTTCGGACGATCCTATTGAGGAAATCAAAGTAGGAAATGAAATTTTAAAATCCTTAAATTTAAGAAATAGAGGTGTAAAGATAATTTCATGTCCATCTTGTGCTAGACAAGCTTTCCAAGTTATTGATACTGTCAAGCAATTAGAAAAAAAATTATCTCATATTAAGAAGCCAATAACTCTATCCATTATAGGCTGTGTTGTTAATGGACCTGGAGAGGCAAAACAAACTGAAATTGGTATTACAGGTGGTGGAAAAGACAATCATATGTTGTATTTAAATGGTTTAGAGACAGAAAAAGTAATGACAAAAGATATGATAAATAAAATTGTTTCTTTAGTCGAAGAAAAAGCTTCAAACTTATAACAAATAAATCGATGCTCCCGCAAGAAAAATTGAAAAATTTAATAGATAGACATCTCAAACTTGAAAGAAAACTTTCTTCGGGTGAGATTGATAAAAAAAAAATTGCAGAAATCTCAAAAGAATATTCAGATTTAAATGAAATCATAAAACAAGTGAAAGAATATTTAAACTATGAAAAAGAAACAGAAGACTTGAAAAATATAATAAATGATAAAAGTTCAGATGCTGAGATGAAAGAGTTTGCAATCAATGAGCTCGAAAGTTTAAAAAATAATTATGTATTAAATGAAAAAAAATTAAAATTATTTTTATTACCAAAGGATCTTGCAGATAGTAAAAATGCTATTATTGAAATTAGAGCAGGAACAGGAGGTTTGGAAGCTAGTTTGTTTGCCTCAGATTTATACAAAATGTATGAAAAAGTTTGCCAAAAAAAAAAATGGAATATAGAAATAATTTCAATATCCAAAAGCGATGCTGGTGGTCTTAAAGAAGTTATAGCCTTAATAAAAGGAAAAAGTATTTACTCATTATTAAAGTATGAAAGTGGAGTTCATAGAGTGCAAAGAGTACCAGATACCGAAACTCAAGGCAGGGTTCATACTTCAGCTGCAACAGTTGCAGTCTTACCTGAAGCAGAGGATCTAGACATAAAATTAGATGACAAAGATTTAAGAATTGATGTTTTTAGGAGCAGCGGACCTGGCGGTCAAAGTGTTAACACAACTGACTCTGCGGTTAGGATTACACACATTCCAACCGGAATAGTGGTTAGTCAACAGGATGAAAAATCTCAAATAAGAAATAAAGAAAAAGGCCTAAAAATTTTAAAGTCAAGAATATATGATTTTGAAAGACAAAAAATTGACCAAGAAAGATCAAAAGATCGAAAAAGTAAAATTGGTTCAGGCGATAGGTCAGAGAGAATTAGAACTTATAACTTCCCGCAGGGGAGAGTGACTGATCACAGAATAAATCTGACTTTACATAAGTTAGAAGAGTTTATGGAGGGAGAGATCTTTGATGAAATGATAGAAAGTTTAATTTTACAAGCACAAGAGGATCAACTAAATAAAATAAATTAATGAATTATTTAAAAGCCCTAAAGTATGGCAGTAAAATATTGAAATTAAATAACATTCAAAATTCCAATTTAGATACGGAACTTTTACTTTCTGAAGTATTAAATTCAAATAGAGAAAATATATTAATAAATTTAAATAAAAAATTAAAAAAAAAAAATTTTAATCAATTTAAAGAATTAATTTTAAGAAGAAAAAATTATGAGCCAATTGCTTACATTGTAAAAAAGAAAGAATTCTGGAAACACGATTTTATAGTAAATAAAGAAGTTTTAATACCAAGACCTGAAACAGAAATAATTGTAAATAAAGTGTTAAATTTAACAAAAAAAGAGACCTCTAAACATATTTTAGATGTTGGTACTGGTTCAG
The DNA here is from genome assembly GCA_902612605.1 of uncultured Pelagibacteraceae bacterium. Taxonomy (GTDB): domain Bacteria; phylum Pseudomonadota; class Alphaproteobacteria; order Pelagibacterales; family Pelagibacteraceae; genus Pelagibacter. The sequence continues at coordinate 467,568 of CACMDY010000001.1, forward strand.
GTTGCATAGTGATATCCGTCATTAAAGAAAGACCAAAATTCAAGGGTACTGCGATAGATATATGCAAAAATGCTTTAAATGTAGCAATATGTAATGCAAAAATACATCACTTGGAAAATAAAATTAAATTCATAAATATCGATATTGACAAATTTAATTACAATAAATATGATTTAATCGTTTCAAATCCTCCTTACATTAATGATATTGATTTAAAGAGATTGGATAAAAATATTAAACATTTTGAACCTGTAAGTGCTTTAAAAGCTGGAATAGATGGTTTAAGTGAAATAAGAAAATTAATAAGAAAAAGTAGAAAATTGTTAAAAATAAACGGAAAATTAATATTTGAGATCGGAAAAAATCAAGTGAACGAAGTTCGTAAATTATTATATTTGAATAGCTTTTATTTAAATGAGATATGTAAAGATATTCAATCTTATCCAAGAGTAATAATATCTACAAAAGTGAGTTAAAGTGAGTTAATGAATAGTTATCGTAACAATAATAGAAAAAATAGGTTTAAATCTAATAATGACAGAAATTTTAGAAAGAGACCTCTAAATGGGATTAAGAGTAATGGCGACTTTACAAATACATCAGAATTTAAACATAGAAATCCAGGAAGAAATAATCAAAATGCTTCTAAGCTTGTAGATAAGTATAATAATTTAGCGAGAGAGGCATTATCATCAGGTGATAAAATTTTATCAGAGAACTATCTACAACATGCAGATCACTTTTCTAGAATATTAAGTTTGCAAGAATTAAATAAGTTTAGAAATGAAACTAATAACGTCATTGAAAAGGATTTTAAAAAAGATAGCGAAGATAAACAAACAGAAATAGAGAAAGATAATAAGTAAGATATTTAAATTAAAATTAAGTTAATTTATTTTTGCTATTAAATTTGATTTTAAAACATCGATTTTTATTTTAGACACTTCAAAATTTTTTCTATCTTTACCCTTTAGAATTTTCCCGGATGGCAGTTTGAGTTTTTGAGAATTAATTTTTTTACCATTTTCAATTACCTCATAATGTAAATGAGGCCCTGTTGATAAACCGGTTGAACCTACATAGCCAATTATTTGGCCTTGTTTTACTCTAGTACCTTTCTTTATCCCTCTACCAAATTTTGACATGTGCGCATAAACAGTTTGATATGTTGTGTTATGTTTTATTTTTACACAATTGCCACCACCACCACACCAACCAGCTTTAATTACTTTTCCATCTCCGGAAGCCATTATTGGAGTACCCATTGGGGCTGCAAAATCTGTACCTGTATGCATTTTAGTGTATCCTAAAATAGGGTGTTTTCTTTTGCCATAAGATGACGATAAACGCGCACCATTTATAGGCGTCTTCATTAAAGTTTTTCTTATGCTTTTTCCATTTTCATCAAAATAGTCAATTTTATTTTTTTCATATTCATATTTATAAAGTTGCAAATCAGTATTTTGTAAATTAAGATTTGCAAATATTATACCACCGGTATCTACAACCTTATTATCTTCATTAACAAATTCTTCATAGATTATTTGAAAACTATCGTCTTTCCATATATCTCTTTGAAAATCTACTTGAAACCCGTACAACCTTGCAAATTCAATTATAATATTTGGCTTAATTCCTAAGTTAATCGCACTACTATATAAACTATTTTTAATTATTGTTTCCTTGTAAACTATATTTTTTTTAAAGTTCTTTTTAATTTTTTTTGAAATAAAGCTATCATCTTCAAAAATTTTTTTAAATATAACTTCGTTTTTGTTATCTGTTTCAATTTTAAATTCTACAACTTTGTATTCTGACAAATTGTCAAATTTAAATGTAAATCTTTGATTAATACCTAAAACTTTTAATGATTCATTTTTTAGAATATTATTAACTAATAATTCTTTTTCTCTTTTTTTTAATTCCAAGTTATTAATAATACTATGATAAGTATCACCAGTTTTTGAAATATAGGTATATTTTGTAAATCTTGGTTCTAAATTATTTGTAATTTCTTTAATTGTTTTTTTTAAATAGATATTATCTAAACTTTTCTCTATTATTTTTGATCTCTCTCGTTTGTTGTCTGAATAGATGGATGTTGCAAAAATTCCTAAAACTGAAACTAAAATTAACCATATTAAAACTGAATACTCTTTATAAGTGTCTAATTTAAACATTTTCATTTTTTTTACTAAAAACCCTTGAATTTAAAGGCATTTTATAGCATTTTTATTAATCTAATATCTTGATTTCTTAATATTATTATTTATAAGCGTTCCACTCAACATTTAAAAAATGTTATTTATTGGGTTATACCAATTAGCTATTTTATAAGTATATATTTAAGAAGAGAAGTGTGGACGGTTAAGGTTACCAAAATTTGTCGTACACACTTCATACATACATGAATATTATTCTTAGTATTTATGTAGAAGCTAGTGTGCGCCGTTTTTAAACTTGAGAGTTTGATCATGGCTCAGAACGTACGCTGGCGGCACGCCTTATACATGCAAGTCGAACGAAGTAGCAATACTTAGTGGCAGACGGGTGAGTAACATGTAGGTATCTTCCCTTTGGTGAGGAATAACACGAGGAAACTTGTGCTAATACCTCATAAGTCTTTACGGAGAAAGCTTTATGCGCCAATGGATGAGCCTGCACTTGATTAGTTTGTTGGCGGGGTAATGGCCCACCAAGACTTTGATCAATAGCTGATCTGAGAGGATGATCAGCCACATTGGGACTGAGACACGGCCCAAACTCCTACGGGAGGCAGCAGTAGGGAATATTGCACAATGGAGGAAACTCTGATGCAGCGATGCCGCGTGAGTGAAGAAGGCCCTTGGGTTGTAAAGCTCTTTCGTCGGGGAAGAAAATGACTGTACCCGAATAAGAAGGTCCGGCTAACTTCGTGCCAGCAGCCGCGGTAATACGAAGGGACCTAGCGTAGTTCGGAATTACTGGGCTTAAAGAGTTCGTAGGTTGTTAGAAAAGTTGGTGGTGAAATCCCAGAGCTTAACTCTGGAACTGCCATCAAAACTTTTTAGCTAGAGTATGATAGAGGAAAGCAGAATTTCTAGTGTAGAGGTGAAATTCGTAGATATTAGAAAGAATACCAATTGCGAAGGCAGCTTTCTGGATCATTACTGACACTGAGGAACGAAAGCATGGGTAGCGAAGAGGATTAGATACCCTCGTAGTCCATGCCGTAAACGATGTGTGTTAGACGTTGGAAATTTATTTTCAGTGTCGCAGCGAAAGCATTAAACACACCGCCTGGGGAGTACGACCGCAAGGTTAAAACTCAAATGAATTGACGGGGACCCGCACAAGTAGTGGAGCATGTGGTTTAATTCGAAGATACGCGCAGAACCTTACCAACACTTGACATGTTCGTCGCGACTTTAAGAGATTAAAGTTTTCGGTTCGGCCGGACGAAACACAGGTGCTGCATGGCTGTCGTCAGCTCGTGTCGTGAGATGTTGGGTTAAGTCCCGCAACGAGCGCAACCCTCACTTTTAGTTGCCATCATTTAGTTGGGCACTCTGAAAGAACTGCCAGTGATAAGCTGGAGGAAGGTGGGGATGACGTCAAGTCCTCATGGCCCTTACGTGTTGGGCTACACACGTGCTACAATGGCATTTACAATAGGAAGCAAGATGGCGACGTCAAGCAAATCCTAAAAAAATGCCTCAGTTCGGATTGTACTCTGCAACTCGAGTACATGAAGCTGGAATTACTAGTAATCGCGGATCAGCGCGCCGCGGTGAATACGTTCCCGGGTCTTGTACACACCGCCCGTCACACCATGGGAGTTGGTTCTACCTTAAGGCAAGGTTTAAAACCCTTGACTACGGTATAGTCAGCGACTGGGGTGAAGTCGTAACAAGGTAGCCGTAGGGGAACCTGCGGCTGGATTACCTCCTTTCTAAGGATGATTAAGAAATTTCTTAATCTAAAAAATATAACAGGATAATGTTGACCGTCCTCATTTCTCTTCTTAAAAAAAGTGTTTTACTCTTCTGCGAAAGGGGCCGGTAGCTCAGTTGGTTAGAGCACACCCTTGATAAGGGTGGGGTCGAAAGTTCGAGTCTTTCTCGGCCCACCATATTTATACTGGGGGATTAGCTCAGCTGGGAGAGCGCCTGATTTGCATTCAGGAGGTCAGCGGTTCGATCCCGCTATCCTCCACCAAAAAACACTTAGTTATTTTAAAATGTTTAAATATTATTATTATCAATATCTATATCCGATTGTTCGAAATGATGAACAATCAAAAAATTTAATTCAACACAGAATTTTTTTCTGTGCATAAATTAAGCGTTTAAGGGCGTGTGGCGGATGCCTTGGCACTGAAAGACGACGAAGGACGTGGTATACTGCGATAAGTTACGGGGAGCTGTATGCAAGTTTTGATCCGTAAATTTCCGAATGGGGAAACCCAACACTTTATGTGTTACTTTAAACTGAATAAATAGGTTTAAAGAGATAACCCGGAGAACTGAAACATCTAAGTAACCGGAGGAAAAGAAATCAATTGAGATTCCGTTAGTAGTGGCGAGCGAAAGCGGAATAGGCCTGTAGATTTGTTGAAAAAATTTGAATAGTTTGGAAAAGCTAACCAAAGAGGGTGATAGTCCCGTATGAGTAATGTTCAACAAATTTCTTGAGTAAAGCGGGACACGTGAAATCCTGCTCGAATATAGGGGGACCACCCTCTAAGCCTAAATACTCTTCAGTGACCGATAGTGAACTAGTACCGTGAGGGAAAGGTGAAAAGAACCCCTATTAGGGGAGTGAAATAGAACCTGAAACCGCATGCCTACAATCAGTCGAAGCTCTTTTTAGAGTGACGGCGTACCTTTTGTATAATGGGTCAGTGACTTAATTTATAAAGCGAGCTTAAGCCATCTAGGTGTAGGCGTAGCGAAAGCGAGTCTTAATAGGGCGATTAGTTTTATGAATTAGACCCGAAAACGAATGAGCTTACCATGAGCAGGTTGAATGCAAGGTAACACTTGCTGGAGGACCGAACCAGTTGACGTTGAAAAGTCTTTGGATGACTTGTGGTAAGGGGTGAAAGGCCAACCAAATTCGTAGATAGCTGGTTTTCCGCGAAAACTATTTAGGTAGTGCGTTGAATAAATATGCGTTTAGAGGTAGAGCACTAAATGGGCTAGGGGGAAGAGATTCTTACCAAACCTAATAAAACTCCGAATGCTGAACGTAGTTCTTCAACAGACAGACTGTGGGTGCTAAGGTCCATGGTCGAGAGGGAAAGAGCCCAGACCACCAGATAAGGTCCCAAAATTGTGATTAAGTGTGAAAGGATGTGGAAATTCCTTAACAGCCGGGAGGTTGGCTTAGAAGCAGCCATCCTTTAAAGATAGCGTAACAGCTCACCGGTCTAATAGAGTTTCTGCGCCGAAGATGTAACGGGGCTAAAATCACATACCGAATCTGTGGGTTTATAAAGTTTTCGAACTTTATAAGCGGTAGCGGAACGTTCTGTAAGCCTGTAAAGGGATACCCGTGAGGGATCCTGGAGGTATCAGAAGTGCGAATGCTGACATGAGTAACGATAAAATAAGTGAAAAACTTATTCGCCGAAAATCCAAGGGTTTCTGCGCAAGGTTAATCCGCGCAGAGTTAGTCGGCCCCTAAGGCGAGGGCGAAAGCCGTAGTCGATGGAAATAAGGTTAATATTCCTTAACCAGATGGTAGTGACAGATTTTGTAAGTTGTGAGTTCTTAATGGATTGAACTTGCCGCGAAAAAGTCTCAGGAAATAGCTCCATCATAAGACCGTACCCTAAACCGACACAGGTGGATTAATAGAGTATATTTAGGCGCTTGAGAGAATGATGTTGAAGGAACTCGGCAAAATGCTTCTGTAACTTCGGGATAAAGAAGACCTTTTTTTGGGCAACCATTTAAAGGTGGCACAAGCCAGGGAGAAGCGACTGTTTATCAAAAACACAGGGCTCTGCTAACACGTAAGTGGATGTATAGGGTCTGACGCCTGCCCGGTGCTGGAAGGTTAATGCGATGGGTGCAAGCTCATTTCTGAAGCCCCAGTAAACGGCGGCCGTAACTATAACGGTCCTAAGGTAGCGAAATTCCTTGTCGGGTAAGTTCCGACCTGCATGAATGGCGTAACGATTTCTCCGCTGTCTCCAACATCAACTCAGTGAAATTGAATTCTCCGTGAAGATGCGGAGTTCGCGTAGTTAGACGGAAAGACCCCGTGCACCTTTACTGCAACTTTACATTGGTGTTAGGAAAAACATATTTAGCATAGGAGGGAGACTTTGAAGCGATAGCGTCAGTTGTCGTGGAGTCAACAGTGAAATACCTCTTTTGTTTTTCTTGGCATCTAACTGATTGCCGTTATCCGGCATCAAGACATTGTATGGTGGGTAGTTTGACTGGGGCGGTCGCCTCCCAAATAGTAACGGAGGCGTGCGAAGGTAAGCTCAGAACGGTCAGAAATCGTTCGTAGAGTGCAATGGCATAAGCTTGCCTGACTGTGAGACTGACAAGTCGAGCAGAGTCGAAAGACGGTCATAGTGATCCGGTGGTTCTGAGTGGAAGGGCCATCGCTCAACGGATAAAAGGTACGCCGGGGATAACAGGCTGATACTGCCCAAGAGCTCATATCGACGGCAGTGTTTGGCACCTCGATGTCGGCTCATCACATCCTGGGGCTGGAGCAGGTCCCAAGGGTTTGGCTGTTCGCCAATTAAAGTGGTACGTGAGCTGGGTTCAGAACGTCGTGAGACAGTTCGGTCCCTATCTGCTATGCGTGTAGAAGAATTGAGAGGAGTTGACCCTAGTACGAGAGGACCGGGTTGAACATACCACTGGTGGACCGGTTGTAGCGCCAGCTGCAGTGCCGGGTAGCTAAGTATGGAAGAGATAACTGCTGAAAGCATCTAAGCGGGAAACTCACCTCAAAACTAGTTCTTCCCATAGAGCCGTGGTAGACCACCACGTTGATAGGCTGGGTGTGGAAGCGCAGTAATGCGTGCAGCTGACCAGTACTAATAGCTCAATTGGCTTAATTTATGCACTGAAAAAAATTTTGAAATGATACTATGAAGATATTGATCAAAGAGTCTGATGGCATTAAATATTCTAGACTTTCAAAAGATTTTAATAAAATACATATCAATAAAAAATATGCATCAAATAGTTTATTTGGCCAAATCATCTGCCATGGTTGCCATGTAATTAATACTTTAATATCCAAAAATAAAAAATTAAACAGATTTATTGAAAGTGAAAAATTTAATTTCACAGTAAATTTTCACGAGGGAATTTTTTATAATAGTATCTTGTCTTTGAATAGGATCGGTAATAAATATAATTTAATCCAGAACAATGTAAAAAAAATAACTTTAACAACCTATATTTCAAATAAAAATAAAACAAATATTTTTAAAAACAAAACAACCTTAAGGTTAGAAAAAAATTCAAAAAAAATTAGATTAATATTATTCAACTTAATAAATAAAATATCTTATTATGTAGGAATGATTAACCCTGGAGAAAACTCAATTATAAAATCTATATCAGTTGATTTTAATAATAAAAAAACTTTTTATAAAGGAAACTCAGTATTAATATTTTCACAAAAGAAAATTCCCAGGTATCCTTTTATCAATAATACATTGTTATACAAAAATTTTTTAATAAATTTTGAAACTCTATACAGGCCTAAATTTATTTTTAAGAAGGTTATACCAAATAAAAAACTAATTCATGATATTAATTCTATAAAACATAATGTTCTAATTATAGGAGCCAGTAATGGAATAGGAAAAGAAATTTTAGATCTTTTTAAACACAATAAAAATATAAAGGTTTTTGCAACTTATAATAATAATAAAATTCAAAACACACCAAGAAATGTAAATGTACTGAAATGTGATATCCAGCTGCAATTAAAAAATTTGATAAATTTAATTAATAAAAAAAAAATTAAATATATATATTATATGGCAACGCCCAAAATAATTTTAAATAAAAATATTAATTTTAAAAAATATCTTGATTTTTATTATAATTATCCAATCAAACTTTTAAATAAAATCAAAGATAAAAAAATTAATATTTATTATCCATCATCTATATTTGTTGATCAAGAAATTAATTCCTATACATCAACAAAACTTAAATTTGAAAAGCATGTTAAAAAAAAATCTTTTAAAAACTTGATTATTAAATGTCCAAGACTTCCAGAAGTTAATACAAGACAAAATATAAATTTTCTTAACCGAAGCTTTCCAACATTTATTGAATTGTTAAACAAAAAAAAAGAAGTGAGAAATGATTTTTTTTTCAATTAAATTATAGTTTTTATGAATTTTGAGATATTTAATAAAAGCGTAAAAATTGTTTTTTTTAAAAAAGAATTTATCAATAAGAACTTTATATCCTACTTAAATGATAAAAATATAAATAAATTTTTATCAGTAAGAAAAAAAAAACAAAGTCAGAGAAGTGCATTAAAGTATTTTAACCAATTTGATTATAAAAATAAATTTTATTTAGCCATATTTGATAAAAAAAAAAATAAATTAATAGGTACAATAACTCTTAGAAAAGTTAAAAATAAAAATTATTTTATTGGTTTCATGATAGGAAACTATAAGTATATAGGTACAAAATATGCAAATGAAGCTATAAATATGTATTTATGTTTTATTTTTGATTATTTAAAGCCTTCTAATATTATTGCTGGAACAAATAAATATAATATATCTAGCAATTTTTGTTTGATAAAGAATGGATTTAAAATATTTAAAAAAAATAGAACATCCTATTTATTTAAATTGAACAAAAAAGGTTTAAACTTCAAAACAAATTATAAAATTAAAAAAAATGATTGAATACCACGAAGTTTTAAAAATAATAGAAGCGAAAAGAACTCAATCAAATAGAAAAAAAATAAAAATAAAAATTATATGTAATTTTAATCAATTATTTTTAGAAAATTATTTAAATTATTTTTTACATGAAAAAAAAATTGATGTTAAAATTTTAAAAAGTGAGTTTGATCAGATAGACCAGACAATAATAAATTTAAAAAAAAAATGTGAAATCGATTATTTAATTGTGGCTGAAGATATTAATTCGAGACAAAATTTTAATAAGAATAAATTTGATAACTATCTATCACAATTAAATTTAAGAATAGATTATCTTAAAACTATTAAAGAAAAAAACCCTAAGATAAATATTATTTATTTTAATCTTACTAAAAAGAATGATTTCATTAATGATTTTTATAACGAACTTAACAAAAAAATATTAAATTTTAATAAAAAAATAGAAAAGAAATGTTTAAATTCGCAAATACAAATTTTTGATATTCAATCAATATCTAATCACATTGGAATTAGAAATTTTTATGATGATGAAAAAAACTATTTAGCTAAAACTCTTTATTCAGAATATGCTTTGAATCTGATATCAAAAGAATTGTCGAAACAAATTTATGCAACCCAAAATGTTAAAAAAAAGTGTTTGGTAGTTGATTTAGACAACACATTATGGGGCGGGGTTATAGGTGAGGATGGAATGTATTCTATCAAATTAGGAAATTCCTACGAAGGAGAAAAATTTACAAATTTTCAAAAATATTTAAAAGATTTGTCTAATAAGGGAACAATATTAGCAATTTTATCTAAAAATAATTTAGAAGATGTTAAGAAATGCTTCAAAAAAAATACAAATATGATTTTAAGTCTAAATGATTTTATAACTTATCGAATTAATTGGAGAGAAAAATATCTTAATATGAATGAAATTGTTTCTGAACTAAATATAGGAAAAGATTCAATAGTTTTTTTTGATGACTCAAAATTCGAAAGAGATCAAATGAAAAAAATGAATCCAGATATTAATGTAATTAATGTTCCAAAGGATGCTTCAAATTTTATTGAGAGTATAGAGGATACTGCCTTCTTTAAATCTCAAAAAACATTAAATGAAGATTTAAAAAAGAAAAAACAATATAAAATTGTCTCAAAATTTAATAGCTCTAAAGCTAAATTTAAAGATACAGACTCTTTTCTAAAAAGCTTAAAAATGAAATTAAGTATTTCAAAAATTAACAATAAAAATTTTGAAAGATGTGTTCAAATGTCAAATAAGACAAACCAATTTAATCTTACAAATTTAAGATTTACAGAAACTAGTTTAAAAAATTATTTAAAAAAAAATAAAAATATTTCTTTAGTTGGGAGTTTACAAGATAAATTTGGAAACCATGGCACGACATGTATGGTTATTGCAAGAAAATCAAATAACATTTATATAATAGATTCTTTTCTGTTATCTTGCAGAATTTTTGGAAGAAAAGTTGAGTATACTTTATTAGCTGAATTATTTAAAAAGCTGAAAGATAAGGCAACTATTGTAAATGGTATTTTTAACAAATCTAAAAAAAATAAAGAATTTGAAAATTTTTTTATTGAAAATGGCTTTAAAAAAAAATCTAAAAAATATTATGAAAAAAATATTAGAAATTTTAATACCAAAAGTAATAGATTATTCAAAATAAGCTATGAAAAAAATTGAAAATAAAATTAAGAATATTCTATCAACAATACTTAAAATACCTGAGAAAAAAATTAATTTATCGTTTTCTTACAAAAGTACAAAAAAATGGGACTCTCTTAATCATGTTAAAATAATTATGGCTTTAGAGAGTAGCTTTAAAGTAAAAATAAAACCTGATCAAGCAGTAGAAATGATCTCGTATAAAAAAATACTCAAGAATCTAAAAAATAATAAGTAAAATATTTGCTTGACCGTTCAATTTTTGAACGTTATGTTTGTTCAAAATTTGAACATATGAATGAAGACCAAGACCAATTTAATATTTTAAGAAAAATACAAAACAATCCAGATTCTACTCAGAGAGAACTAGCCAAAGATCTAGGTTTTAGTCTAGGGAAATTAAATTATTGCATTAAAGAATTACATAAAAAAGGGTTGGTTAAAATGGAGAATTTTCAAAATAATAAAAAAAAAATTTCTTACATAAAAAAATATGTCCTAACTAGAAAAGGTATAAATTTTAGAATTAATCTTACAATTCAATTTATGAAAAGGAAAATGAAAGAATATGATGAATTAAAATCTGAGATAGATCGCAAAATTTAAATTATGTATATAATTATAAATTATTATTTTAATGATTAAAAAAATAAAAAAAAAAATTGCCCTTGTAACCGGTGGCGCAGGTTTTATAGGCAGCCATCTTGTAGATCTATTGATAAGCAAAAATTTTGAAGTAAGAGTAATTGATAATTTAACAGGGGGAAGATTAAAAAATTTATCACATCATAAAAAAAATAAAAAATTTAAATTTAAAAAATTAGATATCAATAACATTAAAAAGAATGAAAAGTTTTTTAAAAATGTAAAATACGTTTATCATTTAGCTGGTATAGGAGATATAGTGCCATCTATAGAAAAACCATCTGATTATTTGATGACCAACGCTCAAGGTACGGTGAAAGTCTTAGAAGTTTCAAGATTTTTTAAGGTAAAAAAGTTTGTGTATGCAGCATCATCTTCTTGTTATGGAATAAATAATAAAAGAATTGACGAAAAAGAAAAAATTTCTCCACAATATCCATATGCATTAAGTAAAAATTTAGGAGAACAAATAGCACTTCATTGGAATAAAGTTTATAATTTACCGGTAAATTCTATAAGAATTTTTAATGCATATGGTCCAAGAGTTAGAACTACAGGTGCATACGGCGCTGTTTTTGGAGTTTTTTTTAAACAAAAACTAAAAAATTTTCCACTTACAATTGTAGGGAATGGAAAACAATCAAGAGACTTTATATATGTAACTGATGTAGCTGAAGCTTTTTTTAAAGCTTCCACAACTTCATTATCTGGAGAGGTATTTAATTTAGGAAATGACAATCCTCAATCAGTAAATAGTTTGGCAAAGTTAATAGGTGGAAAAAAAATTTTTATACCAGAAAGACCAGGTGAGCCTAAAAAAACTTGGGCAAATACTAATAAGATTAAAAAATTCTTAAACTGGCAACCTAAAATAAAATTTAAACATGGTGTTAGTGAAATGTTAAAAGAAATTGACCTTTGGCAAGATGCACCTTTATGGAAAAAAGATTCAATAAAAACAGCTACTAAAATTTGGTTTAAATATTTAAAAAAAAAAACATAAAATGAGATCTTTAGATTTATTAAAAAAATATAACCAGGAAGGATATTGTATTTTAAAAATTTTTAGTACCAAACAAATTGAAGTTATAAAATTGATATTACTAAAAAGATTAAAATTATTAGATAAAAAAAAAAAATTAAAAAATTTAAAAATTCATGAATTGTCAAAATATCATAATTTAAATATAATTGATAAATACCATAAAGAAATTTTAAAAACTTCTACAAGATTTATAAAACTAGATAGATCGCTGAATAATCGTATTACCAGTAATAAGTTTATAAATTTAATAATGAATGATAATTGGGGTCATAATATTTCTTTAATAAAATGGGTTGGATCTTTAAAAAAAAATAATATTAAAAAAAATGTTATAGGCTTCAGAATCTCGAGACCAAAAAAATTTTTAAAAAAAAATGATGCTACTGGTATTCATATTGATCTTCATGTAGGTGGAAAAATTTGTGATGATAAAAATGTTTTGATCTCATTGTGGGTACCTTTGATAGGATTTTCTTCAAATTATACATTAAATATTTCTCCAAAATCTCATTTGATAAATCACCCAACTAATCAATTTATTAAAACAAAAACGGTTACAAATGTCTTCTCTGAAAAGTACTATAAGAAGTTTAAATTTAAACGCCCAAAATTAAAACAAGGTGAAGCATTAATTTTTCATCCAAATTTATTACATGGCAATAGTTTTAATCACGGTAATAAAACTAGATTTAGTCTTGAAGTGAGATTATACAATAAAATTAATATTAATAAATGGCGATAAATAATTAAAATGAGCAAAATACTAATCACAGGTGGTGGAGGATATGTAGGCTGTGCTTTGAGTGATTATCTTGTAGAAAAAGGTAATTCTGTAACTGTTTATGACCTTTTCTTGTATGGAAATAAAGTGTTCAATAATCCAGATAAAATAAAATTTGTTAAAGGTGATATAAGAGATCAAAAATTATTTGAAAAAGCAGTAAAAGGGCATGAAAGTGTAATTCACCTGGCTTGCATATCAAACGATCCAAGTTTTGAAATGAATCCTCAGCTTGGAAAATCAATAAATTTTGACGCTTTCGAACCATTGGTCCAAATTAGTAAAAGAAACAATATTCAGAGATTTATATATGCATCATCTTCTAGTGTTTACGGTATAAAAACTGAGAAAAATGTAAATGAGGATATGACTTTAGAGCCATTAACAGATTATTCAAAATTCAAAGTTAATTGTGAAAAAATACTTAAAAATTATAGCTCTGAAAATTTTGAAACTGTAATAATTAGACCTGCTACTGTTTGTGGATATTCAAAAAGACAAAGATTAGATGTGATTGTAAATATATTAACGAATTTAGCTTTTCATAATAGAGAAATTTCAGTTTACGGTGGAGATCAACTAAGGCCAAATATACATATAAAAGATATGATCAGAGCTTATGAAATTTTATTAACGGCTGATAAAAAGTTAGTGAATGGTCAAATATTTAATGCTGGTTGGGAAAATCAATCTGTAAATCAAATAACAGAAACTGTCAAAAACATAGTTGGTCCAGATATAACAATTGTAAGAACTAAAACGGATGATAATAGATCTTACCACATCTCTTCAGACAAGATTAAAAATGTATTAAACTTTCAAACAATGTTTACAATTGAAGATGCTGTTAAGGATCTTAAAGAGGTATTCGAGAAAAAATTATTAATTGATACTTTAAATAATGATTTATATTTTAATATTAAAAGGATGAAAAACTTAGATTTACAATGAAAAAAATATATTCTTTAATTGATCTTGCTAAAAAAATTTCTAAATTAAGAAAAATAGGAAAACATATTTCTTTGAGTCATGGAGTTTTTGATCTATTGCATCCAGGGCATATACATCATTTTGATCAAGCAAAAAATAAAGCTGACTTTTTAGTTGTTTCAATAACTAATGATAAAAATGTTCTTAAGGGCCCAGGGAAACCATACTTTAATGAAAAGTTAAGATTAAAAGCATTATCTTCATTAGAGCAAATTGACTTTTTAGTTTTAAGTGATGAAAAATCTGCAGTCAAAGTAATTAATAATATTAAACCAAATTATTATTTTAAAGGTAGTGACTATAAGAGTTCAAAACTTGATGTAACAGGTAAAATTGATCTGGAGATAGCAGCAGTAAAAAAAAATGGTGGAAAAGTTATTTTTACAACTGGACAAGTTTTTAGTTCTAGTAAAATAATTAATAAAGAATTTTTTTACAATGAAGAACAAAATAAATTTATTCAAAATTTAAAAAAAAAATATAGCGCTTCAACTATAACAGGCTATGTTGATAAACTTTTATCTAGCAAGCCATTAGTTTTAGGGGAATCAATAATAGATGAATATATATTTTGTAAAGCGATTGGAAAGTCAGGTAAAGAACCATATATGGTATTGCAAGAAAAAAAATCTGAAAAATATCTTGGTGGGGTATTGTCAATTTCACAAAATTTATCAGCTTTAACAAAAAATTTAAATTTACTTTCAGTTTTAGGTTCCAAAAATAATTATAGGAATAAAATTTTAAGGGAATTAAAAAAAAATATAAATCATAAATTTATAATTAAAAAAAATTCACCCACGATATTAAAAAAGAGATTTATAGAAGAGGTCGATAGTACAAAAATGTTAGGAATTTATACTATAAATGACAAAGATTTATTGAAGAGTGAAGAAAATTTATTACTACATAATTTAAATTTTTTTATCAAAAAGTCAGATTTAATAATTCTATCTGATTATGGACATGGTTTTTTTACTGATAAACTAAGGAAGGAAATTTATAAAACTAGAAAATTTTTAGCAATGAACGTGCAGGTCAATTCTTTTAGTGTTGGCTATCATACGATAACAAAATATAAAAAAGCAGATCTAGTTTTAATGAATGAACAAGAATTGAGACATGAATTAAGAGATAAAAATTCCAACAGAAAAGATTTAATTAAAAAATTACAAAAATTAATTAAATGCAAATATATTGCAATTACTCATGGAAAAACAGGAGCAACAATTTATTCTACTAAAACAAAACAAATTTTCCAAGCCCCAGCTTTTGCTAGACAGGTAGTCGACAAAGTAGGTGCCGGGGACGCCTTATTCCCAATTTTAGCAATTAGTCTTCAATCTAAAATTCCTATGGACATATCATTATATATAGCCTCAATATCAGCAGCAATTAATTCGGAAAGTTATGCAAGTAAATTTGTTTTAGAAAAAACATTTTTCAAAAAATATTTAGAACATTCAATGAAATAATAAATTTAAATATGAATTTAAAAAAATTATTAAATAAAGCAAAAAAATTAAGACAAGATACATTTAAGGAATTTGTAATCAAAGGCGAGGCCCATTTAGGTGGGAGTTTTTCTATGATAGAAATTCTACTATATATTTATGAAATTAAAAAAAAACAAAATGATAAATTTATTTTAAGCAAAGCGCACGCTTCATTTCCACTTTGCTTATTATTAAGATCAAAAGGATATAAAACTAAAATTAAAACTCATTTAGAAATTGATCAGAAAAATGGCATAGAGTGTACTACAGGCAGTTTAGGACATGGTTTACCAATTGGAGCAGGCATGGCCTTTGCTAGAAAAAAATTAAAAAAAAAAGGTAAAGTTTATGTACTAATAAGTGATGGAGAGTGTCAAGAGGGAACTACCTGGGAGTCACTATTAATTGCATCTAAACATAAGTTAGATAATTTAATTTTATTAATAGATTATAATAAAATTCAAGCTTTATCTAAATTAGACGATGCTCTTCCTTTAAAAAATCTTCAAAAAAAAATTAGAGCTTTCAATTGGAATTGTATAAATATTAAGAATGCCCATTCATTTGAATCATTAAATCAATCATTTAAAAAAAGACTATTGAAGAATAGACCAACTGCTTACATATTGAATACAATTAAAGGAAAGGGGATTAAAGAATTTGAAAATGATCCTATTTGGCATGCAAGAAAAATAAGTGAAAAAGATATTTTAGTAGCAAAGAAAAGGCTAGGTCTATCATGAGAAGAAAATTTGGAAAATTAATTGATCAATTAGCAAAAAAAGATAAAAAAATTGTATTATTAGTTGGAGACATTGGATATGGGGTATTTAATGATTTTAGAAAAAATCATAAAGACAGATTTTTTAATATGGGAATATGCGAACAAAGTATTATTGGAACAGCAGCTGGCATGGCTTTAGAGGGTCTTAAGCCTTGGGTATACACGATTACACCTTTTTTAATTGAAAGACCATTTGAACAAATTAAACTTGATATAAATCAACAGAAAGTAAATGTTAAATTAGTTGGTTTCGCAGATTACCCAACTCTTGGACCAACTCATCAAGAAGTTGATGCGAAAAAACTTATGAGTCTTTTTGGTAATATAAAATCATTTTTTCCTAAAGATAGTTCAGAAACGGAAAAATTTGTTTATAAGTGTTATAAAAATAAAGGGCCTTCTTTTATAAGCCTTAAATCAGATAATAAGATTGGAAAAAATTGGTAAATAGTTATATCTATTTTAGTTAAATGATAACAGAAATTGAAATTGGAAGAAAGTTAAGTAACATTTTCGAAAATTTTTCAGAAGAAAACATAGTAAATTCTGGAAGAGTTCAAGGAATCAATATCTATAAAGAAAAAATTAATATTTTAATTGCAAAAAAAAAATCTGAAAACAATCAAGAAATAGAAATAATTAAAAAAAAGATCACTAATTCACTTGCCGATAGTGAAAATTTAAAAATTGATGTAATTGAAGCAGAATTAAAGAAAAGCGATATTGTCCATCTTTTAAATATGTCAAAAGCAAGTGAGAATGAAAAAAAAGTTAATGATAAATGGAATATGGACAGTCATAAGCTTTTTTGGCATTTAGATAGAGTTGAAGCATGGCAAAGAGGTGAAAAAGTTGCTCCATTACATATTGATATGGGTATTTCTAGCGGATGTAATATGGCCTGTACATTTTGTTATGGAGTTATTCAAAATAGAGATGGTTTTGGAACTAATTCGAAAAAAATTTTTCATACGCCTGTAGAGTCAGTAAAACAAACCTTCAAAGATGCTAAGGAAATCGGAGTAAAATCAATAGCTTTAATTGGAGAAGGGGAAAATACATTGCATCCAAATTTTCACGAAATAATTTCTTATGGTAAAGAAATTGATTTAGATCTAAGTTTAGCTACAAACGGCATTAGAATTGATCATAAAAAGTTAGATATTATCTTAGAAAGTTTAAAATGGATAAGATTCAATATTAGTGCCGGTACAAAAGAAACATTTCAAAAAATACATAGAGTTAATCAAATGGATAGAGTTTTAGGGAATGCTCGTGCACTCGCAAAGAGAAAAAAAGAGATTAATTCAAGTTGCGTTATTGGATTTCAAATGGTTGTAACAAAAGAAAATATGAATGATATCGTTCCTCTTTCAAAGCTTGGAAGAGAGTGTGGTGTTGATTACTTTGTTGTGAAACCATGCTCTGACACTTTTGATAGTAGATTAGACTCCCCTAAAGGAGAATACATTGAAGCTTTAGAAATTTTTAAAGAAGCAGAACAATATTCAACCAAAGATTATTCAGTAAACATTAAATGGAAAAAAGTTTTAAATGGTGGCTGGAAAGATTACACTGCTTGCCATGGAACACAATTTATTTTAGGTCTTAGTGGCAGAGGAGATGTTTTTCCATGTGGTCATTGGTTTAATGAAAGAAGAGATGAATTTTTAATGGGAAATATTATTGAAAAATCATTTAAAGAAATTTGGCAAAGTAAAAGATATTGGGAGGTTCAAGAAAAAATTAGAAAAGAAGTAAATGTAAATAAACATTGTGAGTCAAATTGTAGACAACATTATATTAATAGATTTTTGTTTCATGAAGGAAAAAATAATACTAAAGAAATAAAGGAAGACTACAAAGACCACATTTTAAAAAAACCAGATCATATTAATTTCATATAATGAGAATACTATTAATTGGTGCGAGTGGATGTTTTGGTACTGAATTGATCAATTATTTGAAAGAAAACCACAAAAGTATAATTATAAAGTTTTTTCCAAGCAAATTACTTAATGTTATAAATAAAAAAAAACTAGAGAGTAAAATTAATCAAATTAAACCTACGGTAGTAATAAATTCATCAGCGATTGTAGGAATTAATCAGTGCGAAAATTTATATGAAAAGGCCTTCGCAATAAATACTATAGGAGCTTTAAACTTAGCAAAAATATGTAAAAAAAAGAATATTATTTTAGTTCAAACAAGCACCCATGCAGTGTTTGATGGAACTAATAATAGTTTTTATAATGAAAAAAGTGAACCAAAGCCAAACAATGTTTATAGTGGAACAAAATTTTTGTCAGAAGTTTTAGTTAAATCAATATGTAAAAAATATTATGTTATAAGATTTCCCACTTTATTTGGATCAAGAAATAATAAATTAATGGGTTTCGTGGACAAAGTAATTTTGTTATTAAAATCAGATAAAAATTTAAAAATTGCATACGATAAAATCGATACACCAACATATGCAAAAGATGCAGCTAAACAATTAATTGAAATCTTAACAAAGAAAAAACCTTATGGCATATATCATTTAGCAAATTCTGGAAGAGTAAGTTATTTTAATTTTGTTAAACATATAAGATTATTACTAAATTCAAAAAGTAAAATTATACCTGTCAAAGATAGTTTTTTTCCATCAGAGGGATTTAAACCCCTTAAAACTTCTTTAAAATCAATTAAACTTAAACCAATAAGAAATTGGAAATTAGCCTTAGAGGAGTACATAAAAAATATCAATCCATGAAAAAAAAAATTCAATCAATCAAGAAATGTTTAATTTGCGACAGTAGAAGAATAAGAAAACTTATTGATTTAAGGAAATTCCCATTAACTGGGATATTTGTTAAAAATAAAATTAGTAAAAAATTTAGCTATCATTTTAACCAAGGTTTAAATATTTGTAAAAATTGCGGACATTTACAGTTAGAAAATTTTGTATCTCCTGAATTACTATACAATAATATATATGCCAATCGTACATCTGACTCATTTCTTTCAGATAACGCTATTAACTATTTTAAAAATTTTTTATTTCAAGTCTTAAAAAAAAAAAAAGTGAAAGGCTTTTTAGAAATAGGTTGCAATGATATAAAATTGATTCAAGTTTTAAAAAATAAATTTTCTAAATTATATGGCATTGACCCTATATGGAAAAAAAGAAAACCTCCGAAATCAAAAAAAATTAGTGTGATAGGTGATTATGTTGAAAATATCAATTTTAATAAAATAGATAATAAAATCGATGTTGTTGTTTCAACGCATAACCTGGAGCATATTAAGGACCCGTTTGTTGTACTAAAAAAATTAGTAGAGAAATTTAGCTCTGATACGGTGTTTTTTGTCGAAGTTCCTGATGCCGATTTAATGATAAAAAACATGAGATTTGATCAAATATTCCATCAACATTATCACTACTTTAATATTAATTCACTTAAAAACTTAGTAAAAAAGCTTGGGTGTAAAATAATTGCAAAAAAAATAAATTATGATTTCTGGGGAGGATCTTTAATGATTGCTTTTAAAAAAGATTCAAAAACTAAGTTTATAAAAAACAATCAATATAAAAATATAAGCCAAAAGGTATTGAAAAATAACTTTATATTTCAAAAAATTTTAAAAAAAATGAGTAATAATTTGAAAAATAGAAAAAATATAATTGGGTATGGTGCAGGACAAATGGTTCCCTCATTCGCTTACCATCTAAAAAGTGATTTATCCTTTTTGGATTATATTTTAGATGATAATAAAAAAAGGGATAATTTTAGATATCCTTATTTGAAACCTCATTTAAAATACTTTGATAAAGAACTTATTAAAAATAAAAAGGTTTTAATAACTGCTTTAGATGGCGTAAGAGGAATAAGTAAAAAACTTAAAAAATTAAATATTAAATATTATAATCCCTTACCTTCAAAAAACAATTAAGTGGAGAAAAATAATTATTATATACTTTTTAAAAAATCTAAAAACCAAATTCCTTTAGGAGATGTAATTAGAGTTTTATATTTATTAAAAGGAACTAGTTATAGCATTGTAACAAATAAAATTTATTTTTCTTTTTTTAAACAATTTAAAATCAAAAAAGCATATAATATAAACAGTTTTAATACACAAAAAAAGCGTAATATAATTAATCTAGTTTTTGGAGAAAAAATTGACAATTCACTTTATGATATAAATGATTTTTTAAAGAAAAATATTAATAAAAAAAAAACATATCATTTGTTTAAAAATCTAGAAAAATTAAAAAAATTAAAAATAAATGAAAAAAAAAATAGAAAAAAAAATTTATTAGTTGGAATTAATTGGAAAGTACCAAATAATTGGAAAATCAAGTCACTACCAAAAAAAAAGTGGAACTTTATATACAGTGAGCTTAAAGAAAAAAATATAAATGTTTCATTTCAAAAAAAATTTTCATTATATGAATATGTTAAATGGATAAAATCATGCGATGTTATAGTTTCTGTTGTTGGTTTAGGAGTACATATAGCATCTTTTTTTAACAAAAATGTAATTATGTTATCTGGTCCTACTGACTTTAAAGAAGCAAAAAATGATAAAAATATTATAAAAATTTTACCTAATAAAAGGTGTTCTGTTCATCAAAGAAATCTTAATGTAAATTATCAAAAATGCTCATGTATGAAAAAGATAGATGAAAAAAAAATTATTAAAGCATTAATAAAAATTATATATGCAAGATAATAAATTAAATTCTTTATTTAAAACAAAAATAATTGGAGGAGTGTTATTTAAAAATAGGCTAATAAGCTCTCCAATTTCAATAAATATGTCAGAAAAAGGTTTTGTTACAAACAATATAATTAATTTTTTTTCAAATTTAGCAAAATCAGGTGTCTCCATGGTAACAGTTGGTGCGACTGCAATATCTGATCAAGGTAACGACACTTTAAATGGCATGATGGCTGGTAAAGACAAGTATTTTAAAGGCTTAAAATTGCTAGCTAAAAATATTAAAAAAAATGGCGCAAATGCTTCAATTCAAATTTATCATGTAGGTGCTCAAGGCAACCCTAAACATAACAATCAAGAAATAGTTGGACCCTCAGAATATTACTTTAAAAAAATTGGGGTAAAATCAAGATCTCTCACAATTGAAGAAATTAGTTTAATAGAAGATGAGTTCTGTAAATCAATAGTTCAATCATTTAAATCAAATTTCGATTTTATTGAGTTACATCTAGCGCATGGTTATCTTCTGCATGAGTTTTTGTCTAATTATTTTAATAAAAGGAAGGACAAGTATGGTGGTACATTTAAAAATAGGTTTAGATTAGTTAAAAATATACTTGAAAAATCAATTAGAATTGAACCAAAATTGAAGGGTAGAATTGGTTTTCGGTTATCCGCTAACGATTATGTTAAAAATGGCTTTGATAAAAAAAATATAGAACAACTAGTTAAGAAGCTAGATAAATATAAACCAGCATATTACGTTATAACAGCCGGTTTGTACGAAACCGCAGAAAAAAAATATCAAGATATGAAAATTGGAAAGTATTGGGACTACGCAAAAAATATTAAAAAAATTTCAACTACACCCGTAATAGCACAAGGAGGAATAACAAATTTATATTCAGCACAAAATCTTATAAAAAATAACTTTTCTGATTTTGTTGGATTTGCCCAATCATTAATTGCTGATCCAGGCATGATTATGAAAACAATATCTGGCAATGAAAAAAAAATAATACCTTGCATTGCTCATTTAAAAGTTGGCTCTTGTCATAGATGTAGATATTTAAAGCAAAAAGATAATACTTTTTCATGCATAACCCCAACCTCTTGGAAACCATCAGGCGATATAGTTTCCAAAAAAAATATTAAAAAAGACTTATTAATTTGGAAAAAACTTAACTCACAAGTTTATAATAAATGAAAATACTTTTTCTAGGTGGAAATAGGTTTTTTGGAAAAGATGTTCTATTAAGACTTTTAAAAAATAAAAAAAATCAAATATATTTAATAAATAGAACAAGAAAAAATTATCGAAAAAATAATTTAATCCAAATAACGATAGATAGAAAAAAAATAATTAAAATTAAATCCCAATTAAGAAAATACAAATTTGACGTTGTATTTGATAATATTGCTTACAAACTAGAAGATATTAAAAAAATGGAACAAATACTCAAAAATAAAGTAAAACACTATATTTTTACAAGTACAGTTATGACATAT
>CACMDY010000002.1 GCA_902612605.1 uncultured Pelagibacteraceae bacterium
GTTATAAAAACTGGTTCAATACTTTATTTGAATATAGTCAATTATAAAATTTTTTTATTATTAATTATATCTATTTCCGTATCTTCAGATATTGGTGGATATATATTTGGAAAAATTTTTAAAGGAAAAAAACTAACCAGAATAAGTCCAAATAAAACATACTCAGGTATGCTTGGATCTTATTTCCTATCTTTAATTATTTCTCTTATTTTGTTTAAAAATTATATTAGTTATGAAGCTATTATATTTATGTCTTTGTTTGTTTCCACATTAACTCAAATCGGGGATTTGTTTGTTTCTTTTCTAAAAAGGAACGCTAACTTAAAAGACACTGGTTCACTTTTACCTGGGCATGGGGGTTTGCTAGATAGATTTGATGGATTAATATTTGCATTACCAATCGGATTAATGGTGGCAAAATTTTTATGATTAAAGATGTAGTAATACTTGGTTCAACGGGGTCAGTTGGAACTTCAACATTGTTATCTTTATCAAAAGTTAAAAACTATAAAATTAAAATTATTACTACTAATAAAAATATTAAAAAAATATTGAAACAAGCAATAAAATATAGAGTTAAAGATGTTATTGTTGAGGATAGGAATAAATATAATGTCTATATTAATAAGTTTAAAAAACAAAGAATTAGATTACATCTAGGAATAGGCAATATTAAGAAAATTCTAAAAAAAAAAGTTAATTATTGTGTCAATTCAATTTCTGGTATCGATGGTTTATACCCTACATTAATAACAATTCCATTAACAAAAAATTTATTAATGGCTAATAAAGAATCAATAATTTGCGGTTGGCATTTACTTAAAAAAGAATTAATTAAAAACAAAACTAATTTTGTTCCAATAGACTCCGAGCATTACTCAATTTGGGAATTAATTAAAAATGAAAATTTTTATAATGTAGATAAGATTATCCTTACAGCATCAGGTGGACCTTTTTTAAATACTCCGAAAAATAAAATTATTAACATCAAACCTAAATATGCTTTAAAACATCCAACATGGAGAATGGGTAAAAAAATATCGATTGACTCATCAACTATGATGAATAAGATTTTCGAATATATCGAAGCAAAAAAGATTTTTAATATAAACAAAAAAAAAATAAAGATATTAATACACCCTTCATCTTTCGTTCATGCAATTGTTTTCTTTAAAGGTGGTATTGTAAAATTCTTAGCTCATGAAACTAAAATGACTATACCAATATCAAATGCATTAGAAATCAACTCAAATATAAAAAATTTAAAGTTTAATATGTATATGAAAAATTTTAATAAAATGTATTTCAAAGAACCTGACAAAAAGAAATTTCCAATACTTTCTATACTAAATCATATCCCAGAAAAAGATTCATACTTCGAGACAATTCTTATAACTTTAAACGATGAATTAGTCCAAAAATATTTGGATGGATATATTAATTATATTTCTATACATAAAAATTTAATTAATTTGATCAAAAGTCCTTATTTAAAGAAATATTATAAATTAAAACCAAAAAATATTTATGATATAAAAAAAGTAATGAATATTGCAAAAATTTATTTAGAAAAAAAGGTAAAATTTTATGCAAAATAAAATTAGAGCAAAGCTAATAATAATTTCATTTTTTTTTAATATTTTTTTTATTACAAATGTTTTTTCTGAAACAATTAATAAATTTAATATCAAGGGAAACAGCAGGGTGTCTGATGAAACTGTCATAATGTTTTCATCATTAGAAATTGGAGATAATATTAATCAAAATATTCTAAATAATTCATTAAAAAAATTATACTATACTAATTATTTTAAAGATGTAAAAATTTCTTCATTAAATGGTATTGTTACTATAAGTGTTAAAGAAAATCCTATAATTCAAAAAGTAGTTATAAGTGGAATTGATCAAAATAATATTTATGAAAAAATTTCAGATGTAACTTTGAAAATTGAAAAGTACCCATTTGTTGAGAGTACTATAAACGAACAGGTTAAACTTTTAAAAAATATTTTAAAATCCTATGGTTATTATTTTGTTGAACTTGAAACTTCTATTATAAAAAACCCTAATAATACAATTGATTTAAATTATAATTTTAAATTAGGTGAAATTGCAAAGATAAAAAAAATAAAGTTCATAGGAGAAAAAATTTTTAGCGACACTACTCTTCGAAATGTAATTATTTCTGAAGAGTCAAAATTCTGGAAATTTATTACTAGAAATAAATTTTTAGATACTAATCGTATTGATGCCGATATTTTCCGTTTAAATGAATTCTACAAAAATAGAGGATATTTTAATGTTACAATTAAATCAACATCTGCAATTATTAATGATAGAAATCAATTTGAGCTATTATTTAATATTGATGCTGGTAACAAATTTTATTTTAATAATATCAAGTTTAGTAATAACAATATTCTTAATATAGATAATTTCAAAGATTTTGAAGAAAAAATTGTAGATTTACAAGGCAGTGTTTATTCAAAAAAGAAAATTAACAAAATAATTAACGAATTCAATAATTTTACTTTAAGAAATAATTATATTTTTTTAAACACAAGTTATAAAGAAATTATTATAGACAATAATAAAATTGATATTTCTATTAATTTCAACGATTTAGATAAGCATTTTGTCGATAGAATTAATATTTTGGGAAATTTCATAACAGATGAAAAAGTTATAAGAAATGAATTAATTGTTGATGAGGGAGACCCATTTAATAAAATTCTATTCGAAAAATCAATTGCAAATATGAAGGGACAAAATATATTTAAAACAGTTACTTACAATGTTACGGAAATTGATAATGAAAATAAGGTAATAGATATAGAAGTTGAAGAAAAACCTACAGGTGAAATTTTTGCTGGAGCCGGAACAGGGACTACAGGTTCTAGTTTAACAGGAGGCATAAAGGAAAACAATTATTTAGGTCTAGGAATAAAATTAGATACCAATTTTACTATTACCGATGATAGTATTAAAGGTAAGTTTTCAGTTTTAAACCCAAATTACAATAACTCGGACAAATCTATAGAAACAATTGTTGAAAGCTCAACAGAAGATTTATTAACAGAAAGTGGTTATAAAACGAATAGAACGGGACTGACTTTGGGAACCGAGTTCGAACAATTCAATGATTTATTTGTAAATCTCGAAATTTCAAATTATTATGAAGATCTTGAAACCTCAAACAACGCAAATAGTATAGTAAAAAAACAAGAAGGCACATACTTCGAAAATCTTATAAGTTATGCATTAAAATTAAACAAACTTGATCAAAATTTTCAACCTACCGATGGATATATAAATTATTTCTCTCAAACAATTCCAGTAATATCAGATGATAATTCTATCGAAAATACTTTTACGAGTTCTACTTATCATTCCTTTGGAGAAAGTTTAATATTATCAGCGCAATTTTATTTAAGTGCAATAAATTCTATAGATGACAATGTCAGAATTTCTAAAAGAGTGTATGTTCCTAGTAGAAGATTACGTGGTTTTGAGAGTGGTAAAATTGGACCAAAAGATGGGTCTCAATATATTGGAGGAAATTATGCTTCAGCTCTAAATTTAAATTCTACCCTTCCAAATATTCTATTTGAAAGTGAAGATGTGGATATAAATTTATTTATAGATATGGCTAATGTTTGGGAAGTTGATTACAATAGTAGTCTAGACTCAAATAAAATCCGTTCATCTTCTGGTTTAGCACTTAATTGGTATAGTCCTCTAGGACCTCTATCATTATCTTATGCAATTCCACTAAGTGAGGCTAAAACAGATGTAACAGAAAATTTTAGATTTCAAATTGGAACATCATTCTAATGAAAAAATTTCTATTAATCATTTTTTTAATTTTTTTTAGTAAAAATTCATTTTCTAAAGAAATAGTTTTTTTAGATGTTCAATTTATAATTGATAATTCCGAAGTTGGAAAATTTTATAAAGAAAAAATATTGGCAATCGAAAAAGAAAAAAAAATTAATTTAAAAATAATGGAATCAAAAATTAAAGAGAAAGAAAACGAGATAAATAAACAAAAAAATATAATGAGCAAAAATGAAATAGATAAGAGAATTGTCGATTTAAACAAATTAGTAAAAGAATATAAATCAAAAAAAAATGAAAATTTTAAAGAAATTCTTAAAAAAAAAAAAAATTATACTTCCAAGATATTAAAAATTCTGAATCCTTTACTTACAAGATATGTTGAAGAAAAAAATATAAATTTAGTTGTTGAAAAAAAAAATATTTTATTAGGAATTAAAACACTAGATATAACCAATGATTTAATGAAAATTCTAAATGATGAAGTGGAACAAAAAAATTTATTAAATGAAAATTAAAAATCCTTTTTTTTATAAAAAACTAAACATAACTTTAAATAAAATTTGTAAAGTTTTAAAAAAGAAGCCTTCTGGTAAGAATATTAATATAAATGATATTAAAAATTTAACCGATGCTAACGCTTATGATATATCATTTTTTAATAGTATAAAGTATCTTGAAATATTAAAAAAATCAAAAGTTAAATATGTTATATCTCATAAAAAATATGAAAAAATTATAAATGCCCATTGTTATCCAATTATAGTAGAAAATGTTTTAAAATCAGTTGCATTAATTTCTGAACTCTTCTACCCAGATTCAATCAACGACGCTGTTGATTTTAATGTATCAAAACCAGTTAAAAGTAATTACAAAAAAGTATCTTTTGGAAAAAATGTATTAATAGGAAAAAAAGTTAAGATTGGAAAAAATTCGGTAATTGGACACAATAGTATAATCGAATCTAATGTTGAGATAGGTTCAAACTCTATAATTGGCAATAATGTTCTATTAAAAAATACTATAGTTGGTAAAAATGTTAGAATATTAGATGGTTCAGTTGTAGGCAAAAAAGGCTTTGGTTTTTCCCCAGAAACTATTGCTAATTATCGTTATCCCCACATAGGAATGGTAATAATTAAAGACAATTCAGAAATAGGGTGTAATAATACCATTGATAGAGGATCACTATCAAATACAGTGATTGGTAAAAATACTTTCATTGATAACCAAGTACATATTGCTCATAACGTAAATATAGGAGATAATTGCATTATAACAGGACAAGTTGGATTTGCTGGAAGTAGCACTATTGGAAATAAAGTTTTAATTGGAGGTCAAGCTGGTATTTCTGGACATTTAAAGATTGGTAATAATGTGCAAATTGCTGGAGGAAGCGGCGTAATAAAAAATATACCAGACAACACCAAAGTGATGGGATATCCTGCAAAAGATATTCGAAATTTTTTAAGAGAAAATAAGTAAATGTCACATAACTTAAATAAAAATCAAATTAAAGATTTATTACCTCATAGAGAACCAATGTTATTAATTGATGAATTAATCAATATTAAAAAACTTAAATCTGCTACAGCAATAGTAAATGTAAGAAAAGACAGTTTTTTTGTTCAAGGTCATTTTCCAGGAGAGCCAGTAATGCCAGGTGTATTAATTGTTGAAGCTTTTGGACAAGCGGCGGCTGCACTAACAGCAGATGGTATTGATAAAAAAACTTATGAAGATAAATTAGTTTTTTTAATGACAATTGATAAAGCAAGATTTAGAAATCCCGTGATACCTGACTGTAAACTTGAATTAAATATTGAAGCTATAAGATCTCACGGAAGAGTATGGAAATATAAAGGCGAGGCATTTGTTGATGGTAAAAAAATGGCTGATGCACTGTGGTCTGCGACTATTGTCGATAGAAAGAAATAAACAGTAGTAATTATTGATAAGCATTTAAAAAATAATTTGTTAAAAATTTATTGTGATACACCATACAGCAATAATTAATAATAAATCAAAAATTTCAGATAATGTTAGCATAGGACCATATTGTACGATTGGGCCGGATGTTGAATTAGGATCAAATACAGTATTGCATTCTCATGTTAATATAGTTGGAAATACAAAAATTGGAAAAAGTAACGAAATATTTCCTTTTGCCTCTATTGGAACAGATCCTCAGGATTTAAAATATAAAGGAGAAAAAAACTCAATTATAATTGGTGATAATAACAAGTTTCGAGAATATGTTAACATTAATCCAGGCACAACTGAAGGAGGAACTGTCACAAAATTAGGAAATAATAATTTATTGATGGTCTATTGTCATGTCGCTCATGATTGCAATATTGGAAATAATATCGTTCTTGCAAATAATGTTCAGGTAGGTGGACATGTCACTATTGAAGATAATGCTATAATTGGTGGTAGTTGTGCCATTCATCAATTTTCTAGAATTGGCCAATTAGCAATGGTTGGTGGAATGACTGGTGTTTTAAGTGATGTAATTCCATTTGGTTTATCTATAGGTAATAGAAATAATTTAGTTGGGCTTAATCTTATAGGACTTAGAAGAGCAAAAGTTTCAAACCAGGATATTAAAGTATTACAAAAATTTTTGGATATAGTTTTCATTAATCAAAATTTTAGATCAAATTATGAAAATCTAGATTCCCAAATGAAAGAAAATAAATATGTTAAAATTATAATTAATTTTTTAAATTCCGATAAAAAAAGACCCATTTCTCTTCCAGAAAATATTAAATGATTGGATTATTTTTAGGCGAACATAAACTTCCATTAGAAATTATAAAAAGTTTAAAAAAAAAAAAAATTAAATACTTCATATTAGATTTATCAAAAAATAATAAATTCAAAAAAGATAAAAACTGTCATTTTATTAATATTGGAAAATTTGGTAAAATTTTAGAATTAATTAAATCAAAAAAATGTAAAAAAGTTTTATTTGCAGGAAATATTGTTAAACCAAGAATTTCTAAACTAAAATTAGATCTTAAAGGTTTTTACTATATCCCTAGAATTATAAAGGCATCTAAATTAGGAGATGCAGCTATATTAAAAGAATTGATTAATATTTTATCAGAAAACAAAATAAAAGTTGTTAAATTAAATAAATATAATCCAGAACTAACTTTAACCAAAGGATGCTATACAAAAGCAAAACCTAGTATTACTGACAAATTAACAATTAAAAAAGGCATTCAGATACTAAATAAATCAAATTCATTTAACCATGTTCAAGCATTAGTAATCAATGATCAGAAAATTGTTTCTCTCGAAAAAAGAAAAGGAACAAAGGACATGTTAAAATCTATCAGAAACAATAATCTAAAGAATAAACTCTTATTGAAGATGCCTAAATCTAAGCAAGATTTACGTGTCGATTTGCCCACTATTGGTCTAGATACAATAAAGGATTGTAAAAAAGCAAATATTAGAGGAATTGTTGTTAAAGCAGGTCAAAATATATTTTTAGACAAACATGAAGGACTTAAATTTGCTAATAAAAATAATATTTTTGTTATGGCTAAATGAAAAAAATTTTTATTTTAACAGGTGAACCATCTGGTGATAAGTTGGCCGCAGAAGCTATTAAAGAATTAAAAAAAACTGTGGTAGATGTTGAATATTTATCTGTTGGAGGTCAACATTTAAAATCGATAGGTATTAAGTCAATATACGATCAACAAGACATTACATATATAGCTTTTACTGACATATTTTTGAATATTTTTAAGATAAAAAGAAAGATTAATGAAACTGTAAAAAAAATTTTAGATTTCAATCCTGATATTTTATTTAGTGTTGATAGTCCTGATTTTACTCTTCGTGTTTCAAAAATAATTAAATTAAAAAAACCAAATATAAAAACAGTTCACTTTATTGCTCCTAAAGTTTGGGCTTGGAGAGAGGGTAGAGTCAAAAAAATGAAAAGCTACTTAGATCATATTCTTCTATTATT
The DNA here is from genome assembly GCA_902612605.1 of uncultured Pelagibacteraceae bacterium. Classification (GTDB taxonomy): domain Bacteria; phylum Pseudomonadota; class Alphaproteobacteria; order Pelagibacterales; family Pelagibacteraceae; genus Pelagibacter. The sequence goes on from CACMDY010000002.1 coordinate 7,829, forward strand.
TAATTTTGAAAAAAAATATTTTGATAAGGAAAAACTAAAAAATACGTTTGTTGGTCATCCAATATTAGATAATCCAAATAATGAAAAAATTGAAATTAAAGAATTATTAAAAGGTAAAATTATTTCAATTTTTCCTGGTAGTAGATTATCAGAATTAAAAGCGCATGTTCCTATACTTATCGACTTCATAAAAAAAATGAATGAAGAGAAAATTAATTATAATTATATTTTTCATGCAACCCAAGATTCTAAAGAATATTTATCAAAAGTTATAAAAAAAAATAACTTAGAAAATGTTGATCTTATTTCAAATGAAAATATAAAAATTGCTACAATTAAAAAATCTATTTTTGCAATTGTTAAATCTGGAACAGTTTCACTTGAAGTTTGTAAATATGGTATACCATCAATAATAATTTATAAAATGAATTTTGTTAATTTCTTAATCGCTAAGTTATTTTTAAAAATAAAATTCGCAAACATGATAAATATTATAAATAATAAAGAAATTATTCCTGAACTATTACAAAATGAATGTAGCTCTGATGAAATATATAAAGCAGTTAATTATTTATTAAAAAAACCTGAGCTTATAAATCAACAATTAAAACAAGTTAATAAAACCGTTATGGAATTAAAATCAACCACTTCATCAAGTAATGAAGTATCTAATGTTTTGTTATCTTATTTGAGATAATCTTTTTAAAACTTCCTCTTTTCCTAGAGAACACAATATATCATAAATACCCGGTCCAAACTTTGATCCTGTAAGGCATATTCTTAGTGGTTGTCCAACACCTTTAAAATTTGTATTATTTTTTTTTATTAGGTCATTAATTATTGGTTCTAGTGTTTCTCTAGTAAAATTTGATAGTTTATTAATATCATCGCTAAATATCTTAATAATTTTAATAGCTGTTACGTCTAAAAGTTTTTTATCTTCTTTTTCTATTTGAACATTGTCATTTATTAAAAATTTTGAATTCTTGTAAATATCTTGCAAAGTTTTTGCTTTATTTTTTAAAAAATGTAATGAATTTTTAATTTTTTTCTGTGCTAAATCATTTATCTTTTCTTGAAAAGTTTCACAATATGTTATTAAAAAATTAAATAGATCATTTTCATTAATATTTTTTATATAATGTTCATTCATTGAATAAATTCTATCAATATCTAATTTTGAAGGTGATTTTCCAATTCCTTCTAAATTGAAGTATTTGATACTTTCGTCTAAATCAAAAATTTCCTTATCTTTGTATGACCATCCTAATCTCAGAAGATAGTTTCTAAGGGCATTAGGCATTATTCCAATTTTAGAATAATCATCTAACGTTGATGCATTATCTCTTTTTGATAGTTTCTTTCCTTCAATAGTATGAATTAGTGGTATGTGTGCAAAAAACGGTACATTCCAATTCATAGCTTCATAAATCTGTATTTGTTTGAATGTATTTATTTTATGATCATCACCTCTAATTATATGTGTCATGCCCATTAAATGATCATCTACTGATGCTGATAAATTATATGTAGGCGATCCATCTGCTCTTAATATAACAAAGTCTTCAATAGTATTATTTTCAATTTCTATATTTCCCTGGACCAAATCTTTTAACATAGATTTTCCTTCAACTTTACTTTTAAATCTTATTACAGGATCAATTTCTTTTGGAGCATCAGTTTCACTCTTATCTCTCCACTTTCTATTATAGATATATGGTATTTTTTTTTGTTTTGCCCTTTTTTTTTGTTCTTCAATCTCTTCACTTGAACAATAACATTTATAAGCTAAACCTTTTTTTAATAATTCATTAGCTACATTTATATGATCATCTATTTTATCTGATTGAATATATTCACTATCTTCGTAATTAATACCTATCCATTTTAAGGAATTAATTATTTGATCCTTGAATTCCTCTTTAGACCTTTCTTTATCGGTATCCTCTATTCTTAGATAAAATTTACCACCTTTATTTTTTGAATAAAGCCAATTGAATAATGCGGTTCTCACTCCTCCAATGTGTAAAGGGCCGGTTGGTGATGGAGCAAATCTAGTTGCTACAGTTTTCATCAGATTTATTTAGACTATTTTAGGAAAAGTTTCTATATAAAGATACTAGAATTCCTTGAACTTTTACTCTATCAGGACCAAATATTTTAGTTTCGTAATTTCTATTTGCACTTTCTAAAGCTACGGTCTTACCTTTTCTTCTTATTCTCTTCAACATTGCTTCATGATCATCAATTAACGCAACAACTATTTTACCATTTTCTGCAGTATCAGCTTTTCTCACAATTACTGTATCACCATCATTTATTCCAGCCTCAATCATCGAGTCACCTTGCACTTTGAGTCCAAAAAATTCTCCATTCTTCTCAATATTTGAAGGCAAAGGTATTCTAGCAACTTCGTTTTGAATTGCTTCAACAGGTGTACCAGCAGCAATTTTACCTAATACAGGTATTTCATTTTCATCTGAATTATTTTGATTTGAACTTTCATCAAGCCCACCTCTGATTACACTTGGTGAAAAACTATTGTAAATATCATTTGCTGAAGCTGTTTCAGGTAACTTAATGACTTCTAAAGCTCTTGCTTTATGTGCCAATCTTTTAATAAAGCCTCTTTCTTCTAAAGCACTAATTAATCTATGAATTCCAGATTTAGACTTTAGATTTAAAGATTCCTTCATTTCCTCGTAAGAAGGAGATACACCACTAGATCTCAACTTCTTGTTGATAAATAAAAGCAGGTTTTTTTGTTTTTTAGTTAACATAGAACAAATTGTGTACATAAATGTTCTATAAAAGTTCTACCAATTAAACAAGAGTTAAAACCCCAATAAAATCAACACTTTTTTTATAAAATAGAAAAAATATTATTATTTTCTAAATTTTTTAAAATTGATTCACCAATAAGAAATGTTTTTATTTTAGTTTCTGAGGCTATTTTCAAAACGTCTTCTTTGTTTTTTATTCCGCTCTCTGAAATTAATGGCCCGTTATGATTAATTAAAATATTATGAATATCATAAGTTGTATTTATATCTGTTTTTAGTGTTTTTAAATTCCTATTGTTTATCCCTATTAGTGCATTTTTGTACTTTAGAGATTTTTTAGCCTCTTCAACAGTGTGAACTTCAACAATTACAGACATTTTGAGTTTCTCAGCTTCTTCATACAATTCATCTGCAGTTTTTTCATCAACGCCAGCTAAAATTATTAAAATAGCATCAGCACCATAACTCCTAGAAAGATGGACTTGAAATTTATCAACAAAAAAATCTTTACATAAAATAGGTAAATTTATTTTTTGTTTGATCTTGCTAATATGAATTAAGTTTCCCAAAAAAAAATCCTCTTCAGTTAAAACTGACAAGCAAGTTGTATTATTTTTTAAATATATATTTGCAATTTCTACAGGATTATAATTTTCAATAATTATACCAGCTGAAGGGCTGGCTTTTTTAATCTCTGCAATAATAGAAATTTTGTCATGATTTATATTATTCAGTATTTTTTCTTTAAAATTTATAAAATTTTGTAGATTTGTAATTTTGTCATTTAGCGAATTTATTGAAATATCTTTTTTTAAAATTTTAATTTTATTTCTTTTTTTATTAATTATTTTTTCTAATATATTTTCAGACATTTCTCAATTTTTTTAAATGTGAATATGTTTTACCTGATAGCAAATGATCTCTTGCTTTTTCATAGGCATATTTAAAATTATCTTCTCTTTCGGATATTATTAAACCAGCTGCAGCATTTAATGATACTGCTTTAGAAAAGTCATCATCATTACCTTTAAATATATCTATAATTTTTTGTGAATTAAATTTTGCGTCATTTCCAACTATTTTATCGAAACCTTCAGCATTTACTTTTAATTCTTTAGGATCAATAATCATTTCGTTAATTTCACCATTTCTTAATTGTTTAACAATAGTTTTATCATATGGTGATATTTCATCTAAACCATCATTGCTATTAATAATCCAAGCAAATTTAATATTTAAATCTTTCAAAGCATTAGCAAATATATCTAGAAGTTTTTTATCAAAAACTCCCACAACTTGTTTTTCAACATTTGCCGGACTACTCAAAGGACCAATCATGTTAAAAATTGTCCTTTTCCCAATTTTTTTTCTGGTTGGACCAACATATTTCATTGCGCTATGATAATTTGGGGCAAACATAAATCCAAAATGATTTTTTTTAATTTGATATTCAATATCTTTGGGCTCCAAGTTGATATTTATATTTAATGCTTCCAAAACATCTGCGGATCCACATTTTGAAGAAACTGCTTTATTACCATGTTTTGCTACGTTAATGCCCATACTCGAAAGTAATAATGCGGAAGCGGTAGATATGTTTAGTGTATCCTTGCCATCACCACCTGTTCCACATGTATCTATACAGTCATCTACATTAACTTTTTTCGCTTTATTTCTAAGCACTGAGACACCACCTGCTATTTCTGTTGAAACTTCACCCTTTTTAGAGAGCAGAGTTAAAAAATTATAAATTTCGTTATCATTAGCTTTTCCATTCATCAAAATTTCAAAAGCACCAATACTTTCCTGTAATGTTAAATTTTCACCTAATTCAAGTTTTTTTAAATATTTTTCCATTTATTTAATAAAATTATTTAAAATTTTTAAACCATCTTTAGTCTTTATACTTTCAGGGTGAAATTGTACTCCATGAACATCATAAATTCTATGTTTAACACCCATAATTATTCCATCTAAAGTCATGGCTGTAATTTCTAAATCCTTAGAGAGTGTTTTCCTATCGATTATTAAACTATGGTATCTAGTTGCCTCAAATATTTTTGGTATTCCTTTTAAAATCCCTATATTTTTTGAAATGATTTTACTTGTTTTTCCATGAACCAATTCTTTAGCTTGAATAATTTTAGATCCAAATATTTGACCTATAATTTGATGACCTAAACAAACTCCAAGTATTGGAATTTTATTATACAATTCATTTACTATTGATAAACAGTTTCCAGCTTGATCAGGATTACCTGGACCAGGCGATATCACAATTTTATTATATTTTTTTTTTAAAATTTCTTTTGTATTAATTTTATCATTTCTTACTACGTCTACATTTTGACAAAACTTAGATATGTAATGATACAAATTAAATGTAAAACTATCATAGTTATCAATTAAAATTATTTTCATAATTACTCAATTGCTTTTAATAGAGCCTTTGCTTTATTAACTGTTTCACGATATTCGTTTTGTGGTTTGCTATCTGCAACTATTCCAGCACCAGATTGCACGTAAAATTTCTTATTTTTAGCTACTGCAGTTCTAAGTGCAATACATGTATCAAATTCACCATTTGCTGAAAAATATCCAATTCCACCGGCATAAACTTTTCTTTTAGTTGTCTCTAACTCATCTATTATTTCCATTGCTCTAATTTTTGGAGCCCCAGATACTGTTCCTGCTGGAAATCCAGACAACATAGTTTCAAATTTTGAGTATTTATTATTAAATACTCCTTCAACATTTGATACAATATGCATGACATGAGAGTATCTTTCTATTGAAAAACTTTCAGTCACTTTTACAGTATTAATCTTTGATACCTTTCCAGTATCATTTCTTCCTAAATCAAGAAGCATTAAATGTTCGGACAGCTCTTTTTTGTCATTCAGTAAATCTTTTTCAAAAAATAAATCTTGTTTTTTATTTTTTCCCCTTGGTCTTGTTCCAGCTATTGGTCTAATCGTAACTTTATTATTTCTTAACCTAACAAGTATTTCTGGACTAGCGCCAATAATCTGAAAATCTTTAAAATTAAAAAAATACATAAAAGGAGAAGGGTTTGTTTTTCTTAATTTTTTATAAATTTCTATTGGGTTTTTACTTAGCTTAGTTTCAAATCTTTGACTTAGAACTACCTGAAATATGTCTCCAATTTTAATATATTTTTTAGCCTTCTTTACATTTGATAAAAATTTTTGTTTAGAAATATTTGATTTTATTTTTGTTTTAACTTTTTTATTAGTTTTATCTAGATACAAATTATTATAATTAGATAAAAAAATTAAATTTTCAATTTGATTAATTATTTTTTCATATCTAGTTTTATAATTATTTATTTTTTCATCACAAAAAACATTAATTATAAAATATAATTTCTTTTTTATATTATCATGTATTATTAGTTCTCTTGGTCTGATAATTCTAGCATCAGGCAATTTTAAATCGTCTCTATTTTTATTAGGAATATTTTCTAGATATCTAATAATGTCATATGAAAAGTATCCCGATATTATGGAGCTAATTGAGGGTAATTCTCCAGGAATTTTAAATTTAAAACTTTCAATAACATTTTCTATATTTTTCTTTGCAGTGCCTTTCAAAATTTTAACTTTGTTATTAAAGTATATCTTGCTTACATTATTATTAAATTCCCAAACTTTATCAGGATTTTTTCCAAAAATTGTATATCTGCCTTTAATAAATCCTTTTTCTACAGACTCAAATACAAAAGCATTTTTTTCAGTAAAAAAATTATTTATTAAATTTATTATTTCTTTAGAACCATCACTATCCAAAGATAAATAGAGTATTTGGTTTATTTTTTTTTTATGATTAATCTTAAATTGTTTAAGGCTTATATTAAGCATTATTTAAAATAATCTTTTATTCGATCTATATTGTTATTAAATATTTTAACTTCATACTTAGTGTTAAGTGATGTATCATAAGAACTATAAATATCATCGATCAAATTGATATTTGTTTTAACAAGATATTCTTGGATATTTTCGTTTGTACTTTTTAAATTTTCATAATTGATCTGATTAATCTTTGCTAAAAATATATTATTAGTTCTATTTGAAACCATAACAAAACTATTTTTTGGCAATTCATAAATAAGCTTTAAAGATGTCTCATCAAATAAACTATCATCATTAATTGAGTTAATTATTCCTGAATTTATATCTTCTTTATTTTTTACTAGATTGTCAAAGTCAGAATCATTGAAATCTTTGTTTTGAATTTTTTCAAATAAATTTTTATTAAGATCAAATTTTTTCTTTAATAAAATTCTATTTTTAACTTTATCTCTGAATGTTGTATTATTTTTATTTGGTAGTAAATTATTTATTTTTGTAACTTGATATATTAAAAAGTAATTGTCTTTATCTTTTAAAACTATTTCTTTTTTATCTTTATTTTCGTAGATTTCTTTAAATACATCATCCTCATTTAAGAACTTAAAATTGTTTCTTTTTTGCAATGTTATTTCATTTTTTTTAGCGATATCTTCTAAAGACATTTCATTTAATATATCATTTTCGATTTCATCAATTTTTTTGTAAAAATCTTCATTAAATTCATTGATTTCAATTAGATTTGAGGGTTCAACTTTAGCATAACTAAAATCAATGTATGCTTCTTTTAGGTTTTCCTCATTTTCGATTATATAATTATTAATTTCAACGTCTGAGATATCTTTATCGTAAGCATATTCAAGATCATAGTATTGAATATTTATTTTTTTGTTTTCATTTATGTAAATCTTATTTTGTAAATAATATGGTGATTTAATACCACCACCAATATAATCAAATAGTCTTTTTCTTAACTGAGAATTTTTTAGTCTATTTTCAAATTCAGCTGCAATAATATTATTCTCTAAAAGAAATTTTTCATATTTCAATCTAGAAAAATTTTTGTCATCATCAAGAAAATTTATGTCGTTTTGTAAATTTAATTTTAATGATCTATCTGAAACTTTTACATTTAAATCTTTATACTCCATTGAGATTAAATCTTTTGATATAAGGTCACTCAAAATTCTCTCTAAGATATTGTTATCTAAATTTTCTTTTATGTAATCAGGATTAATTCTTGATCGGTTTATATGATCAATAAAGTCTTTCGTTGAAATTGAGTTATTATTTATCTTAGCAATATTATTTGTATTCCCGCCACTAAAGACACTTCCCATTCCCCAAAAAACAAAAGGAACAATTATTATAGCCACGAGGACACCTGCCAATTTACTATTTGTAAAACCTCTTAATTTTCCCAACATGAGTAATTCTTTATATATTGATTATAAAAAACAAACCTATAAATTAAATTATCTAAGATGACAAATAATAATATGATCTTTATAGCTAATTGGAAGATGAATGGAGAAAAAAGTCACATCTCTGGCATTAATAAAACCATAAAATTTTTAAAACAATCAAAAAATAAAAAAAATCAAATTATTTACTGTCCACCATTTACCCTAATTTCATTAGTTAAAAATAAAGTAAAAAACTCTAAAATTAAAGTAGGTGCTCAGAACCTTTCTCAATTAAATGATTATGGAGCATTTACAGGATCTGTAAATTCTAAATTAATTAAGTCAGCAGGAGGTGAGTATGTAATTATTGGTCATTCTGAAATTAGAAATCAGGAAAATGATATACTAATAAATAAAAAAATTCATTCAGCACTTAAAGAAAAATTAAAAGTAATTCTTTGTATTGGGGAAACATACAAAGAAAAAAAAAATAATAAAACTTTCTCAGTACTTAAAAGACAAATAACTATTGCATTAAAGAATATAAAAAAAATTAATAATATTATTTTTGCATATGAACCTAGATGGGCTATTGGAACCGGAAAAATACCAAAATCATCTGAGTTAAGAAAAAATTTTAGAGACATAAATAATATAATTAGGAAATTAAAAAAAAAACAAAAACACAAAATTATCTATGGAGGATCTGTTAATTCTAAAAATGCATCAGAGTTAAAAAAAATTAATGATTTAAAAGGATTTTTAATAGGAAGCGCTTCTTTGAGAGCAAAAAATTTTATTGATATAATTAAAAAATCAACTAATTAGACCTCGTGGAAAATATACTTTTAATAATTAATATTATTCTTGCAGCTATTCTAGTTGTTTTAGTTTTATTTCAAAAATCTGAGGGTGGTGCATTAGGTATTGGGGTGTCCCAAGATAACTTTATGCTTTCAAGATCTGCAGGAAATTTTTTAACTAAAGCTACAGCAATAATTGCTACTTTATTTATAATATGTAGTCTCTGTTTAACGATTCTTTCAAGAGGTGAATTAACTCCCACAACATCAGTTTTAGATAAAATAGAGGAAACTGATGATGCACCAAAGGTTCCAGATAGCAATAATTAATACTTTGAATTTTTAAGTTTTAGGTCTATAAGATACTTCCATGGCGCGATATATATTTGTCACTGGCGGCGTGGTATCATCACTTGGAAAAGGATTATCCTCAGCATCGCTTGCATATTTATTAAAGTCACAAGGTTATAAAGTCAGGATACGTAAAATGGATCCATATTTAAATGTTGATCCAGGAACAATGAGTCCTTTTCAACATGGAGAGGTATTTGTTACTGATGATGGTGCAGAAACTGACTTAGATTTGGGACATTATGAAAGATTTACAAATATTTCATCAAAACAATCTGATAATATTACTACAGGTAAAATTTATAGTGATGTAATTAAAAAAGAGAGACAAGGGGGTTATCTAGGTAAGACAGTTCAAGTAATTCCACACATAACAGATAGAATAAAAAATTTTATTAGCAAAGACATTAGTAATGAAGATTTTGTAATTTGTGAAATTGGTGGAACTGTTGGTGACATAGAAAGTTTACCGTTTCTAGAAGCTATAAGACAATTCTCAAACGATCATGGAAGGTCTAGAACATTATTTGTTCATTTAACTTTAGTACCATTTATGAAATCTTCTGATGAGATAAAAACAAAACCTACACAACATAGTGTCAAAGAATTAAGAAGTATCGGTATACAGCCAGATATTGTTATATGTAGATCAGAGCAGCATATACCTTTAGAACAAAGAAAAAAAATATCTTTATTTTGTAATGTAGATATTAAAAATGTTATAGAGACTGTTGATGTTAGGACAATTTATGAGGCACCAATTAGCTTTTATAACCAAAAATTAGATAAACAAGTTTTAAAATATTTTAAAATAAAATCAAAAAGGAAACCCAATTTAAATCCATGGAAAAATATTACTGCAACTGTTCTAAAAAATAATAAAGCAATTAATATTGGAATAATAGGTAAATATGTAAACTTAAAAGATGCATATAAATCTTTAGATGAAGCATTAACACACGGCGGTATAGCAAATAATGTAAAAGTTAATTTGGTAAGAATTGAATCTGATAAACTAAAAAAAAATGAAATAAGCAAAAAACTTAAGAGTGTTTCTGGAATATTAATACCAGGTGGATTTGGCAAAAGAGGAACAGAAGGAAAGATTGCGGCAATTAAATATGCAAGAGAAAAAAAAATACCTTTTTTTGGTATTTGTTTTGGAATGCAAATGGCAATCATAGAATTCGCCAGAAACAAATTAAATATAAAAAATGCAGGTTCTACAGAGCTTGAAAAAAAATGCTATCCTGTTATTGGATTAATCCATGAATGGAACAAAAATGGAAAAGTTTTTAAGGGCACAGAAAAAAACTTAGGTGGGACAATGAGATTAGGGCTTTATACAGCTAAATTAAAAAATAATTCTGCCATAAAAAAGATTTATAATTTAAATGAAATAAAAGAAAGACACAGACATAGATATGAAGTTAATAATAACCAAAGATCAAAATTTGAAAAAAAAGGATTAATATTTTCAGGTATGTCTCCAGATAACAAATTACCTGAAATAATTGAATTAAAAAATCATCCTTGGTTTATTGGTGTTCAATTTCATCCTGAGTTTAAATCAAGACCATTATCACCACATCCATTATTTAAATCATTTATAAAAGCTTCAAAAAATTACCATGGAAAATAGAATTATTAAATGTCAGGATTTAAATATTTCTAACTCAAATAAAATTTGTTTAATAGCAGGTCCTTGCCAATTAGAAACTGAGCAACATGCCTTAGATATGGCAGGGGAAATTAAAAATATTACTGATAAATATGACATTGGTTTTATTTATAAAACCTCATTTGATAAAGCCAACCGAACAAGTCTTAAAGGTAAAAGAGGAGCTGGATTAGAAAAATCCTTACCAGTTTTTGATAAAATAAAAAATCAAATAAAAGTTCCTGTCCTTACCGATATTCATAATGAGGAGCAATGTTCAATTGTTGCACCACATATCGACGTTTTACAAATCCCAGCCTTTTTATGTCGACAAACAGATCTATTAGTTGCTGCAGCAAAAACAAAAAAAATTATCAATGTCAAAAAGGGTCAGTTTTTAGCTCCATGGGATATAGTAAATGTAACAAAAAAAATATCTGACTCTGGAAATAATAATATTCTTGTAACAGAGAGAGGTGCTAGTTTTGGATATAACACTTTAGTAACAGATATGAGATCAATACCTATAATGGCAAAAAATGGTTATCCAATTGTTTTTGATGCAACCCATTCAGTTCAGCAACCTGGTGGCCAAGGAGATAAAAGTGGTGGACAAAGAGAATTTGTTGAACATTTATCTAGAGCAGCTGTTGCAGTGGGTGTTGCTGCAATTTTTATAGAAACGCATCAAGATCCTGATAATGCTCCTTCTGATGGACCAAATATGGTTCCATTAAATAAATTAGATAATCTCATAAATCAGATTGTAGAAATAGATAATCTAACAAAGAAAAGAAATGTCTAAAATTTCTAAAGTTATTGCTAGACAAGTTTTCGATAGCAGAGGAAATCCAACTATAGAAACAGAAGTGTTTGTGAAAGATATCAGTGCCTCAGCAATTTGTCCATCTGGAGCATCAACTGGAACTTACGAAGCTTTTGAAAAAAGAGATATGAATAATAAAAAATATCTTGGAAAAAGTGTTTTAAAACCTGTTGAATTTATAAATAAAGTAATCTCAAAGAAGTTAAAAAATTTTAACATTCATCAACAAGATAAAATAGACAATTTATTAATCAGACTTGATGGCACCAAACAAAAAAAAAGAGTCGGAGCTAATGCAATACTTTCAGTTTCAATAGCTGTCAAAAAATTATCATCTAAAATTAAAAAAATTCCAATTTATAAGAATTTGCTAATAAATAAAAATTTTAAATTACCTTATCCTTTGATGAATATTATTAATGGAGGTGCACACGCAAATAATGGCCTAAGAATCCAAGAGTTCATGATAAGACCAGATAAAGCTAAATCTTTTTCTGAGGGTGTTAGAATGTGTTTTATTGTTATTAATAAATTAAGAGATTTAATTAAGAAAATGGGTCATTCCACTTCTGTAGGAGATGAAGGTGGGTTCGCTCCCATGATAAATGATAATGAAACCGCGCTAAAACTTATAGTAAAAGCTATAAATTTATCAGGTTTTAAGAATGGAAAAGACGTAGTTATATGTCTGGACGTTGCAGCTAATGAGTTACTGAAAAATAAAAAATATTCAATTCACTCTAAAAAATACGTTAGTGTAGATAATTCTATAGAAAACTATCTTAGACTTGTGCAAAAATATAAAATTATGTCTATTGAGGACCCATTTGGTGAAAATGATTGGTCAGCTTGGTCAAAGCTTTTAAATAAAACTAAAAATAAATTACAAATTGTTGGGGACGATCTGTTTGTTACAAATTTAGAACGATTGAAAATTGGCTTTTTAAATGTTTCAGCTAATTCAATATTAATTAAATTAAATCAAATTGGTACTGTCACTGAAACACTCGAAGTTATAAAATTTGCAAAATTAATTGGTTATAAAACCATAATTTCACATAGATCTGGTGATAGTGAAGATACATTTATTGCAGATTTTGCTGTAGGAACTGATTCTAATCAGATTAAAACTGGGTCATTAGCTAGATCAGAGAGAGTTTCGAAATACAATCAATTATTAAGAATTGAACATCAACTTGGAAAAAAATCTAAAATGCATAGTATTAATTAATGTTTGATAAAATAAAAAAAAATTACTTTATTTTAATTGTGACTTTTTTATTTATTTATTTTTTTTTTAATCTTTTAGGTGGAGATAGAGGTCTTATTTCCTATATAAATAAAAAAGATATTTATAAGGAGCTAAAGATAAAACAAACAGATTTGAAATTTAAAATTAAAGAATTAGAGCATAAAAACTCTTTATTAACAGAAGATATAGACCTTGATTTTATTGAAATTTTAATACGAGACAAATTTTTATTTGGAAAAGAGGGGGAGACTACCTATATAATTAATCAAGATGGACAAAATTAAACCAAGACACCCAGAAAAAGTTAAAAATCCAGTAAATCCAATTAAAAAGAAACCAGTTTGGATTAGATCTAAACTATCCGACAGTAAGGAATTTTTTTTAACCAAAACTGTAGTTAATCAAAACAATTTAGTCACTGTTTGCCAAGAAGCAAACTGTCCAAATATCACTGAATGCTGGAGTAAAAGACATGCAACATTCATGATTATGGGGGATACTTGCACAAGGGCTTGCGGGTTTTGTGATGTTAAAACTGGAAAACCTAAAAAATTGGATCAATTTGAACCAATAAAAATAGCAAATGCAGTTAAAAAATTAAATTTAAGACATGTTGTAATAACATCTGTAGATAGAGATGATTTACCTGATGGTGGGTCTACTCATTTCAAAGAAGTTGTAGAAATTACTAGAAAAAAAAATCCTAATACTACTATAGAGGTTTTAACGCCAGATTTTCTAAGAAAAGGTGACTCTTATAAAATTATTTTAAGCGCAAACCCAGATGTTTTTAATCATAATGTTGAAACTGTTCCAAGATTATATGTAAAGGTTAGACCTGGCGCCAGATATTTCACATCTTTAGAACTTCTTAAAAATGCAAAAAAAGATAATAAACATGTTTTTACAAAGTCAGGTATAATGGTTGGTTTGGGTGAAGAAAAAGATGAATTAATCCAAGTAATGGATGATTTGAGATCTGCAGATGTTGATTTTTTAACAATTGGTCAATACCTTCAACCAACAACAAAACATCATCCTCTAGATAGATATTACCATCCTGATGAATTTAAAGATCTAGAAATAATAGCAAAGTCAAAGGGTTTTTTATTAGTTTCATCCTCACCATTGACTAGATCTTCCTATCATGCAGATGAAGATTTTGCCAAATTAAAACAAAATAGAAATAATTAATTCAATGCCAAAAGCATCTGTAACGCGATTAATAGAACGCGATAAAAAAACACTAATTAATTTTGTTTTAGATATTGAAAAGTATCCCGAATTTATACCCTTTTGTATAAATTCTAAGGTTTACGAAAAAAAAGAAGTCGAAGGTTCTATAAACATTATTGCAGATCTAACTATAGGTAAAAAACCTTTTACAGACACTTATAAAAGTGACGTCAAATATGATAAAAAAAATGATCACATTCATGTAACTAATATTGATGGTCCTTTGAATTATTTAGAAAATAATTGGAGGTTTGTGGAGAAAGATAATTTTACTGAAGTTCATTTTGATGTCGATTTCGAAATTAAGAATAAATTTCTTAATATTATAATGTCAAAATCTTTTCAATATGGACTTAATAAAATAGCGGATGCTTTTCAAAAAAGAGCTGAAAGTTTGTAACTGAAATCAAATAATTTTTGTCAATAAATATATACATTTTTTGACAGTATTATTTTGTATTATAGATCTTTTCTTTTTTCTAAATAAATTTTTGATAATAAATATTTTATTTCCCATCTTAATACCAATAAATACAAGTCCTACAGGTTTGTTTTTTGTACCACCTTTAGGGCCCGCAATGCCTGTAATTGATAAGTTGATTTTACTTTTTGACAATTTTGATAAATTTTCTACCATGGATTTGCAACATTCTTGGCTAACAGCTCCATATTTATCAATTATACTTTTTTTAACTTTCAAAATATTAATTTTAGCAGTATTTGAGTATGTAATTAATCCCATTTTAAAATACTTTGATGAGTCACTTAATTTAGTTAATTTACTAGATAGTAAACCACCAGTACAGGATTCAGCTACAGATATAGTTATTTTTTTCTTAATCAACTTTTTGTGCAATTTATTAATACTCATTAAAATTTAAATGAAACAAGATATATTATTAACATTGTATACAATCCAGCAATTATATCGTCCATAATAATACCAAAAAAATTTTTGTGTTGTTTATCAAAATAACTTACAGGGAAAGGTTTTACGATGTCAAAAAATCTAAAAAGAACAAAAGATAAAAAATAATATATTTCAACTGGAATATTTATTAGATTTTTAGATGATAAATATACTATAAGTATCAGTGGCATAGCTTGCCCCAGGACTTCATCAATCACAATTTGTCTAGGGTCTTTATTTTCAAATTCATTTACAGTGTCCATTACAGCATAAAAAGAATAAAAAAAAGTTATAGAATATAATATCAAGATATAATTTAGATTATTAAATTGTAACACCTCAAACATTATATAAAGAATTATTAATGTGCTTAAAGATGTAAAAGTTCCAGGAATTTTAGAAATATATCCATTTCCAAAAAAAGTTGATATTAGTAAATTTATCTTTTTCATTTTGATAATGAAGAAATAACTTCACATGCAATAGCTTGTTCTTTTCCAATTATACCTAATTTTTCAACAGTTTTCCCTTTTAAATTTATTAAATTTTTATTTATAGATAGTAATTCTGATAATGATATTATTATTTTATTTCTGATTTTCGAAACTTTTGGATTTTCACATATCAAGTTTATGTCTATATTATTTATTGAAAATCCATTATTATTTAACATTTTAAGAATTGGTATAAGCATATTTTTGGATCTAATATTTTTAAATTTACTAGAATTACTTGGGAAAAGAGTTCCAATATCACTTTTTCTCATGGCTCCTAATATACTGTCAATTATTGCATGAATGATTACATCTCCATCAGAATGACCCTTAAGACCTGAATGAAAGGGAATTTTTACTCCTCCAAGAAAAAGTTTTTTATTTTTAATTAATCTATGAATATCAAAACCAATACCATAATAAATTTCTGACTTTAAATATTTAAAATCATTAATTGTTGTTATCTTGAAATTCTTTTTTTCTCCAAGAATAAACTTAATTTTTTTATTATTTCTTAAATATAAACTAGCTTCATCAGTAATTTTTTCTTTATTTGTTTTATATAAATTAAAAAGTTCTTGATAATCAAAACACTGTGGAGTTTGTGTCAGCAAAACTTTATTTCGATTAAGGTCGTTTACTTTATTTTTAATTTTATATTTCACTGAATTTTCTGACTTCAAATATGGAACAACAGCTTTATTTTTTTTTAATTTTTTTTTTAGTTTTTTCAATAAATTAATTGATAAATTTGGCCTTGCTGCATCATGAATAAAAACATTTTTAATTTTTTTATTTTTTAAATAATTAAGTGCATTTTGAGTTGAATTATGTCTTTCTTTACCTCCTTTTATTACTTCTATATTTCCATCATTAATTATTTTAATTTTTTTATTTGAAACTATTAAAACTTTTTTAAACAATTTAGAGTCCAATGCAGTTTTTAATGAATGCTCAAATAAGGGCTTATTTTTATAGGTTATAAATTGCTTATTTAATTTTGATTTAAATCTCTTACTTTTTCCTGCACTTAATAATATAAAACAATCTCTCATGTATTTATTTGTAAATTTTTATATATATTCATAGTTTATGCTAGCTTTTATAAAAAGAAATTTTTTTATTATTATAATATTTCTTTTGACAATTTTATTATCATTTATCACATTTTTAACATTCATAGATAGAGGTTTCATTGAACTTAATGAAAAAAATTTACAATCAGTTTTGATTTTTAACATTGTTTTTTTGTTTATATTTTTCGTTTTAATATTTATTGATATAAAAAATTCTATAAAAAATAATATAAATGTGAGAGGCTCAGTTGCAAATAGGAAATATATAATTTCCTTTGGTCTTTTCACATTAATACCATCCTTACTTATAGCAATATTTTCATTATTTATATTTTCATTTGCTTTAGAAAAGTATTTTGACAAAAAAATAACTACTGCTGTTAATAATTCATATGAGATTGCAAAAAATTATGTTGATGAAAAAAGAAATAAAATTCAATCAGAAATAGTTTTAATTGCATTTGATTTGAATAAATATTTTAATGTTTATAAAAATGACCCAAATAGATTTCAATCGTTTCTTAATACACAGAATATTATAAGAGATATTGATCAATTATTTTTGATAAACTCTAAAGGAGATTTAATCTTGTCAGCTAACAATTCAAAATACATAAGAATAGAAGATAAAGCTATAACTATGGTTAGAAACGATGATAGACCTCTTAAAATTATCAATGCTCTTGAGAATAGGTCTGCCGCAGTTATTAGACTTCAAAAATTTGAGGATACATATTTATACGTAGTAAAAAATTTAGATAAAAAAATATCAAATTATTTAATAGAGTCTGAAGAAGCAATTAACTTTTATTATACAGTTGAAAATCAAAGTTTAGGTATTAGGATATCATTCGCTAT
This sequence comes from uncultured Pelagibacteraceae bacterium, assembly GCA_902612605.1. Lineage (GTDB taxonomy): Bacteria > Pseudomonadota > Alphaproteobacteria > Pelagibacterales > Pelagibacteraceae > Pelagibacter. The sequence continues at coordinate 25,356 of CACMDY010000002.1, forward strand.
TATTTATATTTCCCTTGTAACACTCTTACTATTTTTATCTATAACCATAGCAATAAGATTTTCATCAAGATTTTTCATCTCAATAAATAATTTAATATCTGCTTCAGAAAAAATAGGTAAGGGATATCTAGATGTAAAAGTGCCAGAACTTAAAGCTGACAGAGAAATGGAACTATTAAATAAAAATTTTAATTCAATGATAGAAAAATTAAAAAATCAACAAGATAAATTATTATCTAATGAAAGACATGAAGCATGGGAAACCGTTGCCAGAAAAATGGCACATGAAATTAAAAATCCCCTAACTCCAATTCAATTAACAATTGATAATCTTAACTCAAAATATTTGCCTGAATTAAAAGAAGAAAAAAAACAAAAGTATCAAAATAATTTAAAAACCATTTTAAAGCAGATTAAACAAATAGAAAATTTAGTAAATGAATTTTCAGATTTTGCAAGGATGCCTAAACCACACATAAAAAAAAATGACTTAATTAAAGTATTGAATGAAAATATTGAATTATTAAAAAAAATTGATAGTTCTATAAATTTCAAAATTAATAATAAAATAGGAAAAAAAATTATAATCAATTTTGACAATGAACAATTTAATAGATTATTTTTTAATTTAATTAAAAATTCAATAGAAAGTATTAAAGAGAAAGTCAAAAAAACCAATAAATCATTGAAAAATATTGATATAGAAATAAATCAAAGAAGAGACTATATAACTGTTAATCTCGTAGATACGGGCGAAGGATTTAAAGATAAAAAAACAAAAGATATTATAAAACCTTATTACACAACTAAAGAAAAAGGAACTGGCTTAGGACTATCAATAGTAGATAAGATAATAAATGATCATAATGGATCAATCAAATTTTTAAATACAAATAATGGAGCTAAAGTCCAAATCATAATACCTAAGTAATTCATGGCAACAGAAATATTAATTATTGATGATAATGCAGATATAAGAAATATTCTTGATGAATTAATTCAAGATGCTGGTTATAAAACAAGACTTGCTGCAAATTTTAACCAAGGACTTTCTGAAATTGATAAAAAATTACCTGATGTAGCAATCATAGACGTTAAATTAGATAAAGGTGACAATGATGGAATTCAATTGTTAGAACATATTAAAACTAAAAGCACAGATATTCCTGTAATAATAATTTCAGGACATGCAAATATTGAGATGGCTATTAATTCACTTAGATCAGGTGCGTTTGAATTTATTCAAAAACCTTTTGATAAAGAGCGGCTACTAAATTTTGTAAAAAGAGCTGTAGAAAATCTTAACCTAAAGAAAGAGAACAAATCTTTATCAAATAAATTATTTCATTCATTTGAAATTGTTGGAAAAAGTACAAATATTACCTCTATAAAAGATCAAATTCAGAAATTGTCTCAATCTGAAAGTAGAGTTTTTATAAGTGGACCAACTGGTTCTGGAAAAGAATTGATTTCGAGAAAAATATATAAAAACTCAAAAAGGTCAAAAGGTCCGTTTGTAATTATCAATGGAGCTTTATTAGATTCAAAAAAATATGAACTAGAACTTTTTGGTGAAGAAAGAAATGATGGCTCAATCAACTATGGAGCATTAGAAAAGGCATCAGGTGGCGTACTGTTAATCGATGAAGTAACAGAAATACCATTAGAAACTCAATCTAAAATATTGAGAGTTGTAATTGATCAAAAATTTAAAAGAATTAATAGCAATCATGACATCAAAGTTGATGTAAGAATAATTTGCGCATCTAGTAAAAATATTAATCTCGAAATTAAAAATGGAAATTTCCGTGAAGACTTGTTTCACAGATTAAATGTATTTAATATTGAAATAGAACCTTTGAATAAAAGAATTGAGGATATTCCTTTATTAATCGAGTATTTTATAGATAATATTTGCAATACCTACAATTATAAAAAATTTAAAATAAGAGATGATAATTATCTTTTAAATTATGATTGGCCAGGAAATGTAAGAGAATTACGTAATCTTATTGAAAGAATTGCAATTCTATCTCCTGGAAATGATGAGGAAAAAATTTTAAATATTATTAAAGAATCTCTATCTAAATCAGCAAATGAAACTTTTTCAGTTGCAGATAATTTATCTATACCATTAAGAGAAGCGAGAGAAAATTTCGAAAAAGAATATTTAATATCTCAAATAAAAAAATTTGGTGGAAATATATCAAAAACTGCAAAATTTGTTGGTATGGAAAGATCTGCACTTCATAGAAAGCTTAAATTATTAGGCGTTAAGGATCTTAACTAATGAATATAATAATTTGTGGTGCTGGTAGAGTAGGTTTTACTATAGCAAAACAACTAACTGAGCAAAATCATTCTATAACAGTTATTGATCAATCAAGTGAGGATATTCAAAAAATTAATGAGTCTCTTGATGTAAAAGCAATTGTGGGTAAGGCTACATCTCCTGAAATTTTAGACAGGGCCAATACCACAGAAGCCGATATGCTAATAGCAGTTACAAGAAATGACGAAATAAATATGCTTATTTGTCAAATAGCATATTCATTGTTCAAAGTACCAAAAAAAATTGCTCGAATAAGATCTCAGGAATATTTAGATCCAAAATTTTCAAAATTATTTAACAAAGAAAATTTACCAATAGATTATGTTATATCTCCAGAGCTAGAAATTGCCAAATCACTTCAAAGAAAGCTGGAAGCACCTGGAGCTTTAGATAATGTTCCATTTGCAGAAAATAAAATAAGATTATTAGAAATTCTAATTGACGAAAAATGTCCAATTCATGAAACTAAATTAAAAGAATTAACAAATAAATTTCCAAATTTAAATGCATATATATTAGGTGTTATCAGAGAAGAAAGTTTTAAAATATTAAAGAAAGACGATAAACTTCAACATAATGATAAAGCTTACGTTATTGTGAACTCAAATCAAATGGAAGAGACTCTTAAAGTCTTTGGACATAATGAAAAGATTGCAAATAAAATACTTATTATTGGTGGTGGCAATATTGGATTTAATCTTGCCTCAAACATTGAAAACAATTTTGAAGAGGCCAGAGTAAAAATTATTGAGAAAGATAAAAATAGAGCCGAATATATTGCAAATTATTTAAATGATACAATTGTTATAAATGGAAATGGTTTGGATGAAGACGTATTGAATGAAGCTAATTTAGATGAAGTCGAAACTGTATTAGCTTTAACAAATGACGATGAAGATAATCTTATGGTAAGCGTTCTTGTTGAGAAATTCTCAAAAGATAAAAGAACTATGGCTTTAGTTAATAAACCCAATTATTCACTTTTACAATCATCTTTAAAAATTGATGATTTAATTGATCCTAGAATGAGTACAGTTTCTAGTATTTTGAAACATGTTCATAAAGGTACAATTGAAAATGCTTACACAATCTTAAACGGTGAATACGAAGTTATTGAAGCTGATATTTTAGAGTCATCAGAATTAGTAAATAAAGAGTTAAAAAATGCAGATTTACCTGATGAAATTCGTGTGGGTGCAATTTTGAGAGATAATAAGTTTATACTTCCTTCATCTAAATATATATTTCAGAAAGATGATACAGTTGTATTGTTAGCTAAAAGAGACCAATTATCTTTAGTGGAAAATTTATTTAGAATTAGCTCTATCTAATAAATGAATATTTTCAGCCTAAAATATTTCGGCATTTTTTTTCTTATTATAAGTTTTTTCTCATTTTTTAATATTATTTATTCTTATTATTTTAATCTTTTAAATAATCTTAGTAGTTATATTTTTACATTTTCAACAACCCTAATAATTGGACTTTTTTTTATTTTATTTAAAAAATACAAATATGAGAAAATTGACTTGTTTAAGAGAATTCTAATTGTTTTAACTGGTTATTTAATCCTACCTGCCACAATATCTTTACCTTATTACTTAAATATAGATAGTTTAGGTTTAATTAATTGTTACTTTGAGGCTATTTCTGGTTTTACTTCTACAGGATTCACGATTTTTAATGATTTGCAACAATTAGATCAAACATTAATTTTGTGGAGATCCAGTTCGCAATGGATAGGAGGTTTATATTTTTTATTTTCAATACTATTACTTATAGATGTATTTGATGAAAATTTAAAAAGATCTTTGACAAATTATATTTCTTTAAATTCTTCAGAGATATTTAAACAAGTATTTAAAATAATAGTTATCTACTTATCTATGACAATTTTAATATTTTTAATGTTGAAATTAGTAAATATTAGATCTTATGATGCTTACAACTATTCTCTTACAATAATATCGTCTGGTGGATTTTTACCTAATGATAATTTTGACACTACTTTTACTACAGACATAAGTAAAATTATTCTATCTATATCGATGTTATTTTCTTTTTTTAGTCTTTTTTTTATTTTTAATCTTATTTTTTTTAAGAAAAAAAATATTAATTATTTAAGTGAAGATATTAATATTTTAATTTACCTTTTAATCGTAATTGTATTATCATTTATTTTTTTTAATTATGATAACAATTTTTTGAATGTACTAGTTTCTATTTCAAGCAGTGTTTCAAATATAGGAATTTCATTTGAACAAGTACCCAAAAATCTTGTTTTTTTTTTTCTTATACTTGTTGTACTTGGTGGTTCTTTTTTTTCGACTAGCTCTGGTTTGAGAGTAATAAAAGTTTTAACTTTAATTAAATTTTCCTTAAATAATTTGTTATCTCATTCAAAACCAAACCAAATTTATTCAAATAAATTATCATTAAATAAAATTAGTGCTAATATTAATGATATTAATAAATATTTTTTTGCAATAATTATTTTTATATTTTCTCTATTCTTAATAACAATATTGCTAACTATTTCTAAGTTAGATTTTGAAGTATCTTTTAAATTAGGCATTTTAACTATAATGAATACAGTTAATTCTGAAATGTATACTCTAGCTAACGTAGATTTTTATAATTTTAATATATTCAGTAAAATTTCATTAATTATTTTTATGATTATTGGAAGAATTGAACTATTAACTGTGATTATTTTATTAAAAAAATTTCTTTTCAAAAATTAAATTAGTATTATAAATCAATCTTGTGCGCTCTTAGCTCAGCTGGATAGAGCAACGGTTTTCTAAACCGTAGGTCGAAGGTTCGAATCCTTCAGAGCGCGCCATAACCAAATAAAGCATAAATTTTGCGATTTATTTAATATTGATGAGTTTCTTTGTTTCTGCTTTACTTGGACAATTCAAAAAATAATTTGAATTATTTGTTAACAAATAAATAAACAAGAGGAATATATAATGTTTAAATTAGTAAAACGATTGACTTCTGTTGTTGCTATGTTTGCTGTTCTATTTACTTTTACAACAGAAACTATGGCTGCAAAAAAGTCAAAAACTCTTAAAAACACACAGAAAAAAGGTTTTGTGAGATGTGGTGTTTCACAAGGTCTACCAGGATTTTCTAATGCTGATGCTGCAGGAAACTGGACTGGTGTTGACGTTGATGTATGTAGAGCAGTAGCTGCTGCAGTATTAGGTGATTCAAGTAAAGTTAAATTTACTCCACTAAGTGCTAAAGAAAGATTTACTGCATTAACATCTAACGAGATAGATATTCTATCTAGAAATACTACTTGGACTCTTTCAAGGGATGCGGATATCGGTCTTACTTTCGTAGGAGTAAACTTCTATGACGGTCAAGGTTTTATGGTTAGAAAAAATTCAGGAATTTCATCAGTTAATGATTTTAAAGCTGGTGTTTCTGCATGTACTAACCTTGGAACTACAACAGAGCTTAATATGAGAGATTTCTTTAATTCAAAAGGAATTAAATATGAGCCAGTCACTTTTGAAAAAGCTGACGAAGTTGTAGCTGCTTATGATGCAGGTAGATGTGATACATATACTACTGATAAATCTGGATTAGCTGCTCAAAGAATTAAATTGAGTAATCCAGATGACCATATGGTATTACCTGAAACTATTTCAAAAGAGCCATTAGGCCCAGTTGTTAGACAAGGTGATTCTGTTTGGGAAGATATCGTAAGATGGTCACTAAACACTATGATCGAAGCTGAAGAGTATGGCGTAACATCAGCAAATGCTGATTCTATGAAAACTTCAGATAATCCAGCTGTAAAAAGACTAGTTGGTGCCGAAGGTGAATTAGGAGCTGCTCTAGGTTTAGATAATGAGTGGAGTTTAAGAATAATCAAGCAAGTTGGTAACTACGGTGAAAGCTATAAAAGAAATATAGCTGATACCGGAATTCTACCTGATAGAGGTCCAAATCAGTTATGGACAAAAGGTGGAATACTTTACGTACCGCCAGCAAGATAATTCTTTTTAAAAAGAATATAAAGAGGGCTAGAAAAATCTAGCCCTTTTTTTTATAAACCTTACTAACAGTGAATTTTAAGAAAATATTACCCCAGTTACTTACGCTAGTAGTTGTAATTCTAGTATTTGGTTTTTTTTCATATAACGCCCAAGTTAATATGGAAAATAGGGGTATAACATTTGGTTATGGATTTTTATCTCAAGAGTCCTCATTTGACGTACAGTTTTCTCTTATAGAGTATGACGGCTCGCATTCTTATTTTAGAGCATATTTAGTTGGATTATTAAATACTATTTTGGTTTCAGTTATTGGAATTATATTTGCTACAATTATTGGTGTTGTAGTTGGTATAGCCAGATTATCAAAAAATTATCTTATTGAACGAACTGCAGCAATATATGTTGAATTTTTTAGAAACATTCCTTTGTTATTACAAATATTTTTTTGGTATTTTGCAGCTTTAAGAGCATTACCTTTACCAGAAAAAGCAGAACCAATGTTTGGAGTTTTCTTCTTAACTATAAAAGGTTTTTTTATTCCAGCTTTTATTTGGAATAATCTAGATATTTTTATTTATTCAGTAATTGCTGCAATAATTGCAATATTTTTTGTAAGAGCATATGCTAAAAAAAAGCAAGAAAATCAAGGAACTCAAACTCCCGTTTTATTAATTTCAATTGGTCTTTTAATTATTTTACCATTATTAAGTTTTTTACTAGGCGGGGTTGATGCATCAATTGAAATACCAGTTATTGAACAACTATCAAAAACATCATTTACTTATAAAGGAGGACTTAAATTACCTCCTGAATTAATCTCATTAGCATTAGCTTTATCATTATATACAGCAACTTTTATAGCAGAATGTGTTAGAGCTGGAGTTCAAGGAGTAAGTAAAGGACAAAAAGAGGCTGCTGCATCAATTGGTTTAACTCCTAATCAAGTTCTTAAATTAGTTGTTATGCCTCAAGCATTGAGGATCATAATTCCTCCAACTACAAATCAATATTTAAATTTAACAAAAAATTCTTCACTAGCGGCTGCTATTGCATATCCAGATTTAGTCCTTGTTTTTGCAGGAACTGCTTTGATGCAAACAGGAAGAGCAATAGAGATTGTTTCAATTACAATGTTAACTTATTTAACTTTAAGTATAACAATCTCAATTTTTATGAATTGGTATAATAAAAAAATAGCTATTAAAGAAAAATAATGAATAAATTAAATATTTTATCACCAGACAAAAATAATCTTTATGCATACTTGTATTCAGGCATCAGTTTATTTTTTTTAAGTATTTTAATTGTATTCTTGAACTCTTTTTTTAGTTTAGATTTGACTAGCTTTCTACCAGGAACAATAAGTTACTTTTTGCCTCTAATAATTGGTTTTATTGGTTTGCATTTAATTAGAATTGAATATTCAGGTATAAAATTTTTAGACATTATTAACAAAAATATTAATACAAATAAATTTAATGCTCTTTTATCATTATTAATTATATTTGCTGTTATCAAATCGTTACCACCATTGTTAAGTTGGTTCATAATTGATGCAAATTTTGCTGGCGATTCAAAAGATGCATGTTCTGGATCTGGAGCATGTTGGGCCTATATAAAAACTTGGTTTAATAGATTTATGTATGGAATGTATCCAAATGCTGAACAGTGGAGAATAAATTTATCTTTTATTGCTCTTGCTTTTCTCGGTGGAGTAGGATTTTTTGCAACAGAAAAATTTAAAAAATATCTAACATTATATTATGTTGTAATTTATCCAATAATTGCATTTTTATTTATATTCTTTTTTATTTCTGGTGGTCCAATATTTTTTGATTTTTCATATGGAATTATTGCAGCAGTGATCTCTATTATAATTGGTTTCTTTATCCCTTCGAAATTTAAAATGTATTATTTTTTAATAATACCGATCACGATTTATATATTATTAAAGTATGTATTTTTTTATGAAGAACTAATTGAATTAGGAAAGATACAAGCTTTCGAATGGGTTGAAACTGGAGCTTGGGGTGGATTATCACTAACTTTTATAGTTTCATTTTTCTGTTTAATATTCTGTTTTCCAGTTGGATTATTCTTATCTTTAGGAAGAAGATCTGATTTACCAATAATTAAATACATTTCTATTGGATTTATAGAATTTTGGAGAGGAGTTCCTTTAATAACAGTTTTGTTTATGTCGTCTGTTATGTTTCCCATGTTTTTACCAGAGGACATGTTTATAGATAAACTAGTTAGAGTTATAATTGCTATATCATTGTTTGAAGCTGCATATGTAGCAGAGGTAATTCGAGGTGGTTTACAGGCTTTACCTAGAGGACAATATGATGCTGCAAAATCCTTAGGAATGGGTTACTGGAAAATGCATATATTTGTGATTTTACCACAAGCCCTTAAATTAGTAATTCCAGGTATAGCTAATACATTTTTAGCACTTGTAAAAGATACACCTCTAATTTTTGTTGTTGGTCTTTTGGAAATCGTAGGAATGCTTAATCTTGCGAAAACAAATCCTGAATGGTTAGGTTTTGCTATGGAAGGTTATGTGTTTGCTTCAATAGTATTTTTTATTATTTGCTATGCAATGAGTAAATATAGTTATAATTTAGAGCAAAAATATAAAACTGAGAGATAATGTCAGATAAAATAATTCAAATAAAAGAGATGAATAAATGGTTTGGAGATTTCCAAGTCTTAAAAAACATTAATTTAGACGTAGAGAAAAATAAAAAAATTGTTGTTTGTGGTCCGTCTGGTTCAGGTAAATCTACATTAATTAGATGTATTAATAGACTTGAAGAACACCAGGAAGGATCAATTGTTGTTGATGGAACTGAATTAACTGAAGAGACAAAAAATATAGAACAAATAAGAGCTGAGGTTGGAATGGTTTTTCAACAATTTAATTTATTTCCTCATTTATCAATATTGGATAACTGCACATTGGCACCAATATGGGTAAAAAAAATGCCTAAAAAAGATGCTGAGGCATTAGCTTTAAAGCATTTAGAAAAAGTTCAGATTGCTGATCAAGCTTATAAATATCCGGGCCAACTTTCTGGTGGTCAACAACAAAGATGTGCAATAGCGAGAGCGTTGTGTATGGAGCCAAAAATAATGCTTTTTGATGAGCCAACGTCAGCATTAGATCCTGAAATGATTAAAGAAGTTTTAGATGCAATGGTTAATTTAGCTAAGGCTGGTATGACTATGATTGTTGTAACACATGAGATGGGGTTTGCAAAAGAAGTTGCAGATGAAGTTATTTTTATGGATGAAGGTATGATAGTAGAACAGGCAGAAACAAAAGAGTTTTTTGCTAACCCAAAAAGTGATAGAACAAAGCTTTTTTTGAGCCAAATATTATAAAAATTATAACTAAATTGCTAAAAAGTCGCTTGACAGCTTTATAAAATCTTAAAAATTATTATTCTTTTTAAAATTATTTTACTTGAAATAACTTTTTGATTTCTATTAACTCAACTTATTATTTTTAATTAAAGAGGGGTCTTTGATGGAAGAAAATTTCAATAAACATCTAGGTAATAAATTAAAACTTAGACGTTTGGCTTTAGGTTTAACGCAAACTAAAGTCGCAAAAGCAATAAATGTTACATTTCAACAAATACAAAAATATGAAAAAGGAACAAATGGTGTAAGTTCGATTAGATTACTACAACTATCTAACTATCTTAAAGTACCAATAAACTATTTTTTTGAAGATTTTTCAGAATATTTGATAAATTTAGAAAAATCTAAAGAAGGTCATATGAATGTTAACTATAATTTTTTAGTTAAAGTTTATTCTGAACTTACTCAAGATCAAAAAATTAAGTTTAGTAAAAACATTCAGATCAACCAAGTAAATATTTCTAAAACAGGATAACTGATTTTCAATTGGCTCCTCGGGCAGGACTCGAACCTGCGACCAATTGATTAACAGTCAACTGCTCTACCAACTGAGCTACCGAGGAATGTAAAATCACAACTTACTTTTTTTTTATATTATCTCAACAAAAATAAATTGTGGAGGCAACGCCCGGAATCGAACCGGGATACAAGGATTTGCAATCCTCTGCGTAACCATTCCGCCACGTTGCCATGAATTAAATATTCAATGAGGACATATATAATTAATTTTATAATTTAGTCTATAAATTTAACGGATAATTTCATTGTTGTTTATTGATATGATTAATTTATAAAATAATTATCCATGAGTTCAGACAAATATATTCACGAAAATGTTGAAAATAAGATTTATTCTTATTGGGAAGAAAAAAAATTATTTAAACCAAAATCTAATAAAAAACAATTTTCGATAGTCATCCCACCACCAAATGTAACTGGTAGTCTTCATATGGGACATGCATTAAATAATTCTATTCAAGACTTATTAACTCGATATCATCGAATGAATAATTTTGAAACTTTATGGCAACCAGGAACTGACCATGCAGGTATTGCTACACAGGCATTAGTAGAAAAAAAACTTAAATCTGAAGGTATAGATAAAAATGATTTAGGTAGAGATAAATTCATTGAAAAAGTTTGGGAATGGAAAGGTCAGTATGGTGATATTATTATTAATCAATTAAAAAAATTAGGTTGTTCGTGTGATTGGTCTAGAAATGCCTTCACCATGGACGAAAATCTATCAAAATCTGTATTAAAAGTTTTTGTTGAAATGTACAAAAATGGATTAATTTACAAATCAAAAAAATTAGTAAATTGGGACACTGTATTAAAAACAGCAATATCAGATTTAGAAGTAGACCAAAGAGAGGTTAATTCAAAGTTATACCACATCAATTATCCAATCGAAGGGACAGATAAATTTATAACAATTGCAACTACTAGACCAGAAACCATGTTAGGAGATACAGCAGTTGCAGTTAATCCATCAGATGAAAGATATAAATCATTAGTAAATAAAAATGTCATAGTTCCAATTGTCGATAGAAAAATAAAAATTATAGAAGATGATTATGCTGATCCTGAACAAGGTACTGGAGCTGTTAAAATTACGCCAGCACATGATTTCAATGATTATGAAGTGGGAGAGAGAAATAATTTAGAGGTCATAAATGTTTTTACGCCAGATGGAAAAATTAATGAAAATGCTCCTGATAATTATATTGGACTTGATAGATTTGAAGCTAGAAAAAGAATTTTAAAAGAACTAACTGATAAAGAATTATTTGTTAAAGAAGAAAAAATTAAAAATAAAGTTCCTTATGGTGATAGATCTAATTCTATAATTGAACCTTATTTAACTGAGCAATGGTTTGCAGATGCTAAGAAGCTTTCAATAAAAGCAAAAGAAATAGTAAATAATAAAACAACTAATTTTTTTCCAGTCAATTGGACAAAAACATATTTTCAATGGATGGATAATATAGAACCATGGTGTATTTCAAGACAGCTTTGGTGGGGTCATCAAATACCTGCATGGTATGGTCCTGATGGGGAAATATTTGTAGATGAAACAGAAGAAGGTGCTAATAAATTAGCTAAAGAACATTATAAAAAAGATGTTGAATTAATTAGAGATCCAGATGTTCTTGATACATGGTTTTCATCTGGTTTATGGCCTTTTGCAACTTTAGGATGGCCAGAAAAAAATGAATATTTAGAAAAATTTTATCCAACTTCAGTATTAGTAACAGGATTTGATATAATTTTCTTTTGGGTTGCAAGAATGATTATGTTTGGAATGGAATTTCAAAACAAAGAACCTTTTAAAAATATTTATGTCCATGCATTAGTTAGAGATGAAAAAGGTCAAAAAATGTCAAAGTCTAAAGGCAATGTAATTGATCCATTAGAATTAATAGAAAAATATAGTGCTGATGCTTTAAGATTTACACTTTTGTCAATGGCATCTCCCGGGCGTGATGTAAAGTTATCAGAGGATAGAGTTAAAGGTTATAGAAATTTTTTAAATAAAATATGGAATGCTAACAATTTTCTAATTCAAAATGATTGTAAATTTGAAAATATAGAAACCCCTAATGATTTAAAACTAAATATTAATAAATGGATTTTTGTTGAATTCACTAATACTAATGAAAAGATCAAAAAATCAATAGATAGTTATCGATTTGATGAGGCTGCAAGAATTGCATATCAATTTGTATGGCATTCGTTCTGCGATTGGTACTTAGAATTATCTAAAACTGTTTTTTATTCAGAAAATAATGAAAATATCGAAGAAACAAGAAATGTAGCTAGCTTCATATTTACTCAAATTCTAGTTATTTTACACCCATTCATACCTTTTCTAACCGAGGAAATATGGTTGAAAAATAAATTGGATAAAGATGGAAAAGACTTTCTTATGTTAAAAAACTGGTCTGAAGCCATTTCTAATAAAGATAAAGACTCTGATGAAGTAAATGAAATAATTGAATTTGTCTCATCTATAAGGTCTTTTAAAAATGAAATAGAAATAAGCCCTGGATCATTTGTTAAAATACTAGTGAATAAAATAAATCCTGAAATTAAGAAATTTATTGAAAATAACTCTAATACCTTAAAAAAAATTGGCAGAATTAATGAATTTGTAACTGAGGATATAAAAAAACCTTCGGCAAACTTGGTCATTAAAGGTGAAATATTTAAAATTTACTTTGATGAAGATGTAGATTTGTCAAAAATTAAAGAAACATTATTAAATAAAAAGAGTAAAATTGAAAAAGAGATGGATAAAATAAATACAAGGCTAAATAATAAAAGTTTTATTGAAAGAGCTCCAAATGATATTGTTGAGCAAGAAAAGTCTAACTTTATTAATTTAGAAAAAGATGTTAATAAATTAAATTATACTTTAGAAAGTCTATAATGCGGAAATTTAATAAAAAAAAATTACCAAGTAGATATACAACTGTAGGTGCTGATAGAGCACCACAAAGATCCTTTTATTATGCAATGGATTTAACCGAAAAAGATGTAGCAAAACCCTTTGTTGGTGTTGTTTCAACTTGGAATGAGGCTGCACCTTGTAATATTAATTTAATGAAACAAGCCCAATTTGTAAAACAAGGCGTAAATTCATCAGGAGGAACTCCTAGAGAATTTTGTACAATAACAGTTACTGATGGTATCGCTATGGGTCATGAAGGAATGAAATCTTCATTGATTTCAAGAGATGTAATTGCAGATTCTACTGAATTAACTGTAAGAGGTCATTGTTATGATGCTTTAGTTGGTTTAGCAGGATGTGATAAATCTTTACCAGGTCTAATGATGTCTATGGTGAGATTAAATATTCCTAGTGTATTTATTTATGGTGGTTCAATACTTCCAGGTAGATTTGAAGGTAAGGATGTAACTGTTGTTGATGTTTTTGAAGGTGTTGGAAAATATACTTCAAAAAAAATGACAGCTCACGCCCTTAGAAAATTAGAATTAAAAGCTTGTCCAAGTGCAGGTGCTTGTGGTGGTCAATTTACTGCAAATACAATGGCATGTGTTTCAGAAGCAATTGGATTAGCCCTACCATATTCAGCAGGAACACCTGCTCCTTATAAAGAAAGACATAAGTATGCCGTTAACAGCGGTAAAGCTGTAATGAAACTTTTAGAAAAAAATATTAGACCAAGAGATATTGTTACAAGAAAAGCATTAGAAAATGCTGCAACAGTTGTTGCTGCTACAGGTGGATCTACTAATGCAGGTTTACACTTACCAGCTATTGCAAATGAAATTGGAATTAAATTTGATTTAATGGATGTTGCAAAAATTTTTAAAAGAACTCCTTATCTTGCTGATTTAAAACCAGGTGGAAAATATGTTGCAAAAGATATGTGGGAAGCAGGTGGTGTTCCAATGCTTTTAAAAACTCTTTACGATGGTGGATATATCCATGGAGATTGTATGACTGTTACAGGAAAGACAATGAAAGAGAATTTAAAAAATGTGAAATTTAATCCAAAACAAAAAGTAATGAGAAGTTATAAAAATCCAATTACACCAACTGGTGGTGTTGTTGGATTAAGAGGTAATTTAGCTCCAGAAGGTGGAATTGTTAAAATTGCAGGTTTAAAAAAATTACAATTTACTGGAAGAGCAAGATGTTTTGACTCTGAAGAAAAAGCTTACAAAGCTGTAAAAGAAAGAAAATACAAAGACGGCGATATAATTATAATTAGATATGAAGGTCCCAAAGGTGGTCCGGGAATGAGAGAAATGTTGCAGACAACAGCTGCAATTTATGGACAAGGAAAAGGGGAGAAAGTAGCCCTTATAACGGACGGTAGGTTCTCTGGGGCTACCAGAGGCTTCTGTATCGGTCATGTGGGTCCTGAGGCCTCTATAGGCGGCCCAATAGCCCTTTTAAAGAACGGAGATATAATTGATATAGATGCAAAAAAGGGGACTATTAACGTTAGATTAAGTAAAAAAGAGCTTAGTTTGAGAAAAAAGAAATGGAAACAAAGAAAAATGAACTTTGGAAACGGAACTCTTTGGAAATATGCTCAAACAGTAGGTCCAGCTTATTTAGGTGCACCTACCCATCCAGGTGGTAAAAACGAGGTTAAAACTTACGCAGATATTTGATGAAAATTAGACCTGTAATACTTTGTGGTGGTGCAGGAACACGACTTTGGCCCAATTTAAAAAATACTCAAGCAAAACAATTTATTGATTTTGGTGGTTGGACTTTATTACAAAAAGCTTTTGAACGAATAAATAATAATTCTTACGATTTCCCAATTATCAGTACAAATCTTAAATATTTAAAAGATGTTAAGAAAACATTAAAAAAATCAAAAATAAAAAAATATAAAATAATATTAGAACCAGCAAAAAAAAATACAGCACCAGCTATTTTAGTAAGTGTTTTAATTAAAGATATTCCAACTGATCAACCAATAATGTTTTTTACCTCAGACCATTTGATTGAAAATCCAAGTATTTTAACAAGAGCAATAAAAAATAATGTTAAAAATTTAAGTGATGAAAATATATTTATATTTGGGATTAAACCTACAAGACCATCTAATGAGTACGGATATCTTAAAACAAAAAGTATAAATAAGTTAAATAAAGTAACTAAATTTATTGAAAAACCAACAGAGCAAAAAGCCAAAAAGATAATCAGATCTGGAGGCTATTGGAATTCTGGTATGTTTTACTTAAAAAAATCATCAATAATTAATAACTTTAAAAAATATCAGCCTAGCATTTATAAAGCATGTCTAAAATCTTTAGAAAAATCTAAGGTTAGAAATAATACATATTTTTTGAATAAAAAATTCTTTGATAAATGTAAGGAAATTTCTTTTGATTATGCAATTCTTGAAAAATCAAAGAATATAAATGCAATAAAACTTAGTATTCCATGGTCAGATCTTGGAAATTGGTTTGAAATATCAAAAATATATAAAAAAAACAAAAACAAATACTTTAAGAAAAAAAATGTTTTTCATAGACCATGGGGCAGATATACCAATCTATATGAAGGTAAAAACTTTCTAGTGAAGGAATTAGTAGTTAATTCTAAGTCTAAATTAAGCTTGCAAAAGCATTTTCATCGATCTGAATATTGGACCATTACCGATGGAAAACCTCTAATTACATTAAACAAGAAAAATTTCTTTAAAATACCCGGAGAAAAAATATTCATACCAAGAGAAGCAATTCATCGAATAGAAAATAAATTTAAGAAAAAAGTAAAAATTATTGAAATACAAACTGGACCTATTTTAAAAGAGACAGATATAGTTAGATATCAAGATATTTACGGTAGAGTTAATTAATACTCTTTATGGATACATTGGTATTTTCTATCGTTTTATTGGCAGCACTACTTCATGCCACTTGGAATGGCATGGTCAAAAAGCACTCGGATAAAGCAGTTGCTCTAGCAGGTATAATTTTAGGTCATATACCTTTTTCAATTGTTGCAATCATCTTGTTACCCGCACCCTCAATAGAAAGTATACCTTATATCTTCGCAAGTATTGTTGTTCACATCGGCTATCAATGGTTCTTGCTTAAATCATATGAAATTGGAGATTTGACAAAAGTCTATCCTATAGCAAGAGGCACAGGCCCCTTATTTGTAACTGTAGTCTCAATTTTATTTTTAGGCGTTGTTTTAAATAAGTTTATTTTGATCTCTATTTTCTTAATATGTTTTGGTATTTTTTTTCTTGGTATTTCCGATTATAAAAACAGTAGCTTAAATGTAATTAAATTTTCTTTTACAACAGGTTTGTTTATTGGCTCATACTCACTCGTAGATGGATATGGAGCAAGAGTGAGTAATTCTGCAATATCTTTTGTCAGCTGGTCTTTCATATTAAACGCTATAATTTTCCCATTTATTCTTAGTTTAAGAGGTCAAAAGGATATTATTAAAAGGGTTTATAGAGAGGGTAAAATGATATTTTTTTACGGTGTAACATTATCATATGCTAGTTATGCCTTGGCTGTATGGGCATTTACAAAAGCTCCAATACCCGTTGTTACATCTTTAAGAGAAACAAGTATTTTATTATCAATATTTATTGGATATTTTTTATTAAAAGAAAGTATCAATTTAAAAAAAATCATATCAATTTTATTTATTTTAATAGGTGTGATTGGGATTAAATTATTTTAATTAAATTGTAACAATCTATAAATATTTTTGTCATTAAAGTTTATTAAAAATAATTAACAAAAATTTTAAATAATAAAACATCTTCATTTCCTCTTTGTTTAAAATTTTGTTGATTAACTACCTTCCCCTTTTTGTTATAAAAAAGGGGAGGGACAATTTTTATACATTAATTATTTACAGACGCAGGACTCTCACTGGTTTTCTTTTTAGCTAATTTTTTTGCTTTTTTTTCGGCAACTTTTTTTTCAATACCTGCAATTTTTATATTAATTTTAGCTAGTTTTTTTTCCTTTAAATTAATCTTATTTTTAAGTTTATCTATTGATTTGATAAACTTTTTTTTTCTTCTTTCATTTTTCTTTAACATCTTACCCATCATCACCTCCTATGAAAATTTAAATTATTATATTTAATTTAAATTTCTAAGTAAAATAATTTGTCTAAAATTTTGTTATTAAAATTATAGTAAAAAATTTACTTTTTTTTGTGAAAATTCAATATCAATCTTATTGTGACATCCAAAATTTTCTCCATCAACCTGAACGGGAATTTCAAAATTATTGCAATTAATTTGGATACTTTTTGAATAGGTGGTTATAACAGATTTGTTTCTTGATAAATCTCCATAAATAATTATCAAAATAATATAATACATTAATTTTAGCCTACTTAAATCTTTAAAAACATAAGTTATTAATCTATCATCAAAAATGTTTGACTTATTTATCTTATGATGACCAGCATAATATTTGGTATTAGAACTTAATACCCAATCAGCTTGATATTTTTGACCATCAAAGAAAACATCAAGTTTATTATTTTTCATAAATAAAAAATGCTGAAACCCTTTTAAACCAAATATTATCTTACCAAGTATTTTTTTTATACGTGTATCAATAGAGTGAACAATTTTAGCATCCCAACCAATACCAGCCATTAAAAAAAAATAATTTTTATTTATTTTTATAAGATTAGATTGTTTATAATTATTTGATGTTAAAATATTACAAATATCGTCTACTTTTTTATTTATCGATAACTCTGCTTGAAGTAAATTGGCTGTTCCAGCTGGTATGTACCCAATTGCAAATTTATCATTAAAATCAAAGTCATTTTTTATCAATTCATTGATAGCAAATGATACTGATCCATCTCCACCAGCAACTATCAATCTATCATAATTTTTATTTTTAAATTCCAAAAATATTTCTTTCGCCTCTTTTTCAGATTTGGTTTTGAAATAATCTACAGAGTTGTTAATTTTTAATTTTTCATAAATCTTATTTACAAATTTTATTTTTTTCCCTGTTGAAGAATTAAGGTTATAAATCAAACAATAATGCATAATTTTTTCGTAACTAATTTTTAATAAATCTTTAACATTTCAATGACATAAGAATTAAATGATTCGAGTTACAGTTGTGTTACAAAATAGGTTTTTTTAATGCCTCCGTTATTAAAATTTAAGAGTATATTTATATCTGATGTGCATCTTGGCACCAAAGGTTGTCAAGCTAACAAGCTTTTAGAATTTTTTAAGAATTCAAGATCCGAGAACCTTTATTTAGTTGGAGATATAATCGATGTTTGGGCAATGCAAAAGAGTTTCTATTGGCCTCAAGAGCATAATGATGTCATACAAAAAATATTGAGAAAAGCCAGGCACGGGACAAAAGTATTTTACATAATTGGAAATCATGATGAGGTATTTAGAAAATTTATTCCAATGCATTTAGGTGATATTAAAATAGTAAATAGAGTTATTCATGAAACGCAGTTAGGAAAAAAATATTTAGTTGTTCATGGTGATGCTTGGGACGGAGTAATGAAATATGCTAAATGGCTTTCTAAATTAGGAGCTATTGCCTATGAATTATTACTTAAAATTAATGTTATTATAAATTTTTTTAGAAAATTGAGAGGTAAAGACTATTGGTCATTGGCAAAATTTTTAAAATATAAGGTAAAAAATGCTGTAAAATTTATAGGTGAATATGAAAACACACTTTCTTCATATGCAAAAAGGAAAAAATTTGATGGAATAATTTGTGGACACATACATCATGCTGAAAATTTAAATCTTGATGGTGTTAATTATTTAAATTGTGGCGATTGGGTTGAGTCATGTACAGCCTTGGCAGAAAAATATGATGGAACTTTTGAGATAATTTATTGGGATAAAAAAAGAAACGAATATATTTCAGAAAATATTGATAATAACAGGATCGGTTCATTCAAAAAAGCATCTTAAAGAATGAAAATATTAATTGTTACCGATGCTTATTACCCTCAAGTTAATGGTGTTGTAAGAACTCTCCACCAAACTGGTGAAATTCTTAAATCACAAGGTCAAACTATTGAATATATTACTCCTCAACAATTTCTTACCATGCCCATGCCAAAATATAATGAAATTAGATTGTCCTTAAATGTTTGGCCCCGTGTAAGTAACTTAATTAAATCAATTAAACCTGATGCAATACATATTGCAACAGAAGGACCCTTAGGGTTTATGGCACGAAGACATTGCATTAAAAATGGCTTAAAATTTACCACAAGTTTTCACACAAGATTTGATAAATACATGAAACTTTATATGCCTATCATTCCAGCTAAATGGTCAGAAAAATTTTTATGCAATTTTCATAATAAAGCTGAAAGAATTTTAGTAACAACAGAATCTATGCGTGAAGAATTAATTTCTTTAGGTATTGATAACAATAAAATGGTTACATGGACCAGAGGAGGTAATCATGGTGCATTTAAAAACCCCATTAAGAAAGACTTACCTTATAAAAGACCTATATGGATATATGTTGGAAGAGTTGCTGTTGAAAAAAATATCAAAGCATTTTTAGATTTAGATCTTGAAGGTACTAAAATTATAATTGGTAAAGGTCCTGATTTAAACAATTTAAAAAAAAAGTTTCCAAAAGACATTTTTTTAGGTGAGAAAACAAATGGAGAATTAGCTTCTCATTTTGCATCATCTGATGTTTTTGTATTTCCAAGTAAAACAGATACGTTTGGTATAGTTGTCTTAGAGTCTTTAAATTGTGGCACACCAGTCGCAGCTTACCCTGTACCGGGACCTAAAGATATATTAGGGGGTACTAATATTGATACTTTAGATAATGATTTGAAAACCTCTGCTTTAAAAGCTTTGAAGGTAAGTCGTCAAGATTGTCTTGATTTTGCAAAAAAATATTCTTGGGAGGAAACGGCAAAAATATTTTTTGAAAATATTTCACCTAATAATTAAAGACAATATACATTACATTTGTTAAAACATATTCATGTTTTGGGCAGAGTTGATACTTATAGTTATAATAATCATTTTATTATATTTTTTATTTAAAAAAAATATTAAGCCAGAAAACACAGCACCAGTTGTAAACAAGACTAATAAGGATGATTTAGGAAAAAGAGTAATTATTGAAGAATTAGAAGATCAATTCTTTGCTTTAGATAAATATAATTTAATCAAATATCTAAACAAAAGTGCAAAACAACGTTTTGGAGAAAACCTAATTGATAAAAATATTTCAAGTGTAATTAGAGATACAAAATTATTAGAAACGATTGAAGAGGCTATCAAAGATCAAACTACAAAAAATGTCAATGTAGAAATAAATTTACCATCTTATCAACTTTACAAAATCTATGTTATTCCTGGTCCGACCCATTTGTTTCCAGAAATAAACTCTGTCGTATTGTTTCTAAAAGATTTTACAGAAATAACAAAAGCACAAAAACTAAAAACTGATTTTGTTGCAAATGTGAGTCATGAATTAAGAACACCTTTAGTTTCGATTAAAGGTTCGTTAGAAACTATTCTTGGACCAGCTTCAAAAGACCAAGAGGCGCAAAAAAAATTTATGTCTATCATGTCTGATCAAGTATTAAGAATGGAAAACCTAATCAATGATTTATTGATTTTAAGTAGAATAGAATTGGAAGAACATATCAAGCCGAATAAAATTGTGAGCTTAAATGATCTTTTTACAAATATTAAAAGTAACTTTGAATTAATTCTTAAAAAAAAGAAAATCAATTTACATATTGAACTTATGGAACCAACCTTAGTTTTTGGTGATAATGATAAATTGTTAACTGTATTTTCAAATTTAATTGATAATTCAATTAAATATTCACAAGATGGAAAAAATATATACGTAAAAAGTCAAATCAGTGAAGGTAAATTAATTGATAAAAATATTGCCATTATCATAAAAGATGAAGGTGTTGGAATACCTCACCAGCTAATTCCAAGAATAACTGAAAGATTTTTTAGAGTAGATACAGAAAAAAGTAAAAAGGTTGGTGGTACAGGTTTAGGTTTAGCTATAATGAAACATATTATATCTCAACACAGAGGTGACTATGAGATTCTCAGTAAAGTTAATGAAGGTACTGAAATTAAGATATATCTTCCAACAAAATAATTAATTTAAAAAATTGTTTAAAATTAACTCTTATTCAACCAAGATTTAACAAATCTTTTGTTGATTCGTATCTTAGTTTATTTAAAATTAATTTATGATTAAGATATTACATAGTATTTTAATTATTATTTTTTTTTTAATGTCGATCATTACTAAAAGTAATGCATCAGATATTTCTACAATTTTAAGAAACCAGCAATTAACTGTTTTTGATATTGGTATCTTTAGATTACAGGAAGACTTAAAAAGTTCATATCCTGAAATAAAAAAACATAAAGATGTACCGTATGAAGATATATATATAGATGTTCTCAGTTCCTATTGGAGAAATACAGTAGATTTAATTGTTTCAATTCCAGTAAATGAAAATTTAAAAAAAGAGAACTACATGTCAGATTCATTGAGATGTCGAAACATATTTAATTCTGTTAGAGATCATTTACTGAGAAATGAAAATATGAGTAATTATAGGTTTACTATGGCGACAAGCTATTTAACATCTATTTTTTCTACTCCTACTAGTTGGCCAAAATGGCGTTATGACCAAAGTATTCTTGAGGAATTAGTTAATTTGGTAAAACTGGAAGTTGTCTTAAGACCAACCCCAGATCTTGCTTTTAAGGATAACGTAAATCCAGTTTCATGCAAAGGTGGTCTAGAAACTGAAAATAGTGAGATTATTGTCTCAATGAAATACAACTAAAAAGTTAGGTTTTTAACAAAACTGTAATAATTCTGTAATATTAAAGATTCAATAAATTTATACGAGTCAGGCATCTTTTAATTAATAAATAACGAAAGGATTAAAGATAATGAAAAAACTAACTATAGTGATTGCTTCTTTAGTTGCTCTATCAATAGCAACTGTTGCTCAAGCAAGAGATCAAATTAAGATAGTTGGTTCGTCTACAGTATTCCCTTACGCGACTGTTGTTGCTGAAAGATTTGGTGGTTCAGGATTCAAAACTCCTGTAATCGAGTCGACTGGTACTGGTGGAGGAGCTAAACTATTCTGTGCTGGTGTTGGTGAGCAACATCCAGATATTACAAATGCATCAAGAGCTATGAAAGACAAAGAGAAAGCCCTATGTAAGAAAAATGGTGTAAATGATATTGTTGAGATCGTAATTGGTAACGATGGTATTACATTAGCTTACAGCAAAGATGCAAAACCAGTAAACTTTACTAAAGAACAATTATATTTAGCATTAGCTGCTCATACAGTAGTTGATGGTAAGTTAGTTCCAAATATTTATAAAACCTGGGACCAAATTGACCCTAGCTTACCAAAACAAAAAATTTCAGTAATGATCCCACCAGGAACATCAGGAACTAGAGATGCTTGGAATTCTTTAGTAATGAAAAAAGGTATGACTAAAGAAGCTAAAGCTCTTTATAAAGCAGGTTTTGAAGCTGGAAATAAAAAATACAAAAAACCACAAAAACTTTACAGAGAAGATGGAGCTGCTATTGAAGTAGGAGAAAACGATAGTTTAATCATCCAAAAGTTAACTCAAGATAAAGATATGTTTGGTTTCTTTGGTTTCAGCTATTTCTTAGCTGCTAAAGATAAATTACAAGCTGCTAGCATAGATGGTGGACAACCCTCTCTAGCGAGTATTCAAGACTACAGTTATGCAGTTGCAAGACCATTATTTTTCTATGTGAAAAAAGCTCACGTTGGAGTAATCCCAGGATTACATGAGTTTGTGAAAGAATTCACAACTAAGAAAGCTATTGGAAAAGGTGGTTACTTAGCAGATATTGGTTTAGTTCCATTAGACTCTAAGTTGTATAAAACAACTAGAACTAATGCTACGAAGCTAGTTGCTATGGGTAATTAATTATTACTCTGTTAACAAATAATTAAAAAAGGGGTCTTTTTAGACCCCTTTTTTTTGAAATAAGAGTAAAGTCCTCAATAAAGGAGATTCTTTGAACTTAATATTGTTTATATTTATTGTTCTTCTGGGTTTCACAAGTTATTATTTTGGACGTAAAAAAGCATATACAATTCAATCTACAAATAAAAGATTAACCGCATTACCACAATTTTATGGTTATTATCTTGCAATTTGGTGTGCAATACCAGCTTTTATAATTTTTTCTTTATGGGCAATTTTTGAGCCCACAATTGTAAAACTATTAATCTTAAGTGATTATTCAAATCAAGGTTATCTTGATGATGAATTAAATTTAATTTACGAAAAAACAAAAGCATTGTCTCGAGGACAATTTACCGGAGAAATTACACCTTTTATTGAGGCTTCAGCTGAAAAATATTTAAGTCTTCGATCAATAGCTCAAAGTTCAAAAGCTGTTATAGTATTATCTATAATTATTGCCTCTGTTGCTTACGCTTATAAAAAAATTTCATCTAATTCTAGAACAAGAGAACCAGTTGAAAAATTTTTGAAAGTAGTTTTATTTACAGCTTCTTTAGCTGCAATATTAACTACTGTTGGAATAGTATTTTCACTTATATTTCAAACTATAGATTTTTTTAAAGTAATTCCATTATTTGATTTTGTCTTTGGAACTCATTGGTATCCTGCAAAAGCTTTTGTTAGAGATTCTTCAGAGGCTTTAGATCCGACAATGTACTCCGATACTTTTGGAGCAGTCCCTATTTTTGCTGGTACTTTTTTTATTGCTTTCATAGCTATGTGTGTTGCTATTCCTATTGGACTAATGAGTGGAATTTATTTGGCTGAGTATGCATCAGTTAAAGTTAGACAATACGCAAAACCTTTAATTGAAATTTTAGCTGGTATACCAACAGTTGTTTATGGATTTTTTGCTGCTCTAACAGTTGGACCTTTTTTAAAGGAAATAGGTAATAGCATGGGTTTAGACGTTTCAGCTGAAAGCGCTTTAGCGGCAGGCGGAGTAATGGGCATTATGATTATACCATTCATTTCAAGTTTAAGTGACGATGTGATTACAAGTGTACCTCAAAGTTTAAGAGATGGAAGTTACGCTATGGGAGCAACTAAATCAGAAACGATAAAAAAAGTTATTTTTCCTGCAGCATTACCAGGTATTGTTGGTTCTATTTTATTAGGTGTTTCAAGAGCAATTGGAGAAACAATGATAGTTGTTATGGCCTCTGGTTTAGCTGCTAATTTAACTTTAAATCCATTAGAATCTACTTCAACAATTACAGCGCAAATTGTTGTAATATTAATTGGAGATCAAGCTTTTGGCGACCCAAAAACGCAAGCTGCATTTGCTTTAGGTATGTCATTATTTTTAGTAACGCTCTGTTTGAATATTGTGGCCTTAAGAGTAGTTAAAAAATATAGAGAAAAATATGAATAAAAATAAAGAACAATTATTAAATAAAAGATATAAAGCTGAAAAGAGATTTCGATTATACGGTCAAAGTGCAATTTTTATGGCACTTTTATTTTTAACAATCTTTATTTTTAAAATTTTTTCGACAGGCTATTCAGCCTTTCAAAAAACTTGGCTTATTGTTCCAGTTACTTTTGATGCTGAATTAATGATGTTAGAGCAGAATCCTTCTAAAGAGGATTTAAAAGATGCTGATTATTACGATATAGCATTAAAATCAATGGCTGATTTGGATCCAAATGCTAATGAGGATCAAGAAAATGAGCTGAAGAGAATGGTCTCTTACTTTTTCGAAAGAGAGATTAAAAGGGAACTTTTAAACGACCCTTCATTAATTGGAAAAACTAAAGATGTTTATTTAACTGCCTCAGATGATTTAGATCAAGTATTTAAAGGCAATTATCCAAGAGATTTACCTGAAGATCAAAGAAGAGTTACGGATTATCAATTAAAGATTTTTGATCAACTTGTAGAACTAGGAAAAGTTGAAAGTAAATTCAATTTAAGTTTTTTTACATATCCTGATTCAAGAGAAGCTGAATTAGCTGGTATAGCAAGTTCATTTATGGGATCAATATTTTCTATACTTGTTTGTTTAATGATAGCTTTTCCTGTAGCAGTTCTAGCAGCTATTTATTTAGAGGAATTTGCTCCTAAAAACAGATTTACTGATTTTATTGAGGTAAATATAAATAATTTAGCAGCAGTACCTTCAATTGTTTTTGGTCTTTTAGGACTGGGTATTTTACTTGCTGTATTTCAATTACCTAGGTCAACACCTCTAGTCGGTGGAATAACTTTATCGTTGATGACTTTACCAACAATTATTATTGCTTGTAGAGCATCTTTAAAAGCAGTTCCTCCAAGTATAAGAGAGGCAGCACTTGCAATGGGTGCTAGTAAAATGCAAACTACAATGCATCATACAGTTCCGTTATCTATGCCAGGGACTTTATCCGGTACAATAATTGGTTTGGCCCAAGCTTTAGGCGAAACCGCACCTTTGATATTGATTGGCATGGTGGCTTTTGTAAATACAATACCAGGATCTCCTTTAGATCCAGCTGCAAGTTTGCCAGTGCAAATTTATATTTGGGCAGAGAGCGCTGAAAGAGGTTTTGTCGAGAAAGTTTCTGCCTGTATTATGGTTCTATTAGGATTTTTAATTATAATGAACTTATTTGCACAAATAATTAGACATAAATTTGAAAAAAAATGGAGTTAAGATGATAAAGATAAATTCAAAAAATGTAGATGTTTTCTATGGAAAAAAACAAGCTCTATTCAATATAAATTTAGATATTGAAGAAAATCAAGTTACAGCACTGATTGGGCCTTCAGGTTGTGGTAAATCTACTTTTTTAAGATGTCTAAACCGAATGAATGACGTTATTGATATATGTAGAGTAAAAGGGCAGATTATAATTAATGATTTTGATATCAATGATAAAAGTTGTGATGTTGTTAGATTAAGAGAAAAAATTGGTATGGTTTTTCAAAAACCAAATCCTTTTCCTAAAACTATTTATGAAAATATTTCTTATGGTCCAACAATTCATGGTATGGCTCAATCAAAGAATGAAATGGATGAAATAGTTGAAACTAGCTTAAAAAAGGCAGCATTATGGGAAGAGGTGAAAGATAGACTTCATGAACCAGGTACTGGTTTGTCTGGTGGTCAACAACAAAGATTATGTATAGCAAGGGCAATTTCAGTTAAACCTGAAGTTATTCTAATGGACGAGCCTTGTTCTGCTTTAGATCCTATTGCTACAGCTCAAATAGAAGAACTAATTGATGAGTTAAAAAAAGACCATACTATTATAATAGTCACTCACTCAATGGCACAAGCTGCAAGAGTTTCTCAAAATACAGGTTTTTTTCACCTTGGAGAATTGATAGAACATGGTTCTACTGATAAAATATTTAAGAATCCAGAAAACAAAAAAACTCAGGATTATATCACAGGGAGGTTTGGATAATGACCGAAGCACCACATACAGTAAAGTCTTACGAAGAAGAACTTAAAAATTTAAATAGCAATATAATTAAAATGGGTGGATTTTGTGAAGAAGCTTTGGGTAAAGCTATTCAAGCAATTACTACAAGAAATAGTGATAATGCTGAGGCAGTAATTAAAGATGATGAAAAAATTGATAAATTTGAGACTTTAATTGAACAGCAAGTAGTAAATTTAATTGCTTTAAGACAACCTATGGCCATAGATCTTAGAGAAACAGTCACTGCTTTAAAGATATCTTCTGACCTTGAGAGAATAGGTGATTTAGCAAAAAATATTTCTAAAAGAACTCTTTTGTTAAATGAAAATTTACCAAAAAATTTAGTAGATGCTATTATAAGAGTATCTTCGGATGCTCAAAAACAATTGAAATCAATATTAGATGCATATTTAGAAAGATCTTCGAGTATGGCAATTAATGTATGGGAAAGCGACGAACAAATTGATGATTTAACAAATTTATGCATGCAAGAAGTGATTAGATATTTAAAAGATAACGAAAATAACTTAAGTGATGGAACCCACTTATTATTTGTAACTAAAAATATAGAGAGAATAGGTGATCATACAACCAACATTGCTGAGCAAGTATATTATTTAGTTAAGGGAGAATATCTAGAGGGTGATCGACCAAAAGGCACAGAACCTATTGTTACTGGAGAAAAGTAAAATATGTCGGCTCACATTTTTATAGCTGAGGACGAGGCTGCTATAATAACTCTACTAAAGTATAACCTTGAAAAAGAAGGTTACAAAGTAAGTTTCTGTGAAAATGGTGAAGATGCGCTTAAACAAATTAAAGATAAGCTTCCTGACTTAATATTAATGGATTGGATGTTGCCCGATTTGTCAGGCGTTGAAATATGTAAAAATTTAAAAAAAAACAAAAAGCATAATGACATACCAGTAATAATGTTAACAGCAAAAGGCGAGGAGGAGGACAAATTAAGAGCTTTTGATACAGGTGCAGATGATTATGTAACAAAACCATTTAGTCAAAAAGAACTTAATGCAAGAATTAAATCTTTACTCAGAAGATCAAAACCACAATCCACCGTTGATGTTGTTGAGTTTACAGATCTAAAAATAGATAGAATAACAAAAAGAGTTTATAGAAATAACATTGAAATATCTCTAGGACCTACAGAATTTAAATTATTAGATTTTTTTATCAAAAATCCAAAAAGGGTATATTCAAGAGAACAACTCTTAAACAATGTTTGGGGAGAAAATATTTACGTTGAAACTAGAACTGTCGATGTGCATATCAGAAGATTAAGACAGGCTATTAATATAGATAATACTAAGCCTTTAATTAGAACTGTAAGATCAGCAGGTTATTCTTTAGAATCTTGAAGGTCTTTAGGTCTTGTAAATTCTTTAATTAAACCATTTCCATCTAATTTATTCCATTCATTAAAATCAAAATAAATTTTTGCAAATGCCGATGTCGGAAATTTGTAGTTTAATAATTTAAAATGGTTGTTGTTGTGATTTTTTGTCAGTGATCGTATTAGATTTCTAACAGTAGGTTCATGGTTAATTAAAAGCACTGATTTATATTTTTTTGGTATTTTTTTTATTATATCTATAATTTTATCTTCACTTGATAAGTATAATTTTTTTGAAGAAATAATTTTTTTTGGTTTATCTATTTTTTTTAATAAAATTTTTAGGGTTTTCTTTGTTCTTTTTGATGATGAAAGTAATATGTAATCAAACTTATAATTTTTTTTAACAAAAAATTCACAAATCTTTTTTGCATTTTTCTCGCCACGCTTACTTAATGGTCTTTCATGATCATCAAGATTTGGGTGGTCCCAGCTAGATTTTGCATGACGCATAACGTATAATTTAAGCATAAATTTTAAATATATGACTGCATTAAAAAAACAAGATAAAGAAACACTAAAATCTAAATACATAAATAGAGAGCTGTCTTGGCTAAAATTCAACGACAGAGTTCTTCTTGAGGCCCAAAATTTTGAAAATCCTCTTTATGAAAGAATTAAATTTTTATCTATAGCTGGATCAAATTTAGATGAATTTTTCATGGTTCGTGTTGCAGGTTTATATAGTCAAATCAAACAAGATGTAGATTCACTTAGTTCTGATGGTCTTACTCCTGATGAACAAATGAGTGAAGTTATTTTGGAAACAAATAATCTTCTTAATAAACAAAATAAAATATATAGAGATTTAATTCTTCAATTAAAAAAAGCAAATATAAGTATAGTTAAACCTGAAAATTTAAGTAAACCTGAACAAAAAAGATTATTTAAAATTTTTAATGAAGAAATTTACCCTCTGCTAACCCCATCAGCAATAGACCCAGCTCATCCCTTTCCATTTATTGCAAATCAAGGAAGAGCATTAGTTATGAGATTAAATAAGAAAAATAAAAAAAGGACTTTAAATACAATAATAGTAATTCCAAAAGCTTTATCAAGATTTATTGAAATAGATGGAAATAAAAGTTTTAAAAAATTTTTAATTATAGATGATGTTATAAGTTTTTTTGCCTCTGAAATATTTCCTGATCATGATTTAGATAAAAAAATGTTATTTAGAGTTATAAGAGATAGTGATGTAGAAATTCAAGAGGAGGCCGAAGATTTAGTAAGATCTTTTGAATTGGCTTTAAAAAGAAGAAGAACAGGTGACATAGTACGTTTAGAAATTTTAAAAAATAGTAATAATGACTTAATTAAGTTTATAACCAATAAGTTAAACGTAAAATCTGAATACATCTATGAAATTGAAGGCATTGTTGGAATTCAAGATATAGACCAAGTTTGTAAAATTAAAAATTCTAAATTAAGATTTAAAAATTTTAATCCCAGGGAGGTTGAGAGATTAAAGGAGTTTAATAATAATTTTTTTGATACTATAAAAAAAAAAGATTTAATAGTTCATCACCCTTTTGAAACATTTGATGCTGTCGTTGAGTTTTTAAATCAAGCTGCATATGATAAAAAAGTTATAGCAATTAAACAAACTCTATACAGAACAACGCTAGATTCTCCAATTGTTAAAGCATTAATAACAGCAGCTGAAAATGGAAAGACAGTAACCGCTTTAATAGAGATCAAAGCAAGATTTGATGAAGAAGCAAACATTCAACTTTCAAGAAGTTTAGAAAAGGCAGGAATTCAAATAGTTTATGGTTTTGCAAAATATAAAACACATGCAAAATCATCTTTAATATTAAGAAAAGAGCAGGGAAAAATTCAAACTTATATACATCTGGGAACTGGCAATTATCACCCAGTTAATGCAAAAATTTATACTGACTTATCTTTATTTAGTTCTGATAAAAAATTAGCAACTGATGTGGAAAAATTTTTTAATTATGTAACTGGTTATTCAAAACCACGAAATCTTAGTAAAATATCTATATCACCAATTAATCTTAGGGAAACCTTGAACAAATGTATTGCTAACGAGATTACAAATGTCAAAAAAGGTAAAAAAGGTGAAATATGGGCCAAAATGAATTCCTTAGTAGATCCAGCGATAATTGATAAATTTTACGAAGCTTCAAATGCTGGAGTAAAGATATTTTTATTTGTAAGAGGTGTTTGTTGTTTAAGACCTGGAGTTAAAGATAAATCTGAAAATATAATAGTTAAAAGCATGATTGGAAGATTTTTGGAACACTCAAGAATTTATTGTTTTGCAAATGGAAAAACAATGCCTAGTAGAGATGCAAAAGTTTTTATTTCATCAGCAGATTTAATGCCAAGAAATTTAAATCGAAGAGTAGAACTTCTAGTTCCAATTGAAAACCAAACAGTCCACGAACAAGTTCTTGATCAAATTATGTTAGCTAATTATTTAGATAAAAACCAAAGTTGGGAACTTGATGCTAGTGGAAATTATAAAAAAATTAAATATAGTGAAAATGATTCTTTTTCAGCCCATGATTATTTTATGAATAATCCTAGTTTATCTGGAAGAGGTAAAGCTAAATTAAAAATGAAACCAAAAAAATTAAATTTAAGATTAATTAAAAGTGGAAATTAAAGTTTTAAAAAATAATCAAAATCTGAAATTAAAACCTGCTAAATTAGCAGTAATTGATATAGGTTCCAATTCTATCAGGATGTTAATCTATGAAGATTTTAACTCATCTCGTGTGCCTTTTTTCAATGAAAAAGCCGTTTGTGAACTTGGTAAAAATTTAGATAAGTCAAGAAAACTTAATAAATCTGGTGTGGATTATGCCCAAAAAGTATTGAAGAGATTTTCAGAAATTTTAAATGTTTCCAAAATTGTTAATTTAAAAATAATAGCAACTGCTGTTTTAAGAGAAGCAACAGATTCAAAACCCTTCGTTGAATACGTAGAAAACCTTTTTAAAAAAAAAATAGAAATCTTAAGTGGTGACGAAGAAGCAATTTGTTCAGCTGAAGGTGTTAAAATTGGATTTGATAATGTAGATGGGTTAGTTGCTGATCTTGGTGGAGGAAGTTTAGAATTGGCTAGAGTTGAAAATGGTTTGATTACTAATAAAACATCTTTTCCTTTAGGTGTTTTAAGACTACTTAATAATCCAATTGTAAAAAAGAGAAACCTTTCTAAATATATAAAACAACTTTTGAGAGAAGAGAAATGGTTATCTAAAAAAAAATTTCAAAATTTGTATTTAGTTGGAGGAACATGGAGAGCTTTATTTAAACTTCATCTTTTTCAAAATAAACATCCTGTCCATATAATTCATCAGTATTCAGTAAATTATGAAACTATATCATCATTTGTAGAAAAAATAGCATCGTTTAATAAAGCAAAACTAAAAACAGTTGAATATATATCTAAATCTAGAACACCTTATCTACCATATAGCTCTATTATTTTAGATGAGATCATGAAAGTCACAAATCCAAAAAACATAATTTGTTCTATAAGCGGTATTAGGGAGGGATCTTTGACGAAAGATTACTTTAAAAATATTGATAACTCTCAGGTTTTTGAAAAATCATTAGAATATATTTCTAAGAAAAGAGGTGATTTGGGATTAACTTACAAAAAGTATTATGAATTTATCAAACCTGTATTTGATGGTAATGAATATTTTAATGAAAAATTACTTAACTTAGCTTGTGTTTTAAGTCATATGGATTGGGGACTAGGTGCTTTTCAAAAGGCAGAATTAGTTTTTCAAGAAACATTAAATACCCCTTTATTGAGACTTTCACATAAAGAAAGAATTCAAATAGCTCTTTCATGTTATTGGAGGTACTGCAGTATTAAATACAATCCAAAAATAGAATATTTGACTTTTTTAAATAATAATGAAATTTTTTCTAGCAAACAAGTTGGTGCAGCCTTAAGATTTGCTCACTCACTAACATCTATTTCAACTATCTTTTTAGAGGAATTTAAATTGTATAAAAGAGGCAACTCTGTATTTTTAAAAATTCCAGCACAACATCAAGAAATAATTTCTAAACAAGCCACAAAAAGATTTAAAGCTCTGGCGAGAGAATTATTTTTAGAACCAAGAGTAATTTATTCAAATAATTAATATATAATTTAATTTATTACAACTCACAGGTTAGTGATTTTTCTTCTTTAATATATTTTTAATTTTATTGAAACATATCTTTAATCCAAATGTAATATTCTTCTGTGATTAAATTGTAAACATTAAACCCCTGAAATACGCTCGGTATTATTATTGAGCGTATTTCTTTTTATAAAACAAATACATTCCTATATGAGATGCATTGTTAAATTTA
Source organism: uncultured Pelagibacteraceae bacterium (assembly GCA_902612605.1). Classification (GTDB taxonomy): domain Bacteria; phylum Pseudomonadota; class Alphaproteobacteria; order Pelagibacterales; family Pelagibacteraceae; genus Pelagibacter. The sequence continues at coordinate 57,900 of CACMDY010000002.1, forward strand.
CCATTCTCAATTAATTTAATTATTTGATGATCTGAAACTATGTGGATTTTAATTCCTTTTTCAGGCTTTAAAATTTTAATAAGATTATTACAAAAAAAACCAGTAATTTTAGTGGTGAGTCGACCTGGTTCAGAATAAAATGAAGTAATTTTTCTCAATTTATTTCTTGATTTATATCCTGTTTCTTCAATTAATTCTTTTTTAGCAGATATTAAAGCTGTTTCATGTTTTTCAATTATACCAGATGGAAACTCAAAATTAATTTGATTTATAGGAATTCTTTTTTGTGAAACCAAAATATACTTGTTCTTAATTTTGGGTATTACTATTGAAAGGTTTGAGGTTTTTAAAAAATGATAAAATTCTTTTTTTTTAAATTTTTTATTAATTAATTTAATATTTTTTGTTAGTTTTAAATTTTTCAATCTTTTTTTAAGAATAATTTTTTTGCGATATAAACAGCAATTAACATACCAATTAATTCTGCAATTATATAAAAAGGAGTGTTTAAATAACTTATACCAGTAAACGACTCTGTGAATGTTCTTGCTATTGTTACAGCAGGATTTGCAAAAGAAGTTGAAGAGGTAAACCAATAACCAGCAGTGATATATAAACCTACTGATCCAGCAACAGCTATTTTACCTGATCTCATTGAACCAAAAATTATTAAAATAAGACCCAACGTAGCAACTATTTCAGAAGTAAAAATATAAATCCCACTCCTTGACTTTGTTGATAATTCAAAAACCTGATGTTCAAAAAAGAAATTAGCTAATACTACACCTAGCAAACATCCAAGTATCTGAGCAGAAATATAAAAGGGTAGAAGGTTTTTTTTTAACTTTCCTGTAATTGTCATAGCAATACTTACAAATGGATTGAAATGAGCCCCAGATACATCAGCAAATACTGTTATTAGCACAAACAATCCAGCTCCGGTTGCCAATGTGTTTGCTATTAGCATTACTGCTATATCATTAGTTAGATTTTCTGCCATTAAACCTGATCCAACTATGATCATGACCAGAAAGCAACTTCCAATGAACTCTGAAAGAAAATATCTATTTTTATTTTTCATCTATCCAATCTTTAATTTTATTACTTATAATATTGAAAGTTTTTCTAATGATTATTTGCTTTTCTTCGTCATTTACATTTTGAAGTTTAGCTACCGGATCTTCTATATCCCAATGTATAATTTGGTTTTTATCAGGCCAAATAGGACATACCTCATTATTTGCGTTGTTGCATACAGTTATTACATGATCCATTTTTAATTCTTTATTGATAAATTCTTCAAAGTTTTTAGAACTATAATTAGTTAGATCATAACTTTTATTTTTTTCTAAAAAACTTTTAACATCTTCATTGATTTTTCCAGATGGATTACTACCAGCACTAAAAGCATTAAATTTATTTGAGTATTCGTTATTAATAATACTCTCAGCGATAATGCTTCTCGCTGAATTTCCTGTGCATACAAATAAAATATTTTTCATTAAAAAATAATTTTATAAATACCAATTACAAACAAAGGAATTTGTAATCCAAAATTTGTTAAAATTGCCTTATCTTTTGAGATGAAACCTGCAATCGTCCAACCGACTACACCAAGACCATGAAAATATATATTAATTGGATATATATTTAAATTTGTAAGCAATATTCCTGTTAAGACTAAAAACGTGCTTATCCATTTAAGATATTTTTTTAAAAACATAAAACTCCTTTCTTCATACTTATGACAGTTATGTTAAAGATTTATTAAAATTATTATTTTATATTAAATTGATTATGTATCTATGGATAAAATATCCTCCGATTAGCAATATTAAACCTGCAATATAAATTATGAAAAAATTCATATTCAATGATTTTGCAAAAAAGAAGGGTACAAAAAATAAATAACTTGCTGGTACTGCAATAAATATACTTTTTGTAAACATTACTGTTTTCTCTGTATCATTATGCTCATAATACGAAAACAGTATCGCTATTAGTGATACCAAAGGTAAAGCAATAATAAATCCAGCGAGCTTAGGATTTTGACCAGCCAACCAACTTGAAAAAGCAACAATTAAACCTGCTGCTACAACTTTAAAAATAAAAAATAACATCTGTTTTTAGCTTGTTGCAAATTCTTTAATTTTCTCAAAACTGAAGTGATCGGCTATATCTTTCTTGGCGTAGTATACTTCATCAACTGTGCCTTGTTCGTTTATCAAAACATCTGTAACAGCTATATCAAAATGACCTTTAATTTTTAAAGGAATATATCCCTTTAACATTGCAGGTATTATTTTATGAGATTTAAATAGCATTGCAGATAATGTTTTCATCATTGATCTTTCAATTTCATATTTTTGAAAATATTTAAAATCTTCATCGGCCAGTACAGTAAAAGGTAAATTGTTATGTTTTTTCATATATGACCTTAAATTATCAACCGGCGAGTGAAATATTGCAACATGTGTAAAATTATTTCCTAACTCATTAAATCTTTTATTAATTTCGTTTAATCTAAGATTGCAAAAACTACATCCAGCTATTCTGTAAAAAGTTAAAAGAACTTTCTTTCCATGTGTTTCTGATAAATTAAATGTAGACCCGTCATCTCTTGGAAGTGTAATTTCTTCTATTTTATCTCCTTTGGAGATCTTCATTTGATAGAGCATTTTTTACAAAGCCCAAAGAATTCAAGATTATATTTATTGAATTTCATACCCGCTTTGTCTTGAAAATTTTTTAAATATTTTGAAAGTTTGCTGTCACTAATTTCACTTACTTCTTCACAGCTTTCACATATTGAAAATGCTGTTGCCTTTGAGATCTGACAATTTGAATTTTTACATGCAACGAAAGCATTTCTACTTTCAATTTTGTGAATTTTTCCAATTTCAACCAATTTATCAAGCGCTCTATAAACTTGAAGAGGGGCTTTAATACCTTTTTTTTGCACATTATGTAAAATTGAATAAGCTTTTATGGGCTCATTTACTTTTTCAATGAAATCAAGAACTATTTGTTGATTTTTTGATAGTGTTTCCTGTTTAAGCATAGTTTTTCTTTTATCAATTTCCCATTAGTTTTTCAATTGTATCGTCTGTTTAATTTTAAATAGAGATATTACAAATAATAATAACGCTGCAGCAATGATAGATGGACCCGAAGGAGTATTGAATTGCAATGAAGAAAATAAACCCATGATTACTGATAATAATCCTCCACATATAGAAAAAATTACCATCTTTTTGGGAGTATCTGATATGTTACGAGCCATAGCCGTTGGTATAATTAACATCCCAGTTATTAATAAAAGTCCTACAATTTTTATAGAAATTGCAATTATTGCTGCCATTAAAATAGTAAATATTGCTTTTGCTCTATCAGGATTTAATCCTTCTGCTTCTGCAAGTTCATAATTTACTGTTGAAGCAAATAAAGGTTTCCAAATTATTTTTAATACAATTAAAATTATTGCTCCTCCTCCCCATATAATTATCAAATCATCAACATTAACAGCTAATATGTCTCCAAATAATAGTCCCATGACATCAAATCTTATAAATGAGAGAAAACCAATTACCACTAAGCCAACTGCTAATGCTGAGTGAGCTAAAAGACCAAGTAAAGCATCACCGGGCAAATTAGTATTTTTTTCAAGTTTAACTAATATGATTGCTATTACTGATGAAATGATAAATATCGAAATTGCTATATTAATTTCGAATGCCAATGCCATTGTAACACCAAGTAATGCTGAATGTGCTAATGTATCTCCGAAATAAGATAATCTTCTCCAAACTACAAAGCAGCCCAAAGGACCTGTTACAAAAGCAACACCTATACCAGCAATTAAAGCTCTTATAAAAAAATCATCAAACATTTAATTTTTTTTTATATCTCCATCATTTGAATGAACATGATCATGCTTATGTTCATATATAGAAAGAGTTTGTGAAGCTTGTTCGCCAAATAACAGTTTATACTCATTATTCATTGCAACGTCTTTTGGTGTTCCTGAACAACACACGTGGCCATTTAAACAAATAACATGATCTGTTGCTGTCATAACAGTATGCAAATCATGAGAAATTAATAAAATTCCACAATTTAATTTATCTGCTATTTCTTTTATTAATTTATACAATGCAATCTCCCCAGTAAAATCAACTCCTTGAACCGGCTCATCCAATACTAAAAGATCAGGTTTTTTTGAAACTGCTCTTGCAAGAAGCACTCTTTGAAATTCTCCACCAGATAAATTTCCTAAATTCTGGTTTTTAAGATGATCTGCACCCGTTAATTTTAAAGCTTCATTTATTTTTTCTTCATCGAGTTCATCTGTTAAAACCATAAAATCACTCACTTTAAGTGGCAATGTCCAGTCAATTGAAATCTTTTGAGGAACATATCCAATTTTATCAGTAAATTTTTCTACATTGCCTTCTATATTCTTATGAAGTCCTATCGCAATTTTTGCAGTTGTGCTTTTGCCAGAACCATTTGGCCCAATTAATGTTACTATCTTTCTTCTTTCAACAATTAAAGAAACGCCTTTTACAAGCCATTTATTCCGTTGTTTTAATCCAACTTCAGTTAATTTTACTAATACATTGTTCTCAATTGTCATTTATTACCTTGACTTATTAATGTTATATTATTACACAATGTTATATTATAACAATTAACACTAAATTAAATTATGAAAAACTTAAAAAAATCAACATTAATAATTACAATATTATCTTTTTTAGCTCTTTTTACATCAGCAAAAGCAGAAATAAAAGTTGTAGCTTCAATTAAGCCTATACACTCTTTAGCTAGCTATCTGATGGATGGAGTTGCTAAACCAGACCTAATAGTCGATGGATATTCTTCACCACATGGATTTCCGTTAAAACCATCTCATGCAAAGATGTTACAAGAAGCTGATCTTATTTTTTGGGTAGGTGAAGATCTAGAAAACTTCATGGAAAAACCATTAGATTCAATTGCAAAAAAAGCTGAAAAAATTGAATTAATGGAAATTAAAGGTCTTAATAAATTAAAATTCAGAGAACGAAATATTTTTGGTGATCATGATGATCATGACGATCACGGACATAAAGAAGATGGCCATAAAGAAGATGATCACGATGATCATGACCATAAAAAGAAAGATGGACATGACGACCACGATGATCACGACCACAAAAAAAAAGACGGTCATAAAGAAGACGACCACGATGATCATGACCATAAAAAGAAAGATGGGCATGACGATCATGATGACCATGGACATAAAAAGAAAGATGACCATGATGACCACGATGATCATGCAGGACATGAAGGTCACCACCACGGTGAGCATGACCCACATATTTGGTTAGATCCAATGAATGCTAAAGTTATATTAAATGAAATGGCAGAGCATTTAATTGAAAATGATGCTAAGAACGCATCAAAATATAAAAGCAATTTAAAGAAAGCACTAAAAGATATTGATAAACTTGTTAGTGACGTCTCTTCTGAATTAAATCAGAGTGTTGCATCAATTGTTTTCCATGATGCTTACCAATATTTTGAGAAAAGATTTAATGTTAATATATTGGGTGCTTTTACAGTTAATACAGATGTAATGCCAGGAGCAGAACAATTGGCTGAAATCAGAGAAATAATTGAGCATGATAAAGTAGCTTGTGTATTTTCTGAACCACAGTTTAATCCAAATATCATTAAAGCTGTAGCAAAAGATATGAATATTAAAACTGGTGTTGTAGACCCATTAGGAGCTACTTTGGATCCTGGAAAAGACTTATATTTTGATTTAATCAGAAATATGTCTAAATCTTTTAAAGGTTGTTAATTAAAAATTGAACTTTTGCCGTAAATAATATCTAATATTATTTATGGCAACCGTTCCTTTAAGTTTAGAAGAAATTTTTCATTTAGCTAAAAAAACATTAATAGCTAACGGATGCGATGAAGAAACAGCAGATACTTTATCTACTTTAATCAAAAATGCTGAAAGAGATGGATCATTATCTCATGGTCTATTTAGATTACCCGCTTATGTATCTGGTTTAAAAAGCGGAAAAATTAATGGTAAGGCTAGACCAGTGATTTCAAAATTAACCCCAAGTGTTGTTAAAGCAGATGGGAAAAATAGTCTTGCCCCAATGGTTTTAAAATATGGAATACCAGAACTCGTAAAAGCTGCAAAAGAAAATGGAGTTGCAGTTTTAGCAATCACTAATTCTCATCATATGGCTGCTATGTGGCCTGAGACTGAAGCAATAGCAGAGCAAGGACTTGTTGCTTTTGCCTGTACATCATACAAGCCAGCAGTTGCACCAGCAGGAGCAATTAAACCTTTATTTGGAACAAACCCAATTTCATTTGCTTGGCCAAGAAAAAATAAACCACCTGTAGTTTATGATATGGCTACTGCATCGATGGCCATGGGAGAGGTTCAAGTTGCAAAAAGAGAAGGGCACAAGGTCCCAATAGGAACTGGTTTAACTAAAGATGGAAAAGAAACAACAGATCCTGGTGAAATAGCAGATGGTGGAGTTTTGTTGCCATTTGGCGGCTATAAAGGCTCAGGAATAGCAATGATGGTCGAATTACTTGCTGGAGCCTTAGTTGGAGATAATTTTAGTTATGAGACGGCTGAGAAGGATACAGATGATGGTGGACCACCAAGTGGTGGAGAGTTTATTTTAGCTATATCTCCTGACAAATTAACAAATTCTGATTGGGATAGTCATTCAAATAAATTCTTTGAGAAAATGAAATCAATGGGAGAGGTTAGGTTGCCTGGTGAAAGACGTCACAAAAACAGATTAGATACTGGACCTAGAAATATTAATGAGGAACTTGTTAATAAAATAAAATCATTAAGTTAATTCAATTTCAATTGGTGTGTGATCTGAAGGTTTTTGTCTTCCACGAGGAAATTTGTTAATTTTAACATCTTTCACAAGATTTATAATTGAGTTTGAAACTAAGAAATGATCAATTCTCATGCCATTATTTTTTTGCCATGCACCGCTTGTGTAATCCCAAAAAGTATATCCTTCTTTATCAGGGTGGATATATCTATATGCATCATGAAAACCTAAACTTAATAATTCTCTTAATTTTTTTCTTATCTCAAGTCTAAATAATGCATCATTTTCATATCCTTTAGGATTATGAACATCTTCTGCAGATGGAATTATATTAAAATCACCACCAATAATTATATTTTCTTTTTTTTTTAAATAACCTTTTAACTTCTTAATTAAACTTTCTAGCCAATATAATTTGTAAGTATATTTTTCTGTATCAACAGGATTTCCATTGGGTGTGTATATGTTTATTAATTTAATAGTTTTTGATTTATGTTTTAGATCTGCAGTAATAATTCTAGATTGTTTATTTTTGTCTTTAAAAATATCTTTTTCAATTTTGTCTAATTTTTTTTTAGAAATTATCGCAACTCCATTATATGATTTTTGACCAAATACATAATTCTGGTAATTTGATTTTTCAAAGTCTTCGTAAGGATAGTTTTCATCTTGAGCTTTGATCTCTTGCATCATTAAAATATCTGGTGAATATTTTTTTAAATACTCTTTAATATTTTCAATTCTTGCTCTTACAGAGTTAACATTCCAGGAACTAATTATCATTAAAGCGAGAAAGATACGCCACAACCACAAGAAGATTTGCTTTGCGGGTTGTTTATTTTAAAAGAATCTCCGATTAATTCTTTTACAAAATCAACTTCAGATCCTTTTAGTAAATCTGCCGATGTTTTGTCGATAAGAATATTATCTTGTTGTAGATCATCATCCTTAGCAGAGTTATCAAATGAGAAATCATATTGAAATCCAGAGCATCCACCACCTTTAATAGCGATTCTAAAAAATGACCCTTTATCTTTTGATGAAAGAAGATGGTTTATCTGCTTTATAGCATTATCTGTAAATTTAATTTCTTTAATCATAATTAAACATTGATAAAAACAATATAATAATATTTTGCCATTTTTAAAGAATGAAAAATTACTCAAAATTAGGAACATTTGCTTCAAAAGGTAGACTGTTCAAAGAACCGAGCAATCCTTTCAGATCACCTTTTCAAAGAGATAGAGATAGAATAATTCATTCTACCTCATTTAGAAGATTGAAGCACAAAACCCAGGTATTTGTTAATACTGAAGGAGATCATTATAGAACCAGAATCACACATTCCATTGAAGTATCACAAATTGCTAGAACAATTGCTAAATACTTAGGTTTAAATGATGATTTAGCTGAAACATTAAGCTTAGCTCATGATTTAGGTCATACCCCTTTTGGTCATGCAGGAGAAGAGTCTCTAAATGAATGTATGTATGAATATGGTGGATTTGACCACAACCTTCAAACACTTAGGATAGTAATGTTCATTGAAAATAAATATTTTAAATTTGAAGGTCTTAATTTAACATTAGAAACATTAGATGGTCTTATTAAACATAATGGTCCGGTAACAAAGCTAGTCAAAATAAATAATTTAATTGGGTTAAAAAATTTAAAAAATAAAATTAATTTTTCAAAAAACTCCTCTTTGGAGGCTCAAATTGCATCTATATCCGATGACGTTGCATATAATAACCATGATATTCAAGATGGAATAAAAGCTAAATTATTTACATTAAACGATCTTAAACAAATCTCTTTTTTTGATGAAATTTTAATATCATATAAAAACAAATTAAAAAGTGAAAATAATGATATTCTTGTATATCAAACTATAAGAGACTCTATAAATTTAATGGTTCAAGACTTAATAAAAACTACGACAAGAAATATTTTAATGAATAAAATATCTACAAAAAAAGATGTATCAAATAAAAAAAATCAAATTGTTGATTTTTCCAATAAATTAAAAATAACTATAAATGAGATTAGAGATTTCCTTAGAATAACTATGTATAATAATAAAGATGTATTAAAAAAAAATAACGAAGGAAAAAAGATAATTAAAAAGCTTTTTAATGTAATTAACAAAAATCCAAAAAAGTATATTAAAACTAAATATTTAAAAACTAACAAAGAAAGAGCTATATCTGATTATATTTCTGGCATGACAGATAGGTACGCCATACAATTATATAGAGCATCAAAATGAATATATTTGAAGAATATTTAAATAAAATTTTAAATAAAATTAAATTAGCAAGTGAAGAAAAGCTAATTTTATTACCTGAAAGTTTATCTGGTATAAATGTAGATATACCTCCTAAAAAATTTAAGTGCGATCTGTCAACCAATGTTGCAATGGTTTTATCTAAAACAAATAATGAACCACCAATTAAAATTGCTGAAAAATTAAAAGATATTATTTTTAAAGACGATAATAATGTTGAGAAGATAGAAATAGCAAAGCCTGGATTTATAAATATTATTTTAAAAAAAGAGTTTTGGACTTCATTTCTTTTAAATATAAATAATCTTAATAATTTTGGCGCAGCACTTAAGGGCTCTAAAAAGAAACATTTAATTGAATTCGTGTCTGCAAATCCCACTGGACCATTACATGTTGGTCATTGTAGAGGTGCTATACTAGGTGATGTTATCTCTAATTTGCTAAAATTTAACAATCAAGAAGTTGTAAAAGAATATTATGTAAATGATCATGGTAATCAAATTTTACATTTTACTAGATCTGTATATTTGAGAATAAAAGAAAAATTAGATAATCAAACCTTTCCACTAAATGAGGATGATTTATATCCAGGAGAATACATCAAGGATATAGCCCAACATATTATAGATAATAATAAAGATTTACAATTTGATGATTATGAAAAAATTAAGTTAACACTTACTAAACTAGCAATTACAGAGTCACTTAAACTCATTAAGACTAATTTAAATAATTTGGGAATTATTCATGATAATTTTGCGAGTGAGACTGAAATAGTTGAAAATAAAGAGGTTGATAAGGTTATTGAGAAACTTAAAAAAGATAAATTTGTATATATAGGAAAAATCAAAGCTCCCGAAGGAGAAGACACAACTAATTGGGTAGAAAGAGATCAATTACTTTTTAGATCAACAGATTTTGGGGATGATAAAGATAGGGCATTACAAAAATCTGACAACACATGGACTTATTTTGCTGGAGATGTTGCGTATCATAATACAAAACTAAATAGAAACTTTGATAAATTAATAAATATTTTAGGAGCGGATCATGCAGGTTATATAAAAAGAATTACATCTGTTGTTGAAGCATTATCTGGAGAAAAAAATAAATTAATTTGTAAAGTAAGCCAACTTGTTAAGCTAATAAAAGATGGCAAACCTTTTAAAATGTCTAAAAGAAAAGGTGATTACATTACCGTTGAAGATTTAATTTCTGAAGTTGGAAAAGATGCAACAAGATTTATTATGCTAAGTAGAAGCAATGATGCTGAATTAGATTTTGATTTTACAAAAGTAAAAGAAAAATCTAAAGACAATCCGCTTTATTATGTTCAATATTGTTATGCTAGAATTTCATCGGTTTTTAGAAATATAAATAAAAATATTGATGACAAGATTGATAATGAAAATAATAATATGCAATTTAATAATGCAGAAATTGAAATTTTTAAAAAAATATCTGAATGGCCTAAATGTGTAGAAATTTCCACTAAAAAACTAGAACCTCATAGGATCCCTGTATATTTATATGAGTTATCATCTCAGTTTCATTCCTATTGGAATATGGGAAAAGATGATGTTGAAAAAAGATTTATCAATGATGATAAAACAATAAATATAGAAAAACTAATATTTTTAAAATCTATTGCCAAAACAATTAAAACTGGAATGGATATTATAGGTGTTGATACACCTGAAAAAATGTAATGCTAAAAGAGCTTAAATATCTATTTTATTTAATAATTATATTTTTCTTTCTATTTTTTACTCTAAGATATTATTTTTCAGACGATAATTACAAGAAATCATATAGAGCAGTTTCAAGTATTGATGAAAAGATATCATCTAACGAAAATAATCTATTTATTCTTAAAAATGACACGGACAACATTATTGAATATGTAGAATACAAAAATAAAAACACAAAAAAATATTCTTTTTGGGAATTGTTATATAATGATTAAAAAAACTAGAGCTTTTATATGTGGTATTAGTGGACATAATTTAAAAAAAAGTGAAGTAAGTTTTTTAAAAAAATATAAGCCATGGGGAATAATCCTTTTTTCAAGAAATATAAAATCAATCAATCAAGTTCAAAAATTAACTGGTTCGATTAAAAAAATATTTAAAAACTCTAATTATCCAATTCTAATTGATGAAGAAGGTGGAAGAGTAAGTAGATTAAGAAAATTCATAGATAATTCCATTTTTAGTGCAAAATATTTTGGTGATTTATATTCAAAAGATAGAAAAAAATTTAATATTTATTTCAATGTTTATGTTAAGCAAATATCCTATTTGTTAAGACTTATTGGTATTAATATTAATACAGTTCCCGTATTGGATTTAAGACGAAATAAGTCTCATAAAATTATAGGTGATCGATCCTATTCAAATGATAAAAAAACTCTGTCTAAAATTGGCGATATATCTATCAAAAAATTTCACGAAAATAGGGTTGGTACAGTAATTAAACATCTTCCAGGTCATGGTTTAGCTAAAATTGATAGTCATTATAAATTACCAGTTATAGATAAAGATCTAAAGTATCTTAAAAAATATGATTTTTTTCCATTTACCAAAAAAAAATCTGTTTTAGGTATGACCGGTCACTTGTTGTTTAAGAAACTTGATCCGATAAATAACGTTTCACATTCTAAAAAAATCATAAAAATGATTAGAAGAGAAATATCATTCAAGGGAATATTAATGTCAGATGATATTTCTATGGGTGCTCTTAAAGGTAATTTAAAAAATAACGTTATTAAATCTTTTCGTGCAGGTTGTAATTTGGTGCTTCATTGCAATGGAAAAATGAGAGAAATGAATGTGGTAGGTCAAAATTCACCTTATATCGACGATTTTATTTTAAAAAAAACTTCTAAATTAATTCAAATAATAAGTTAAATTTAAATCCATGAGTGATTCTTTAGAATTTAATGTTGATCTTAGTAATTACTCTGGATCATTAGAAATACTTTTAGATTTAGCAAAATCACAAAAAGTTGATTTGGAAAATATATCAATCACTAAATTAGCAGATCAATTTCATGATTTTATAACAAAAACTGAAAATTTAAATTTAGAATTGGCCTCAGAATATTTGCTTATGGCTACTTGGCTAACTTATCTTAAATCTAAACTACTATTACCAGAAACAGAAGAAGAGGAATTTAAAGCTCTTGAAGTGGCAGAAAAATTAAAACTCCAACTTAAAAAACTAGAATTAATAAGATTGTTGTCCTCTCAGATGTTGAGTAGAAAAAGATTAGGAAAAGATATTTTTATGAGAGGTTCAAAAAGCGGAATGAGATCAATTTATAATTCTAAATATTCATTAACATTGTTTGAATTATTAAAAACGTATTCGAATATCGTAATGACAAAAGATTTTCAGAGAATGAATATTCCAAAACTTCCAGTATTTACCACTGAAGAAGGAATTAAAGTGATAAAAGAATTTTATAATAATTTAAATGATTGGAAAAATATGACTGATCTAATACCAAAAAATTTTAGAAACTCTAAAACGTTAAGTAAGACAGGTAATGCAGGAATTTTTGCTGGATCTTTAGAGCTTGCAAAAGAAGGTAATATATCTATTAAACAAAATAATTTATTTGAGGACATATATATTAAAAAAATCTTATGAATAAATTAAAAAAAAATAATGTTGTATCATTTCCATCTAAATTAAGTGATGTTGATAAAGAAATAGAAGCTATTGTTTTTGCGGCAGCAGAACCGTTAAATATTGAAACTATTGAAAATAAAATTTCAAAAAAGACAGATGTTGAAAAATCTTTACTAAAACTTCAGAATTTTTATTCTGATCGTGGAATAAATTTAGTCTGTATATCCAATAAGTGGTCTTTTAGAACTTCACCAAATTTATCCTCATTAATGTCTCAACAAAAAACTGTTGAAAAAAAATTATCAAAGGCTGCAATAGAAACACTTGCAATTATTGTATATCATCAACCAGTCACTAGAGCTGAAATAGAAGAAATTCGTGGAGTCGCGTTCGGAAATAATACACTTGAGATATTGATGGAATTGAACTGGGTTAGACCTCAAAGTCGAAAAGATGCCCCTGGTAAACCTATTCAATATGGAACAACAGATGACTTTTTAAGTCATTTCAATCTGCAAAAATTGTCAGATCTTCCAACCGTTGATGAATTAGGAACTGCAGGTCTTATTGATACATCTAGTGTAGATGCATCTATATTTGGAACAGGCAAATTCTATAAAGAAAAACAGGAGGATAAAAAGGAAAATATATACTCTGATATAGATGAGATGCTTAATAGCACTCTTAATACCGATAACGATAAATAAAAAAATAGTTTTAAAACTAAAATTATAAGGTTATAAGTAATTATGAGTATAGGATTTTGGCAAATTGCAATTGTAGTAATTTTAGTAGTATTACTTTTTGGCAGAGGTAAAATCTCTAGTTTAATGGGTGATGTTGCTAAAGGAATTAAAAGTTTTAAAAAGGGTATGGCTACAGATGCTACAGAAGATAGCCAACCAAAAAATATATCTGAAAATCAAGACTCAGACAAAAAAGAGTAATCAATGCCACAGATCGGCTGGTTTGAAATATTAATAATAGTATCTATTGCAATAATAGTTGTAGGACCAAAAGACTTTCCTGTAATGTTAAAAAAAGTTGGATCATGGATAGGTTCTGCTAAGAGATATTTTTCAGATGTTCAAAATCAAGTTACAGAAATAACGGATGTTTCAATTAAAGAAGAATTAAAAAAAAACACTGAAATTATGAAAGAGGACAAGCCTAAAGATGACAGCTAAAAAAAAAGAAACAGGTTTTATAAGTCATCTTACTGAATTAAGACAAAGACTAATACATTCATTTATCTTCTTAGCATTATTATTTGTAGTTTGTTACTATTTTTCTGAATACATATATGGATTTTTAGTTGAACCTTACGCTAATGCTGTAAAGGATGATAATGTTGATAGAAGATTAATCTTTACCGCTCTTCAAGAAACATTTTTAACATATCTTAAAGTTTCTTTTTTTGCAGCTTTCTTTGTGACCAGTCCATATATCCTTATTCAAATATGGAAATTTATTGCACCAGGATTATACACTCATGAAAAGAAAGCAATTATGCCTTACTTAGTAATTACACCAATACTTTTTTTACTAGGAGGTATGCTTGTTTATTATCTAATTATGCCACTAGCATTTAAATTCTTTTTATCATTTGAAAGTGCGGGACTTGGAACTAGCTTACCAATTCAATTAGAAGCTAAAGTAAATGAATATTTATCTCTTGTGATGAAGTTAATTTTTGCATTTGGATTAAGTTTTCAGCTACCAGTTGTATTAAGTTTGCTTGCAAGAATTGGAGTTGTAAATTCAACTTATTTAAGAGAAAGAAGAAAATATTTCGTTGTAATAATATTTGCTGCTGCTGCAATATTAACTCCACCAGATCCAATTACACAAATAGGTTTAGCAATACCTTTGTTAATTTTATATGAATTATCAATTTTTTCTGTAAATATTATCGAAAAGAAAGCTCAAGAGAGAAATGCACAATATTAAGGATATTAGAAAAGATATCGATAATTTTAAAAATACAATTAAAAATCGAAACGTTGATGTAGACTTTGACCAAATATTAAATCTTGATGAAGAAAATAGAAAATTAATTCAAGAAAAAGAAAAATTAGAAATGGAAAAAAAATCTATTTCTAAATCTAAAGATGAAACCCTTTTTGAAAAGTCTAAAGAAATTTCAAATAAAATAGATGATTTAAGTAAAAATCAAAAAAATGTTAAAGATCAACTTGATCAGATATTAAGTAATATTCCTAATTTACCATTGAATGATGTCCCCGTAGGCAAGGATGAAAATAGCAATAAAGAGGTTGTAAAATCTGGTGAAATTAAAGAAATGAGTTTTAAACCAAAATCTCATTATGAAATTGGTGAAAAACTGAACATGTTAGATTTTGATTTAGCAACAAAAACAACTGGATCAAGATTTGTTTTTGTTAAAGACAAATTAGCATCATTAGAAAGAGCAATTTCTAATTTTATGATTGATACACATGTCAATAATAATGGCTATACTGAAATCTCTCCACCTTTAATGGCTACAGACAACACTATGTTTGGAACTGGCCAATTGCCCAAATTTGAAAATGATCAATTCGAAATTAAGTTTGATGATAAAAATGATAGAAAGTTTTTAATCCCTACTGCTGAAGTAATATTAACTAATATGGTTAAAAATCAGATATTAAATTTTAAATCATTGCCAATGAGATTAGTTGCATCAACACCTTGTTTTAGAAAAGAAGCAGGAAGTTATGGTAAAGACACCAAGGGCATGATTAGACAACATCAATTTTATAAAGTTGAATTAGTCAGTATTGTAGAAAATAATAAATGCATTGAAGAACTAGAGAGAATGACTAATTGTGCAACTAAAATTTTAGATGATTTACAATTACCTTACAGAAAAATTATTTTAAGCACTGGTGATATGGGTTTTAGTGCAGAAAAAACTTATGACATAGAGGTTTGGCTTCCATCTGAAAATAAATATAGAGAAATATCAAGCTGTTCCTCATGTGGAACATTTCAGGCTAAAAGAATGAAAGCTAGATATAAAAATAATAATAACGAAAATGAATTTGTTGGTACTTTAAATGGGAGCGGACTTGCCGTCGGTAGAACTTTAATTGCGATATTAGAAAATTATCAAACTGAGGATGGTTCAATAACTATTCCTGAAAAACTAAGACCATATATGAACAATATGGAGAAAATAGGTATCAATTAAGAGTTGTCTTCTAAAAGTATATAGTATAAATAATCGTTAACTTTTTAAGGACTTAACATGGACGCAGGAATTGGACAATTTATACCCCTAATTTTAATATTCGTAATATTTTACTTTTTCTTAATTAGACCCCAGCAAAAGAAAGTTAAAGAACATAAGGCTATGGTTGAAGCTTTAAAGCGTGGAGATAAAGTTATTACTTCTGGTGGTATCGTTGGCACTGTTGAACGAGTTATCGATACTGAAAAAGTAGAAGTTATGATAGCTGATAATGTTAAAGTTGAAATTGTTCGAGCTACAGGAATACAAGGACTAGTTACTAAAGCTGAACCAAAAAAATAATAACTTCCAAAAGTGTTATATTTTTCTAAATTAAGAGTTTTTAGTGTTTTAATTTTTACACTTATTATTTCATATTTTACTATTTCCAACTTTACAAAAGTTGATGATGAATTTTTCTCAAAAAATATAAAATTAGGATTAGATCTACAAGGTGGTTCTTATTTATTGTTAGAAATAGATAACGAACCAGTCATTACTCAAAGATTGCAAAGTAAAGTCTTAGAGTTTAAAAAATTTTTCAAAGATAAAAATATTAAGGTTAGAAATTTTGTAATAGAGGATAAGTCAATTATATTTGATGTTGAAAATTCTAAAATTGAGGAAGTTAAATCTCTATTAGATGATGATAAAAGTGAGATAAATCCATATTTTCAACAATACAAATCGCATCAATTTAACATTGAAAACATGGATACATCATTCAAGTTAGAATTTTCTGACTATGGATTGGTATTGTTAAAAAATTCTTCATTAGATCAAGCAATTGAAATTGTAAGAAGAAGAGTTGATGAAGTAGGAACTAACGAGCCAAATATTTTAAAAAGAGGTAATGATCGAATTCTTGTTGAGTTACCAGGACTAGATGATCCTGGTAGAATTAAATCTTTATTAGGTAAAACTGCAAACTTAACATTCCAATTTATATCTAGTAGTTCTGAAGAATCATTTGGAACAGAAAAACTTTCTTTTGAGGATGGCTCTAGTGAAGCCATTGTTAGTAAACGAATTGTTTTAAGTGGTGATAATCTTATGGATGCCAAGCCAACTATGAATAATCAAACTAATGAGACAGTTGTTTCATTTAGCTTGGATAGAGTAGGAGCAAAAAAATTTGGTAAGGCGACTTCAAATGGTGTTGGAAAAAGGTTGGCAATTGTTTTGGATGGAAAAATTATTAGCGCTCCTGAAGTCAGAGAACCAATTATTGGAGGAAATGGACAGATATCTGGTAATTTCACCTTTCAATCAGCAACAGATTTAGCTTTACTATTAAGATCAGGTGCTTTGCCGGCTCCACTTAATATTATTGAAGAAAGAACTGTAGGTCCCGACCTTGGAAAAGACTCAATTAATGCAGGAATTATGTCATTGATAATTGGATTTATCTTAGTCGTTGCCTTTATGTTTTATAAATATAGATTTTTTGGCTTAATTGCTAACTTAGCCTTAATTACTAATTTATTTTTATTAGTCGGTATTCTAACATTATTTGAAGCAACTCTTACACTCCCTGGAATTGCAGGTATCATTTTAACAGTAGGTATGGCTGTTGATGCAAATGTTTTAATTTTTGAGAGAATTAAAGAAGAACTAAAAAATGAAAATAATTCAATTGTAGCTTTTGATTCTGGTTATACAAAATCACGAACAACAATTTTAGATGCCAACATTACAACTTTAATTGCTGCAGTAATCCTTTTTTTCATGGGATCAGGTCCAATAAAAGGATTTTCTATAACGCTTGGAGTTGGAATACTTACAACACTATTTTCAGTATATTTCATTGCTCGTTTAATTACTGCTTACTATGTCATCAAAAATAAACATAAGGAAAAACTTATATAATGAAAACAATCTATTTTAATAAGTTTTATAAAAGTTTTAATATACTTTCAGGTATATTAATTATTGCTTCCTTAGTTTTCTTAGTTTTTAAAGGATTGAATTTTGGTGTAGATTTTAAAGGGGGTACTTTAATAGAGTTAAGGACTGACAAATCTTCTGCTAATATCACAGAAATAAGAGATAGTTTTAATCAAATGAATCTTGGTGATGTTTCAGTGAAAAATTTTGGTAATGAAACAGATTTTGTAGTTAAATTTGAAAAACAAAATTCAAATGATCCACAATTTATAGAAGAGATAAAAACTAAGCTATCAAATTCGATAGGTACTGTTGATTTTAGAAGAGTAGAAAATGTTGGGCCAAAAGTTAGTGCAGAACTTTTGAGATCAGGCGTAATAGCGATAGCTTTATCTTTGGCAGCTATGCTTTTATATATATGGATCAGATTTGAGTGGCAATTTAGTCTTGGAGCTATTTTAGCTTTATTTCATGACGTTATAATTACATTGGGAGTATTTTCTGTATTTTCATTAGAAATCAATCTTTCTATCGTTGCAGCTGTTTTAACAATAGTTGGATATTCAATGAATGATACAGTTGTAATATTTGATAGAGTTAGAGAAAATTTGCGTAAATATGCAGATGTTAAAATATTTGAACTAACAAATATCTCAATAAATGAAACTTTATCACGAACAATAATAACTTCAGTTACTACATTGTTGGCACTTTTATCTATATTTATTTTTGGTGGAGAAATATTAAAAGGATTTTCATTAGCAATGATATTAGGAGTAATTTTTGGAACTTATTCATCTATTTATATTGCAAACCCAGTGTTGGTTTCTTTAAAAGTTAGCCAAAGAACGATTGTTAAGGAAGAAAAAGAATAATTAATAAAGATTTTGTGCCGCTACCATTGTTAATAACATTGGTAAAGATAAAAGTGTGTTTGTTCTAGAAAACAGCATTGCAGTCTTTGCTGATTTAGCTTTAACTTCAGGTTCACACTCTACCATACCTAAAGCTCTTTTTTGATTTGGCCATATAACAAACCAAACATTGAATGCCATTATTAATCCTAACCACATTCCAATTCCTATTGCAGTATTTTTTCCGCCACCTGATCCAATTCCTAATGTCATCGCTTGATGAACGTATCCATTAAAATAGGCTAATAATAATCCTGATATGATTGTAAATAGCGCTGCCCATCTAAACCAAAATAATGCTGCAGGAGCTATAACTTTGCCTATTGCTGGTTTTTGTTCGTCTGGAATTTTAGCCATGTTGGGAATTTGAACAAAATTGAAATACCACAGTAAACCAATCCACATAATACTTACAGTTACATGTACGTATCTTAATAACCAGCTCCAAAATAAAACATCAAAATCAAATCCACCATTACCTATGTAAAGACCAATGAATAGTAATATTGCAATAGCCAATGATAAATGAACAGTCTTTGATAATGATTGTAAAATCGAAGTCATTTAATATGATTTTATATTATTTTTCTATAAAGATTAAGCGGTTTTTTTAAATTTTGTATCTAATAAAGGCTTTAAAAATTTACCTGTATAGCTATCTTTCACTTTTGCAACTTCCTCGGGTTTGCCTTCAGCAATAATATTTCCACCTTTAACACCGCCCTCGGGTCCCATATCTACAATATAATCGGCAGTTTTAATAACATCTAAATTATGCTCAATAACTACAACTGAATTACCCGTTGCAACAAATGTGTGTAAAATTTCCAAAAGTTTTTTTATATCATGTTGATGCAATCCAGTAGTTGGTTCATCTAATATATACATTGTTCTTCCTGTAGATCTTTTAGATAATTCTTTAGCAAGCTTTATACGCTGAGCCTCTCCACCAGAAAGAGTTGTAGCTTGCTGACCAATTTTTATGTAGCCAAGACCCACTTTCTTTAACGTTAGAAGTTTAGTTTTGATGTTTGAAATATTTTCAAAATACTCACATCCTTCATCAACAGTCATATTTAAAACATCTGCAATACTTTTATCTTTGAATTTAATCTCTAATGTTTCTCTGTTGTATCTAGTGCCTTTGCATTCATCGCATGTTATGTAAACATCAGGAAGAAAGTGCATTTCGTAAGTAATTACACCATCTCCTTCACACGCTTCACATCTTCCACCCTTTACATTGAAAGAAAATCTTCCAGGTTTATATCCTCTACTTTTTGCTTCAGGTAAATTGGTAAACCAGTCTCTTATAGGACCAAAAGCTCCAGTATATGTAGCAGGATTTGATCTAGGAGTTCTACCAATAGGTGATTGATCAATATCTATAACTTTATCAATTAATTCTATTCCTTTAAATCCTCTAAATGGCTGAGGAATTTTTCTAGACTTATTATTATTCAAAGTAAGATTTAATGCATTGTATAAAGTTTGAAGTATCAAAGTAGATTTACCACTTCCAGATACACCAGTAACACAAGTAAAACTACCTAAAGGTATTTTTAAATTTACGTTATTTAAATTATTTCCAGATGCACCATTGATTTCTAAAAATCTACCATTTTTTGCAAGTCTTCTATTTTTTGGAATAGGTATGAAACTCTTATTTGATAAATATCTTCCAGTAATACTTTTGTCATTTTTTAAAATTTGCTCATATGTACCTTCAGCAACAATTTCTCCACCTTTATTTCCAGCCTCAGGTCCTAAATCAATTATATGATCTGCATTCTCCATTGTTTCTGTATCGTGTTCAACAACAATAACAGTATTACCTAAGTCTCTTAATCTTTTTAATGCATCTATAAGCTTAACATTATCTTTTTGATGTAAACCAATTGATGGTTCATCTAAAACGTATAGAACTCCAGTTAAACCTGATCCAATTTGTGAAGCTAATCTTATCCTTTGTGCTTCTCCACCAGATAACGTTCCAGACTCTCTAGATAAAGTTAAATAATCAAGACCAACATTTAAAAGAAAATCTAAACGTTCATTAATTTCTTTTAATATATGTTGAGCAATTTTAATTTGTCTTTTGTCTAATTTAACTTCTAAAGATCTAAACCATTCCTTAGCATCAAAAATTGATTTTTCTGTAACTTGGCTTATGTTTAATTCATTTATTTTAACACACAGAGCTTCATCTTTTAATCGATAACCATTGCATCTTTCACATTTTGTATCAGATTGATATTGAGCAATTTCTTCTCTTTTCCAATCGCTATCTGTTTCTAAATATCTTCTCTCTAGATTATTGACAACACCTTCAAAGGTTTTTTTATGTGAATACTTCTCATAGCCATCGTCATAAGTAAATTTAATTTCTTCATCATCAGAACCATATAAAATCACATCTTTAATTTTTTTCGGTAATTTTGACCATTTATCATCTAATGAAAAACCATAATGTTTAGATAAAGATGCCAATGTTTGGGCGTAATACATTGATGTAGATTTTGCCCAAGGTTCAATAGCACCATCTGCGATAGATTTTTTTTCATTTGGAACAACTAAATTTGGATCAACATTTAATTTCATCCCAATACCTTCACATTCTTCACAAGCTCCATACGGACTGTTGAATGAGAAAAGTCTTGGTTCAATCTCTTCAATAGTAAAACCACTTTCAGGACAAGCAAATTTGGTTGAGAAAATTAATTTTTCAATTTTTCTATATTTCTTTGGAAGTGTTTCATTTTCATATTCAACAAAAAGCAAACCATTTGCTAAATTAACAGCTGTTTCAACACTTTCGGCTAATCTGTTTCCTAATGATGAATTTATTACAATTCTATCAACTAGGATTGAAATATCGTGTTTAAGTTTTTTGTTTAATTCTGGAACACTTTCAATATCATACAATTGGTCATCAACTTTGATTTTTCTAAATCCTCTTTTTTTGTATCCTAATATATCTTTTTTGTATTCACCCTTACGTCCTCGCACGACTGGAGCATATAAATATATTGTAGATTTTTTTGGTAATTCTTTAATCTTATCAACAATTTGACTAATAGTTTGTGAAGTAATTGGTTTACCAGTGAATGGAGAGTAGGGTATTCCAGCTCTTGCATAAAGTACTCTCATGTAATCGTATATTTCGGTTACAGTTGCAACTGTTGATCTTGGATTTTTAGAAGTATTTTTTTGTTCTATTGAAATTGCTGGACTCAAACCTTCGATTAAATCTACATTTGGTTTTTTCATTTTGTCTAAAAACTGTCTTGCGTATGCAGATAAACTTTCAACATATCGTCTTTGACCTTCTGCATATACAGTATCAAATGCTAATGATGATTTTCCTGATCCAGATAGACCTGTTATTACAACAAATTTGTCTTTAGGAATCTCTAGTGAAATATTCTTTAAATTGTGCTCTTTTGCGCCCTTAATAAGTATCTTTTTAAGCATAATTTTAGTTGCTTTAGATTAATAAAATTAATATTCAAGCCTATTAATGTTATAAATAACATTTCAAATATATAAATATTATGGCAGGAAGCTTAAATAAAGTACTTTTAATCGGTCGATTAGGCGCAGATCCAGAAGTTAAACAAATGGTTAATGGTAAAAGTGTAGCAAGATTAAGCCTAGCTACTAGTCAATCATGGAAAGATAAAAATACTGGTGAAAAAAAGGAAAAAACTGAATGGCATAGAGTAGTTGTTTTCAATGAAGGACTAGTAAATGTAGTTCAACAATATTTAAAAAAGGGAGCACAAGTATACGTTGAAGGACAACTGACTACTAGAAAATGGAAAGATGAACAATCAGGTCAGGATAAATATTCTACTGAAATTTTAATTCAAGGATATAATTCATCATTAACAATGTTAGGTGGAGGAAATCAAAATTCAATTCCATCACAAGATAACAAACAAAGTTTTGATGATAGTTCTATGGCTCAAAACGAGCTAGATGATGATATTCCTTTCTAAATAAATGCAAAAAAACGAAGTAACTAAAGATTTAAATATCAAACCAATTTCAATGTATGATGAAATGAGTTCATCATATTTATCTTACGCCATGAGCGTAATAATTAGTAGGGCATTACCCGACATAAGAGACGGACTTAAACCTGTTCACAGAAGAATTTTATATGCAATGCACAAAGGTGGTTTTGATTGGACAAAACAATTTAGAAAATCTGCAAGAATTGTTGGAGACGTAATTGGTAAATACCATCCGCATGGTGATCAAGCGGTGTATGATGCCTTAGTTAGAATGGTTCAAGATTTTTCAATGAGTGTTCCGTTAATTGATGGTCAGGGCAATTTTGGTTCAATAGATGGAGATCCACCTGCAGCAATGAGGTATACAGAAACCAAACTTGCAAAAATTTCTCAATTTTTGATTGATGATATAGAAAAAAATACTGTCTCATTTAAAAGTAACTATGACGAAACTGAGCAAGAACCTACAGTGCTGCCAGCTCAATATCCTAATCTTTTGGTAAATGGAGCCGGAGGTATAGCTGTTGGTATGGCTACTAGTATACCACCACATAATCTTGGTGAAATTATTGATGGAACTTTAGCGCTTATAAAAAATAAAGATATTAAAGTTAAAGAGTTAATGAAGCATATTCCTGGCCCTGATTTTCCAACAGGAGGAGTTATTATTGGTAAAGATATTATTCGAGAAGGATACAAAACAGGTAGAGGTTCTTTTAAAATTAGGGGTGAAATAAATGTAGAAAATCTTAAAAATGGAAAAGATAGATTGGTAATTACTTCAATACCTTATCAAGTGAATAAATCTAATTTAAATGAAAAAATTGCAGAATTAGTTAGAGATAAAAAAATCGAGGGTATAAGTGATATTAGAGATGAATCTAATAGAGAAGGTATAAGAGTTGCTATAGATTTAAGAAGAAGTGTTGAACCAGAGACAATCAAAAGACAACTTTATAAATATACATCCATTGAAACCTCATTTGGTTTTAATTCATTAGCCATTGTTGATAATAAACCTAAAACATGTTCATTAAAAGATTTTTTAGAGAACTTTTTAAAATTTAGAGAAGATGTAGTCATTAAAAAAACTAAATATGATTTAAAAAAAGCCGAAGATCGTGTTCATGTCTTACTTGGTTTATCTGTTAGTGTAGAAAATATTGATAAAGTAATAAAAATTATTAGATCTTCAAAAAATCCAGAAGAAGCAAAAAATACCCTTATAAAAACTAAATGGAAAATAACAAAATCTGCAAAATTAATTAAATTAGTTGATAGTAAAAATTATAAAGGATCATATAACTTATCTGAAACTCAAGTTACATCAATACTAGAACTTAGATTACAAAAATTAACTGCCCTTGGAATTAATGAAATTGAAGAAGAAATAAAAAAATTATCTGAATTGATTACAAAGTATAAAAAAATAATAAATTCTAAAACCGAACTATTAAAAGTAATAAGTAATGAGTTATCTCAAATTAAAGAGAAATTCTCATCTCCGAGAAGAACGCAGATTATAGATGCTGTATTAAACTATAATATTGAAGAAACTATTCAAAAAGAGTCTGTAATAATTACAATTACTTTACAAGGATACATTAAAAGAGGCGCTTTAAGTAATGTTAAACAGCAAAAAAGAGGTGGTAAAGGCAAAACAGGAATTAAGACAAGAGATGAAGACTCTGTAGTACAAACATTATCGGTAAACACTCACACGTCTGTACTATTTTTCTCTACTGAAGGATTAGCATACAAAGTTAAAGCTTGGAAAATTCCGGAAGGATCGGCTGCATCAAAAGGTAAATCTTTATTTAATATTCTTCCTCTAAAAAATCATCAATCAATTAGTTCAATTATGCCATTTCCAGATAGTGATGTTGATACAAAAGACATGCATATCATTTTTGCAACAAGTGAAGGAAAAATTAGAAAGAATAATCTTGAAGATTTTACCTCAATTAATGCTTCAGGTAAAATTGCAATGAAACTTGACGGTAATGATAAAATTATTGGTGTTAAAATTTGTAGAGATGATCAGGATATAATTTTAAGTACTAAATTAGGAAAATGTATAAGGTTTGAGTCTAAAAAACTTAGAGTTTTCAAAGGTAGATCATCAAAAGGTATAAGAGGTATCAATTTAGCAGAAAATGATACTATTGTATCTCTGTCTATTATTGATCATGATTCAAATAAGAAAGCAAAAAATAAAGACCAAAAATCAGAAATTAAAGCTAAAGAAAAATTCATATTATCAATCACAGAAAATGGTTACGGTAAGAGAACATCTCATTATGATTATAGAGTTACAAATAGAGGAGGAAAGGGAATTATTGGTATTGTCAATTCACAAAGAAACGGGAATGTTTCTTCATCCTTTCCTGTTTTTGAAGGAGATCAAATATTAATTTCAACAAATAAAGGTAGAGTAATAAGAACAGCTGTTAAAGAAATAAGAATAGCTGGTCGTAATACGCAAGGTGTTAGAATAATTAAACTGACTGGTGATGAAAAAGTAGTTTCTGCAATTAAATTAGATGATAATCTTATTTAATGAAAAATATAGCTATCTATCCAGGAACTTTTGATCCAATTACTTTTGGCCATATAGATGTCATTAAAAAATCACTTAAGATAGTCGATAAAGTAATTGTAGGTATTTCAGATGGAAATCAGAAAAACTTCCTATTTTCATTAGATGAAAGAATAGAAATTGTTAAAAGAGCTCTTTATAAAGATCTGAAATTTAAAAAGAATAAGGTTGATGTTATAAAATTTAATACTTTGACAACAGACCTTTGTAAAAAATATAAGTCAAATATAATCTTAAGAGGATTAAGAGCAGTTTCTGATTTTGAGTACGAATTCCAACTTGCTGGAATGAATAGAAAACTTAATAATCAAGTTGAGACAATTTTTTTAATGTCAGATGTTGAAAATCAAATAATATCATCTAGGTTTGTTAAAGAAATCGCTCAACATAATGGTGATTTGAAAAAATTTGCGACCAAAAGTACAATTAAATCATTGAAAGAGGTTTATGAATAAATTTTTAAATATTTTAATTATTTTTTTTATTTTTTTATCAACAAATTTAATAGCAAAGGAGAATATAATGATTTTAAAATTAAAAGATGGTGATGTAAAAATTGAAATGTTTCCTGATGTTGCACCAAATCATGTTAAAAGAATACAAGAGTTAGCGGACTCAGGACAATATGATAATGTTGTTTTTCATAGAGTAATTGATGGGTTTATGGCACAAACAGGTGATGTAAAATTTGGAAATTCATCTTCTAAAGATTTCGATTTAAGAAGAGCGGGTATTGGTGGATCTGATTTACCAGATTTAAATCAAGAATTTAATGACCTTCCTCATGATAGAGGAACCGTTTCTATGGCAAGATCATCAGATCCTAATAGTGCCAATAGTCAATTTTTTATATGTTTTAAACCAGCACCGTTCCTGGATAGACAATACACTGTTTTTGGAAAAGTAATAGAAGGAATGGAATTTGTTGATATGATTACAAAAGGTGATGGCGATAACGGAGCAGTTTCAAATCCAGATAAAATTATTAGTTTTAAATCTCAATAATTAATAATGAATGTCATTAAAAGATTTCAATTTTAATGTTCATCACACTCAAAATTATGCAAGAGTAGGAGTTATAGAGACTCATAGAGGTAATATTAATACTCCTGCGTTTATGCCAGTTGGTACTCAAGCAACTGTTAAAGGTGTTTTTTTAGAAGATATAAAAAAAACAGGTAGTGAGATCATTTTATCAAATACATATCATTTAATGATAAGGCCTGGCGTTGAAAGAATTGAAACTGTTGGAGGACTTCATGAATTCATGAATTGTGATTTACCAATTTTAACGGACTCAGGTGGTTTTCAAGTTATGTCTCTGTCAAAATTAAATAAAATCGATAGAGATAAAGGTGCAATTTTTCAATCACATATAGATGGTAAAACTTTTATTTTAAGCCCTGAAGAAAGCATAAGAATTCAAAAAGGTTTGAACTCAGACATAGTAATGGTTATGGATGAATGCCCTAAAAATACTAAAGATTATGATAAAATTAAAAAATCAATGGAATTATCATCAGAATGGGCAAAAAGATCAAAAGATGCATTTGGAATAAATGACCACAAAGGTTTATTTGGAATTGTACAAGGTGGATTATTTAATGATCTAAGAAT
Source organism: uncultured Pelagibacteraceae bacterium (assembly GCA_902612605.1). Classification (GTDB taxonomy): domain Bacteria; phylum Pseudomonadota; class Alphaproteobacteria; order Pelagibacterales; family Pelagibacteraceae; genus Pelagibacter. The sequence goes on from CACMDY010000002.1 coordinate 84,972, forward strand.
CAAATCTTTAAACAATCTTATCGATATTGGATTTAATGGGTATGCTCTAGGAGGATTGGCAGTAGGGGAAACACAAGATGAAATGTTTGATGTTCTTGATGGAATAAAAGATCATATGCCTAAAGATAAACCAAGATATTTAATGGGTGTTGGTACTCCATCTGATATACTCGGAGCAGTTAAGAGGGGTGTTGATATGTTTGACTGTGTAATGCCAACGAGATCAGGGAGAACTGGTTTAGCTTTTACATGGGATGGACAAATTCAAATTAGAAATTCAAAATATAAAAATGATAATACTCCTCTGGACAAAAGTGTCACAAAGTTCAATTTAAATAAATATTCTAAGAATTATTTAAATCATTTATTTAACACTAATGAAATGTTGGCCTCAATGATTCTGACCTTAAATAACATCAACTTTTATCAAGATTTAATGAGAAACATTAGAGACAATATAAAACATGGTACTTTTGATGAATTTCACGATAAGTACATCAATAAATTGTAAATTTTTAACATTGATTAATAAAAAAAAATCAATATAAAAACGTTTTTTGGGGGCCCTTAGCTCAGTTGGTAGAGCAATTCCCTTTTAAGGAATGGGTCGATGGTTCGAGTCCATCAGGGCTCACCACTTATGCAATTGGCGGATATTTAATAATAATTTCGTTTATCCAATTTGTAATATTATTAATTCTATTTGTTGATGATGGGTGAGTAGACATAAATTCTGGCGGTTCTTTCCCTTTTTTAGCTTCCTTCATTCTTTCCCAAACTTTTATTGTTTCCCTAATGTCATAACCAGATAGTGATGCAAATATCAAACCAAGATAATCAGCTTCACTCTCTTGTTTTCTATTGAAAGGATTCATAATTCCTATCTGTGATAATAAACCAACTGCATTCATTCCTGTAGTTCTATTAATATTTGAAACTGCCCCTTTAGTAGCTATATCTAAGATTGCTGTACCTGTATTTAATAAAACACCTCTACTTGCTCTTTCTACTGAATGTTTTGCAACTGCATGTGCTATTTCATGACCCATTACAGCTGCTAATCCATCTTCATTTTTAGTTATATCTAATAGACCAGTATAAACGGCTATTTTACCTCCAGGCATACACCAGGCATTTTTAACTTTCTTTTTATCAATAAGTATATATTCCCAATCAAAATTTACAGTTGGGTCAGGGATATTATTTCGGTCAAAGTATTCTGATATTGAATATTCAATTTTGGATCCAATTTCTTTTATTTGATTTAATGTTTTAGCATCATCACTTAAAGTTTCTTTCTCTTTTACCTTTTCATATAATTGAGCAGCTTTTGCATTAAGGTTAGATTCGGGAATTAATTTTAGTTGTTTTCGATCCGTAATTGGTGCACTACCACATGCAGATAGGCCAAAAGATAAGCAACTGCAACCAAATAAATGTATGAAATTTCTTCTATTCACTTTTTTTACTTATTATATTACACCTTTTTTATAATAATTTATATGATACTTAATAATAAAATTTTAATAGTACTATTTATACTTGCAGTCATATTTGTCTTATATGCAAGTTACAGTTAATTTATGGCAAAATTAAAAAGAAAAGGTATTTCAATTCTTGGAAGACTTAGAAACTATTTTATAGCAGGAATAGTTGTTCTTGTTCCGATAGGTATCACATTATATTTAACTAGATTTTTTATATCTATATCGTCAAAATTAATACCAAACGAATTAAATCCAAATAGTTATTTGCCTTTTGCAATACCAGGTTTGGAAATATTATTAGCTATAATTTTTATTACAATAATTGGAAGTTTATCTCTTTCATTTATTGGAAAAAAAATACTTAAAATATTTAATGATATATTAAAAAGAATACCAATTCTTAGAACAATTTATTCAGCAATTGGCCAAATGACAGAAACATTAGCACCAAAAAAAGGATCAAAGAAAAGTGTAGTCTTAGTTGAGTATCCTAGAAAAGGAAGTTGGGCAGTAGGGTTTGCGACCAGAGAGAATGATGGTGAAATATCGAAAAAAACAAATACTAATCTTATTAATGTATTTGTTCCAACAACACCAAATCCTACAAGTGGATTTTTATTAATGTTCCCCAAAGATGAAGTTATTTATTTAGACATGACTTTTGAAGAAGCATCCAAGTTTATAGTTTCAGCCGGTACTTCAGATCCAAAAAAAATTTAAGAAATTTCGTTAATTATTGAGGCTCGATCATATAATTTTAACAATTTATTGTATTTACTGAAATTATCTCCTTTCATTTCTAATTTTTTTACTTCGTCCTCAGCAAGTAAGAATAAGTCTTCATTTAATATGGGATCAGCTAATCTAAAATTTTTAATTCCACTTTGCTTAAATCCTAACAAGTCTCCATATCCTCGTAATTTCATATCTTCCTCAGAAATTATAAAACCGTCGTCTGAATTTTTGAGAATATTAATTCTTTTTTTTGCATTTTCACTTAGTGAGGATTTAAACATCAATATACAGTAAGATTGTTTACTACCACGTCCGACACGACCTCGTAACTGATGTAATTGGGATAAACCATACTTATCAGCATTTTCAATAACAATTACGTTAGCATTAGGAAAATCAATTCCAACCTCAATTACTGTTGTTGAAACTAATATGTCCAACTTTCTATCTAAGAAATTATTTAAAATGTTATTTCTTTCATCCTTATCAAGAGAGCCATGAATTAATCCAATTCTATTTTTAAAATATTTTTCTAAATATTTATATTTATTTACAACAGATTGCTGTTCAACTTTTTTCGACTCTTCTATCAAAGGACAAACCCAAAAAATCTGATTTTTATTAGAAATTTCTTTTTTAACAAATCTAATTATTTCAGATATTTTATCTTCTAACTTACTGTAAGTGACTATTTTTTTTCTATTTTTTGGTTTTTCTTTAATTAAGGTTAAATCCATATCACCATAAACCGTCATCATCATTGTTCTTGGTATTGGAGTTGCAGACATGACTAGAACATCGCAGTTATTTCCACCTTTTTCTGATAACTCTTTACGCTGACGAACACCAAACTTATGTTGTTCATCAATAATTATTAAACCGAGTTTATTATATTCTACTTTTTTTTGGAATAACGCATGTGTTCCAATCAGAAAGTCTAGTTTACCAAGTTTAAGATTTTCTAAAATTTTCTTTCTATCAGCATATTTTGACTTACCTGTTAACATTTCAATTTTTACATTTTTGGGTAGATATTTTTTAGCAAAAGAAAAATGCTGTTTGGCTAGAATTTCAGTAGGCACCATAAAGCTTGTTTGATATCCAGCATTTATACAATTTACCGCTGCTATCATTGATACAATTGTTTTACCAGATCCAACATCTCCTTGTAAAAGTCTAAACATTCTACTTTTTGATTTAAGATCTTCGTTTATAATTTTTATTGCTGCTTCTTGATCATTTGTTAATTTAAAATTTAAATCTTGTATCAATTTTTCCTTACAATCTTTAAAAATTTTTTGTGATTTCTTTATTTTTTTTATTTTAGTTCTTATTTTTGAGGATAATAAAAAATGAGCAAACAATTCGTCAAAAACTAACCGTTTATAATACTTAGATTTTAAAATTTCTTTAGTATCAAGACTGTGAATTTTTAAGATTGCGTCTTTCCACTTAATATTATTAAATTTTTTCTTTATATCGTCATCTAGCCACTCATCTAAATCTGGTAATTCCTTTAAAACTTCATTAATTATATTATTGTATTTATTGATTGTAAGACCATCTGTAAGTCTATATTTATTTTGAGTCTCTAAGATATTTTCATTACTTTCTTTAACCTGAGTCGGATTAGTGATTTGATATTTATTTCTAAAAAAATTAATTTTTCCACTTATTATTATTTCAGTATTTAACGGTAAGATTTTTTTTATATATCCTTCATATGAATTAAAAAAAACACAATCTATTTTTATATCATTACTTTGACATACAACTCGGTTGGGCAATCTTCTTATTCTGGGAAAATTATATTTGAGAGGTGTTAATTTAATTGTTTGTAACTTTCCTATTTGTATATCACCAATTTTCGTTACCTTTGAATTTTCAATTTTACTTGTGGGTAAATGCCATAATAAATCAAAAATTGTATTTATATTTTTTCTTTTAAATAATTGGCTTGTTTTTTTCCCTATACCTTTAATATTCTGAATATTTGACAATAAATAGTCGTGATCATTCATGATTTATATATATAAAGATTTAATTAATGGATTCAAATAAACAAAACTTAATTAATAAAATTTTATACAGAGCTCAGTATCGTGGAACTAAAGAAATGGATATCTTTGTCAGTAAATTTGTTAATTCAATTATTGATAATCTCGATCATAAAGAATTAGTTTCTTTAGATAAGTTAATTAATTTTGATGATGAAACTTTAGTCAATTTTAGTTTAGGTGAAAAATCAAAAGACTTTGAAGATGAAGTTATCTTAAAAAAACTTATAGAATTTAAAAATAAATATTAGTGGCGGAGAGACTGGGATTCGAACCCAGGAAAGAGTTGCCCCTTTGCCGGTTTTCAAGACCGGTGCTTTCAACCGCTCAGCCATCTCTCCTAATTTGTAATAATTAAAATTCTATATTTCATAAACAAAATAGTTTAATTGATCAATATAATGTTAAGCAAAAATCAATTTAATAAAGGTATAATTTTAACGGCATTTGGTTCTTTCTGGTGGGGTTTTATTGGAGTTATATATTTTAAATATATTGCTTTTGCTGGCCACATTGAAGTTGTCCTACATCGAAGTGCATGGACAACTGTTATGCTAATTTTAACAACAATCATTTTATCAAAGTGGAAAAAATTTAGCTCAGTTTTTAAAGATAAAAGAAAAATTATGATGCTTTTTTTATCTGGATTATTAATTTTTACAAATTGGGCTGTTTGGATTTATGCAATAGGGAATGATCAAGTTATAGATGCTAGTTTTGGATATTTTATAATGCCTATAATAAGTGTTTTTTTAGGTTATTTTTTTTTAAAAGAGGAATTAAGTTTCAAAACTAAAATTTCACTTTTAATCGTAACTATATCAATTTTTTATTTAGTAATATCCAGTTTCCAATCAATACCATGGGTTGGATTAATTGTAGCTTTAAGTTGGAGTTTTTATAATTTAGTAAGAAAAAAAATTGATGTAGACACAGATATTGGTTTGTTAGTTGAAAGTTTATTTATTTTTCCAGCGGTAATATTTGCATTTTATTTAATTGTACAAAATGATTTAAATGATTTTGACATATCGAATGTCAAATTAATGTTAATATTCATACTGGCAGGTCCTATGACCGTGATTCCTTTATATTTATATGTTAGGGGTGTTGAATTGTGTGGTTTAGGTCCAACGGGTATGGTTTTTTATATAACTCCAACTCTGCAATTCTTGTTGGGTTATTTCTTATATAATGAGGAATTAGATATACATAAATTAATCAGCTTTATTTTGATATGGATTGCTGTATCGATATACCTAAAAGATTTGTATGAAAAAAATTAAATTATTAATTATAACGCTATTTATTATCTTTAGCTCTTCAACTCTAATTGCTGATGATTTCAATGATTGGAAAATTAAATTTAAAAAAAGAGCAATTAATGATGGTATTAGTAAATCAACAGTTAATAATTTAATAGATAACTCCAAGTTCTTACCCGATGTAATAAAGTATGACAGATACCAACCTGAATTTTATGAAGACACAAAGACATATATTTCAAAAAGAACCTCTTCAAAAAAAGTGAAACTAGGAAAAATCATATTAAATAAAGAAAATAATATTATTAATAAAGTATCTTCCGAATACAAAGTAGATAAAAATTTATTATTAGCACTAATGGGTATTGAAACTAACTTTGGAAACTATCTAGGCAAAATGGATATCGTTTCTTCACTTGCAACATTAAGCTACGATCAAAGAAGAAGTGAATTTTTTACTAAAGAATTAATCACCCTTTTAAAATTAGTGGATGCAAAAATTATAGATCCGAGTACATTATTTGGATCTTGGGCAGGTGCATTTGGTAATTTTCAATTTATGCCATCCACAATTAAGAATCATGCCATTGACTATAATAAAGATGGATCAATTGATCTAAAAAATATCGAGGATTCTTTTGCATCTGCAGCTAACTATTTAAGTAATCTTGGATGGAATGATAATACTCCGTGTTTTTATAGAATTAATCTAAATGAAAATATTCCAGATAAATATTTAAATACATCAGCAAAAAAAATTAAACATGAGAGAAAAGTAAATTATTTAAAAAATTATATAAAAAATTCCTCTTTTTTGGACAAATATGACAATTTGATAGCAGCAATAGTTACTCCTGATGCTGAAATAGTAGAAAATGCAAATAAACTTAAACCAGCATATATTATTTTTAATAATTATAAGCTAATCTTAAAGTGGAACAGGTCATTAAGATTTAGTTTGGCCGTATGCACATTAAAAAATAGATTTGAAAATGAGACTTAAGATAATAATTTTTTTAGCAATAATTTTAACATCATGTGAAACTACTAATAAAAAAGTAATCACGAATAAAGATTTCAAAAATTATTCAAATGATGGATTTGCTCTCATATATAATAATGATATTTTCAAAAAACGAATAGTTTCAAAAAAAATAGATCAAAGATCATTAATTATTTTCAATAATAAACTTAAAAAAGATACAGATATAAAAATAACAAATTTGTTAAATGAAAAGTATTTGATTGCTAAAGTAGGAAAAAATTCGAAATATCCAATTCTTTATAATTCAGTAATTTCTGAGAGGATTGCGACTGAACTTGATATTGATCCTGATCAACCCTATGTGCGTGTAGAAACAATAAATTCTAGTAATACTTTTGTTGCAAATAAAGCTAAAACATTTGATGAGGAAAAAAAAGTAGCAAATAAAGCACCTGTAGACAGCATTTCAATCCAAAATATATCAATTGAAAAAGATAATAATTCAAAAGTTGAAAAGGTGAAAAATACAAAATTTGAATTTATAATTAAATTTGCTGATTTATTTTTTGAAGAATCTGCAATTACATTGAAAAAAAGACTTGAGGATGAATACAATTTAAAAGACATAAATATCAAAAAAATGTCTAAAAATTTATATAGGGTTTACAAGGGTCCTTTTTATAATTTAGGATCAATCAAAAATGTATATAATGAGATTGCTGATATAAATTTTGAAAATATTGAATTAATAAAATTATGAAAATAAAAGCACTATTAAGTTTTGTCCTATCATTTTTAGTCATAACTAATATTGCTTATGCAAAATTTAACATAAATGCACGAACTGCAATTTTACAAGACTATTTATCTGGTGAAATTTTATATGAAAAAAATTCTAATGAGAGAATTTTTCCTGCTTCTATGACAAAAATAATGACCTCAATCATTGCTTTTGATTTATTGAAAAGTGGAGAAATTACTTTAGATGAAAAATTTATCGTTTCTGAAAATGCCTGGAGATTATCCTCATCTGGTTATTCATCAATGTTTATAATGGTTGGAGATGAGGTTTCGGTAGAAGATTTATTATTAGGTATAATTGTTGCTTCAGGTAATGATGCTTGTGTAGCTTTGGCTGAAGGTATTGCGGGAACTGAGGACGAGTTTGCTTTACTAATGACTGAGAAAGCCCAAGAAATTGGGATGGAAAATACTAATTTTTCAAATTCGTCAGGGATTAATGATGATAATAATTATTCAACCGTTAGAGATATTTTAACTATGTCTAATTATTTAATCAAAGAACATCCTAAATATTATGAGTATTTTAAAATTAAAGAATTTACTTGGAGTAGGACGGGTGGGGATCCAATTACACAAGGAAATAGAAATCCATTATTATATAAAAATATGGGTGTAGATGGAATTAAAACAGGCTACCTTGGTTCAGAAAAATATTCACTTGCATCTTCTATATTAAGAAAAGAAAGAAGATTAATTGCTGTTGCAAGTGGTTTTGAAACTAAAAATTCTAGATCAAAGCAATCACAAAAATTGTTAACATGGGGAATTACAAATTTTGATACAATAAAAATAAGTAATGATAACGAATATCTTTATGAGCTAGATGTATGGCAGGGTAGCAAGAAAAAAGTAAAAGTTAATACTAAAGACATAATTTATAAGACCATTCCAAAAGCTAAAAAAAAATATATGAAAGTGAAGATTGTTTATGACGGTCCTATACAAGCACCTATTAAAAAGGGAGAAAAATTAGCAGAAATAAAAGTATTATATAAAGATGAAGTTATATCTAATCATGACTTATTTTCTACAGAAAATATCAAACAACAAAATGCAATATCAAGGTTGATAACTTCGATCAATTTTTTGATATGGGGCGATGTCTAAATATCCAATTATTATATTTGAAGGCATTGAGGCCTCGGGAAAAACTACAAATTTTAAAATTGCTGCAAATTATTTAAAAAAGCGAAGAAAAAGTTTTATAAAATTAAGAGAGCCTGGTGGTTCAATTTTTTCAGAAAAAATAAGAAAATTGATTTTAAATAAGAAACTAAATTTAAATAATAAAACTGATTTATTACTATTTTATGCTGGAAGATCAGAGAATTTTGAGAAAATTATTAAAAAAAATTATAAAAAAAAAATAATACTAATTGATCGTTTTACAGATTCTACTATTGCGTATCAACATTATGGAATGAAAATTGATTTAAAGGTAATTAAAATGCTGAATAAGTTTATAATTGGAAATTTTAATCCTAATTTAGTTTTTTTAAGTACTGTAAATTTAAAAAATTTACAAAAAAGGCTGAGAAATAGATCTAACTTAAATAGATATGATAAATTTAAACTTAAATTTTATAACAAAGTTCAGAACGGGTATGAAAAAATATCAAGCAATAAGAGTAAATATATTAAAATTAATTCAAACACTAATACAATTAACGAAGTAAAAAAAATCATAATAAATAAACTTGAGAAATTAATATAAATGTCTGAATATAAATTAATAGGACATGAAACATATTTAGAAAAATTTGTAACACTTTACGAAAATAATGAACTTCCAAATAAAATTTTATTATCTGGAAAAAAAGGTATTGGAAAATCATTACTTACAGAAAAATTTTTATATAAAATTTTTAATTCTAATAACGATAATGAACTAATAAAAAACAAATCCCATCCTAATGTTTTAAATATAAAAAAAAAAAATGATAAAAAAAATATAGAAATTGATCAAATTAGAGAAATCATAAAGTTTACAAATCAATCCTCTTTTAATAATAAATCAAGATTTATAATCCTCGACGATGTTGAATTTTTAAATATTAATTCATCAAATGCTTTATTAAAAGATTTAGAAGAACCAAATGAAAATGTTTTTTTTATTTTAATTTTTAATTCAGAGAAGTTTTTAATAGATACAATAAAATCCCGATGTATAGAATTTAAATTAAGTCTATCTAATGAAAATACCAGATTGATTGTCAATAATTACTTTAATGAAAATATTTATGAACAAATAAATTCAAATTTGATAAATTATTACTCAACACCTTTTTTTTTAATATCCTTAATAAACTATATGAATGAATTTGAATTATCAGTATCCGAAACAACAGTTGATGATTTATTAGTTAATTTAATTAATAATAAGCACTATATTAAACAAGAGTTTATAAGAGATAATTTAAATATGATTATTGAATTATTTTTTTATAAACATATAAACACAACAAAAAAATTGTCATATAAAGTTAAAGAATATTATTATTCAAAATTATCTAATATAAAAAAATTTAATCTTGATTATGAAACTTTTTTTTTAGAATTTAAGGATAAATTATTAAGTGAATAAAAATTATTATATAACAACACCAATCTACTATCCTTCTGCTAAACCTCATATGGGACATGCATATTCAAGTATAATTGCTGATTTTTTTGCACGTTTCAAAAAAATTGATGGTTTTAATGTCTATTTTTTAACAGGCACAGATGAGCATGGTTTAAAAATACAAAGATCCGCTGAAAAGTTAAATAAGGATCCAAAATCTTTTTGTGATGAAATAAGTAAAACATTTGAGGATTTAACTAAAACATTAAACTTATCAAATACTGATTTTATAAGAACTACAGAGGAAAGACATAAAGTATCTGTGCAAAATATATGGAATATACTTGAAAAAAATAACCAAATTTTTTTGTCAAAATATTCTGGTTGGTATTCTGTATCAGATGAGGCTTTTTACAATGAAGATGAAGTTGAGGAAAAAGACGGTTTAAAAGTTTCTAAATCGTCTGGTTCTACTGTCGAGTGGGTTGAAGAAGAATCTTTTTTTTTTAAACTTTCAGAATGGGAAAAACCGTTATTAGAATTTTATGAAAAAAATAAAAATTTCATATTACCTGAAAGTAGAAGAAATGAAGTAATTAGCTTTGTAAAAAGTGGCTTAAAAGACTTATCTGTTAGTAGAAAAACATTTTCTTGGGGTGTAAAAGTGCCAAGTGATGAAAATCATGTCGTTTACGTATGGTTAGATGCATTAACAAATTATTTAAGTTCTTTAAAATATCCCGATGAAAATAATGAATTATATAAAAGTTTTTGGCCAGCAGATTTACATATTATTGGTAAAGACATATTAAGATTTCATGCTATTTATTGGCCAGCATTCTTGTTGGCTGCAAAAATAGAACCTCCAAAAAGGGTATACGGACATGGATGGATACTTTCTGGTGACGAAAAAATGTCAAAATCAAAAGGAAATATTTTAGATCCATTAGAAATCATAAATGCGTATGGTCTAGATCCATTAAGATATTATCTTCTAAAAGAAGTTTCTTTTGGTAATGATGGAAATATTTCTGAGGAAAAATTAGAAAATTGTATTAATAGCGATTTGGCAAATAATTTTGGAAATCTTTGTCAAAGAGTACTTTCTTTTGCAGAAAAAAATTGTTCTTCTTTAATACCTGATCATAAATTTAATGATGAAGATTTAGAAATTTTAAAACCATTAAATAATCTAGATAAAATAAGATCATTTATAAATAACCAAGACATAAACCAGTATATGAATTTTATTGTAGATAGATTGTTTGCCGCAAATAAATATTTTAATGATCAGGAACCTTGGAAGAAGAAAGATGATAGATTAAGGTTAAATACGATTGTTTATACTGCATTAGAATTAATTAGAAAAATTACTATTTTGCTTTATCCAGTAATGCCAGAAACATCAGTAAAAGTGCTAAATGTTTTTAATGAAACAGAAAATTCTATTGATTTTACATCAATTGATAATAATGAAATTTTAAAAAAAGATTTAAAAATAAATAAATTAGATATTTTGTTTAAAAAAATTGAAAAATGATAGACTCTCATTGTCATCTTGATCACGAACCCCTTTATTCAAATATTAGTGATGTTATCAAACGTTCCAAGGAAAATGGATTAAAAAAAATTCTAACTATTTCAACCAATTCAAAAAGCTTTGAAAATATTAAAGAGATTATAAATCTTGATGAAATAATTTATGGAAGTATAGGTATTCACCCTCATGAGTCTAGCAATGATAATATGGATAAAAAATTCATTATTGAAAATGCTAATAAATTTGAAAAGATAATTGGGGTAGGAGAGACAGGATTAGATTTCTATTATGAGAATAGTAAAAAAGATGATCAAATTAAAAGTTTTGAGACTCATATAGAAGCCTCTATTGATTTAAATTATCCTTTAATAGTTCATTCTAGAAGTGCCGAAAGAGAAACTTTTGATATTTTAAATAAATATAAAAATAGCGATATTAAAATACTCATGCACTGTTTTACAGGTTCAAAAGAGTTTGCTAAAAAAATGATGACATTAAATGCTTATTTTTCTGCTAGTGGAATAATAACTTTTAAAAATAGTATTGATCTTCAAGAAACTTTTAAAATGATTGAAAATGATAAAATTTTAATTGAAACAGACAGTCCTTTCTTAGCACCTATACCAATGAGAGGTAAAAAAAACGAACCTTCTTTTATTAAATATACATTGGAAAAACTTTCAGAATTAAAATCAAAAACCTTTGATGAATTAGAAACTATTACAAATGATAATTTTGAAAGATTATTTTTTCAATAATGAGTATTAAATTTATAATATTAGGTTGCGGAAGTTCAATGGGTGTGCCAAGACCCGATGGATTTTTTGGAAATTGTGATCCAAAAAATAAGAAAAATTATAGAACAAGATGTTCTGCACTGATTAAAACAACTGATGAAAATATTTTAATTGATACATCTCCTGACTTAAGACAACAGTTATTACGTCATCAAATTAAGAAAATTGATAAAGTATTTTATTCACATATGCATGCTGATCAAACTCATGGAATAAATGATTTAAGATCTTTTTTTATTAATAGTAGAAAACAGGTTAATGTTTATGCTGATAATGAAACATCCAAATATTTAAAACAAAGTTTTTCATATTGTTTTGAAAGTTTTTCAAAAGAATATCCAGCTACCTTAAAATTAAATAAATTAAAAAAAAATTCATTTATTAAACATAAAAATAAAAACATAACATTTAAGTCAATTGTTGTTGAGCACGGTTCGGTCAATTCTAATTGTTTTATAATTGATAAAAAGCTTGCATACATTACTGATGTAAGTGAAATTTACAAAAAAGATTATTCTTATTTCAAAAATCTAAAGTATTTAATAATTGATTGTCTGTGGTACAATTTTCATCCATCACACTTTAATTTGGAAAAATCTTTATCCTTTATTAAAAAATTTAAACCAAAAAAAGCTATACTTTCGAATTTATCACCAGTATTAGATTATAATATGTTAAAGAGAGTTATACCTAAAAATGTTATGCCAGCACATGATGGTTTAACGATAGAACTATAGAATTTCTTCAATTTTATTTATAATTTTATTTGATGTAGGTTTTGTAAAAGAAGCATATGTTTCTTCTACATTTCCCTGTTTATTGATTAATATTTTATGAAAATTCCACTTAGGAATTGCAGACTTGCCAAAATTATTTTCTGCCCACTTAAAAATCTCATGAGCATCCCTTCCTTTTACCTCTGTAATAGTTGTTAATGGAAAATTTATTTCAAAATTAACTTCACAAAATTCTTTTACTGCACTATTGGTTTTTTTTTCTTGATTAAAAGAGTCTGAGGGAACTCCAAGGACAATAAGACCCTTAGATTTGTATTTATCCCATAATTCTTGCAGATCCCCATATTGTTTTGTGAAACCACAATAGCTGGCAGTGTTAACTACAAGTATAACTTTATCTCGATAATCTTTCAATTTAATGATTTCTCCATTAATACTCTCTATCTCTAGATCATAAAAACTTTTTTGATTATTGCTAATTGCCGAACTTTTAAAAAAAAACATAATTATTGTTAAACTTATTATTATTAATCTTTTCATAAACTACTTATTTATTTGGTGTAAGTAGTATTAAGAAGTACCCAAATAAAGTGGATAATAATGACCCAGTTAAAACTCCTATTTTAACTCCATCCATGTATTGCATATTTTCAACAAAAGCTAAATTCCCCACAAATAAGCTCATTGTAAAACCAATACCCGTTAAAACACCAACGCCATAAAAGTTAAACCAGTTAGAATTATTAGGCATCTGGGCTATTTTCATTTTTATTGAGACATAAGAAAATACAAATACTCCTAATTGTTTACCAACAAACAATCCTAATAAAATTCCTAATGGAACTTTATCAAGTAAAGATGCAAAAGATAAACCTTCTAATGAAACACCAGCATTTGCAAAAGCAAATAATGGCATAATACCAAAAGCAACGTAAGGACTTATTGCATGTTCGATTTTTATTAGCAGTGAAAAGTCTTTATCTTTTTTTCTATGAGGTATAGTCATTGCTAGCAAAACACCTGCAATTGTTGCATGAATTCCAGAATTGTGAGTAAAGTCCCAAAGAAATATTCCAACAATTAAATAAGGTAAAAATTTCTTTATGTTGAATTTGTTTATTACTAAAAGAACAATAAAGGCTAAAAGCATTAAGCTTAAATATTTAATACTTAAATCTCCTGAATAGAATAATGCAATAATTACTATAGCTCCAAGGTCATCTATAATAGCTAGAGCAGTTAAAAAAACTTTTAATGACAATGGAACTCTTTTACCTAATAAGGACAATACTCCTAAAGAAAACGCAATATCAGTTGCGGATGGGATAGCCCAACCATTCATTGTTTCATTGTCTCCAAAATTAATAAAAACATAAAATAATGCAGGTACTAACATTCCACCAACCGCAGCAATAATTGGAAGAAGGGCTTGTTTTATATTTGAAAGTTCACCTTGCAAGAATTCTCTTTTTATTTCTAAAGTAACAAAGAAAAAGAAAATTGCCATTAAAGCATCATTAATCCAATGTAATACAGATAATTTTAAACCAAAATTATTTATTCCTAAAAATAAATATTTATTCAACGTAGAAAAATATAATTCAGATAAATTAGAATTACTTACAATCAAAGCTATTATGGCTGCAAAAAGTAAAACAAGACCACTAGCAGCTTCTAATTTGAAAAACCATCTAAATGGTTTTGTAATTATCTGAATCATTTTTACCTGACTAAATCTTTAATAAATAATTTCAAGTCATTTATTACTAGATACAAACTATCTGACATTTGCACTATGCCAGGAAATATAAGTGATATCTGATTTTTAAATGTGTCTATAAGCAAAATAAAGGCAATAATTGAAATAATTATTAAAAATATTTTTTTAATTATATTATTTTCTCTTAAAACTGAACTTTTATTAATAGACACTAATTCCTTTGATGTACTCTCTTTTGTTGAAGATTTTTTTGAAATTTTTTTTCTTAATTTTTTTGTTTGTTTTATAGGTACATCTACTGGTTCTATATTGATCTCTGATTTATTTTCTTCAATTTCATTTATTTTTATATTTTCAGTTTCTAAAATTAAATTTTCTTTCTTTTTATAGAACCATGTATGATCGCAATTGCCGCACTTTAAAAGCCTACCTTCATCTGGAATTAATTTTTCATCAATATTGAACTTCTTAGAACAAGCTGGACATTCAATGATCATAGATACTTATATATAGCAAATTTTATAAAATTTCCTTTTAAATAGTGATTAATATACTTTGAAATTTTTTTTATCTACTGTATTAGTACTCCATTCGGGGTGTAGCGCAGCCTGGTAGCGCACTTGGTTTGGGACCAAGGGGCCGTAGGTTCAAATCCTACCACCCCGACCATTTTATGAAAAAAGCTAAAATTTATAAACCATCTAAAACTGCTATGCAGTCAGGATTAAAGAAATTTGATAAATGGATTATTGAATATATTACAGATGATCCTGGGACCAATCCTTTAATGGGGTGGGAGAGTTCTACAGACACTTATGGTGAACTAAAATTAGAATTTTCTAATAAAGAATTGGCAATTGAATATGCAAAAAAAAATAATATTGATTTTGAAGTAATAGAGCCAAATAAAAGAAAAATTACTTTAAAATCCTACGCTGATAATTTTACAAAATAATGTTTAAATTTTTTACAGAAAGAAAGTGGTATGGATGGAGTATATTTGGATCAATCTTCATATTAGTTTCAACTTGGTATCAAGTGCAATTAGATGTAAAAATTAATGAATGGTTTGGTGAATTTTACGATACACTTCAAAAAGCTCTGACAGAACCTGGTTCTGTAACTGAAACTGAATTTATTGGATATTTGTTTACATTTGCAAAAGTTGCAGGTCTATGGATTTTAATTGCAATTGTAACTGGTTTTTTTGTATCACATTGGGTATTTAGATGGAGAACTTCAATGGCTGAGTATTACCATTCGCAATGGTTAAAAGCTCGTTTAACAGAAGGGGCTTCACAGAGAGTTCAAGAAGATACTTTAAAATTTGCAAGAATAATGGAGGGCCTTGGTGTTGGACTTCTAGATAGTATTATGACTTTAGTAGCTTTCTTACCAATACTATGGGGTTTATCTAAACAAGTAGATGTTCTTCCTTGGATCGGGGAAGTTGATCATGCTTTAGTTTGGGTTGCAATAATATCGGCACTTGGTGGAACAGTTTTATTAGCAGCTGTAGGTATTAAATTACCTGGTATTGAATATGATATTCAAAAAGAAGAAGCTGGTTATAGAAAAGAATTAGTTCATGGAGAAGATGATCCTATAAGGGCAGCCCCACCTACAATTGGCCAATTGTATGATAGAGTGAGAGGTATTCACTATAAATCATATTTTCACTACTTATATTTTAATGCTGTGAAGTGGAGTTACTTTCAAGGTATGGTAATTGTTCCATATTTAGCATTAGCACCAACTATTGTATCAGGTGCAATTACATTAGGTTTTGTTCAACAAATAACTAGAGCATTTGGAAGAGTTGAAAATTCATTACAATACTTAGTTAGAAGCTGGTCTACAATTGTAGAGTTGATCTCAGTTTGGAAAAGATTAAGTGAATTTGAAGCTAGATTAAAATATAATTCAGAAGAAACCACTGTAGAAAATATTTAATGTCTTTAGATAAAGATCTTATTGATAAACTTGTAAAAGTTACTTCCAGAGCTGCAATTAATTGTTACCAATTCCTTGGCAAAGAAAATAAAAAAATAGCTGATAAAGCGGCAACAGACTCAATGAGAAATGATTTAAATAATCTGGAAATAAATGGAGAAGTAGTGATAGGTGAGGGTGAACTAGATGAAGCTCCAATGTTATATATAGGAGAAAAACTGGGAAAGGGTAAAGGTCCAGATCTAGATATAGCTGTTGATCCTCTTGAAGGAACAAATTTTGCAGCAAAAAATATTCCAGGAGCCATATCGGTATTAGCAATTTCAGAAAAAGGAAATTTATTTAATGCTCCAGAAACTTATATGAATAAAATTGCAGTAGGAAAAGATGTTCCATTTGATGCGACAGATTTAGATTATCCTATAAAAAAGAATATTTACAATATTGCAGAAGCAAAAAATAAAAATATTAATAAACTTACGGTATGTATTCTCGATAGACCAAGGCATAAAGAAATTATTGATGAATTAAAATCATTAAAAGTAAATTTAAAATTAATTTCAGATGGTGATATTTGCGGTGCTCTCTTAGTTACGGATAATAAGTATAATATAGACTTATTTTTAGGGATAGGAGGGGGTCCTGAAGGCGTAATCTCTGCAGCTGCTTTGGATGCTTATGGATGTAAATTTCAGGGAAGATTTTTATTTGCAACTGATAAAGATAAAGCTAGGGCTAAAAAAATGGGAATATCTAACTTAAATAAAAAATATGAATTAAATGAAATAGTTAAAGGAGATAGTATTTTTTGTGCGACAGGTATTACCAGTACTGAAATGGTTGCGGCTGTAAAAAAAGAAAACACAAAATTTATTACAGAAACTCTTGTCACACACAAAGAATCTACAATAGAAATTATAAAAAGTGAGGAACCTATAGCTTGATTATTTTTAATAATTGCAATAGAAACTCCATCTCTGGTCCCTTCGTCTATCGGTTAGGACACATGGTTTTCATCCATGAAAGAGGGGTTCGATTCCCCTAGGGACCGCCAAATGCCATATTTTGTGTATCTTATTATAAGCATTAATGATCGAAACTGTATTAGTTATGTTGGTTATACTAGTAATTTAACTAAACGAATTAATGAGCATAATTCTTCCAAAGGAGCAAAATTTACCAGAGGTAGAAAATGGAAATTAGCTTATAGTAAGATTTATAAATCAAAATCAATTGCAATGAGTGAGGAATACAAATTAAAAAAAAATATAAAATTAAGAAATAAAATTAAGTTAAAATTTATAAAATGAAAATTTCTATACTGCTTCCATATAAAGAAAATTTTTCACCCGTTTATCCAGGAGCGGTGTCATTATTCCTTAAAGATACTATTCCATTAAGTAAATTTAAAAAAAATATATTAGTATATGGAAATACTAGGTTTAAAAAAAAATTATTAAAAAATTATAAAAATTTAGATTTTAAGAATTATTTTTTTAAAAGTTCATCAAAATCCTATGTAGAAAAATTTATAGAAAATGAAAATTTCAACAAATCAAGTCTAATTGAAATACACAATAGACCTAACTATGTAAATAGAATTTATAAGATAAATAAAAATATAGTTTTATATTTTCATAACGACCCTTTAAAAATGAAAAATTCAATTTCTTTAAATGATAGAAAAGAAATATTAAAAAAAACGATATTAGTTATATTTAATAGCAAATGGACTTATAACCAATTTATCAATGGCCTTGAAAAGAAATATTATAGAAATAAATTAAAAATAATTCATCAATCTACAAATAAAAAGATTGTAAATTTTAACAGCAAAAAAAAAATTATTATTTTTGTGGGAAGATTGAATAAATCAAAAGGGTATGATCTATTTGGACATGCTGCTATAAATATCTTAAATAAATACTCAGATTGGAAGGTAGTAGTTATAGGTGATGAACCGAGAGAAAAACTAGTTTTTAACCACAAACGATTCAAAGTTTTAGGTTTCCAAAGCAATAATAAAGTTATCAATTGGTTAAAAAAATCAGATATTTCTGTTGTGTGTTCTAGAATAGAAGAACCTTTTGGTCGTACCGCACTTGAAGCATCTAGTTCTGGTTGCGCTGTCATTATATCAAACAAAGGTGGTTTACCAGAGGCATGTCCAAAAGGTTTGAAAATTCATAATTTAACACAAAGAAATATTGAAAAGAATATTGAAAAGTTAATTAAAAATAAGACTTTTAAAAAGGCATTACAAAAAAAAATTTATAAGAATTTTTACCTTACTAATAACTTTATCACAAAAAAAATTGATAGTTACAGAGATAAATTGATTTAAGACTTGTTATAATTTAATTTTATTCAAAGCATTATTTTTAAATATATTTGCCTCTCTAATATATCTTCTTACCATTTGTGTTGTTTTATGACCTGTCATAGCCATTATACTTCTCTCATCAGCGCCTGAATCGGCAGCTACTGTAGCAAAACCCGACCTTAGACTATGACCTGCAAAATTTTTGTTTTCGATACCTGCTATATTTAAATATTCTTTCATTAATAAAACTACAGATTGGTCAGTTAATCTTTTGTTTGTTAATGATAAACCTTTAGAAAATCTTCTAAAAATAGGTCCAGATTTAATTTTAGAAATTTCTAACCATTTTTTTAGATTTGTAACAGGACAGTAAATTTCATTCTCGAAATAAGGAAGTCCTTTAGTCATTCCTTCTCCGAATTGGTCAGTTTTTGATCTTTTAACAATGATTTTTAAACCGTCAGGAACAAATTCTAAATCCTCATAATCAATTGAAATAATCTCGGTTCTTCTAAAACCTCCTCCAAAGCCAATTAAGATTATTGATTTATCTCTAAGTTTTTTTATTTCCTCAGTTTTTTGTTCATTTATTACATTAATAATTGATTTTAAATGATTGATTAATATAGGTTTTTTACCTTTTTGAATACTTCCTTTTACCCTTCTAATTCCCATTAAATTTTCAACAATGATTGGATGTTTTGTATCTAGATAATGCCCTTTTAGCCTATGAACCATGCTTATTGATACTAATCTTCGTCTTAAAGTGCTTATTTTAGAGTTTTTAGAGAGATGGGTTAGGTATAAGGAAACTATATTTGGCTCTGTTGGTAGTGAATTTAATCCATGCTTAGCACAAAAGGCTCCGAAGTCTTTAAAGTCAGATTTATAAGCTCTTAGAGTGTTATTTGACTTTGAGCTTTTAAGGTTATTTAAAGTTGCTTCATGAAGCGATTTTAGGTCTGTTGTCAGTTGATTCATATAATTACTATTGATAACAATTAATTATCATTAGTAATATATCAAGTGATTTTAAATGTCAAATGAATTAAAACTAAAGTTTATGACTATAGATGGTGAAATTCCTACAAGCTATTTTTTAATTATATCTTTAGGTTTAACTATACTTAGTTATTTGGTTTACAAAAAAAATGGAAAATCACTAGAAGTATATTTCTTATCTGTTTTAACAATAATTTTCTATTTATCTTATTTTATTCTAATTTTCGTTGGTCCTAGATAGTTTGTTAACGCTATTCACAGCTGTTAAAAACCCTTAATAATCAACTATAAAGTGATACTAATCATATTTGCACTATGATAATCTCTTAAATGAATTAAGAGGCAACTCTTAACTGACCATCTGGGGAAAAATCGAGAGATTCAAGCCCAGAGGGCAGAAAACCACGCAGAGTAGCGCTAAAATTGCGGGGTGGAAGGCATGGCGGTAGCGCATACAACGACGTGCCAAAAAACTACTGATCTTTGTACCTGAAAAGGTGCAGAGATACAGGGTTTTTTTCTTTATATGATCCTTAAAGGTACAAAATTTCAAATTAAAGTTTGGAAATACTTAAAAACAATTAAAAAAGGTAGTGTTTTAACCTATTCTGACGTTGCAAAAGGTATTAAAAAACCTAGAGCTGTTAGAGCTGTAGCCAATGCTATTGGAAAAAACCCATATGCTCCTAAAATACCTTGCCATAGAGTAATCAGGTCTGATGGATCTCTTGGAGGATATTCTGGAAAAGGTGGTATAAAAACCAAGAAAAAACTGCTCAAATCCGAAGGAATTTTGCTCTAAAAGCTAGCAATACCAACGTTTTTTTTAAATTTAACAACATTTAGTAATATAATTTTAAATTCCCCTATTGGTTGCAGCTTATAAATTGAAATCTCTAAATTAGCCCTAAATTTGGGGCATTAAACGCTATATTCATAAATTGCATTACTCAAGTAATTATTAAGAAGTATATTATTTTTTTGTATATTTATAGGAATTAATATTAAGAATTTTCCATATCAAATTAAAACTAATTTTTATTATCAATAGATTTATTTTAAAATTTCTTCAAAATAGTTGATTTTATTGAATTATTGTCCCCTATCTCATAATCCAATTTAATTGTCTATTTTTAATTTAAATAACTGTATGTTTATTGTTTATTTTTAATTTACAGCTTTTATTTAATTGAAAATTTTA
Source organism: uncultured Pelagibacteraceae bacterium (assembly GCA_902612605.1). Taxonomy (GTDB): domain Bacteria; phylum Pseudomonadota; class Alphaproteobacteria; order Pelagibacterales; family Pelagibacteraceae; genus Pelagibacter. The sequence goes on from CACMDY010000002.1 coordinate 106,141, forward strand.
AGATTTTACTCCATTCTTTTATATTTTATATAAATATATCTTTGGTTTAAATATTTATTAAAATATAGTAATTACAGTAGTTTACACATGTTAATTAAAGTATTATATCAATATATAGTACATATATATTTACTTATATTTATGATAATATTCCCTTTTAAAAACATATAATCCTGACAAAACAATTATAAAAAGTCCAATAAAAGTATATTTATCAGGAAAATCCGAAAACACATAATACCCTAAAATAAGGTTAGTAATTATCTCGAAATAACCAAATGGTGCTAATTTTGAAGCATCAGCGTAACGAAGAGATAAAATGATTAATATATGGCCTAAACAGGCAAATATACCCATCAGAGACATCCAAGACCATTGAATTAGAGTAGGATTAATCCAAACAATAGGAACAAAAAAAGATGCGATAATGGCCCCTACTACGCCCGTAATCAGCAATGTGAGTAAAGGACTATCTGTTGAATGCAATTTTCGAGTTATTATTAGATAGAAGCCGTAAAAACAGCCTGTTCCAACTGCTGCTAAACTAGCAAGATTAATCTCTATAATTCCAGGTCTTATAACAACTAAAATACCAAAAAAACCGACTAATACAGCAGTCCACCGTCTATATCCGACTTTTTCTTTAAGTAAAAATGGAGAAAGAGCAGTTGTAACCAATGGAGCAACGAATGCCAATGTTAACGCTTTTGCCATTGAGATTACAGAAATGGAGTAAAAAAAACATATATTTGCAAAAAATAAAGACAAACCTCTAATTATTTGTAATTTGATATTTTGAGAAAACTTCAATTGTTCTCTAAAAAATAAAAACATAAAAAAAGTTGTGAATACAACTGTAAAAAAATATCTAGCCCATGTTATTTGAAAAAAAGATAAATCCGAAGATAAGTATTTTGCAATAGCATCCATAAAGGGCAAAACCATCCATGCAGATAAATTTAAAAATATCGCTTTCATTTAAGCGAAATATTTAAGGGCAATAAATACTGTAATTGGCACTGTAACCAATGACATTAAAGTAGAAACAACAATTGTGCTGGAAATATTATCTACATTTTTTTTTGGTGAATACATTGAAGCAACCAAATAACAAAGTATTGCACTAGGCATTGAAGATTGAATTAGTAAAACACCAGCTGCAAAACCAGATAAATTAAAAAATTTTATAATAAAAAAACCTACAATTGGACCAAGAATTACTCTACCAATTGATGTTATAATTGAGTCTCTCAAAGAAAATACTTTCATTTGGGTTAAAGCAATGCCTAAAGACATTAAAATCATTACAATCATTGCATAAGATAAAAGCATTGTTGTATTAATCACAAAAACTGGCATTTCTTTGTCATAGTATAAAAAGATAACTGTCAAAATAATTGTATAGAAGGAGGGACTTTTTGCGATTATTGAAAAATCAAATTTTCTTTTTGCAAGAAATATATTAGCAGTAAAATGTAAGAGTATTACCAAAGATGATATGGCTGCAGCTACGCCCATTCCCAATTTACCATATGCAAAAAGACATATTGGTATACCCATATTGCCTGTATTAGGTAAAAAAAAAGTAGGTAATTCTCTGATATAATCTTTTTTCATAAGAATTAAAAAAACAAGACCGATTAAAGCAAATGATGAGAGTAATATTAATGCATAAATAAAATATTCTGCAAATATATCAAATGTGACACCTGTAGATGTAAGTGAGAAAATTACTAAAGCTGGAGTTCCAAAATTTCCAGCATAAGATGTTATAAACGAAGTATCAAAATTTGGATTTTTTTTCCCTAATAAAAAACCAATTCCAACAATAAAAAATACAGGGAATAGAACTTCAAAGAGCTTTAAATAAAGTTCCATTAAAAAAGTCTTAATAATACAGGGTTTTTAATAATATTTAAATTTGATTTAAAAGATTTAATACATTTCTGATAATCTTTTTCCAAAGATTTGTGAGTTATAATCACAATAGAAGCAGTTTTATTTTTATTATTTGGTATTTGTATTAATCTTTGTACGGATATTTTGTATTTAGCAAATTTATTTGTGATTTCAGATAAAACACCCGGTTTATCTTTAACTTCAAGCCTAATATATAAAGCATTTGAATAATTATCAGTATTATATATTGATGGAGATTTTCTTTTATCATCAGAAATCCCAAAAGGGTATTTGATATTTCCACGTAAAATTGACAAAAGATCAGACATTAAAGCAGATGATGTTGGACCAGGCCCAGCACCTTCTCCTTGCAAAACACTCTCCCCTACTGGATTACCTTCAATTATAACAGCATTCATAACACCATTAACATTTGCGATGTAAGTATTTTTTTTAATTAAACACGGATGAACTCTTTCAAATAATTTATTATTAACAATTTCTGTTATTCCCAATAATTTAATTTTATAATTTAATTGATTTGCAATTTCTAAATCGTTGTATTCTATATTTTCAATACCCTCCATTAAACATTTTGAATTTGATACTTTATTATTAAATGCTAAAGCAGAAAGAATTTTAACTTTAGCTAATGCATCGTAACCATTTAAATCTAATTTTGGATTACCTGGTTCAGCATAACCTAATAGTTGAGCTTTTTTTAATACAGTTGAAAAGCCAGACTTAGTTTCTTCCATTTCAGATAATATATAATTACAAGTGCCATTTAATATTCCATATACTTTACTTATCTTATTAGTTGCCAGTCCTTCTTTAATAGTTCTTAATACAGGGATGCCACCTCCTACTGACGCTTCAAATTCTAAATTAACTTTATTTTTTTCAGCAAGTTTAGAAAGGTTATTACCATGTTTAGAAATTAATGCCTTATTAGGAGTTACTACGTGAATTTTATTCTTAAGTGCAAATTCTACAATTTTTTTAGATATACCATCAGATTGACCAATGGCTTCAATTAAAATATCAATTTTATTATTTTTAAAAATTTTAAAGGGATCTTTATAAAATATTTTCTTATTAATTCTAAATTTTCTTTTTTTATTAATATTTTTAGCTGAAATTGCAGAAACAGAGATAATTTTTCCAGTTTTTTTTAGAATATCTTTTTTTTTTGTATTTAATTCATTATAGAGATAATTACCAATCTGTCCTAATCCAACAATTGCTATATTAAGCTTTTTAGTCATATCAATTATCTAAACTCGGAAAACTACTATTTTTTCCATAATTAATAATTTTATTTTTAAAATCCTCAAAAGAAATAATTTTATCAATATCTAAATTTGGTTTTTCAACCATATCATCATTTTTTTTCTTTAAAAAAGAACCAAAGTTTTGGTTAGAACAATTATTTATAAATAAAAAAATTAATAAAATTACCAGTGTTCTCATCAATTTAATCCTTCATCAGACTTATATCCAAATAAAATATTCATATTTTGAACAGCCTGTCCACTACCACCCTTAATCAAATTATCTATTGCTGACAATATAATAATTTTATTCTTATATTTACTCTCACACACGGAAATATAACAATTATTTGTGTTTATTACTTCATTAGTTCCTAAAAAAGTATTTGGTTTCAAAATTTTAATGAATTTATGATTTTTGTAATATTTTTTTAGAAAAGAATAAATTTTTTTAAGAGAATCATTTCTTTTTAGATCTAAATACATAGTAGTTAATATTCCTCTAAACATTGGTGATAGATGAGGTGTAAATTGAAATTTTACCTTTTTGCCAGTTTTTATTTTTAGTTCCTGATCAATTTCTGAATTGTGTCTGTGAAAAGCTAAACCATAAGCACTCAATGTCTCATTTAAAAATTTGTTGTTATATTTTTTATGAATATTTCTGCCTGCACCTGAATAACCAGATTTAGAGTCAATTATGATATTGTTTGATTTAACAATATTTTTATTAATTAACGGAACTAGGGGTAACAAAATTGATGTTGGATAACAGCCTGGACAAGAAACTATCTTATATTTTTTAATGTTCTGATTATTTAACTCGGGTAAAGAATAAATACTTTTTTTGATTAATTTAGGTGCATTGTGTTTGATTTTATACCATTTCAAATAATCACTGGCTGATTTAAGTCTAAAATCTGCTGCTAAATCAATTAAAATATTTTTACTATTTAAATTTTTTGAAATTTTTTGAGCCTCTCCATTGGGTAATGCAGTAAATACAACATCAACACTTTTTAATAACTCTTTATTAAATTTAACAATATTTGGTAGTTTATATTTATTAAAGTATTTATCATAAAAGCTAATTTTCTTTCCTACAGAGGTATCACCACAAAGATATTTAATTTTAACACTCTTATGTTTAGTTAATAATTTAACCAATTGAATACCTATGTATCCAGTGGCTCCAGCAACTAATGCATTTATCTTAGACATATTGTAATATAACAGTTGTTTATTAAAATGATATTATCTTTTAGAAAACTGATAACTTCTTCTAGCTTTTGCTCGACCAGGTTTTTTTCTCTCAACTGATCTAGAATCTCTCGTGGTAAGTTTTTCTTTTCTAAGTGTTGGTTTTAGATTTTCATCAAATTGTAATAGTGCTCTTGATATACCATGTACTAATGCTCCCGCTTGACCTGTATGACCACCACCGACAACTTGAGACCTAACATCGTATTCTGTAGATTGATTGATAATTTCAAAAGGTCTTAGTATTTGCATTTTATGAGTAGCTCTTGTGAAATAATCATCTAGATTTTTACCATTAACGTAAATTTTACCTGTTCCTTTTTTTAACCAAACTTTTGCAATTGAAGTCTTTCTTCTACCAGTTGCATATTTCGCATCTTTAAAATCTAATTTTAGTTTTGAGGATGTTGATTGATTTGTTTCCATTTTAATTTCTTACTATATTTTTTGAATTAAGTTTTCCAATCTCTATTACTTCAGGGTTTTGTGCTGAGTGAGGATGATCTGATCCTGAGTAAACCTTAAGTTTAGTCAATTGTTTTTTAGCTAAAGGACCACCAGGCAACATTCTTTTTACAGCCATCTTTAAAACTTCACCTGGTTTTGAAGATTGTAATATTTCAGGTGTTGTTTCTTTAATTCCCCCAGGATGACCTGTATGTCTATAATATTTTTTATTTGAAAACTTGTTTCCTGTAAATTTTAATTGATCTACGTTTTTAACAACAACAAAATCTCCACTATCCATATGAGGAGTAAAAGTTGCTTTATTTTTTCCTCTAAGTATTTTTGATACAACGGTTGCTAGTCTTCCTACTACAGCTCCAGTTGCGTCAATTTCAAACCATTTACTATTTAGGTCCTCTTTTTTAAGAAATTTAGTCATAATTGCGGGATTAATACTTATAAATCGATATATTGTCAAACTATATACAGTTATAACTTAAGTGATTTTTGATAATTTTAACTAATTAATTAGCTATTAATTAGCGATAATATTAGTTTATAATAAAATCTTAAAAATTTAAACAGGAGCAACTAAATGTCAGACAAAAAAGGAATGGATCCCAAAACATATAAATTCGATACCCTTAGTTTACACGCCGGATATCAACCTCATAAAAATGCTGGTTCAAGACAAGTACCAATATACCAAACGACTTCATATCTATTTGATGATGTAGATCATGCAGCAGCGTTATTTAATTTAGAAAGAGGTGGACATATTTATAGTAGGATATCAAATCCAACAGTTGCAGTTTTAGAAGAAAGAGTTGCTTCATTAGAAGGTGGTACAGCTGCACTTGCTACTTCTTCTGGCATGAGTGCAATATTTCTTGCAGTAATGACGCTATGTGAGGCAGGAGATCATTTGGTCGTATCATCACAGCTTTATGGTGGAACTGTAAATCTATTTAGATTAACACTTCCAAAATTTGGTATTAAAACAACATTTGTAAAACCAAGAGACACAGAAGGATTTAAAAAAGCAATTCAAAAAAATACTAAAGGTATTTTTGGAGAACTTGTAGGTAATCCAGGTAATGAAATAATGAATATGCCTGAGATTGCTAAAATAGCTCACGACGCTGGTATTCCTTTAATGGTAGATGCAACTTATCAAACACCTTATTTATGTAAACCTATAGAGCACGGTGCTGATATTGTAGTTCATTCACTTACTAAATGGATGGCAGGTCATGGATCTTCTATGGCTGGTATAATTGTTGAAGGTGGTAAGTTTGACTGGATGCAAAATGATAAATTTCCAACAATGACTCAACCATATGAGGGTTATCATGGATTATCTTTTGCTGAAGAATTTGGACCAACTGCATTTACAATGAAAGCAAGAGCAGAAGGTATGAGAGATTTTGGTCCTTGTCTAAGCCCTCAAAATGCTTGGAATGTCTTACAAGGTATTGAAACACTTTCTGTTAGAATGAAAAAGCATTGTGAGAATGCTGAAAAAATGGTCGAGTATTTATTAGGTCACGAAAGTGTTGCTTGGGTTTCACACCCGAGCGTACCAGATCATCCTGATCATGCTTTAGCAAGCAAATTATTACCAAATGGCAAAGGATCAATGATAGCATTTGGTATTAAAGGAGGAAAAGCTGCAGGTGAAGCATTTATTAATAACGTTAAACTTGCTTCTCATTTAGCAAATGTTGGGGATACACGTACATTGGTAATTCATCCAGCATCAGCAACACATTCTCAAATGGATGAAGCTACATTAAAATTTGCGGGTTTATCTCATGATATGATCAGATTATCAGTTGGTATTGAAGATATAGATGATATTAAAAACGACTTTGAAAATGGATTTAGAGCTGCTAGAAAACCTAGACTCGTATCCAATCAATGAAGTTTCAGGTAAATAATAACGAGGTTTATGCTTCTACAGGAGGCAGACCTTTTGATAATGATAAGCCACTAATAATATTTGTTCATGGTAGTGGACTAACTCATATGACATGGGTTTTGCAAACAAGATATTTTGCATTCCATGGATATAGTGTTTTAGCTTTAGATATGCCAGGTCATGGATTATCGGGTGGCGAAAGTTTAAAATCAATTGAGGATATGGCTGATTGGGTCAGTGATGTTATTGATGCGGTTGGATATAAAGAAGCTTCGTTAGTTGGTCATTCACAAGGATGTTTAGTTACAGTTGAATGTACAGCAAGGAATCCTGATAAAATTAAAACTTTAAGTTTAATGGGTGGTGCTGGTGCAATTCCAATGAACCCTGAATTATTATCTTTAGCAGAAAACAATGATCCTAAGGCTGTTGAATTAATGATGGACTGGGCCCATGGGCCAGCTGGTCATTTTGGTGGTCACCCTGTACCAGGTTTATATCATATTAATACTGGTTCAATGTTAGCTAAAACTAGAACAATAAAAAATACCCTCGGTGTAGATTTTAGAGCATGTGATAATTACAAAAATGGTTTTGAAGCCGCTAAACAAATTAAAATACCTACCCTCTCTATACTTGCTACTGACGATAAAATGTGTCCAGTTAAAGAAGGGAAAAAACTAGCTAATTTAATTGAAGGAAGTCAAATAGATATAATAGATAATTGCGGACATATGATGTTATTGGAGGAAGCAGATCGAGTATTAAATGTTTTGAAAAAATTCATAACAACAAATTATCCAGCTAATAATTAATTAAGAATTAACTTGAATGAAAAAAAATTTTAGATTTTTTGATAACAGACAAAAATATCTACTTTTTGTTACAACAACTAATGAAAAAAATAAGATTGCTGATGCGCTAAAACCTATTGTACAAGACTTAAAACCTAAATTTCCAGCATTAAAAATATTTGATGCAGGTATGGGTGATGGATCATTATTAATGAGTGTGATGAGACAATGTCATCAAAAAATGCCTCATATTCCACTACTAGTAAGTACAAAGGAAATTAGCATGGAAGATGTTAGATTAGGACTTGAAAAACTTCCAGATAGATTTGTCGAACATAAAAACACAGTATTTGTTATCTCAAATCTAAATTATATTGAGTCAACTGCCCTCAAATCAAATGACAAAAATAAACAAAAAAAAATGAATTGGAAAATAGTTAAACTTAAAGGTAATTCATCACTCGATTTTTCAAATCAATTAAGAAGATTAAACCAAGAATTTTTAAATAAAAAATGGCAAATTGAAAGAAATCCTAGAAATGGAAATCCCACATACAAAGAGCCATCTGTAATTGTAATTTATAGAAAAGATCAAGAATTTTCTTTGAAAAATGTTATTCCAAAAAAAAATAATGGAAAAAATAGTTATAACTTAATAATTGCGTCACAACCATATAGATCAAGAATATCTGCAGAAAAAAAAGTTAAATATGTTATAGATCCAATGATAAAATCATTGGATGAAAAAGGTAAGCTAGTAGTAGTTCATGCTTGTGGGAATGATCCTGGAAACAAGATTATTAAGAAAATATGGCCAAAAGAAAATCCATTTCCTTCACTACATACCTCAATAATAAAATATATAAAAAATAATACTGACAATGAAATTTTGAAAAAATTAAAATTTAATAAAAAACAAACTATTAAATACGTTTTGAGAGCGCTACCAAATGAAATTAGTGGGGGTATTGCTACATCATTAATATTTTCAGCATGGAATGCTGCAGTATATGTTAATCAAATATCAGATGAACAAATAATGAGTGCTGAAAGGAAAAAATATTACCAAAAAGTTGTAAAAGATATAGTCAATAAAAACAAAGGATTATATTTTAACAATGAGTTATTTGTAATTGAAAAAAAATAATCAACTAAATCTATTTTTGTATAAAAAATACAATGATGATGTTATTAATAATATTGAGCTAAACTGATGCAAAGAAGCTGTTATAATACTGGCACCAGACAAAACAGTAAGAATTCCAAGTATAATTTGTAATAAAATTATTAATCCTAAAATAATTACAGGTTTAAATAAATAAAAAAATTTATTTCGATAAGTTATATAAGAAATTATTATATATATAATAAGTATTAAGTAGGCTAAATTACGATGCAAATATTGAACTAATGATGGATCATTAAAAACAGATAATTTAAATAAACTTATAAATTTACTATCATCAGGAAAATAAGAATTACCCATTAAAGGCCAAGTGTTATATATTTTTCCTGCATCCATACCCGAAACAAATGCACCAATAATAATTTGTAAGAATATTAATAATAAAAAAAATTCAGGTATATAGTTATTAATTTTTTTTTCCTTTTTATTTGGACTCACTAAACTTAAATAATTCCAAAAAATTAATGACAAAATTATAAATGCAAATAAAAGATGTATAGAAAGTCTAAAATGACTAACATCTATATCTTTCACAAGACCGCTTTGCACCATATACCATCCTAAAAAACCCTGAAAACAAATCAAAAAAAATATAAAATAAAAATTATAAAGTTTTTTAAGACCTAATTTTGTAGTGAAAAATATTAAAGGTATCAAGAATGTTAAACCAATAAAGCGTCCAAAAAATCTGTGTGCCCACTCCCACCAAAATATCACTTTGAATTCACTTAAAGTCATTGAATAATTTTGAATTTTAAATTCTGGTATTTGTTTATAAGAGTCGAAATATGCTAACCAAGCATCATTGTTGATTGGTGGAAAAAAACCTTTAAAAAATTCCCATTCAGTTATTGATAATCCAGAGTCTGTGAGTCTTGTTAAACCCCCAACTACAATCATTGCAGCAACCAAGAAAAACATAAATAATAACCAATTAGATATGTAAATTTTCATTTTTGTATTAATTTCGGTATACATAGTTGTTTAAATATAATATTTATTTATAAATCCAATTGATCAAATGTCGCCTGATAAGAAAAAAAAATTAAATATATTAAGAAAAAAATTAGATCTACTTGATAATAAGCTTATTAAATTGATAAAAATTAGAACTAATTTAGTAAAAGAAGTTCTTAAACTTAAAACTTACAAACATGAAATAGTTGATAAAAAAAGGATATCATTAATCCTTAAAAATATAAAAAAAAAATCAATTAAGAATAATATTGACCCAAAAATAACTAATAAAATTTGGAAAAATATGATTTTGTCTTATATCGATTATGAAAGAAGAAATTTTAAAAAAAAATAATTACTTGCTGTGAGGGGGAAGTTTTTTTTCTACAAAAACTTCATGTTTCATAGTAGCAGGATTATATTTTTTTGCTTTTAATTTTATCTTCGCTTTTTCTCCACCAGCAGGTTTTTTCACGTAATAAAAAAATGGACTATCAGGTTTGCTTTCTGGAACAAGTCTTACTTTAACGTGTGTTTTCTTAGCCATTTGATTTAATTTTTTTTAATATATTTGAAATATTATTTAGTTTATTTTTTATTTTTTCAGTGTTTATAGTTTTATTATTAAAATCGTCAAGTTTTGAATTATAGTTATCTAAATAACTTTTGGCTCCTTTTATTGTCATTCCTTTGTTTTTTAAGAGAAATTTAATTTTTTTTAAAATAATTATGGAACTTTCATCAAAGTATCTCCTCTTGCCTGAATATATATATGGTTTTATTTGCTTAAATTCTTTTTCCCAAAATCTTATAGTGTGAGTTGATAGTTTGCCTGTTTTTTTGTTAACTAAGTTTAAAATTTTAGCTACTTCTCCAATAGATTTATATGTTTTATTTTTTTCATTCATTAGAATTTATCATTTTTTTTAATTCATTTGATGGTTTAAATAATACTACATTTCTTTCAGATATTATTTTTTTTTCTAAGGTTTTGGGGTTCCTACCTATCCTACTTTTTTTGTATCTCAAAGTAAAAGTACCAAAATTTGGGATTTTAACTTTTTTATTTTTAATTAATTCATTTAATAATATAGTCAAAAAATCCTCTAATAAATTCTCGATAATATTTTTTGAAAAACCTAATTGCATATAAATTGAGTTTACTATTTCTTTTTTAGTTAAGTTAGTTCTCATTTACATAATGTTTTTTTTAATTTTATCTATTAAATTAGCTCTAATTATTTTTTCACAAACTTTTAATGAATTTGCAAAACCTATTTCATCAGTAGAACCATGACTTTTAATTACCGGTTTATCTAAACCGAGTAAAATTGCTCCATTATATAACCGTGGATCAAGTTTGTTTCTAAATTTTTTCAGATTTTTTATATTTAATAATGCGGATAGTTTCCCAATTAGAGATGAATTATATGCATGTTTAAGTTCTGATGTTATAAAATTAGCTGTACCTTCAGCTGTTTTTAAAGCAATATTGCCTGTAAAACCATCAGTTACAATTACATTCACATTCCCATCCATTATATGATTTCCTTCAATATATCCTTTGAAATCAAATAATGAATTCTTATTTTCGTTTAGTAATTGATATGTATTTTTTAAAATATTATTTCCTTTTATTTCCTCCGATCCGATATTAAGCAGCGCTACCTTTGAATCCTCTTTTTCAAACAGTGACTTATGTAAAGCTGAACCCATTAAACTAAAGTCAACTAAATTTTTTTCACTACATTCAATATTAGCTCCTAAATCTAAAACTATATTCATCCCATTTTTATTTGGCCAAAGTGCAGATAATGCGGGTTTATCTATTTTTTCAATCATGTTTAAATTTAATTTTGCGATAACGAAAAGAGCTCCAGTGTTTCCAGCAGAAACAATTGCATCCGATTCATTTTTTTTTAAGCTTTCGATTGATAACCACATACTAGTATCTTTACCTTTTTTTGCAGCCGTAAGAGGGCTGTCGGAATCTTTAATTAAATTTTCGGTATTAATAATCTTGTAAGAATTTTTTGATATTTTTGTAGATTTTATAATAGGATATATTATTTCTTGATTACCAAAAATATTATAAAAAACGTTTTTAGTATCTAAACTATGAATTTCTATTCCTTTAATTACTTTGTAGGGAGAGTTTTCGCCACCCATTGCATCGACTGCAATATTAATTGGGTTGATCATAATGAACCTTTATTCTTTAGGGTCTAATACTTGTCTACCTTTATAAAATCCAGTTTTAAGATCTAAATGGTGAGACAATCTATACTCACCAGATTTTTTATCTTCGATAATATTTCTTGGACTAACTTTTATATGAGATCTTCTTTTCCCAGCTCTTGACTTAGTCGTTTTACGTTTTGGTACAGCCATAATAATTTAGACGGTTATTATATCTTTTGTAAGATTATTGAAAGTGTTTTTTGACAAAAAAACCCTATATTTTTCAAAATAGTTTAAATAAAAATCATAATTTTCCTCATTATCAATGTATAATTTTAAAATGACCGTTTTTTCATCGTCATTTTGAGTCTCCCATGTATCAACTTTATCAATTATGGAAAAAAGTAAATTAACATAATCTTTCATTTTTTTATTAATAGTTGCATCACCATATCCTACTTCTCTTATTGAAAGTTCAATTTGTCTAATGCAATAATCAAAGAAATTTTGTAGATTTTTTTTTGTTTCTTTATTTTTATAATTCTTAAGCAGAAAACTTAAATGTATAAATAAGATAATCATCCTATCGTAGAAACTGTCTTGCTTATTTGCATTATATAACTTTTTATTTCTGGTTAGTTTTACTAAATTGTTGTAAATATTTAAATAAATGTCATTCATTAAATTATTAATTTTTATTATATTTATATTTATAGTCAACTGTAGCGGAAATAAAGTATCAAATTATCATGGTTCTAAAGCATTGGATGCTAAATTCGATCAGATAAAAATAAATAAAACAAATAAAAATGATTTATTAAAAATATTTGGCCAACCATCTACAAAGAGTGATTTTAATAAAAATAAATGGTTTTATCTTGAAAGAATTAAAACAAATCAATCACTTTTTAAATTAGGTAAGCAAAAAATTAAAAAAAATAATATTTTAATCGTTGAGTTTGATAAAAAAGGCATTCTTAAAGAAAAAAAATTATTAAATTTAGATGATATGAAAGATGTCAAATTTATTAAAAATACTACCGAAAAAGAATTCTCTAAAAACAATATTATGTATGATGTTTTTTCAACTTTGAGAGAGAAAATTAACGCTCCGTTAAGAAGAAAAAATTAATTTAGCCAGCAATAACTGCTAACAATAATAATGCAACAATATTGGTTATTTTAATCATAGGGTTCACGGCTGGTCCAGCGGTATCCTTATAAGGATCGCCAACTGTATCACCTGTTACTGCAGCTTTGTGGGCTTCTGAACCTTTTCCTCCAAATTTACCATCTTCAATATATTTTTTTGCATTATCCCACGCTCCACCTCCAGCAGTCATTGAAACCGCAACAAAAAGTCCAGTTATTATTACACCTAATAACATTGCACCTACTGAAGATAAGGCTGCAATCTGACCACCAATTGGTAAAATAATCAAATATAATACTATAGGTGAAAGAACTGGCAGCAATGAAGGTATAACCATTTCTTTAATCGCTGCTTTAGTCAATAAGTCAACTAATTTTCCATAATCAGGTTTTGCTTTTCTTTTCATAATACCTGGAATTTTTTTAAATTGTCTTCTTACTTCAATTACAACCGCTCCACCAGCTCTACCAACAGCCTGCATTCCCATTGATCCAAATAAATATGGAAGCATTCCACCAATTAACAAGCCAACTACAACAAAAGGATTTGACAAATCAAAAGTAACTACAATTCCTTCAAGTTTTGATCCAGCTTCTTTTGAAAAATGCTTAATATCTTCTGTATAAGCAGCAAATAGAACTAATGCTCCTAAACCAGCTGAACCTATAGCATAACCTTTTGTAACAGCTTTTGTGGTATTTCCAACAGCATCGAGAGCATCTGTAGTTTTTCTCACATTTTTTGGAAGATTTGACATTTCAGCAATTCCACCTGCATTGTCTGTTACTGGGCCATAAGCGTCTAAGGCTACGACCATGCCAGCTAATGCAAGCATAGTTGTTACTGCAATAGCAATACCAAACAAACCTGCTATTGAATTAGTTAATAAAATTCCTGCAACAATTATTATCGCTGGAATAGCTGTGGCTTCCATTGATATAGCTAGACCTTGAATAACATTAGTACCATGACCTGTGGTTGACGACTCTGCAACACTTTTAACAGGTCTATAATCTGTACCTGTATAATATTCAGTTATCCATATTAATAATCCAGTGATAACTAAACCTATAACACCACAATAATATAAACTCATACCATTAAAATTAATTCCGTTAACTGAATAGTTGGTATCTAATCCAATTACATAATCTGTTATAGGATATAAAATAATTAAAGATAAAATAGCAGTTGCTACAAAACCTTTATATAAAGCATTCATGATATTTTTTGACTTTCCAAGTTTAACAAAAAAAGTACCAACAATAGAAGTTAAGATGCAGGCTGCTCCAATACTTAACGGGTAAACCATCATATTTAAATCTGACACAAAGAATATTGAAGAAAGAACCATAGTTGCAACTATAGTCACAGCATATGTTTCAAACAAATCTGCAGCCATACCGGCACAATCACCAACATTATCACCAACATTGTCTGCAATAACGGCAGGATTTCTAGGATCATCCTCCGGAATACCAGCTTCAACTTTACCTACTAAATCTGCTCCAACATCAGCACCTTTCGTAAATATTCCACCACCTAATCTTGCAAAAATAGATATTAAAGAAGCACCAAAACCTAAAGCAACTAGTGCATTTACAATTTCTCTTTCATCAACACCGGCTGATAATAAAATATAATAATAAACAGCTATAGATAATAAAGCTAAGCCAGCAACTAGCATTCCTGTAATCGCTCCAGATTTAAAAGCTATTGAAAGACCTTGAGACAAACCTTTTCTTGAGGCCTCTGCTGTACGGACATTTGCTTGAACAGATACTAACATTCCAACGTATCCAGCTATACCGGATAATGCTGCACCAATTAAATATCCAATTCCAACTAATAATGAAAATGCAAAACTAATAATAACTAAAACTACAACACCGACTATAGCGATAGTTTTGTATTGTCTGTTTAAATAAGCTTTTGCACCTATTTGAATAGCAGAAGCAATTTCTTGCATCTTTACATTTCCAGCGCTTGCATTCAAAATTGAAGATCCTGTTACAAATCCATATACAATGGATAATATTCCAGCAAAAATTGTGTATAATAAAATGGTATCAACAGACATATAATTCCTTAAATAAGTGTTTTAGTTATTTTTTAAAATGCGGACATTACAAAAAAGATTATAAAAGGCAATATTTAACTTGTTAGAATATATGAGAATAACCGTGGTATTTGAGGTATTTTATTGGAATTCTTCTATTATCTAATAGGTAATTTTTTGATTTAGTATTAATTTGCCCAATAATAGAAATTTTTTGATTCAATTTAGAAGATAAAGATTTTATATACTTTCTCTTTGACTTGGAAGCTGTAAATAAAATTTGATAATCATCACCATTGAATAAATGGTCTAATCTCTTCAGTTTTTTGTGTTTAATTAATTGTTTTAAATGATTTGATATCGGAATATTATCTATATCAATCGAATAACCTAGTTTTTGTTTATTTATTAATTTATTCAGATCAATTACCAATCCATCTGAGACATCCATGGAGCAGTTTGCAATCTTAAAAAGATGTAAACTAAAATTTATCGGTAGATTAGGTGAATAATATTTATCTATAAAATATTTTTTTTGATTTGAGCTTAAATTAATTTTCTTTTTTAAAGCTTTTAAACCAATATAACTATCACCTACATTGCCGGTTAAATAAATGTCATCTCCGATTTTTGCTTTATTCCTATAAACAATTTTGTTTGAATATCCTAAAGATATAACTGTAAAACTTAGATTTTTTGAGGATGTAGTATCACCACCTGATAATTTTATATTAAATCTATTTTGTTCATTGAACAAAGATTTATTAACTAATGACATATTTTTTTTTGTAAAATGCTTTTTGTTACCTGAGCCAGCTAAAAAGAAATAATTTGGTTTTACACCTTTGGCATAAATATCTGATATAGATGATCTTATTATTTTTCTTATAACAAGATCTGGTTTATTGAAATTTAAAAAGTGTATACCCTCATTGTAAGTATCAACAGAAATAACTAATTTTTTAGTTTTATCAAAAAAAACATCATCATTTAAATAAAGCGAAGATGGATTATTTTTAGATAATTTTTTTAAATAACTATTAATTAAGAATTCTTCATTCATTAGTTTCTTAATTTCTTTGAAATTTTATCAAGCAAAGCATTCAAATATTTTGTTTGTGATAAATCAATAAAGAAATTAGAGGCATTAAGGTATTCTTTAATAATTATTTTTGAAGATATTTTTGGTTTATACATTAATTCAAAAATTGCACTTTTAATTATTACTTGAAAAACTTTATCTAGGTTTGATATTTTTAAATCATCATTTAAATGATTTGTAATTTCTTCGTGAATTACATCATCTCTTTCAATTGTGCCTTTGACTACATCTTTTATAAATTTTTTGAAACGATGTTTTGGAAAATTTAATTCTACTTCGTTGTTATAATATTTGCTATAAAGTTTTTGTATTATAATAACTCTTGGGTTATTTTTTTTACTAAAATGAAGTGGCATTCTATAACGATAATATTGTTTTTACTGCGTTGGCTGCCTCTCTACCCTTTTTGCCACGTGCTATAGCTTGGTTTTTATTTAAACAAGTAATTATTCCATTACCAACAGGTTTTTTTGACTCCACAGATATATTCATAATTGCATCAGTAGTTGATTTAGATATAAAATCAAAATGAGGCGTTTGACCTTTAATTACACATCCAAGTGCTACAAAACCATCATATTTTTTTAAATTTTTAGAAATAACTACTGGTATCTCAAATACACCTGGAACAAAGATTACATTAATCTTTGCAAAATTTTTTAGTTCATCTTTGGCACTTTTAAGAAGAGCTGTTGAAATATCTTTATAGTAGTTTGCTTGTATAATTAATACTTTATTTTTCATTTTATAATTTCTTGTTTAATAATCTTGATACCATAACCATCCAACCCAACAACCTTTTTTAGAGTTCTGGTAACTAATATCATTTTCTTTATTTTTAAAGATTTAATTATTTGAGCTCCGATACCATAACTTTTTATTAATTGATCCTTTTCCTTAGTTTTAGACTTTTTATCTTTAAATTCTTTAAGTGTTTGAGTAACAGATTTTAAGTTTGGATCTCTTATAAAAATCATAACACAATTGCTGTATTTTTTAAAATATTTTAATGTTTTTTCAAATGAGTTAGGAAGTTTTTGATTTATTAGATAATTTTGAACTACATTAGATGAAATAACTCTTACTCTTGGTGGTTTGCTTTTATTAACTTTGCCCTTAACTAATGCAAAATGTTCAGAGCCATCAATTGAGTTCTCAAAAACATATATTTTGAATTTTTGATTACTTAAATTAATTATAGATGTTTTTTTTAATTTAATAAAATTTTCTTTTCTCAATCTGTATGAAATTAAATCTTCAATTTTTCCAATATGAAGTTTATGTTTACTTGCAAATTTTAATAAGTCATCTCCTTTTGCCATCGAACCATCTTCATTCATAATCTCACATATTACAGCAGCTGGAATTTTGTTACCAAGTCTAGCTATGTCAACAGATGCTTCTGTATGACCGGCCCTAACTAGCACGCCTCCTTCTCTAGAAATGATTGGAAATACGTGACCAGGAGAAACTATTTCATTTTTTAATACATTTTTTTTTGTAGCAATTTTTATTGTTCGTGATCGATCTTTAGCTGAAATACCAGTAGTTATACCCTTCTTGGCCTCTATTGAAATGGTAAAGGCTGTTTGATTTCTCGATTGATTAACAGGAGCCATAAATGTTAACCCAAGTTTATTTGCTTGATTTTTATTTAGTGTTAGACAAATTAAACCTCTGCCATTTTTCGCCATAAAGTTAATTTTTTTAGAATTAACATCACTGGCATTAAATACTAAATCCCCCTCATTTTCTCGATTTTCATCGTCAACAAGAATATACATTCCTCCTTTTTTTGAGATAGAAATAATCTTTTCAATTGGGCTAAATTTATTTTTTATCATTAATAAATTTTTTTACATATTTAGATAAAATATCAATTTCAATATTAACTAAATCATTTTTTTTAATGTTTGCTAAATTTGTAAGTTTCAATGTATGTGGAATAACCCAAATTTCAAATTTATTCTTCTTTATCTTAGCTATGGTTAGAGATACACCATTTATCAATATTGATGCTTTCTCAACTAAAAATTTATAAAATTTTTTATCAATACTGAATTCATAAATTATCGATTTATCTACATTTGTTAAATTTGTAACTTTACTTACTGTATCAACATGACCTTGACAAATATGACCTGAAATATTTTGACCATACTTTAAAGGTAGTTCTAAATTAACATGATCTCCAACATTGGATTTCTTAAATTTTGATTTTCTAATAGTTTCATTTGATAAATAAAATTCAGATATACCTTTTTTATATGATATTAATGTTAAGCAGACACCATCACAGGAAATAGATATACCTAATTGCTTATTAGTTAATTTTAATTTTGACTTGATAAAGACGTTTATTCCTTTAGCTCTTTTGGTAATATTTGTAATTTTACCTTTATTAAAAATTATTCCATTAAACATTTACTGATACCTAAAAAGTTTTTCTTTATCTAAAAAAGTATTAATTTGTGATCTTTTTTTAAATTTTTTAGACAATAAATCAATAAAAGAATTCAAAGCAACCGAATTTTTTAAATTAATTTTATTATCAGCTTTGAATAAATAGAATTCATTTATTAAATTGTTATTTAAAAAAGATTTTAAAAGGTTTGGACCCGACTCGAGTAATAAATTTGCATAACCTAATGAGTATATTTTTTTTAAAATGGTATTTAAATCAAAACTATTATTTTCTATTTTCATAAAAATAAGTTTTGCATTTTTATTTTTAAATTTATTAATAATATTTTTATCTTTTTTATTATGAAAAATATATGTTTTATTTGAGTTTGGTTTTAACACTTTGGAATTTATTTTAGTCTTCAAATCTTTATCAATAATAAATTTTACTGGTGAAAATTTTTCTAAACCATGAATTCTACAATTTAAATTAGGATTGTCAGAGTTAATTGTTTTATAAGATGTTAAAATTGCTTGATTTCTATATCTTAATAAATGAGATACTTTGTGAGAATGTTCATTTGTAATTTTTTTTTTAAAAAAATAAATTCTATTATTTTTAGAAACAGCCAATTTTCCACTAACGTAAGGAATATTATTAAATTTTGAGAATTTATAATCTTTGTAAAATTTATTTGCATCATTTTTAATTAAACCAATTTTAGCTAAAATATTATTTTTTTTTAAAACATTTTTTGTTTTTTTTGCTGTTCGTTTATCAAAATCCTCAATCGAATAATTAACTAATTTAATTTTTTTTTTTATGATAATGTTTGTACAAGGTGGTGTTTTTCCATAATGGATACAAGGTTCTAGTGATACATACATATTTGAATTTTTAAAATTTATTTTATTGTTTTTTAAGGCTGCTACTTCAGCATGAGGTCTACCATTAATATCTGTCTTTCCATAAGAAATGATTTCATCTTTATATGTTACTACACATCCGACCGATGGATTTAGTCCTGTTAGTCCTTTATTTTGATTGGCAAGTTCTAGTGCCAATCTCATTAATGCTTTATTTTTTTCTGATGATTTATCTTTTTTTAAAGACATCGATTTTATCAACAAATTGAACGAAGTCTTTTTCTTCTCTAAAATTTCTATATACTGATGCAAATCTTACATAAGCTACTGGGTCCAATTCTTTTAATCCTTCCATTACCATTGTGCCGATTGTGTTTGAAGAAATTTCACTCTGACCTAGTTCCTCTAAAGACCTTGATATTTTAGATATAAATTTTTCTGCTGTCTCAGTATCTATTGGTCTTTTTTTGAGTGCTACATATATTGATTTTGATAATTTTTCTCTATCAAAAGTAGATTTTCTACCGTTTTTTTTTACTACAGTTAATTCTCTGAATTGTACTCTTTCAAAAGTAGTAAATCTTTGTCCACAAATACACAATCTTCTTCTTCTAATAGCTGTTCCGTCTTCGGTGGGTCTGGAGTCTACAACTGAAGTTTCTCCTTTTTTACATATAGGACAAATCATAATTCATTATCCCAAATTTTTATAAATTGGGAAATTTGAACATAAATCAACAACTTCTTTTCTTACTTCTTCTTCTATTTTTGTATTATCGTCAGGGTTTGATGACAAACCTTTAATTACTTTAGTAATTAGTTCACCAACAATTTTAAATTCATTTAAACCAAAACCTCGAGTTGTTGCTGCTTGAGAACCTAGTCTTATACCTGACGTTACCATTGGACTTTCTGTATCGAAAGGAATTCCATTTTTATTACATGTTATATTGGCTCTTGATAAACTTTCAGCTGCGGCATTACCTTTGACACCAAAAGGTCTTAAATCTACCAACATTAAATGAGTATCTGTTCCTCCAGAATAAATCTTAAAACCATTTGTTTTTAAAGTTTCTGCGAGAATTTTTGCATTAGCTAAAACATTAGATATATATTCTTTGAAAGAAGGATCTAATGCTTCTTTAAATCCAACTGCTTTTGCTGCTATTATGTGCATAAGAGGGCCACCCTGATAACCAGGAAATACAGCTGTATTAATTTTTTTATAAATATCCTCATGATTTGTTAAAATAATTCCACCTCTGGCACTTCTGAAAACTTTATGAGTTGTAGATGTAACGACATGAGCATGATCAACAGGATTTGGGTAACCTTTGCCAGCAACAAGACCTGAAAAGTGAGCCATATCTACCATAAAGAATGCTCCAACCTTATCAGCAATTTCTCTAAATCTTTTAAAATCAATTATCCTAGAGTATGCGCTACCTCCAGCAATTATAAGTTTAGGTTTATTTTCAATTGCTAATCTTTCAACTTCATCATAGTCGATTAATTCAGAGGTTTTATCTACATCGTAGCTTATTGCATTAAACCATTTGCCTGACATTGCAATTTTAAGACCATGAGTAATATGGCCACCAGAATTTAAACTCATTCCCATAAAAGTATCACCTGGCTTTAATAATGCTAAAAACACTGCTCCGTTAGCTTGCGCACCAGAATGAGGTTGTGAATTCGCAAATTTACAATTAAAGAGTTTTTTTAATCTATCGTTAGCAAGTGACTCAGCAACATCAACATGCTCACAGCCGTTATAATATCTTTTACCTGGGTAACCTTCAGCATACTTATTTGTTAGTACTGAACCTTGTGCCTCTAAAACAGCTTGTGAAACTATGTTTTCTGATGCGATTAATTCGATATGATTTTGTTGTCTGATTAATTCTTTATTTACTGCATCAAATATTTCTGGATCAGCTTCAGACAATTTTTTTTCAAAAAAGTTTTCATATTGAGTATTTAAATATTTTTTTTCACTAGACATTTATTTACCTATATTTTTTTAATTCTTTTTATATGTCTACCGCCTTCAAACTCAGTTTTTAGAAAGCTTTCAACACATTTTAAGGCAACTGTTTTTTTAATAAGCCTTTCTCCTAATGTTATAACATTTGCATCATTATGCAATCGCGATAATTTAGCATTTTTTACTGAGTAGCATAAAGCAGCGCGTATTCCTTTATTTTTGTTTGCAGCAATAGACATTCCTACTCCTGAACCACAAACAAGTATTCCTACATAATTCTTATTTTTCGACACTTGTTTGCAAAGTTTATGAGCAAAATCAGGGTAATCAACGGACTTCTTATTTTGTTTTGGTCCCAGATCTTTTATTGGATAAATTTTATTAAAGTATTTTAAAATATTCCTTTTTAAATTAAAACCACCATGATCTGAAGCAATAAAAATTTTTTTCAATTTAATTAAATTTGTAATTTAAAACACAAGCAACAAGGTGAACCCTATTTTCTTCACCCCCATTAAATGCATTATGATATTTTGTATTATTAGTAATCCAAACAGAGCCATCTGCTGGCATATGTTTTGCAACATTATCAACCACCATTATTGCTCCAGGATTTGTGTATATAGGTATATGAAGCCTTGGCTCAGGATCTCTATGCCAACTCAATGTTGATCTTGGCTCTTTAAGAAGAAGTCTCATCCTACCTAATTTATATTTTTTTGTTAATTGATCATAAACTTCTTTAAAATAAGTATTTTTAAAGTCGTCAACAAATTCTGTATATTTATGTTCATCAATTTTACTTTCCCTCTGTACCTCAACACCTGTACTATCTGGTTTAGTCCAATAAATGCCTCTTACATTATTTCCTTTAACAGAATCTGGATCACCTGGAATTTGATTTAGAGGTATACCGGCGAAGTGAGGTATTCCAAGACTTGTATCAAAACCTTTTATTTTTAATACTTCATCACAAGCTTGTTTTAATTTTATGATATCAAATTTTACATCTTGTTTTTGGAAATCATTGAATAATTGTGACATCGCAGCTCTACTATCTTATAGACTATTATAATAAATATTACTATTGTCGCATCAAAAAAATTAATTGATAATGATTATCACAGGTAGCTATCCTAATTTAAGATTGAGAAGATCAAGAAAATTCAGTTGGTCTAGAAGATTAGTCCAAGATAATGATCTATCTTACAATGATTTTATTTTACCTATCTTTCTTACTGAAGGAAAAGCAAAAAAAGTTCCAATTAATTCAATGCCAAATGTTTTTAGGTACTCTATTGATAAATTAAAAAGTGTAGTTGATAAAGCATTAAAATTGGGAATACCAATGGTAGCTTTATTCCCTTATACAAATCCAAGAAAAAGAGATGAATATGGAAATGAAGCATTAAATGAAAATAATTTAGTTTGCCAAGCAATAAAATTCATCAAAAAAAATTATAAGAACGAAATTGGAATAATGTGTGATGTTGCATTAGATCCATATACATCACATGGTCATGATGGAATAATTAAAAAAAATGAAATTTTAAATGATGAAACATTAGAAATATTGATTAGACAATCAATATTGCAGGCAAAAATGGGTTGCGATGTGATTGCCCCATCAGATATGATGGATGGTAGAGTTCTAAAAATTCGCAAAGCTTTAGATAAAAATAATCTAAAAGATGTTCAAATTTTATCATATGCTGTTAAGTATGCTTCAAGTTTTTATGGCCCATTCAGAAATGCTGTTGGATCAAGAAGTCTCTTAAAAGGAGACAAAAAAACTTATCAAATGGATTTTAAGAACAATTATGAATCGTTAAGAGAAGTTGCATTAGATATAAAAGAAGGAGCAGACATGATTATAGTAAAACCAGGGATGCCTTATCTTGATATAATTAGAGAAGTTAAGAATAATTTTAAAATTCCAGTTATTGCATACCAAGTATCAGGAGAATATAGTCTCATTCAAAATGCAATTTCAAAGAATATATTAGATAAAAAATCGATATATGAAAGTCTAGTTTCCTTTAAAAGAGCTGGAGCAAGTGCAATTATAACTTATTTTGCTGATCAAATAAAACTAGATTAATTTTAAAGAATTTTGAAAATTAAATCTTGTTTTGGGAAAATTAAGATTGTTCGGTTTGACTATTGTTTTATCTAAAAAATCTCCTACAATTTTTAAAGCATCAAAAATATCTTCAAAGCTTATATCTTCTTCATCTTTATTTACTAAAAAATTTGGAATGATTTTGCCGGAATTTTTTAATTTATAATTAATTTTATTACCTTCAGAAACTTTTTCTACATAATCATTAAAGTCTATGTCGTATCCAATTAATTTATAAAAGTTTAACTCCCAATTTACAAACTTTGAAAGCCACTCTTCATCTTTTAATATCTCAAAATAATTATCAATTAAGTAATAAATCTCTCTATTTTTTTCATTCTCTACTGTTAAAATTTTAATCAAATTCATTGTATAAATTATACAAAGGAGTTTTTGCTTATCTTCTAAAAAGTAAGGAGTTTTAAATTCATCAATTTCAACTTTTAAAGAACCAATTTTTGATTGAGATTTTGAATTATAATTTATATGCAATTTATTACCCTCAAATAGGTAATTTTTTATTTTTTTTGAAGTACCTCCAAAAATAATTCCTGAAATTTTTCCATGATTTTCAGTATAAAATTCAGATATTACAGAATTTTCATTATATTTATTTTTTGAAAGTAAGTAACCTTTATCTTGCCAATTCATTATATTTTAATAGTTTCTAAAAGTTTCATAGCTGCGGCTTGTTCAGCATTTTTTTTTGAACTACCATCAGCGATAATTGTTTTGCTTTCCTTAATTTTTACACTAATTTTAAAATTTGGTTTATGTCTTGGTCCTGTATTAGAAATAAGTTTATATATTGGCAATGCTTTAAATTTCTTTAATGAATATTCTTGTAATCTTGTTTTGGAGTCGATTACAGTAATATCTGATAAATTTAAATAATTTTTCCAATAATTTAATATAAATTTTGACGAAACCTCAAAACCTTTATCTATATAAATTGCTCCTATCAAAGACTCACAACAATCAGATATAATTTTTTTTTCAATATTGATTTTTTTTTTCTTTTCTGTATTTCCTGTTAAAATATAACTATCCAATTCTAATTCCTTGCCAATTTCAAAACACTTATTTTTATTAACTAAATTTGCAAGTTTTTTGTCAATCATACCTACTTTTTCTTTTGGATATAACTCTAAAAGTTTCTTTGATATAACAAAACCTAAAACTCTATCACCTAGAAATTCTAGTTTTTCATAATTATTTTTTGAATCAAAACTTTTGTGTGTTAAGGCTTGTATCAATAGTTTATTATCTTTAAAGCTAATACCAATTTTCTTTTGTAGTTTATTTAACTTCATTTATTTAAATTATTTTATTAAAAAATCTTTCAAATCGAACTATTTCATTCCATTTGAAAATGTTAAAGATACTTCCTTTTCTTGGATTAGATGAAAAAAATAAAATTTGTGCTTTTCCAACTAAATTATTTTGATTAACATAACCAACTTCAGATAGAAATCTGCTGTCTTTAGAACAATCCCTATTGTCACCTAAGAAAAAAAGGTGATTTTCAGGAACAATGTATTTATCTGAATTAGAAAAAGTTATATCTGTTCTATATGCAGCTAAATAACTTTTTCCATTTGGAAGTTTTTCTTCAAATATATTGACATCAATTTGGGATGATCCACAATATAACTTATCATTTTTGCTTTTAATTGTTTTTAACACTTGATTAGAATTTATATATAAATCACCATCAATAAATTGTATTGTATCACCTGGTAAACCAATCAATCTTTTAATATAATCTGTACGATTATCAGCGGGTGTTTTAAAAACTATAACATCTCCTCTTTTAGGGTTTTTATTTAATATGCGTCCTTTAAAAATAGGAGGACTAAAAGGAAATGAATGTTTACTATATCCGTAAGAAAATTTTGTAACAAATAATCTGTCACCCACAAGCAAGTTAGTTTCCATTGATGATGATGGTATATAAAATGGTTGGATTAATATTGATCTAATAAATACTGCAATTATTAATGCATAAAATAATGTTTTTGTATTATCAATTATGAAATTTTTCATTTTTTTCTATTCAAAATAACAAATGCAATTGAGTGGTTTTTTTCATCTGAAAGTGAAAGATGTATATCGTAATTCTTTAATTTAAATTTTTTTTTTAATATATCTTTTAATTTCTGTGAAATTTTAATTTTAGGTGATCCTTTCTTATTATTGTATATTTCAATATCATTAAAATTAATATTATCTCTAAAGCCTGTGCCTATTGACTTAACAAAAGCTTCTTTAGCAGCAAATCTTTTTGCAAAGTAATTCGTTTTGTTTCTGTATTTTTTTGATTGTTTAATTTCATTCAATGTAAAGAGTCTTTTTTTAAAACCTTTAATTTTTAGGGATTTTTGTATTCTTTTATTATCAATAATATCAACACCGTTACCAATTATCATTAGTTTAATATTTTTATAAAATTAGTGATTACTTTTTTCATGCCAAACAAGATGGCCTCTCCAATTATAAAATGTCCAATATTAAATTCCTCTATAGATTTAATCTTTCTTAAAATTTTAGTTGATTTATAATCTAGGCCATGACCTGCATGAACTTCCATTCCTAGTTTTTTTGCTAACGCGGCACAATTTTTTATTTTTTTGAATTCGACTAAATAATTTTTGTTATTTTTAACTTTTAAAGCAAAGTTTCCTGTATGAAGTTCCACACATTTCGCATTTAATTCTTTTGATGCAAAAACATCTTCAATATTTGGATTGATGAAAAGACTTGTTCTAATTTTTTTTGAATTTAATTTACTAATTACTTTTTTAATTATTTTTTTATTTTTTGTGATATTTAAACCTCCTTCAGTGGTTATTTCATTCCTTTTTTCAGGAACTATACAAACAAAATTAGGTTTATATTTTAATGCAATTTTAAGCATTTCATTGTTAGCAGCCATTTCTAAATTTATTGGTACTCTTTTAATTTTTGAAAATATAGCTACGTCTTCATCTCGAATATGTCTACGATCTTCTCTTAAATGAATAGTAATAGAATTTGCACCGAAATTCATAACTTGTCTTGCATATGAAATAGGATCAGGATGCCCCTCTCCTCTGGCGTTTCTTAATGTTGCAATATGGTCTACGTTAACACCTAGTCTAGATTTCATTTTAAATATCTACTTCCAGGTTTTGTAATTGGAATTTTTTTTAAATCAATTGGTAAATCATTTTTTTTATAAGTTGGTATTTCTAATTTAATTTGCGAAACAATATTTTTATCTTTAATTTTTAAACTTGGTTTAGTAGATCTATTAATTAAACACGCATATCCAACTACTTTTGATTTATATTTTTTTATAAGTCGAGCACATTCTAAACTTGACTTACCTGTAGTAATTACGTCTTCCACTATCAAAACTTTAGAATTTTTTTTAATTGAAAAACCTCTTCTCAAAGTAAATTTCCCATTAACTCTCTCACAAAATATTGTCTCCTTATTCAATAAATTTCCAACAATATAACCTATTACAATACCGCCCATAGCTGGTGACAAAATTATATCAATTTTTTTGAATTTTTTTTTTATTTTATTGCTTAAGGATTTACAAAATTCTTCTGATTTTTTTGGATAACTTAATAATTTAGCACACTGAACATACTGGGGTGAATGTAATCCTGAAGATAAAACAAAATGTCCCTCTAAAAGTGCGTTAGTTTTTTTTAAAACCGCTAAAGAATCTTTTAAAGAAAGCATATTTTTTGTTTTTATGTCTAATAATTTTGAAGTTATATTCTTTCTGTTTTAGCTCACTAATAAGTTTTGTAAAGTTTTTCAAATCTTGAATAATTAGGTTGAACCTAAAATTAATGGTTCTATTAGTCTTTTCCACCATTTCAACACTTGAAATATTTACATTATTGGTTCCAATCATTGTTGTAACGTCACCTAATATTCCAGGTCTGTCAGGTAAAGACATCCAAAGTGTAGTGTTATATTTTTTTTCAGTAGGCTTGCTGTCTTCTTTGTATTGCCAGTATCTTCTTATAGCAGCTCTAGCTTTACCAGTTTTAGCACTTGTTATCCAATGCAAAGAAGGTGAATCTTTTTTTGATGTTAATATTTTAACTACATCTCCATTTCGCAATATTGATTGTAAAGGACTTTCCTTTCCATTTATTTCACATCCAATTGCAGTATCACCTACTTTAGTGTGAACAGCATAAGCAAAATCAATTGGACTTGCTTCTTTGGGTAATTTTATAACTGAGCCTTTTGGTGTAAAACAAAAAACATTTTCTTGAAACATTTGCAGTTTTGTATACTCAAAATAATGTTCTGGATTTTCATTTTTATCAATAATTTCTACTAGATCTGCTAACCAGTCGTATTCCTTCCAAGTTAAAGAGTTAAATTTTTCTGACGATTTATATTTCCAATGAGAAGCTATACCTCTTTGCGCAAATTCATGCATTTGTTGTGTTCTTAGTTGTATTTCAATAGGTCTTTTATTTGGACCGATTACCGCTGTATGAAGAGATTTATAATTATTTATTTTTGGAGATGAAATGTAATCTTTAAATCTACCAGGTATGCAATTCCATTTATTATGAATTAAGCCTAAGGTTTTGTAACAATTTTCAACATTATCTAAAATTATTCTAAAACCGATTATGTCTGTAATTTGCTCTAGTGAGGTTCTTTTTTTTTGTATTTTTCTCCAAATAGAAAAAGGTGTTTTTTCTCTAGAATAAATTTTAAAATCAATATTATTTTCAATTAATAGATTTTCAAATTCACTAAGAACTGAATTATAATTAATCAAATTATTATCTTTTATTGTGTCTAATCTATCTTTGATCATTTTTCTTGCTTCAGGATTTAAAATATCGAAAGAAAGATCTTCAAGTTCATCTCTTATTCTATTCATTCCCATTCTATCAGCTAGAGGAGCATAAATTTCCATTGTTTCTTTAGCAATTCTTTTTCTTTTTTCCTCTTTATCAATAGCCTTCAGAGTTCGCATATTATGCAAACGATCTGCAAGTTTTACAAGAAGGACTCTAATATCTTTAGAAGTTGCCAGGATCAGTTTTCTAAAATTTTCAGCTTTTGAATTAGAAATAGCCTGGTTTTCAAAAACTGAAATTTTTGTAACTCCATCGACCAAGTCAGCAACTTCTTTTCCAAATTGTTCTTCTATTGTTTTATAAGTTGCATAAGTATCTTCTATGGTATCGTGAAGTAAACCAGTTGCTATCGTTGCACTATCCAATTTAAGTTCAGTTAAAATATTTGCAACAGCAACAGGATGAATGACGTAAGGATCTCCTGATTGTCGTTTTTGATCTTTGTGAACTTTCACTGCAAAATCATATGCTTTGCTCAGAGTTTCTGGGTTAAGAAACTTATTGTATGATTTAACCTTATTTATTAATTCGTCTGAATTTAGCATAAATTTATTATATCACTTATTTAGATAACTTTAATACTTCTTAAATTATTTTTTTTTAAAGAAGATAGGAGTTTTACTATATTTTTTTTTAATTTTGGGTGAGACCAATTTTTGCATATTTCAAACAGTGGCATAAGGACAAAGTTTCTATTATGCATTCTTGGATGTGGGATCTCTAATTTGACCAAGTCTTTATTTAATTTAATAATCTTTCCATTAAAGTCTAATATATCAATATCACAATTTCTTGGATGATTTTGAGGAGCTACTTTTCTTCCTAATTTTCTCTCTATAAACTTGATTAATTTAAACAACTGAAATTGATTTAATTTTGTTTTTATAAGTAATACTGCATTAATAAATTTTGGAAAACTAGGATCTGGCCATGATACAGTCTCGTAATAGCTAGATGTTTTGATAATTTTAATATCATGGGCTTCCAATAAATATTTAGATTTTTCTAAAAAATGTATTCTATTTCCTAAATTAGAACCTATAGATAGATATACATAATTAACTTGAGCGTCTAAAATATCTTGCTTTTTCACGGTTCCAATCTTTAGTTTTTTTGGTTTGTCGCTTATCGTATTGTTTTTTGCCCTTTGCAACTGCTATTTCAACTTTTGCTTTACCTTTTTTAAAATACATTTTAGTTGGAACTAAAGCTAGACCATCCTCATTGATTTTACCAATTAGTTTATTAATTTCCCTTTTGTTAAATAACAACTTTCTTTCTGAGTAAGGATTGTGATTTGAATAACTGGCTTGTTTATAAATAGGTATATGTGAATTAACTAAAAAAATTTCTCCTTCTTTTTCAACTGCATATGATTCTGCAATATTTATTTTTCCATCTCTTACAGATTTTATTTCAGACCCTTTTAGTACAATTCCCGCTTCTAAGATTTCCTTAAAGAAAAAATTAAAAGATGCTTTTCGATTTATTGTAATGATCTTGATGCCAGATGTAGATTTATCACTCATCAATAAGTTTTGCTACTTTCAATGCTTTCTCAACTTCCTTTTTTGTATTTTCAGTTATTTTTACCAAAGGTAATCTTACAGTATCATCGCATAGACCAAGTAATTTAGCAGCATATTTAACTGGTGAAGGATTACTTTCTATAAATAAATTTTTATGCAACGGTTGCAACATATCATCAAGTTGTTGAGCCTTTTTTAAATCATCCTCATTTGAAGATTTTGATAATTTTTGAAATTCAGAACATAATTTAGGAGCTACGTTTGCTGTAACACTAATTGTTCCAACGCCTCCTCTTTTATTAAATTCAAAAGCATTATCATCGTTTCCAGTAAGTTGAATGAAATCATTACCCATTTTTTCTTTTTGTTGATCAACACGATTTAGATCGCCAGTTGCATCTTTAACTCCAACTATATTTTTTAGTTCATATAATCTAGCCATTGTTTCAACGCTCATATCGATTACTGAACGGCTTGGAATATTATAAATTATAATTGGAATTCCACAGTTATCATTGATTGATTTATAATGTTGATATAATCCTTCTTGAGTGGGTTTATTATAATATGGTGTAACAACTAAAGCACCATCCGCACCAGCTTTTTCAGCGTGTTTAGTTAATGATACGGCCTCTTCTGTAGAATTAGATCCTGTGCCGGCTATTATGGGAAGTTTACCGGTAGCTTCTTTTATACACAATTCAATTGTTCTCTCATGTTCATCATGTGATAATGTTGGTGACTCACCTGTTGTTCCAACTGGAACTAACCCATTTGTTCCATTTTCCAGATGATGATTTATTATTTTTATGTAACTTTCTTCGTCAAGCTTGTTGTCTTTAAACGGTGTAATTAATGCTACATTTGATCCTTTAAACATAATTATTTATAACATAAGTTGTTTGATTTAATAAAATGTATTTAAAATTAATAACTACAATTATCCTTTTTTTCTTATCGTTTCAATCTGCTTTTTCAAATGAAACTATACTTCCTATTAAAAAACCAGATTTAAATGAAAAAAATACAACAAAAAAAATAGCTGAAATCATTCCTCTACCAAAACCATCTGAAAAAGAAGATGAAATTCAAAAGGAAATAAAAATTACTACCACGGAAATATTTAAGAAAATTGATGGTGTAATAATTCCAAAAAATAAGCCTCTAATAGTTAAAGAAAAATTAAGAAAGATAAAAAAACAAAAATTTTATAGCGATAGAGATTTGAGATATGCAAAACAAGCTATTTCATTTATGGAGAAAAGTAATTGGAAGGATGCAAAAAAAGCCGCAAGTAAAGCAAGAGCAAAATCTATTTATGATTTTATTCAATGGAGACATTTACTTACAACTGGTAACAGGGCTACCTTTACAGAATATAAACAGTTTATCGAAAGAGTAAAAGATTATCCAAGGATAGATAGAGTTCGTTACTTAGGAGAGCATAAAATAAATTCTAAAAATCATACTAAAAATGAAATTATACAGTGGTTCGATAAACACCCTCCTTTAAGTGGATTTGGAAAAATGATGCTAGGCGATGCTTTGTTATCAAAAAATAAAGAGACAGCTATAAATTTGATAAAAGAAGGATTTATTACAGCTGATTTAAGTAAAAATGATCTTATTTTTTTTAGAAAGAAATTTAAAAAATATTTGAACAGTAGCGATTATATTAAAAGAGCTGATTATTTAGCTTGGGAGAATAAATATTGGGACCTTAAAAGAATGTTAAGATATCTACCTAAAGATTATCAACTTTTATATACAGCAAGGCAACTGTTAATGAGCAGATCTTATGGTGTTGATAGCGCTATATCGAATGTGCCTGCAAGTTTAAAAAAGGATGCAGGTTTAAATTATGATAGACTCAAATGGAGAAGGAAAAGAGGAAGAGTTGATAGTTCTTTAGAAATTTTACTAAGTATCAAAAATAATAAAGACTATATGGTTCGCCCAGATAAATGGTGGGTTGAAAGATCAATAATTGCGAGATCACTTATTTATAAGAAAAGATATGAGCAAGCTTATAAAGTTACAAGTAAACATGGTCTATCAGAGGGTGCCGAATTAGCTGAAGCTGAATGGATGAGTGGATGGATTGCATTAAGTTTCTTAAAAGACCCAATTTTAGCAAAGAGTCATTTTACTAAATTTTATAATAATGTTGGATATCCAATTAGTTTATCAAGAGGTGCTTATTGGCTTGGAAAAGCAAATTTGGCACTAAATAATAAGGAAGAAGCAGATAAGTGGTTTAAAGAAGGTTCAAAATATCTAACAACCTATTATGGTCAATTATCTCATATGAAAATATATCCAAATAAAACTTTTGAACTTAAAGAAAGTACCCAAGTTGACAAAAATTATGCTGAAAGTTTTTACAAAAATAAATTAGTGGCAATAGTACATTTATTAGATGAAGTAAAAAAAGATAAATATACGAAACATATTTTAAGATTTCTAGCAAATGACAATGTTTCAGCAGGGAGTGAAGTATTAGCAGCAAAACTAGCAACTGACATCGCTAGATTTGATTTTGCTATTCAGGTTTCTAAAATAGCATCTTATCAAAAAAGGTTTCATAACAAATATAATTATCCAGTAATAAGCACTCCGAATAAAGTTGGATCAAGAAAAATCCCAGAACAAGCTTTAATATTATCTATTATAAGACAAGAAAGTGAGTTTGATATATCTGCAAGAAGTAGAGTTGGAGCACAAGGCTTAATGCAATTGATGCCTTACACTGCAAAGACAGTTGCTAAGCAGGCAAAAGTTTCTTACTCAAAATCTCGTTTAACAACTAGTCCTGAGTATAATATAAATTTAGGATCTTTTTATATTGCAGGTTTAATTCTTGATTATGATGGATCCTACCCTTTCGCTGTAGCAGCATATAATGCAGGACCAAAAAGAGTGAAGTATTGGAAAAAAATAAATAAAGATCCTCAAAAGAAACAAATCGATTATGTTGATTGGGTAGAACTTATTAAGTTTAAAGAGACCAGAAACTATGTTCAGAGGGTTATGGAGAATTACAATGTTTATAGATACATTTTGTCTCAAAAACCAATATTTTTAAAAGATTTTTTTAGAAATAATCCACTCTATTAAATTATGGATAAAAATGAGGAAAATTTAAGAAATTTTCAAATAAGTTTAGACTACATCAAAGAAAATAAAATTAGTAAAGCAGAAAAATTACTTTTGAAATTAAAAGAAATTGAAAAATTTAAGATAGATGCATTAGTTTATCTTGGAGTTTGTAAAATAAAAACCGATAGTAAAGATGCTGCCATAAAACTTTTAAATCAGGCAATAGAAATCTCAAGTAACCATGAATTTGCAAACTTAAATTTAGGATTAATTTATTTTGATAACAAAGATTTTCAAAATTCAATTAAATATTTAAATAAAGCATTTGAGATAAACAACAAAAATTTAGTAGCCATCTATCATCTTGGGCTTATAAATTTATTAATAAAAAATCTTGAAGAGGCTGAAAAATATTTCAATAAAGTACTTGAACTAAATGATAGTGACCAAAATGCATTGCTTAATCTTGGAATTATTTATAACCAAAAAAAAGATAATAAAAGAACTTATGATATTTATAATAAAATTCTTAAAATTAACCCAAATAATTTAAATGCATTAAACAATATAGGTATACTAAATTATAATTTACTAAATTATAAAGAAGCAATAAGCAATTTTACAAAGTGCATAAACATTAATAAAACATATATTCCAGCTTACAACAATCTTGGGAGAGTAAATGCTGATTTAAGAAATTTTGATAAAGCAAAAGAATTTTTTGATAAATCAATACTGTTAAATCAAAATGATTTTGTTAGTAAATTTGAGTTAAGCAAAATATTTTTTTCATTAGGTGATATTGAAAATGCTTTTAAATTCTATGAAAATCGAAAATTAATTGTTAATGACAAAAACGTAAATTATATAAAAAAGAATTTTAAAAGTATTGAATGGAATGGTGAAGAACTAAAGAATAAAAAAATTATAATCTTATCTGAGCAAGGGTTTGGAGATGTAATACAATTTAGCAGATATATAAATTGGCTTAAAAATGAAAATCAAATTTATTTTTTAGTAAATAGTAAATTAAATTATCTACTTAAAAATTTAAAAGTTAATCTAATAAATAGTTTGAACGAAATACCTAATCATGATTACTATCAAAGTATTCTAACTTTGCCAGGAATTTATTATAAATCTAAAAAAAGAATACTTGGTGAAGTTAATTATATTAAATCAGATGAGTTAGTCGAAAAAAAATGGTCAAAAAAATTAGATTATTTAAAAAAATATAGGGTTGGAATATTTTGGCAAGGTAATAAAAATTATACAGATGATATAAAAAGATCAATCCCATTAATTAAATTTGAAAAAATAATTAAAAATAAAAATATAGATATTATAAGTTTTCAAAAAGGTTTTGGTTCTGAACAGATTAAAAAAAATCAATTTGAAAATTATATTAAAGATTTTTCTTTGGAAATTGATATGGATAATGACGCTTTTAAAGATACTGTATCAATATTAAAAAATATAAATTTACTTATAACAATTGATTCTGCAATTGCTCATGTAGCTGGTACATTGGGGATAAAAACATGGTTATTACTTTTTCACAATCCACATTGGGTATGGCAATTACAAAAAAATGACATTAGTTTTTATAAATCTGTTGAAATTATTCAACAGGAGAAACCAGGTGACTGGAGTAATGTCTTTAAAAAAGTTGAGGCTAAATTAGATCTTATCTTATCAAGTTAAAATAAAGATTATGGCGGAAGGAGAGGGATTCGAACCCTCGGTACACCTTTTCAAGCGTACGGCGGTTTAGCAAACCGCTGGTTTAAACCAGCTCACCCATCCTTCCGTGTAAATATGTGTAACTTGAAATCATTGAATATTCAATCATATTCAAGTAATTTCACCAAAATATGAAAAACAAATATTCAGTATTCTCTCTAATAAAAAATGCTTTATCACAGCATGAGAATTGGCAACAAGCTTGGGGAAATCCAGAGCCAAAAAAAGAATACGATGCTATTATTGTGGGTGGTGGCGGACACGGTTTAGCTACTGCTTATTATTTAGCAAAGAAACATAATTTAAAAAATATCGCAGTCTTAGAAAAAGGTTGGATTGGTGGTGGAAATACAGGGCGTAACACTACAATCATTAGATCAAATTATTTATGGGATGCTAGTGCTGGTTTATATGATCATGCGCTTAAGCTATGGGAAAATTTATCTCAAGAGCTAAACTACAATGTGATGTTCAGTCAAAGAGGTGTAATGAATTTAGCTCACAACCTTCAAGATGTAAGAGATTTAAAAAGAAGAACACATGCTAATAGACTAAACGGAATTGACGCTGTTTGGTTAAATACTGAGCAAGTTAAAAAATTTTGCCCAATTATAAATACATCACCTGATATCAGATACCCAGTTTTGGGTGGAACATTACAAAGAAGAGCAGGAACAGCAAGACATGATGCTGTTGCCTGGGGTTATGCTAGAGGCGCAAGCGATATGGGTGTTGATATAATTCAAAACTGTGAAGTTAAAGGAATAAAAAGAAATGGTGATAAAGTTGAAGGATTAGAAACAACTAAAGGATTTATAAAAACTAATAAAATTGGAGTTGTTGCTGCAGGTCACTCAAGCGTAATTGCAAATATGGCTGGATTAAAACTGCCTCTTGAAAGCAAACCATTACAAGCGTTAGTTTCAGAACCAGTAAAACCAATTATTGATACTGTTGTAATGTCAAATGCAGTTCATGCTTATGTAAGTCAATCTGATAAAGGCGAATTAGTTATAGGTGCAGGAACAGATTCATATGTTTCATATACTCAAAGAGGTAGTCATAATATTGTTGAAGAAACTTTAAAGGCTATTTTAGAACTCTACCCTATTTTTAGTAGAATGAAGATGTTAAGACAATGGGGAGGAATTGTTGATATATGTCCAGATGCAAGTCCTATTATAAGTAAAACTAATATAAAAGGTTTATATTTTAATTGTGGTTGGGGTACCGGTGGTTTTAAAGCTACTCCAGGATCGGGAGATTTGTTTGCTCACACAATCGCAAATGATGAGCCACATAAATTAAATGCAGCATTTAATTTAAATAGATTTGTAAGCGGTGATCTTGTTGATGAACATGGTGCTGCAGCAGTTGCACATTAATAATGTTTTTAATTAATTGTCCATTTTGTGGAGAGAGAGATCAAAGTGAATTTTCTTCAGGTGGTGAAGCTCATATAGTTAGACCAAAACAACCAACTGAACTTAGCGATGATGAATGGGCGGAATATCTATTTATGAGAAAAAATATTAAAGGTATTCAATTTGAAAGATGGAATCATGTTCACGGATGCAGAAAATGGTTCAACGTCGTTAGAGACACATCGAATGATAAAATATTATCTGTTTATAAAATGGGTGAAAAACCTCCTGTTAATTATAAGTAATGCCCAATTATAGAATTCACAAAACCGAATATATTGATGAAACTAAGAGAGTTTCATTTAAATATGATGGTAAGACTTACTTTGGATATGAGGGTGATACCTTGGCATCTGCACTTTTGGCAAATGGTATTCATTTAGTCGGTAGAAGTTTTAAATATCACAGACCAAGGGGTATAGTTTCTTGTGGAGCAGAAGAGCCTAATGCAATTTGTCAAATTGGTAGTAAAAAAGACCTAACAGAACCAAATGTAAGAGCTACCGAGTTAGAATTGTATGAAGGATTAGAAGCAAGTTCTCAAAATTGCTGGCCTAACGTAAAATTTGACATTGGAGGTATTAATAATTTTATATCACCGTTAATTCCTGCAGGCTTTTATTATAAAACATTTATGTGGCCAAAGAGTTTTTGGAAAAAAGTATATGAACCATTAATACGATTATCTGCGGGTTTGGGAAAATCTCCTACAGAACCAGATCCTGATATCTATGATCACAAATATGTTCACTACGATGTATTGGTAATCGGTGGTGGAGTTTCAGGTATTATTGCTGCAAAAATGGCTGCAAAAAATAATTTAAAAACTTTATTAGTAGATGACAAAAAAATACTAGGTGGTTCTACAATTTATCAAAACAATGAGTCTATTAAGATTGATGATAAATTATCAAGTGAATGGTTAAAAAATGAAATTCAAGAAATTAAAAAATTAAGTAATTTAACAATTAAGACAAGAACAAGTATTGCAGCTTATCATGGATACAATTTTCTTTTAGCTAAAGAAAATTTAACAGATCATTTACCAGAGGAAAAAAAGAAAAATAAGATTAGACAACGATTATGGAAAATAAGAGCAAAAAAAGTTGTAATTGCAACTGGATCAATTGAAAGACCACTTGTATTCAATAATAATGATAGACCAGGAATATTATTATCTAATTCTATAAACAAATATTTAGATTATTACGGCGTTACCTGTGGAGAAAATATAATATTATTTACAAATAATGATAGTGCATACGAAACTTCAATTTCACTTCATAAAAAAGGTATAAAGAATATAATTGTTGATTTAAGAAAATCTGCTAGCTCTGAATTAATCAAACAAGCAGAAAGTCTAGGAATAAAAATCTACTTCAATCATGTTGTAACAAATACTTTTGGATACAGAAAAATAAATTCATTAGAAATCATGAAACTATCGGAAGATGGAAATACAACTGTAGGCAATAAAATTAGATTAAGTTGTGACTGTTTAGGAATGAGTGGTGGATGGACACCTATGGTGCATATGCATACTCAATCTGGAGGTAAATTAGATTTTAGAGATGAAGACCAAGTATTCTTACCAAAAGAAAATAGTGAAGATCAAATTTCTGTTGGTTCATGCAATGGAGATTTTGATTTAGAAAATATTATAGATAAAACAGTCAATAAAATTAATAAATTCTTAGATATAGATAATCAAGATTACCAGGATACAAATATAATTTGCTCTAAAGAAAATGATAAAAGAAATATATGGCTTTTACCAAATAAAATACCTTTAGGTAAAACAAAATGCTTTATAGATTTTCAAAATGACTCAACTGCAAAAGATATTAAATTAGCATTAAAAGAAGGCTTTAGATCAATTGAACATGTAAAAAGATATACAACGACTGGTATGGCAACAGATCAGGGAAAGTTATCTAATATGCACGCACTTGGGATTATAGCTGATACAGCTGGTGTAAAAATGGGTACATTAGGAACAACTACATTTAGACCTCCATTCACACCATTAACCTTCGGAACACTAGTTGGAAGAAATGTTGGAAAATTTTTTGAAGTAGTAAGAAAAACATCAATGCATGAATGGCATGTGGAAAATAATGCAGAATTTGAAAATGTTGGTCAGTGGAAAAGACCCTGGTACTATCCAAAAAATGGGGAAAATATGTATGCTGCTGTTCAAAGAGAGAGTAAAGCCGCACGAGACAGTGCGGGTATCTTAGATGCATCAACTCTTGGAAAAATTGATATCCAAGGAACAGATGCATCAGAATTTTTAAATCGAGTTTACACAAATGCTTGGTCAAAACTTGCAATCGGAAAATGTAGATACGGACTCATGTTAAACGAGGATGGTATGGTTTATGATGATGGTGTTACAACAAGAATATCCGAAAATCATTATCTAATGACAACCACTACTGGGGGAGCTGCAAATGTATTAAACAAACTTGAGGATTATCTACAAACGGAGTGGCCAGAGTTAGATGTTTATTTAACATCAGTGACAGATCATTATTCTACAGCAAGTATCTGTGGTCCAAATTCAAAAAAAATCCTTAACAAACTTTTTCCAAATTTAGATTTAAGTGATGAAAACTTCCCTCATATGTCATTTAAAGAAGATAAACTTGAAAATATAAATTGTAGAATAATGAGAATAAGTTTTACAGGTGAACTAAGCTATGAAATTAACATAGAGTCGAAATATGGACATTCATTATGGAAAATGTGTATAGAAGCTGGGAAAGAGTTTAATTTGACACCTTATGGTACCGAAACAATGCACCTACTCAGAGCTGAAAAAGGTTTCATTATTGTTGGACAAGATACAGATGGCACAATGACTCCTTCAGACTTACAGATGGATTGGATTGTAAGTAAAAAGAAATATGACTTCATTGGTAAAAGATCTTTATATAGAAGTGATACTATTAGAGAAGATAGAAAGCAATTGGTAGGACTACTTACAGATGATCCAAAAGAAATTTTGGAAGAAGGTGCTCAAATTGTTTCAGACGTTAAATCAAAG
This sequence comes from uncultured Pelagibacteraceae bacterium, assembly GCA_902612605.1. Lineage (GTDB taxonomy): Bacteria > Pseudomonadota > Alphaproteobacteria > Pelagibacterales > Pelagibacteraceae > Pelagibacter. The sequence continues at coordinate 145,486 of CACMDY010000002.1, forward strand.
CCTATAGATATGCTAGGACATGTAACTTCCAGCTATTTTAGTCCAAACCTAAATAAATCAATTGCCTTGGCTGTAGTTAGGAGTGGAAAAACAATGAAAGGTCAAAAATTAATTATTCCAATGGAAAACAAAAATATTAATGTGACCGTTTCTGACACAATTTTTTTAGATAAGGAGAATAAAAGACTAAATGCTTGACATTTTACATCCAAATATTTCGAATATTAATAAAAACAATATCGATATTAATTTATCTGAAGAAAAAATTAAAATTAATATCAGGGGAAAAAATAAAGAATTTTTTACCAAAGTGGGTAAAATTCTATCTATTATTTTACCTTCTGAGTCAAATACCAGTTCATCAAATGAAAACTATGATGTTTTGTGGCTAAGCCCGGATGAATGGATGATATATTTTGATGAAAATAAAAATTCAAATATTTTTGATCAACTTTATAAAGATATTTCGTCTTTAAATTTTGGATCAATTACTGATATCTCTTCACAATTAATTTGCATAAATATAAAAGGAGAAAATATATTTGAATTATTATCATCTGGATCACCTTTTAATTTCGAAAAATTTAAAAATAATGTTGGTTCATCAACACAAACAATAGTAAATCATATTGATGTAATTCTTCATCACAAGTCAAAGAATAATGTTAATTTATTTGTAAGAAGATCGTTTTCAGAACACCTTTATGAATGGTTAGTTGATAGCTCTAATTTTGTCTAATTTATAATTCAAATAAAAATAAGTATAACCAAGATACATCAGAGAGAAAATCCAATTGAATATTACCCATAACCAAAAAAATTCAGAAAAGTCAGAATTAAAATAAATTGCAGTATAAAATACGACAAATGGAAAAATTCCATTTCGGCAAATATTAGCAATTAATGCGTTTTCAGCTTTTTTTAAAGCCATAAAAAAACCATTTGATAAAAAAAATATTGGATAAGCTGGTAGCACAAAGGCTGAAATCTCTAAATATAATTTTCCAAATTCAACGACCTCTAAATCTTTTGAAAATAATTTTGTTATCATTTCAGCACCAAAATAAATAATAAAAGAAGAAATAATCATTATAATGAAAGCATATTTTATAGCTTGGAAGTACGTTTCTTTAATTCTTAAAATATTTAGTGCACCAAAATTTTGAGCAATAATTGTAATAATTGCTGTATTTATTCCCAAGATTGGCAATAAAACCACTTGTTCTATTTTGGTGCCAGCTCCATAACCAGCTGCTGCATATTCTCCTGATAAACCTGCATATTTGAATACAATAGCAGAAGCAATAGAATAACCGCAAATTGAAATTATTATTGGCATAGATTGAAAAAAAATATTTTTTAAAAAAAAAAATTTAGGAATAAAATAAGAAATAAGTATGTTTTTAATTAATTTACTTTTTAAAACTTTTTTAAATATGATTAAAAAAGCGACCGTTTGAGCAATTAGAGTTGCTATTGCAATACCCTTCATACCCAAAGCTGGTATAAAATAAAATCCAAATATTAAAATTGGATTTAACAATATGTTTAAAAAAAAAGATAATATTAAAGCATTTCTATAAGTTTTCGTATCGCCTTCTGCATGAAGTAATGAATTTAATGCAACAACTAAAATAAAAATAAACGAACCAAGGAAAATGATATCTGTATATTGTAAGCCAAGATAAATTACCTCGTTAGTCGAACCCATTATTGAAAAAAGGTCTGATGCATAATTTAAACCAATAAAAGTAATCAACAGAATTATCAAAAAAGAAAAGAAAATTAATTGGCAGAAATAAATTGAAGCATTTTTATTATTTTTTTCTCCAATGCTATTACCTATCAGTGATGTACCTGCAACTGTGATACCAATAGATGAGGCAATAATAATAAAATAAATTGGAAAAGATTTTGTTAAAGCTGACAAAGATTCAGGTGATATTTTTCCTGCAAAATATGTATCAGCAATATTATATAACGTTTGAAAGAGTGTACCTACCGATGCAGGTATCGCTAATTTTTTAATTAATTCTTTGATGTCATCACTTAATATATTCATGATATTATTTTTTTGAATTTATCATTTGATTGTGCCTCATTGTGAAACGTTTTATTTGATCAATTGTCAATTTATTAAAACAATTTGGACATGATAGGCCTACTTTATACTTTTTTGATTTGGTTAGTTTTTTATGCAATGGCATTCTACAACCACCACAAACAGTATAATTTCCAATTTCTAGGTTTTTTTTAATAGTAACTCTTTTATCAAAAACAAAACATTCGCCATTCCACTTACTTTTTTTTGGATCAGTTTTTTTAAAATAATTTAAGATACCACCCTTAAGCATATAAACATTTTTAAAACCTTTATTATTAAGATAATTAGACGCTTTTTCACACCTGATACCTCCGGTGCAAAACATCCCTATTGATTCATCTTTATTAAACTTTGATAAATAATTTTTAAAATCTCTAAAATTTTTAGTTTCTGGATTAAGAGCATTTTTAAATGTACCAATCTTATATTCAAAAGGTTTTCTGGCATCAATCAGTTTAATATTTTTTTTAGATATAAATTCGTCCCATTTTTTAGGTGATAAATATTTCTTATTAAAAAAATTTTTAAAATTAATTTTTTCATTAATTGGAACCACTTCATCTTTTATTTTAACTTTATTTTTTGAGTATGGTAATATTTTTGAGTTAAATTTATTTTGAATATCAAAATTATCAATTGATAAGATATTCTTTATTTTTGTAATTGTAAGTTTAATTTTTTTATGACTACCTGATATTGTACCATTAATTCCTTCAGGAGATAATATTATAAGACCTTTAATATCAAGCTTATTAGTTTCTTTTAAAATATTTTTTTTAATAAGTTTTAATTTATTAAGTTTTGATATTTTATAAAAAGATAGGATTTCAAACATAATTACCAACAAATTGTAAAACCATCACCAATTGGTAAAATATACTTATTAATAGATGATTTTTTTATGTATTTATTAAATTCTCTTAATTTTATAGTTAATTTGTCTTTTATCTTTGGATTTGCAACATCTCCTTTCCAAAGTGTATTATCAATTAAAATTATACCCTTTTTGCTTTTTAATTTAAGAGACTGATTAAAATAATTTATATAATTTTCTTTATCTGCATCAATTAATATCACATCATATTTTTCCTTTTTCTTAATTAGATTTTCAAGAGCAATTTTTCCATTTTCACAAAGAAGATTTATTTTCTTATCTTGCTTTGCTTCTTTAAAAAACTTAATTGCCTCATTGTTAGTTTTTAAATTTTTATCTATACCAATTAATTTGCAATTCTTAGGTAAGGCAAGTGCAGCAGATAAAATGCTGTAACCTGTAAAAGTGCCAATTTCTAAATATGATTTATAGTTATTAATTTTTATGATAAATTGTATGAAGTTAGCTTGTAGAATTGAAATTTGTAATTTTTTAATATGACCAAGTTTTTCGTTATATTTTAATAATTTTTTTTGTACTTTGTGAAGATTATTTGTGTGTGAAAAAATATAATTGATCATATTTTGATCAATTATGAAATTTTTATCCATTCAACTTTTCTTTTAATATTTTGTTTATTAATTGAGGATTGCCTTTTCCTTTACTTTCTTTCATGGCTTGACCAACAAAAAAACCAAATAATTTATCTTTACCAGATTTATATTCAGCAACCTTATCTGAATTATTTTCAATAACTTTATTTATCAATTCCTCTATCGCTTTTGGATCGCTTTCTTGTTTTAAACCTTTTTCTTTTACTATTATTAATGGATCTTTATCTCCATCTATCATTTGTTCAAAAACCGTTTTAGCTATTTTTCCTGATATGGTTCCATCTTTTATAAGGTTTATAAGTTTTGATAGATTTTTAGCACTAACTGGGCTTTGAGATATTTCTAAATTTTTTTCATTTAAAACTGCAAATAATTCACCTGTAATCCAGTTTGTTGCTAATTTAACATCTGAATTTTTTATAACTTCTTCAAAGAAATTTGATGTTTCAATATCAGATACCAAAATTGTTGCTTCATATGGTGAAAGATTAAATTTATCTATAAATCTTTTTTTCTTTTCATCTGGTAATTCAGGTATATCTGATTTTATTTTTTCAATTAACTCTTGGCTTATTTCAAGCGGTAATAGATCTGGATCAGGAAAATATCTGTAATCATGCGCGTCTTCTTTTGATCTCATAGATCTTGTCTCATTTCTTTTAGTGTCAAAAAGTCTTGTCTCTTGATCTATTTCTTTCCCCTCCTCTAATAAATCTATTTGTCTATTTGCTTCGGATATTATTGCCATTTGCATAAATTTTATTGAATTAACATTTTTAATTTCACACCTGGTGCCGAATTCAGTCTCCCCTTTTAATCTTACTGATACATTAACATCTGCCCTCAAAGAACCTTCTTGCATATTGCCATCACATGTTCCTAAATATCTCATTATCGATCTTAATTTTTTTATATAAACGTTGACTTCATCTGGAGATCTCAAATCAGGCTTACTTACTATTTCCATTAAAGCCACTCCAGATCTATTTAAATCAACTAATGTATTATTTGGATCAATATCATGAATACTTTTACCTGCATCTTGCTCTAAGTGTAATCTTTCAATTCCAATTTCTTTTTGACCATTCGGCATATCCAAAATTACTTTTCCTTCACCGACAATTGGATATTTGTATTGAGAGATTTGATATCCTTGGGGTAAATCTGCATAAAAATAATTTTTTCTATCAAAGACAGATTTTTTATTTATTTTGGCTTTAAGTCCTATTCCAGTTTTAATTGCTTGTTCAATACAAAATTCATTTATAACTGGTAACATTCCTGGAAATGCTGCATCTACGAGACTAACTTGTGTGTTTGGTTCTGCACCAAATTTTGTTGATGATTGAGAGAAAAGTTTAGACTCTGAAGTAACTTGAGCGTGCACTTCTAAACCAATTATTACTTCATATTGTTTATTTTCTCTTTCAATAAGATATTCACTATTTTTACTCACTTAACCACCAATCTGAAATATCATTTTTAAAATTAATCTTATCTTCTAATGCATAAGAAATATTAAGTATATTTTGCTCATCAAAAGGTTTTCCAATTACTTGAAGGCCTAAAGGATAATTATTTTTATCTTTGCCAGCTGGTATAGAAATACCTGGTAATCCTGCTAGATTTATTGGAACTGTAAATATATCATTTAAATACATTGATACTGGATCATTTGTTTTTTCACCAATTTTAAATGCTGAGCTTGGAGTAGATGGAGTTAAAATTGCATCAACTTTAGAAAAGGCATCATCAAAATCTTTTTTTATTAATTGTCTAACTTTCTGCGCTTTTAGATAATAGGCATCATAGTAGCCAGAAGATAAAACATAAGTTCCAATCATAATTCTTCTTTTAACTTCATCACCAAAACCTTCAGATCTAGTTTTTTCGTACATTTCTATTAAATTTTGACCAGGAGATCTAAATCCATATTTAACACCATCATATCTTGCTAGATTTGAAGATGCTTCAGCTGGTGCAACAATATAATAAGTTGGTAATGCGTAATTAGTATGTGGAAGCGAAATATCGATAATTTCTGCTCCGCAATCTTTTGCATATGAGATACCATTTTTCCATAGATGTTCAATTTCGTCAGGCATATTGTCAACTCTATATTCTTTAGGAATACCAATTTTCTTTCCTTTAATATCTTTTGATAATTCTTTTGAATAATTATTTCTTTTGTAATCAATTGAAGTTGAATCTTTTTGATCAAATGAAGAGATCACCTCTAAAAGCATAGAACAGTCTCTTACATTTTTCGTCATAGGTCCTGCTTGGTCTAAAGATGAAGCAAATGCTACAATTCCATAACGAGAACAACTTCCATATGTAGGTTTAAGTCCAACAGTTCCTGTAAATGATGCTGGTTGACGAATAGATCCACCTGTATCTGTTCCAATGGTAACTGGAGTTAAATTTGCAGCGACAGCTGCAGAAGAACCTCCTGAAGATCCACCAGGTACTAAATTTTCTCCTACCGGATTTTGAACATTTCCAAAAAAACTAGTTTCATTTGAAGAGCCCATAGCAAATTCATCACAATTAAGTTTACCAAGAAGTATTGCTCCTTGACTCCACAAATTTTGAGTAACTGTAGACTCATATGTGGGAACGAAGTTATTTAATATTTTGCTACCTGCTGTTGTTCTAACTCCATTTGTACAAAATAAATCTTTAACAGCAATGGGAATACCTGGTAGTTTTAAATCAAAGTTAGGATTAGAATCAAATTTCTTTGATTGATCTATTGCTTTTTCAAAATTATCCGTAACATAAACATTTAATTTTTTTGATTTTTCAGCCCGGTTTATAAATGCTTTTGTAATTTCCTCTGAAGATAGTTTCTTTTCTTTTATATTCGATATTAATTCGAATAAACTTTGACTTGTTATATCTGACATTATTCAACAACCTTTGGCACAACAAAAAAATCTTTATTTTCTTCAGGTGAGTTTTTTAAAATTTTTTCTCTGATATTTTCTGATTTAATTTCATCTTTTCTATATCTTAGGGTGGTCTCAGCAATTGATGTTAAAGCTTGAACATTGTCAGTATTTAATTCATTTAATTTTTCTATAAATTCAAATATATTATTTAAGTCGCCCTTTAATTTGTTAGCTTTTTCATCATCAATAGAAATTCTTGCTAATTTCGAAATGTGCTTTACTGTTTTAAGATCTATACTCATATGGTAAAAATATTGCCGCAAACTATCACTTAAGTAAATAATATACAATATGATCACAATTGAGGAATTTAAAAAGAAACAGCTAAATACATCTAGATTAATTGGTCTTGATTTAGGTTCAAAGAGAATTGGTGTAGCTATATGTGATGAAAATCAAAAAATTGCCACACCGCTTAAAACAATAAACAAATCCAAATTTGAGGATCTTATCAATGAATTAGAGGATATTATTAAAGAAAATAATATTAAGGGAATAATTATTGGTAATCCAATAAATATGGACGGAACCTTTGGTAAATCCTCTCAATCAGTCAATGATGTGTCAAAAGCAATATCAAAAGAAATTGATATTCCAATAAGTCTATGGGATGAAAGATTATCAACAGTTGGGGCGTTTAAATTAACTAAAAATTTAGGTATTAACGTAACTAAAAGAGAAAAAAATATAGATAAAAATGCTGCTGCATTTATCTTACAGGGTGCCATAGATTTTATTAATAATTAATACTTGCATTAATCAACCTTTGTGGCTATAGAGTTGGTTTTAATGGCAACTAAAACCAAAGCTATTAAAATTTCTCAAAAACATCTCCTGGGTATTCAAGATTTATCAATAAATGATGTTAATTTAATTTTAAAAGAAGCTGAAAAATTTATTGAATTAAACAAAAGTAAAAATAAAAAATTAGATTTACTTAAGGGAAAAACACAAATTAACCTTTTTTTTGAACCATCAACAAGAACACAAAGCTCATTTGAACTAGCAGGAAAAAGACTAGGTGCGGATGTTATGTCAATGAATATAACAAACTCAGCAATTAAAAAAGGTGAAACACTAATAGATACTGCAATGACATTAAATGCAATGCATCCTGATATAATAGTTATTAGACATCAAGATTCAGGCGCTTGTAATCTTTTATCTCAAAAAGTTAATTGTGCTGTTTTAAATGCAGGTGATGGAAGGAGAGAGCACCCTACCCAAGCATTACTTGATGCATTAACTATATTGAATAGAAAAAAAAAAATTCAAGGATTAAAAGTTGCAATTTGTGGAGATATTCTTCATTCAAGAGTAGCAAGATCTAATATTTACTTGCTAAACATGTTGGGTGCCGAAGTTAATATTGTAGCACCTTCAAACCTTTTACCAAAAGATATAGAAAAATTTGGAGTTAATATTTTTTCAAATATGAAGAAAGGTGTAAAAGATTGCGACATAGTAATGATGCTTAGACTTCAAAATGAAAGAATGAGTAGTTCATTCTTGTCATCTAATAGAGAGTATTATGAATACTATGGACTAACACAGGATAAATTAGAATATGCAAAATCAGACTCAATTATTATGCATCCTGGTCCAATGAACCGCGGCATTGAAATTGATACAAAACTAGCTGATGACACCAATATGAGTGTTGTAAAAGAACAAGTTGAATTAGGTGTTGCGATAAGAATGGCATGTTTAAAAATTTTTTGTGAATGATGAAAAAAAAATACTTTATTAACGCAAATATAATTGATCCTCATAACAACATAAGTGAAATAGGAGGATTAATAATAGGTGAAGATGGAAAAATTGAAGGTATTGGCAAAAAGGTCAATAAAAACAATATTCCTAGTAGAGAAAAAGTTATTGATTTAAAAGAGAATTATATTTTCCCAGGTATAGTTGATATGAGAGTATTTGTCGGTGAGCCAGGTTATGAATATAAAGAAAATTTTAGAACTTTGAGCGATGCTGCATTATCCGGGGGAGTAACCTCAGTTGTAACAATGCCTAATACTGATCCAATAATCGACAACGTTTCAATAGTAGATTTTTTAAAAAGACGAGGTAGAGATAAATCAAAAATAAATATATTTCCCACAGCATCTCTAACGAAGGGTACTGAAGGTACAAATATGACAGAGTTTGGTCTTCTGCAAAGTAAAGGGATAATAGCATTTACAGATGGAATTAAAACAATTCAGAATACGAGAGTTATGTCCAGAATAATGAATTCAGCAAAAGATTTAGGATCTTTAATAATGCAACATGCGGAAGATCAAGAATTAGCCGAAAATGGCATGATAAATGATGGAATAATTTCGACAAAACTTGGTTTGCAAGGTATCCCAGAAATAGCAGAACTAATAATTATAGAGAGAGATTTAACATTATTAGAAGAATATAATTGTCGTTATCACATTTCTCAGATTTCATCAGGAAAAGCAGTTGAAATTATTAAAGATAGAAAAGATAAAGTAAGATTTTCCTGTGGGGTATCAATAAATAATTTATCTTTAAATGAAAATGATATTGGTGACTTTAGAACTTTTTTAAAATTATCACCTCCACTTAGAACTGAAGATGATAGATTAAGTTTAGTGCAAGGATTAAATGATGGTACAATCGATGTAATAGTTTCAGATCACAAACCTGAAGATGAAGAGCAAAAAAGATTAACATTTGCTCAAGCCGCAACAGGAGCAACTGGTATTGAAACGTTATTATCCTTGTCATTAGAATTATATCACAACGGATCTGTAAAACTTGAAAAAATTATTGCTGCATTAACCTCTAATCCAGCAAAAATTTTGAAAATTAATAAAGGTAATTTATCCGTAGGTAATGATGCAGATTTCTGTATTGTGGACATAAATAAACCTTGGATAGTAAAGCAAGAAAACTTGGTTTCTAAATCAAAAAATACGTCAATTGAAAATAAAAGATTACAAGGAAAAGTAACCAATACATACGTCAAAGGACAAGAACTTTACAATATTTAAATGGAAATTTTTATTTTATCACTTTTATCATATTTATTAGGTTCTATTCCTTTTGGTTTTTTATTAACAAAAATTTTTTTAAAAAAAGACATAAGAGAAACAGGATCGGGCAATATAGGCGCCACCAATGTTTTAAGAACTGGTAATAAATTTTTAGGTTACTCAACTTTATTACTAGATATTTTAAAAGCGGTTTTGCCAATAATTTATGTTAAATTAAATTATCCAGAATTTATTTACATTTGTTCATTATCTGTTTTTTTAGGACATGTTTTTCCAATATGGTTAAAATTTAAAGGTGGTAAGGGTGTTGCAACATACGTTGGAATGTTGATTATTTTAAATTATTTTTTGGGTATTGTTTTTGGTATTGTTTGGGTAATTACATATTTAATATCTAAATACTCATCATTAGGATCAATTCTTGGATCATTAAGTGTTCCTATTTTTATATTTTTTTATAGCAATGATAACATTATGTTCTACTTCATAATGTTTATTTTAATTTTTTACACTCATAGAGAAAACGTTAAACGCTTGATAAATAAAGAAGAAACTAAGACAAAAATTTAATAATTTGACAGTTTAACTGTTTTAAGTACGTTCTCTAAATATGAATCTAGTAATTGTTGAAAGTCCAGCAAAAGCAAAAACAATTAATAAATATTTAGGATCTGATTATACAGTTCTTGCAAGTTATGGGCATATAAGAGATCTGCCTTCGAAAAATGGTTCTGTTGATCCTGAAAATGATTTTAAAATGATTTGGGAAGTAGATAGTTTTTCAAAAAAATATTTAAAAGAAATTACAGATAGTGCTAAAGACTCAAAAAAAATTATTCTAGCTACTGACCCTGACAGAGAAGGTGAAGCAATAGCTTGGCATGTAAAAGAGTTTCTTGAAGAAAAAAAATTATTAAAAGATAAAGAAGTTGAAAGAGTTGTTTTCAACGAAATAACAAAAAAAGCAGTTACAAATGGAATAGATAATCCAAGAAAAATAGAGCCACATTTAGTTGATGCTTATATGGCAAGAAGAGCTCTAGATTATCTAGTAGGTTTTAATATCTCCCCCATTCTATGGACAAAATTACCAGGTTCTAAATCTGCTGGTCGAGTTCAGTCTGTAGCTCTAAGGCTATTAACTGAAAGAGAACAGGAAATAGAAGTTTTTCAACCCAAAGAATTTTGGACTTTAAATATAATTTTTAAAAATAACAAAAATGAAAAAATAAATACAACAATTTCACAATTAGATGGAAATAAGGTTGAGAAATTTTCATTTAAAAACAAACAAGATATTAATGACGCTTTATCGAAAATAAAAAATAAAAAATATAATATAACAGATATAAGCACTAAAGCATATAACAGAAATCCATCAGGACCTTTTACTACATCAACATTACAACAAACAGCATCAAGTAAACTTGGTTTTGGAGCATCGAGGACAATGCAAATTGCACAAAGACTATATCAAGGAATTGATATTGAAGGTGAAACAGTAGGATTAATTACTTATATGAGAACAGATGGAACTAATATTTCAAAAGATGCAATAACATCTTTCAGAGATTTTATAATGCAGAATTATGGTGATAAATATTTACCAGAACAACCTCTAAATTATAGTGGCAAAAAAGCAAAGAATGCTCAAGAAGCTCACGAAGCTATACGTCCAACAGAAATAATTCGAAAACCAGAAGATATGAAAAAATACTTAAGTACTGATCAATATAAACTTTATAATTTAATATGGTCTAGATCCTTATCATCACAAATGCAGTCAGCAAAATTTGATAGAAAAACTATTACCATCAACTCAGATGATGATAAAAATATATTCAAAGCTAGTGGTTCAACATTAAAATTTGATGGTTTCCTTAAACTGTATAAGATCGATGAAAATGATGATAACAATGAAAATATTTTGCCAGAAGTTGAAAAAGGTGATGTAATGTTTGAAGATCATATTGACGAACAGCACTATACACAACCACCACCTAGATATTCAGAGGCAAGTCTAGTTAAAAAATTAGAGGAGCTAGGTATTGGAAGACCATCTACTTATGCGAGTATTATTTCAGTAATAGCTAATAGAGGTTATGCTGACATAAATAATAAAAGATTTTTCCCAACTGATAGAGGGAAATTACTTTCTGCTTTTTTAGAAAAATTATTTACCAAATATGTTGATTATGATTTTACTGCAAAATTAGAAGATCAATTAGATGATATAACATCAGGTAAAGAAAATTGGATAAAAGTTCTAGAAAACTTTTGGAAAGACTTTAATTCTAATGTTTCAGGTGTGAAAGAAAAAAGAACCAGAGAAGTATTAGATCTATTAAATGAAAGTCTTGGATCACTAATATTTGAGGTTGATAAGGATGGAAATATTGATAGAAAATGCAAGCTTTGTGAATCTGGGCAATTAAGTTTAAAAAATAGTTTTAGAGGTGGTGCTTTTATTGGATGTTCAAATTATCCAGACTGCAAATTTACAAGACCACTATCAAAATCTAAAGCAGCACAACAATTGACACTAGCAGAACCTAAATTCATTGGAAAAAATGATAAAGGTAAAGATATTTTTCTTAAAAATGGAAGATTTGGCCCATATTTGCAATTTGAAAAAGAAGTCATAGAGGAAGATGAAAAAACTAAAAAGAAAAAAAGAAAATTAAAGAAAGAAGAAAATAATTTAAAAAATGTTTCTATCCCTAAAGGAATTGAGATTGAAAATATTGATTTAGAAAAGGCAAAATACTTATGCTCATTACCATTAAGTTTAGGTAAAAATCCTGAAAATGATAAAGATATTACTGTGAATGTTGGAAGATTTGGTCCTTACCTTAAATGTGAAAATAAATCTGCTAGACTAGAAAATGTGGATGAATTATTCACAATTGGATTAAATAGAGCTGTTACATTAATTGCTGAAGCTAAACCAGGAAGAATTTCATCATCTATGATAAAAGATTTAGGAGAACACCCTGAAGATAAAAAGCCAGTTAGAATCATGAAAGGTCAGTATGGTCCTTACATTAAATACAAATCTTTAAATGCGACTATACCTGAAGAAAAAGATCCTGTTGAATTAACTATGGAAGAAGCATTAATTTTAATTGAGAAAAGAAAAGAATACGATAGAAATAAAAAGAAAAAGAAAGGCAAATAATGTCGGCAGATGAAAATTTAAAAAATTTAAATATCAAATTGCCAAAAGCTAATGATCCTGTTGGATCATATGCTGCTACTAGAATATCTGGAAATTTACTATACATATCTGGTCAAATATCAATTGATGAGAATGGAAATTTAATTAAGGGAAAACTCGGAAAAGATTATAATACTGAACAAGGTTATGAGGCAGCTAAAAGATGTGCATTAAGCATAATATCTCAAGCAAAAAAAGCATGTGGTGATGATTTATCTAAAATTAAATCATGTTTGAAACTTACTGGATATGTTAATTCTACTGATGATTTTACTGAGCAGCCAAAAGTCATAAATGGAGCCTCAGATCTAATAAAAAGTGTATTTGATGAAGATGGCTCACACGCAAGAGCTGCTGTAAGCACTAATAGCCTTCCATTGGGTGTTGCAGTTGAAGTTGATGCAATATTTGATCTTAATTAATTATCTACCAATACTAAAATAATTTATTTTATTTTTTTTCATTTCGGAAGTTGAGTAAAGATTTCTCATATCAAAAACTTTAAAATTTCTTTTTTTTGTAATTTTTTTAAAGTTGAGTTGCTTAAATTCATTCCATTCTGTATGAATAATTATTAAATCTGCATATTTGCAAGCATCTCTTATATTTTCAAAAAAATTTATATTTTTCGATTTAAATTCCTTTTTTTGGCCAGTAGGTTCATAATAATTTATATATGCACCTTTCCTTGATAAAGCTGGTATCAATTTTAATGATGAGGACTCTCTCATATCGTCTGTACCTGGTTTAAAAGTAACACCCAAAAATGTAATATTTTTATTTTTAATTCTATTATTCATTATTTTGCTAATTTTATTTAATAATAAATTAAATCTATTATCATTTGAATTAACTACAGACTTTACGACTGAAAGATTTGTATTAAATATTCGACCAGTTGAAACAAGTGCCCTTGTATCTTTTGGAAAACATGACCCTCCATAACCAGGACCAGCACGTAGAAATCTGCTTCCGATCCTTTCATCTAAACCCATACCGATCGCTATTTCTTTAACGTCTATATTAATTTTTTCACATAAATTAGCTATTTCATTAATAAAAGTTATTTTAGTGGCTAAAAAGGCGTTTGAAGCATACTTAATTAATTCTGCTGATCTTCTGGAAGTATGAAAATATCTTCCACCCTTCTTAATTAAAGGAAGATATAGTTTTTTCATAATTTTATTTGCTTTATTGCTGTTAGTACCTACTACAACTCTGTCTGGAAATTGAAAATCTCTAATAGCTTCACCTTCTCTTAAAAATTCAGGATTTGATACAACATCAAACTTATTTTTATTTTTATTTGATTTTAAGATTTTAGTAATTTTATCACCGGTGGTAACTGGGACTGTAGATTTAGTAACTATTATTTTATATCTATTTAGATTAGATTTTATAGTATTGACAACATTAATTACATATTTCAAATCAGCTTTATTATTTTTAGTAGGAGTTCCAACGCAAATAAAAATAATATCAGACTTTCTTATTGAGCTAGAAATATCTGTTGAAAATAAAAGTCTTTTTTTTTTAAAATTTCTTAAAATCAATTCATGAAGACCAGGTTCATAAATTGGTATTATTCCTTTATTTAATTTTTCTATAATATCTTTGTCAATATCAACACATGTAACTGTGTTACCTAAATCAGAAAAACAAGCGCCACTTACTAAGCCAACGTAACCAGATCCTATCATGCAAATTTTCATAACTTAGAAATTTCAATTCCAGAATTAATGTAGCCTTTCATGGACCCACAATCTAAATAATTGCCTTTAAATTTATGTCCGATGAATAAATTTTGATCTAATATCATTCTTCTTATAGCATCTGTAATATGTATTTCACCACCTTTACCTTTTTTTTGATTTTTTAGATAATGAAAAATTTTCTTTGATAATATATATCTACCTATCACTGCGTTATTTGAAGGAGCATCTTTAGTATTAGGTTTTTCAATTACATCAGCAATTTTAAAATTTAATTTGTCAATATTTTTTTTTATTGAATAAATACCCCAGCGATCAACATTGTTTTTTTTAACTTTCATGCTAGCCATTACAGATCCTTTTAATTTTTTATGAATTTTTATCATATCTTTTGAACAATTCTTTTTCATAATTAAATCATCGGGTAACAACATTAAAAAATAATTATTTTTTATAAATTTTTTAGTTTTAAGTACAGCATCACCTGTTCCTAAGGGTTTATTTTGATAAACAAATTTGATTTTATTTCTAAAAAAAAGAATTTTTTTATACTCTTTAATTATTCTGGGATCTTTCTTTTTTTTAATAATTGATTTGTAAAAACTATCATTATTAAAATATTTCTTTATCATCTCTTTTTTTTTTGAAATAATAAAAATTATTTCACTTACACCAGCTTCAATACATTCATCTAAAATATACTCAATACCTGGTTTTCCATTTATTGGAAGCAGTTCTTTAGGAAAAACACTTGTCAAAGGTAGCAAACGTGTGCCCAAACCAGCAAGAGGAATAATAGCTTGTTTAATCATTAAGATGTTTTACTTATAATCATATTTATTAAAAATGAAAATTTTAAAAAATGTTTTTGAACTAAATAAGGCAGTAAAAAATTACAAAAATGTTGGATTTGTACCTACAATGGGGGGAATTCATAAAGGCCACGTATCTTTAATAAAAATTTCACAAAAAAATAACAAAGAAACGATAGTAAGTATTTTCGTCAATCCAACACAATTTAATCAAAAAAAAGATTTTAAGAATTATCCTAGAAATATAAGAAAAGATATTTCAATATTAAAAAAACTAAAAGTTAATTATTTGTTTTTACCCGAGGTCAATGAAATTTATAAAAATAGAATGAAGAATTTTAAACTTAATAAATCTGATAAAATTTTATGTGCTAAATATAGAAAAGGTCATTTTGAAGGTGTATTAAACGTTATGAATAGATTGTTATCTATTATTAAATCTAAGTGTGTTTATATGGGTGAAAAAGATTTTCAACAATACATGTTAATTAAAAGAATATTAGGTAAAAAATATAAAATAAATATTGTTGGTTGTCCTACCATTCGTGAAAATAATAAAATTGCTTTATCCACAAGAAACAAATTGTTAAATAAATCATACATAAAAAAAGCATCAAAAATAGCCATCAAATTAAATAAATTAAAAAAATTATCAAAAATGAATAAATTTGTGGATTTGTCAAAATTCAAATATGAGCTAGAAAATAAATTTAAAATTAAAATTGATTATCTTGAATTTAGAGATGAGAAAAAAATGAAATTAGATAATTTTAAATCTAAATATAGACTATTTATTGCATATCATATTAATGGAGTAAGATTAATTGATAATTTTTGATTATAAGAAATAAGCTCCTACACCTAAGAAAGATACAAATCCAATTACATCTGTTATTGTTGTAACAAATACACTAGAAGAAATTGCAGGATCAATTTTCATTTTATTTAATGTTACAGGTACTAGAATACCAAAAAGACCAGCAACTATCATTGTCAAAACCATTGAAATTGAAATTATTAGGGAGAGCTGGATATCATTAAACCATAGTTGAACTATCAAAGAACTTATAATTGCAAAAATAACTCCATTTAAAACTCCAATATTGAATTCTTTAATAATATTATTTGTAAAATTATTTTTTGTTAAATCCTGTGTCGCTAAAGATCTTACTGTGACAGCCAATGTTTGCATGCCAGCGTTACCACCCATTGATGCTACAATTGGCATTAAAAAAGCCAATACAACCATTTGCTCTATAGTGGCTCCAAATAGACTAATGCAATAAGTTGCTAGAAAAGCAGTAAACAAGTTTAACAACAACCAATTAAATCTTCTCTTAGTTTTTGTTATTACTCCATCAGTTATTTCTTCATCACCTACTCCAGCTAATCTAAGTGCGTCCTCTTCAGCTTCCTCTTTTAATACTGTTAGGACGTCATCATAAGCTATCATCCCAACTAATTTGTCAGACTTATCCACTACAGCAGCCGAACTCAAATTATAATTTTCAAATAAATTACCGACTTCCTCTCTATCCATATCAACTGGTATTAAAGTTTGAGATTCAGCCATAATAGACATCATTTTTGTGTCTCTTGGTGTTCTTAATACTCTTGATGAAGGAACTGTACCAATGGGTTTGAATTCTTGATCAACTATAAATATTTCTAGAAATTCTTCAGGAAGTTCTTTATTTTCTCTTAAATAGTCTATCGTTTGTCCTACAGACCAATTACTTGGTATAGCTGTAAATTCACGCTGCATTAATCTAGCAGCAGAGTCTTCTGGATAACTTAAGCTTTCAAGTAATGCAAATCGATCTTTTGGAGGTAATGAGCTAAGGATTGTATTTTTATCTTTTTCGTCTACATTTTCTAAAATCTTAATTGCATCATCTGACTCTAAATTTTTTAGTATGTTAACTATAGAATCTGATGATAGATAAGCAATCATCTCAGACTGAATTGACTCATTTAATTCAACAAAGACCTCAGGATCAACTTTGAAACTATTTAGTTTTATTAAATTTTCTCTATCATTTTGACTTAAATGTTCAATTATGTCGGCAGCATCTGCTGGATGCATAGCATTGAACGAATTTGTAATAAATTCGGCATCATTTGAGGCAATTTTATCTGTGACAACTTTGATGAATTCTTTGTTAAATTCAAAGTTAACTTTTTTATCTTTTAATTTTTTCACTATAGTCATAAAATTTACCTATAATTTAGTTGGCACTATTAATACAAAATAAAAATAATACAAATTTATAATGACAATAGAGATCAAAAAGTCAGTAAAACCAATAAAATATAAATCAGCGATAGATATACTTGAAGATAGATTGGAGCAAATCAAAGTAAATAAAAATAAAGAGCTTATTTGGATACTTGAACATGAAGAGATTTATACTGGTGGAACAAGTTTTAGTGAAAATGAGATTTTAGATAAATCTATAAACTTTATTAAAACGAATAGAGGAGGAAAAATAACATATCATGGTCCTGGTCAATTAGTTTTTTATTTTGTGATTGACTTAAACAAAAGAGGTAAGAATATAAAAAAAATTATAACTGCAATTGAAAAGACAATTATAAATACTCTAAGAAATTACGATATAAAGTGTTTTGCTGATAGAAAAAATATTGGAATTTGGTTTGAGCACAAATCTGGTAAAATAGATAAAATTGCAGCGATAGGCATAAAAGTAAAGAAGTGGATTGCTTATCACGGTTTTGCATTAAATATTTCTAATGATCTTAATGTATATAAAAAGATAGTTCCATGTGGAATCAGAGATAGAGGGGTTTCAAATTTAAATAATATTAAAAAACAAAATTATAAAAATATTGAGAATGATTTGATAAAACATTTTTTATCAAATATTAAAAATTGAGTCTTTTTATTTTTAACATATTTCTAAAATAATCTGGAGGAGTGGCTCTAAAAGTATATTTTTTATCATTTATCTTAAATTTTATTTCATAAGAATGTAACATTAAATTTTTATTATTTATTTTTGAGTTATTTGTTGAATTATATTTTTTATCACCAATAATAGAGTTTCCTAAATTAAATAATTGTTTTCTAAGTTGGTGTTTTCTTCCTGTAATTGGATTTAGCTGAATGAAGGTCGCATTATTATTTTTATCTAAAATTTCATATTTAGTTTCAGCTTTTTCAACGATTTTTTTTTTATTTTCAAATCTTATCAAATCATCTTTTATTACACCTTTATCGATTAAAATTAATTCACCATTACATATTGCTAAATAGGTTTTATAAACCTTTCTTAATCTAAAAAGTGAAGTGAGTAGTTGGGCTGTTTCCCTATTCTTTGCAATTATAAAAACGCCAGAAGTATCCTTATCTAATCTGTGTACAGAATAAGGCTTCTCGTCTCTAAATAAATTACTTTTCGCAAATATATCAATAATATTCTTTTTAGATTTTGTACCACCCTGTACTGAAATTCCTGATTGTTTATTTAAAACAACAAAATTGTCATTATCTTCTATAATTAAATCCTCATTTTCTTTTATAATTTCATTACTAGGATTATATTTTTTTTTGTGTTGCTCAATTTTTTCCTCAAAATTTAAATTATAAATATTAAGTTTGTCACCAGTTTTAACTTTTTGAGAGCTTTTTACTTTTTTTTGATTTAATTTTAATTTTCCATTTCTTAGATTTTTTTCAATAAGTCCTTGTGGAATTTTTCCTAAATGATTTCGAATGAATCTGTCAATACGCATGTCATTAAAAGATTTATCTACGTTAATTGATTTTTTCATTTTTATTTTAATTTATTGCAACTATTGTTTTCCTTGCTTAGCTTGAGGTCTTTGCACTTTTTACCTATAGCTATAGAATCATAATATACAACTGTATCAGCTCTTTTTGGAGGATTGCCTTTATGCATTATATTAAACCTATTAATATTACTTTTGTATATTCCAAACTTCATATACGACTGTTTGCTTATATTATTATTAGTCAATCCGGTATAATTAACTACAAGTTCGTTATTAGCCCAAATCTTAATAAAACTCTTATTTGGCCAATCAACAAATTCCATATTAATAACAAAATCATTCCATTTACCTTTTACATTATTTGCTTCTAAAATTTTATAAGTGTCAAAACCTCCAAAACTATGATTTACAAAATCTGTCCATTGCAAATCTCCATTTGGAGCAACTCTAAACATAAAATTTACTGGACCTGCTTTAGAATGTATTTGCCATATAGTATTACTTATAGGAATAGTAAATTCACTATTTTCAGGGATATAAATACTAAATTTAAACCATGTATTTTTAGACTTCAATCCTAGCATGCTAACTTCCGATCTTTCTCTAAAGGTATTGCACTCATCTGACTTTCTTTGTTGACCACAATCACCATCACCATTTTTAAATTTCCAAGCAAATTTGCCAGATCTAACAATTTTATTTTGAATTAATAATCCGTCTCTAGGAAAGTTATATAAGGGTGATAAATGCATTCTACATTTAGTTTTTTTTCCATGACTCCATTGACAGTCAATATTTGACAAGTCTATTAAATCTTTTTCATTATCTAAATTAAACCAAGGCATATTATCGTCACCTAATGTATAAAATTTTAAACCGTCAATTTTTGCTGGATTTGCATTTAAAATATTTGTTGTAAAATAAAATATTATAATAATTTGAAAAATTATATTTTTCATTTCATTAATATAAAATATTAGATAATTGTTTTACAACATCAATTAAATAAAATATGAATTAAAGATTAAGCTGTAGATTGTTTTTTATCTTCTACTTTAGGTGTATCTTTAGTCAGATTCTTTTTCTTTTTATCGACTCTTTTTGCTTCAACGTCCCTATCTACAAACTCAATTACAGCCATTGGCGCATTGTCACCATATCTAAATCCAGCCTTGATAATTCTTGTATATCCGCCTTTTCTATTTTCATATCTTTTAGAAAGAGTTTTTTTCACTTTATTTGTAGATTTAATATCTTGCAATTTTGAAATTAAGGTTTTTGTATTAGATAAAGTATTTTTCTTACCCAATGTTATAATTTTATCAGCTTGAGGTTTTAAAACTTTTGCTTTGGGCAATGTAGTTGTAATTTGCTCATACTTTATTAATGAGTTAAGCATATTTTTAATAAGAGCTTTTCTGTGTTCTGAAGTTCTGTTGAGCTTTTTATAGCCCATTTTATGTCTCATTAAATGGCTTCCTCAAGTTTTTTTGATAATTCAGCAATATTGTCTGGCGGCCAATTTGGAATTTCCATACCAAGATACAATGACATTCCAGTCAATACTTCTTTAATCTCATTTAACGATTTTCTACCAAAATTAGGTGTTCTTAACATTTCACCCTCAGATTTTTGAACCAAATCACCAATATAGATGATATTATCATTTTTAAGACAATTCATTGATCTCACAGATAGTTCTAATTCGTCAACTTTTCTTAATAAGTTCTTATTAAATTCTGGCTCTGAAGGTTGCTCTTTTACAATAACTTCTTGTGGCTCATCAAAGTTAACAAACATTCCTAGTTGATCTTGGAATATTCTAGCAGAATATGCAACTGCGTCTTCAGCTGAAATTGACCCATTTGTCTCAACTTCCATAGTTAGTTTATCATAGTCCAATGCTTTCCCCTCTCTTGCTGTACTGACTGAATAGGAAACTTTTTTAACAGGACTAAATAACGAGTCTATTGGAATTAAACCAAGCGGTGGTTCCTCGGGCTTATTCATATCGGCTGAAACGTATCCTTTTCCAGTTCCAACTGTCATTTCCATATGAAACTTAGTATTTTCATCTAAATTACAAATAACCAAATCTGGATTTAAAATTTCAATATCAGCAACAGATGTTATATCCGATGCTTTTATTTCTCCTGGACCTTTAGCATCAAGTATTAATTTTTTTGGTTCATCGGTAGAACTTTTCAGAGCTAAAGATTTTACATTTAAAACTATGTCGGTTACATCTTCCCTAACACCTTTTATTGATGTAAATTCATGCAAAACTCCATCAATTTGAATTGATGTAACAGCCGTACCTCTTATGGAAGATAAAAGAATCCTTCTTAGTGAATTACCAAGAGTTAATCCATAACCTTTTTCAAGTGGTTCTGCAGTAATTTTAGCGAATGAATTATCATCGCTTAATTGCACATCTAACTTTGCGGGTTTAATTAATGATTTCCAATTTTTTGAATTTACTTCTGTTTGCTCCATTAAACTCTCCTTTTTTTAGGTGGTCTTGTACCATTATGTGGCATTGGTGTTGTATCTTTAATTGAAATAATTTTAAAACCTCTTGCTTGTAATGCTCTCAAAGCTGTCTCTCTACCAGATCCTGGTCCTTTGACCTCAACAGATAAAACTTTCATTCCAACTTCTAGAGCTTTAGCTGCAGCTGCATCAGCCGCAACTTGCGCAGCATATGGAGTGGACTTACGTGAACCTTTAAATCCCTTTTGTCCAGCAGATGCCCAAGAAACTACATTTCCATTTGTATCAGCGATTGAAACAATCGTGTTATTAAACGTAGACTGCACATAAGCAATTCCATTCAGGATATTTTTTTTTCCTTTTTTCTTTTTGGAATAAGAGCTTTTTTTAGATTTAACCTCTGTTTTCTGTTCTTTATTATCAGTTACTTCTTTTTTCATTATTTTTTAAGTGGTGTTAATTTTTTTCCTGCAATTGCTATAGCTTTTCCTTTTCTTGTTCTTGAATTACATCTCGTTCTTTGACCTCTAACTGGAAGCTTTTTTCTATGTCTTGATCCTCTATAAGTTGCAAGGTCAATTAATCTTTTTATACTTAGTGATGTTTCTCTTCTTAGATCACCCTCAACAGTAAACTTTTGATCTATGAATTCTCTAATTTTCAAAATTTGATCATCAGTTAGTTCATTAACTCTTTTTGATTTTGGTATTTCTAATTCTGCACAAATTTGTTGAGAAAATTTATTTCCAATACCGTAAATATAAGTAAGTCCAACATGAACTAGTTTATTTTGTGGTATGTTTACACCTGCAATACGAGCCATAATTTTTGTGATAAATTGTGCCTTTTATATAAGAAGATTAGTCAAAGTCAACGCCTTAAAAATTCAAAAAAGCCTCTATTTTACTGGTTATTTGTTCAATTTCCATTGATCCATCAATCTCATGAAAATTTGAATTTTTTGAATAAAAATCTAATACTGGTCTAGTCGTTTCGATATACGTATCATATCTCTTTAATATAGTATCTAAATCGTCATCAGATCTTTTTTCTAAAATTTTTCTTTTTTTTATTCTTTCTATGATTGTATCTTTATTTACATTTAAAAAAAAAATATGGTCTATCTTCTGATTTGACTCGTTTAGTAATAAATCTAAATTTTTTGCCTGACTTAGGGATCTAGGGTAACCATCAAAAATTAAGTTTCCCTTTTGATTGGGATCAAATACATGATTTTTTAAAAGGTTATTTACAATCTCATCACTTACAAATTTACCTTCATTAATATTATTTATTATTTTTTTTCCTATATCTGTATCTTTTTTTATTTCTTCCCTTAAAATTTCACCTGTTGAAATTTGATAACCGTTTAATTTTTTTACAAGATATTTGGCCTGAGTACCTTTACCAGCTCCTGGAGGTCCAAACAAAATTATATTCACCTATCTACCAAATTTAGTTTTTTTGATAAGTTGCTCATATTGAGAACTCATCATCCTTGTTTGAATTTGAGTAACAGTGTCTATTGCAACAACTACAACAATCAAAACCGAAGCACCACCTAAATAGAACGGTATAGGATAATTTGCAATTAAAAATTCTGGCATTAGGCAAACAAGTGCAAGATATAAAGCTCCTATTGTTGTTAGTCTTGTTAGTATTGTATCGATATAAATTGCAGTACTTTCTCCAGGTCTTATCCCTGGAATAAATCCTCCATACTTTCTTAAATTTTCAGCTGTTTCAGTTGGATTAAAAGTTATCGAAGTATAAAAAAAAGTAAAAAATATTATTCCTGATGCATACAGCAACATATACAAAGGTTGTCCTTGAGAAAAGTACGATGAAATATTTAAAAATGTTTCATTTTGAGAAACGTTAAAATTTGAAAAGGTTACTGGCAACAATAATAAGGCTGATGCAAAAATTGCTGGTATTACCCCTGCTGAATTAATTTTTAATGGTAAATGTGACGAGTCCCCACCATACATTTTATTACCCATCTGTCTCTTGGGATAATTTATAAGAATTTTTCTTAATGCTCTTTCCATAAATACAATAAATATAATTGTTGCAACAAGTAATAAAAATATAAAAATTATCATTATTGTTGAAATTGCACCTGTTCTACCTAACTCGAAAGTCGTAACTAAAGCTCTTGGAATTTCAGCAACAATACCTGAAAAGATAATTAAAGAAATACCGTTACCAATTCCTCTTTGTGTAATTTGTTCACCAAGCCACATTAAGAATATAGTTCCAGCTACAATAGTTGTGACTGTTGAAATTTTAAAAAAAATTCCCGGATTAATCACTAAGTCTGCAGATGACTCTAAGCCAACTGCCAATCCATATCCTTGAATGGTTGCTAATAAGACAGTTCCATATCGAGTTATTTGAGTAATTTTTTGTCTTCCTATTTCACCTTGAGCTTTTAAATTTTTAAAATATTCAGAAACCCCAGTAAGTAATTGGACAATAATTGAAGATGATATATATGGCATTATTCCAAGAGCAAAAATTGCCATTCTACTTACTGCACCGCCTGCAAAAACATTGAACATTCCCAATAACCCTTTTTGATTTCCTTCCATCATTATTTGTAGTTGATCAGGGTCAATTCCAGGAAGTGGAACAAAAGTACCCAATCTGTATACAGAAAGGATAAATAGTGTAAATAATATTCTGTTTCTTAAATCGTTAGATTGTGTTGGTGCACTCATTATTTAGATTGTTTCTTAACAGTAATTTTTCCACCAGCTTTTTCAATTTTTTCTCTTGCAAATTTAGAAGAATAATCTACTTCAATATCAATTTTTGAATTAAATTCACCATTTGATAAAACTTTAAATTTATTAATTGATTTTCTAAATAATTTAGTTTCTTTAAATGTATCAATATTTATTTTCACATCTGCACTAATTTTTTTAGTATCAATAAGTTTTTGCAAATCTCCTAAATTTATCACGGCTACATCATTTTTGGTTATAGGGTTAAAACCTCTTTTGGGTAATCTTCTATATAAAGGCATTTGACCACCTTCAAAACTTTTTATAGCTACACCTGATCTTGATTTTTGTCCTTTAACACCTCTACCAGAGGTTTTTCCTTTACCAGATCCTATACCTCTGCCTACTCGAATCTTTTTTGATTTAAGATTATTCAATGTATTTAAAGATGTCATTATCCTCTCTTTTCAATTATTTCTGAAATTTTTTTATTTCTCAAATTAGAAATATTTTTAGGCGAATTTTGTTTTGATAAAGCTTTTATACAAGCTCTAATTACATTATGTGGATTTGCTGTCCCTAGAGATTTAGCTACAATATCTTTTATACCAAGAACCTCACAAACAGCTCTAACTGGACCACCCGCTATTATACCAGTTCCCTTGGGAGCTGATCTTAATTTAATTTTTCCAGCACCATCTTTGCCATATATATCATGATGGATAGTTCTTCCATCTCTAAGAGGTATTTGAATTAAGTTTCTTCTTGCCAATTCATTTGCTTTTTTAATTGCATCAGGAACTTGTTTCGCTTTTGCATGTGCAATACCAATTTTACCATTTTGATTGCCAACTACAACTAAAGCCGAAAAGCCAAATCTTCTTCCGCCTTTAACAACCTTGGTTATTCTGTTTATGTGAACTAATTTTTCTACGAATTCTGTATTTTTTTCCATATTTTAAAATTCCATTCCATTTTTCCTTAATGTTTCGGCAAAAATTTTAACTCTTCCATGATATTTATAAATACCACGATCAAAGTAAATTTTTTTAATATTTTTTTCATTTGCTTTTTTTGCCAACATTTCAGCAACAATAGATGATAATTCTGATTTATTTTTCTTTTGTCCCTTAATTTCTTTATCAATTGATGATGCAGAAACTAATGTTATATTTTTTACATCATCTATTATTTGTGCACTTATATTTTTTAATGACCTAGAAACACTTAATCTATATCTATCTTTAGATACATTTTTAAGTTTTTTTCTTACTCTAAATCTTTTTCTTTCAATAGTACTTAACTTCATTATTTTTTCTTACCTTCTTTTCTTAAAATATATTGACCCTTTTCTTTTATCCCTTTTCCTTTATACGGCTCAGGAGGTCTAATACTTTTAATTTGTGAAGCAACCATCCCTACCTGTTGTTTATTTGAGCCACTTATTTTTAACGTTGTTTGTTTTTCAACAGCAATTTTAATACCTGCAGGGATATCGAAATTAATGTCATGACTAAATCCTAGCTGCATATTTAAAACATTTCCTTTTAAATTAGCTCTAAAACCAACACCAGTAAGTTCAAGTATTTTTTCATAACCGCTACTTGCACCAATAATAGCATTATTAAGTAAACTTCTATTCATACCCCATAATCTTTTAGACGTATCATCGAGTTTTTTTGGCTTTATTGATACGTCTTTACCGTCTGTAATATTAAGTTCAAACATATCTAAATCTAATTTAATTGCTTGTTTACCAAGTGGTCCTTCAACATTTACAGTATTGCCAGATAGTAGAACTTTTACTTTTTCTGGAATTGGTATGTTTATTTTTCCTATCTTAGACATTAAAATACCTTACAAATAATTTCACCACCAAGTTTTTTCTTTCTAGCATCAACATCGGTCATTACACCTTGTGGTGTAGATACAATTGCTATACCAAGTCCATTGTTGATTTTTGGAAGACTACTTGCGCTTGAAAAAATTCTTCTTCCTGGTTTAGAAATTCTTTCAATTGTATTTATAACTGGATTTCCAGAGTTATATTTTAAATTAATTTCAATCGAAGGTTTTTTATCATCATTAACTTTGTAGTCTATGATATAACCCTCGGACTTTAAAACATCAGCAATTTTAACTTTAAATTTTGATGATGGCAAAGAAACTTTGCTATGATTTCTAACTTGTGCATTTTTTATTCTTGCTAACATATCGCCAATTGGATCACTTAAACTCATAATTTCCTTTCTACCAACTCGATTTTACCATTCCAGGAATTTTTCCTTCTAAACCAAGCTGTCGAAGGGCTATTCTTGAAATTTTTAATTTACGATAAACACCATGAGGTCTACCAGTAATTTGACACCTATTCATAACTCTAACTTTCGCTGAATTCCTAGGCATATTTGATAATTTCTGTTGTGCTTTAAATCTTTCTTCTAAGGATAATTTTTTGTCCATAATTATTTTTTTTAATTTCAATCTTTTCTTATAAAACTTATCCGATAACTTGATTCTTCTATTATTCTTGTTAATTGCACTCATTTTAGCCATTAATTACTCCTTGTTTCTCTGAATGGAAAATTTAAATGTTTTAATAATTCAAAACTGTGTTCTACTTTTTGAGATTTAATAACAATTGTAATGTCTAAACCTCTAATTTTATCTACTTTATCAAAATTTACTTCCGGAAATATAATATGCTCTTTAACTCCAAAGGTATAATTTCCATATTTGTCAAAACCATTAGGATTTAATCCTCTGAAGTCTTTTATTCTTGGTAAAGCAATATTAGTTAGTCTATCAATAAATTCATACATTTTATTTTTTCTTAATGTTACTTTCAATCCAGAGTTGGTATTTTTTCTAGTTTTAAAATTTGCTATAGATTTTTTAAATTTAGTTATGACAGGCATTTGACCTGTGATACTTGCCAAGTCATTTTGGCATGATTTCAAAATTTTTTGATCATTTCCATCAAGTCCTAAACCCATATTTAAAACTATTTTTTGTATTCTGGGTCCCATATATATATTTTTGTAACCAAATTTTTCTTTTAAAGTTGGCTCTATCTCTTTGGCTATTGCTAATTTCAATCTAGGTATCATTATTTCTTGACCTCATTTTTATTTTTACTGTCAAAAATTGCTAAATTTGAAAGATGAATAAAGTTTTCCTTTGATATTATTCCACCTTTCTTTTCTTTTGTAGTTTTCACATGTTTTTTTACCATGTTTATACCTTTAACTTTTGCCCTATTATTTTTTCTATCAATTTCGATAACGTCACCATCTTTATTTTTATCCTTACCGGTCAATATCTTTACTTTAATACCTTTTTTAATCATTATAATACCTCTGGTGCCAACGAAATTATTTTCATTTGTCCTCTATTTCTTAATTCTCTAGTAACTGGTCCAAAAATCCTAGTGCCAATTGGCTCCCCCTTATCATCAGTCAAAACAGCTGCATTGTTGTCAAATCTTACTTTGGATCCATCATTCCTATGAATTCCTTTTTTAACTCTAACAACAACTGCTTTATGAACTGCACCTTTTTTAACTTTTCCTTTTGGAATTGCTTCTTTAACTGCAACAACTATAGTATCACCAATACTTGCATATCTTCTTTTAGATCCACCTAATACTTTTATGCATTCAATCTTTTTTGCACCAGTATTGTCTGCAACAAATAATTCCGTCTGAACTTGTATCATTTGGAAACTCCTATTACCTCGAATTTTTTAGACTTTGAGTAAGGTTTACACTCTTTTATCGATACTTTATCACCGTTTTTATATTTATTCTCTTCGTCATGAACACTATATTTTTTTCTAGCTTTAATTACTTTTTTTAATACTGGATGTTGATATTTTCGCTCAACTAAGACTGTAATAGTTTTATTTGGCTTATCACTGACAACTATTCCATTTAATACTTTTTTAGGCATCTTTTCTCACTACTAATGTTTTTAATCTTGCAATATTCCTCTTCGTTTCACTTATTTTTGATGGACTTTTTATCTGACCATTAATTTTTTGAAATCTAAAATTAAAAAGATCTTTTTTTAATTTTTCAACTTCTTTCAAAGCTTGTTCTTTAGTCATTTTTTTTATATCATTTTTTTTCATTTAAATTCTCTTAATAAATTTACATTTAATTGGCAGTTTTGCTGACGCTTTATATAAAGCTTCTCTAGCAATTTCTTCTGTTACTCCATCAACCTCAAATAAAATTCTTCCTGGTTTAACTCTACATGCCCAAAATTCAGGAGAGCCTTTTCCTTTACCCATTCTTACCTCGGTAGGCTTTTTTGATACGGGTATATTAGGAAACATTCTTGTCCAAACTCTGCCTTGTCTTTTCATGTGTCTTGTTAATGCTACTCTAGCTGCCTCTATCTGTCTGGATATAATTCTTTCTGGCTGAATTGCTTTTAATCCAAAAGAACCATAATTCATAGCATTACATCTGGAAGCATTGCCGTGAATTCTTCCTTTATGTGCTTTTCTAAACTTTGTTCTAGTTGGTTGTAACATTATTATGTTTTGTTCCTTTCTTGGCTAAATTCTTTCGTAAAAATTTCTCCTTTATATATCCAAACTTTAATTCCAATTATTCCATAGGTAGTCAAAGCTTCTGCTTCAGCATAATCAATATCTGCTCTTAAAGTATGGGATGGAATACTACCATCTCTTAACCATTCTGTTCTTGCAATTTCGTTTCCACCAAGTCTGCCACTACAAGACACTTTAATTCCTTTAGCTCCTAATCTTAATGCAGATTGCATTGCTCTCTTCATTGCTCTCCTGTACGAAACACGTTTAACTAACTGTTGAGCGATGTTCTCGGCAACTAAAAATGAATTTGTCTCAGGTTTTTTTACTTCCTTAATATTTAGCACTATTTCATTTGCGCTTAATTTTGATAGTTTTCCTTTGATTTTTTCTATATCACTTCCCTTTTTTCCAATTACAAATCCAGGCCTAGAAGTATAAATTGTTACAAAACATTTCTTTGCTGATCTTTCTATCATTACTTTTGAAACGCCTGAATTGATAACATTCTTTTTAATGAATTCTCTAATCTTAAAATCTTCAATTAAATAATTTCCAAAATCTTGTTTTTTTGCGTACCAAACAGAGTCCCATCCTCTATTGATGCCTAATCTTAAACCTACTGGATTAACCTTTTGTCCCATGTTCCTTCTCTTTTTGTTTCATTTGTTCACTCAAAACTATTGTTACATTTGAGTATGGTTTCATAATTTCTGCAGCTCTACCTTTGGCTCTAGCTCTAAATCTTTTCATTATTACCTGTTTTCCACAGAAAGCTTCTTTAACCACTAAATTATCAATATCATATTGAAAATTATTTTCTGCATTAGCAACTGCAGATGAAATTGTTTTTTTTACATCTTTAGAAATTCTTTTTTCTGAAAAAGATAAATCTCTAATTGCAATTTCTACTTTTTTACCAACTATTGATTTAAGTATAGGTTTTAATTTTCTTACACTAGATCTTACATTCTTATTTATTGATCTAACTTGTTTTAAATCTATATCTTTATTTTTACTCATATTTATTTCTTATCAGCTCCCTTAGCTCCACCCTCAACTTTTGCTTTTTTATCAGCTGGTGTATGACCAAAAAACTGTCTTGTTGGAGCAAATTCTCCAAATTTGTGTCCCACCATATCCTCAGATACAGTTATTGGTATAAATTTTTTACCGTTATAAATTAAAAAACTAAATCCTACGAAGTCAGGTATTATCGTAGATTTTCTAGACCAAGTTTTAATTGGTTTTTTATTAGGATTGTTTTTAATTTTTTCAACTTTTTTAATTAAACTTTCCTCAACAAACGGTCCTTTCCAAACAGATCTCGCCATATATTAAGCTCTCTTCTTCTTTCTTCTTCTTATTATAAATTTATCAGTTCTCTTGTTGTCTCTTGTTTTTAATCCTTTGGCTGATTGTCCAGTAGGAGATACAGGATGTCGTCCGCCTGCAGATTTTCCTTCACCTCCACCATGGGGGTGATCTACTGGATTTTTAACAACCCCTCTGGTATGTGGTCTTCTCCCTAACCATCTTGATCTACCAGCTTTACCAATTTTAATGTTTTTTTGATCTGGATTAGATAATACTCCAACTGTAGCCAACGCTCTAGAATCTATTTTCCTAACTTCACCTGAAGTCATTTTTATAATTGAGTAATTTCCATCAATACCTGAAATCGTTACAGAAGAGCCAGCGGCTCTTGCTATCTTTCCACCAGCACCCGGTTGTATTTCAACATTATGTATGTCAATACCTACTGGAATATCCTGTAATGGTAAACAATTTCCTATTTTGATTTCTGAGGAAGAACCATTTTGAACATAATCACCAACTTTTATTTTTTGTGGAGCAAGATAATAGAATTTTTCATTGTCTTCAAATTTAACCAACATTATATGGCATGATCTGTTTGGAAAGGACCGTTTGTTGAGGAAAGTTTAATTAAAAAAGTTGAAAAAATTAAAAACAATCCTAATAAAAAACCAATTAAAACTTGGTCTAGATGTAATACGACCATAATTATTTCTTCCTTTTGAAGAATAATTTGCACTTGTTAATGGCTTATAAGGCTTACCTTTCCATAAACCTGCTCTACTTGTCAGAATTGTCCCTCTGGTAGATTTCGTGTAAGGTTTGAATGTTTTTAATGCCATAATTTAAATTCCTGTTGTTAAGTCAATATTTTGACCTTTTTTAAGTGTAATAATTGCTTTTTTAAAACCTTTCTTTTTAACTTTTTTTCCTCTAGTAGATTTGATTAGTGTTTTTTTATTAATAATATTAATTTTTGTTACGTTGACTTTAAAAATTTTTTCAATTGAACCTTTTAAAGTTTTTTTATTAGCACTTTGAGGTACCTTAAAAACAATTTTATTTTGTTCTGATAAATTTGTTGATTTTTCAGTTACAACAGGAAACAGGATTTTGTCGTATAAGCTTAGTTTATCCATTATTGATACCTTTTTTCCAATTCTTTAACTGAACTTTCAGTGAAAATAATTTTTTTATATTTAACTAAATCAAATGCACTGAAATGATTTGCATCTGTTAATTTGACGTTAGGAATATTTTTAATTGACCTTAAGATATTATCTTTAGATTTTATATCGACAATTAATAATGAGTTATTTGCATCAAACTTCTTTAAAAGTTCAAACATTTCTTTTGTCTTTTCAATTTTTTTTCCAAAATCATCAAAAATAATTACTTCATTCGATTTATTTTTTTCAGTAATAAGTGAGGCTATACTCATTTTTTTTTCACTCTTATTCAACTTTCTAGTTTTATATTTATCCTGACCTTTTGGTCCGTGAGCTATTCCCCCGCCTACAAATATAGGAGCCTTTTTACTAGAGTGTCTTGCATTTCCAGTACCTTTTTGTGAGTAAATTTTAGACGTTGAGCCAGTTATTTCATTTCGTTGCTTTGTTTTTGCTTTTCTACCTTTAAAGTTTGCGTTTAATTTATAAATTACACCACTCACTAATTGATTGTTAACTTTAGCACTAAAAATTTTATCTAGCACTTCAATACTCTGCTTTTTTCCATCAAAACTTAATTTATCTATTTTCATTTATTTTTTCTTTTTATCAGCTGATTTTTTTTGTTTTTCAATTTGCTCAATTTTTTCTTCAATTGACATTCGGTTAATATTTTTGACTGATTTTTTAATTAAAACTTCTGTATTTTTAGATCCAGGAATAGAGCCTTTTAAATACAGCAAATTGTTTTCTTTGTCAGCTTTTATAACTTCAATATTCTGTATAGTTCTAATTTTATCTCCCATATGACCAGCCATTTTTTTTCCTTTAAAAACTTTTCCAGGATCCTGCCTTTGTCCTGTTGAACCATGTGATCTATGAGAAATTGAAACCCCATGAGTAGCTCTTAATCCACCAAAATTATGCCTTTTCATTGCACCTGCAAATCCTTTACCAATTGTCTTAGATTTGACATCAACAAATTTAACATTCTCAAATATTTCTATTCCAATTTCATTTCCTTCTTTGAAATTTTCAGTACTTTCTAGCCTGAACTCTTTAAGTGTTTTTTTTGGCTCAGTATTTTTTTTAGCAAAATAGCCTTTCATAGATTTGGTTAATTTTGAGTTTTTTATTTTTCCAAATCCTATTTGTACTGCGCAATAACCTCTTGTTTCTTTGTCAATAACGTTTATTACTCTTCCGGTCTCCATTTTTAACACAGTAACTGGAACTGATTGGCCAGTTTTAAAAAACTCCCTAGACATTCCTATTTTTTTTCCAATTAAAGCTAAATTATCCATTATATTTTAATCTCCACATCTACCCCTGATGCTAAATCTAATTTCATTAGTGCTTCAACTGTTGCAGGTGTAGGTTCAATAATATCAATTAATCTTTTATGAGTTCTGGTTTCGAATTGTTCTCTACTTTTTTTATCAATATGTGGTGATCTTAAAACGGTATATCTCTCTATTTTTGTAGGTAGAGGAATTGGACCTTTAATATTAGCTCCTGTTCTTTTAACAGTATTTACAATCTCCTCAGTGGACTGATCTAAAACCTTGTTATCGTACGCTCTTAATTTTATTCTAATATTTTGTTTATCCATAATTAACCTGTTTTCTTCGTTACCTCATCTTGAACATTTTGAGGAACCTTGTCGTAATGATCAAAAAACATTGAGTATTGAGCTCTACCTTGTGACATTGATCTTAAGCTATTTATATAACCAAACATATTTGCTAATGGCACCATTGCTGTTATTACTGTTGCATTTCCTCTTTGCTCTTGTGTACTTATTTGACCTCTTCTACTATTCAAATCACCTATTACATCTCCCATATAATCTTCTGGAGTAACAACTTCTACTCTCATTACTGGTTCTAAAAGTTTTAGAGTTCCTCGAGCACATGCCTCTTTAAAACATTGCCTGGAAGCTAGCTCAAAAGCTAATACACTTGAATCAACATCATGGTGCAAACCGTCTAGGATTGTAACTTTATAATCAATTAAAGGAAATCCAGCTAGAATACCACCGTCAGCTATTGTCTCTACACCTTTTTCAACACCCGGTATAAATTCTTTTGGTATTGCTCCACCTTTTATTTTGCTTTCAATTTCTCTCCCTTTACCTGGTTCAAGCGGTTCAACAGATAATTTTACTCTAGCAAACTGTCCTGCACCACCGCTCTGTTTTTTGTGTGTATAATCAAACTCAGCAGCATTTAATATTGTTTCTCTGTATGCAACTTGAGGTGCTCCTACATTTGCCTCGACTTTGAATTCTCTTTTCATTCTATCAACAATTATATCTAAATGTAATTCACCCATTCCTTTAATTATTGTTTGTCCTGACTCCTCGTCTGATGAAACTCTGAATGACGGATCTTCTTTGGCTAATCTTCCTAATGCTTCACCCATTTTTTCTTGATCAGCTTTTGATTTTGGCTCAACAGCAATTTCTATGACTGGATCTGGAAATTCCATTGGTTCAAGTAATACTGGTGCATCTTTATTTGCCAATGTGTGACCTGTTATTGTATTTTTTAATCCAGCGAGAGCAACTATATCACCTGCGCTTGCTTCTTTGATGTCTTCTCTTGAATTAGCATGCATTAAAAGCATTCTTCCAACTCTTTCTTCTTTATCTGAAGAAGTATTATAAACTCCAGTTCCAGATTTAACTGTACCTGAATAAATTCTAATAAATGTAAGACTTCCTACGAATGGATCTGTTGCTACCTTAAAAGCTAAAGCTGAAAATGGCGCACTATCCTCAAACTTCATTTCAATTTCATCATCGGATCCTGGTTTTGTACCCATTATAGATCCAAGATCCTCTGGACTTGGTAAGTAATCAACAACAGCATCTAACAGTGGTTGAACACCTTTATTTTTAAAAGCAGAACCTGTTAAAACTGGTACGAATTCAAAATTTAAACATCCTTTTCTTACACATTTAATTAAATCTTCTTGTTTAATTTCTTCACCACCTAAATAAGCTTCCATTAATTTTTCATCTTGCTCTACAGCAGTCTCAACTAATTCTTGTCTGTATTTATCACATGTTTCTTTGAGTTCATCTGGAATATCTTTTTCTTCCCATTCGGCACCAAGGTCTTCATTTTTCCAAACAATTGCTTTCATTTTAACTAAATCAACAACACCTTGTAATGATGCCTCTATTCCAATAGGTACTTGCATAACTAAAGGTTTAGCTCCTAGCCTATCTTTAATCATATCCACACATCTAAAGAAATCTGCGCCGGTTCTATCAAGTTTATTAACAAAGCAAATTCTAGGAACTTTATATTTATCAGCTTGTCTCCAAACTGTTTCAGATTGTGGTTCAACACCAGCAACACCATCAAATACTGCAACGGCTCCGTCCAAGACTTTTAAAGAACGTTCAACTTCAATTGTAAAATCAACGTGACCAGGAGTATCAATAATATTAATTCTATGCTCCCTCCAAAAACAAGTTGTAGCAGCTGATGTAATTGTAATACCTCTTTCCTGCTCTTGTTCCATCCAATCCATTGTGGCAGCACCATCATGAACTTCACCAATTTTATGGCTCTTACCTGTGTAATACAAAATTCTTTCTGTAGTTGTTGTTTTACCAGCATCTATATGAGCCATGATACCAATGTTTCTATATTTATTTAGTGGATGAGTTTTTGCCATATTGTTTACCATCTAAAATGTGCAAAAGCTTTATTTGACTCTGCCATTTTATGTGTATCTTCTTTCTTTTTTATTGCTGAACCTCTTTTTTGATAAGCATCAAAAATTTCATTAAATAATTTATCGGACATTTTTTTATCTTTTCTTTTTCTCGATGCATCAATTATCCATCTTAATGCTAAAGCTTGTGATCTTTTAGCTTTAACTTCTACTGGAACTTGATAGGTAGCTCCACCTACGCGTCTTGATCGAACCTCAACGGTTGGTCTCACATTATTTATTGCATCATTAAATACTGTTAAAGGTTCATCTTTTGATTTTGATTTAATTTTATCAATTGCATCATAAACAATTTTTTCTGCAATTGTTTTTTTACCATCTAACATTATAGAGTTTATTAATTTTGGAATTATTACTGATTTATATTTAGGATCTACAATAGGAATTTTTTTTGGAGCTTTTCTTTTTCG
The DNA here is from genome assembly GCA_902612605.1 of uncultured Pelagibacteraceae bacterium. Classification (GTDB taxonomy): domain Bacteria; phylum Pseudomonadota; class Alphaproteobacteria; order Pelagibacterales; family Pelagibacteraceae; genus Pelagibacter. The sequence goes on from CACMDY010000002.1 coordinate 180,971, forward strand.
AGACATTTTTATTTACCTTTTTTCGTTCCATATAAAGAACGTCTCTGTTTTCTATTTGCAACTCCTTGAGTATCTAAATTACCACGCAGTATATGATATCTCACACCAGGTAAGTCTTTAACACGTCCGCCTCTTATTAATACTACTGAGTGCTCTTGTAAATTATGTCCCTCTCCAGGAATATATGCCGTAACTTCAAATCCATTTGACAATCTAACTCTTGCAACTTTTCTTAATGCTGAGTTTGGTTTCTTAGGAGTTGTTGTATAAACTTTTACGCAAACACCTCTTTTCAAAGGTTGTTTTTGTAATGCTGGAACTTTATTCCTAGCAATTTGTTTATCTCGTCCTTTTCTTAACAACTGGTTAATTGTTGGCATAAAATTTATAATTATTTGATTTTAGATGAAATAACTGTCAGGTTATTTGTGGCAGCGTTTAGTGCACTAGTCACTACATTCCAACCAAAAACACGCACAAAATACTATAGAAATTCCATTTGTCAAATTAAAAGACAAGGAAAAATGACGATTTTTTATTGATTTACGGGACTTTCTGCTTGCTCAATCTTCTCATTCTCAGCAATGAATTTTTCGTCGTCTAAACGAGCTTTCTTGTTCCACAAATTTTTAACAGATCCAGTTCCAGCGGGAACTAATCGACCAACAATTACATTTTCTTTTAATCCTGATAGTTTATCTACTTTACCTTTAATCGCAGCATCTGTTAAAACTCTTGTGGTTTCTTGGAAAGAGGCAGCTGAAATAAATGACTCAGTTTGAAGTGAGGCTTTTGTTATTCCCATTAAAACTCTTTCTCCAACAGCAGGGTTTTTGCCATCTTTAATTAGTTGCTCATTCATATTTTCAAATCTTATTCTATCAATAATTTCTCCAGGGAGTAATGAGCTGTCGCCTTGAGTTTTAACTTCAACTTTTTTTAGCATTTGTCTTAAGATAACTTCAATGTGTTTATCATTTATAATTACACCTTGTAACCTATAAACGTCTTGTACCTGGTTTACGAAATACTCAGTTAATTCCTCAATGCCTAAAATTCTAAGAATATCATGAGGCAATGGTTGCCCATCCAGCAAATATTCTCCTTTTTTTATTTTTTCACCTTGATTAAAATTAATGTGTTTTCCTTTTGGTATTAAATAACTTGAAGTATCACCATTTTCGGACTCAATTGTTACTCTTTGTTTACCTCTTACCTCTTTACCAAATATTACTTTACCATCATTCTCTGCGATAATTGCACTATCTTTTGCTTTTCTTGCTTCAAATAATTCAGCAACTCTTGGTAGACCTCCTGTAATATCTTTAGTTTTTGTAGTTTCTTTGGGAAGTCTAGCTATTACATCACCAGCTGAAATTTTTTGCCCATCTTTAACAGATAATATTGAATCTGGAACTAAGTAGTATCTTGCTTCATTATCGTCAGCTTTTTTAACAACATTTCCTTTAGCATCTCTCAGAGTTATTCTTGGTTTTAAATCTGTATTTTTAGATTGAGTTTTCCAATCAACTACTGCTTTAGTAGAAATTCCAGTTGCATCATCAGTCGTTTCCGCTAGCGATACACCATCTATCAAATCTACATAATTGGCTATTCCATCCTTTTCAGCAATAACAGGTGTTGTATATGGATCCCATTCACATATTTTTGATCCTTTTTTAACTTTATCTCCATTTTCAAAGAAAAGTTTTGATCCATAAGGAACTTTATATGCAGCTACTTGTAATCCATTATCATCTTCTATTGATAATTCTGTATTTCTGCCCATTACAATTAAATTCTTTTTTGAGTCTACTAATAAATTTGTGTTAACAATTTTTAATATACCATCATTATTTGATACTATTTGTGAGTCTTGTTTGACTGATGCAGTTCCTCCAACGTGGAAAGTTCTCATTGTAAGTTGAGTCCCTGGTTCACCTATAGATTGGGCTGATATCATTCCGATTGCTTCACCAACATGTACCATTTTACCTCTTGATAAATCTCTACCGTAACAAGTAGCACATACACCTTCTTTCAAACTACATGTCATTACTGAGTAAACATTCAGGTTTTTCACACCTGCAGAGTCAATTTTTTCACAAGCAGCCTCATCGATCATGCTATTCTTCTTTATTAAGACTTCACCTGTTAATGGATTTTTTACATCTTTTGCTGTTACTCTTCCAAGTGATCTTTCTGACAAGCTAACCATTATATTTCCACCTTCTAAAACCTCTGTAAGCTTTATGAAACTTGGGTTATCACATTTAACTTGAGTGATAGTTAAATCTTGTGCAACATCACAAAGTCTTCTTGTCAAGTATCCAGAACTTGCTGTCTTTAATGCAGTATCGGCTAGACCTTTTCTTGCACCGTGTGTTGAATTAAAATATTCTAGTGCTGTTAAACCTTCTTTAAAATTTGATGTAATTGGAGACTCTATAATTTCTCCGGATGGTTTAGCAATTAAACCTCTCATGCCGGCTAATTGTTTCATTTGAGCCGCAGAACCTCTTGCGCCACTGTCTGCCATCATGAATACTGAATTAATTTTGAGACCATCTTCAGTCATTTCAGTAGCAGAAATTCTTTTCATCATTTCTGATGCAACTTTATCAGTACATTTTGACCACGCATCAATTACTTTATTGTATTTTTCACCTCTTGTTATTAATCCTTCTGCATATTGATTTTCATAATCAGAAATTAGTTTTTTAGTTTCATCAATTAATTGTTGTTTGTTATCTGGAATTACTAAATCATCTTTGCCAAATGATATTCCGGCTTTGAAGGCATGTTTAAATCCTAGGTCTTTTAATTTGTCACAAAATATTACTGTGCTTTTTTGACCAGAAAATCGGAAAACATGATCAATAACTTCGGATACTATTTTTTTAGGTAATAGTCTATCAACTAGAGTAAATTTATTATTTATATTTTTTGGTATTAGATTTGCTAAAAGAAATCTTCCGGCTGTACTAATGTGTTTTTCAAATTTTGTGTTACCTTTTTCATCGACCGTAGCAAATCTTGAGACAATTCTTGAATGAACTTTAATTTGACCAATTTCTAGAGCATGCTCTATCTCTGATGTATTTACAAAATATCCCTCGACTCTATCTGTTTGATATGGTGGTTGAGAAAGATAGTAAATTCCTAAAATCATATCCTGACTTGGAACTATTATTGGTTTTCCATTTGATGGGCTTAAAATATTGTTTGTAGACATCATTAGGACTCTTGCTTCTAATTGTGCCTCTAAACTTAATGGTACATGAACTGCCATTTGATCACCGTCAAAATCCGCATTGAATGCAGCACAAGTTAGTGGATGTAGCTCTATTGCGTTACCTTCGATTAATTTTGGTTCAAACGCCTGAACGCCTAGTCTATGTAATGTCGGTGCTCTATTTAATATAACTGGATGTTCTCTAACAATTAATTCTAAAGCATCCCAAACTTCATTTCTTTCTCTTTCAACAAGTTTTTTTGCTTGCTTAATTGTAGAAGCTAATCCAAGTTTATTTAATCTTGCATATAAAAATGGTTTAAATAATTCTAAAGCCATTTTTTTTGGCAAACCACATTCATGCAATTTTAAGTCTGGCCCAACTACTATTACTGATCTTCCTGAATAATCAACTCTTTTACCCAATAGATTTTGTCTAAATCTACCCTGTTTACCTTTTAACATCTCTGCTAAAGATTTTAGAGGTCTTTTGCCTGTTCCTGTGATTACTCTACCTCTTCTACCATTGTCGAACAATGCATCTACGGACTCTTGAAGCATTCTTTTTTCATTTCTTACAATGATATCTGGGGCTTTTAAATCCATTAACCTTTTCAAACGGTTATTTCTATTTATAACTCTTCTATATAAATCATTTAAATCAGAAGTAGCAAATCTACCTCCGTCTAATGGAACAAGTGGTCTTAATTCAGGAGGGATAACCGGTATAGTAGTTAATATCATCCACTCTGGTTTATTTCCAGTCTCTATAAAAGACTCAATTAATTTTAATCTTTTAATTGATCTTTCTTCTGAAACCTTTGATTTAGTTTCTTTAATAGACTTAATTAATTCTTCTTTTTCTTGTTCTAAATCAATTGATTTTAAAATTTCTAAAATTGCTTCAGCTCCAATTCCTGCAGTAAAAGATTCTTCTCCATACTCATCTTGATATTTTATAAGTTCCTCTTCACCTAAAAGCTGGTTTTTCTTAAGACCTGTTAAGCCAGGTTCAATAACTATAAAGTTCTCAAAATAAAGTACTCTCTCAACCTCTTTAAGCTTCATATCTATTGCAAGTGATATTCTGCTAGGTAAAGATTTTAAGAACCATATATGAGCAACAGGAGTGGCTAAATTAATATGGCCCATTCTTTCACGTCTCACATTTGACTTTGTAACCTCAACACCGCATTTTTCACATATAATTCCTCTAAATTTCATTCTTTTGTACTTGCCACAAAGACATTCATAATCCTTTATAGGTCCAAATATTCTTGCACAAAATAATCCATCCTTTTCAGGTCTAAAAGTTCTATAATTTATTGTTTCAGGCTTTTTGATTTCTCCATAAGTCCAAGATTTAATTTTCTCTGGACTAGCAAGAGTTATTTTTATGCTATTAAAATTTTGGGCTTCTGAAATTTCTGAAGATTTAAATAGATCGGTTAATTCTTTACTCATATTAATTTAGCTCCACATTTAGTGCTAGTGACTTAATTTCTTTAACTAAAACATTAAATGACTCAGGTATACCTGACTCAAAATTTTCTTCCCCTTTAACTATAGTTTCGTAAACTTTAACTCTTCCAGCCACATCATCTGACTTAACGGTTAATATTTCTTGGAGAGTATATGAAGCTCCATAAGCCTCTAATGCCCAAACTTCCATTTCACCAAAACGTTGCCCTCCTAATTGCGCCTTACCCCCTAGTGGTTGTTGTGTCACTAAACTGTAAGGGCCAGTAGATCTTGCATGAATTTTATCTTCAACTAAATGATGAAGTTTTAACATATAAATTGTTCCAACTGTAACAGGTCTGTCAAATTTCTCTCCAGTTCTTCCATCCCAAAGCGTAGTTTGCCCTGAGTTTGGTAATTCAGCTAATTCTAACATTTTGGTAACATCGTTTTCTTTAGCTCCATCAAAAACTGGTGTAGCTATTGGAACACCATGTCTTATATTTGAACACAAATCCTCAAATTCAGATTGATTTAATTTTTCAATATCTTCATCATATATTTCCTTGCCATATACATTTTTCAGAAATGATTTAATCTTATCTGTCTTTTCTATTTTCTTCTGGTTTTCATTTACCAACTGATTTAACTTCTCACCTAACTCTGTGCAAGACCATCCTAAGTGTGTTTCTAAAATTTGGCCAACATTCATCCTACTTGGAACACCTAGTGGATTAAGAACAATATCAACTGGTTTACCATTTTCTCTATATGGCATATCTTCAACTGGAACTATTTTACTTACAACTCCTTTATTTCCGTGTCTTCCAGACATTTTATCTCCTGGTCTGAGTCTTCTTTTTATAGCAACAAAAACTTTAACCATTTTCATAACACTAGGCAGTAAATCATCACCTTGTCTAATTTTTAGAACTTTATCTTCAAATCTTTCTTGAATATCTTGTTTAGCACTATTGTATTGATCTTTAATTTGAGAAAGAGAAGATTGTTTGTTTTGGTCCTCTATTGAAATTTTAAATAAGTCTGAAACAGGAATATTATTAATAATCTCATCTGACAAAATTGTATTTGCCTCAACATCTTTAACTTTTTTATTAATTTTTGTTCCATTCAATATTGATGACAATCTCTGCTTTATGCTTCTTTCTAATATTTCTTCTTCAACCTTTTTATCTTCTTGAACACTCTCAATTTCTGCTCGCTCGATAGTTATTGATCTCTCATCTTTATCAATACCATGTCTATTAAATACTCTTACATCAACTACTATACCACCACTTCCACTTGGCATTTTTAATGATGTATCAGTAACATCAATTGCTTTTTCACCAAATATTGATCTTAGTAATTTTTCTTCAGGGCCTGATGCAGTATCTCCTTTAGGGGTAACTTTACCAACTAAAATATCTCCTGGCTTTACTTCTGCTCCTATATAAACTATTCCTGACTCATCTAAATTTTTTAATGACTCTTCGTTAACATTAGGTATATCTCTGGTTATATCTTCTTCACCCAATTTAGTATCTCTCGCCATTACTTCATATTCCTCTATATGTATTGATGTGAAGACATCATCTGTTACACATCTTTCTGAAATTAATATTGAGTCTTCAAAATTGTAACCTTGCCAAGGCATAAAAGCTACAGTCACATTTTTACCTAGAGCTAATTCACCAACTTTAGTAGATGGGCCATCAGCAATGATATCCCCAGATTTAACTTTATCTCCAACTCTTACTAAAGGCTTTTGATTTATACAGGTGTTTTGATTTGATCTTTTAAATTTCTGTAAATTATAAATATCTACTCCTGATTTAGAATAATCTTTTTCTCCAGAAGCTTTGATAACTATTCTTTTACCATCAATTTTATCGACAACACCATCACGTTTTGCAACAATTGTAACACCTGAATCGAGAGCAACGTCACTTTCAATACCTGTTCCAACAAGTGGCGCTTCTGGTTTTAATAAAGGAACAGCTTGTCTCATCATGTTAGATCCCATTAATGCTCTATTTGCATCATCATTTTCCAAAAATGGAATTAGTGATGCAGCAACTGACACGAGCTGTTTTGGTGATACATCAATATAATCTATATTCTCAGGTTTAGCTAAAATAAAATTCAAGTTCTGCCTACAGGAGACTAGTTCCTCAGTAAATTTTCCATTTTTATCAATTAAAGAATTAGCTTGAGCAATGGTAAACTTGGTTTCTTCCATTGCTGATAAATATTCTATATTGCTTTGAACTATACCATCTTTTACCTTTTTATATGGGCTTTCAATAAAACCATATTTATTAATTTTTGAATAAGTTGATAAACTGTTAATTAAACCTATGTTTGGCCCCTCTGGAGTTTCTATTGGGCAAATTCTTCCATAGTGCGTTGGATGAACATCACGAACTTCAAATCCAGCTCTTTCTCTCGTTAAACCACCTGGTCCTAAAGCTGATACTCTTCTCTTATGAGTGATTTCAGAGAGTGGGTTAGTTTGATCCATGAACTGAGATAGTTGTGACGTAGCAAAAAAGTCTTTAAGAGAAATTGTTAAAGGTTTAGCATTAATTAAATCTTGAGGCATTGCTGACTCAACATCTAAAGTAGTCATTTTCTCTTTTATAGCTCTCTCCATTCTATAAACACCTATTCGAGCTTGATTTTCTACCAGTTCTCCAACAGATCTAACTCTTCTATTTCCTAAATGATCAATATCATCAACTTCATCCTTGCCATCTCTTAAGTCTAGCATTTTCTTAATTATTGAAAGTATGTCATCATTTCTTAAAATTGTAATTTTATCAGAGCATGTCAACTCTAAACGTGAATTCATTTTTACTCTTCCAACATCTGATAAATCGTATCTATCAGAACTAAAAAACAAGTTATTAAATATTTGAGTTGCTATCTCAATTGTAGGTGGCTCTCCAGGTCTTAAGACCTTATAAATTTCTGTTATTGCATCATTTTTATTTTCATTTTTATCGTTAAAAATACTTAGTAATAAATATGGACCTTTATTAATTGAATTCGTCTTCGAAATTTCTAATGACTTAATTTCTGCTTCTATAATTTTACTTACAATCGTCTCATTTAATTCTGTTCCTATTTTAAATGTATCCTCTCCAATAATTAGATCTCTATGTAAAAATTTACCATAAAGAGACTCGTTAGAAACAAAAATTTCCTTCAATCCTTCATTTGATAATTTTTTAGCAGTTAAAAAATTTATTTTTTCACCTAATTTTACTACTACTTTATTATTTTTTGCATCTATAACTTCTTCTGAAAAATTTTTAGCTTTATAATTATCTGGATCAAATTTTGTTCTCCATTTATTTAAATTTTTATCAAATGTTAATATTTCCCTCTGATAAAACTCATCAACAATATCATTTTTTGAAAAACCTAAAGCTTGCAATAATGTAGAGACTAATATTTTCTTTTTTCTATCAATTCTAAAATACAATAAATCTTTAACATCAAATTCAAAGTCTAACCATGAGCCTCTATTAGGAATTACACGACAATTAAATAATAATTTACCGCTTGCGTGAGATTTTCCTTTATCATGATCAAAAAAAACACCAGGACTTCTATGCATTTGGTTCACAACAACTCTTTGAACTCCATTGGTTATAAAAGTCCCGCTATTTGTCATCATCGGAACTTCTCCCATATAAACTTCTTGTTCTTTTGCTGATAAAATATCTTTTGTATTATTTTCTTGATCTATTTCATAAACTACAAGCCTTAATGTACATTTTAAAGCAGCAGAATAAGTTAATCCTCTTGCTATACATTCTTCAACATCAAATTTAGGTTTTTCCAATTTATAAGATACATATTCTAGAGTAGCTTTATCATTCAAGTCTTCAATTGGAAAGATGCTTTTAAAAACTCTATCGAAACCTTTAACAAGATGTTGCTCGACATCTTGTTTAAATTCTGTGAGTTCTTTATAAGAGTTTTTTTGTACCTCTATAAGATTTGGTATTGATAAACTTTCCTTAAGTTTCCCAAAGCTTTTTCTTATATTTTTCTTTTCTGTAAAAGATAATTGCATCTCAACTACTGATTAAAAATATAACCAGTAAATAATCCTATCTAATTTATTTTAGTTCTACTTTTGCGCCAGCTGCTTCGAGTTTTTGCTTAATCTCTTCTGCTTCTTTTTTATTAACACCAGTTTTGACTTCTTTCGGTGCACCTTCAACTAAATCTTTTGCTTCTTTTAGGCCTAGAGCAGTTATAGCTCTTACCTCTTTTATAACATTAATTTTTTTATCTCCAGCTGCAGTAAGCATAATTGTAAATTCATCTTTTTCTTCTGCTGGTGCTGCTCCACCCGCTGCTGCTGGTGCTGCTGCCACAGCTGCTGCTGCAGTTACTCCCCATTTTTCTTCAAGTTGTTTTGAAAGTTCAGCTGCCTCTACAACAGTTAAACTTGATAAGTCATCTATAATTTTATTTAAATCAGCCATAGTAAATCTTGTCCCAAGTTATTTTTTTGATTTTTCGAGCGCTAAAATAGCGATTTTTGACGCCGGCGCAAGTAAAATACTTGCTATTTTTTGTGCTGGAGACCTCAATATTCCTACTATTTTTGCCCTTGCTTCATCCAATGATGGTAAGGTAGCTACATTTTTGACGCCAGCTACGTCTAAAATGTCAGAACCCATGATTCCACCAAGAATCTTTAAATTTTCATTTTCTTTAGAAAAATTTGTTAAAATTTTTGCAGATGTTATTGCATCTTCCGAAAGTGCTACTGCAGTGGGACCTGAAAAAAGATTTGATAGTTCTTTACATCTTGTTTTCTCCAATGCCAATTTTGTTATTCTATTATTGGTAATTTTAAATTTTACGCCATGTTTTCTCATTTTAGCTCTTAAGTCATCAAGTTGTGTCATTGTCAAACCTTGATAATGAGTAACAATCACAGCTTCAGATTTTTCAAACTGGTTCGTCATGTCAGATATATACTGTTTCTTTTGTTCTTTATTCATCATAACTAAATACTTTTGCCTATTTTGATTTTGTATGAAACGCCCATTGTTGAAGTTAAGAATGCTTGTTTAATCAGATCTCCTTTAATTGTATTATTTGATTTTTCTTTTTCTAATGCATCAATTACTGCATTAAAATTCATTATTAATTTATCGTCTGAAAAAGATTTATTTCCTATACTCACACCAATATTTCCATCTTTATCATTTCTGATTTCAACTTGACCAGATTTTGCATCATTAACGGCTTTTTTTATTTCGTTGGTCACTGATCCTAATTTTGGATTAGGCATCAATCCTTTTGGACCAAGTACTTTTCCTAATTTTGAAAGTTTGATCATCATACCTGGAGTACATATTAATTTTTCGAAATTTATATTTCCTGACTTTATTTGATCTATGAGTTCATCGCCACCAACAACTTCAGCTCCAGCATCTTTTGCTTCTTGTGATTTATTCTCTTCGCATACAACTCCTACTTTAACTTTTTTTGAATTTCCGCCTGGTAAGTTAATTACAGTTCTAATATTAATCTCGCTTTTCTTTTGCTTATTATTAATTTGTAAATTGATATCTAAAGATTCATCAAATTTTGTGTTACAATTTTCTTTTAGAATGGGAATTAATTTATCTACAGTCTCGGGTTTCAAGTCCCTAGTTTTTTTTGGTAACTTTTTATATCTTTTTGATGACATTATTCTACTACCTCAATACCCATAGATCGAGCTGAACCTGCAATAATTTTTGCAGCTTCATCAACGTCATGGGCATTTAAATCTTCCATCTTTTTTTCTGCTATTTCTTTTAACTGTTTTTTAGAAATCTTCGCAACAATATTTCTACCAGGTTCCTTTGAACCACTTTTTAATTTTACAGCCTCCTTTATAAAATGTGACGCTGGTGGTGATTTAATTATAAAATCAAATTTCTTATCTTTGTATACTGTTATTATTACGGGAACTGGTTTTCCTGCAAATGATTTTGTTTTTTCATTAAAAGCTTTACAAAATTCCATTATATTTATTCCTCTTTGACCTAAAGCTGGTCCAACAGGAGGAGCAGGATTTGCTTGACCACCATTTATTTGTAATTTTATGTATCCACTTATCTCTTTTTTTGCCATTAGCTTGCCTTTTCTACCTGATTGTATTCTAGATCAACTGGAGTTGGTCTTCCAAAAATAGATACAGAGACTTTTAATCTCAATTTGTCTTCATCTATATCCTCAACTAACCCGCTGAACGATGCGAAAGGTCCATCAATAACTTGAACCTTTTCACCTACATTGTATTCAACACCTGATTTAGGCTGTACAACACCATCTTTTATTTGACCAAGTATTTTTTCAATTTCTTTTTCAGAGACTGGAATTGGGGTACCCTTTGTTCCTAAAAAGCCGCTCACTTTTTTTAGATTTTTAATCATATGATAAATTGTGTTGTCCATTTCACTCTTTAACAATACATATCCGGGAAAGTATTTTTTTTTTCTTTGAACTCTTTTTCCTCTTTTAACCTCCGTTATATCGTGAGTTGGAACAATAATTTCCTCAATTTTATCAGAAAGATTAGCTTTTAAAGCTTCCTCTTTAATTTCCTGAGCAACCTTATTTTCAAAGCTTGAATGAGATTGAATTATATACCAATTTTTCATTATAGATTAACCTTTAAAATTAATTCTAAAAAAAATTGAAGAACCTGATCCAATAAAAGAAAAAACAATGCAGCAACAATTGCCATAGCTACAACCATTAAAGACCCTTGAATTACCTCTTTGCCAGTCGGCCATGTAACCTTAAAAGCTTCTTGTTTAACATCCTGTATAAATTTTAGTGGGTTCTTCATAAATATTTTTGGCAGGAGCGGAGGGAATCGAACCCCCAACCTCCGGTTTTGGAGACCGGCGCTCTACCAATTGAGCTACACTCCTATGGAGTTTACTCTATAATTTTTGTTACTACTCCAGCTCCTACTGTTCTACCACCTTCTCGAATTGCGAAGTTTAACTTTTCAGCCATTGCAATAGGTGTAATTAATTTTACAGTGAATTTAGCGTCATCACCTGGCATAACCATTTCAGTTCCAGCTGGTAATTCTACTTCACCTGTTACGTCTGTTGTCCTAAAATAAAACTGAGGTCTGTATTTAGTGAAAAAAGGAGTATGTCTTCCACCTTCTTCTTTCTTCAATACATAAGCTTGAGCTTCAAATTTAGTGTGTGGAGTTATTGAGCCAGGCTTACATAATACTTGTCCTCTTTCCACATCTGTTCTTTCTATTCCTCTTAAAAGAGCTCCTATGTTATCTCCAGCTTCACCTGAATCTAAAAGTTTTCTAAACATTTCGACACCTGTACAGACTGTTTTTTTTGTCTCTCTTATTCCAACAATTTCTATTTCGTCACCAGTTTTAATAACTCCTGATTCTACTCTACCAGTTACAACTGTGCCTCTTCCCGAGATTGAAAAAACATCCTCTACAGGCATCAAGAAATCTTTATCTTTTGGTCTGTCTGGTTGTGGAATAAATTCATCAACAGATTTCATAAGTTCCATTATTGAATTTTTTCCAATTTCATCATCTCTTCCTTCTACAGCAGCCAATGCTGAACCTTTGATAATTGGAGTTTTGTCTCCAGGAAATTTATATGATGTTAATAAATCTTTTATTTCTTCTTCAACTAGTTCAATCATTTCTTTATCGTCAACTTGATCAACTTTGTTTAAGTAAACAACTATTGCTGGAACACCAACCTGTCTTGCTAAAAGAATATGCTCTCTAGTTTGAGGCATTGGTCCATCTGCAGCATTAACAACTAAAATAGCGCCATCCATTTGTGCAGCACCTGTAATCATGTTTTTTACATAATCGGCATGTCCTGGACAGTCTACGTGCGCGTAGTGTCTCTTTTCAGTTTCATACTCTACATGTGCAGTTGATATTGTTATTCCTCTCTCTTTTTCTTCTGGAGCTTTATCAATTTGATCATAAGCAGTAAATTGTGCACCGCCTGACTCTGCTAGTACTTTTGTAATCGCAGCAGTTAATGTTGTTTTACCATGGTCGACATGACCAATTGTACCAATATTACAGTGCGGTTTATTTCTTACGAACTTTTCTTTTGACATTACTTGTTTACCTCTTTTATTTTTACTTAAATTAATTTTTGGAGCGGGTAAAGGGAATCGAACCCTTACATCCAGCTTGGAAGGCTAGCGTTCTACCATTGAACTACACCCGCAACACCCAAGTATACTCCACGTTATTAAAAATTTTATTGAATGGTGGAGGGGGAAGGATTCGAACCTTCGAAGACCGAAGTCAACGGGTTTACAGCCCGCCCCATTTGACCGCTTTGGTACCCCTCCTTAATATAATTTTAGGTGGAAGCACCCCATGTTCAATAAAGCTTTAAACAACATGCGTTTTATATATTTTTATTGTACAAATGCAATACGTGAAATAAAGGAAAATAGCTTAAAAAATAGTGTAAATTCAACATTTATCATGAACAAATCATCTTTTTTTATAGTTGGAAAACATGCAGTTATCGAAGCATTAAAAAACCCCAAAAGAAAAGTTTTAAAAATTTTTCTGACAGAAGAGAGTAAAAAAAATTTACATAGGGTAAGTTCCAGAAAAAATCTTCTTAAAGATTTAAAAATATATTTCAAAACAAGGAAAGAGCTAGACAAATATTGCTCAAAAGATGGGATAACTCATCAAGGCTATGTAGCTGAAATTGAGCATTTTGAAAAAAAGAATTTAAAAGAATTTATTGTATCAAAAAATAATTTGACAATTGCGTGCTTAGATGAGGTTACAGATCCCAGGAATATAGGTTCGTTAATAAGAAGTGCCGCATCATTTGAAATAGATGGAATTATTATTAAAGAAAGACATTTTCCTTCAGAAAGCAAACTAATGTATAAGTCTGCAAGCGGGTGTATGGAGCATATAAATATTTTTGAAGTATCTAATATAAATACCACTCTTAAATTTCTAAGGGAAAAAAATTTTTGGATCTATGGATTTGAAGCAAAAAGCGATAAAAGATTTGATGATATCAAATGGGAAGGTAATAACATCTTACTTTTTGGATCAGAAGGGTTTGGTATGAGAGAGCATACTAAAAAATATACAGATTTCTCTGTAAAAATAGAAATAAATAAAAATATTGAAAGTTTAAATATATCAAATAGTGCAGCGATAGTTTTTCATCATATAAATCAATATAAAAATAAAACTTGATAATCTCAAAATTCGTAATACAAAAACTATTCGTGCCCTTGTAGCTCAGCTGGTAGAGCAATTGATTTGTAATCAATAGGTCCGCGGTTCGAGTCCGTGCGGGGGCACCATCACTCAATAAAATCAACACTTATTATTTATGCTGAATTTAATTTTAGTTAATTTAAATATTTGATTGTGCCAGGATTGTGCCAAAAGATTATTATTTTTTAGTTAGCAATTTTACAATTAGTATCAAATAAATTTAAAAAACCTCTTGTATCATACTTATAAAATCTATTTCCATCTTGATAGTGATTAAACTGTATCCAAATTTCATCATACAATCCCATCAATTTAGTCACAGTCTCTCTATCACTTGAGGTCATATTAAAATTTATAAATGTATTTCCAAAATCTTGCGTAGCCATAACTTTATGAAAACTCTCTCCAGCTTTAATTTCTAAAGTATATGAATAATAACCATCACCAATATTTCCATCTGTTAAGTTAACTTTATTAAAATAAACATATGCCCAGTAGTAATCATTTTCTTTACACCCAACTACAAGTGTACTTTCTGTGTCTTCATATGGAAACGACATTGGTTTGTTGGGTTTAACGCTCTCTGTCATTATGTAATGACTTGTTGTACCTTTAAATTCATCTTTTGAAATTGAGTGTTTCATTTGTGAAATTGCACTATCAGTTAATAAAAAGCTTAGAACCACGATCCCTAAAAGTTTTTTCATTTATCGACTTCCTACTAAAAGTTTAAGTCTTATTGATAATTCTTCAGCTAATATAGAATATCCTTTTGAATTAAAATGTGTAGGTAAATTATAATGAAATACATCTAAAGGATTTGGTCTATTGTGATAAATAAAAGCTCCATCAATAAATTCAAAATTATATTTTTGAGCAGTTCTTTCAATTAAATCTTTTAGATTATCAAGTTGAGTTATTTGTGGATGATTGATCCTATTATAAGCTAAACGTGTATATTTTGGAATGTAAAATATTATTTTATTTTCAATTTTATTTTCAATTAAAAAATTATTCAATTGTTTAACTGTTATGTCATACATATTTTCATCAATTATTAGTTTTGGGTATGATTTAAAATATTTTATTAAAGTTCCAAAACCTCTTGTAAAATTTGATAAAAAGAACTTAATTTTTAACATTGTTAAGTTTATCAATGGTACATAATTAACTTTTGTCTGATCTAAAGTTTGAAGATCTTTAATTGTGTTTACATTAAAATTAAAATCAAATTTTTTCCCAAAATTATTTTTGAGTTCCTCATGGTCATTGCCCTCATAAAAAAGCCAAATAAAAGTATTAAATTTAGTATTATTTTTATTAAATAAATTTATCATCATTTCTTTTTGATAATATGGGCCAGTCCCAGATACTGAAATATTTAAAATTTTTTCATCACCCGTATTACTTATTAATTTAGAGGTTAAATCGTTAGGTTTATTAATACAATGTGAAGCTCCGAAAGAATCTCCCAGTATAACAATATTTGTATCATAAAATAAATCTGATTTATTTTCTCTAAACCCAAAAATATCTTTTCTGTAAGATAAATTATTGAAACCATCTTCTAAGTAACCACACTTGTGAATGTAATGATCTTTATTAAAATCTACTTTATTTGACTCACTGAACTCTTTTTTTTTAAGCACAAATACTAAATCTGATATATTAATATTAAATATATTAAATAAGGGTACTCCTCTAAAGAAATAATTTAAAGATCCAAAAAAAATAACAAAAAATATTAAAATTGAGCAGCATGCAAAAAATACAATTTTCATTTTTTAACGTTTTTATCTTTCATACTCTTTAACCATGTCAGAATTAGTAAAAACTTCCCAATGAGATAAAAATTTGTAATCATCTAGATATTCCAGATTTAGATTTTCAGCACAATTTAAAGAAAATCTCATAAGATTAACTATAGATTTAGGTACTTCTAAATTCTTACATCTATTAGGTATTTGATATGCAAAAAAAGTTTCAAACTTTGCATCAAAATTATTTATATCATAAACCTCGTCTAAATCATTCATTCTTTTCTTGTCAAGATTCAAACCATGATCTCCAAAAATGAATATTAAATTATTTTTTTCTTTAGAATTAATCTTTGAAACCCAGTTAAATACCAATTCTAAAGTACAACTGATTGAATAATTATAATGTATAAAATTTTGATCGTCTGTTAAATCTCTTTTGAATTTATTTATCCTATTACAATTTTTATCAAAATTGTGAGGTGCATGTGGGCTGTCAACATGGACTAAATAAATACTTTTTGGAGAATTTAAAATAGACTTACTTTTAAAATAACTTTTTTCATCCTGTAAAAATTTAAAAGAAACATTTGCAGCGTCTCGTTGAAGTTTATCCTCACTTATCAAATTGAAAAGAATCATAAAAACTGAATCCTGATAAATGGGAAAAACTTTAAGATAAATGGAGTCAAAATAGTCATAATTAATAAAACAGGGATTAATTTTGTTTTTTTTACAATTGAATCTCCAACTTCCGATCCATATCAAACTTCTATTAGTCAATTTGAGAATTTTAGACCTAATATTTTCATTTGATTTTAATGAAAATGGATAATAATTTTTTCTATTTATACTTTCTTTAGGCTCACCTTCTAAAACAGGATAGGTGCTGTTTAATAAACTTTCGAGACTTAAATATGTTTTTGTATAATTTGATGAGAAATTTTCCACATAGATTAAATCTAAACGATTTAATTTATTAATTATTTTATTTTCATTTTTAATTAATTTTAGTTTTTTTGCGATATCGATACTTGGCATACCATCTAAAATTATAAAAAAAATATTTTCATTATTTTTTGAACTTGAAATTTTTT
>CACMDY010000003.1 GCA_902612605.1 uncultured Pelagibacteraceae bacterium
AAAGAAATAAAAAAAATAACAATATTAAAGATGTAAGAAATCTCTTATTAAGTTCAGTCACTTAATCCTCCAAAATTCCTACTAATTCGACTAAATTTATTTATAATTTTATTATAATCATTTTCATTAAATTCTGGCCACATTTTTTTTACAAAAAAGATTTCAGAATAAATTGACTGCCAGATCAAAAAATTACTAATTCTATTTGTATTACCTGTCCTTATTATTATATCTGGTTCAGGTATATTTTTTGTATATAAATTATTGTTAATATTTTTTTCATTTATAGGAATTTTTTTTTTTTTTAAGAAATTAATTGTAGATACTATCTCTTCTCTAGATCCATAATTTAAAGCCATATTAATTTGAATCTTTTTATTTTGTTTTGTTAAATGTTGTATACTTCTTAATTTAGATTTAAGTTTTTTAGGAAATGGATTTATATTGCCAATAATTTTAATTTTTATGTCTTTTTTTTGCAAATTTTTTATTTCTTTATCAATATGAATTTTTAGTAGTTTAAATAAATAATTTATTTCATTAGATGGTCTTTTCCAATTTTCAGTAGAAAATACAAAAAGTGTAAGATATTTGATTTTTTTTTTTATTGATGCTTCAATGATTTTTTCTACAGTTTTTAAACCTTCTTTATGACCAAATTTCCTTGAGTTTTTCTTTCTTATGCCCCATCTTCCATTACCATCCATTATTATGGCTACATGTGATGGTGGGTTCATATTGTCATTATTTCTTTTTCTTTGGATGCAACTTTATCATCAATTATCTTAACAAAATCATTAGTGTAATTTTGAATTATTTTTTCAAATTTTTTTTCTTCATCTTCAGATATTTCTTTTTGTTTTAAAATTTTTTTAAGTTCATCGTTTCCATCTCTTCTAATATTTCTAATTGAAATCTTACACTTTTCACCCATTGATTTTACAATTTTTTTCATCTCTACTCGTCTTTCCTCGCTTAGATCCGGAATTGGAAGTCTTATCAATTGTCCATCTATTTGTGGATTTAGTCCTAATTCTGATTTTTTTATAGCTGAATCTATGTGTGCAACATTATTTATATCCCAAACTTGAATATTTATAGATCTTGACTCAGGAGTTGTTATTGTTCCTAGTTGGTCAATGGGCATTTTTTGACCATAAACATCAACTTTTATAAGATCAAGCATGCTTGAGTTGGCTCTCCCTGTTCTTAATGAATTTAATTCTTTATTAAAATTATCAATAGTTTTTTTCATTTTTAAATTGATTGATTTTTCGTCAAACATTATTCGCCTATTTTAATTCTTGTAAACTCTTTAATTTTCAAATCTGGTATTCCAAGCTCTTCTAAAACATCTTTTACTTTCTTTTTAGGTTCCATAACCCAATCTTGAGTCATTAAACTATTTTCTTCTTTAAATTTATTAAGTTTGCCTAAACTAATTTTTTTTACTATTTCCTCAGGTTTTCCAGAGTTTTTTAGTTCCTTTGAAATTAATTCTTGTTCTTTATTTAGAATTTCATCCTCAATTTCACTAGAATTTAATGCTAATGGATTTGATGCTGCTATATGCATTGATAAATGTTTTCCAAATGTATTAATTTTTTCATTTTTCTCTGAGGTTTCTATAGATACGATTACTCCCAATTTAGAAACATTATCTTTAATAATTGAATGTTGATACGTAAAATTTTGTGAATTATGGTTCATTACTGTTAAAGCTTTTCCAATAGTAATTTTTTCACCAATTTTAGCAATTAACGAAACTAGAGTATCCTCTACAGATTTACCATTCAACATATTTGATTTTTTTAAGTTATCTATATTCGATGAACAGGAATTATTTATTTCGCTTAACTCTTTTACAAAGTTAATGAAGTCATCGTTTTTTGCAACAAAATCTGTTTCGCAATTAATTTCTATCAAGGACGATTTATTAACATCACCGCTTATGACTATCACACCTTCTTTTGCATCTCTTGACATCTTTTTAGAAGCTTTAGCAATGCCTTTTACTCTCAAAATTTCAGATGCTTTTTCTAAATTTCCATTTGCTTCATTTAAAGCTAGGTTACAATCTTTAAAGCCTGCACCAGTAGATTTTCTTAGTTGTTTAACTTTTTCAATATCGCTCATAAAAAGTCTAATTCAATTTTGTGACTGTTTTTTTTAAATTACTTTCAATTTTATTATCATTTTTTTTATCAGATGTTTTTGTTTCCTCAGATAAATTAGTGAGATTTTTTTTAGCATCACTAATTGTATCTCTCATTAAATTACAATAAAGATCGATTGATCTTCTAGCATCATCATTTCCTGGTATTGGAAAATCTATACCTTCAGGATTAGAGTTTGTATCTAATATTGCAATAATTGGTATACCTAATTTTATTGACTCTTTGATGGCTAAAGACTCATAATTTGTATCAATAATAAAAACTAAATCAGGGATTTTTTTCATTTCCATTATTCCGCCCAATGATCTTTGCAACTTATCTCTTAATCCACTCATTTTTAGCAATTCTTTTTTTGTAAAACCCCTATTTTCAGACGAGAGATCCTGATTAATTTTATTTAGTTTTTTTATTGAATTAGATATGGTTCCCCAATTTGTCAACATTCCACCTAACCATCTATAATTTACAAAATATTGCTCAGTTTCTTTAGCAAGTTGTGCTACTGCTTCTGAGGCTTGTTTTTTTGTTGAAATAAATAATATTTTTCCACCAGATGAAATAGTGTTATGAACTTTCTCTAAAGCTGTATTTGTTAATTCAAGAGTTTGGGTCAAATCAATTATATGTATAGAATCTCTTTTACCAAAAATATATTTTTTCATTTTCGGATTCCATCTAAGTGTTTTGTGTCCCAGATGAACACCAGCTTCTAATAATTGTTCGATTGTTATTTTAGGTATTTTCATATTTATTCCCGGTTGTGCCACCACAATTATTGCCCCTTAGGGACCGGAGGTATAAAACCATTAATTGTGTGCGTGTTAATTTTTCAGATAAATACAATTTATTTCACAAAAAACAAGCCTAATTTAATCAATTACAACATTTTCTGACAAATTTAGTGTATTTAGAAGCTGATTATTAATTTTTCTCTTATCTTTTAGTTCAAATTTGTAAATTTTAGAGTTTTTATCAATCAAAATTTTTACCTCTGTATCTCCATCTTTAATACTTAAATTTTTAAGTTTATTCAAATCTTCTATTTCATTAAATTTGAAAACTATATTGCTGTAAGGTTTATTTATTATTTCTTTTAGGGCAACAATTTTTTTTACATTAATTCTTTTTTGAGATTTATTTTCGTCTATATAATTTTTCATCAAAGTTAACATAACCGAATTACCTTCTAATAGTTTTTGCCTATTTGATTCAAATATTTCTGAAAATATAAATAACTCAAATACATTTGACAGATCAGAAAATTTAATTATTCCATAAGAACTGCCCTTTTGGGTTTTTTTTTCTTGTATTTTTAAAACAGTACATGCAATATTTGAACTCAAAATATCACTACTATTTTCAAAACTATTATAATCAATGATGTTATATTGTTTAAAAATTGATTTATATTGGTTTAATGGATGATCAGAAATATAAAAACCCAATGTTTCGAATTCTTTTGCTAGTTTTGTATCAGTATTCCAATCATCAATTTTTTCCAAAAAATTTATCTCTTGAGTTTCTTCACTACCAAATAAATCGATTTGATTTAGTGATTTGTTTTCAAAAATATTTTTTGATTTAGTTATAATATTTGGGATGGAATTAAATAAGGATTGTCTGTTACTATTTAATTCATCAAATGATCCAGCTTGAACAAGACCTTCTAACTGTAATTTATTTATATCTTTAGGATTTATTCTATTTATAAAATCAGATAAATTTTTAAATTCTCCATTTATCGATCTTTCCTTTATAACATTTGAAATAGCTTCAAAGCCTACATTTTTTATTGCTCCTAAAGCATAATAAAAATTTTTTCCATCGGATGAAAAATTTGCATATGATTTATTTATATTAGGTCTAATTATTGGTATATTTAATCGTTTTAATTCCTCATAGAACTCACTTAATTTCTTTTGATTTGATAATTCCATCGACATGGAGGCTACAAAAAATTCATGAGGGTAATAGGTTTTAAGAAAAGCCGTTTGGTAGGCTATAACTGCATATGCTGCAGCATGACTTTTATTAAATCCATACTCGGCAAATGGCTCAATTTTTAAAAATATACCTGCAGCGATATCTTTTTTGATTCCATTTGAAAAAGCACCATCGACAAATCTTTGTTTTTGTTTTTCTAATTCTGCCCTCTTTTTTTTCCCCATTGCTCTTCTCAAAATATCAGCTTCACCTGCTGTAAATCCTGAGAGAACTTGAGCAATCTGCATAACTTGTTCTTGGTAAATTATCACACCATAAGTTGGTTTTAAAATTTCTTCTAATTTTGGGTGAAGATAGTCTGGTTCTCTTTTGCCATGCTTACATTCATTATATATTGGTATATTACTCATTGGTCCAGGTCTATATAATGCTACTAATGCAATTATATCCTCCAACCTATTTGGTTTCATGTTAACAAGAGCATCTTTCATTCCAGAGCTCTCTAGTTGAAACAATCCTACTGTTTTACCACTAGATAATAATTCATATACTTTCTGATCTTCGTAATTGATTTTATCAATTTTAAATTCAGGATTACTTTTATTAATTAACTTTTGTGCTTTATCAATAACCGTAAGTGTCTTTAAACCCAAAAAATCAAATTTTATAAGACCTGCATTTTCTGCTGAGTACATATCAAATTGAGTTGAAGGCAATAATAAGTCTGCTGAATTATCTTTATATAAAGGCACAGTTTCCGTTAATTTTTTATCAGCAATAACAACTCCTGCTGCATGAGTTGCAACATTTCTGTTTAAACCTTCCAATTTCAGAGATAAATTAATTAAACGATCTACTCTTTTATCTTCATTTATTAACTTCTGCAATCTTGGCTCAACATTTATACATTCTTGTAATGACATAGGTCTTGATGGATCAAATGGTATCATTTTACAAATACTATCAATGAAACCATAAGGTAAACCTAAAACTCTACCAACATCTCTAATTACCATTCTTGCCTTAAGTTTACCAAAAGTAATAATATGGGCTACGCTATCTTTATATTTTGTAGTTAAATATTCAAAAACTAAATCTCTTTTTTCTTCACAAAAATCTATATCAAAATCAGGCATTGAAATTCTATCCGGATTTAGAAATCTCTCAAAAATAAGATTAAATTTTATTGGATCAATATCAGTAATGGATAAACACCAAGCAACCAATGAACCTGCGCCAGAACCTCTACCAGGTCCTACTGGAATTTTATTCATTTTAGCCCACTTAATATAATCTGAAACAATTAAGAAATAACCAGAATAATTCATTTCAACAATTATTTGTATTTCATGATCTAATCTTTTTTTATATTTTAAATATTTTTCATTACTTTCAATATTTATGAGATCTATCTCAAAAACTAATTTAAATTTATTTTTTAGTCCTTGATAAGATAATTTTTTTAACATTTCGTTTGGGTCATTTTCAGAAGATGAAATACTTGGCAAAATGGGTTTAGAAAAATTTGGCTTAAAAGAACATCTTAAAGGTAAATTAAAATTATTTTCTAATGCTTCAGGTAAATCTTTAAAAACTTCAATCATCTCCTCTGATGATTTAAAATAATGTTGATTTGAAAATTTAGTTCTGTTTGTGTCATTTATATAAGTTTTTTGTCCTATACATATCAATGCATCGTGAGCTTCGAACATATCTTTATCTAAATAATAAACTTCTTGAGAAGCAATAATTGGCAATTCTAACTTTTTTGAAACTTTTAGATTATAATTTTCAAAGTCTTTCTCATTCAAGTCATTATGTCTTTGAATTTCAATGTAAATATTTTCCTGAAATTTTTCTTTTAATTTAATTAGTACTTCCTCATATTCATTGGCTAAACCTTTGTTAAATAGTATGCCAAAAAAACATTTAATAGAACCAGTCAAGATTATTATACCTTCGGAATTATTTAATAAGTCATCTAATTTACAATGTGGTGTGGTTGTCTCTGAATTTTCCAAATAAGATTTTGATGAGAGTTTAATAATATTTTTATATCCAATGTAATTTTTAGCTATAAGAGGTACTAAACCTTCAAATTCTTTATATTTAAATAATATCTGAGTACCAATAATTGGTTGTGTGCCAACAGATGATAAATTTTCTGAAAACTCTAATACACCTGATAAATTATGAGTGTCTGATATGCCCAATGATTTAATTTTATTTTTTTTACAGAAATTTTTTAATTGATCAATTTTTACAGCGCCTTCACAGATAGAATATTGAGTATGTATTTTAAATTGATTAAATGATTTGTTAACTGATTCTTTCATTGGTGATCTTTATCATACCACCAATCATTTTAATTTTACAATCTGCCATATTTGCAAAATATCTATTGTGGGTTGCAAAAATTATAATTCTATTTTTTTCTTTTAGATTAAAGAGAATTTTAAATATTTGTTTAGCATTGTCAAAATCTAAACTACCAGTAGGTTCATCAGCTAAAATAATGTTTGGTTCATTTATTAGAGCTCTAGCAATTGCTATTCTTTGATTTTCACCACCAGAAAGTTCAGATGGATAATGATTTAATCTTGAGGTTAAATCAAATTTTTTAATCAATTTTTTCGCTATTTCTTTTGATTTTGATTTATTATTAGAAATTAATAAATTTGGCAGTACTACGTTTTCGAGAGCTGTAAAATCAGGCAATAAATTTTTGTCTTGATATATAATGCCAATATTTTTTGACCTAATGTAATCGTTCTCAATTGAGCTATTTGTATCAATTTTCTTTTTATTAAACTCAATATATCCAGATGATGGTATGTCAATTAATGACAATAAATTTAATAATGTTGATTTACCAGATCCTGAAGGTCCTATAATTGAATATATCTTTCCTGCCTCGAATTTAAAATTTATATTGTTTAAAACTTTAATAGATTTATTTTTTTCATACCTTTTTGATAAATTATTTAATTTTAAAAAATTATTCATATTTTAAGGTTTGTATTGTATCTAATTTTGCTGCTCTAGAGGCTGGATAAATGGATACAAGAGAAGTTGTTATTATTGAACATAATGCAATTAAGATAATTGAACCTACATTTATTTCTGATGGAAGAGTACTTAAAAAGTAAATTTCTTCTGGAAATAACATTATATCAAAAGTATTTGAAATAAATTTCCTAATATTTTCTATATAGTATGAAAATAAAGTCCCTAATAAAATACCAAATAAAGTTGCAGAAGTACCAATAATAAATCCGACAAAAAAGAAAATTTTTTTAATTGATGTATTTGAAACTCCAATAGATTTTAAAATTCCTATATCTCTTGTTTTATTTTTAACTAATATAGTCAAACCAGATATAATATTAAATGCAGCTACAATGATTATTAGAGACAAGATTATAAACATCACATTTCTTTCAACTTTTAAAGCTGAAAACAAAGACTCATTTAAATCTGCCCATGTATAAACATAAGCACCAGGAAATAAATCTAATAAATTTCTTTTATGATATTCAATATTTTTTGGATCTTTAAAATAGTATTCTGTAAATCTATTTTCTTTATTTTTATCAAAAAAATCTTCTAATGTATTAAGATTGATATATGCTACATTCTCATTAAATTCGCTTATCCCACTATCAAATATAGAAATTACTTCAAATTTATCTTGTCTTGGAAAAGACCCTACAATTGTTTGGATACCAGATGGTGACATTATTGTTATTTGATCACCAATATCTATGTTTAGTAAAAAGCTTAAATCCTTTCCAATTGAAATAGAATTAATTTTTAAATCTGTTGATCCAAAATATTTTTGATTTTTTGATATTTCTAGTTTCTTAAAATCATTTTTTAAATATCCTTTTAAAAGTAAGCCTTTTGTATTTAGTTTTGAGAGAATTACTGCTTCTCCATCATTTGAAACTATACCTTTGGCTAAATCTTTATCATTTATAAAAACTAAAGGCTTGTCGTAAGGTTTTACAACGGCATGTGCATTAAATCCTACAATTTTATCTATTAACTCTGATCTAAAACCGTTCATTACTGACATAACAATTATTAGTACAGCTACACCCAGGCCAATGCCAATAAAAGAAAAAATAGAGATTACATTTAAAAAGCCATCTTTTTTTCTAGCTTTTAAAAATCTAAATATAATTTCTTTTTCTAGTTGTGAAATCAATTTTTCTTAGCTTTTATTATTTGTGATGCTATATCTTCAATTTTTAATTTTTGAGTTTCACCATCAATTTCCTTAAATTCATATAAATTTCCGTCGGATTTGCTTCCAATTATCAGTTGATATGGAATTCCAATTAAATTGAATTTTTTGATTTTAGCTGAGATATTTTCATCAGTATCATCAATGATTGACTCTATATTTTTTGATTTTAGAAATTCATATATTTTAATAGACTTTTCTAAATTAGATTTATCATTTTTATTTACCATCGGGATAATTGCACAATCATAAGGTGTTACTGACATAGGCCATTTCATAATACCTTCTGTATCTTTATATTTTGCCTCAATTATGGCACCAACAAGTCTTGAAACTCCTATTCCGTATGATCCCATTTTTACAAATTCTTTTTTTCCATTAAAATCAACAGCAGCATTCATTGGTTTTGAATATTTATCTCCAAAATAAAATATGTGGCCAACTTCAATACCTTTAGTGTTTACTCTAAATTCTTCTGGAACAGATTTTTCAAATTCATCTTTATTAAATTTTTCATCTGTTACAGAATAAAAATTTTCATATTGTTTTCTCAATATATCTAAAGAATATTTATCTAGTATTGTTTTAGAGCTATCTACATCAAAAATTCTTCTATCTGTATAAATTTTACTTTCACCAGTATCAGCAAGAATAATAAATTCATGTGATAAATTTCCTCCTATAGGTCCTGTATCGGCAGCCATAGGTATTGCAGACAAATTTAATCTCTTAAAAGTTTTTAGATACGATAAGAAAAATTTATTATATGAAAATATTGCATCATCATCAGTTAAATCGAAAGAGTATGCATCCTTCATATAGAATTCTCTACATCTCATAATGCCAAACCTTGGCCTTAATTCATCTCTAAATTTCCATTGTATATGATATAATAATTGCGGCAAAGATTTATATGATTTAAAGGAAGATCTAAATATTTCTGTCACAAGTTCTTCATTAGTTGGGCCGTATAACATTTCCCTATTTTGACGATCTTTAATTCTTAACATTTCCTCACCATAATCTTCATATCGTCCACTTTCTTTCCAAATTTCAGATGATTGAATTGTGGGCATTAATATTTCTTGAACACCGACGCGGTCTTGTTCTTCTCGAACTATTTGCTCTATTTTTTTCATGACTTTAAATCCAAGCGGTAACCAAGAATAAATTCCAGCAGAGGACTGTTTAATCATACCTACTCTCAACATTAATTGATGAGACTTAATTTTAGCTTCAGATGGATTGTTTTTTAGTATTGGAATAAATGATTTTGAAAAAAACATTAATTTAAAAAGTTACGTAAATTTAAAATTTCATTAATTACTAATAAATATATAACTATAAAAATACCAGATGTAATTAAAGTACAATAAATTATTTTTTTAGTTATTTTTGGATTTTCTGGGGCCCCAGGGTCAACACCCTCTATATTTCGCTTTTTTTCACGATTTACATCTATTGGAAGAATGGCAAAGAAAACTATCCACCACAAGCAAACATATACAACTATTGAGCCTGTAATACTCAATTAAATCCTCACTAAATTTATATTTGTGTAAGGTCTTTTTCCTAATTTTTCTTTTGTATACTTTCTACAAGTTATTTTAAGGGCATCAATTAAATTTGAGTCTTGTTTTTTATTATTTAAAGAAAAAGTTTTTGCTGTTTTTTCAATTTCTTCTTCAAGATTAAATGTAAATTCATCTTTTTCATATATAGGTAAACCTCTAAAAGTTAATAAAGGTTTGTTATGAATATTTCCATTCGGCGTAATTACTAATGTTGCTTCTATCAATCCGTTGGTAGATAAATTTTTTCGCTCTTTGATAGATTGAGCATCTTCTTCCACACTTATGGAACCATCAACGTAAAGTCTTCCACTTGGAGCTTTATCATACACTTCAGGTTTATCACCAGGATATATTCTGACTATATCTCCATTTTCTACTCTAACCGGGTATGGTACTTGCATTTCTTTAGCAAAATTTATATGTTCAATCATGTGTCGATGTTCACCATGAACAGGTATAACAGATCTTGGTTTTATCCAGTCATACATATCCTTTAAATCTTCTCTATTTGGATGTCCTGAGACATGAATAAATTCACTATCTTCAGAAATTACTTCTATACCTTCTCTAACTAATTGATTGTGAAGTTTGTATAATTTTTTTTCGTTACCTGGAATGATTTTTGAAGAAAATATAACTGCATCCCCTCTCTCAACAAAAACATCTGGGTGTGTATAATTTGAAATACGGTTCATTGCACCCATAGGCTCTCCTTGACTACCCGTACATAAATAAACAATTCTTTCCCTTGAGATATTTTTCGCATCTCTTGCATCAATTGGTTCAATAACATTTTGCAAGTAACCACATTGCCTAGCAGCTTTATAAATTCTATGCATTGAACGGCCGACCAAAGCAATTTGCCTACCTGTTTTTTCAGCACAATAAAAGGCTGACTCCATTCTTGCTACATTTGAAGCGAAAGATGTAATAATTATTCTTTTCTTTAATCTTTCCATTATATTTAGCATATTTTTTCTTACATCAAGCTCAGATCCTGCTCTTCCCGCACTAAATACATTTGTTGAGTCACATATCATTGTCAAAACACCTTCATCGCCAATTTCCTTTAATCTTTTTGAATTCATATTATCTCCAGTTAATGGGTCTGGATCACACTTCCAATCACCAGTGTGTAATATATTCCCAACAGGTGTTTCAATTTTTAGTCCATTGGGCTCTAATATAGAATGTGTTAATGTAACAAATTCTATTTTAAAAGGACTTAAATCTACAATACTATTTAATTGAACAACTTCTAGATATCCTGTTACGTCAATTTTTTTTTCCTTAAATTTTTCTGAAATTAATACTGATGTAAATGGAGTAGCAAATATTTTGCACTTTAGTTTTGGCCATATATGAGCAATTGCACCAATATGATCTTCATGTGCATGAGTTAGAACAATACCTAATAAGTCATCTTTTTTATCAACAATAAATCCAGGGTCAGGATATATTAAATCAACACCTGGAATTGCATCATCAGCAAAAGTAACTCCTATATCTACAATTATCCATTTTCTATTATCTGGATTTCCAAAGGCGAATAAATTCATATTCATCCCAATTTCTCCAGATCCCCCTAAAGGGCAAAAAATTAATTCTTCTTTCATTTATTTAAATACATAGCAGCCTTTAAAACTCCATCAGTAGTTAAATTAGATTTTATTTTTACTCTCAGTTTTAAAGAATTTTTAAACATTTTTGCAAGTCCACCAGTAAATATTATTTTATATTTTTTTTTGGTTTGTTTAATAATGGAATGAATTATATTGTCAATCAGACCAGAATAACCGAAGAAAAATCCTGAATTAATTGCACTTATAGTATTTTTACCCACAACATTATTTGACTTTTTAAATTTTACAATAGGTATTAAAGATGCCTTTTTTGATAAATTTTCTAATGATAGATTTATTCCAGGAGCAATTACCCCTCCGTTATAACTATTTGCTGAGATTACATCAAAATTAGTTGCTGTTCCAAAATCTACTACAATATAATTATTTTTATTGTCAATTACTGATATTGCATTAGCTAACCTGTCAGAACCAATTTGCTTTCTATCAACTTTTATACTTAATAATTTACTTAAATTAAGATTTTTTAACTCATTACAATTTGTATTAAAATATAATTTAAAATAATTTTTTATTTTCTTGTAACAGTTAGGTACAACAGAGCAGAATAAAATTTGTTTTAATTTTTTATCGTATTTTTTCAAAACATTTAAATTTTTTTTTAAATAATTTAAATTCACTTTGTTTGTAGAAAGTCTAATTTTTTTGACAATATTTTTGTTTTTATAAAGACAGATTTTTATATCTGTATTTCCAATATCTCCAATAATGTAAAAATTAAGCATAATAAGAATATTTTTTTTCGAAGTTATTTTTTATAAAATTTATAATTTTAAATTTATTAATTTTATTATTATATTTATTTATATAAGTAGTTTCATATTCTTTTATTGTTGGACTACTTTTTATGTTAATACCTACTCCAATAATTAGAAATTTAATTTCATTATAATAAATTATTTCTTGAAGAATTCCGCATACCTTTTTATTCATTATTTTTAAATCATTTGGTGGTTTAATATTGATTTTATATGGAACAATATTTTTTAAAATATTTTTTATTATTTTAAGATTTGAAAATGTAATTTTTTTCAAATTTAAACTTTTGCTAATAGGAAAAAAAATTGAAATGAAAAGATTTCCTCTTCTAGAAACCCATTTTTTCCCCCTTTGTCCTTTTCCGTTAGTCTGGATATCGCTAGTAACTATACCTTGTTTTATGTTTTGTTTGATTAATCTTATTGCTGTATCATTAGTGCTTTTGACACCCTTGTAAGAATATATTTTGAGT
Organism: uncultured Pelagibacteraceae bacterium; assembly: GCA_902612605.1. GTDB lineage: Bacteria > Pseudomonadota > Alphaproteobacteria > Pelagibacterales > Pelagibacteraceae > Pelagibacter. The sequence goes on from CACMDY010000003.1 coordinate 12,819, forward strand.
TTCATTAATTAATGTTTATTTGTGAAATTAAATCTACTATCCCACTTGGATATATAAAGTAAACAAGAATGAAAAAAGTTGATGCTACTAGTGTAAATTTTAAACCTAAATTATGTTTCGATTCAAATTTTTCTTTTTCTGGATCAAAATATATAATTTTGATTATTCTTAGATAATAAAAAGCAGCGATTACTGTTGCTAGCAGTCCAACTATTGCTAAAAAATACATTTTTTCATTTATTACAGCCACAAAAATATAAAATTTTGCAAAAAAGCCAGCTAGCGGTGGTATTCCTGCTAAAGAGAATAACACAACAAGCAATGATAATGACAGTAACGGATGATTTTTTGAAAGACCCGATAAATCTTCAATATTCTCATAATATTTATCGTTTCGCTTAAGCATAAACAAACAACTAAAAAATGCTAAATTCATAACAAGATAAATTGTTATATATGTAATAGAACTCTGCACACCTTGTATTGTACCTGTAGATAAGCCTGCAAGAGCATATCCCATATGACTAATTGAGCTGTAGGCTATTAGTCTTTTTAGATTTTTTTGACCAATTGCTGCTACCGCTCCGAATACCATTGATGCAATTGACAAAAATATAATTATCATTTGCCACTGATCACCTAACTCATAAAAAGGAATATATAGAAACCTAATAAATACTGTTAATGCGGCAATTTTAGGTAGTAATGCGAAAAAGACTGTTACAGATGTTGGTGAGCCTTGATAAACATCAGGTGCCCACATATGGAAAGGAACAGCAGAAATTTTAAAAGCTAATCCAACTAAAATAAATACTATTCCAAAAGTTAAACCGTATTCTATTTCTTTTGTGTTGACCATAATTTGATTAAAATTGGTCGTTTCTGAAAAACCATAAATTAGTGAACACCCATATAATAAAAGTCCAGATGAAAGAGCACTTAAAACAAAATATTTTAATCCAGACTCTGTTGATAGTAAATTATCTCTATTAAATGATGCTAACACATATAATGCTAGTGATTGCAATTCTAAACCCATGTAAAAAACAATAAGATCGTTTGAGCTAATCATCACCATCATACCTAAGATTGAGCATAAAATAAGAATTGGATATTCAATTTTGCTAATTTTATTAATCTGAATATATTTTGATGATGACAGCATTACAAAAATCCCAGACAAAATTAAAAGAATTTTCATAAATCTAGCTAAACTATCTATATTGTAACTATTATTAAATAATGATGATTGAATTTGCGTGTCTAAGTTAATTATTAATGCTAAAGTAGCAACTAAACTTACTGTTGTTAAATTATAAACTAGTTGAGAACTATTTTTCTTAAATACTCCAAATATTAATAAAAACATTATTATTATAGATATAAATAACTCTGGAATTATAAGTTGTAGATTTTCCATTATTCACCTAACGCTAATTTGTTGATCTTATCTAAATCATTCATATCTATCATATTTGCAACTGATACTTCTATTGAGTTAATCAAAGGTTCAGGATAAAAACCAAAAAATATAATCGGTAATACTAAAAGCCATAATGTAACAATTTCAAATCTTTTTAAATCAACCATTTTTTTTACATCTTCATTAATTAATTTTCCAAAGATAATTCTCTTATATAACCAAAGCATATATGCCGCCCCCAAGATCACTCCTAGACTTGCAATTGTTGCTACTAGTATATTCTTTTTAAATGCACCCATTAAAACTAAAAATTCACCAATAAAACCACTTGTTCCAGGTAATCCAAGAGCTCCTAAAGTAAAAACCATAAAAACTATTGCGTACTTTGGCATTATAGAAACTAAGCCTCCATATCTATTTATAAGTCTTGTATGAAGTCTATCGTAAACAACTCCAACACATAAAAATAGTGCTGCAGATACTAAACCATGACTTATCATTTGAAAGATACTTCCTTCTATTCCTTGCTGTGTCATTGTGAAAATGCCTAGTGTTACAAATCCCATATGAGCAACAGACGAATAAGCTATTAGTTTCTTCATATCTTCCTGCATTAAAGCTACTAGTGATGTATAAATAATCGCTATCAAACTAAGTGTGTAAACTAAAGGAACATAATATAATGAAGCATCTGGAAACAAACCTAGAGAAAACCTTATAAATCCATATCCGGCCATTTTTAAAAGTATTGCAGCTAGTAAAACTGAACCCGCAGTTGGTGCCTCTACATGAGCATCTGGTAACCATGTATGCACTGGCCACATTGGTGTTTTAACAGCAAAGGAACTAAAAAATGCTAGCCACAATAAATTTTGGTACTTAACGTCGATACCCAATTCATACAACTTAATGACATCTGTTGTACCAGTTATCCAATATATTGATATGATAGCAACCAACATTAAAACCGAACCTAGCAAAGTATATAAAAAGAATTTAAATGCTGAATAAACTCTTCTTTCTCCACCCCATATACCAATAATTAAAAACATTGGTATAAGACCAGCTTCAAAAAATAAATAAAATACAACTAAGTCCAACGAGCAAAAGACACCAATCATAAATGTTTCGAGTATTAAGATTGCTATTAAAAAATCTTTTAATCTATTTTTAATAGTTGCATTTACAGTTATTACACAGATTGGAGTAATAAATGTGGTGAGTAAAATAAATAAAATTGATATCCCGTCTACTCCTACTTTGTAATTAACAAATCCTGAAATCCATTCTCTTTCCTCAACAAACTGAAAGTCTACTATAGATTTATCAAAAATAATCCATAGATATAAAGACAAGAAAAAATTTGCTAAAGTTATAAAAAGGGCAACATATTTACTACTTTGATATTGAGAATTAGACGATCTAACAAAAAATATAAATAAAGCTCCTATTGTTGGAAGTAAAATTAATGATGATAGAATTGGAAAATTCATATTATTTTACTATTAATAAAGTTAATAGAATTGAAAAACCTAGAAGCATTATAAATGCATACTGATAAATATAACCTGATTGAAACTTTACTGCTTTAAACGAAAAGAGTTTTACCAAATTTGTGATTCCATCTGGTCCAAATTTATCGATTATTAATCCATCAATTTTTTTCCAAAGAAATATTCCAAAATATTTTGAAGGTTTAATAAAAATTTGGTCATACAATTCGTCAAAATACCATTTTTTTTGGAGAAAAATGTAAACCGGCATGTTTATGGAAACTATTTCATGTACGATTTTAGTATTTTTAACAAATAGATAATATGACAATGGAATTGCTAGTACTACTAACGTAGGAGTTAAAAACAAAAACCATGTTGGAGGATGTTCTTTTCCTAAAGGTTCTAGGAATTTTATAGACTCTCCCCAAAAATTATACATTGTATCATGACCAATAAATAATTCTTTAAATAAAAATCCTGAAAAAATTGCACCAACGGCTAATAATACTAAAGGCAGCATCATGCTTAATGGAGATTCGTGCATTGTATCAATACTAAGATCTTTATTTTTGTAATCTCCATGAAAAGTTTTAAATATTAATCTCCATGAGTATATAGAAGTCATTACAGCAGTTAATACACCTATGCCAGCAGCATAAATTCCAAATTTTGTTTCACTTATATAAGCAAATTCAATTATTGCATCTTTAGAATAAAAACCTGATAAGAAAGGAAATCCTGTTAAAGCTAAAGTACCAACAACCATTAATGCATAAGTATAAGGTAATTTTTTAAATACTCCCCCCATCTTAGTAACATCTTGTTCATCTTTAAATGAATGAATTACTGATCCAGAGCCTAAGAAAAGTAGAGCTTTAAAAAAAGCATGTGTAAATAAATGAAACATTGCAACATTATATGCACCTACACCTGCTGCAAAAAACATGTATCCCAATTGACTACATGTTGAATAAGCGATAATTTTCTTTATATCTGTTTGCACTAAAGCAACTGTAGCTGCAAAAAAAGCTGTAGTCATTCCAACTAATGTGATTACAGACAAAGCTAATTCTGAATACTCATAAATTGGGGAACATCTAACTACTAAAAAAACTCCTGCTGTTACCATTGTGGCTGCATGAATTAAAGCTGATACTGGTGTGGGGCCTTCCATTGCATCTGGTAACCATGTATGAAGCAAAAATTGTGCTGACTTTCCCATTGCTCCAATAAAAAGCAGTAAACAAATTAAATCTATTTTATTAAATTCAAAAGATAGAAAATTTATTTTTTGATCTATAATTTCAGGTATTTTAAGAAAAACTTCTTCATAATTTACTGTGCCAAAGATATAAAATATTAAAAAAATTCCCAACGCAAAACCAAAGTCTCCAACTCTATTTACTATAAAAGCTTTAATAGCGGCAGCATTAGCAGTTTCTTTTTTATACCAAAAACCAATTAAAAAGTACGAACAAAGACCAACTCCTTCCCATCCGAAGAATAATTGTAAAAAATTATCTGATGTTACTAAGGTTAACATAGCGAATGTAAATAATGATAGATATGACATAAATCTTGGTTTATGTGGGTCGTGAGACATGTAACCAACGGAATAAATATGAACTAATGAAGAAACTAGAGTAACTACGACTAACATTACTGCAGAAAGAGCATCAACTTTAATTGACCAATTTACATTTAAAGATCCTGAATTTATCCAAGTTGCGATAATTGCATTATGCTCATATCCTGATGAAACAACTTTAAAAAATATGAACAAAGATAATAATGCAGAAATAGAAACCAAAACACATGTGATTAATTGAGATAATTTATCACCAATAGTTTTACCAAAGAAACCCGATATGATTGAACCTATTAAAGGTAAAAATAATATTAAATATTCCATTTACCCTTTCAATCTGTCGATTTCTTCAACTCTTATTGTTCCAGAGTTTCTGTAATAAACAACAATAATTGCAAGTCCTATAGCAGCCTCAGCTGCAGCCACAGTTAATATGAATAATGTGAAAACCTGGCCACTCAGGTCGTTAATAAAAATAGAGAAAGATACTAAATTTATATTTACAGCTAAAAGTATTAATTCAATACTCATCAATATAACGATAATATTTTTTCTATTTAGAAAAATACCTACAATACCAATTGTGAATATAATAGCAGCGAGAGTTAAATAATGTCCAAGACCAATACTAAGCATCTATTTTAACTCCTTTATTATTTTCTACATCAACTAATTCAATACCATCTTTTCTATCTCTAGATATTTGTTTGAAATAACTTTGTCTTTTTACTCCAGATCTCTGTCTAAAGGTCAATACAATTGCTCCAATCATAGCTACCAATAAAACCATTCCGGATAATTGAAATAAATGGACATAATCTGTATAGATAACACTTCCTAAAGATTGAGTATTTGTTAAGTCAGTATTTATTTCTATCGCAATTGAATCTAATAAATCTGGTTTATATTTCCATCCACCTATAACAATAATTAATTCAAAAAATATAATTATACTTACTAATAGACCAACTGGAATATGAGAACTTCTTCCACTAGAATTAAACCATTCATTTTTTTGTTGAGCAACATTTAACATCATAACAACAAACAAAAATAATACTGCCACTGCTCCAACATACACAATAAGCATTATCATTCCTAAAAATTCGGCACCAATCATGATAAATAGGCAAGAAATACTAATAAAGTCCAATATTAAAAAAAAAACTGAATTAACTGTGTTTTTTGAAACAGTTACCATAATTGCAGAGATAATTGCAATTAGTGAAAATATATAAAAGACTATTGCGTGAGCAATCATTGATTATCTGTGGGAGCTGTCAGCATTAATATTTGCTGCTAAAATATTCTCCCATCTATCTCCATTCTCTAACAACTTTTCTTTGTTATAGTAAAGTTCTTCTCTTGTTTCTGTAGCAAATTCGAAATTTGGACCTTGCACAATCGCATCAACTGGACAGGATTGTTCGCACAAACCACAATAAATACATTTTAACATATCAATATCATAACGAGTAGTTTTTCTACTTCCATCTTCTCTTTCGCTAGACTCTATTGTTATAGCCTGAGCAGGACAAACAGCTTCACATAATTTACAAGCAATACATCTCTCCTCACCATTTGGATATCTTCTTAGCGCATGTTCTCCCCTAGCTCTCGGACTAATTGAACCTTTTTCAAATGGATAATTAATTGTTTTTTTTGTTTTAAATATTTCTTTTATTGCCATGATTAATCCTGTTAAAAAATCAATCATAAAAATTGTTTTGAAAAATCTTATTAAGCTCATTTTAATTCCCTGGTAATAAATCAAAATACATTAAAAAACTTGCAGTTAATACTACATAAATTAATGAAAATGGTAGAAAAATTTTCCATCCAAGTTTCATTAATTGATCATACCTGTATCTTGGTACTATTGCTTTTATCAGAGCAAATAAGATAAATAAAAAGAGTATTTTTAAGATTAACCATATTGGAGCCGGAATAACGTTAAATGGAAATAAATCTATGGGAGATAACCAGCCACCAAGAAATAAAATAGATCCCATTGCACACATAAGTAAAATGTTAGCATACTCCCCTAACCAAAACATTGCATACATCATTCCAGAGTATTCTGTCTGGTAACCAGCAACTAATTCTGCTTCAGCTTCGGGCAAATCAAAAGGTGGTCTATTAGTTTCTGCTAAGGCTGAAATAAAAAATATTATAAACATTGGGAATAGAGGTATTACAAACCATAAATCTTTTTGAGCTAAAACGATGTCACTTAGATTTAATGAACCTACACAAAGTAATACATTTATAATTATTACACCTATTGAAACTTCATAAGAAACCATTTGAGCAGCCGATCTAATTGCTCCAAGAAAAGGATACTTTGAATTAGATGCCCATCCACCCATAATTATTCCATAGACACCTAAAGATGAAACTGCAAAAAGATATAAAATACCGACATTGATATCTGCTAGTACAAATGTTTCACTAAAAGGAATTACCGCCCAAGCAATTAAAGCCAAAGTCATTGTAACTATTGGAGCTAATATAAATATAACTTTATTTGAGCTTGCTGGTATGATTATTTCTTTAAAAATGTATTTTAATGCGTCAGCTAATGTTTGAAATAATCCAAATGGACCAACAACGTTAGGACCTCTTCTTTTTTGAACAAATGCCCATACTCTTCTATCTAACCAAACAATCATTGCAACAGATACTAAAACTGGGATCAATAGAAAAAGAATTCTATAAATTTGTTCAAAAAATATAAATAGTTCAGCCATTAATTATCGGTTCCGGTTTTTGGTAAACTCATTCTAATATTTTTACATTCTGACATTGTTTTTGATGCTCTTGCTATTACATTGGAGTGATAATAATCAATCTCTTCAGAAATAATTTTTTCTGATTTAAAATTATATTCAGGCACTTTAAAATCAGTTTCATTTTTATTATTAAGATTTAAATAATTTATTAATGAATCGATAAGTTGATTTTTATCTTTATATAAATTTTTTCTTTTAATGAATGAGGACAATTCATTTATTATTTGCCAATCCTCTTTTGCTTCACCTGGTGGATATGATGCCTTGTAGGCTTTTTGTAATTTTCCTTCTAAGTTTGTAAAATAACCATCTTGTTCTGTGTAAGTAGCACCAGGCAAAATTACGTCAGCAATACTTGCACCTTTATCACCGTGACTACCTATATATATTATAAATTCATTTTTTTTCTCAAAATTTAAATTATCTTGACCAAATAAAATTAAAATTTCAAATTCGTTGTTTTCTAATTTATCCAATATTTCATAGCTAGAATTTTTTGACAATACATTTAAGTCATATGAGCCTACAGTGGATGAATTTTTTGATAATATATTTAATGCATTCCAATCATCGGAAATTTTATCATTTTCTAATAGATATTTTTTGAATTCTTCAAAAATATAAGGTGCCGACTTAAGTTTAAGGACTGATTGTCCAAAAATTACACACGGATATTTCGATTTTTTAATTTTTTCTGAAATTTCATGCTTATTATCAATGATATCTTTTATAGTGTCGGTGTTATTTGCTATAACTTGGTAAGGATAAGTTAAATCACCAACATCACCTAAAGATATAATTTCGGTCTTATTTTTTAAATAATTTTTTCTAATTCGTGAGTTTAAGATTGTAGCTTCAAATCTTGGATTTGTACCTATTAGAATTATTAAATCGCTTTTTTCTATTCCTTCAATTGAACTGTTAAATAGATAATTACTTCTTACCTTTGTATTAATATATAATTTTTCATATCTAGATTCCAAATTTTCGGACTTGATCGTTTTTTCAAAAAAATCTTTTGCTGCATATATAGTTTCCATATTTGTCATATCACCTATAAATCCAGCAATTTTTTCAGACTTTGTTTTTGCTATTCTTTCAGATACAGCTTTAAAAGCTTCGTCCCAACTTGATGGCTTTAATTTATTATTAATCTTTACATAAGGAGTATCTAATCTTTGATTTTTTAAGCCGTCACATGCATATCTAGTCTTATCAGATATCCATTCTTCATTTATTTCCTCATTAATTCTTGGAAGAACTCTTTTAACTTCCCATCCGTATGTATCTACTCTTATATTTGATCCAATAGCATCCATCACATCAATTGTCTCAGTTTTTTTTAGTTCCCATGGTCTAGCTTCGAAGACATAGGGCTTTGATGTAAGTGCACCGACAGGACATAAATCAATAACATTAGCTGAGAGTTCAGATTCCATCGCTTTTTCTAAATAAGTGGTGATTTGCATATTCTCACCTCTGCCAATTGCTCCAAGCTCAGGAACTCCAGCAACTTCTGTTGCAAATCTAATACATCTTGTACAATGAATGCATCTTGTCATTTGAGTTTTAATTAGTGGACCCATATATTTTTCTGGTACATATCTTTTATTTTCTTTAAATCTTGATTTATCAATTCCGTAATACATGGATTGATCTTGTAAATCACATTCTCCGCCTTGATCACATACTGGACAATCAAGTGGATGGTTTGCTAGTAAAAATTCCATTACACCTTTTCTTGCTTTTTTCACTTTTTCGGTGTTAGTTTTAAGCACCATCCCCTCTGCAGCAGGCATCGCGCAAGACGCTATTGGCTTAGGAGATTTTTCCATTTCAACTAAACACATTCTACAATTTCCAGCTATTGATAATTTTTCGTGATAACAGAACCTTGGTATCTCTGCTCCAGCCTGTTCACAAGCTTGCAATACTGTAGTTCCTTCTTCTACCTCGACATCAATATCATTTACTTTAAGTTTAAGCATTTTCTTTTTCTAATAAATGTTGATCAACTAAATAAGGTATATCTTTTTGTTTTTTCACAATTGGATCAAACTTGTTTCTTTCAATTATTTCATCTTTAAAATTTCTGATTAATCCCTGAACAGGCCATGAAGATCCTTCTCCAAAAGCACAAATAGTATGACCTTCAATTTGTTTTGTTACATCTAATAACATATCTACCTCATCTCTTGTGGCTTCACCTTTTGCCATTCTCTCTAACATTCTCCACATCCAACCAGAACCTTCTCTGCATGGTGTACATTGACCACAACTCTCGTGTTTATAAAATCTTGCTATTCTAGCCATACACTTAATAATGTCTTGATCTTTATTTATAACAACAATGCCAGCTGTTCCTAAACCAGTTTTATTCTCAACACATGCATCAAAGTCCATTTTAATTGTTTCACATGTTTCTTTTGGTAGTAATGGCATTGATGAACCACCAGGTATAACTGCTTTTAGATTATCCCATCCACCTATTACTCCACCTGCATGTTTTTCAATTAATTCTTTTAATGGAATTCCCATTTCCTCTTCTACGTTGCAGGGATTATTTACATTTCCTGAAATACAATATATTTTAGAACCAGTATTTTTTGGTCTACCGAGTGATGAAAACCATTTCCCACCTCTTCTAAGTATAGTTGGTACCACTGAAATAGTTTCAACATTGTTTATTATTGTCGGGCAACCATAAAGACCTATTAAAGCCGGAAATGGAGGTTTCAATCTTGGTTGACCTTTTTTTCCTTCAATACTCTCGAGCAAAGCAGTTTCTTCACCACAGATATAAGCACCAGCACCATAATGAATATATATATCTAATTCCCAATCAATCCCTGCAGAATTTTTTCCTAAGAGACCATCCTTGTACGCTTCATCGATAGCTGTTTGAAGCTTTTGTCCTTCATTAAAATATTCTCCTCTTATATAAATATAACACTTATGAGCATTAACTGCGTAAGATGCAATTAAGCAACCTTCTATTAATTTATGAGGTTCAAATCTTAGAATATCTCTATCTTTGCACGTGCCAGGCTCAGACTCATCGGCATTAATTACTAAATAATGTGGTCTTGATCCAACTTCTTTTGGGGCAAAAGACCATTTTAATCCTGTAGGAAATCCAGCGCCGCCTCTTCCTCTAAGTTCTGATGTTTTAATTTCATTAATTATCCATTCTCTTCCTTTGCCGCAAATTTCTTTTGTATCCTTCCAGTCTCCCCTTTGTTTTGCAGATGATAAATCAGCACCAAAATCATTGTATAAATTTTGAAAAATTCTATCCTTATCTTCAAGCATTTTTATTACCTATTAATGTTTTTCTAGTATTTTCTGGTTCAGAACTTAATCTGCCTCTATATGATCCTGGTTGAGGAACTTCATCATTACTTATTTTATCAATTATTTGCTCAAGTTTTGTTGGATCTAAATCCTCATAATAATCCTCATTCAATTGAAGCATAGGAGCATTCACACAAGCACCCAAACACTCTACTTCTAACCAAGAAGTTTTTCCATCCTCTGATAAACAATTTTCTTTCTCAGAAATTTTTCGTTTACAAACATCTACTAAATTATACGCACCCCTTAACATACATGGAGTTGTAGTACATACTTGAAAGAAATACTTACCAACTGGAGTTAAATTATACATACTATAAAATGTAGCTACCTCATATACTTTAATGTATGGCATATCTAAATACTTAGCTATGTATTTCATTGCACTTAAAGGTATCCAATTATCATTTTGTTTTTGTGCTAAGTACAATAAAGCCATAACCGCACTTTGTTGTTTTCCAGAAGGATAATTTTTAATAATACTATCAGCAGTTTCTTTATTTTTTTTACTGAACTCAAATTTTTCAGGTTGTACTTTTGATATTTTTTTAACTGCCATTATCTATCTACCTCTCCAAAAACAATATCCATTGAACCTAAAACTGCAGGAACATCAGCTAACATATGACCTTTAATTAAGTAATCCATTGCTTGCAAATGAGAAAATCCTGGAGCTCTAATTTTGCATTTGTAAGGTTTGCTTGAACCATCAGAAATTAAGTATACACCAAATTCTCCTTTAGGAGCCTCTACAGCTGTATATATTTCGTCTTTATCAACCCTATAGCCTTCAGTATATAACTTGAAATGATGGATCAATGCTTCCATAGATTGTTTTATTTCTTTTTTTGGTGGTGGACTAATTTTTCCATCGTTAGTTTTAATTGGTCCAACAGGTAAATTTGCCAAGCACTGATTTATTATATTTACACTTTCTTTCATTTCTTCAATTCTGCATAGGTATCTATCGTAACAATCTCCGTTCTTTCCTACTGGAATTTTGAATTCGAATTGTTCATAACAATCGTACGGCTGGGATTTTCTTAAATCCCAAGGGACGCCAGATCCTCTCAACATAACACCAGAAAAAGAATAATCGAGAGCATCTTGTTTTGATACTACTCCTATATCAACGTTCCTTTGCTTAAATATTCGGTTATCAGTTAAAAGTAATTCTAAATCATTTATTATTTTTGGAAATCTTTCACAAAATTTTCCGATCTCTTTATCTAATCCTTTTGGTAGATCTTGATGTACTCCTCCAGCTCTAAAATAATTAGCATGCAATCTAGAACCAGAAACTTTTTCATAAAAACCCATTAATATTTCTCTTTCCTCAAATCCCCATAAAGTAGGGGTTAATGCACCAACATCCATTGCTTGTGTTGTAACATTTAAAATATGACTAAGTATTCTTCCAATCTCACAAAACATTACTCTTATGTATTGAGCTCTTATCGGAACTTCTATTTTTAGAATTTTTTCAATTGCTAAAGCAAAAGCGTGTTCTTGGTTCATTGGTGCTACATAATCTAATCGATCAAAATACGGAACAGCTTGGGTATAAGTTTTATTTTCAATTAATTTTTCTGTACCCCTATGCAATAAACCAATATGTGGATCTGCTTTTTCAACAATTTCACCATCTAACTGCAATATTAATCGTAAAACTCCATGAGCTGCTGGATGTTGAGGTCCAAAATTTAGATTCAAAGTTTTAGTTTCTTTTGCCATTATTCTTTAGTTTGTTCTTTTATATACTTGGTTCCTTCCCAAGGACTTTCATAATCAAAGTTTCTATAATTTTGCTCTAATTTTACTGGTTCATAAATAACTTTTTTTGTTTCATGACTGTATCTAACTTCATTATGGCCTGTTAAAGGAAAATCTTTCCTTAATGGATGTCCTTCAAAACCATAATCTGTAAGTATTCTTCTCAAGTCCGGATGATCTTTAAAATCAATTCCATACATGTCAAACACTTCCCTTTCCATCCAATTTGCAGCAGGAAATATAGATGTTATTGAACCAACAATTTCTTTTTCTTTTACATCTATCTCTATGATTATTCTTTGATTAAATTCGTGACTTAATAATAAATAAACTAATTTAAATCTAATTTCATTTTCAGGAAAATCTACAGCTGTGATATCTATCAATTGTCTAAATTTAGTTTTTGAATTTGTTTTTAAGAATAAAATAACTTCAGTTAAATCCGTTTCATCAATTTTTAAGTAAATTTGATTATGTTTGATTAAAGAACTTTTTATTTTAGCATTTAGTTCTGAATTCAAAATTTTTTCTAAATCCTGGATATTTTGCATTTTTTATCTTTCCAGAGAACCTTTGTTCCTGATTTTCTTTTGAAGCTGCATTATCCCATATAGAAGTGCTTCAGCAGAAGGAGGGCACCCGGGGACATATACATCAACCGGTACAATACGATCACATCCTCTTACTACAGAATAAGAGTAATGATAATATCCCCCACCATTTGCACAACTTCCCATGGAAATTACATATCTTGGTTCTGGCATTTGGTCATAAACTTTTCTTAGTGCTGGAGCCATTTTATTTGTAAGAGTTCCCGCAACAATCATAACATCTGATTGTCTAGGTGAAGCTCTAGGGGCAGCACCAAATCTTTCTAAATCATATCTTGGCATTGAAGTTTGCATCATTTCGACTGCACAACATGCAAGACCAAAAGTCATCCAATGTAATGATCCAGTTCTAGCCCAGTTAACAAGATTATCCAGTGATGTTGTTATAAAACCATTATCACTAAAATCTTGTGCTAATTGTTTAAATTCTTCCGGAATATTTTTTTTTCTTTCTTCTAAATTCATTTTATTCCCAGTCTAATGCTCCTTTTTTCCATTCATAAATAAATCCAATAGTAAGAATAAATAAGAAGATCATCATTGAAGTAAATCCGAATATTCCAATTTTGCCTAGAGATATTGCCCAAGGGAATAGAAAAGCGATTTCTAAATCAAAAATAATAAATAATATTGCAACAAGATAAAATCTAACATCAAATTCCATTCTAGAGTCATTAAATGGTTCAAAACCACACTCATATGCTGATAATTTTTCTGGATCAGGATTTTTTGGAGATGCTAAATAATTGATCGCCACAAATGCTACACTTAATACGAGTGCAACTAGTAAAAATACAATTATTGGTAAATAATCTTTTAAAAATTCCGCAAGCATGATGAGTCTATATAGCACCTTTTAGATCAACTAAAAGAGCAGATAGGTCACATTTTAAGGCTCTATTTTATTCATTTATTTAATGGCGGGAGTGAAGGGACTCGAACCCTCGACCTATCGCGTGACAGGCGATCGCTCTAACCAACTGAGCTACACCCCCGTATTTTGGTGGGCAGTAAAGGACTCGAACCTTTGACCCCCTCGGTGTAAACGAGATGCTCTACCAACTGAGCTAACCGCCCAAAACATGGTACTATTACATCAACGTTTTAATAATGTAAATTGTTTATTACTGAATACTAGCTTGAGATTTATCGTCTTTTTTAGTTTCAGTTAATTTATCTACTTCAGTCCACTCTGTAGGCTTCAATTCTTTAGTTAAAGCTATTTTAATTACTTCATCTGCAGTTTCTACTGGTACTATTTCAATATCATCTTTCACTTTTTTCGGTACATCAACTAGATCTTTTTCATTCTCTTTAGGAATTAAAACTTTTTTTACACCAGCTCTATGAGCAGCTAATAATTTTTCTTTCAAACCTCCAATAGGTAATACTTGACCAGTTATTGTTACCTCTCCAGTCATAGCAATTTCTTTTTTAACTGGAACTTTAGTAATTGAAGAAACTATTGATGTAACCATTGCTATACCTGCAGAAGGACCATCTTTTGGTGTTGCGCCTTCTGGAACATGTATATGAAAATCTTTTTTCTCAAATAGTGGAGGAGTTACTCCAAACTCTAAACATTTTGATCTAACATAAGATTTTGCAGCCTTTACAGATTCTTGCATTACATCACCTAGCTTACCAGTTATTTGCATTCTTCCTTTGCCCGGCATATTAACTGTTTCAACTTTTAATATTTCTCCACCAAACTCTGTCCAAGCTAAACCTATGACTATTCCAACTTTATCCTTTGCTTCTAATTCACCGAATTTGAATTTCTTTATTCCAAGAAAGTCGGGTATATTTTTTTCATTAACCTCGACACTCTTTTCTTCATTATTAACAACTTTTTTAACAACTTTTCTTGTTACTTTTGATATTTCTCTCTCTAAATTTCTAACGCCACTTTCTCTTGTATAACTTCTTATAATTTCTTTTATTGTATCGTCAGCCAACTTCATTTCACCTTCTTTTACACCGTTATCTTTTATTTGCTTAGGAAGTAGATATTTGTTTGCAATATTTATCTTCTCGTCTTCTGTATATCCTGGAATTCTTATGACTTCCATTCTATCTAAAAGTGGGGGAAGAATATTTAGTGTGTTTGCTGTTGTTACAAACATTACATCTGATAAATCATAATCAACTTCAAGGTAATGATCATTAAATGTTGTGTTTTGTTCTGGATCCAGAGCCTCTAATAAAGCTGATGATGGATCACCTCTATAATCATTTCCAACTTTATCAATTTCATCAAGCAAAAATAAAGGATTTTTAGTTCCTGCTTTTTTCATCATCTGAATAATTTTTCCAGGAAGGGAACCAATATAAGTTCTTCTATGACCTCTTACTTCTGCTTCATCTCTAACACCACCCAAAGACATTCTTACAAATTGTCTGTTAGTTGCTTTTGCTATTGATTTACCTAATGAAGTTTTACCTACTCCTGGAGGGCCTACCAAACAAAGTATAGGACCTTTGATTTTATCCATTCTTTTTTGAACTGCTAAAAATTCAATAATTCTCTCCTTAACTTTTTCTAATCCAAAATGATCTTCTTCCAAAATTTTTAAAGCTTTATTTAAATCTATGTCGACTTTATCTTTTTTAAACCAAGGCAAATCTATCATCCAATCTAAATAGTTTCTTACAACAGTTGCTTCGGCAGACATTGGGCTCATATTTTTCAGTTTTTTTAATTCAGACATACATTTCTTTTCAACTTCTTTAGGCATCTTTGCTTTTAAAATTGATTTTTTTAAACTTGTAGTCTCATCCTTACCGTCTTCAATTTCGCCTAATTCTTTTTGAATAGCTTTTAATTGCTCATTTAAATAATATTCTCTTTGGGTTTTCTCCATTTGAGTTTTAACTCTTCCTCTTATTCTTTTCTCAACACCTATAATGCTTGCCTCATTTTCCATGATTTTAATGACACTATTTAATCTCTTCTTAACATCTAAAGTTTCAAAAATTTGTTGTTTCTCTGAAATGCTAGCATTGATATGTGAAATAATATTATCTGCAATTTTTGATGGATCTTTTAATTGTTTAATATTGTTAATTGTCTCGGAAGATATTTTTTTATTAACTGTAGTAAGCTTCTCTAATCTTTTTATAGCTGTTAAGCTTAAAGGAAGTAAATCATCTTCTTTTGATAAAATATCTTTTTGGTATTCAAATGAACATTTTATAAACTTTTCATCATCTTTAAAGTCAACTATTTTTACCCTTTTAGTACCTTCAACTAATACTTTAACCGTTCCATCTGGAAGTTTTAGTAACTGTAAAATGTTACTTTCACATCCATAAGTGAACACATCATTTTTCTTTGGGTCATCTACTTCAGAATTTTTTTGAGTTACAAGAACAATTTTTTTATCGCCTTTCATTACTTCATTTAATGCAGTGATGGACTTGTCTCTTCCAACAAATAAGGGAATAACCATACTTGGGAAGACAACTATGTCTCTTAATGGCAATAACGGTAATGTTACTTTTATATCCATCATAGAAATATGGATATTATATTTTATAATGCAATAGGAAATTATGGTTTATTAACGTGAAATTATGCTGCTGAAGTCTTGTCAGTTTTAGTTTTGTTCTTCGAATGAACAATAACAGGAGCTGATACACCTTTCGCCGCACCAGAATCAATTATAACTTCTTCAATGTTATCTTGACTTGGTAGATCAAACATTGTTTTCAATAATATATTTTCTAGAATCGATCTAAGTCCTCTTGCTCCAGTTTTTTTAGATATAGCCTTGTTAGCAATATCTTTTACTGATTGATCTTTAAAAGTAAGTTTTACTCCCTCCAGTTTAAATAGTTCTTGATATTGTTTTATTAAAGAATTTTTTGGCTCTAATAAAATTTTAACTAAAGATTTCTCATCAAGATCATCAAGAGTTGCAGTTATAGGTAATCTTCCTATAAATTCTGGTATCAGTCCATATTTTAATAAGTCTTCTGGCTCAAGGTTCTTCATCCACTCACCTACTTTTTTATCTTCTAAACTTTTAACCTCAGCTCCAAAACCAATAGATGAACCTTTGTCTCTTTGAGAAATTATTTTATCTAAACCTGCAAACGCACCACCGCATATAAATAAAATATTAGTAGTATCTACTTGTAAAAATTCTTGTTGAGGATGTTTTCTTCCACCTTGAGGGGGAACACTAGCAACTGTTCCTTCCATTATTTTTAATAAAGCTTGTTGAACTCCTTCACCCGAAACATCTCTAGTAATTGATGGATTTTCTGATTTCCTGCTAATTTTATCTACTTCATCAATGTAAACGATTCCTCTTTGTGCTTTTTCAACATTATAATCCGCTGCTTGTAATAGTTTTAATATTATATTTTCAACATCTTCACCAACATAACCAGCTTCTGTTAATGTAGTTGCATCTGCCATTGTGAAAGGCACATCTAAAATTCTTGCTAAAGTTTGTGCTAATAATGTTTTTCCACATCCTGTTGGTCCAACTAACAAAATATTTGATTTTGAAAGTTCTACATTTTTAGTAGTTTTATTTTCGTAGTTTAATCTTTTGTAATGATTGTGAACCGCAACTGATAAAACTTTTTTTGCATGGTCTTGTCCAATTACATAATCATCTAAAACTGTACAAATCTCTTTTGGTGATGGTAATCCATCTTGATGTTTTACAAATGTGTCTTTGCTTTCTTCTTTGATGATGTCCATACATAATTCAACACACTCATCACAAATAAAAACAGTTGGTCCAGCAATTAATTTTCTGACTTCATGTTGACTCTTTCCACAGAAAGAACAGTAAAGAATATTTTTATTATTGTTGCTCATAGTTTTTTATAACGAATCAATTTAAATACTTTATTACAAAGATTACTTCTTAATCAAGTATAGGTTGTGAATAAACTATATATTGTTATTTAGTCTCTTTTTTCTACTACTTTATCGATCAAACCAAAATCTTTAGCATGGTCAGGAGTCATAAAATTGTCTCTCTCCAAAGCTTCTTTAATTTGATCAACAGACTTACCTGTGTGTTTAGAATAAATTTCATTTAATCTTTTTTTCAAAGACATAACCTCATTAGCATGAATTTCTATATCAGTTGCTTGACCTTGAAAACCTGCAGATGGTTGGTGAACCATTATTCTTGAATTAGGCAAAGATAATCTTTTTCCTTTTGATCCTGCAGCTAATAAAAATGATCCCATGCTTGCAGCTTGACCAATACATAATGTGCTGACTTCAGGTTTAATATATTGCATCGTGTCATAAATTCCTAAACCAGCTGTTACTAATCCACCTGGACTATTTATGTATAAAGAAATTTCTTTTTTTGGATCTTCAGACTCTAAAAATAATAATTGAGCAGTAACCAAAGATGCAACTGCATCATTAATTGGTCCAACTACAAAAACAATTCTCTCTTTTAATAATCTTGAATAAATATCATAAGCTCTTTCACCACGGCTTGATTGCTCAACAACCATTGGGATTAAAGTACTTAGATGTTCTGGAATTTTTGTTGTCATAAGTGATTCGATTTACTTATACAACTTGTGATTACTTTTTGCTAACTTTTTTTGTTGATTTAGTTTTTTTTGCTACTTTTTTTGAAGCTTTAGTTGGTTTAGCTGTTTTCTTTTCTTTTTTATCTTCTGACTTAACTTCTTTTTTCTCTTTTGCTTTATCATTAGTACCTTCAGATAATTTTGCTAATTTCTCTTGCTCTTTTAAATTTTTTTCATTCTCTTCCTTTAATATTTTTTCAGCTTCTTCTTTACTAATTTCCTTTTTATTTACTTTTGCAATTTTTTTAAGTTCACCTATTATTTTTTCTTCATAAATAGAACCTCTTAAACTCTCTATAGCCCCTGGATTTTTCTCATAATACTCTTTAACCATTTTTTCTTGTCCAGGCATCATTCTGAATTGTTTTTGTATTTCTGCATTTAACTCTTCTTGAGAAACTTTAATTTTATTTTTTTCACCAAATGCATTTAGAATTAAACCAGTTTTAATTCTTTTTTTAGCTTGCTCCTCTAAATATTTCATATTTTTTTTCTTTTCTTCTTCCTTCATGCCTTGGGCTAATATATTTACCTCTTGTTCAATAAGGTTAGCTGGTAGCTGGTCTAGTTTTTGTTTTTCAATTTGTTCAAGAATTTGTTTTTTTGAAATCATTTCTAATGAATTTTTAAATTCATCATTGATTTGTTTAGATATTAATTCTTTTAAATTATTTAAGTCTTTTGCTCCTAAATTTTTTGCAAAGTTGTCGTCAATTTTTGTTTCTTCTGGTTTTTTTACAGCTGTTATCTTGCATTCAAATACTGCAGATTTATTAGCTACTTCTTTTTCTGGAAAGTTTTCTGGTAGCTTAACTTCTACTTTTTTATCTTGTTTATTTTTTACACCTTCTAATTGCTTATCAAATCCTTTAATAAACAAATCTTTTCCAAGTTCTAATTGAGTATTCTTTCCTTCATTTCCATTAAAATCTTTACCATCAACTGTTGCTTTATAATCAAAAACAACTAAATCACCCACTTTAGCCACATAACTTTCTTCAGCATCTTTAAAATTTTTCTGAGTTTTAGCTATTTGATCAATTCTTTTATCTGTTTCTTTTGGATCAATTTTAACGACGTATTCGTCTACCTTAAGATCTTTTAATGATCCAACTTCAACATTTGGTAATTCTGTTACTGAAATTGTATATTCAAGATCTTTTCCTTCACCAAACGACTTTAAATCAATTTTAGGCTGACCAGCTGGTTTAATCTTATTATCCTCAAGAGCCTTTGTTGTCGTATCTTTTAATACTTTATCGATTACTTCTCCATATACTGCTTTTCCAAATTGTCTTTTTAAAATTTCTGTGGGAACTTTTCCTGGTCTAAATCCTTTTAAAACAACATCTTTTTTTATCTCTTCGTATTTTTCTTCGAGATATCCAGATATAGTTTTTTTATCGATAAAAACTTTTATATCTTTTTCTAAACCTTTTTTATTTTCTACTGTTACTTTCATAAATTATGGTAGGCGAGAAAGGACTCGAACCTTCACAGTTTGCACTATTGGTTCCTAAGACCAACGCGTCTACCAATTCCGCCACTCGCCCAAATTATTGGTGCTTTATATATGATTGTTTATAATTGTCCAATTAGAATAATAGTGTAAAACATTAGCTTAATTGATATGAGCAAAACAAATATTGCAATTGTTATTTATCTCGTCGGTCTTGCATTAGGTGCAATCTTTTTAGATATATGGAGTGCTGAAACCAGTCCAAAAGCTTTATTAGGAATTGGATGGACAACTTTATTTGCTATTGCTTTATTCTTTGCTGAAAAAGAAAAAGATTAATTCTTCTTTATTAATTCACTTATAAAAAGTTCACCATCACCATCATCAACCGCTTTCTTATAAAAAGATTTTGATAGATCAGATAATTTTTCTGCATTATCCATGCCTTTTAGTAAGTCTGTAATATATGTTAAATCTTTTAGTGTATTTGTCGCTGTAAACTTAAAACCTGTGTAATCATCCTCTAAAACCTTGTCAAAAATTCTTTTTAAAGCATTAGAATTACCTGAGCCTAATTGGGCTACCTTATAAAGTTTATCTAAATCTATATCTAATTTTTTTGCAGCTTTTATTAACTCAATTACATAAGTAGCAGTTCCTAAAGATAGAAAATTATTTAATAATTTCGTTTTTGCACCATTTCCAATTCCTCCAAAATGATAATAATTTTTACAAAAACATTTTAAAAGTTCTTCTGATCTTTTTAAATTTTCCTCAGATCCACCAACAATTCCACCCAATATTCCTTCTTCTGCTTGGACAGGGCCTCCCATTACGGGACACTCTAGATAAGGAATATTATTTGTTTTTAATATTTGTTCCATTTCAAAAGATCCATTTTGATTATGAGTAGTAATATCAATGACAATTGTTTTATCAGACAGTAATGAAACTATTTTTTTTCCAATTTCATGAGCAATAGGAGAGTTCGTAACACACAAAAACAAAGCTTCTAATCCACTTTTACAAAGTTCTTCGTAAGATTTAACTTCTTTTGCACCCTCTTTTACTATTCTATCAATTGGCTTTCTGTTCTTATTGGCAATTACAAATAATTCATGATTATTTTTAAGGATGTTATTTGCGATACCAAATCCCATCCATCCAACACCAATGAAACCTACCTTCATATTAATTTAATTTTTTAAAAGTTTATTCTTAAGCATTTCGAATTCTTCTTTTGAAATTAAACCTGACTTATACATTTCATTTAATTCTTTAATTTTACTCATTATATCCTCAACACTTAAACTATCTTCAATTTCAGTTTTTTGTTCAGCTGCTAATTTTGCTTTCTTTTCTTTTTCTTCTCTGGCTTTTTGTTGTTCTTTATTGTCACTCTCTTTTATTAAGTTAAATTTAGAAGAGAAAAACAAGTTTTCATAATAACTAAGATTTTCATTATTTTCAAAACCATCTATATTTAAATCTATTCTTGAATTTACTTTTAATTTTTCCTGAAATTCTTCGTGTCTTTTGAAAGCAAGATTTGACCAATTATCCATATATTTTTTAAAACGTGGAAATTCATTTATATTTTTTGGATGAAATTTTGAAATACCATTTTGAAACAAATTTTCTTTAACTGCTGTTTCATAGTTAAACATATAACTGACCCAAACTAAATTACCATTTGACTTTAAATAAAAGTGATCACTTTTAATTACTCTATCATTATTTTTAAAAGAACTTTTCTTATAAAGACCCTTCAAAGCACTTCGTACTTCAAAAAAATCATCGGATCTTTTTATAAATTTTTCCAAATTTATTTCCTTAACTTGCATTGCACTAGTCAAATCCTCGTTTGCAAAATAATGATATGCATCATCTTTTTTAAAAATTGCATTTTTATTTTTAAAAAAATATTCTAAGAAAAAGTTTCTTATAAATGGGCCATATTTGTCAATTTTCGAATATACTACTAGTATTATTGAACCAAAATTTTGATCATCTGTTTTCTCTGCAAAAGCTTTAAACCGAACCTGTCCGAAGCCATCTGTCAATATTCTTGAACTCTTTACAAGTTTATTTATCTCAAAGAGTTCTATCTCTAAATCATCAATTTTAAATTTGTTTGCATTTACGTTGCTAGAAGTAATTACAAAAAATATAAAAAAAAATAAGAATGTGTATTTTTTGATCATAAATTTGAGTTAAATACTTATAATTACATTTTATAATTTTTTACATAAGTTACAATGTTTCAATACTTCCAATAAATTTGTAATTTTTATCAACAATAACAATTTCACCAGATGAGGTGCCAAAATTTAACATTTCTGAAATAACTACAAAATGTGTTACTAAAATTAGATTTTTCTCACTATTCCAATTAGATATATACTTTTTTAAACTTTTAATTTGTTCATCTTTATATTTGTAAAACTTTTCTTGATAAAAAGAGTTTAATCCTTTGAAGGTTTCGTAATTATTAAATGCAAATCTTGCAGTATCTTTGCATCTACACCACTCACTAGATAATACTTTATCTACTTGAATATTATTTTCCTTAAATAATTTTCCAATTTTTTTTGATTGCTCTATTCCCTCTTGATTTAAATTTCTTTGGGTATCACATTTTTTTAAGTCGATATTATCAGGATCTCCATTTCCAGGTGCAAGTGAATGTCTTATAAATACAATTTTCCCACCCTTCTGCAGTTCGCTTATTACTAAATCACTAGCCTGTGAATAATTTGAATTAAAAATACTTAGCAAAAATAAAAGAATAAAATTTATATATTTCATAAACGACAATTAAATTTTTATCTGTATTTTTTATAATAGAGCTTTCTGAACTGATAATTTCCAACCATTTATTAAATCGTTCCTAACTTTTCGGTTTATTTTAGGCTTAAAAATTTTATCTTTTTTCCATTTCCTCTTGATTTGATATAATGATTTAAATAATCCAATTTGATATCCAGCTAGTAAAGCTACTCCTAAACCAGTTGTTTCTAATACCTTTGGTCTTTCTGTATTTATATTTATGATGTCAGATAAAAATTGCGAAAACCAGTTGTTTTTTACCATGCCTCCATCAATCTTAAGTTTAGTTGGTTTTAAACCATCTTTTTTCATTGCATTAAATAAATCATTACTTTGATAGGCAACTGACTCTAATACTGCTCTAACTAAGGTTTTCCAATCACTATTTCTTGTTAAACCTGTTATTACCCCTCTTGCATCAGGCCTCCAATAAGGTGCTCCCATTCCACTGAAGGCAGGCACAACGTATACACCCTCATTATTTTTTTTTGATTGAGCAATTGTTTCCGTATCAAAAGCATTGTTAATAAATTTTAATTTATCTCTTAACCATTGTACACCTGCACCTGCAATAAAAATAGATCCTTCAAGAGCATAAGTATTTTTTCCATTCAATCTGTAACATATTGTTGTTAATAATTTATTTTTAGAATAAATTTTTTTTGAACCAGTATTCATTATGACAAAGGCACCAGTTCCATATGTGCTTTTTACTGAACCTCTTTCAAAGCATGACTGTCCTACTGCAGCTGCTTGTTGGTCTCCTAGAACTGCTGATATTGGTATTTCACTGCCGACAATTCTCTTACTTGTTAAACCAAAATTATCAGCTGAATTTTTAACTTTTGGCAAAATATTTTCAGAAATTTTAAGTTTTTTTAAGATTTCTTTATCCCATTTATTATTATTAATGTTAAATAACATGGTCCTACAAGCATTAGTTGCTTCTGTTAAATGATGTTGCCCATTAGTAAGTTTCCAAATAAGGAAAGTATCAACAGTACCAAATAATAAATTATTTGATTTTAAAAGTTTCTTAACATTTTTTACGTTTTCTAGTATCCATTTAATTTTAGTTGCAGAAAAATATGGGTCAATAAATAATCCAGTTTTTTTTCTAAAAATTTTTTCATAATTTTTTTTCTTTAACTCTTCACAATAGTCTTGGGTTCTTCTATCTTGCCAAACAATTGCGTTGAAGACTGGTTTTCCTGTTTTTTTATTCCAAAGAATAGTTGTCTCTCTCTGGTTAGTTATTCCTATACTTAATATTTTTCCTCTTAATAGTGATGCTTTTTTTATTACTTTTTTCAACGCTTTTAGAGTTGTAAGCCAAATTTCGTTTGGATTATGCTCCACCCATCCATTTTTTGGAAAATATTGATTAAATTCAAACTGGGATGTAAATTTTATATTACCATCTAAATCAAAGAGAATTGCTCTAGTTGATGTTGTGCCTTGGTCAATAGCAACAAGAAATTTTTTCACAATTTAAGTCTATACCTAAATTTTTTTTTCTAAAAGTAAAAACTGTTACAGACTGGAAGGATTAACACTTTTAAATTCTAACATGTTCTCAAAAGTACACATTTCAGGTTTTGAAAAAGTAATTTTTGGAAATTTTTTACTAAAGTCTAAAAATAGTTTTTTATTAAATTCAATTAAATTACTTATTTCAATCTCACTAAGCTCTCTTAAGATATATGCCAAAGTAATATGAAAAGTATATCTTTGATGGTTTTCAAATTTAATTTTTAATAAGCTACTTAGTTCATCTCTACAATTTCTAAGAATTTTTTCATCCTTTTTAGAAAAAGGTTCTAAAATAATACTATAACCACCAAAGAATGTTTTTAGTTTAAGATTAAATTCTTTTGGAAAATTATAGTTTTTAATTCTTTTATTTAATTCAAAAGCTATATCTTTGTGATCCATATCAAGATCTATATCTGATGGCCAATTATTTGTATTTTTTGTATTTAAATTACAACAATCAAATAACGTCATATGAAAACTAGATTGAGGTAAATAGAAATAAGTTTTTTCTGGATTAAAATTTTTTATTTTTTTTTGAAAACTACTAATTTCATCGGATAAATTGGTATTAAGAGGAATATTACAAATTATTGTACAACCTGGAAAGGGTAAAGGATTTCCTTTGTCATCAAATTTATTTTCAGCATCTTTTAAAGTATATCCTTCAAGTTTTCCAGCTAAAAACTTTTCCTCATTACTAACTATATTTAAATCCATTAAAATAAACTAAAACCAGTTTATATTTTCTTTCTCACAAAGTTCTTTAAGCTTCAATGGATAATCTGTCATGATACCATCTACACCATACTCAACCATTTTTAACATGTCGTAATCTTTGTTTACTGTCCAAACGTTCACTGGCAAATTTTCTTGATGAGAAATATCTACTAGTTTTTTTGTAATATCTTTATGGTATGGATGCCAAGCTTCTCCGCCTTGTGATTTTATAATTTTCGGTAATTCATGATTTTCAAAAAAGGGCATGTAACTCATCCATGGAGATCTATTATAAATTGTATTTTTAATTTTAATTCCAGCCTGTTGTTGAAAAGTTAAATAAGCTCTTGAAATTTCAGGGTAAAGTTTTTTCATTTCTGTCAGTGTTCGCCAATCAAATGATGAAACAATTATTTTATTTTGTAAGGTTGACTTATTTACCTCTTGCATAATTAGTTTAACCATTTCTTC
Source organism: uncultured Pelagibacteraceae bacterium (assembly GCA_902612605.1). Taxonomy (GTDB): domain Bacteria; phylum Pseudomonadota; class Alphaproteobacteria; order Pelagibacterales; family Pelagibacteraceae; genus Pelagibacter. The sequence goes on from CACMDY010000003.1 coordinate 38,445, forward strand.
TGGAGTCGGCGTTAGATTTTCCTCATCAGGTGTAGATTTAATTTCTAAATTTATTAATAGATTTTCAGATATGTTTTTTGAGGATAAATTTAATAATTCAGAAAGTTTCGGTATCTTTTGATTTTCTAAAGTTTTTTGATTAACAAATCTTCTTCCATATCTAGATAACTTATTTAAAGATCCAACATCAAATTTTAAAAGTTCTTCATAAGTTAAATCATATATTTTTATATTTTCATCCTCTATCCAATTTCCCTCGTTATCTTTTGTAAGACTTGGATCTAATCTAAAGTCGTGAGTAATCACAGGAATAAAATCTTTTGAAATCAAAATATCAGTTTCGTATGCATTAATATTGTTTTCAAATAAGTATTTAAAACTTTCTAGAGTGTTTTCGGGAAGATCTCCTCTTGCTCCTCGGTGACCATAAATTTTTATATGATTTGGTTTGCTTAAAATCAAAATTAATTAACTCTTTTGCCAGTGCTTTTATCAAAAATATAATATTTATTGTTCTCAATATTAAGACTTAGATCAGCACCTTTTTCAATAGTTAGATTTCCCGGACACCTATAACAAAAGTCTTTTTTGTCTTTTAATTGACCATAAACAAGATTATCCGAACCAAGTTGTTCCACTAAGTCTACTTTTAAATTAATTAAACTATTTTCACGTTGACTTAAATGTTCAGGTCTTATTCCTAATTTTACTTCTCCCTCAAAGTCACTATCAATATCTTTAATTTCAAAACCTTCTGCAGATAATGTTTTATTTTTTATATTACCATCTAAAAAATTCATTTGAGGTGAGCCAATAAAACCAGCAACAAATAATGATTTTGGATTATCATATATCTCAATAGGAGTTCCAAGCTGTTCAATAATTCCATTGTTAATAACTGCTAATCTATCAGCAAGTGTCATGGCCTCTACTTGATCATGCGTAACAAATATGCTTGTTACTCCAACTTTCTGCTGAAGTTTTTTGATTTCAAGTCTCATCTGAATTCTTAATTTTGCATCTAAGTTTGAAAGAGGTTCATCAAATAAGAATATTTTAGGATTTCTAACAATTGCTCTACCCATTGCAACTCTTTGTCTTTGACCTCCGGATAACATTGAAGGTTTTCTCTGTAAATAATCTGAAATTTGTAGCAGCTTAGCTGCATCATTTACTTTTTGCTCAATTGTTTCTTTGTCAATTCCTCTGTTTTTTAGACCATAAGCCAAGTTATTATAAACATTCATATGTGGGTATAATGCATAGTTCTGAAACACCATTGCTACATCTCTTTCAGACGGATCTACCTCATTAATTAATTTTCCATCAAGATTAATATCACCCTCTGTAATATCCTCTAAGCCTGCAACCATTCTTAATAAAGTTGATTTTCCACATCCACTAGGTCCTACAAAAACCATAAACTCACCTTCATCAACACTTAATGAAGTTTCATGAACAGCCTTAGTTCCATTTGGGTAAATCTTAGTCACATTTTTTAAATCTAAAAAGCTCATTTATTTCTCCGTTTGAATTAATCCTTTTATGAACCATTTTTGTAAAAATACTACCACTAAAACTGGTGGGATCATTGACAAAATGATATACGCAAATCTTTCTGCAGTTCTTGGCAGAGCAACTCCTTCATAGCTTTCTGTGTAAATAATCTTCATTCCCATTACAACAGTCCAGTATTCTTCTGCAGTTGTCATTATTAGTGGCCATAAATATTGGCTGTATCCATATACAAACATAAAGATAAACATTGCTGCTATCATGGTTTTAGATAATGGAACCAAGAAATCTATGAAAAAACTCCAAGCATTTGCTCCGTCTAATTTTGCTGACTCCAAGAGTTCATCTGGAATTGTTTTATAAAATTGTCTGAAGAAAAATGTTGCTGTAGCTGAAGCAACTAATGGAAGGATAAGGCCTGTATATGAATTTGTTAAACCTAAATCAGATACAATTTTATAGCTTGGAAAAATCCTTACCTCCAAAGGAACAAGTAGAGTAATAAAGATTAACCAAAAAATTGGTACAGCTAATTTAAATCTATAATAAACCAAAGCATATGCTGACATTGCTGAAATAACTACCTTAAGTGTTGCAATTCCTAATGCCATTATAAAACTATTAATAAACATTTTTGCAGCAGTCACTTCTTCTGACCAACCACCTTTTTCATTTAAAACTTCGTTATAGTTTCTTGCTAGCTGATCACCTATATGAAACTTCATACCTTCGGTTAATATAGTTACAGAGTCATGCGAAGAACTTGCGAAAGATATCCAAATAGGAACTACCATTAACAAGACTCCTAGTATTAAAATAATATGAGCAATTATTTGAAGTGGTTTAATTTTCATTTATCTTGAAAAACCCCCTTAATAAAATATTTCTGCAACACAATTATAATTAAAATTGGTGGCACCATAGACATCATCACGAAAGCAAAACGATGAACAATTGAACCCGACATCATTTTTAATCCCATAACCACTGTCCAATATTGTTCTGAAGTTGTTACCAATAATGGCCATAGATACTGATTGTAGCCAAAAACAAACATAAATATTAACATCGCTACAATCATTGTTTTTGACAAAGGAATTAAAAAATCAACAAAAAATCTCCAGGTATTTGCTCCATCAAGTTTTGCGGATTCAAGTAATTCATCTGGAACGGTTTTATAAAATTGTCGAAAGAATAATGTTGCTATAGCTGATGCTGAAATAGGAACTATTAATCCAAAGTAAGAATTCACTAGATTAAGCTCAGCCATTACTGAATAAGTAGGGAAAATTCTTAACTCTAATGGTACTAAAATTGTAATAAATATAATCCAAAACAATAATGTTGCATATTTTATTCTGTAATAAACCAACGCGTAAGCAGCCATTAAAGATGTAACAACGGATAATATTGCAACTCCTGTAGCCATGATAAAACTATTAAAAAACATTTTTAATGCTGTTATCTCTTTAAAAAAACCACCCTGATATAATAAAACTCGTAAGTAATTTTCATAAAAGCTATCTCCTAAAAACATTTGGAGACCATTCATATTAATCATTGAACTCGTGTGCGTCGAGCTAGCAAAAATCATCCATACAGGAACTACCATGATTAGTATTCCAATGAGTAAAATTAAATGTGAAAAACTTGATGTGATAAATCTAGTCATTAATTATAATGTATTTTCCCTTCGATATATCTAAATTGAAAAATCGTAATTACTAATACAATCAACATCATCATTATTGATTGAGCTCCTGCACTTCCTAAATCCAGTCCTCTAAATCCATCCATGTAAGCTTTATAAACTAGAGTTCTTGTTTCACCGGAAGGAGCACCTATTGTTGTGGTATCAATAATTCCAAATGTATCAAAGAAAGCATACGTTATATTAATAATTATTAAAAAGAATGTAGTTGGCATTAATAATGGGAATGTAATTGTCCAAAATCTTCTAAAACTATTTTTACAGTCAATCATTGATGCTTCAATTACAGATTTTTGTATAGCTTGAAGTCCAGCCAAGAAGAAAATAAAATTAGCACTGATTTGCTTCCAAGAACCAGCTATGATTACGTAAATATAAGAGTCGAACACACTTTCGTACCAATTAAATCCCCACAGTTCGTGAAATAAATGATAAAGAAGACCAAATCTTTCACTAAAAAAATAATTTGCCATTACACCGACTACCGCAGGCGCAATTGCATAAGGCCAAATTAAAAGTGTTTTGTAAGTGCTTTTACCATGCATTACATTATTAGCCTGAACGGCAAGTAATAATCCAATTGAGCCTGTAATTAACGTAATAACAAAACTATAAATAATAGTAAATTTGAAAGCTATGAAATAAGCTGGATCATCAAAAATAAATAAAAAATTGTCAAACCATACAAACTTCGATCCAAATCCAAAAGCATCTTGCATTGTAAATGCATCTCTAAAGGTTTGTATGATTGGCCAATATAAAAAAATTAACAATATACCTAGCTGCGGAGCTAAGAAAAGATATTGTGAATAGCTAGATTTGAATTGGACTTTTTTCATACTTTTGTAAAAATAAATAAGGAGGGTAAATTAATGCCCTCCTTATTGTTTTAATTATTCTTACAAAGTTTTAGCAAATTGCTTTAACAATTTAGCTGCACCTTTGTCCATATTCTGCAATCCTTTTTCGATTGATATTTTGCCGTTTAACATTGGCTCAATATTTTCGTAAATTACTTCACGAATTTGGGGCCAGTTACCAGCTCTATATCCACCAGGAATAGTTGAACCTTCTAAGCTTAATTGTTCACCAACTGCTTTATGATATGGAGAAGCTCTATAGAAATTTATAGTTTCAGCTAACTCTATACCACCTTTAGTCACTGCAGAGTAACCAGTCATATTGTGATAATACAGATCCATTTCTGGAGAACCCATAAATTCTATAAATTTAGCAAGTCCTTTGTACTCTTCCTCAGTATGACCATTTAAGATCCAGTTAGCAGCACCACCTATAAAAGTTGGATACTCTTTTCCTTTGGTTACTGAATCCCAGTAAGGAATATGATTAACTGTAAAGTTTGGAACAACACCTTTCATTCCACCAAATGATGCAGCAGAACCAAACCAAAATGCAGCTTCACCTGCTATAAATGGTGCTTGATTGTCTCCCCACGCTCTTCCTTTATAGCCATATAAACCTTTATCATACCATTCTTTAACTTTCTTCCAATGATAGACAAATGCATCAGTTTCAGCGAATAAAGTTTTTGTAGGAACAGCATCGTAACCATTATTTCCATCTAACATTAATAAATTATGTCTAGAAAAGAAATTTTCAGTCCAAATCCATGGACTATGACTTTGAACTAAAGGAATGTATCCAGCAGCTTTGATTTTTGGAGCCATGGCCTCAAATTCTTCATAAGTTTTTGGCACAGATTCAATTCCAACCTCTTTCAAAATGTCCATGTTTGCATACATCAAACAAGTTGAACTATTGAAAGGTACACCAATCATTTTTCCATCAGAGTCGGCATAGAAATTTTTAATGCCTGGAATATAGTTGTCAGCATCTACATCAATGCCATATTTCTTAGCCATTTCTTCAAAACCGATAACAACACCATTTTTTACTTGAGCTACCATGATTGCAGCACCAGCATCATAAACCTGTGAATAGTGTGGTTGGTCGCCTGCTCTAAATGCAGCAATAGTTGCCGCCATGTTATCTTCATAACTTCCTTTTCCTGTAGGAATGACCGTATATTGATCTTGTGAAGCGTTAAATCTATTTGCAATTTCAATAATTACATCACCAAGAAAACCACTGTTTCCGTACCACCAATGAATTTCTGTTTTTGAATAACTGTGTGATGTAAAAGAGAAAGTAAATAGAATTGTTAAAACACTAAGTATTTTTTTCATATCTATCCTTCTGTTAAGTTTATTTTATTTTTTATTAATACTTTATTAATGTTAAGATATTATGAAATTGTAAATAATTGCATTTAAAAATTTTAAATTTCTAAAAGAGGTTGTATATTTTAAAACAAATCATAATTTAAATGTCTAAAATATTTGATTTATTCATAATAGGTGGCGGTATAAACGGTGCAGGTATTGCAAGAGATGCTGCAGGTAGAGGTTTATCAGTTTGTTTAGCTGACAAAGGTGAGATTGGAGGAGCAACCTCATCTTGGTCGACGAAATTAGTACATGGTGGTCTTCGTTATTTAGAAAATTATGAATTCAAACTAGTTAGAGAATCTCTGAAAGAAAGAGAAATAGTTTATAAAATTGCCAGACATATTTCCAAACCGATTCCTTTTATAATTCCTTATGCAGATAAAATTCGACCAGCCTGGTTAATTAAAATTGGTTTATTTTTGTATGATAATTTAGGTGGCAAAAGCAATATACCAAAATCAAAAACGTTTGATCTTACAAAAAAATTTTCAAATATTCTTAAGCAAAAATACAAAACTGGTTTTCAATATTTTGACATACAAATTGACGATAAAAAATTAACGAAACTAAATGCTAAAGATGCAAAAAGAAATAAAGCTAAAATACTAGAATATAACAAAGTTAAAAAAGCTGAAATTATTGGCAATGAATGGATTATTAGTCTTGAAAAAGGTGAAAAAGTAAAATCAAAAATTTTAATTAATGCATCTGGACCATGGATAAACGAAACCTTAAATAAAAATATAAAAATTAAATCTAAGAAAAAAATAAGATTAGTTAAAGGAAGTCATATTATTACAAAAAAATTGTACAAAGAAAATGTTGCATTCACATTTCAAAATACTGATAAAAGAATAATATTTGTGATACCTTATAAAGGGAAGTTTTCTTTAATTGGAACTACAGAAGTTGAGGTTAAATCACCAGAAAATAAAGGAATATCAAAAAAAGAAATTACATATTTAATTCGTTCAGTAAATAATTACTTAAAAAAACAAATCAGAACAAAGGACATTGTAGATACTTATTCAGGGATAAGACCTCTAATTGAAGATTTTAATACAGCTTCAAAAGTCACAAGAGATTATGTTTTTGATTTAAAAATTATAAAAAAATTACCTTTATTGAATATATATGGAGGAAAACTAACCACCTACAGAAAATTGTCTGAAAAAGTCCTTTTTGACCTTAGAAAGTTTTTACCTAAAACAAAAAAAGGTCCATGGACACACAAAAAGAAGCTTCTCTAAACTTAATGACCGTTAAATTTGAAAAATTAAAAAAAACAATAATTAAATGTAATAAATGCCCTAGACTTGTGAGGTTTAGAAAAAAAATATCTACGGAAAAAAGAAAACAATATATGGACCAAACTTATTGGGGAAAACCAGTTACAGGTTTTGGAGATATAAATGGAAAAATAATGATTGTTGGTCTAGCACCAGCTGCTCATGGTGGAACAAGAACAGGCAGAGTATTTACAGGCGATAAATCCTCAGATTTTTTATATAAATGTTTACACAATGTAAAAATTGCCAATCAAAGTAATTCAGATCATATAAATGATGGATTAAAAATAAAAAATACCTTTATAACACCAGCTCTAAAGTGCGTTCCTCCAGGAGATAAACCATTAAATGAAGAGTTAAAAAATTGCTTTGGTTATTTTAAATCTGAATTTGAAATACTTAAAAATCTAAAAATTATTGTGGCTTTAGGGAAAATTGCGTTTGATACTTGTGTAAAATTTTATAGAGAAAATTTTGATTACACTGAGAGAGTAAAATTTAGTCATGGAACATATTTTAAATTACCTAACAATGTGTTGTTAATGGGGTGTTATCATCCAAGTCCAAGAAATGTAAATACTGGACGAATAAATGAAAAACAAATGACTAAACTATTTAAAAAAGTAAAAGAACTAGTTTAATTTGTTAATAAGTGCTACTGGAAGTTTTACTGGTTTTCCCAACTTATTTAGAGATACTAATTTAATCTCTGCATCACATAAAATATCTGATTTTCTTTTAATTACTTGTGACATTGTAATTGTAGTCAAAGTATTAGATTTTATTTTTGTGAAAACGGTAATTTTATCCTCAAATTTAGCTGGTTTTTTAAAATCTACGTTGCAAGTTTTTACTGCTATTAAAACATTATGTTTATCTAATAACTTTTTATTCGAATATCCCAAGGAATAAATAAGCTCAGATCTTGCTCTTTCAAAGTACTTTAAATAATTTGCGTGGTAAACTATTCCACCAAAATCAGTATCCTCATAGTATACTTTTAAATTATACTTAAATACTTTCATCAATTGATATTAATAAAATTTATTGAGAAGAAAAATAGATATTTTGATAGTAAGTAATTGATTTTTTCTTTGAATTATCTGTATCTGACATGATCGCTATACCATCTAGCTCATTAACATCTAAATTATGGAATTTCTTGAAATCTTCTTTAACGTTTGCTTTGACAGTTACCCATTCATTTAAATTTGTTTTGGTAGTAGCAAGTACATTATCTATGGACTTTTTAGTATATGGGCTTGGAAAGTTGCTTCCAACTTCTTGATTGCTTGAAAAAACATAATTTATTGCTCTATTGGATAAAGGTGTTGCTCCAGTTTTTTTAATGACGAATACTCTTCCTGCAAAGTCATGACCCTTTTTAGCTGTCTCATCTATCCCTGGTATGTCTTTCTCAATTTTCCAAGTAATATTTATGAAAGGTGTTTTATTTAGATCAATTTTAATCTCCTTACCTAGGCCAGAAGCAGCATTATCAGCAATAGCTTTAAGGTAATTACCATTTTCATCAGAGCCAACAGAATATTCAGTTTTATTATCTGCCCCTCTTACTTTTCTAACTGTCAATTCTGATAGTTCTTTCTCTGTAAACTCAAATACTTTTACTTCCTCAGAATACAAATTAGTTTGAAACAACGCTGTAACTAAAATTAATTTAAATAAAAATCTAAACATGTCCTCTCTATATAAAAGATAAAATAATTTTCAAATTCAAAATTTTGACATTATTTAAACATGCATAATTCATTATTGTTCTCTATTTAGATGATATGAAATTAACAGTTCTTTTTGGTTTGATGATTTATTGGTCTATAATTATAACTGCACCTGTAATTTCAAAAAATTCAGAAAAAATCGGAGAAAAAAAGGTATTAATACCTCTTAAAAAACCAAGAATTTAAGGCAGAAGCACTATCTTGGGTGCCGAACAGGTTCCATCATGAATTTCTTTAAAAGCTCCCCAACCATCTTTAAGATTTCTGTACTCAATCCATTCTATCTTGCCTAGCTTGTTATTAGTTAAAATATCAATAGTTTCACCAAATTCTTTGTTTGTGTAACAGTAAGTTCCAATAAAAGTAACTTCTTGAAGGGTTGCTTTCCTAAAATTAAAAGATCCAGCAGGCTGGGTTAATCCGATATGAACTATTATTCCTCCTGGTTTTACTACACTGATTGCCTGTTGTCGTGAAACTTCAAGTCCAACAGTGTCAAAAACTAAATCAAAGCTGCTCTCTTTTATATCTTTATGATCTGGCGACACTGTTTTTGCATCTACATATTTGGAGCATTCATTAAGTCTTTTTTGATTAGGATCAGAAATTGTCAAATTTGTATTACCTTGGATCTTGGATAAAATTAATGCACATAATAATCCAATTGCTCCGCCGCCCTGAACAAGCGTTCTACATTCATTTAATGGTTTTTTCGATGCTTCTACAGCTAATAATACTGCATGATATGAAACTGCTGTTGGTTCTGCAACCGCAGCCTCTTTAACATCAAGCTTTTCAGGAACTTTGAAAATATTGTGATCTGGAACTGTAATGAGTTCAGCAAACGCACCTTGTCTTTCATAAGGTCTATTCATTCCTAAAAGAACTCTATCTGGACATAAATGTTCTCTTCCGCTCTTGCAGTATTCACAATTTCTACAAGTTATTAATGGATTAAGAACTGAAATTTGATCTTTAAGCTTTCCGTTAATTATTTGACCACTAACTTCATGACCTAAAATTAACGGTGGGATTCTTCTCTCGTCTTTTCCGTGGTAAGCATGCATATCTGAGCCACAGATACCTGATGCATGAACTTTAAGAATACTTTCTCCAGGTTTTTCAGAAGGTTCTTTTTCCTCCCTAAATTCCATCTCCTCAACACCAGTGTAGACAAGCGCTTTCATTATTATTTATTATTCAATAAATAATATACTAAATAAGATGTGAATGCTCCAATAATCCATCCAAATGATTGATATTGTATTAAGTTTTCATTTAGCAAAGATGATAAAGAAAATATTGATCCAATTAAAAGAGCATACAATGCTTTGAGGTTCCAACCGTTACTGTAAATATATTCTGTATGTTCTTTAGGATAAAAAAGTTCTTTGTGATTAATTTGTTGTTTTTTAAATAAATAATAGTCTGCTACTAATACACCAAAAATTGGCCCAAAAGTCGTCGCTACGGCTTCAACAAATATCAAAAAATTAGCTTTGCTGAAAATTGAAAGCCAGAATGTTGAAATTAATAATCCAATAATTGATATTACAATTCCTGTTTTTTTTAACGTTAAAGAATTAGGGAAAAAATTTATCAATGTATTTTGCGAAGGAATATAATTTGCTATCAAATTAGTTGATAACGAAGAGATAATAATAAATATCAAACAAAAGAAAGTTAGAAAATTATTATTAAATTTTCCAATTATGTCATTTGGATTAGTAAGTAGACTTGAAGCGTTTAATCCTTTGCTAGTAAGAATAATATCTGAACCTAAAGTGATTAATACCGAGAAAAAAGAAAAGAGTATTAAATTCAATATTATACTTAAGTTTCCTTTGGTCATTTCTTTGTAATTCATTGAGTATCTAGAAAAATCTCCAAAAGTTAGAAGAACTATTGCAAAATAAGCAAATAAAGTTCCTGTGATTGAAATTATTGGAGCGATATTTGACTGAATTGCAAAATTGCTAAAGACTAAGCTTAGTTTTATTCCATTAAGGAGTTCATTGTAATACTCAGATAAAATAACAATTAATAAAACAGATAGTCCTAAATATATTGAAAGACCTGAAAAATTAATAAATGATTTTAGAAAATTCTGTCCTTTTGTAAAAAGGATGTATTGAAATATTAAAGTTAAAAATAAACAAACCCAATCAATTAAATTCAAACCAAAAAAGAATAATAGAAATATTTCATTCTGTAAGAGTTGATTATCAATTTTAAATAGAATGATCCTTGCAATATAACCAAGTGATTTTGATATAAAAAATGTTTGTACACCAAACATGAATAAGCCAACCAATCCTCTGATCATTCCTACATATCTTGCTCCTGTAAAACCCATTGAAAGTCTGAGAATTGTTGGAAAACTTAATCCACTACTTTGAGAAATTTTTCCAATAATGTTAGCAAAAAAGAAAACTAATAATCCTGCTAGCAATGATCCTGTTAAGACAACAAAAAAATTTAGATCATAGAATAAATATAAAGCTGAAATTAAAGAGAACCCAACTATTGTTTGGATATTTATCGCCCAAAAGTTAAAATAATTCTTCCAACTCCAGTCTCTATTATTAGGATTTATTGAAACTAATTCCCAATTCCTTAATTGAAATTTTTCGCTTTGATTCACTTAAATGATATTAATCAATTATTTACTGCTGTCCATACAAGAGAGTTGGCAACCACAGTACTATTTTTGGATACGCTATGATTATAATTAATCCAATTATCTGCAATACCATGAACTGCATCATTCCAAGATAAATATCTTTTAAATCCCAACTTGGAACAACACCTTTTAAAAAATAAGCGGATAACGCTACGGGGGGTGAAAGCCAGGCTGTTTGCAAATTAACAGCAACAAGGATTGCAAACCAAGTTAAATTAAATCCTAATGCTTCAACTAATGGTAAAATAATAGGAACGACTATCATAACAATAGGTACCCACTCTAAAGGCCATCCTAAAAGAAAAATCATAATCATGATTATTCCTAAAATTAAATATTTATTCATCTCAAGTGATAAAAGGAAATCTGTTAAAACCATTGGAGTTCCTAATCTTGCAAACACTGCTCCAAAGAAATTAGAAGCAGCTACTAAAACCATAATTAATGCAGAAATTTCTAAAGTTTTAACTAAAGCATCTTGTAATTTTTTTAATGTTAATTTTTTGTAAGCTAATGAAAGCAACAATGCACCACCTGCACCACATCCTGCAGCCTCTGTTGGTGTAGCAAATCCAAATAGAATACTACCTAATGCAGCAAATACTAAAGCAGCAGGTGGAACTAATCCTAAGAAAAATTCTAGCCATAATTTTTTTAAATCTGTTGTTCTTAATTCTTCTGGTATGGGTGGACCTAATTTTGGGTTCATCATACATCTGAATGTGGTGTATGCAGCATATAAGCATGCCAACAATATTCCTGGAACTATTGCTGCAGCAAATAAATCAGTTACGGGAATTTCCATAATTGGACCCATAACTACAAGCATAATACTTGGAGGAATTAAAATACCTAAAGTTCCTCCAGCAGTAATTGTACCAGCAGCTAATTTTACATCATAATTTGATCTATTCATTGATTTTGCAGCCATAATTCCAAGAATTGTAACTGATGCACCAACTATTCCTGTAGCAGCTGCAAATATTACCGAAACAAATAAAACTGCATAATATAAAGAGCCTCTAACTCTTGCCAACATCATTTGGAAAGCTGAGAATAATCTCTCCATTAAACCTGCTTGTTCCATCATTATTCCCATAAATACAAATAAGGGGACAGCTGCGAGAGTTTGTTCGGTCATTACCATCGAAAATTGTAGTGTCATTAAATAGAAAACTAATTTTCCAAAACCCAAATAACCAAAAACAAAACCTAAAAAAATAAGAGTAAATGAAATTGGGAAACCTATAAATATTGCAAACAACATCACACCAATAAGTATGAAACCTAAAATTGCTGGGTCTATTAAATGTGAAAGCATTAACTACCTGGCCATTTACCTTTGACGGCTGCGTAATAACTTTTAAAGAGTTCTGAAACACCTTGTATTAGAAGGAAGACAATACCAATCCACAGACAAGATTTTATCGGCCACATATATGGCATCCATGTTGTATCCATCCCTCTTTCGTTTCTCATTATACTTTCTTGGACAAAGCCTGTTGTCATATACAAAAAGACTATTAATCCTGGAAAATAAAATAATAAGTAAAGCCAAAAATCTATTCTGCCTTGAGTTTTAACTTTGAAATTTCTATATAAAAAATCTGCTCTAATATGAACACCTTTTGAAAGAGCGTATCCCGCTCCTAACATGAACAAGGCTCCGTAAAAAAATCTGCTCATATCATAAGCCCAAATTGTAGGGGCTAAAAATAATTTTCTTGCTAAAACTTCATAAACCATCCCAAGCATTAGTGGGATTGTAATCCAACAAACTATGTTTCCTATTAATTTACTAAATTTGTCTATGTTAACTATAGTTTTAGCCATCCAAGTTGGCATATCATCAGGCATCTTTCCAGATCCTGATCGCCTTTCGGCTATCATTTCATCTGAAATATCTAACTTTGGATTATCCGACATATAATTTTTTGAAAAAAAAAGCGGGCTTATAAAAGCCCGCTTAATAACTTTATTTATTTCTTCAACGAATTAGCATAAGCCATTCCTAGCTTAGCATTCGATGTTTGTGCACCAGACCAGAATGGTACAGCAGTATTAGCAAAGCTTATCATTGAATCATAAACTTCTTTAAAGAATGCGTTTTCTTTTGCATTTTTCTCTAAAGTCGCTTTCGCTGCAGCCATATAAGCTGGGAAATAATCAGCTGGTGTATCTTCAAGTATCACACCATGATTTTCAGTTAGATCTTTAAGTGCTAATCCATTAGTGTTGATTCTGTAAGCTAAAGCTCTCATCAACGATGCATCAGCAGCCATCTTCATTGAAAATTTCTCATGGTCAGTGAACTTATCGTAAGTGCTTTTGTTTAAGTAAAAGTCAGCATTTACGACTACTTGGTGCAAACCTTGTAGATAGTAGTGTTTTAATACTTTATGTATACCAAACACTTTATCTGGTTGAGGACAACACCACTCAGCAGCATCAATTGTTCCTGCTTCTAATGCTGGAAGAATATCTCCACCACCCATTGCAACTGAAGCTATTCCAATGTCTTTATAAGTTTGACCTGGAATTCCTGGAGGAGTTCTGAACTTAAATGTTCTGAAATCATCCATGTCTTTGATTTTTCTTGGGAACCATCCTAAAGCTTCTGGACCAACTGGTTGAAGCATGAAACCTTTAATGTCTCTTTTCATTTCTCCCCAAAGTCTGTCATATAGTTGTTCTCCACCACCATATAAAAACCATGATAAGAATGCGATGTTATCAATTCCTACACCACCACCTGCTACTGGCGAACCAAATAACATAGCAGCTGGATGTTCTCCAGACCAATAGTGAGTCCAAGCAAATCCACAATCAATCAAACCTTTATCAACAGCATCAAGAGTTTCTTTAACTCCAACTACTGTTCCTGCTGGCATAATTTCAAATTTTAGAGATCCACCTGTTAGTTTTGTTACGTTGTCAGTAAAGTCTTTTAACATTACCGCTTCATCACCTTTAGCGCTAATAACCGTCTGACACTTTAACGTTTTTGCAGCATTTGCATTTGAAATAAATCCAAATACTAAGAAAGCAGCAAACAACGCTGAAACGATTTTTTTCATTATATCCCTCTCTTTTTATTTATAATGTTAAGATCCTCTCAAAAATCTAAGGTACATACAAGTGTCATTTCGACGTTTTTATGAGAAAAATGTTTAAAATCATTAAATATTCATTAAAGATTATTTATAATAAATATGGACAAATTTGATTACATAATTATTGGTGCAGGCTCAGCTGGATGTGTGTTAGCTAATAGATTAACAGCAAATCCTGATACCAAAGTTCTTTTACTTGAAGCTGGTGGTAAAGACACTAATCCATGGATCCATATTCCAGGGGGTTATTTTAAGACCATGCACAATCCAGATACTGACTGGTGTTTTAATACGGAAAAAGAGCCAAACTGTGATAACAGGCAAATGGTTTATCCAAGAGGAAAAACATTAGGTGGAAGCTCATCTATTAATGGAATGCTTTATATTAGAGGTCAATCGAATGATTATAATTACTGGAGACAATTAGGTAATGTTGGTTGGTCGTGGGATGATGTTCTACCCTATTTTAAAAAGTCTGAAGATTTTCAATTTGGAGAAAATGAATTTCATGGTTCTGGAGGGCCAATTGCAGTTGAGAAAATTAGAGCAACATTTAAAGTTCTCGATCTATTTTTAGAAGCTGCTGAAGAGCATGGTTATAAAAGAACTGATGATTTTAACAACGGTGACAATGAGGGAATGGGATATTTTCCATTCACAATTAAAAATGGCTTTAGATGCAGTACAGCTGTAGGTTATTTAAATCCAGTTAAGAGTAGAAAAAATTTAAAAATAATTACTAAGGCTCATATTAAAAATATAGAATTTGAAAATAATAAAGCAAAAAAAGTAAATTATTGGTTAGATGGAAAAGAATTTTCTGTTGAAACTAATAAAGAAATTATATTAAGCGCAGGTACAATTGGTTCACCTCATATATTACAAGCATCAGGAATTGGTCCTGGAGAGCTTCTAAAAGAAAATAATATTAATGTATTAAAAGATCACCAAGGAGTTGGAAGAAATCTAACTGATCATTTAATGTTAAGACCTGTTTATAAAATTAAAAATTTAGAAACTTTAAATGATATTTACTACAGTTTTACTAAAAAAATGTTGTCTGGTTTGAAGTTTCTTCTCTTAAGAAAAGGACCTTTAACAGTTGGAGCTAGTTATGTTTGTGGTTTTGTTAAAAGTGATGAACATTTAGAAACTCCAAATCTTCAATTTCATATTTCACCAGCAAGCACAGATCTTTTAGGAAAATCAGCTTTACATAAATTTCCAGCGTTCACTCCAACAATTACAAATGTAAGACCAACAAGTAGAGGGTCTATAGAACTAAAATCTCCAGACACTAGAGTTTCACCAAAAATAAAAATGAATTATTTATCAACTGATGAAGATCGTGAAATTGCTGGAAAAGCTTTAAAGATTGTAAGAAAAATTGTTATGGAGTCTAAAGCTTATAAAGATTACCAACCTGAAGAGCTTAGACCGGGAATCAATATTACTGATAATGAAGAATTAGCAACAGAAGCTGGAAAATTTGCAAATACTATATTTCATCCTGTAAGCACATGTAGAATGGGTAAAGATGAAAATGCTGTTGTTAATGATAGATTAGTCGCTCACGGACTAGAAAATTTAAGGGTTGTAGATGCCTCTGTTATGCCTCATATCACATCAGGAAATACAAATGCACCGACAATAATGATTGCGGAAAAAGCAGCTGATATGATAATTGAGGATAGTAGAAGATGACCGAACAAATAGTAATTTTTTTTCAAATAGTTTTTATCGATTTAGTTTTAGCAGGAGATAACGCAATTATAATTGGAATGGTTGCTTCTCAATTTCCAACCGAGCAAAGAAAAAAAATTATTTTTTGGGGAATTGGAGCAGCGGTAGTTTTAAGAATTATATTTACACTAATAACTGCTTATCTATTACAAATCACAGGACTTAGACTTATAGGTGGAATATTACTACTTTATATATGTTACAGACTTTATGTGGATGTAATTAAAATGAATAGTAACGCTGAAGAAAATATCAAAAAAGTAGATAACTCATCATTTATGAAAGCTATAACAACTGTAATTCTAGCAGATGTAACAATGAGTTTAGATAATGTATTAGGAGTAGCGGGTGCAGCTAGAGATCACTACATGTTATTAATATTTGGTCTAGTTTTATCAATAGTTTTAATGGCTACTGCAGCAACATTGATATCTGGCTGGATTAAAAAGTATAAATGGATAGGATGGGTTGGATTATTAGCAATATTATTTGTTGCAATAGAGCTAATATATACAGACGTAAAACTATTTATATAAATGTATTTAAAAAAAATTAATTTAAAAAATAAAGTTGCTTTAGTAACAGGTGCGGGAAAAGGTATTGGTAGAGCTTGTTCTATTGCACTTGCAGAAGCTGGCGCAACAATAATTGGAGTGAGCAGAACTGCTTCTGATCTTGATAAACTTCAAAAAGATATAAAAAAAGTTAAAGGAAAATTAGTTAAAATAACTTGCGATATAATGGATTATGAAGATCTTTCTTCTAAATTAAAAAAAATTAAGAAAGTTGATATTCTTGTAAATAACGCAGGTACAAATATTCCTGAGCCTTTCGAAAAAATAAAACAAACAAGTATGAATTATCTTGTAGATTTAAATATGAAAGCAGCATTCAATGTTGCACAATTAGTAGTCCTAAAAATGTTAAAAAATAAAAAAAAAGGTGGGTCTATAATTAATATGTCTTCACAATTAGGGCATGTTGGTATGTCAGGTAGAAATGTTTATAACATGACAAAATTTGGAATTGAGGGATTAACTAAAGGAATGGGTGTTGAACTTGCAACAAAAAATATCAGAGTAAACACCGTTGCGCCTACATTTGTTGAAACTCCAATGGTTAAAAAATTCTTTAAAAATAAAAAATTTAAACAACTAGCTTTAAGTAATGTACCCATGGGAAAAGTTGCAACAGAGTCTGATGTAGCTACAGCAGTATGTTTTTTAGCTTCAGATGCAGCAAGTATGATAACCGGGACATCAATTGTAATTGATGGGGGTTGGACAGCAAAATAATGAAAAGATTGTTGCTTTTTCTAGCAATTATATTTTCTACACACTCTCATGCTTTAGAGTTTCAAGGCAAATTTTTACAAGGACATTTTATTTTAGGTAAAGCAGAAGCTGGATCAAAGGTATTTGTAGATAAAACACAAGTTAAAGTATCTGAGGATGGATATTTTGTGTTCGGTATTGATAGAGATCGAAAGTTTGATTTAGCTATTACTGAAATAAGTAATGGTAAAAAAAATAAAATTATAAAAAAAGTTTTTAAGAGAAAATATAATATTCAAAGAATAGATGGTCTGCCTGAAAATAAAGTTACACCACCAGAGTCTGTTTATAAAAGAATTAAAGAGGAAAATGGAAGAATTGGAAAAGCAAGAGCCATCAATTCAGATTTAACTTTCTTTACTGAACAATTTATTATGCCAGTTAAAGGAATAATTAGTGGAGTTTACGGTAGCCAAAGAATTCTTAATGGCAAACCTAAATGGCCTCACTATGGAATTGATATTGCAGCTAAACAAGGAACTAAAATTAAATCATCAGGAACTGGAATAGTGACTATGGCAGAAGATGATCTTTATTATACAGGTGGTACTGTAATAATGGACCATGGACATGGAATTTCAACGATATATTCACATCTAGAAAATGTAATGGTTAAAGTTGGTGATAAAGTTAAACAAGGAGAAATTATTGGAACTGTTGGATCCACTGGAAGATCAACCGGGCCTCATTTAGATTTTAGGATAAATTGGTTTCAAACTAGACTTGATCCTATGAGCATTCTTCAATAAGTTCTGACTATGAAAAATGAAATTAATCGTATTGCTAATAGACTAGTAAAAGCTTTCAACACAAATACAGTTATCAACCCTATCCCGGTAAAATATTGTAAAAATATTAATTTAGCTAACAAACTTAGGAAATTGTGTGAAGATCAAATTAAAGATGAAACAATTGGAATAAAAGCAGGCGGAACTGGAATTCAAGCTTTAAAAAAATTAAAGGAAAAAGAACCTTTTACAGCTAAAGTTTTTAAAAAAAGGTTAGTTAAATCTGGTCAAAATGTAAAAATTAATCAACACACTAAAGGTATAGAGGTTGAAGTTTATTACTTTATCAAAAAATCTTTCTTTGATTTTAAAGGAAAAGTTACAAAATCAAATGTAACAAAATTTATTAAATTTATGGGACCTTGTTTTGAAATAGTTGGATTTAGACAAAGAAATAAAAAATTTACATATTTGGGAGATATTTGTGGGGATTTTGGATTTAATATAAAATTTGTAGTTGGACGAAAAACAAAATTTAAAAAATTAAATTTAAATAATTTAAAGACTTCATTAGTAAGTAAAAAAAATGGAGTAAAAGTAGGTGGAAACACAAATATTGTTTATATTAATCCATTAAATTCTTTAAGATTTGTTTTAAATAAAGTTAAGAAAGAAAAGATTAACTTAAATAAAGATTTTTATGTTTTCACAGGCTCAACTGTGGGAGTAGTTCCATTTAAAGGAAAAGGATTATACAAAGGAACAGTTGATAAAATTGGTTCTGTCAGTGTTAACATTCGTTAATGGGTCTTCATTTTAGTAAAGAAGAATTCTCAAATAGAAAAGAAAAGACACTTAATTCTATGAAAAATGAGGGTGTAGATGCTCTTATCATGTTTAGACAGGAGTCTATGTATTGGCTCACTGGTTACGACACTTTCGGATATGTTTTTTTTCAAGCATTAGTTTTAGATCAAAAAGGTAATGTAATATTATTAACTAGAGCCCCTGATCTAAGGCAAGCACAAAACACTTCCAATATTAATGATATAAGAATTTGGGTTGATAAAGATGGTGCTAATCCTGCTGAAGATCTCAAAATAATTTTAGATGAATTAAACTTAAAGGGAAAAAAAATTGGTGTTGAATATGAAGCATACGGTCTAACAGGAAGAAATGCATTAAGACTTAATACAGTTTTACAAAACTATTGCTCAATTGAAGATAAATCAGAATTAATTACAAAACTAAGAGTAATTAAATCTAATGAAGAAATTAATTATGTAAAAAAAGCAGCAAATTTAGCTGACAAAGCTTTAGATGAAGTTTGGAAACATGCAAAAGCAGGAGTGAGTGAGTCTAAAATTTTAGCTGAAATGAATAGAGTTATTTTTGAAGGAGGTGGAGATTATCCTGCAAATGAATTTATTATAGGGTCTGGAAAGAATGCACTACTCTGTCGTTATCAAGCAGAAAAACAAATACTTAATAATCAAGATCAGTTAACCATTGAATGGGCTGGAACTTATAGGCACTATCATTCAGCAATGTTTAGAACAATACCCATAGGAAAAGCATATCCAAAACATCATAAAATGCATGAAGCTTGCGTTGAAGCCCTTAAAAATTGTGAAAATAAATTAAAACCTGGAAATAAAATTGGAGAAGTTTTTGATGTTCATGCAAAAACTTTTGATGATCGTGGCTTTAAAAATTCAAGAATGAATGCATGTGGCTACTCATTAGGTGCAACTTTTTCTCCCAATTGGATGGACTGGCCAATGTTATACACAGGAAATCCATATGAAATTCAGCCTGGAAATATATTCTTTATGCATATGATATTGATGGATTCTGAAAATCAACTAGCAATGAATTTAGGTGAAACTTATCTTGTTACTGAAAAAGGTAATGAAAGATTAGGTGATCAAAAATTAGATCTTACAACCCTTTGAAATTATTAATTATTAGATTTCCATTTATTATTACAATCAAAGAAAGAGATATATTTTTCATTATCTTTAGTGTTCATGTTTTTAGTGACTTCATGAATTAATTCACCAGTTGATCTATTTAAAAAGACTGACTCTGAGTATTTTTTTTCTTTATCTATATTTTTAAATAAGATTGTGTCGTTTTTAGCAATTCTGACGTCATCCTTACTAATATCTGAATAAGTATCTATAAATTCTGATAAACCATTAATAGTAAGTTTACTTGGTTGTGCTGCCACAACTTTTAAAACTTTTTTTTTATCAACTTCAATATTATCAGCAGTAAAAGTTTGATAATTAAAATCTTTATTTTTGATCATTATTTTTTCTAATTTACAATCAAAAGTCATTTTAAAATCATGGATGATATCAGTATTTTTAGAAAAACTAATTGATGATGAAAAAAGTAAAATTAATATCCAAAATATAATCTTCATTTATTTACCATATCGTATTTTACCATGTAAATCGTGTGCACTTTGCCACCCATTTTCTAACCTTGGTCCTCCAAAATAATCACCACATAAACCTAATTTTAAAGACTTATTCCATAAAGATAATTGTTTAAGTCGCTTTGAATTAGATGAATACATCCAGCCATGAATTCTTGAGTGATGAATTTTTTCAATTTTTAACTTTGTTAATTTTTCAAATTTTTTAACTAGTTGATTTGTATAGTATTTTCTTTTGTTTCTATAATCTTTCGTGAATTTATTGCCGTATTTGTATGTGCTTTGAAGTGTCCATAAATCATACTTATAATTAAATCTTTTCTTACTATTTTCATATGCAGCCCAACCAAGCATTTCATCATTAAAAAAGTAACTACTGTTTGATTGCTTAAGCTTATTTGTAACAATCATAACTGTTAAATTAGCATCCATTTTAACTTTTTGATTTAAATAAGATTTATTTAAATATTTTCGTCCTAATTTCTTACTTTGAGGAAATGGGCAGGTCAAAATAAGGTTTTTACATTTTTGTTTTAAATCGTTTTTAAATGTTAATTCCCAATAATCATTTAATCTTTTTATATTTGTAAGCTCATGTTCAAAATTACATTTAATTTTCTTTAATAAATGTTTGCTAATAGAGTTATTTCCCTTTGTTCCAATTAATTTTAAATGATTTTTAATTTCTTTAACTGTTTTATGTAGAAATAAATGATTGCCACCCCATTTTTTTAAAACTTTTTTTTTAATGAGTTGATTAGTGAATGCTTTAAATTTTGTAGATTTTGGAGAGATATATTGAAGTCCATGGTCAAATCCAATTTTATCTTTATATTTTTTAAATGAACTTCTTCCACCAAAACCCCTTGCTTTGTCATAAACTGCAACAGAATATTTTTTATTTAATAAATTTGCGATCGTTGATCCTGAAATTCCTGATCCTATGATGCAAAAATCAAGCATGATTTGTAACTTGATTGATTAACAAAGATACTCAAGTGCCTTAAGTATTCCACCTTTTTTGTAAGGTATTTTAGATTTCATTAAACCCATTTCAACACCAGCTAATGTTCCAGCTAACATGAGTTCGTTAAAATCACCTAAGTGGCCAATTCGAAAAATTTTTCCAGCAACTTTTGCAAGTCCTGTTCCTAACGACATATTATAGTGATCTAAAATAGTTTTTCTTAAAAAATCTGCATCATGACCATCTGGAACCATTACTGCTGTTAATGAGTCTGAGTATTCTTCTGGATTTTTACAAAGTATTTCTAATCCCCACGAATTGACTGCAACTCTTGTAGCTTCTGCAAATCTTTTGTGTCTCTTGAAAACATTATCTAAACCCTCTTCTGTAAGCATATTAATTGCTTCATCCAAACCATAAAATAAATTTGTGGCTGGTGTGTAAGGAAAGTAACCTTTTTTATTATTTTCTAACATCGGTCCCCAATCCCAGTAAGATTTTGGTAATTCAGATGTTTTATATGCCTCTAAAGCTTTAGAGCTTATTGCATTAAATGAAAGTCCTGGTGGTAAAAGTAATCCTTTTTGAGAACCACCAACAGTTACATCAACTTTCCACTCTTCATGTTTATAATCAATAGAACCTAATGAAGATATCGTATCAACAAATAATAAAGCTGGATGTTCCGCATTATCCATAGCTTTTCTAATTTCTCCAATTCTACTTGTAACTCCAGTAGAGGTTTCATTATGTACAGCACAAACTGCTTTAATTTTTTTATCTTTGTCTTCTTTTAATTTTTGTTCAACAATGTTTGGATCGACACCTGTTCTCCAATCACCTTCAACAAAGTCTACTTCAATTTTAAATTTTTGAGCAATATCCCACCAAAGAGTTGAGAAATGTCCAGTTTCAAACATTAAAATTTTATCACCAGCACTTAAAGTGTTTACAAGTGCAGCTTCCCAAGCACCTGTTCCTGAAGCTGGAAAAATTATTACAGGTTCAGAAGTTTTGAAAATTAATTTTATTCTATCTAAAACTCTTAATCCTAATTCAGCAAAGTCAGGACCTCTATGATCTATAGTTGGATAATCCATAGCCCTTAGAACTCTATCTGGAACGTTTGTTGGTCCTGGAATTTGTAAAAAATGTCGACCAGGTCTTATATTATTTGAAATTGCCATACCGCTGTATATGCTAAAGAAATTATATAAGCAAATTTATAATGTATGACAAATAGTAGTAATTTAATTGATAGCTTAGAAGTTTATGTTCTTAATAATCCAGATGAAGTAAAGCCACATTGGGTTAGTCACTTCATTGTACCAACAGCAAATGAACTCTTGATTAAAATTAAATCTAAAGATGGTCATTCAGGCTTTGGTTTAGCAACAAGCTATACTGATATAACCCCTATTATCAAACCATTTTCAAATGGCCTACAAGATTTAATAATTGGAGAAGATCCATTTTGTCCAGAAAAAATTTATGAAAAAATTTTCAAATTAACTGATACTCGAACCAGTAGTGAAAAAAGTTGGAGCAGAGAAGCATTAATTAGAATTTCAGCAGCTTTAGATATTGCTTGTTGGGATTTGATAGGAAAAGCTTCAAATATCCCATTGTATAAATTGTTTGGAGGATACAGAAATAAAATTCCTGTTTATGTTACATGTGCTTATTACAGAGATGGAAAAGACGAAAAAGAATTAAGAGATGAAATCAAAAAATTAGTAAATATTGGTCATCAAAGTTTTAAAGTTAAAGTTGGAGGACTTAGTATCAAAGAAGACGCTAAGAGATTAGAAATTATCAGAGATGAAATTGGAGATCAAAAAGGTTTAATGATTGATGTTAATAGAGCATGGGATCTAAAAACAGCAATTGAGGGTGTAAAAGAATTTGAGAGATTTAATCCTACATGGATTGAAGAGCCTGTTAGATGGGAAGATGATAAAAGGACTTTAAAACTTTTATCAAAACAAACTAAAATTCCATTATCGGGTGGTGAAAGTGAAATAACTATTTTTGGATGTAGGTCCATGATTGAAGAATATGCAATACAAATATTGCAATTTGATTGTACAATGTTTGGTGGTTTTACTAACGGAAAAAAACTTTCTGCACTGTGTGAGTTAAATCATATTGATGTAGCACCTCATCATGATTGTTACATTCATGCTCCATTAGTAGCATCTACTCCAGCTGGAAGAATAGTTGAGTCATTTGATGATGAGAGAGATCCTCTTCAAGCACAATTATTTGAAAATCCACATAAAATGAGTGATGGATGGATACATTTAAATGAAAAACCTGGTTTAGGTTTAGAAATTTCAGAGGCCGCGTTAAAAAAGTTCGGTAAACTGGTTTACAAAAATAAATAAACCTTTAATTAAGTTTTATGCGGTTTAATTCAGATCAGATACAAAAAATTGGTAAAGAAATAAGCAGTAAAGTTGATGGAAAAACTTTATTCGATGAATTCTCACGTGGAAGATACAGTACCGATGCTTCTGTATATCAAATTAAACCTCTTGGTGTAGTTCTTCCAAAAGATACCAATGATGTTTTAAGTTTAATGGAGTATTCACAAAAGAATTCCATACCTCTATTAGCTAGAGGTGGTGGAAGTTCTCAATGTGGCCAGACTGTTGGAGAAAGTGTTGTGCTGGATTACAGCAAACATCAAAATAAAATTTTAGAACTTAATGTTGAAGAAAAATATGTATGGGTTCAGCCAGGTGTCGTATTAGATCATCTAAATGCTTATTTGAAACCTCATGGTCTCTGGTTTCCAGTAGATGTTTCAACAAGCAGTAGAGCAACTATTGGAGGAATGTCAGCTAATAATTCCTGTGGATCTAGATCATTATATTATGGCAACATGGTTCATAACGTATTAGCAATTGAAGCAATATTAGATGATGGCTCTATATTTAATTTTGATCAAATAAATAAGAATTATTTAGCCACAAAGAACAATCAAGATAGACTATATAAAATAATAGATAAATTTATCGATGTAAGACAACAGGTTGGAGGCGAAATTGATGCTAACTGGCCAACGACACAAAGAAGAGTTGGAGGATATAACATTGATTTAATTGATCCAGAAGGATTTAATTCATCAAATCTTCTTGTTGGCTCTGAAGGAACATTGTCTTTATTTAATAAAATAAAATTAAAATTATCAGAAATACCAAAGAGTAAAATTTTAGGTGTCTGCTACTTTGACAATTTCCATCAAGCAATGGAATTGTCTAAAGAGATTGTGAAATTAAAACCAACTTGTGTTGAGTTGATGGACCAAAATTTATTAAATTTGGCAAAAGAAATCCCAATGTATGCTGGAGGTATAAAAAAATACATCAAAGGAAATCCTGAAGCTGTTTTGATGGTAGAATTTATTGATACCGAGAAAAGTGTATATGAAAAGAAAATAAAGGATCTAGAATATTTAGTTTTAAATCAAAACAAAAAAAATCAGTTTTCATATTACTCAGATTTATCAGAGCAGAAAGAAGTTTTTGAAATAAGAAAAGCTGGATTAAATATTTTGATGTCTATGAAAGGTGATAGAAAACCAGTTGCCTTCATTGAAGATTGTGCAGTTTCTCTAGAACACTTAGCTGAGTACACAGCAAGATTAAAAGAAATATTTAAAAAATATGGAACAAGTGGAATGTTTTATGCTCATGCATCTGTTGGAACACTTCACGTAAGACCAGTTTTAAATATGAAATCGGACAAAGATATACAAAACATGAGATCTATATCTGAAGAAGCTTTTGAAATGGTTAAAGATTATAAAGGTTCTCATTCTGGTGAACATGGAGATGGAATTGTTAGATCAGAATTCCATGAAATGATGTTTGGTAAAAAAATCACAAATGCATTTGAAGAAATAAAAGATACATTCGATAGTAAAAACCTTTTAAATCCTGGAAAAATTGTTCGGCCATTTAAATCAAATGATAGATCTCTAATGAGATATAAATCAGGTTATCAAACTGAAAATATAGATACACATTATGATTGGTCTAATTGGGGTCAATTCTCTGATGCTGTTGAGATGTGTAATAACAATGGAGCTTGTAGAAAGTTAGATTCTGGTGTGATGTGTCCTTCTTACAGAGTAACTAAAGAGGAAAAAGATTTAGTTCGAGGTAGAGCAAATACTTTAAGATTAGCTTTATCTAACCAGCTCCCAGAAGGTTCATTTGCATCAAAAGAAATGTATGAAACTATGGAACTATGTGTCAGCTGTAAAGCTTGTCAAAGAGAATGTCCTATGTCGGTTGATATGGCTAAGATGAAATCTGAGTTTCTTTCTCATTACTATAAAAAATTTAGTATGCGTATTAAAGATAGAGTTATCTCAGATATGCCAAGACTTATTTGGTTATTAAAGATTGTTGCTCCAATATTCAACAAGGTTAAAAACCTACCTCTAATCTCAACAATTGTTGAAAAGTTTGGTTTTGCAACAGCAAGGTCTATGCCTGAAGTTCAAAACCAGAACGCATTACGAGAGATTTACGAAAGTCAGACATTATCAGAGAATAAAGTAATTTTATTTGCAGATACATTTAATATTAATTTTGAAAATGAAAATTTAGTTTATGCAATTAAAGTACTAAATAAATTTGGTTATCAAGCAATTATACCAAGTTTTGGAAAAGATAAATTAAAGAGACCCCTTTGTTGTGGAAGAACTTATATCTCTTACGGTCAATTAGACAAAGCCTCGGAAGAGCTAAATAGGTTTAATGATTATGTTATACAAAATAATTACATTGATTTACCAGTTGTAGGTATCGAACCATCCTGTTTACTAACATTTAACGATGAGTATCAGACTTTAAAAAATGTAAATAATAGAGAACAAATTAAAAATAAATTTTATCTACTTGAGGAATTTATTTTAGAACAAATAAGAAATAACAATAATATTAAAGCTAATAAGTTTGATCAAAATGTATTAATTCATGGGCACTGTCATCAAAAATCACAAGATAGAATGAAGGGGCTAACTAATCTTTTATCAGAATTAAATATTAATAATAAAATGATAGAGTCTAGTTGTTGTGGAATGGCTGGTTCATTTGGGTATGACAGTAAGACTTATGAAGTCTCCAAAAAAATGGCTAATCTTTCTTTAATACCTGCGATCAATAATAGTGATGAAAAAGATTTTATAGTTGCAAATGGTACAAGCTGCAGACATCAAATATCTGATTTATCTGAGAAAAAAGGTAAGCATGTCTCAGAATTATTATTTAAAATTTTTGAAACAGTTAATTAAACTAAACTAGGAATAATTTTTCTTAAATCCATAGAAAGTTTAGGATTAATTTTTGAATAAATTACGCCCTTGCCTAATTTTTTTAATGCCAAAACTTTCCCATCTGGAGAAATAATCGTTGTATGACCAAACGTTTCTCTTTTAGGTGTGTTTTTTCCAGTTTGAGCTGGTGCAAAAATATAACAAAAATTTTCAATCGCTCTTGCTCTTAAAAGTGGTAACCAATGTTTTTGTCCCGTAAACTTTGTAAAAGCTGATGGAACGGCTATAAAACTTAAATTTTTTTTTGATAAATTCCTATAAAGTTCAGGAAATCTTAAATCAAAACAGATTGTAAAACCTATTTTGCCCCAAGGTAAGTTGGCAGTGACTAATTTATTTCCTGCTTTAAAAGTTTTACTTTCTTTATGTTGTTCTTTATTTGGAATTTTAACATCAAACATATTAATTTTATCATAATATTTGATAATTTTTCCATTTGGTCCAACCAGTATAGATCTATTTCTGAGTTTGTTTTTAACCTTAACACAAATTGATCCGAGTAAAATCCATTTCTTATATTTTTTTGAAACTTCCCTAATTTTCTTCAAAATTGGATCTTTATTCATTTCATATGAATATTTAAAAAGTGTTTCTCTACTACTAGACATCAAAGAAGAGGTTTCAGGTGTAATAATTAAATCAGATTTATTTTTTATAGCTTCATTTACATATTTAACAATATCTTTGAAATTATTTTGATAATTTTCTCCACTAGATAATTGTATGCAAGCTATTTTCATGTTTGAAATCCATATTTTTTTTCTAAATATTTAATAACATTATGAATTATAAAAGTCATAAACAAGTAAATACCTCCTGCCACAATAAATACCTCTACTGGCTTAAACGTTGTTGAAATTATATATTTAGCAACACCAGTTAAGTCCATAAGTGTGACTGTACTTGCTAGAGATGTTCCTTTAAGCATTAAAATAATTTCATTTCCATAAGCTGGTAAAGATTGTTTTATTGCAATAGGAATCTGTATTTTTGTAAAAATAATTTTTGAAGGTATACCTAGGCTTCTTCCAGCTTCTAAATATCCAGGTTTTATTGTTTGAAAAGCTGATCTTAATATTTCTGAAGTATAAGCCCCAGTATTTAATGAAAATGCAATTATCGCGCACCAATATGGTTCTTTTAAAACTACCCACAAAAATGTTGTTCTTAAGTATTCAATTTGACCTAATCCAAAATATATTATGAAGATTTGAACTAATAAAGGTGTTCCTCTAAAAATATATGAATACCCATAAGCAAATTTATTAATCAACTTATTATTATTCATCCTCAAGATTGCAAAACCTAACCCAATAAAAAGTCCAAGAATTAAAGATACAGATAATAGTTTAAGAGTAATCAAAGTTGCGTTTAACAACTTAGGAAAACTATTAATCATTAATTCAATATCCATTAATAACCTTTGCTATATTTTGTTTCTAATCTGTTTAACAATTGCATACTTAAAAATGTTAGCATTAAGTATAAAACTGCTGCAAACGAGTAAAAAAATAATGGATCTCTAGTTGAGCCAGCCGCAATATAGGATTGTCTCATTATTTCAACTAAACCCGTTACAGATATAAGAGAAGTATCTTTTAATGTAATTTGCCAAACATTACTTAAGTTTGGAATTGCTAGTCTTAGCATTTGAGGCAAAATTATTTTAAAGAAGTAAATATATTTATTAAAACCTAAAACTTTAGCAGCTTCGAACTGACCTTTATCAATTGATTGTAGGGCTCCTCTAAATACTTCAGTTGAGTAAGCTCCCGATATTATCCCTATTGAAAATGAACCAGTTAAAAAAGCATTAATTTCGATGTAATCATTATAACCAAATATTGAAGCAACAAACATAATTGCTCCACTTCCACCAAAGAAAAATAAATAAATTACTAGTAGCTCAGGTACACCTCTAATAACAGTGGTGTAAGCATTACCAATAGAATTAAGAAATTTGTTATTAGATAATTTTAATGGAGTAAATAAAGCAGCAAATATAAAGCCTATTATCATTGCGGTTATTGAAACCGCAATTGTCATTAAGGTTGCAAAGAATAATTCGTCTCCCCAACCTTTATCACCAAAATATAGAAGTTCCATAATATAGGTGGCTAACTATAGCCACCCATAAATAATTTATTACATAGAAGCGTCAAAACCAAAATGTTTTATAGCAAGCTTACTAATAATGCCATCATCTCTAGCTTTATCAATTGCTGCATTAAAATCATTTAATAATTTCGAGTCACCTTTTCTAATACCAACTCCAACACCATTACCAAAATCTCCACCTGCAAATGTTGGTCCAGTTAATACAACTCCTTTACCAGATTTTTCTGCATAATCAGTAAAAGCAACAGCTGCAGCTAGTGCTGCATCTATTCTACCAGCAGATAAATCTAAGTTTACTTCATCTTGAGTTTTGTAAGTTCTAATTTTTACATTACCCATTAAACCAGACTCTAAGAAGTTCTGGTGAATTGTTGCTGTTTGTACACCAATAGTTTTACCTTTAAAGGCTTTAGTCAAAACATCTAATGTTGCTTGTTCATCAGCACTGACGTCAGATAGATTTATAGCTGACATTGTTTTAAGACCTTCGTTTTTCGATCCTTTCATTACAGCTAGAGATGCAACTTCATCAGCATAACCTTGAGAAAAGTTTATTGTTTTCATTCTTTCGCCAGTTATTGACATTCCAGCCATGATGGCATCAAATTTTCTTGAGACTAAAGCTGGTATCATTCCATCCCAGTCTTGCTCAACAATAGTACAATCATGATTCATTATTTTACATAATTCATTTGCTAATTCCACTTCAAAGCCAATCAAATTTCCTGCTGAGTCTTTAGAATTCCAAGGTGGATATGCACCTTCAGTTCCAATTTTAATTTGATCTGCAATTG
The DNA here is from genome assembly GCA_902612605.1 of uncultured Pelagibacteraceae bacterium. GTDB lineage: Bacteria > Pseudomonadota > Alphaproteobacteria > Pelagibacterales > Pelagibacteraceae > Pelagibacter. The sequence continues at coordinate 68,224 of CACMDY010000003.1, forward strand.
AAGAAATTGTTAGGAATGATGATATTAAAATACCAAGTCCTAATACTTTTAATTTTTTCATTTTTTTCCTCCAAAATTTTGAAGATTATTTCATAAAATTATTGTTTTAAAAAGAAAAATTAATGATTTATTGAAGAGGAAAAATTCCAAGAACAATCGAAACTTGGTATGTAAACTCTTGAAAGTTTTGTATTTCCAAAATTTTTGTTAAAAACATTTAACCAATTTTCAACTTGTTTTGGTTTTTTATCTTGGCTTCCAACTTGAGCAGTAATTACACCTTTAGGTTTTAAAATTCTTTCTAAAGATGACATATTTTTTGCAGCTAAATCTATGCAAAATTGATCATCGTTAAGATCAACAAAAATTTGATCATAAGAATTATCTTTGACTGATTTAATGCTCTCAAATGCATCCCCCCAAACACATTTAACTGAATTTTTTTCTGTCGCCTTTTCTCCTATTTTGCTTAAATGTTTATCACATACATCAACAACTTCAGGATCTAATTCATACCAATCTATAAATCCAAAATTTTGTGAAATACATTCTCTTGCTACACCACCGTCACCTCCACCGATAATTGCAGCTTTCTCTTTATTTGAATTCAAATTAAGACCAGAATTTACAAAATTTGAGCTATATAAATGTTCATCACTCTCTGCAACTTGTATCTCATTATCAATAAATAAAGCTTTTCCAAACTGTTCTAAATCTAATATTTCAATATATTGTCCTGCTTTGGATTTAAAATTTTCTAATACTTTATTTACAACATAAGATTTTTTTAATCCTGGTGAACTATAGTTATCATGATATAAATCAATCGTATCTCTGTTAAATTCCTTAATAATAATTTGTTTATGTTCTATTTCTTCTTTAATTACTTTAAGAGCAACTGATGGTGAAACTTTACCACAAGTAAAAAAATCAAAGCTTATAATTTCATTTTCTGGGAAAGTGTGAAAGCTTATATGGCTTTCTGCTAACAGAGCTACCAATGTAAAACCTTGGGGCTCAAATTTATATTTTGATATTTTTAAAACTGTTACTTTTGCTAATTTTGCAATTTTATAAACCAACTTTTCATAAAATGATGGATCATATTCTTTTTTAGTTCCAATGATATCTAGAGTTATGTGTTCACCAACTTTTGTCACCTATTAACCTCTTTTATAATTTTTAGCTTTTTTTAAAACTTTATTCATTTCCTTTATAGAAAGAATTTTTGGCTTTCCAAGCTTAAGTGCGGTTATATACTGTAAACTCAAATTTTCAACTTCTTGCGCTAATTCAAAAGCATCAGGTAAATTTTTACCAAATGCAATCTGACCGTGATTTGCAATCAAACAGGCTTTTCTATTATTCAAAGCTTTTATTATATATTTTGAAAGCTCTCTTGTTCCATAAGTTGCGTATTTTGCACATTTAATATCGTTACCTCCTGCGAGTGCAACCATGTAATGAAAAGCTGGAATAGGTTTTTTGTGGACAGATAAGGCTGTTGCATTAGTTGAATGTGAGTGAACTATTGCTTGAGCATCTTTCTTTTTAATGTAAATATCTTGATGAAATCTCCATTCTGATGAAGGTTTATATTTTTTTTCATATTTTCCATCTAGACTTACAAACACTATATCTTTAACTTTTAATGATGAATATTTTTTTCCTGATGGGGTAATTAAAAAACCATTTTTATATCTAACTGATATATTTCCAGATCTTAAAGCTGATAATTTTTTATCATTAAGCATTTTGGAAAACTTAATAACATCATTTTTCTTTTTGTTAGTTTTTGAATAGACCATTTAAACCTTCGGTAGAGGCTTCGCATATACCTTTTTCTGTTACAAATGCTGTAACATACTTAGCTGGTGTTACATCAAAAGCTAAATTTAATGATTTGCTCTTTTCGGGATATATTAAAACTTTATCGACTTTATTATCTTTGTTAATTCCATCCACATGAGAAAGTTCTTTTGGATCTCTTTCTTCTATTGGAATATCTTTAGAGTTTTTTAAATTCCAATCTATAGTTGAACTTGGTAAAGCAACATAAAAAGGTACCTTATTATCATGAGCAGCAAGAGCTTTTAAATATGTGCCAATTTTATTGCACACATCTCCGTTAGATAATGTCCTATCTGTTCCAACAATACACATATCGACCTGTCCTCTTTGCATTAATATTCCACCTGTATTATCTGCTATAATTGTATTTGGAATTTCTTCTTCATTAAGTTCATATGATGTGAGGTTTGCTCCTTGATTTCTTGGCCTAGTTTCATCTACCCATACATGTATTGGTATTCCTTTTTTATGTGCATGATAAATAGGAGAAGTTGCCGTTCCCCAATCTATTGTAGCTAACCAACCTGCATTGCAATGTGTGAGAATATTTACGGTATCTTTCTTTTTATTATATATATCTTCAATAATATTTAATCCATTTTTACCAATACTTTCACAAAAGCCCTCATCTTCTTTACAAATTTCTTTAGCTTCATTGAGTGCAACATTAAATAAATCTCCAGGTTCAACAAATGATAGTTTATTGTTCATTCTATGCACTGCCCATTGAAGATTTATAGCCGTTGGCCTAGAAGCAACTAATTCTTCCGAACTTTTTTTTATAAAATCTAAACTGTTATTTTCTTTTATAGCTAAAACTAGTCCAAATGCAGCTGTACCTCCGATTAATGGAGCACCTCTCACCTCCATTGTTTTTATGGCATTTATCGCGTCTTTAACTGAACTTAATTCTTTTATTATAAATTTATGTGGAAGCTTTGTTTGATCTATTATTTTTACAACTTGTTTTTCTTCATCAAACCAAATTGTTTTATATTCAACGCCATTAATTTTCATTATTTTAAATTATCAATAAAATATTTACTAGCAATGGCAGCAGTTTCTCCACCATTGTCACCACCAGTTGTCGTACCTCTTTTTCCACATTTTTTATAAATCTTCACATACATTTTTCTGTATAATTTGTTTGCTTCTCCTGATTTAGCAGATGCTTTTTCAAAATCTTTTTGCCACTTTTTAATATCCATTTTAAATTCTTTTTTCATAACATCAGATAGACTTTCAGATATAAAACCCTGGTCATTTAATTTCCAACCATCTGGGACGTACATTTCACATTTATTGAAGTGAACACATCCTTTACATTTACTTGCCGGAGAATCTGTATAAAAATCATGGTGCCATCCATCTTTTACAATTACCTCGACATCTGCACCTGCTTTTTTTAATCTTTCAGCATAATCTTCACAAAATCTTGCTGGTGTATAATCATCTGCACCTCCAAGTAAAAATAATAATTTAGTTTTTGTAGGAGTTGGATTTTCAAATCTCATATTAAAACAATCTGGAGCCATGGGTAATGATGCAAGAAAATATCTATCTTTTCCAATTACTGCCTCTGAAAATTTTTTTTCAGCTGCCATGTATGAAGCTGTTCCACCTCTTGATAAACCAGTAATTCCTAATTTTGTAGCATTAACGCGAGGATGCTTATCTAATATATCGTAAGCAACTAATGCATCCAATTCTCCAGCGTTAATTGAGACTTTGCCTTGATTTTTGTGAACATTCTCTGTTCCCCTGCTTGTAAAATTATCTATCTCAAAAATACCTATATTATTTTTTAATAATTGATTTTTAAAATCATTACGCCAAGACTGAAGGGGATTTGTAAACTCGCTGGGCCCTCCACTACTATGCACAGTCACAACAACTGGTAAATTTTTTCCCTCTTTTGGTAAAATTAACTTTCCAGATACTTCAACTGGAGAATTAATATAAGATCCATTTATGATTACCAGAGGAATACCTGGATTGTAACTTGTAAATTTAATTATTTCTTCACTTGCCTCACTTAAATACTTTAAAGGGGTGAAATGTGCAGGACGATCAACTTTAAAAAACCTACCTTTGCACCTCCACGGTTTTTCAAATGGCATTCTAGCTTTTAAAGATGCTTCATTTCCATTAATAAATTCACCTTTAATTTTTAATTTTTCTGAGCCCCACTCCCATTTCCAACTTTTTGTAATAGAAACCTTATTATCTTTAATTGTACCAACAAATTTTATATTTTCTCTTCCCCAGTTCTTTTGTTCAAAAGGTCCTAATTGAAATTTATTATTTTCAACATTTACTATATAAGAAGACTCATACCATTCATTTCCACCTTGTTTGCAACCAAGATCTATTTTCCATGAATTGGGATATTCCTCAGCCGTAAGATTATTATTCCAAAGTAATGATAAAATAATTAGAATTATAATTTTTTTCATTTTATTCGTGAAGCGATGTATTCTTTAATTGTTGGATTATAATACTGAAAACAAAGTCCAACATCCATATTATGACCCTTTTTTACTGGTTCCTCCCAGTCATCTCCTTTTCTCTTACATCTCTTTCCATTAATTTTATAATTTTCTGAAATTATTATTCTTTTCATTCCAGGAATTTCTTCTAACCAATCAGATAATAATCCTTCATATTTATCCTTAGGATGTGTGAAGGCTAATATAGGAACTTTTAAATTATTTTTAATTTCGTCATTCATCTTTTGTCGAACATCATGAGGTCCTTGATTTTTTTTTCTAAATTTAGCCATTGCTTTTTCTACACCATTTTTCTTTACTTTATATTTTGAAGACAATTTTCCAAAACATGCTTGCATATAAGATATGCCTCCACCCACCTTATCTGGGTACCTGGACATAAACAATAACGTGGTTAAACCACCACAAGAATGTCCTGTAACAAAAACTTGTTTTCTTGGTACTCCCGCATCTACAAATTTTTCAATTAATTCTAAATTTAATTCTACTCTTTTATCTAATATATGCTTACCTTCATAAATTTTTGGTTGAGGCTTTAAATACCACCAATCCTTTTTTTTAGACATATCTCCTCTAAGATGATTTGAGCATAAATTATAAACCATTATTTTTTTTCCATTAACCTCTTGGTCTATCAAAGATGCATGATTTCTTAACATTGATACCCATGTACAATTTTTTGTGGTATCATTTTCGTCTTGTCCGTGATTATAAATTAAAATAATTTTATTTTTAGGATCCTTAATTTCAAAATTCTTAATCAATCTAACCTCTTTATTAATGAATCCGCTTTCATTAATCTTATCGTTAGGTCCTGCATAAGCTAGAGTTGAAAATAATATAAAAGTAAAAATTAGTGATATCTTTCTCATTTTTTTAAAAGTATCCTTCCTGCTACTGTTTTAAGTTTATCTTTTGTTTTTTGTGTTCTTTTTTCTGGGGCTGTAATTATAGCTACATCTAAACAATTATTAGTTGGATCATTAGGATCTATGTGATTTTCAAAGTTCTCTATCAAATTTTTAATCATATTTTTTGCTTTTGCTGCATTGTCTAAAAGTACTTTTATTACTTGTTGAACGTCAACATTTTCATGATCTGGATGCCAGCAATCATAATCTGTTACCATCGATACTGAAGCATATCTAATTTCTGCTTCTCTTGCTAGCTTAGCTTCTGGCATATTTGTCATTCCAATAACATCTGCTTTCCATGATCTATATAGATTTGACTCTGCTAATGTAGAGAATTGTGGACCTTCCATGACGACATAAGTTCCACCTTTTTGAAAAGGTATATTTTCTTTTTTAATAGCATCTTCGCAAGCATTCATTAGCCCACTTGAAGTTGGATGTGCCATTGATACATGTGCAACAATCTCATCATCAAAAAAGGTTTTGTTTCTTGCAAAAGTCCTATCAATAAACTGATCAACAATAACAAATTTACCTGGAGGTAAATCTTCTTTTAAAGATCCGACAGCTGAAACAGAAACTATGTCAGTGATTCCGAGTTGTTTAAGGGCGTCTATATTGGCTCTAAAATTTATTTTTGAAGGAGAAATGAAATGACCTTTTCCGTGTCTTGGAAGAAAATAAATTTCTTTATTATTGTATTTTGCCTTTAAAATTAAATCAGACGGTTTTCCCCAAGGTGTGTTTAAATCTAATGTTTCCCTATCTTTAAACTCTTCAACATCATAAAGACCGCTTCCGCCGATAATTGCCAATTTATTATTTGCCATAATACATTTTAGATTATAATTAAGTTTTATGGATTTAAAAGAACATATTAGATCAATTAAAGACTATCCTAAAAAAGGAATTCTTTTCAGAGATATAACAACACTTATAAAAAATGAAAAGGCATTCAAAGAATGTATTAACCAAATTGTTGAAAGATCAAAAAAATTCCAGTTTGATAAAATTGCAGCTGTAGAATCTAGAGGCTTTGTTTTTGCATCAGCTATTTCTTATATACTTGATAAACCGTTCATAATGTTGAGAAAAAAAAATAAATTACCTGCTGATGTTCATTCAGTAGACTTTGAACTTGAGTATGGAACAGCAACAATAGAAGTCCATAAAGATTCTTTTGACGAAGGTGATAAAGTCTTAATTATAGACGATTTAATTGCTACTGGCGGCACTGCAGAAGCTGCTGCTAAATTAATAGAGATATCAAAAAGCAAGGTTGCAGGTTTTATTTTTGTAATTAATTTATTTGATCTTGGTGGTACTGAAAATCTTTTGAAAAAGGGTTATGAAGTAGAAAATCTTTTAGATTTTCCTGGACATTAATTTGCTGTCATTATTGCTTGAAAGGGACCACTTCCAATCCAAATTGAGTCTGCGCCCGTGTTTGATAAATGCATACCCTCTCCAACATTAAATGTCATACTTAAAGAAGTTGTTGCTCCAGTAACTATGATAGGATCTGCAAATTTTACTAGACCTTCTAGCTTTACAACTTCACCTGTGTTAGCTGCTCTATGTTCGTTACTATCAACTAAATATCCAACAATACTCGCTGTTGTTCCATTTATATTATCAACTTCAGCCTTTGACGAGAATGCATCGTCATGTGCACCAAATTGAGCTAATGTTTCAACAAATTTTCCTGGTGTTATAGCGCTTGAACCGCAAACAGAATTTCCAGTATGAGTGCTACCTTTTGCATGTGTTCCAGAGCCAGCTTTTGTTCCACAAAAAACTCCAGTTCCACTGGATGTTCCTGTTTTAGCACCACTAAGCTCGCCTGCCCATGTTAAACCAAAGGTATTATCCATGTAAGCATATCCATGAGTATAAGTTCCATTTGGAGGTCGTGTATAAGTTCCATCAAGAACAATTTCAGCTCCTTGAGTTACAGCTGCAGTAGCCCCACTTGAATTATTAAACACTTGAGAACAAGGAGTTAAAACAACTGTAGATGATGTTGTTGCTTCAGTTGGGGCACTAGTACATAAATACAGTTTATAAATTACTATCTCATATTCAGCAGGTGCTGTATCACAACCACTGTTAATATCACTTTCTGATACAACTCCTGAAGATATCGTGCAAGCTTCAGCTTTATTAGCATTAAACATTTCAAAAATAAAAATTGTAGATAAAACTAAAAATAAATACTTAATATTTTTCATTTAAAATCCTCCTGCCTTAACAGTAAAACCTGCTCCTTTTTTCTTAATTACATTTTCTCTTCTAACCTTTTCATGCATTCTATCTTTCATGGAAATTCTTTCAAAGGCATCACTACTAAATAGAGAAGTGCCAGGATTTTTTATACTATTGCTATACTTAAGATTGATAAAACTTTGATCATTGTGATGATCGTAATTAGTATGACCAATTTCAAATGATAACCCAGAATTTGGTACTTTAATCTGAGTAGAGATTTCTAAACCTTGAAAATCTTTTCCACCAGAAACTTCAAAATCGAAAGCTTTCAAATAAGCTTTCATAGATGGTATATATGGAAGATGTGCACCTAACTCAACATCGAAACCATCAATAGCCTCTTCATTTTTGTTATCTTTTCCTTTTTTATTAGAGCTTTGGGCAAAATACTGATTGTAATTTAAATCAAGAATAGAAGATTTAATCTCAGCACCAATGCTAAATCTTTGGTGCTCATAATCAAATTCATAATCATAAAAAGCATTTATACCAAATAATATACTTTCATCATCAGATAAATATCTTTGTCCAAGTCCGAAATTAAATGTTTCTCTGTCACTGTCGTGTAAAAATAATGATCCTTGGAAAAAAGATAAATCTGAGCTATCTTCTGAAAATATCTTAAATGTTTGTATTCCAATTTCTGGTTTAATAGTTTCAATTTTTTTTATTGAAAAATCTGTATTTTCAAAATTCTCCTCCAAAAAACTTTCTAAAGAAGAATAAAATCTATCTACTACTTCATCTACTTTAGCAAAAGAAGCTGAGATAAAAAGCAAATTAAATATAAGAATTTTTAATAAAAATTTCATATTTTATTTATAAAGATATATTCAACAATTGAAAGGTTTAAGAATGGTAGCGGGAAGTGGGATCGAACCACTGACCTCGGGCTTATGAGTCCCGCGCTCTAACCAACTGAGCTACCCCGCCTTAAATAATTGTTGGTTTATACTACTTTTATTTTTTGATGCAAACAAGATTTCACTTGTTTTTTTTCTTGTCTTTTTTAATTTTTCTTTTTTCCTTCAGAGAAAGTTTAGCTTTTTTCATTACACTAGAATCTTTAAAGGATTTGCCACTATATCTTTTTGACATTTAATTTATTTGTTCAAAAAACTTATCTTTTAATTGGTATGTGAATGGATATTCTTTTCCAATTGGTTGAAATTTGGTTTTGATTACAATTACATTTTGTTTATCCAATTTAAATTTCCAAGTTAATTTAATATCTCCAGAAAAAACTCTTAACTTACCTAAGTTTGTAAATCTCCATCCATCCTCTGAGATAATTTTACCATCTTGATATCTTTTATAACTTGTTTCATCAAATATATAAGTTACAACACCTTGATTTCTCTCATCATCCAAAGTTATTGCATAATTATTTAAAAATTCGGCTGTTTGAGATTTATTCAAACTTTTCTTAGATATAGATTTCAAAAAGTCAGTAGTTTTATCAATTGTTTCATCTATTTTATCTTTGGCTAATGAGATAGATGATAAAAAAAGAAAAATGAAAAGAATGCTAAATATTTTTTTAAACATAAATTTCTAATTTAATAAATTTATAGTAAATAAAAAGGTAAATATTGAAGCAAATGTTGAGATAAATATTGCCTTAATTATATTTTCCGGACTTACATTATATGCAGAACACATAACAATTGAGGTGGCTCCACAAGGGCCAACGCTTACCAACAAGGCTCCAACAAAATTTACTGGATTTGATAAACTAAAGAATGTGTAACCTAAAATTAGCAAAATCAGAGGTGATATAATAAGTTTTAATATTGAAATAGTGATTGTTAATTTATTGAAAACATTTTTTGAATAAAAAGATAGAATAATACCAATTGCAAATAAACCAACCGGCATCACACATGCTGCCAGTCTTTGAAGAATATACTCAAATGGGGTTTCGTCTATATTGATTTTTGAAATTCTTATTATCAATCCAATTAATATTGCTAATATCATAGGATTTAATATTAGATTTCTTAGAAACTGAAATAATTTAATTTTTTTTTTTACAGTAAGTTCTAAAAAGAAACTAACTATAGATAGTAAAACTACACTATCCATTAAAATAATACCTGATATCTGAGTTATCGTACTACCAGCAAAAAAAATCTCTGCAATAGGTAAAACTAATATTACGTGATTTGATAAAGCAACAGTTAAAGCCCAAATAATAGATTCTTGCATTGATCTTTTAAAAGTATTTTTAGTTAATAAAAAAGCAAATATTCCACTTGTTAACTGCATTAAAAAATATGATGAAATTTGAGATACATCTATTTCCCCAACATCACTTTGCGCAACTAGTTTTATGATTAAAGCTGGTACAGCTATATAAAATGAAAATAAATTAAATATTTTAGCTTTTTGTAAATCAAATATTTTAATATATCCTAAAATATAACCAATAAGAGTAATGCCTATAAATGGTGTTAACCCTAGAAAGACCTGAAACATTATTGAACAGTAATTCTATGCATGATTCTATCTCCTTTAAAAGCTGTAGCTTGATGAAGCATAGATCTATTATCCCAAATAGCTAATTGGTTCTTTTCCCATTCTAAAGAATATTGAAAACTTTTTTTTAATTGGTGTTTAAATAAATAAGTTTTTAATTTTTTATCAATTTTGCTGTTATTAAAACGAATAAAGTGTCCAGGACTACAGTATAAAGTATATTTACTATTTATTTTTCTTATTAATTTATGCTTAGAAATAAGTTCTTTGGCTTTTTTCCCCTTTTCTTTCTCTCTTTCTAATCTTGTTACAGAAATGGGTCCTTCAGAAGAAAATATACATTTTTCATTTTTAAACTTTCTTTTAAAGTTAGCTGGTAATTTTTCATAAGCTAAATATTGGGAACAAAAATCTGTATTTGCCTGACCTTTTTTTGGAACTAATTTAGATAACAACATTGTAAATCTAGGCGGCTTTTTAGTATAAATTGAATCTGTGTGAAATTGCTCACCAAAGCTAGGGCCTTTATCTGTAGATTTTCTTTGAACAACAGTTATTTGAGGATATTTTTTATTCAATCCTTTAAGTCGTGGATAGTTTGCAAGTTTTCCAAATTTTTTTGCAAATTTTACATAGTGAGCAGAGTTTAATTTTTGGTTTCTAAAATAAATCATCCCATATTTTGATAAGGCAGATTTAATTTTTTTTAATTTAGAATTATTAATTTTATTTAAATCACAGATTAATTCTGCACCTATATTTTTTTTATTAGGAATAATTTTAAACATTTTTTAAAAAGAAACTTTTAAATTGTTTTATTGTTTCTTTGGGATTTTGCTCTGGTATAAAATGTCCAGATTTAACAGCAACACCTAAAACTTTTTTATTCGAATATTTTTGCCAGATTTTAATAGGTTTAAATTGTTTGCCAATAACTCCATTTTTTCCCCATAAAACTTGAACAGGAATATTTAATTTTTTCTTTCGATCATGTCTGTCGTGATCAAGATCAATAGTAGCAGATGCTCTATAATCCTCACATGATCCATGTATTCTATTTGGCTGCTTGAAGCACTTTAGATAACCCTCTTCAACTTTTCCAAATTTATGATTACCTGACCATTTATCTAAGCAATACTTCATCCATTTTCTTGGATCACTCATTATCATTCTTTCAGGTAACCATTTAGGCTGAATTAAAAAAAACCAATGAAAGTAAGCTTTTGCAAAATCTCTAGTTGTAAGTTCGTACATATCTAAAGTTGGACAAATATCTAAAACGCTAAGAGCAAGCACATTTTTTCTGTGGTCTCTTGCCAATCTATGAGCAACTCTTCCACCTCTATCATGGCCTGCAACATAAAATTTACTATACCCTAATTTTACCATCATTTGTTTCATGTCGCTCGCCATTTCTCGTTTTGAATAATTATAATGTTCATTATCAGATGGTGGAGCTAAACTTTTTCCATAACCTCTTAAATCTGCCGCAACTACAGTAAAGCTTTTTGATAACTCAGGAGCTGTTTTGTGCCACATTAAATGTGTTTGAGGATAACCATGAAGCAATAATAAAGGAGGACCATCTCCTTTAACTTTGCAAAAAACTTTCCCTTTTTTTACTTTTACGTATTTACTTTTAAAACCTTCGAACATTTATTTAATTTAATTTATATTTTTATAATCCAATCAGTAATTTTAAAATTGTTAAAATACAACGTTAATAAGGTCAATTATTAAATTGAATTATCACTCATTGGATGTATACCTTCATTTTTGTGAGAATTGAAGAAGAGCTAAAACTAGATTATTCAGACGTACTTTTTAGACCAAAAAGAAGCACTCTTAAAAGTAGAAAAGACGTTAATTTAAAAAGGACTTATCGTTTTAAATACAGTAAAAACGAATGGTCTGGAATTCCTATAATGGCAGCAAATATGGATGGTGTAGGCGTGCTTGGTGTTGCCGAAAAATTATCTGAATACGGAATGATTACATGCTTAACAAAACAGCATGATGTGAAAAAAATAAAACAATTTAAAAAAATTAAATCAATATATCCAAATGTAGCTTTAAGTATTGGAACAAAAAAAGAAGATTTTCAAAATTTAGATAAAGTTTTAAAAGAATTTAGTTTCATTAAATTCATCTGTATTGATGTTGCAAATGGTTATTCAGAGCATTTTAGTAAATTTTTAAAATCTGTAAGAGATAAATATCCAACGAAAACAATTATAGCTGGTAATGTAGTTACAGCCGATATGACCCAAGAATTAATTTTATCAGGCGCAGATATTGTAAAAGTTGGAATTGGACCAGGAAGTGTCTGTACAACCCGAATACAAACTGGAGTTGGCTATCCTCAGTTAAGTGCGGTAATAGAATGTGCCGATGCAGCTCATGGATTGGGTGCACATATAATTGCAGATGGTGGATGCACATGTCCAGGTGACGTTGCTAAAGCATTTGGTGGAGGAGCTGATTTTGTTATGCTTGGAGGAATGTTTGCAGGTCATGATGAAGGTAAAGGAAAATTGGTAAAATCTAATGGCTCAAAGTATGTTGAATTTTACGGATCAAGTTCTGAAACTGCAAATAACAAACATTATGGTGGACTTTCAGACTACAGAAGTAGCGAAGGCAGAACAGTAAGAGTTAAGTACCGTGGTAAAATTAATGATACCATTTTAAATATTTTAGGTGGTGTGAGAAGCAGTTGTACATATGTTGGAGCGCCCTCTTTAAAACAATTAAGTAAGTGCACAACTTTTGTAAGAGTTACTAAGCAATTTAACGATACATTCACTAAATAAATGAAAGAGTATTCTATAGCTTCTATTGCTGGTGACGGCATTGGAAAAGAAGTTGTACCTGAAGCGCAAAAAATTTTAAAAGAAATTTCTCAGCAACATCAATTTAAATTAAATATAGAAGATTATGATTTCGCATCATGTGATTATTACGAAAAGCACGGAAAAATGATGCCAGATGACTGGAAAGATAAATTAACTAAACACGATGCAATTTTCTTTGGTGCGGTTGGTATGCCAGATAAATATCCTGACCACATAACACTTTGGGGATCATTGTTAAAATTTAGAAGAGAGTTTGATCAATTTATTAACTTAAGACCTGTAAAACTTTTTGAAGGTGTAAATGCTCCATTAGCTAATAAAAAGCCAGGTGATATTGACATGATAATTGTAAGAGAAAATACTGAAGGTGAATACTCATCAGTCGGTGGAAGAATGTATCAGGGAACTGATAGAGAGGTAGTTATTCAAGAAACAATAATGTCAAAATATGGTATAGATAGAGTTCAACAATTTGCTTTTGAATTAGCTAAAAAAAGAAAAAGAAAAAAATTAACAAGTGCAACAAAATCTAATGGAATATCAATTACAATGCCTTATTGGGACGAAAGATTTAACGAGAATAAAAAGAATTATTCTGATGTGGAAACCGATCAGTACCATATTGATATATTAGCTGCTAGATTTGTTCTAAGTCCTGAACGTTTTGATGTGATAGTCGCATCAAACCTTTTTGGAGATATTTTATCAGATCTAGGACCGGCTTGTACTGGTACTATTGGAATTGCACCATCTGGAAATATAAATCCAACAAATAAATACCCATCATTGTTTGAACCAGTTCATGGATCAGCACCAGATATTGCGGGACAAGGGATAGCTAATCCAGTGGGTCAAATTTGGTCAGCTGCAATGATGTTAGATTACTTAGGTGAAAAAGAAGCATCTGATAGAATAGTAAAATCAATTGAATTAACTCTTAAAGATAAAAACAGTCGAACAAAAGATCTTCAAGGGTCTAGTAATACAGAACAGTGTTCAAAAAAAATTTTAGATAATCTTAGTTCAGTTTAAAATTTAATCAAAATTATGAATTTATTAAAAAATAAATCTATTACCAAAGTTATAATTTTATCTATATCAGGATTTTTTATTTTAGTTTGCCAAGACTCTACTGCAAAATATCTTGGAACACTAATGCCATTAAATCAAGTTATTTGGGGTAGATTTTTTTTTCACTTTGTTATTATTTTAATTTTATTTGCAATATTAAAACCTAAGTTAAACTTAAAAAGCAATTTTAAAATTAATATTATTAGATCCATATTAATGGTGTTTGCTACTTTTTTTTTTATTCATTCTTTACAAAAATTTGACCTTGTAGATATCTATGTAGTTTTCTTCTCAGCTCCGTTAATAGTATCAATTCTGACAGCATTATTTTTAAAAGACATTCTTTCACCTAAAGGTATAATTTTAATGTTATTAAGCTTCGGGTGTATAATTTATTCAATGAGTCCTAGTATGAAAGTCTTAAGTTTAGACTTGATTTTTCCTTTGGTGCCACCAGTATGTTGGGCTTTATATCAATTTTTTACAAAATTTATTTCTGGTAATAACGATCCTTTAGTGGCGTTATTTTATGCTGCTGTTGTAGGTGCTATAGTTTTTTCTATTTATGTAATTTTAGACTGGACTCCTATTGAAAATAAAAGGTTGTGGATTTGGTTAGTATTTCTAGGTGTATTAGGTTTTACTAGTCACCTTTTAATTATATTTGCAATTCAACTATCAAATTTATCTTTTGTAACTAATTTTCAATATTCACAATTAATTTGGTCAACATTAATCAATTTTTATATATTTGGAGTACCTTTTGATTTTAATAAAACTTTTGGAGTTATTGGAATAATAGTTTTTGGGGTTTTATTTGTTCAGGCCGAAAGTAGAAAAAAGAAAATTAATTCTTAAAATCTTTATTGTTTAGAGGTTTTTCTAATACCTCAACTGGATATTTTTGTTTTTCAATTTCAATGTATATATTTTTGTCTTTTAATGTTTCAACTGTATTTCCAGAATTGACATATCCAAATGAAAGATTTTTATCATAACAAAAAGAATAATTTCCTGAAGTTGTTCTACCAATTATTTTGTCATCCATATAAATTGGTTCTTCATGTAGTAAAAGTGGCTCACCTGGTTTGCTATCTTTAAGAGTAAACATCATCATCCTTTTATCTAATCTTTGGTCCTTAATTTTTAACAGAGCATCTTTTCCAATAAAGTTGACATTTTTTTTATAACTAATTGCAAATTTTAAACCTGCTTGATACTGATTTTCTTCTGGTGAAATATCATGTCCCCAGTGAACAAATCCACATTCCATTCTCATAATATCCATAGCATGCATTCCACAATGAGACAGTTCAAAGTTTTTTCCTTCTTGAATCAGAATTTCATATAAATTCTTAGCAAAACTTGATTCAACATAAAGTTCAAATCCCAATTCACCAACATAAGAAAGTCGTTGAGCCCAAACTCTAACACCATTTATCATTATGAACTTTCCAGTTCCAAACTTAAATTTATCGTTACTAAAATCATCATTGCTTATTTTCGAGATCATCTCTCTACTCTTTGGACCAAACAATCCTAAACAACAAATATCCTCTGTTACATCTTTAAAAGATACGTCTTCATTTAAATATTTTAAGATATGGTATTTATCGTGTTCTCTTGTAGCTGCAGAGCTTACAACTCTAAAAAAGTTTTTATCCATACATACAACAGTTAAATCTGTTTCTATTCCCCCATCTTCATTCAGCATATGAGTATATGTTGTTTTACCAATTTCGTTTTTAATGTTAGCGGTACATAACTTTTGAAGTTCTTGATGAGTTTTTTCCCCTTTTAAATCAAACTTTGAAAAAGTTGAAAAATCAAAAAGTCCAACATTTTTTCTTGCATTTAAAGTTTCATGCTTTGCTGATGGGTACCAATTTTGATAATTAAAACTATATTCATATTTAGGTTCTTTACCATTTAAAGAATACCACATCGGCCTCTCAAAACCTCCTGCAACTCCAAAGCAAGCTCCAGCATTTTTTAATTCCTCGTGATAAGGTAAAAGCTTTTGATTTCTTGATGTATTGTGCTGTTTAAATGGCCAATGCATTCCATACAAATCACCAAGTGTTTCTGTAACTCTTTCCATAATAAAGTTTTTTGAAGAGTGAAATTTCTGAAATCTTTTAATATCTAATGAAAATAAATCCTCATTTATATGTCCGTTCATCATCCATTCAGCTGTTACTCTGCCCGCACCACCTGAACTTGCTATTCCAATACTATTAAAACCACAACACGTGTATAAATTTTTTAACTCAGGAGTTTCACCTAATAAATACTGTGTATCTGGAGTAAAAGATTCTGGGCCTGAAAAAAATTTTCTAATTCCTGCGCTTTCTAACATTGGTAATCTATGAAATGATTTTTCTAAATACGGTTCAAAATGATCAAAGTCATCAGGAAGTTCTCCAAAAGAAAAATCATCAGGTACTCTTCCTGTCTCCTTAAATGCTGGTTTTGCATTTGGTTCAAAAATTCCAACAAGCATTTTCCCCGCATCTTCTTTCAAATACAAACATGCATTATAATCTCTTAAAACGGGAAGATTTTGAGGTAAATCTTTCATTGGCTCGGTAATTATATAAAAATGTTCATTTGGGTATAAAGGAACACTAACATTAATTTCTTCACCTAGTTGTCTAGACCACATTCCTGTAGCCATAACTACATACTCACAATCTATAATACCTTTTTCTGTTTCTACTCCGCTTATTCTTGAATTTTTTGTAAGTATTTTTTTTACAGGAGTTTTTTCAAAAATTTGAGCACCTTCCATTCTTGCAGCTTTTGCAAGAACGTTAGTAACTCCAACAGGATCTGCTTGTCCATCTTTTGGCATGTAAACGCCACCTACAAGATCTTCACTATGTATCACTGGATATAATTCTTTTAGTCTTTTATGATTTAAAACTTCTACTTCAACATCAGACAATTGTGCAGTCGTTGCTTGTCTTAATAATTCTTGCATTCTTTCTTTAGTAGAAGCAACAGTAATTGCACCATTCTGCTTCATTCCAGTTGATAATCCTGTGGTCTTTTCTAATTCTTTATAAAGATCTAACGAGTATTTTCTAATTTTAGTAATTGTAGATGATGCGCCTAATTGACCTAGAAGACCTGCTGCGTGCCAAGTAGTTCCTGATGTTAATTGATCTCTTTCAAGTAATATTACATCTTTCCATCCAAATTTAGCTAAATGATAAGCACAAGATGTTCCTGCAACACCTCCACCTATAACTACTACTTTACATTCTTTTGGTAAATCTTTAATCATTCTTAACAAATTAGTATTGATTTATGATTTAGTAAAGCGACTTATATTGCTACCTTCACGAGTCATTTCATTCTCAATCCATTTAAAAGTTTTTGTCAAACCTTCCTTTAAACTCATCTTGTAACTCCAATTGAGTACTTTTTTTGCAAAATCGTTATTGCTAGATCTGCCTCTAACACCTTTTGGTTTATCTAATTGATGGTTTTTTTTTAAGTTACTAATGCCAGAAATATTTTCTATAATTTCAATCATTTGATTTATGGAGACTTGCTCATCACTTCCAATGTTCATTGGATCGGAGCAATTAGAATCAAATAATCTCAATGTTCCTTCCACACATTCGTCAACATATAGAAATGTTCGAGTTTGATTTCCGTCTCCCCAAACATCAATAGTTCCAGCATTTTTTTTTTTTGCTTCTATAACTTTTCTACACAATGCAGCGGGTGCCTTTTCTCTCCCACCATCATAAGTTCCATAAGGTCCATAAATATTATGATATCGTGCAATTCTTACTTGGATTCCATAATCTTCAAAAAAATGTCTGCACATTCTTTCACTAAATAATTTTTCCCATCCATATCCATCTTCGGGATCTGCTGGATAGGCATCCTCTTCTTTTAATCCTTCAATAAATACTTTGTCCTGTTTAGATATATTATAAGCGCATGCACTTGATGAAAAAAAATATTTTTCAATTTTATTTTCTTTTGAAGCTATTAATAAGTTTGTATTTATTAACACAGATTGCATGCATTCAGCTTTATTATTTTCAATAAAACCCATACCTCCCATATTGCATGCCATATTAAATACATAATTAACTTTGTTTGTTACTTTCATACAATTTGAAATATCTTTCATATCCATAGAATAATGATTTTCAACATTATCAAAATCCTGAAACCAAAATTCTTTAGGTTTAATATCGCATGCTACTACTTTATTTCCATTTTCTAGAATTCTTTTTATTAGATGACCCGCAATAAAACCACCTGCACCTACTACTAATATTGTTTTATTTTTATCCATAAGCCTGAATGTATGAATTATAATAAATTAAAAATAATTAAAAATAAATTAAAAGCAAACAATATGATCAATATGAATGGGTCTTTTTATACCAAATTTTTCATCAACTTCATGTTGATGAATATGATGAGAATGCACAAAAACTGGTATTAATTTATTACTTAATGTTTTTAATGTATAAATAAAATTTGAACCTCTGAATTTTCTATCTACTACTTCAAGTTTAAGATTACTTGCATCATCGTGTTGTAAGTCTTCTGGCTGTATTAAAAGTTTTACTTTAGATCCTATTGGGAAAGGTCTTGCAAAATTTCCTGTGATTGTTCCTAAATCCTCGTTTTCAAGACTTTTTGGACTAGTAACTTCAGCTGGTATTAAAGTTCCTCTATTTAAAAAATTAACTACCTCTACTGAATTTGGTAAATGATAAACGTTATATGGATCGTCATATTGCTTTAATTCACCATCTAATATTATTCCACATTTGCTGCCTAGATAAAAAGCTTCGTAAGAATCATGTGTAACAATTATTGTTGTTATTTTAGAATTTGTTAAAATTTGCTTTAATTCAACTTGAATTTCCTCCTTAAAACTTTGATCTACATTAGATAATGGCTCATCAAGCATTAGTAAATCTGGCTGAGAGACCAATGACCTTGCTAAAGAAGCTCTTTGGGCTTCACCGGCACTAATCTCATGTGGAAATTTATTTAATATTTTGTTTAAGTTTAAAAAATTAATTACTTCTTTAGTTTGTATTTTTTTATCATCTTTCACTCTATCTGAACCAAGATTAATATTTTTTTCTATATTGTAATGAGGAAATAAGCTGTTCTCTTGAAATGATAGAGCAATATTACGATTTTCTGGTTCGATATGAATATTTTCAGAAGAAATTGTTCTGCCTTTTAGATTAATTTTACCTTTATTAATTTTTTCTAAACCTGCAATAGTTCTTAATATTGTAGTTTTGCCTATGCCTGATGGGCCAAGTAAACATACAATTTCACCTTCATTTTCAATTTTTAAAGAAACATTATTAACTTTATTTTTCCCGCCAGCAGCAAAGGATACATTTTCAATTTCAAAAAAATTATTAGCCATTAGTCTTTCAAAATAAATTTAGACGTAATCAAAATAAATGTACTTGCAATTAATATCAAGAATAATGATGGAACTGCTGCAGCCTCTAAGAGATCTTGAGATGCAAAAATATATGCTGTTGTAGCGAATGTTTCAAAGTTAAATGGTCTCAATATCAAAGTTATAGGTAATTCTTTTATTACTTCTATAGTAATCAATATCCCTATAAGAAAAACAGAATTTTTTAAATAAGGAACATGAATTCCTAAAAAAGTTTTTATTTTCGAGTAACCAAGAAGATAAGAACTTTCATCAATTGACCTATTTATTCTTTCATAACCAGTTTTCAAACCGTTATAAGCTAATGAATAAAATCTGATAAAATAAACTATTACTAAACCAAAAATAGATCCTATAAATACTCTCTTTATAGAATTAAATTCAAAGGCTTTTATAAAAGTATTATCAAACCAAGCAATAAAAGTGATGAATGCTACAGCTAAAATTACACCAGGGATTGCATAACCAGTAATAGAAAATGTTGTAAGATAATTTAAGAATTTACTTTTAGTTACTCTGTTTCCATAATTTGAAATAAATGAAAAAATTACTAGAACAACACTTGATAAAAATACCAAGTAAATTGTGTTTATAAATAATTGAAAAGTATTTAAATCAAATAAATTTTTTGGAAAAATTATTGTCCAATACAACATTTGTAAAACAGGGAATAAAAAGCTGACTAAAAAAACTAAAAAACAAAATCCGAATGCTAAAGATCCTTTTGAAAAGTTTAATTTAATTTTCTTCTTTTCTTTAATTCCTCCCTTAACTGGAGAGTGATATTGAGCTTTTTTTCTTGAGATATTCTCAATAAAGAAAAGTCCTAGAATAAATAATAGTAAAAAAAATGAGAGTTGATTTGCAAAAGCTAAATCGTCAAATGATATCCATGAATCATATATTCCTGTAGTAAGAGTTGCTATTCCAAAGAATGATACTGCTCCAAAATCTGATAATGTTTCCATAGCAACTAATGCCAAACCCGCAACTATCGCTGGTCTTGCAGATGGTAAAATGATTTTAAAGAAAGACTTATATTTTGAAAAACCTAGATTTTGTCCTAATTCTATTAAATTTTGAGACTGATAATGAAAAGATGCTCTAGTTAGAACATAAACATATCCAAATAGTGAAAAAGAAATAGATAAAATAGCACCAAGCATACCATCAAATTTTGGGATGGATTGATTGTATTCACCAGGTCCAAATAAAGATTTCAATATTGAATATAGTGTTCCAAAGTTTTCAAAAAAAGCAGTTAATGAATAAGCATAAATGTAAGCAGGTACTGCAAAAGATAATATTAAAGCCCATTTAAAAAATTTAACGCCTGGAAATTCATAAAATGATAC
Source organism: uncultured Pelagibacteraceae bacterium (assembly GCA_902612605.1). Taxonomy (GTDB): domain Bacteria; phylum Pseudomonadota; class Alphaproteobacteria; order Pelagibacterales; family Pelagibacteraceae; genus Pelagibacter. Next base: position 88,990 of record CACMDY010000003.1, read on the forward strand.
TACATATGCACAGCCTACACCTAAGATTAATGTAAGAAATAAAACTCCTAAAAGTAATATTAAAGAATTATAAATATATTCAATTAAAAATGTATTTTTTAAAATATCAAAGTAGTTAGTTGTTTCTTGGAAGAAACTTGCAAACACAGTCAAAATTGGAATTGCAACAACAAATGAAACTAAAAATGAAGAAAGGTACCATGAATTAAATTTCATATATTATAATCCGCCTTATAATCATGAAAATCAAAAGTGCCCATGGTTTAGGAGACCTAACCATAGGCACAAACTTTAGAAAATCAAAAATTAAATACTTTTAGGATATGCGGAACCTCCTTAGTTTTAATTTCAGACAATTTTCTATTATTTACACGTTTATTGATTTTTTCACACTCCGAAGCACATGCAGGACAGGCTTTGGTAGATTTATTATAATCAACTTCCGTAGTAAATTTTTTTTTAACAGCTGTCATTTACTTCCAACCAGCAGCTAACATTACTTCTAATGCGTCTGCTTGTTTTGCACCGTATGACTTAACACTTGTTTTAGTATCCATTACAAAGTTCATCTCTTTGCCTGGAACTAAATCATTAGGTGTTACACCATCGATCATTGGATACTCAAAAGTATTATTTACAATGTGATTTTGAGCCTCTGTTGATAATAAAAACTCAACTAATTTTACAGCATTAGCTTTGTTTGGTGCATGTTTAAGCATACCAGCTCCACTAATATTTATGTGCGTTCCTCTATCTTGTTGATTAGGGAAAAAAGGCATTACTTTTTTTGCTGCTTCTTGTTGTTCAGCACCTTTTTTTCCAGATAACATCAATGCATGATAGTATGTATTTGCAACAGCAATATCAGCTTCTCCAGCTGCAACAGCCATGATTTGAGCACGGTCGTTACCTTTTGGAGTTCTAGCCATGTTTGCTACAACAGCTTTAGACCATTCTGCTGTTTTAGCTTTACCATTATTCTTAACTAGTGAAGCAACTAAAGACTGGTTATAAATGTTATTAGATTTTCTTATTACTAATCTACCTTTCCATTTTGGATCAGCTAGACCTTCGTAAGTCATGCCATTTAGTTCATTTGCATTTACTCTTTCAGGTGAATAATAAATTATTCTTGCTCTCTTAGCTATTCCAGTCCATTTAGCAGATCTAAATTGTGTAGGTACAGCATCCTTAATAGCTTTTGACCAACCAGCATTTTGCATCATGCCTTTGGCTGCGAATGCACCTAATCTTCCAGCATCAGCTGTGATGTATAAATCTCCAACACAGTCTGCTCCCTCTTCTGTAATTCTTTTTTGCAGGGCTTTATCTTTACCTGATACTACGTTTACTTTAATTCCTGTTGCTGCTGTGAACTTTTCATATAATTGAATGTCAGAATCATAGTGTCTTGCACTAAAAATATTGACCTCAGCTGCAATCGTAAAACTTGAAATTAAAGCAAAAAACAATGAAATTATTGTCAATTTTCTCATTCTACTCCTTAAATTTATATTTATATTAAACGTAATTTGTCCTGCAATGCGGATGATAACTATTCTCAATGAAAATGATTATCAATTGCAATATTGTCGCAATTGATAATCAATCGCAATTAGTGCTGTTTTTTGGATAAATTATTTAAAATTCCCACTCAGAAATTTTACTGTAAAGGAAGTTTCTAAAAGCTTGAACTCTAGCAACATTTTTAAGTGATTGAGGATATACAAAGTGTGCCTCTGTTGTTGGACCTTGAACACTTGGTAAAACTTTAACGATATTTGGTTGTTTGACAGTTAAGTAATCTGGTATTGCAGCTAATCCTACACCACTTTGAACGGCTAATAGTAAACCATAAACACTGTTTACTCTCATTACAGTTTTTCTTTTTTTATTATCTTTCATTCCAAGTTTTAATGCCCAATCTGGATTATAAACAGGAGATGGAGCTCCTCTACCAAATGAAATAAAGTTGTGCTTATTTAAGTCATTAATTGTCTTAGGATATCCGTGTTTTTCTAGGTATTTTGGTGATCCATATATATGATAGTTAATATCAATCAGCTTTTTTTGAATATAGTTTAACTGTTTTGGTCTTCTCATAAATATACCAATATCCGCTTGTCTTGTACTTAAATCTAGTTCTCTATCATCAAATATCAGTTCAACTTCAATTTCAGGATTGAGTTGCATAAATTCTTGGATTCTTGGTGTTAACCAGGTTGTTCCAAAACTAACTACTGTTGTTACTGACAGTTTTCCGGAAGGTTTGTGTTTTTTATCTCCTAAGGTTGTTTCTACCTCTTTTAATTTAGAAATAACTTCATGTGCTGTTTTAAATACATATTCTCCATTTTCAGTTAGTGTTAAACCTCTCGCATGACGTTCAAATAATTTAACTTTTAAATCTTCTTCTAAAGATTGAATTTGTCTACTAATTGCAGATTGACTTAGATTTAGAATTACTGTTGCGCTTGTAAAACTACCTGCCTCAGCAACTGCATGAAATATCTTTAATTTATCCCAATCCATTATTTATTTACATCCACTACTATTTTATGTTTTAAATTTCCTTTTAATATATCTGGATAGACATTTAATAATTCATCTAATCCAATAGTATTTACTGATTTCTCTAAAATATTAAAATCTAACAAAGCAGGAAATTCTCCCCATACAAACTCTTTTCTTTTTTTACTGATGTTAACAGAGTCTACTCCCCATAATTTTACTGCTCTTAATATAAATGGAATTACTGATGTATTTAATTTATTACCACTAGTATTTCCACATATAGCAACAATTCCTTTTGGTTTAGTTTGAGCAATTGCATTCGATAAAATGTTACCACCAACGGTATCTACAACGCCATCCCATGTTCCTTTATCTATTAATCTTGCTTCACCCTCAAATTCTTTACGATCTATAACGTTTTTTGCACCAAGTTCTTTTAGATATTCAGCTTTATCTGGTTTTCCAGTTATAGCTGTTACATTAATTCCCATTTTAGCAAGAACCATTACTGCAACCATACCAACACCTCCTGTAGAACCAGTTACCAATACATCGTTTACTTTTGATTGCATTAATAGTTCCTCTCTTGCTTTAACTGCAAAGGCACATAACAAACCTGTAAGACCAGCAGTTCCCAAAATCATAGCTTGTTTATTTGTCATTCCCTCAGGTGTTTTTGTAATATGATCTTTTTTTACTTTTGCATATTGAGAATATCCACCATCAAAAAGTTCTCCTGCTCTACAACCTGTTAATATAACTCTGTCTCCTTCTTTAAATTCTTCACCATCTCCTTGTGCAACAGTTCCAGAAAAATCAATACCAGGTATTCTTGGATACTCTTTAACTAATTTACCACCATCTTTTAGTATCATTGCATCTTTCCAATTAAGATCGGAATAATCTATCTTAACTAGCACCTCACCATCTTTAAAATGATCTAAACTTAGTTCTTTGACTTCTCTTGTAAAATTTTCGTTCTGATTGTTTATTACAACTGCTTTAAATGAGTCCGCCATGTTTATCAGTAAATATTATTTTGCAATAAATCGCAAATATCTATTTTGATAACTTAAATCGTCTTTAAACTGTCCAAGATAAAAATTTGTAACTGTGGTAGCTTGCTCTTTTTTTATACCTCTCATAGTCATACACTGATGAGTTGAATCTATTGTTACCGCAACTCCTTTTGCATCCAACGACTCCATTAAAGTATTAGCGATCTGAACAGTTAATCTTTCTTGTGTTTGTAATCTTTTAGAAAATACTTCTACTACTCTTGCTATTTTACTTAATCCTACAACTCTTTGATTTGGAATGTATGCTACATGAGCAATTCCTATAATTGGTGCCATGTGATGTTCGCAATGACTTTGAACTGAAATATTTTTCTGAACAACCATATCGCTATAGCCTTCAACATCACCAAATGTTTTATCTAGAACTGCTTTAGGATCTTCTTTATATCCCTTGAAATATTCTTTAAACGCTTTTGTTACTCTTTTTGGAGTTTCCAATAAACCTTCTCTAGTAGGATCTTCACCTAGCCATTTAAGAATTTTGACAAAAGCTTCTTCAGCTTCTTTATCAGTTACTTCATTAATTTTTTTTTCGTTTTCGTTTTTTACTAATTTCATGACGTGCTTTTATATATATAAAACCTTAATTTTAAAATATTTAATATATTTATTATTATGTTAGATAATTCCACATATATGTTTAAAAAAAGAGAAAATGTAGCAGAAATAGAAGAAGGTAAGCTTTTATCTCCTAAATTCGACAATGATGGATTGATTCCAGTCATTACAACATGCTCAAAAACAAAAGAAATATTAATGCATGGGTATATGAATGTTGAAGCCTTAAAGTTAACTATTGAAACTAAAGAAGCTCATTACTGGAGCAGATCAAGACAATCAATTTGGCACAAAGGAAAAACAAGTGGGTTTGTTCAAAAAGTAAAGGAGATTCGAATTGATGATGATCAAGATGCAGTTTGGATGACTGTAGATATTGGCGAAGGCTCTAGTTGCCACGTTGGGTACAGATCCTGTTTTTACAGATCTGTTCCTTTGGGTAAAATTGATAATGCAAGACAAATCGAAATGAAATTTGAAGAAGAAGAAAAAAAATTTGATCCAGAGGTTGTTTATAAAGGACAACCTAATCCAACAAAAATATAAAAAATTAATGAAAGTTTTAAGTCCGTTTGGACCAAAAATTGCTGTTGTTAAAATTCCATTAAACTTGGTAAAAAAAATTAATGATGAAGTTGAAAGTATTATTAAAGATAAAAAAAAATTGAAATCAAATGATTACTCAAAAAAGTTAGTAGGTCAAGTTGAGCAAGAAATTGAATTAAAAAATAAATTTATTAAAAAAAATTTAAAAAGTTTTATTTCTAAAAGTGTAAATCAATATTTAAAAAAAAATCTTAATAAGAAGTCAAAAAATATTAAAATTAAGAATTTATGGGTCGTAAGACAATTTAAAAATGATTATAACCCTGTACATTTTCATGATGGTAATGTTTCTGGAGTTGGTTATTTAAAAATTCCTAACAATTTAACAAAGGGACACAAAAAAATTAAAACTAACGGAACAATTGATTTTATTTATGGATCTAAATCTTTTTTGAACAATTCTATATTTAATCATAAACCAAAAGTTGGTGATCTTATCTTATTCCCAAATAATTTGATGCATACTGCATATCCATTTAAATCTGATGGTGAAAGAAGATCATTTTCTTTTAACATAGATATTGATAAAAAATTAACAAGATTATTTCATGGCTGATAAACAAAAAAACGTTTTAGACGAAGACTTGGAGTTATGTTCAAATGATCCTTTAACTGGATGGTATAGAGATGGATGTTGTAATACTGATGAAAATGATCATGGTGTTCACACCGTTTGTGCAAAAGTAAATACTGAATTTTTAGAATGGTGTAAAGAAGCAGGCAATGATTTAATTACACCTCATCCTGAGTTTGGTTTTCCGGGTTTAAAAGATGGAGATAGTTGGTGTGTGTGTGCAGGTTGGTATGCTAGAGCTTTAGAAGCGGGAAAAGGATGTCCAATTTATTTAAAAAAAACTCATAAAAACACTTTAAAGCTTATTCCAATTGAAACCTTAAAAAAGTTTGCAATCGATTTATCTTAATTACATATTTCCGTATTTAGGTCCACCTCCACCTTCTGGTGTGACCCAAGTAATATTTTGAGATGGCTCTTTAATATCACAAGTTTTACAATGTATGCAATTTTGTGCATTTATTACAAATTTTTGAACAGAATTTACTTCTTGAACTTCATAAACTCCTGCTGGACAATATCTTTGTGCAGGCTCATCAAATTTTTCTAAAGTATATTTTATTGGCAAATCTGGATCTTTAAGTTTTAAGTGGACTGGCTGATTATCATCATGAATTGTACCTGTTAAATAAACCGAACTAGTTTTATCAAAAGTAATAACGTTATCAGGCTTAGGATAATCAATTTTTGGCATTTTATCTGCTGGTTTTAAAGCTTCATGATCAGCGTGTTTATGCTTTAATGTGAAAGGAAGCTTTCCTCTAAATAAAATCTGGTCAATTCCAGTAAATAATATACCTAGAATTAAACCCCAAGAGAAACTTGGTTTTACATTTCTCGCCTCATATAATTCTTTGTAAACCCAACTTTCTTTAAATTTTTGTTCATATGTAGATAAATTTATATTTTTTGTAAGATGCTCATAAATTGTTTCTGCAGCGATCATTCCACTTTTCATTGCAGTATGAGACCCTTTTATTTTAGGCATATTTAACGTTCCCGCGTCACATCCAACTAACAAAGCACCTGGCATAAACATCTGAGGTAAACTCTGTATACCTCCCTCAATTAAAGCTCTTGCGCCATAAGTAATTCTTTTTCCACCTTCAATTATTTTTTTTATATCTGGATGAGTTTTAAATCTTTGGAATTCATCGAAAGGTGAGAGATGAGGATTTTGGTAATCTAATCCAATTACGTAACCAAGAAAAACTTGTTTATTTTCTGCATGATACATAAAACTTCCACCGTAGGTGTTATTGTCTAAAGGCCATCCAGCAGTATGCATTACTAAACCTTCTGTATGATTTTTTTCATCTATCTCCCAAATTTCTTTAAAACCAATTCCATATTGTTGAGGATTTTTACCTTTATCCAACTCAAACTTCTTAATTAATTCTTTTCCTAAGTGACCTCTGCATCCTTCTGCAAAGACTGTAACTTTTGCATGTAATTCCATTCCTGGTTCATAAGTATCTTTTTTATTTCCCTCTTTGTCGATACCCATATCTTGAGTTGCAATACCTTTAACTGATCCATCATCATTATATAAAACTTCACTTGCTGGAAATCCTGGGAATATTTCAACTCCTAATCCTTCAGCCTTCTCTGCTAACCATCTACAAAGATTTGCAAGACTTATAATATAATTGTTATGATTTTGTTGAACCTTAGGAAGCAGCCATGTTGGCCAACTTAATGATTTTTGTTTTCCTAAAAATAAAAATTTTTCTTTTGTAACTTTTGTTTTAATGGGAGCATCTAATTCTTTCCAATTAGGTATTAGTTCGTCTAAAGCACGTGTTTCAAACACGTTCCCTGATAAAATGTGTGCACCTATTTCAGATGCTTTCTCTAAAAGGCAGACATTAATATCTGGATTTAACTGCTTTAATTTAATTGCAGTTGAAAGTCCTGATGGTCCGCCACCTACGATGACAACATCGTATTCCATCACTTCTCTGGACATAATGATAATTTCTTACAGTATTTGCTATTTTTGTATAGTGTTTAATTTGTTCAATTCTGACAAAAACTGAGGAAGAGCCTCAAAAAGATCTGCTTCTAATCCGTAATCTGCGACACTAAAAATTGGAGCTTCACCGTCTTTATTTATAGCCACAATAACTTTGCTTTCTTTCATTCCTGCTAAGTGCTGTATCGCACCTGAAATTCCAACTGCAATATATAAATCTGGGACTACCACTTTACCCGTTTGTCCTACTTGATGATCATTCGTAATATAACCTGCATCAACTGCTGCTCTAGATGCACCAATTGCTGCATTAAGTTTATCCGCAATATCACTTATTAATTTGAAATTTTCGCCATTTTGCATTCCTCTGCCACCAGAAATAACTATTCTAGCTGTTCCAAGCTCTGGTCTGTCTGACTTAACTTCTTCTTTCTTTAGAAATTTAGTTGATGAACTAGCTTCTGCTGGATCAGATTTTGTAATTTCAGCAGATCCACCACTCTTATCAGCAGGGTCAAACGACGTCGGTCTAATAGTAACACATTTTTTTTTGTCATTACTTTTAACCGTAGCAAAAGCATTTCCTGCATAAATTGGTCTTAAAAAAGTATCCTCAGAAATAACTTTAATTATATCGCTCACTTGCGAAGTATCTAGTAATGCTGCAATTCTTGGCATTAAATTTTTGCCAAATGTATTTGCTGAGCTTACAATATGTGAATAACTTTCTGCATGCTTAATTATTGCTGCTGTATAATTTTCAGCAATGTAGTTTTCATAAATTTTATTATCAACGTGAATAACTTTTTTTACATTTGGAACTTCAGATAAAGATTTTGCAACATCATCAGCTTGATGACCTAAAACCAAAACATGAAGATCCTCATTTATTTGAGAAGCTGCAGTTATAGCATTATAGGTAAATGGTCTAACCTCTTTATTATTATGTTCTGCAATTAATAATACTGACATTTAAATTACCTTAGCCTCATTTTTTAATTTTTGCACTAATTCTTCTACACTAGCGACTTTTATTCCAGCTTTTCTTTTTGGTGGTTCCTCAACTTTAATTTGTTCGATTCTAGGATTAATATCAACTCCTAAATCTGAAGCATTTAACTGTTCTATTGATTTTTTCTTCGCTTTCATAATATTTGGAAGCGAAGCATATCTTGGTTCATTTAGTCTTAAATCACATGTAACAATAGCTGGAACATTTACTTCAATAGTTTCTAAACCTTCATCAATTTCACGAGTTACTTCTAATGCATTATCTTTAACTTCAATTTTCGATGCAAAAGTTGCTTGAGGCCAATTTAATAAAGCTGCAAGCATCTGACCAGTTTGATTACAATCATCGTCAATTGCTTGTTTTCCCATAAACACCAAATCAGGATTTTCTTTTTCTACAATTTTTTTCAAAATTTTTGAAACTGCTAATGGCTCAATCACATTATCAACTTTGACATGTATTCCCCTATCCGCTCCAACAGCTAATGCTTTTCTAACAGTTTCTTGAGCTTTTTCTTCACCGATTGTAATTGCAACTATTTCTTTAGCTTTGCCAGCCTCTTTAATTTTTACTGCTTCTTCTATTGCATTATCATCTGGTGGATTTGTTGACATTTTAACGTTGTCAGTAACAACACCAGAACCATCTTCTTTAACTCTTATTTGAACGTTGTAATCAATAACTCTTTTAACTGCGACTAATATTTTCATTAAGCACTTAATAAATTGTTTTCTGGATCGTAAGGACTTTCATCTAAAATTGTAGCATCATATTTCTCACCTAATATTTCAATTTTAAGTTTTTGTCCAACATTTGCTAATTCTGGTTTAACCATACCTAATGCTAATGATTTTCCAATTCTAAAACCAAAATCTCCTCCTGTAGCTCTTCCTATAACACTTCCATTTTCATAAATTGGATTGTTGCCTAATACATCTGCATCTTTTGGATTATGAACCTCCAAGGTAACAAGTTTGTTATCAAAACCTTTTTCTCTCCACTTGTTTAATGCTTCAAGTCCAATAAAACTTCCTTTATTAGGATGTATAAATCTATCAAGACCACTTTCATAAGGTGAGTATTCTATTGATAGTTCTGTTCCAACCAATTTATACGATTTTTCCACTCTCAAACTATTCATTGCTCTAATACCATATGGCTTTAGTCCAAGATCTTGTCCTGCTTCCATAAGTTTATCAAAAATGTGATTTTGATATTCAATTGGATGATGAAGTTCCCATCCTAATTCACCAACAAAATTAACTCTCATAGCATTTACTGGTGCGTACCCTACATCAACCATTTTTGCACTTAGCCATTTAAAGTTTTCATTTGAAAAATCATCTTTTGAAACTCTTTGCATTAACTCTCTTGCTTTTGGACCTGAAACAACCAAAACTCCATTACTATTAGTTAAATTTTCAAACTGCACTGAACCGTCTGAAGGCATCCATTTTAAAATCCAATCATGATCTAATCTTTGGAAAGCTCCTGCTGATACTAAATAAAAGCTATCATGTGACTCTCTCATAATAGTAAATTCAGAATGAACTCCGCCTTTAGTATTTAAAGCATGACATAAATTAATTCTTCCAACTTTTTTTGGTAATTTGTTTGCAACTAAATTATCTAAAAATTCCTCAGCACCAGGTCCTTTAATTCTACATTTTGCAAATGCAGTCATATCCAAAAGACCAACATTTTCTTTTACATTTTTGCATTCTTTTTCCATTGCATTGAACCATTTTGATCTTCTAAATGACCAATCATCTTTTTGCTCCATTCCATCAGTTGCAAAAAAATTAGGTCTTTCCCATCCAAATTTTTGACCAAACACTGCTCCTAAATTTTTCATTCTGTCATAACATGGCGCTGTTCTTAATGGTCTTGCTGCTGGTCTTTCTTCATCAGGAAAGTGGGTTATGAAAACGTGACTGTAGGCTTCTTCATTTTTAGCTTTTAAATATGATTTAGAGCAATAATCTCCATACCTTCTTGGTTCAACACCAAGCATATCAATTGTGGGTTCACCATCTACAATCCATTCAGCAAGTTGCCATCCTGCTCCACCTGCTGCAGTGATACCAAAACTATGACCTTCATTTATCCAAAAATTTTTCAATCCCCAAGCAGGACCAACAATTGGGTTACCATCAGGTGTATAACAAATTGCACCGTTATAAACTTTCTTAACTCCTACCTCTCCAAACGCAGGGACTCTATGTATTGCACCTTCAATGTGTGGAGCCAATCTATCCAAATCTTCCTGAAATAATTCATATTCAGAATCTTTTGATGGTCCATCTACATAACAAGCTGGTGCTCCATCTTCATATGGTCCTAAAATTAATCCACCTGCTTCTTCTCTCATGTACCATCTGCTATCACTATCTCTTAAAACTCCCATCTCTGGTAGTCCATCTTTTTTTCTTTTTTGAATTTCTGGATGAGGTTCAGTAACAATGTATTGATGTTCTACTGGGATTACTGGAATATCTAAACCAACCATCTTTCCAGTTTGTCTTGCAAAATTTCCTGAACAAGAAATAATATGTTCACACTCTATAGATCCTTTATCTGTTTCAACAACCCAACCATCTTTGGTTTGTTTCATTCCAACAACATTTGTATTTCTATAAATTTCTGCTCCTCTATTTCTTGCGCCTGTAGCAAGAGCTTGTGTTAAATCTGCTGGTTGAATATATCCATCTTCAGGGTGTTGTATTGCACCTACTAAATCTGATGTATTACATAATGGCCAGATTTCCTTAACTTGGTCTGGAGTTAAAAATTTTACATCAACACCTATTGTTTGAGCAACACCTGCGTATTGAAAGTATTCATCCATTCTATCTTTAGTGCTTGCTAATCTAATATTTGATACAACGCTGAAACCTACATTCTTACCTGTCTCTTCCTCTAAAGTTTTATATAAATTGACAGCATACTTATGAAGTTGTCCTACAGAATAACTCATATTAAATAGTGGTAATAAGCCCGCTGCATGCCAAGTTGAACCTGATGTTAGTTCTTTTCTTTCAATTAAAGCAACATCTGACCAACCTTTTTTTGCTAAGTGATAGAGTGCGCTAACCCCTACTACTCCACCACCAACTACAACAACTTTTGCTTTGGATTTCATTCTCAGATTCCTACTAAATTTTAATTACTAACGAAACAAAATTCTATTATTCATCATCTGCGTCACGCCAGCCCATTCTGAACATTAAATAAGCGGCAACTATAACGGAAATTGTACCTACTACCATGCCAATATTAATCCCAACTTCACTTCCCCAAAAATACCACCCAAGTTGAGTAGATGAAATTGTTGGAAAGCATAATATAAACATTAGAATTGCGTACCTAATATACATTGGAGGCTTTTTCATTATATTGATGATCCCATTGGTATTGGTTGTGAAACCGCTGTTGTTAGCCAGCAATCTAAAAGATTGCCTTCTTTATTATTCTTTTCAACTTTCCATTTAAATTTAAAATATTGTTTGTCCTTATCCAAGACAACAACTTCATAAGTTGCCATTGCACTTGATTTGTAAATTTCAGTTACTGTATTTTCTTTGTGATCAATCAGCATCGAGTATGAAGCCCCTTTTAACATTCTTTTAAATCTATCTAATGGACCTGTCATCCTTTGATTATTTGGATGTGCAAATTCCCATGTTTGCTCAATCCCTCTATCTTTATATGGACTGTCATTTTTCATTAATGCCTTTAATTGAATTAAAACAACTTGTTTTGGATCTATATTCACACTTGGTTTTAAAACATCGGCAAATGAAGAATTAAAATAAAAAAATGTAATTAAAAAAAATAAAATTTTGAATTTCATATTTTAAATTTATCTTAAATTTAAAATGAAATAAAAGGTCTTAATATCACACTTAATAATTTGATATTATATAGTTTTGAATAATCTATCGTATTCGTTTTTAATACATTTATTAGAGATATAATAAATTTTATTTTGAGAGACTAATTTAGCTGCATTTTCGTTGTGAATTCCTAATTGCAACCATAATACATTTGCACCAATTTCTATTGTTTGTTTTGCTATTTCCTCAGCCTCTTCACTAGGTCTAAAAACATTAACAATTCCAACATGATCTTTAATATCCGTTAGTTTTTTATAAACTGGTTCACCATGTATAATTTTATTATCTGTTACTGGATTAACAGGAAAAACTTTGTAACCTGTATTTCTTAAATATTTCATTATTATATTGGAAGTTTTTTTTGAGTCTGGGCTTGCTCCGACAATTGCTATCGTCCTATAACTTAAATATAGTTCTTTTATTTTTTCATCTAAAAGTGTTGTATCCATAATTTGATTTAAATTTTAAGATCTAGTCGCGGTTTCCAAAATGGTCTGAAGAGTTCAATTTTTGGACATCTATTCATAACTACTTTTAAACCTGCATCTTCAGCAATTTTTGCTGCATCATGATTAATTACACCTATTTGTCCCCATAATACTTTTGCTCCAATTGATATTGCCTCTTCAGCAATTCCATAAAGATCCTCAGATTTTCTAAATACTTCAACCATATCAACAGGTCTATCGATAGCAGATAAATTTGGATAAACTTTTAAATTTCTAATTTCCTTTATACCTGGTTTAGGATTTACAGGTATCATGTCATAACCAGTTTCATGCAAAACTCTTAGCACACCATAACTAAATTTAGTTTTATCTGGGCTAGCACCAACCATAGCAATTGTCTTAACTGAGCTTAAAATATCTTTTAAATATTCAGCGCTATAAGGTTCGTTGTGGTTCATGTTTATTTTTTTTCTTCCTTTTTACTCGCGATATCTGCTTTTAATTCATGAGGTTCTAAAGGATCTAGGAAAGGATTTCGATACAATTTATCATGACTTTCAACTCCTATCTCAATTGTGCAATCTGTTTTTGCTTTAGCAACACATAAAATAATATATCCATCATTGATTTGTCTATTGTTTAAAGCAACTTGAGAACGTTGATCTACTTCTCCATTAATTAGTTTAGCTGCACATGTAATACATCCCCCATACTGACATCCGTATGGAAGATCGACACCTTGATCTCTTAATTCGTTTAATAAAGGTTTTTTTCCACTGACTTCAAATGCACTGTTATTTCTGTTTGAAATTGTAATCTTTGTCATAGCCAGATGTCGCTTGTGCAATCTCCACCTGGATATCTACTTTCATGGCACCTACTAGGTCCATTTGGTTCTTTACCAAAATCAACAATAAAATCTTTATTAATTTTCATCCCACCATTTTCAACATCACAATCAATCATAATCATTGCTCCACCCTGCTTTCTTATTTCAGGATAAAATTGATTATCCCATGTAGAAAATAATGATGTTGTTACATACATTCTTTTACCATCTAAGGATAATTGATACATTTGAGGTCCACCAGCAATTTTGACACCGTTTACTTCTGGAGCCTTTCCTAACAATCCACCCATCCAAACTTGACCAGTTAATTTAGGTTTGTGCGGATCTGAAATATCATATTGCCTCATATCTCCATGAAGCCAATTATTTATATAGAGATATTTATCATCCATTGAAACTAATATCGCTGACATAACTCCAGGTACAGGGATTGGCCAATCAGGATGTGGTTCATTTTCAACATCAATTATTTTTTCCCATTCCCATTTTCCCTCTTTTGATTTCCAAAAATGAATTACATTTGCGCTTAGCGCTGCACCGCAAAATCCATGACTACTGTCGGGATTATGCATAAATTTTACTTCTAATGGTATTAAACCATCTTCACCTAAATACATTGTTTGAACTGGCTCTTTTTTTTTAAAATCCCAGACATGAAGTCGTCTACCATATTTCAAATGACCAACTTCCTCTAAATCAAATCCAGGCATAAAAGTATTAGGAGCCGCCCATTCAGAACTAACCATCACATTATGTCTTGGTTGGTACCAGAAGTCATAACTAAAAGGTATGTCTCCCATTGAATTTTCCCATCTACCTACAATTTCAAAATCTTTATTCAAATGTAAATATCCTCCTGGTGCTTCTCCTCGAGCGTCTCCAAGAAAAGAAATGATAATTTCAGAACCTAGGCAATGAACTGTATGTGGTCCTGATAAATTAGTTTTTTTCTTTATTTCAGATCCATCTACTACTTTATGTATTTTTGGAGCTCTAGGATCGGATGCAGTATCAACAACATAAATATTATTTGATCTAACACCTGGAACTAATAAATATTTTCTGCTCATGTTTGAGTCACCATGGCAAGAAGAACATGCATTCCATCCCATGTGATGCAATTCATCACCAATACCTGGCATTTCAAGTCTATGAATTACTTTAGAATATGTGGGGCTTTGAGGATCAACATCGACAGTTGCTAAATAGTCTGGTTTTTGTATTCCCGTCCCTGTGTAGATAGCTATTGTATATAAAAGCTTTTCTTTTGGCGCTTTTATTGCTTCTGCAGGACTAGCATATCCAGGACCACAGCATCCATCCATGATTGATTTTCTCCTTTGATTACAACTTAAACTTTTTTTTAAGTGACTTCAACTTAATGGTTATTTGTTTTTCCAACTTGGATTTCTTTTTTCAATAAAAGCACTAATACCCTCTTTGGCATCATAAGATGACATATTAAGTGTCATCATCTTACTTGTGTAATCATAAGCTTTACCTAATGGCATTTCTAATTGTTTATAAAAACCTTTTTTACCTATTTTGATGGTTAAATTTGATTTTGAAGATATTTTTTTTGCAATATCTAAAACTTTTTTATTCAAAGTTTTTGGACTGTAATGATCATTAATTAATCCAATTTCCTTTGCATATTTTGCACTAATTGGATCACCGGTAAGTAGCATTTCCATCATTCTTTTTCTACTGATTTTTCGACTGACAGCGACCATTGGAGTACTGCAAAATAATCCAATTTTTACTCCAGGTGTAGCAAATGTTGCTGAGTTTGTACTATATGCAAGATCACAACTTGCTGCTAATTGACATCCAGCTGCGTAAGCTGCTCCATGTACTTTAGCTATCACTGGTTTGTTTCCTTCAACAATTTGCATCATAAGTTTTGAACAAAGTTTAAACAGTTTTAGATGATTAGATCTATTTTTTATACCTCTTACCTCTTTTAAATTGTGACCTGCACTAAATCCTTTGCCAGCCCCTTCTAAAATAATAACTCTAGTTTCTTTATCGTTATCTAATTTTTTGAATGCTTTTAATAAAGACGAAAGAGTATTGTATGATAAGGAATTATAAGTTTTTGGATCATTAATTAAAACTCTTTTAACACCCGGTGATACTTTATTTATTTTTACAGTCACTTATTTTAATTTACCTTCTTCTCTCATCTTGGCTCTAATTTTAGTTGCTGAAATTTTTTGGATTTCTTCAGACAAAACTATTTCTTCAATTTTATATCCAACACCTCTTCCATAACAAATATTTGTAATATTAGGAACAAGCATAATTTTGAACCTGCCCTCAAACTCTGGATTAAGTTTTTCTTCAATATTTTTCTTAACTGTTTCAAAATCAAATGGATTATCATCAACACCTTGTACATCTCTAATTTGAATACATACTTGTCCTGTTTTTTTTATAATTTCCTTAAATAGAGTATAGTGACCATCATGAAACGGTTGCCATCTTCCTAACATTTGAGCAGTTGGTTTTTTATTGTCCCATTGATACGTCATTTTTTTATCTCCTTTAAAATCTTTGGTGCCCAAGACTTAGCATCTTGCGATGTAACATGAAAATCATATTTTTCTGGTTTAACAAACATTTTATTAGTGTCATCAAACCTACCTTCTTTTATAGTATCTACCCAAACTACATAATCTGCAGGAAATAAACTTCTTGCCTTTGGAGTTGGGCAAATAAAATCCGCAATCACATAATTTCCTTCATCTTTTAATTTTAATGCAAAGTCAGCCATTCTTTTTGCTTGTCTTGTTCTTCCCTCTTCTGAAAAATCCCAATCGTTTGCAGCTTTTCTTACTTCATCTGCATTTAATCTTTTTGCATTCAATAAGGGAGCAAGTTCATCAGCTAATGTAGTTTTCCCTGCGCCTGGAAGTCCCATAATTAATATAATTTTCATTTTTAGGTTTTAACTTTAAATTAAATTACCAGCAACCCACTTATGAAAATGATGTGTAGGATTGTCCATCTTTGGAGAAAAATTACCACCATTATAAGCTGGAGAGTTTCTACCTATTTGCATACTTTGAATTATATCTACATCTTCTTTTTGAATATCTTCCCATTGTTTGTGATTTTTTTGTCTTAGGGATTTATATTTTGTTGAATTTGCTGCTTCATCTCCTACATAATAAATTTCCATATGTTCTATTGTAAACTCATGATTGATTGGCTCTAACCAATAAGCATAATAATGATCTTTGTGAATTCCTAACATTACGTTAGGAAAAAGTGCTACGTACTCAGCTATATTTTCTTTATCTTTCGGCCAGTTAGGGAAACAAGGAAACTTTTCATTTCCTTCAAATCTTGGATTGTAAACAACTGTTCCTTGTCCAGCGAAACGATTTGGCAGTCCTTGAATATGATAGTGATCCTCTAATTTTGAATAAGAATTTAAACCTGGATGTACCCAAGGCAAATGATAGCTCTCACAATAATTTTCAATTGCAAATTTCCAATTACATTTTGCATCTAATTTAAAATAACCATAATCATTTGCATGATAAATTAATTCTCTATCTTTCAAAGGCCAAAATTTTTCCCATCTTTCACTTAAAGGACTAATGTAATCCTCAAATGAAATTTCATTGTTGTTAATATTAATCATAATTAGATCTAACCAAATATATGATCTTATCTCTTTTAAATTACTTTTTGATTTATCAAATTCAGGTGTTTGATGAATATTCATGCCTCCTATGTGAGGTGTAGCAATTAATTTTCCCTCTAAGTCATATGACCATGAATGATATGAGCACCTCATAACATTTCTAATTTTGCCAGCTTCTTTAACTAATTTAACTCCTCTATGACTACAAATATTATGAAAAACTTTTATTTCTTTATTTTTTGTTCTAACAATAAGCAAAGGTATTCCAAGTAAATCAATTGGTTTTACATCCCCTGCATCTGGAATTGAACTTCCTACTCCTATTACTATCCACTTATCTTCAAATAATTTTTTTCTTTCAATTAAAGTATATTCTTTACTGATGTAACATTCATTTGGTAAACCATGAGCTTCACTAATTGGTTTCGATACAATATCTAACTTTTGTTTATCTATAATATTGTAAATTTCTGACATGGCTTACTTTATCACTTGATATAACCCTAACCAAGCATTTACATCTTTACTTGCAATGTAATCTGACTTAAAAAATTTTATTTCTTTCCATTTATTTTGCTGTTTAAGTTGTTCAATTTTTTTATCAAAACCATATCTTTCATGTATTCCCTCATTTATAGTAAAACAGATAAATCCATCATTCTTTGTAATCCTGATAAATTCCTCCAAAGCTGGTGGCTTGACATGTCCAAAAGTAAATGTACCAACGCACATAACAGAGTCATATTCGTCATCTTTTTTATTAATGGGTTTATTCAAGTCTACTTGTTCAAGCTCTTCATAAAGATCATTCGGTACCAATTCTAATAACTTTTTCGAAAGATCTGCCCCATGAAAATTTTTAAAACCATGTTTTTTTAATTCAACACCGACCAATCCAGTACCACAACCAGCATCATAAATTTTTGCATCTTTATTTTTCTGAAATTCTGAAAATACTTTTGTTGTTTCTTTTGGTCCTGTGTAATTCCAATCGACCATATCCTTGTCATATTTATTACCATCACCCCACTCATCGTAATATTTCATTACTTGATCGGTGTCTTTTAACTTATAAATGGGAATTTTATTACCTACGTCTTTTTGCGCCATGATAAAACTTACTTCACTTTTAATAAAAAAACTCCAAAATAATTTTTTTTATCAGTAAAATATTTTAAGACTTTAAAGCCAGATTTATTAACTAATTTAACAAAGTTATTTTTTGAATATTTATGAGAATTTTCAGTATGAATGATTTCATCTTTAGTAAATTTAATATTCTTTTTATTAATTTTTAACGTGAAATTTTTTTTCGAAATAAGGTGCATTTCAATTCTATTTTTTTTTAAATTGTAGAATGCTTTATGTTCAAAATCTTTAGTTTGAAATTTTGAATTACAAATTTTGTTTACTACATTTAATATATTTTTATTAAATTTTGCTGTAACTCCCGATTTATCGTTGTAAGCATTTTCAAGAGTTTTCTTATTTTTGATTAAATCAACCCCGATTACTAAATAAGAATTTTTGCCTATAATTTTTGAAAAATTTTTTAATATTTTTTTTGCATTTTTGGGTAAATAATTTCCTATTGTCGATCCTGGAAAAAAACTGACTATTTTTTTTTTATTTTTTAAAATTTTATTTAATCTATTGGTCTGACTAAAGTCGGCACATATTGCTGTTACCTTTAAATCTGAGAATTTTTTTGCAATTATCGATGCATTTTCAAACAAATATTCCTTACTAATATCTATTGGAATATATTCTTTGGGTTCACTTAATGAATTTATAAATTTATTAATTTTTTTATTTGAGCCACTACCAAATTCTACAATTGTTGAATTGATTGGTAATTTCTTTCTTATCTCTTTTTGTGAACTACCTAGTATTTCTAACTCTTTGTTTGTTGGGTAATATTCTTTAAGGTTTGTAATTTTATTAAATAACTTTGAACCTTTCTCATCATAAAAATATTTAGGTAGTAAATATTTTTGTTTTTTATTTAATAATCCTTGTAAGATTAATTTTTTATCATCTTGAATTTGATTGTTTATGTTTATTAATTTTAAATTAGTCACTAGATGTCATCAGCTAGTCTGACACCACAAAACTGCCAAGTATCACTTGGGTAAAAGAAATTTCTATAAGATGCTCTGACATGATTAATAGACGTAGAATGTGAGCCACCTTTTAAGACAAACTGATTACACATGAACTTATTATTATATTCTCCTAGATTTCCTTCATAAGGTTTATATTTTTTGTAAGGTGTGTAATTACTACTTGTCCAAGCCCATAAATTTCCGTAAACATCGTCTGCTTTTTCTTCCACTTCATGGAAAATTTTATTTTCTAAAAAATTACCTTTTTTCTCAGATTGTTTTAAAAAATACTCTAGTTCAAATTCAGTTGGTAATCTTTTGTTTTTATATCTTGCAAATGCATCTGCTTCATAGAAACTTATATGAGAAACTGGCTTTTCATTATCAATTTTTTTTACACCGTTTAATGTAAAATAATTATTATTATCTATCCAATACATTGGTTTTTGTAATTTGTTATTATTTACAAAATCCCATCCATCAGATAACCAATACTCATGGTTTTTATATCCTCCATCATTAATAAATTCTTTCCACTCTCCATTAGTAACAAATGAATATATTTTAAAAGGATCTAATTGTGTTTCTGATACTGGTAATTCGTTATCGTAACAAAAAATATCCTCGTTATTTCCATATTTAAATTTTTTACTAGTTTCTAATGTCAATTCATTTTCTTCTTTAGCAGTTGGTTTATCATCGTTAGAATTATAAGTCGGCATCAATGGATTGTTGTAAAAAATATTTTTAATATCCATTAACATTAATTCTTGATGCTGTTGTTCGTGATTTGAACCTAGTTCAACTAAAAATGATGTCCTGTTATTTTTTGTCCTTTTTAAAAAATCAATAATATTTTCAGTTACATAGTGTCTATATTTTACAACATCTTTTAAGATGGGTCTATTTAGTGAACCTCTCTTATTTCGAGGATTGTACTCACCCACAGAATTATAATATGAATTAAATATATAATTGTAATCTTTGTTAAAAGGTTTGTAACTATCATCTAATTCTGACAAGATGAATTTTTCGAAGAACCATGTGGTGTGACCAAGATGCCACTTAAGTGGGCTAACATTTTTGCTGGGCTGTATGACCATATCCTCAGCCTCTAAGTTTTCGCACAGAGATAGCGTTTGCTGTCTTGTTTTGGAGAATAATTCTGTAATTTGAGATAATTTATTTTCCATGACTAAATTTAATTAAATTTTCGGATCATGACAATGGGTTACAATGTGTTCAGCTGTTTAATATTTTTATAGACACGGAATATAAAACAATTAAGAATTTGGTTATGAATTTTTCTTTAGAAATAGGTCCTAAAACTGATTTAAGTACGTTGCCTAAGGTAAAAGATGTTTATGTTACAATGCTACCTGGAGGTGATTATAAAGAGACTGCTCAACAATCTGGAGAGTTAGTTAAAGAGGGATTTAATCCAGTTCCTCACTTCCCAGCAAGGTCAATAAATGATGAAAATCAGCTAAAAGATTATGTTTCTAGATGTAAAGATTTGGGTGTTAAGCAGGTCTTGGTGATAGGTGGAAGTCGTGACCCGATCGGAAAATTTGATAGCTCATATCAAATGTTAGAGACAGGGTTTTTTGATGGCATCAAGATTGGAATTGCTGGACATCCCGAGGGGAGTCCTGATATATCCGACTCTGATTTAGAAAAAGCTATGATAGATAAAAAGCCTTATGCTGATTATATAGTTACACAATGGCTAATGGATACTCAGCCTATTATAGATTTTATCTCAAAACAAACAATACCAGTTCATGTTGGAATAACTGGGCCAATGAAAATATCTAGCTTAATTAAATTTGCTAATATTGTAGGGGCAAAAAATTCCATTAACTTTCTTAAATCTAATTTTAGTAAGGCGTTAGATTTATTGAAACCTAAAGACCCTAATGATTTAATTGGGAAAGTTAAATCGCATACTGATTATTTCCACATTTATACATTCGGCGGCTTGAAGGAAACTAACAAGTGGTTGAAGGAGAATAACTATGTCTAATGAATTTGACTATAGTAAACTAAGACATACAACATCAGTAGATCAGTCTGATAGAAAAGTACCATACAATTTAAGGCAAAGCGGACCTACTAAAGTTGAGATGCTAATATCAACAAGAGTAAGGAAATCTCCATACTGGCATTTATCTATGAAAGCAGGATGTTGGAGAGCAACTGTTTATAACAGAATTTATCATCCAAGAGGTTATGTTAAACCTGAAGATGGTGGTGCAATGGTTGAGTACGAAGCAATTAAAAACCATGTAACAATGTGGAATGTTGCAGTTGAAAGACAAATACAAGTTAAAGGACCAGATGCAGAAAAATTTGTTGATTATGTAATTACAAGAGATGCTACAAAAATTTCTCCAATGAGAGGAAGATATGTAATTTTGTGTAATTCTTATGGAGGAGTATTAAATGATCCTATTCTTTTAAGAATTTCTAAAGATGAATTTTGGTTTAGTTTATCAGATAGTGATATAGGATTATATCTGCAAGGAGTAAATGCAGATGAAAGGTTTAATGTTCAAATTAATGAAATAGATGCTTGTCCTGTACAAATTCAAGGTCCTAAAGCAAAAGCTTTGATGAAAGATCTTTGTGGAAGTGAAGTTGATATTGATAACATGCCTTTTTATGGATTGGCTTCTGCAAAAGTTGGTGGAAGAAGTTGTATAATTTCTCAAACAGGTTTTTCAGGCGAGTCTGGATTTGAAATATATTTAAGAGAAGCAACTTTATATGCCGAAGATATGTGGAATGCTGTTCTTGAAGCAGGTAAAAAACATAACTTAATGGTAATTGCTCCTGCACACCATAGAAGGATACAAGCTGGAATTCTTTCATGGGGACAAGATATGGATCATGAGCATAATCCATTTCAATGTAATCTTGGATATCAAGTTTCTTTATCTGGTAAAGGTGAATGGAACAAAAAAGCAGATTACATTGGTAAAAAAGCTCTCGAGAAAATGAAAGCTGATTTAAAAGCAGGTCATAAACCTTACAAACTTCAATTAGTTGGACTTGAATTAGGAGGAAAACCTATTGAAGAATATGCTCCAGATTTTTGGTTAATTTCAGAAAACGGCAGTGAGCCTGTAGGATTTATAACTTCTCCATGGTATCACCCAGAAAAGGGGAAAAATATTGCTATGGGATATGTTCCATTTGATGGCACGCTAAATGCAAATGGTTTTCCAAGAGGTAAGGTTGGATCGAAATTTAAAGTCCATCTACCAGAAAAATATTCTGATAAACCTGGGGAACCAGTTGATGCAGTTGTAGTTGATATTCCATTTACAGAATCTTACAACGCAAATACAAGAGAAGTAGTCAGTAAGTGATAAAAATTTTTTTAGGGGGAATTTAATTCCCCCTAAATATGACGAAAACCTTTTTCATAGTTGTTTGCATTATAATCGCTATTGCTCTAATAATATTCCCATTAATCGTTTCATATAAGGCGCAAAAAAAAAATAAAGATAATTAATGTTTGCTCAGTTTTTAGATATTGTTTTTAAATCGTTAAAGCTTGATAAAACTCTTTATAGAACTCCAAGATATTATGGAGAAGCTGGAATTTATTTTGCAATTCTTATCATGATTTTAGATGGGGTTGCTGGTGCTATTGCAGCGAACACAATTGTTAAAACGTCTGTTGGTATATCTGGTTTAACAGCATTATTAACTTGGCTGGTATGGGCAATTTTTATATTTGTAATTGGAGTTAAAATTTTTCCTGATAAAGATAGAAAAATTCCATTTAAAAGAGTCCTTATAGCCGTTGGGTACGCACATGCTCCAGGACTAATAAGATTTTTTGCTGTCACGCCAGAATTAGTGCTTTTAATTATTTTTCTTACCCAATTTTGGATTTTTGCTTCATTAATCATTGCAACACGACATATTTTAAATTTAAAATCAAATTTAAAAGCATTTGGAATTGTATTTTTGTCTTTTTTAATTATTTCTTTTTTGACAATTTCTTTCGTAATGACAAAAATTAATTCGTTACCTATTAGTACGAATATTTAAAGTGGAAATAAAGTTTTTGATGTTCTGCAGGAGTTACAAAGTTTATATCCTGTGAGTATTAAATTTTGAGTTACTGTCTCATCTTCTTTTTTACATTCATCACAAATATCATTTAATTCATTTTTATCTGATTTGTCCGATTTATATTCAAAGTTATCAGTCATTATCTGTTAATCCTGCTCCTGCAGTTTTTTGTTTTAATTCATCTGTTTCTTCAACAAATGTGTTTTCAGATAATTTTGTTAATTCTTTCCAATCTTCTTCGGAAAAATTATTCTTGTTTTCTAAGAATTGGATTTTAATTACATCGGCTTTTTCTACAACCTCACTACTTAAATAATTTGAATAAATTGATTGATTGAAATTTAATAAAAATTCTTTTTGATCTATCTTTAAAAAAATTCTCTTTCCTGTAATTTCCGAAGATCTGCTGACAAACGGCAAAAATATCAATGGGTAAGCCATTTTTTCAATTTCTATATCATTTAGTTCTTGGATAGAGATAGATTGATCAAAAAAACTTAATCCAAGTTTAATTGGACAGTAAAAGTTTTGAGGTCTGTTGCTTTTGTTAAAAGATTGGCAATTTTCAAACTTCTCATTATTAAAAATCTTAAAATATTGGTTTATATGTTTTATTCCTGGTAAACCAAATAACTCGAGTTGCTTGATGTTCTTTCCTATTTCTTCTGCAACTCCCCAGGAGAAACCTTTCGCTTTTGTTGAACGTTTAACAATCGTGTCAATTTCACTATAACTTCTCATTAATTACTTTAGTTATATATCCAATATTGATTAAATGAATTCAGTTCATTTGGTAATGGAGCTCCTTGAAACATACAAATCCTTAACCATTTATCAGATCTTGGATCAAACTTTACCGCCCCAAAAAAAGATAGTTTAAGTCTTAACATATCAATAGGAACTAATTTTGAGCCAATGGTGTTATCTTGAATTTCAGAATATGGATATTTCTCTGTTATAAACACTCTTCTTACAATATGTCTTAAATCATTGTTCTGTACTAGAAAATTGCCAATCTTTAAGCTGTTTTTTAATGTAAAAATAGTTTCATAAAGTTTTTTAATATCTCTAGCAATAGCTGTAGGCTGCTCAAGTTCTGAGCCATTATCTTCAAACCGATCTCCAATCCTAGGTTCTTCTTTATTTTTTGAAATGAACCAAAATTTTTTATTGTTTTCATTTTTTGAAAAATCAATTTTTAAAATATCTGAATAATTTTTTTCAATTATTTCTCTTAGGTCATTTATAGTTCTGTCTACAGGTATATTAAAACTACTATCCTCGTCTGAACTCATTTGAGAAATCAAAGGATCGGTTATTTTATTATATGGTTCCATCATTATAGAAACCAAATACTCAACTCCTTCTTCGGATAAATTTTCCTCCGCCCAATTGTATAATTTGTCGAATATATAAAAATTTGATTTATGAATATTGTCTTTCAAATAATTGATTAAATTTTGTAAATCATTAATTAAATTCTCAATTTTCTTCTTTTGATATTCACTATCAGTATTCCATGAAGTTACATTTTTTAAAGATTTTGTTAAACAGTTGTAAAAAATTTTAAACTCTTCTTCTGATACTTTTTCTATTTCTCTTATTTTTTTTAAAGCTGTTTCTTTAGCTAGAATCCAATTATTTAACAATGAAGGGTGGTTTACAATAAATGGTGCCATTCCCAATCCAGTTGAATTACCAATTCCTAAATTTCTGCAAATATCCAAGTTCAGTTCTACAGCATCTTTAGGATTTTTATGTTTTGCTATATGATTTACTTGATCGAAAGTGAATTGTCTTACAAGATAAACCAACATCATTTCCAATCTAAAAGGACCATTTATTTCATCTCTATTTTTAATTCTAAACCTGTCTGCTAATCCAAATTTTCCTGAGCCATATACTGCAGTTGTTCTGTACAAATATCCAACTTTTGAAAGCTCATTAGTATTTGGCTGGATACCTTTTGATAAACACTCAACCACATAATTAAATGCTCTAACTGATCTATTTGCTCTTGAGAGAGTTAGTTCTTTATAAGAAAGTCTACCTACTTCTTGTTTAGGGACATTTTGTGAAAGTCTATCAATATCAATTTTTGAAGGAATGCCATCATACAAAGCAAATGCAGCATCCCATTTAGTTGCTATTACTCTATCAGATCTTTCCTCATCTTTAAGCTCATTAGCAAAACAAACTAAAGAATATGTTTTTTTATCTTTTGAAAATGAATAAATAGCTACTCCATATCCCCTATCATTCAAGTCAAACAAATCTCTGTTATATTTCCAATCTTTGAACTCATTTAAAAATGATCTTAGAAAAGATAATTTAGATTGATGAAACGATCCAAGCCTAGAAAGTTTCATTACAATTTTAGGATCTCTTAGTGGAACTTGCATTAATTAATTCCTTTATAAAAATTAAACCAGTTATTGCCAAGTATCTTATTTATCTCTTCTTCGTGAAAACCTTTATTTTTTAGTTCTGTGTTTATATTATTAAATCCTCTTGCATCCAAAAACCAATCTGGTTGTTTTGGAAAACCAGGTTTATCTTTACTGCCTTCACCAAAATTTTTTGATTTTGACCAAGTTCCATTTCTCATCCATTCAACTACACTGTCTGGTTGGTTCAAACATAAGTCTGATCCTATTCCAACATTATCAATACCCATAATTTCAACTGTTCTTGCAACCATTTCACAAAAACTTTCTATTTTACAATTTGTTCCATCTTTTAAATGGTGAGCATACAATGATAAACCTAACATTCCTCCACTATCAGATAAAACTTTTAATAATTCTGTAGATTTATTTCTTTTAGCTTCAAACCAAAAAGTAGGATTTGCATGAGTGATTGCAATTGGTTTTTGGCTAATTTCAATTGCATCAAGTGTACTTTTCTCTGCTGAATGAGACATGTCAACAACGATACCTACTCTATTCATTTCTTTAATAGCCTCTTTTCCAAAATTAGTAACTCCGCTATCATTTTTTTCATAACATCCAGTGGCTAATAATGATTGGTTGTTATAAGTTAATTGCATAAATCGACAACCTTGTGAATGTACTTTTTCTATAAGACCTATGTCATCTTCAATTGGAGAACAATTTTGAAATCCAAAAAAAATTGCAGTTTTGTTTTCTTCTTTTGCTTTTGTAATATCATTGTAGTTATTGCCTAAAAATATAAGATCTTTATTTTCTTCAAAATGTTTATTCCACTCATGTATTCTTTGTTGTAATTCATCGTAGTCTTCATGATAAACTAACGTTACGTGAACCGCATTTAATCCAGCTTTATTATTTATTTCAAAGATTTCTCTAGACCAATTACAATACTGAAGATTATCAATTCGATAATTCATATTTGGTATACACTATTATTATTATTATGATTGTCACTAACTTAAACTGTCCTTAGCTAAAAATTGCAATTTAAGGGAAATATCTGTAAATTGATATTGGTTTCATGAAATACAAAAAAAAATCACATAAAGTATCAATTGTAATGGGCAGTCAGTCTGATTACAAAACAATGAAAAATTGTTTAAAAGTTCTTAAGATTTTAAAAGTTAATTATGAGACAAATATCGTCTCTGCACACAGAACGCCTGATAGACTTTATACCTATGCAAAGAAAGCAGAAAATAATAATATTTCTATTATTATTGCTGGGGCCGGAGGATCAGCACATTTACCTGGTATGATTGCTGCAATAACTAGAATTCCAGTCATAGGTGTTCCTATTGAAAGTAAAAAGTTAAAAGGTTTAGATAGCCTTCTATCAATTGCTCAAATGCCTAAAGGAATTCCTGTTGGCACAGTTGCTATTGGAGAAGATGGTGCAATCAATGCTGGTTTATATGCTGCTTCAATTATAGCTACGTATGATCACAATGTAAAAAAAACACTTTTAAATTGGCGAAAAAAACAAACATCAAAAGTAAAAAAAAAACCAAAGTAATTAATGTCTAAACCTGATCTAGGAATAATAGGTGGAGGACAATTAGGAAGTCTATTAGCATCTGCAGCAAAAAAACTTAATATTAAAACTGTTATTTTATCAGATGATAAAGATGCACCCGCAATCAATTTTGCAGATGAATTTATATATGGAGATTACCAAGACATAAATATTATCAATAACTTTTTAGAAAAAGTTGATCTTGTTACTTATGAGTTTGAAAATATCCCATATGATATATTGAAAAAAATTAATGAAACCAAATCTGTATTACCAAGCCCCGAAATAAATAAATTAATTCAAAATAGAATGACTGAAAAAGAGTTTTTGAATAAAAACAATATAACTACAACACAGTTTGTAAGTATTAACGATTTAGATGATATAAAAATAAACGATAGATTAATACCTGGTTTATTGAAAACTTGTACACTTGGTTATGATGGAAAGGGCCAATATAAAATAAATAATGTAAATGATTTAAATGAAGATTTTGATTTTTCAAAAGGCTACATCTTAGAAAAGATAGTAAATTTAAAAAAAGAAATTTCAGTAGTGGTTACAAGATTTGGTCACCAAAAATATGAAATTTATGATCCAATTGAAAATTATCATGAAGACCAGATTTTAAAACACTCCAAAATTCCCGCTGATATAAGTGATGAAATTAAAAACAAAGCATTGGACTGGGCAAAAACAGTAGCTGAAGAGCTTGATTATATTGGTACTATGTGCGTTGAATTCTTTATAGATAAAAATAATAATTTATATGCTAATGAAGTTGCGCCAAGAGTCCATAATTCTGGACACCTAACTATAAATTCACACAACATTAGCCAATTTGAAAATCATATCAGAGCTGTATGTGGACTTGAAAAATTAGAAACAAAAAAAATTTATAATGCAAAAATGCTTAATTTGATTGGTCAGGATATATTAGAATATAAAAATAAAAAATTTAAAGAAAATGAATTTTTTTATGATTATTTAAAAAAAGAAGTTAAATCTAAAAGAAAAATGGGACATTTAACAACTATTGAAAAATAGTTTTAAGATATAGTTTGTATCAAAGAAATATTATTGTTTGTAGGTTTATTAACTTCCTTTGAGACTTCATGAAAGTTTAATTTTGTTTTTTTACACTCTTTAAGAAAACTCGACCCTGTTAACTCAAGATTTAAATATCTATTAACATCATTTTCATTAATTATAACAGGTTGTCTATGATGTATTTCTTTAATATTTTCATCTGCATCCTCGGTTATTAAACAAAATTGATCATTGTCATAAATAGCCGCTAAATACATAAGCTTTTTATCTTCTCTTAAAAAATAATAAGGTGTTTTATTTTCTTTTTCTCTTTTCCATTCATAAAAACCATCTGCTACAGCTACACATCTATGTAATCGAATTAATTTTTTGAAAGACACTTTTTCATCTATAGTTTCTAGTCTTGCATTTATTAAAGGTTTAAAATCTTTTTGCTTAGCCCAACTAGGTACTACTCCCCACTTTAAATTTTCTAGAGTATTTCCATTATTATATTTTTTAATTACAGGTAATTTTTGAAATGGGTGTGCATTATAATTTTCATTATCTTCAACTTGTATAGCTGACTTAACAAGTTTTTTTGTTTTTGTAACCGGGCTAGTTATTACGTATCTTCCACACATATTTAATTTTCTTGGTTTAATCTAAATTTAGATTATATGTTTTTCAAAACTATGAAATCAATAGAAAATAATTTTGATGATCCGCAAGTAAATGAGTTGCTAACTAAGCATTTTATTGAATTGAGATCAGTTTCTCCTGAGGGGAGTTCGCATGTATTAGATATACCTGGATTAAAGGTTCCAAGTATAAAATTCTGGAGTTTGTGGGAAAATAATGAATTAATTGGTTGTGGAGCTCTAAAATTATTTGATGAAACACATGGAGAATTTAAATCTATAAGAGTTTCAGATAAGTTTAGAAATAAAAAATATGGTGGAAAAATAATTTCACATCTTATTGAAAAATCTAAACAAATAGGAATTACTAAACTAAGTGTCGAAACTGGTGCGGGTGATTTTTTTGCGCCAGCTAGAAAACTTTTTAAAAGTTTTGGTTTTAAAGAGTGTGGGCCTTTTGCGCACTATAAAGACGATCCTAATTCGTGCTATTATTCAATAGACATTTGAGGAGTTTAGTTTGGAAACTGATAAATCAAGACCATTTGTATTATATGTTGCTGAAATCATTTATCGGAAGATATATGAAATCAAGATTAAAAATCCAAACTTAACTAATATTCAAGCTTTTGAAATATTTATTGCATCAGAGGATTATAATGAAATTAGCTCAGGAAATTTTCATGATAAATGGTTTAAAGAACTTGAGAATAATGACTACATAGATAAATCTACAAAAAAAAAGATTAATCAAGAAACTATAAGACTTTTACAAATACAAAAAGATACTATGATTAAACAACTAATGAAAATCCCAAAATTATATTATGCAAAAAGTCACTTTCCTTTAGAATTATCTCAAAGAGCATTTGATCATTTGTGGAGAGTTTGTGAAAGTTATGAACTTTGGTGTAAAGAAACTAAACAAAATGCATTAATATTATTAAATTTAACAGAATAATTTATGAGTAATAAAATTTTGAGATTTATAGATAGTACTTTAATAGATTTAGGAAGACAGTTTAAATGGACCTATCTACCACCATTGATGATTTATCTTGCTGCTGGTATTTCAGGACTAACAGGTATTGTTGGAACTTTTTTTGTTAAAGACTATCTAAACTTATCTGCTGCTTTTCTTGCTGGACTGGGTTTTTGGGCTGGAATTCCATGGGCACTGAAGATGCCTTTAGGTCATCTTGTTGATCTTATCTGGAATAAAAAAAATTACATGGTTTTTGTAGGAGCTTCCTTAATCTCATTAAGTTTAATTATAATGTACGGTTTAATAATTCATACTGAATGGATGTCCTCAATTCTTTCAGTTGAAACATGGTTTGTGATCAGTGTTTTGCTTGCTCCGATTGGTTATGTTGTGCAAGATGTTGTAGCTGATGCTATGACTGTAGAAGCAGTTCCTTTAGTTGATGATAGTGGAAATAAATTTTCAAGAGATGAAATCAAACTTATGCATACAACAATGCAAACTCTTGGAAGATTTGCAATAATTGGTGGAACTGTTTTAGTTGCTTTAGCTAACGTTATCCTCTTTAAAGGTGTAGACGAACTTGAACAAGCAGATAAGATAAGTTTATACGGTTCAATTTATATATATGCTTTAATTATTCCAATTGTATCTGTACTAGGAATATTTCTTGCTTCATATCTAAAAAATCAAAAGAAAAGAAAACTAATTGAACAAGGTTTAGAGAGTGACCAAGATTATACTCCTTCAAAGAAAACTGAAGTAAACTGGTGGATATTAGGTGGAAGCTTGGTTTTTGTTATTTTCACTTTAGGTATTGGATCATTCAAAGTGCCTTTTGCTCAAGAAATTGTTTTCGTAGGTTCAATGGCAATTATTCTATTTTTAATGAATAAATTAGTTAAAGAACTTCCTCAAGATTTAAGACTTACTGTTGTAGGCACAGCGATAATAATTTTTATTTTTAGAGCAATGCCAGGACCTGGTCCAGGTTTATCGTGGTTTGAAATTGATGTACTTGAATTCAATGAACAATTTTTTTCTGTATTATCTCTCATAGCCTCTGTTTTAACGCTTGTTGGTATTATTTTATTAAGACCATTTATGGCAAACAACTCAATAGCTAGAATAATAGTGATTTTATCTGTTGCAGGTGCAATTTTATTTTTACCAAGTGTGGGAATGTATTATGGATTTCATAATTGGACATCATCAATTACTAATGGAGTTGTTGATGCCAAGTTTATTGCAATATTAAATACTGCACTTGAGTCACCTTTGGGACAAGTCTCAATGATACCTTTGCTTGCATGGATTGCTAAAAATGCGCCTTCGCACTTAAAAGCAACTTTCTTTGCAGTATTCGCATCTTTTACAAATCTTGCTTTATCAGCAAGTGCTTTAGGGACTAAATATTTAAATGAAATTTATGTTATTACTAGAGAGGTAAAAGATAAGGTAACAAACACTATTCTTACCACTGCCGATTATTCAGATCTAGGTATTTTGTTGATAACAGTAACACTAATAACTTTAATAATTCCAATTGTGTTTGTGGTTATTATTCAAAAAACTAAATTTAAAACTTCAGAATAATTTTTATTCAGCTTTATAGCCAAATTCTAAACAAGCATCAGTTATTGAATGGTAAAGAGATTCACCAAAACTTCTTAAAGCAAATATTCTTACCTTTCTTGGATTTGAGCTAATAAAATCAATAGTTATTGTGATTGCGTGAAAAGCTGAATTAGAACATTTTCCTTCATCAAGACCATCTAAATTTAACGGACAACCCTTTTTCAATACTTCATCTACTAGTGAACCTTCTAATTCCAGTATTGTTCTTGAATGAGATAGATCTGTTAATGCAAAATCATCGTGACTTAAGCTCTCTAAAATAGATTTTTCTATTTCTTTATTTTTTGAAATGACTAACCAATTATCAGGTCCCATCCATAAAATTCTTGTATTAATATTTGAAGATACCAAGAGTGTCTCGGGTAAATCTAAATTATCTATTTTTATTTTTTCAATACTAATTGAAGATTTTTTATATTTAACAATTTGATAAATCAAAACATCTTTGATTTCTCTAATATTTATTAGATCATCTTCACTATCGTGATTGCCAAACAATCCATGTTTATGAATATTTTCTAGTGCAGAAACATTTTTCATGATCTAACTCTTTTTCCTTCAGGATCAACATAATGAGAAGAAATAACTTCTACTTCAATTGATTTATTTTTTAATGGTGATACCGCAAAAAACTTTTTACCTATCATATTTTTTCCATCTTTCATAATTGCTAGTGAAAATGGATTATTATTTTCTACACTCCAACAAGAAGAAGAAACATGGCCAAGTTTAGGGTTTGGTAATTTTGCATTCTGATCTTGGACGATATGAGATCCTTCAGGAATACTAGACTTTCTATCAATTGGAATAAGTCCAACAATTTTTTGTCTGCTCTCAACATTAAATGCTTCTCTTCCTAAAGAATTTTTGCCAATAAAATCTTTTTTCTTTGAAATTAATCCATTTAATGAAACATCTGATGGGATTGTTCGACCATCTAATTCTGGTCCTGCAACGTGTCCCATTTCAATTCTTAATGTTGATAAAGCTTCAGTTCCATAAGGCTGATTTCCAAATTCTTTTCCTACTTCCATCATTTTCTCCCACATGAACATACCATGATCTGATTTGACATTAATCTCATATGCAAGCTCACCAGAAAATGAAATTCTAAAAATTCTTGATGGAACACCAAAAAATTCTGCTTCTTTATAGCCCATAAAAGGCAAAGCTTCATTTGATACGTCTAAGTCCGGATATAATTTTGATAACATGTCTCTAGATTTAGGTCCAGCAATTGCAGCCCCTGCCCATTGCTCAGTTGTAGAGACAACATTTACATTTAATTCTGGCCAAACAATTTGAAGATAATATTCTAAGTGAGATAAAACATTTGCAGCTTGTGCAGTTGTTGTTGTCATATGATAATGATTTTCTGAAATTCTTGTTGTTGTTCCATCGTCCATGACAATTCCATCTTCTCTAAGCATCAATCCATATCTTGCTTTTCCAACAGGTAATTTCATCCAAGCATTTGTATAAACTCTATTTAAAAATTCTGCTGCGTCTGGACCTTTAATATCAATTTTTCCTAATGTTGTTACATCGCAAATACCAACATTCTCTCTAACATTTTTTGCCTCTCTCTTTGAAGCTTCAAATAAAGTTTCACTTCCTTGCTTATAATATCGAGGTCTTTTCCAAGCACCTGCATCAACAAATACAGCATTATTTTTCTCATGCCATTCATGCATTGGAGTTTTTCTAGTCGGCATATATTCCATACCTACTTCACGACCAACTATTGTCCCGATTGTAATTGGAGTGAAAGGTGGTCTAAATGTTGTGTGCCCCACTTCAGGAACTATTTTATTTTCTATATTAGATACCAACTGAAGACCATTTAAATTACTTGTACGGCCTTGATCTGTTGCCATCCCAAGAGTTGTGTATCTTTTGACATGCTCTATTGATCTGTAACCTTCTCTTAGTGCGATTTCTATATCAGAAACAGATACATCATTTTGAAAATCAACAAATCTTTTTGGATTTTCATTCTTAGGTAACGGCATACACCAAAATTTATCATGAGCACCATATTTTTTTTCATTTACATTTGGAATTGCGATTTCTGTTTTAGTTTCTGTGATTTTTGCAGAAAGATTTGAACCATTTTCAAAACCATTTTTTAAACTTTCTTCTAAAGTAAAAGATCCATTTGCTGCGCCAACTGAGGTCTCATGTTGTTTTTTTTTATCTGGAATAAATGCATCAATTTTTTCTTCATACTTAAGTTTATTTCCTGATTGTGATGCTAAATGTACAGATGGTGTCCAAAATCCAGACACACAAATACAATCACAATCTACAGTTTCTATTTTCTCAAAAGAATTTTTATCTTTATTCAGTTTACCAATTTTTGCAGATTTAACTTTTTTGTATCCATTAGCAACAATAACACCGTGAGAAAATCTTATATCAATTCCCTTTGATTTAGCTTCATCAATTAATTCTGATGAATGTTCTTCTCTTGTATCTAATATAATTGGTTCAACATTATTTTTTTTGAACTCTAAAGCTGTTTCATATGCACTGTCGTTATTTGTAAATATTAAAGGTTTCTTTCCAACCAATACTCCGTAGACTTTCATATATTCTTTCGCAGCTGCTGATAAAAATATTCCTGGAGTATCATTGTTGCCAAACACAATTGGTCTTTCAATTGAACCAGTTGATAAAATTGTTTCTTTGGCTCTAATATACCAAAGTCTTTGTCTTGGAGTAAATTTTGATTTTTTCTCTAAATGATCACTAACTCTTTCAAACATAACCAGCATGTTATGATCATAGTAACCAAAAACTTGAGATCTATTTTTTACAGTGACATTAGGCATAGATTTTAATTCACTAATTATTTTTTCTGCCCAATCTTTTCCTGATAAATTATCGATGCTTACATCGTCGGTCAAAAGTGTTCCTCCAAATCTTGGTTTATCCTCAGCTAAAATTACTTTTGCTCCATTTTTTGCGGCAGCATAAGCACTTGCTAATCCAGAGGGTCCAGATCCAGTAACTAACAAATCGCAATACTCAAATTTATGTTCGTATCTTTCTTTATCTTTTTCTATCGAAGCAACCCCTAAACCTGCGGCTTTTCTTATGAAAGGTTCGTAAATTTTATACCAGAAACTTTTAGGCCACATAAATGTTTTGTAATAAAACCCAGCAGGGAAAAACATTTTTAAAAAATTATTAATTGCACCAATATCAAAATTGACTGATGGCCAACAATTTTGGCTAGTAGCTGATAAACCTTCAACGAGTTCCATTTCTGTTGCATTAACATTGGGCTCTGAATGACCATTAAATTCTATTTGTAGTTTTGCGTTTGGTTCCTCTACTCCTGCACCAAAAAAACCTCTCGGTCTATGATATTTAAAACTTCTACCAACTAAGTGTATTCCATTTGCAATCAAAGCAGATGCAATTGTATCACCTTCATATCCAAATAATTTTTTACCATTAAAAGTAAAAGATATTTTTTTGTTTCGATTAATTAATCCCTCTTTATTTAATCTAAATGGTTGGCTCATCTTATTTCTTCTGTGACTTTTGCTGTTTGGAAAATTTCATGTGTAGCGGTGTCTCTTTGCACCTTAATCCATTGTCTACATCCAGCTATATGTTGCCATAACTCTATATGTTTCCCTCTTGGACTTTTTCTCATATAAACAAAATTATCCCAATCCTCGCTTGATACTTCTTCATTTATATTAGGTCTTTTTATAGTTGCATCACCTCCATATGAAAATTCTTTTTGTGCTCTTAAACCGCAATAAGGACATTTGATGTATAACATTTTTTAACCAATCCAGGTTTT
Source organism: uncultured Pelagibacteraceae bacterium (assembly GCA_902612605.1). Lineage (GTDB taxonomy): Bacteria > Pseudomonadota > Alphaproteobacteria > Pelagibacterales > Pelagibacteraceae > Pelagibacter. The sequence continues at coordinate 124,434 of CACMDY010000003.1, forward strand.
AGTTCCTAAACCTTTTTCATCTAAAAGATGGCCTGTAGAAAATCTATTTAATCTTAATTCTGAATTTAATTCATGAACTTGGTCTTGCGCAATTGTATGAGCAAAAGTCCAACCTGAAACAGGAGTTGATTTAAAACCCCCATAACACCATCCGCAATTTAAATATAAACCTTCAATATGAGTTTTATCAATTATTGGTGAACCATCCATAGACATATCCATGATCCCTCCCCATGTCCTTAACATTTTTAATCTACTTAAAAATGGAAACAAAGCTAAGCCACCTGTCAATACATGTTGTATAGTTGGCAAGTTGCCTCTTTGAGCATAACTATTATATCCATCAAGATCACCGCCCATTACCATCTCACCTTTATCTGATTGACTTATATAAAAGTGGCCTGCACCAAAAGTTACTACTCCGTCTAATAATGGTTTTACAGGTTCTGAAACACAAGCTTGCAGTACATGAGTTTCTATTGGCAGTGTCATATTTAATTTTTCAGCTAATATATTTGTGCTACCTGCAACACATAATCCAACTTTTTTTGCTTTAATATCTCCTCTTGAAGTTCTAATTCCTTTTATCTTTCCGTTAACAATATCAAAACCAGTGACCTCACAATGTTGTATTATATCTACTCCCATATCATCTGCTTGACGTGCATAACCCCAAGCAACAGCGTCATGTCTTGCGGTACCAGCGCTTGGTTGCATTAAGCCTCCAAAAATTGGGAAGCGTACTTCATCACTAAAGTCAGCCATTGGAATTAATTTTTTAACTTCTTCTCTATCTAATAACTTTGCATCTATTCCATTTAATCTCATAGAGTTTCCTCTTCGAGCGTAGGCGTTCATTTGAGCATCTGAGTGGGCTAAGTTTATTATTCCCCTTGGAGAAAACATCACATTAAAGTTCAGTTCTTGACTTAAGTTTCTCCATAAATCCATTCCAAATTCATTAAATCTTGCATTAGCATCGTACATAAAATTTGATCTTATGATCGTTGTATTTCGACCAACATTTCCACCACCAATCCAGCCTTTCTCAATGATAGCTACATTTCTAATATTATGTTCTTTTGCTAAATAATATGCAGTAGCAAGACCGTGTCCTCCACCTCCAATGATGACTACATCATATTCACTTTTTGGAGTTGGATCTTTCCAAGCAACTTCCCAATTTTGGTGATTGGAGAAAGCGTTTTTGATTAGACTAAATACTGAATATTTCTGCATTCGTAAGTTTTATAAAATTAAATATAAGTTTTTGCTAATTTTTTTTATATATATTTTTTAGATGTTTAAATACGTGACAAAAAAGGATAGTAATTCTGCTCATTAATAAGTAATTAGATTTATGTCAAAATCAGATATCCAAATTGCACGAGAAGCAAAAATGAAACCCATAAATGAGATTTTGGGTAAAATTAATGTTCCAGACGAACCAAGTGCTTTTAGCCCTATGGGACGTCATATTGCAAAAATAAATTTAGAATATTTAGATAGTTTGAAAGACAAACAAAATGGAAAATTAATTTTAGTTACTGCTATTACACCAACTCCTGCTGGTGAGGGAAAGACAACTACGTCAGTTGGTTTAAATGATGGATTAAATAAAATTGGTAAAAATTCTATAGTGTGTTTACGTGAACCTAGTTTAGGTCCTTCATTTGGAATGAAAGGCGGAGCAGCAGGTGGTGGATATGCTCAAGTTGTTCCAATGGAACAAATCAATTTACATTTTACAGGAGACTTCCATGCAATTACATCTGCTCACAATTTATTGTCAGCGTTAATTGATAATCATATTTATTGGGGAAATAAATTAAACATAGATGTGAGAAGAGTAGTTTGGAGAAGAGTTATGGATATGAATGATAGATCTTTAAGATCTATAAATATTAATTTAGGTGGAGTAGCTAATGGTTTTCCAAGAGAAGATGGTTTTGATATTACAGTAGCATCTGAGATAATGGCTATCTTTTGTTTAGCAAATGATCTTGAAGATTTGGAAAAGAGAATAGGTAATATTACAGTTGCTTATACTAGAGATAGAAAGCCTATTTTTGCAAAAGATTTAAATGCTCATGGACCAATGACTGTTTTGTTAAAAGAAGCAATCAGGCCTAATGTAACTCAAACGTTAGAAAATAATCCTGCCATTATTCATGGTGGTCCTTTTGCAAACATTGCGCACGGTTGTAACTCTGTAATAGCAACTAAAGCAGGTTTAAAACTAGCTGATTATGTTGTAACTGAAGCTGGATTTGGAGCAGACCTAGGAGCAGAAAAATTTTTAGATATTAAATGTAGAAAATCAAATTTAAAACCTGAGTGTGTAATTATTGTTGCAACAATCAGAGCATTAAAAATGCACGGTGGTGTAGCTAAAGATGATTTAAAAAATGAAAATGTAGAAGCGTTAAAAAAAGGTTTAGTAAATTTAGAAAGACATATTGAAAACGTAAAAAAATTTGGTTTACCGGTAGCAGTTGCTGTTAATCATTTTGTTGCTGATACAGATAATGAGGTAAAAGAGTTAATAAATGCTTGTGATAATATGGGAGTTAAAGCTACTTTATGCACTCATTGGTCAAATGGTGGCGAAGGGACAAAAGAACTTGCCTCACATGTTGTAGATTTAATTGATCAAAAACAAGCAAATTTTAAATTTTTATATGATGAAAAAACACCTTTGTTAAAGAAAGTTGAAACTGTTGCAAAAGAAATATATCGAGCAAACGAAGTTGTTGCTGACAGTAAAATAAAAGATCAATTAAAATCTTTTGAAGAAGCGGGTTATGGAAATTTACCTATTTGCGTAGCAAAAACACAATATAGTTTTTCTACTGATCCAAACGCAAAAGGTGCTCCAACAGGCCATTCATTACCAATTAGAGAAGTAAGATTATCTTCAGGTGCAGAATTTATTGTTGTTATATGCGGAGCCATCATGACAATGCCAGGACTTCCTCGAGTTCCTGCAGCAGACTCTATTAAGCTTAATGAAAAAGGTGAAATAGAAGGCTTGTTTTAATTTAAATTATTTAGCCAATTTTCTAATTCTCTCATCCTTGCGTCTTTATTTGAAATTTTATTTTCATCTTCTATAATTTTTACATGAGAGTCTATTTCCATTTGGTCAATAAATGCTTTTTTTTCTAAAAGTCGATCTCTCCTAAAATGAATTAAGCTTATCATTTTGGCATAAGTTATTTCTGGATGATATTGTATTCCCCACACATTCGTTGAACCAACATTAAAATTTATACCCATGACTTTATTTATTGGATTTGACGAAAGTAATGTAGAGCCCTCAGGTAATTTTACAACTTCATCAAAATTAAATGCAGGGGTATTAAATTTTTTATTTTTATTTTTATAAAGCGGATGTTTAAGACCATTTTCATTTATTTCTATGTCGTGAGCTATTCCCCTGTGAGCGCCATTAGGGCATTTCTTTACTTCACCACCAGCAACGGTCACAGCAACTTGCATTCCCCAACATATTGCGAATATATTTTTTATATTCTTTTGACATTCCCTCATAAAGTTTATTTGTCTTCTTATTTCTGGAGTATCATTGTAAATATTTAAACTACTACCACCCCATATCATTCCATGATATTTAGTTAAATCTTTAGCTACTTCATTAATATTTTCATCTGATGAAGGATTAACAACATCAATATCTAATTGATCTGTAAAATAACTAATACTGTCTTTTAAACTTTCAGTATGAGTTTTAATTCCACCATCAGTAAAGCTTTGATTTTCTTCTCTAAGGTTACCTTCAACTATCAGAATTCTTTTCATTAAAATAATTTACCTGAAATACTATGTTCATAAAGTGCTTTCATGTCATCCTTGCTCATTGTTCTTGGATTGGTAGAAGTTGAAGGATCTTCTAATGCCATAACTGATAACTGCTCTAAATTTATTTTATTTACATCAACAATTTCTGATAATTTATGCGGTATATTTAATTCTTTTCTTAGTTCTAAAATCCAATTTAAAAAACTATCAAAACTTTTATTGAGTTTGAGATAATCACATATAGAAATTATCCTTTTTTCAATCATATCTTTGTTAAAAGTTAATACATAAGGCATAAAGATAGCATTTGATAAACCGTGGTGAACATTAAATTGTGCATTAATAGGGTGGCTTAAAGAATGAATAGCACCAAGCCCTTTTTGAAAAGCGGTAGAACCCATACTAGCTGAAGCTAATAATTCTGCTCTAGCATTTAAATCTTTACCGTTCTTAACTGCTTTAATTAATGAGTTTTTAATTAACTTCATTCCCTCAATCGCAATTCCATCAGCCATCGGGTGGAATCCTGGTGCACAAAAAGCTTCTAAATTGTGTGCCAAAGCATCCATGCCTGTCGCTGCAGTCAATCTTGGAGAAAGATCTAAAGTTAAATTAGGATCTAAAATTACAATTGAAGGTAAAAATCTCGGGTGGAAAATAATTTTTTTTATACCTGTTTGTTTATTGATTATAGCTGATGCTCTTCCAGTTTCTGATCCTGTCCCTGCTGTAGTGGGTACAGCAATGATAGGTGCAATGTTAGTCTCATCTGCTCTTTTCCAATAATCACCTATATCTTCAAAATCCCATATTGGTCTAGACTGTCCTGACATAAAAGCAATAGCTTTACCTACATCAAGACCGCTGCCACCACCAAATGCAATAACTCCATCACAACCTAATTTTTTAAACTCCCCCACTCCCTCTTCCACATTCTCGCCTACAGGATTACCTGAAAAATTTGAAAAAACTTGAAGATGATTAAATGTTTTTTTTAAATCTAAAATAATATTTTGAACCATTTTTAGATTAATTAAATCCTTATCTGTGACAAATAATGGTTTATCGATTTTTAGATTTTTACATGCTAGACCTAAATCTTGAATTCTGTTCTCTCCAACCCAAATTGTAGTAGGATAATTCCAATTAGTTTTCATATTAAAATAATATTTAATTTTTCTATTTTTCTTAGTACAATATATTTATAATTTTAATTGTAGAGGAAAAATTATCATGACTAAAGTCGCTATTATCGGTGCTGGACCTTGTGGGTTATCAATACTCAGGGCTTTTGAACATGCCGAGAAAAAAGGAGACAAAATACCTGAAATAGTTTGCTTCGAAAAACAAAGTGATTGGGGAGGTCTTTGGAATTATAGCTGGAGAACAGGATCTGACCAATATGGAGATCCAGTTCATAATAGTATGTATAGATATCTTTGGTCAAACGGACCTAAAGAGTGTCTTGAATTTGCAGATTATTCTTTTGATGAACATTTTGGTAAGCCAATTCCATCTTTCCCACCTAGAGAAGTACTTTATGATTATATCACGAGTAGAGTAAGTAAAGGAAATTTAAGAAATAAAATTAAATTTAATACAAGAGTAGTTAATACAGTTTTTAAATCAGATAAATTTGAAGTTAGCTATCAAGATAAAGAAAATGATAAAATTTTAACTGATCATTTTGATTACGTTGTAGTGTCCACTGGTCATTTTTCAGTTCCTTTTATACCCGAATATAAAGGTATGAGTTCATTTCCTGGAAGAATAATGCACTCACATGATTTTAGAGATGCAGAAGAATTTAGAGGAAAAAATATTATAGTTTTAGGAAGCAGTTATTCCGCTGAGGATATTGCGCTTCAATGCAATAAATATGGAGCAAAAAGTGTAACAATTGGCTACAGGCATAATCCTATGGGTTTTAAATGGCCTGAAGGAATGAAGGAAGTATTCTATTTAGATAGATTAGAGGGAAAAAAAGCAATTTTTAAAGATGGTACGGAACAGGATGCAGATGTAATAATACTATGTACTGGTTACCTACATCATTTTCCTTTCTTGGAAGAAAATTTAAAACTTAAAACAAGAAACAGACTCTATCCCCCAAAATTATATAAAGGTATTGTTTGGCAAGATAATCACAAACTTTTGTATCTAGGAATGCAAGACCAGTTTCACACATTTAATATGTTTGATTGCCAAGCTTGGTACGCAAGAGATGTTATAATGGGGAAAATAAATATGCCAAGTGGAGGGGATATTGAAAAAGATATTAATAAATGGGTTGCTTTAGAAGAAAAACTAGAAAATCCTGATCAGATGATTGATTTTCAGACTGAATACACAAAAGAATTACATGAGATGTCGGATTATCCAAAAATAGATTTTGAACTAATCAGAAAACATTTTAAAGAATGGGAACATCATAAGGTTGAAGATATATCAACGTATAGAAATAAATCTTTTTCATCTCCAGTTACAGGGTCAGTAGCTCCTGTTCATCATACAGCTTGGGCAAAAGCAATGGACGACTCCTCTGAAACATTTCTAAATAAAAACTAAAAATCTAATCTAATTTTCTAGAACCAGGTCTAAATATAAAGCTGCGCTCCATGAGAAATTATTTGCGCCCATAACTGATCCATCTTTGTAACTGTAATATTCATGAAAACCTTTTTCTTCAATTAATTCTAAAGTTTTTTTTTTGATTTCATTTGCATATTCTGGCTCTTTTTTAATAAGTCCTTGATAAATCAACCAATTACAATTTATCCATATTGGACCTCTCCAATATCTTTTTTCTTCAAATGAAGGATGATTTGGTTTTATTGTTGAGAAATAGTAATTATCATTAATATTATGATTTTTTAAATTATTAATAATTTTTTTATTTAATTGATCATTTTCTAAATTTGCAAATAAAGTAAAATAATTTGTTATTGATGGAACAACGATATTCAAATTAGTTTTTAAATCTTTTGAGACAAAATCATTAATATTATCATCGTATAATTTTAATATTTGATTTTCAGTTTTGGATACAAAATTATTTAAATCATCAAAATTTAAATCAAAATTTTTAGCTAAGCTAAGTAGATCTTTATTTGCTCTCAAAAATAAAGCATTAAATCCAACATCTACTACATTAAAATCAGAAATCTCATACAATTTATGTGGATCATACTGAACATCCCTAAATTGATCTCTTAAAGTTACATATCTATCATAATCAGTTTTTAAAGGTCTTTCATCAGAGTTTGAAACTTCAAGGTCTCTTCTTTTATAATTAAGGTCTTTATCTACTTTGATATTGCTCATTGGCTGATCCCAAATTGGTGAATTATCATACCCGCTCTCCCAAGGATGTAATATGGATACAAGGCCGGTTTTATTAGGATCTCTGAATTTTATGAACCAATCATGATAATTTTTAATTTTTTTTATTATATTTACAATTCTTGAATGTTGTTCATTACTAAGTTGATTTTTTTCAACAATTTTTCTCAAAATACTGGCTAAAACTGGTGGCTGAGTAATTCCTGATGATGGAATATTTTTTCCACATTTCCAAGTCGTATGATTTGGAAAATAAGAAGTATCTTTATCATGAAAAAGAATGTGGGGTATCATACCATCATCCCACTGACCATTAAGCAAAGTTTCAATTTCTGTAATTGAAAAATCTAAATTAAAGTAAGAATAACCGAGCGCTATAAATGCTGAGTCCCAATTCCATTGAGCAGGATATAATTTGTTATTAGTAGGAAGTGTGTAACCGTTTTTTCTATTACCTAATAATATTTTTTTTGCCTCTTCTACTTTATTAAGCATTATCCTTTAACACTTCCTGCGGTAAGACCGCTTACTAAATATTTTTCAAAATAAACAAAAATTATTAAAATAGGCAAAGTTACTACTACAGACCCTGCCATCAAATATTGTCTAGGTGTTTCAGCTCCAACATTCAGAAATTGAATAGCTCTTGATAATGTGAACGTATTTGGCCGGTCTAAAAACATTAATGAAAATAAAAATTCATTCCAAGCTATCATAAATACATACAAAGCTACCGATGATATTGCAGGTAAACTTAGCGGAAGTATAATTTTAAAAATTATACCAAGCCAATTTTGACCATCTATTATCCCTGCTTCTTCTAATTCTTTTGGTATACTTTTAAAGTAACCTTGCAACATATATATTGCTACAGGTAAAGTCGTAGCTGTATAAACTATCAGTAAACCTTCAATAGAATTTCTCAAACCTAGTTGACTAAAAATTGTGTATAAAGGTATCACTAAAACTATCGCTGGAAACAAATAAATTATCAATATGGATGTTGATAAAAAATTTTTTCCAAAGAAATTAAGTCTTGCAACCGCGTAAGCAGCTGGTATTGCAAATATTAATGTTATAATGACTGTGCCTAAGGAGACTATTGTGCTCGTTAGCATATATCTTCCAAAATTATAATCTTTGAACACTATAAAATAAGATTTGAACAACTCTGGCAATCCTTGTGCAAAGTTAATACTAAAGTCCAAAGGGTTCAATAATAATAATGCTTGTGTTTTAAAGCTTGTAACTAACATCATGTAAAAAGGGAAAAGAATTACAAAAGAAAACAGCGTAATACCAAATAATGTTAAAAAATTAAAGAATAATTTTTGAGACAAATGATTTTTTGACAAAAAGTTTTTGTCGTAGTTTTTTATGTTATTGAAAAAAAATAATGAAATAAAGAATATGCCAAAACTGTACCAAATAGGTAAATTTATAGAAATAAAATAATCAAAGATAGAAAATAAAAGTGCAAGTGTAGTAATTTTTATATTTAAATTAAATTTTTTTCCAATTAAAAGATTTATTACACATAGGACTATTCCAAAGGTAAATAATTTATTAAAATTAAAATTTGTTAATTCAATTCCTTGTAATGTAACTAAGATTTTCCAAATACAAATTAATGAAAACAAAAATAAAGACGAGATAAGGCAATAAGTAAATATATTTTTAATTTTCATCAGCCCTTTTTCCTAAAAGTTTAAAATAAATAAACATAAAAATTAATAGAAACGCTACAATCACAATAGAAACTGCAGAACCCATACCTATATCCCCAATTGAAAAACCTTGTTGATATACATTTATTGGCAATGTTCTTGTGCCTGATGCCCCACCAGTGAGTAAGAAGATGTCTTCAAATTTATTAAAATTCCAAATAAATCTAATCATAAATAAAATTGAAATCACTGCTAATATCTGGGGCAAAGTAATATTAAGAAATTTTTGGATAGGATTTGCACCATCAACATCAGCTGCTTCATACAACTCTTTTGGAACTGCTTGAAGACGAGCAAGAATAAATAAAAATGCTAGAGGAAAATATCTCCAAATTTCAAAAATAATTACAGTCGTTAATGCTAATCTTAATTTAAAATCAAAACCAAGTATGTTTAAAGTTACGTATTTTTGCCCTAATAAATTTATTGGTCCATCAATAATTTGATAATTAATTAATAAATTATTTAAAGTTCCACTTGTTGGATCAAGTAAAAGTTCCCAGGTATAAGCAAGAGCAACTACTGGTGCAACATAAGGAAACAACAAGACACTTCTCATAAATGTTCTTCCAAAAAATTTTTGATTTACCATTTGTGCTGCCAAAATTCCAAAAACTATTGCACCTATGGTTCCAAAAAAAGTGTAATAAAAAGTTGTTGATAATAGATCTATAAAAGCTTTGTCTTTAATTACTTTTTTGAAATTATTTAATGTAAATTCATAAGTTAATAATATATTTTGTGACTTACCTGATAGTTTAGGCTTATAAGATTTTAGTTCCTTCTTGGAAATTTCTTGATTATTAATATTTTGAAATACTATTTCTAAATTTTCTCGATATTTTTTTGGCCAATTACCTAACTCACACTTAAGTAAATTTGATATAAATTGACATTTATTATTTAAACTTATTGGTTCGATATCATCTGGATATTTATCTTTAAATTTTACATTAGTAATTTCTTGTGTAAGAGAACTATTTCTTAATTTATAAATTACTTTTATTTGATTTGGATTATCATTAATTGATTTTACTAATTTTTTTGCTCTTGGTTCAGGAATTCTTAAATCTTTAAGTTCTACATTTTTAAAACTTATCCAAATATTAGAAAATATTGGAAATAATATTATAGAAAATACCAAAAAAACTGATGGTAATATTAAAAGATAAGCTGTTCTTTTTTCAATTTTTGCAAGTTTTGAACTCATAAAAAAAAGCGGATAATTAATATTACCCGCTTTTTTTAATTTTTTAAATTACTAGAAGCTAGCTAGCACAGTATTAATTTCATCTACTGCTTCATCTAACGTCAATTGATCGTCAATATATTGTCTAGTGATTCTATTTATAAACTTATTGTTAATAATTTTAGATGCTCTAGATAGTTCACCTTCTTTTACTCCCCATCTGTTAGCAGTATCTAAACCAGCAACAATGTTATTTATTACATCTGCAGAATATAGATCTGTTAAAGGAGCTTTTCTATCAACTCCAACAGGTAGTTTACTCCAAGCAGTTGTAAATGCATTTGGATCACTTGCATTACCTCTTCTTACAGGGAACTTACCTTCTGGTGCTATCGATAAAGTACTTGTGTATCCTTCATCCATTGAATAAAGAATAAACTGCTTAGCTTCATCAGTATCTGCATCTGCAGTTATGCCAAAATATCTAACATCTGCCCAAGCAGCACCTTTTACATTATTTGGTCCACTAAAATTAGTTATAAAACCAGTTTTAGATGCTAATTCAGGTGACGTAGGATCACTATTAATTGTTGGTGGAGCTGAGTCTCTTAAACCAGCTAATTCATCCATGATAAATGGTGACCATATTATCATTGGAGTTTTGCCAGCAAAATAAAGTTCTCTTGATTGTTTCCAATAAAGTTCTCCTGGAGGGCTAGCTTTAGCTAATTTTTTATAAAACTGTAAAGAATTTTTTAAAGCTCTTCCTTGTTTTTTTGTTCCACCTTTTTTTACAATGTTTACTCCATTTGCAAGCAGAACATGTTCCAAAACCTGACTCATAAAGTTTTCGTCAGTTTTAGTTGCCGCAACAAATCCGAACATCTCATTGCTAGATAAAGCATCAATTGCTTTCTCTATGTTTGCATAAGTTGTTGGTGGTTCTAAACCAGCAGCTGCAAATAAATCTTTTCTGTAAACGACCATTTGAGTCCAGCCATCTACTGGCACAGCTGCTATTTTGCCGCCTTTTTTAGCCATCTTTAAAGCACCAGGAGCAAAAGTTTTCTTTCCAAGTGAATTAACGACATCGTTATTTGCATCAACATCCAATATTCCTGCTTCAGCCCACGGCAATACATATTGAAGTGTATGATAAATTACATCAGGAAGATCTCCCGCTGCTGCTGCTGCAGTAGCTCTTGTTCCTAAATCTTTTTCATCAATCGGGATAACTTCAACTCCAATTCCAGTTTTAGCTTCAAAAGCTTTCGCCATTTCTTCTTGCTTAGCCATCCTTGCTGGTTGAGTTTCTGTCGTCCAGAATTTGATATCTGCAAATGCAATTGAATTAAAAACAAAAGCTATTGCAGAGATTGTTATTAATATATTTTTAAACATATATTCCCCTCTTTTTTCATGTTTTTTAAAGTTATTTAAAAATTAACACATAATGAACATTTAAAAGAAGAATAACAAGTATGTAAATTACACAATACTACCTGAGATTGATTTAGGAATTTTTAAAAGAAATACCTTTATTATCAAATAAATGGCAACGATATGGGTCAAAACCTATTTTAACAGTATCACCTACCTTAATATTTGTGTCTCCATCAGTTTGTACAACAAGAGGATCTCCCTCTTTTTCTAAATATAAATATGTTCCTGATCCTAATTTTTCTACGACAAAGACTTTACTTTCCCATAATGAGTCTGTTTTAGCGTTTAAAATCAAGTGCTCTGGTCTTATCCCAATTTTTATACTGTCTCCTTCTTGAGTATTTTCGGAAATTTTTGGTACATTTAACTTTCCAGTCCCCATGATATCTACCTCTGAACTTTTTGAACTTTTGCTTAAAATTTTACTATCTATAAAATTCATTTTTGGAGATCCGATAAAACCTCCAACAAATAAATTATCTGGGTTATTATACAAGTTCATTGGTGATCCCTTTTGAGAAACTATACCTTGATCCAATACAACAATATCATTTGCAAGTGTCATGGCTTCAGTCTGATCATGAGTTACATAGATCATGGTAGCATTCAGTTGATCATGTAATTTAGCTAATTCTACCCTCATTTGGACTCTTAATGCTGCGTCTAAGTTAGATAATGGTTCATCAAATAAAAAAACTTTTGGTTTTCTTGTAATTGCTCTACCTATTGCCACCCTTTGACGTTGTCCTCCAGATAATTGTTTGGGTTTTCTCTCAAGATACTCTTCTATTTGTAGAATTTTAGCAGCCTCCATTACTCTTTGCTCTATCTCTTCTTTTGATTTTTTTTCAATTTTTAAACCAAAAGCCATATTATCAAATACAGTCATATGAGGATAAAGAGCATAAGATTGAAATACCATTGCAATATTTCTTTCTTTAGGTGGTAGATCATTTACAACTTTATCATCAATAGATATTGTACCTGAATTAATTTCCTCTAAACCAGCAATCATTCTTAAGATTGTTGATTTACCACATCCGCTTGGGCCTACAAGAACTGTGAAAGATTCACTTTTTATATCAAGAGAAACATCTTTGATCACATGTGTGTCACCAAAAAACTTGTTTACTTTATCTATTTTAATACTTGCCATTTTTAATTTAATATTAATTTTTTATTTTTAATTATAGATTTAATTAATTTTGTCATCAAAGGGATTTTTTTTTGTTGAATTTTTTTTATCACAAATGGAGCAATTTCTCTTGCAAGTTGCTCTCCCTCTACAGTTTCATTGGGCATAAATTTTCTTTTAGCATTTTTAAATGTATAGCCTTGCCCTAAGTAACTTCCCATTTTACTATTTCTACCTCCAGCAGCACTGACGTATAGATCTCCAACTCCAGCCAATCCAAGAACAGTCTCAATTTTTCCCTTAAAATATTTAGTAATATATATCATCTCATTTATGGATTTTTTGAATAAACTTGAAGACATATTTAAACTATCTCCAGCCCCAATAATCATTGAATAAATATTTTTAATTGAAGAACAGATCTCAACTCCGATAACATCTTTCGAAGTTTCGGTTAAATAGTATTTTGTAGTTATCATATTACAAATTTTTTTTGCGGTTTTGATATTTTTATTAGCAACAATCACACTTGTTTGTTTTTTATTTGAAAGTTCTTTTGCTAAGCAAGGTCCTTTTAAAACTGAAACATTTATATTTTTATTATTTTTCTTTATATCCTCTGAAATAGTAAAAATTTTCTGTTTTTTTTTTTCATACTTTAAACCTTTGGTAAGAATAAGAATTGGACTTTTGATGTTTGATTTTTTAAATTCTTTACTAATAAAATTTATTCCCGATAAACTTAACGCAACAACGACTAAATCAAATTTATTCTTTAACAAATGAGTTGAATATTTTTTGTATTTTAGTTTATTGGGTAAATTTATTTTTAAACTAGAATGATATTTCTTTTTCGAAGACAAATTTTTAATAAAATTTTTATTGTAAGGCTCTGTGATAGTTACCTCATTTTTATTATCTATACATGGAAAAGTAAAAGCAGATCCCATTGCGCCACCGCCTATTATTAGAATTTTTTTCATTTAAGCTTAAGCAATTCCTAGATGTTTTTTTCTTTTTTCTACCCAAGTTCTTATCAAATTGTCAAAGATTAAACCTATAAAAGCTACACAAATACCTAAAGTTAATCCAATACCAGCACCATTTTTATCTGATAAAGCTTTTAAAATATATTGTCCTAAATCCTCTGTGCCTATAAATGCCCCTATAATTACCATAAATAATGCAAACACTATTGTTTGATTTATACCAAGCATCATATGAGGGAATGCTAAAGGAAATTCAATTTTTGTTAATCTTTGAAATTTATTTACACCAGACATCGTCGCTGCATCATGTAAACCTGCTGGAACACTTCTAAGTCCCTCAATTGTGTATCTTGTTGCTGGTATAGTTGCATAAACAATGACAGCAATAAGAACAGAAGTGTCAGTTATTCCAAAAAGCATCATAACAGGAATAAGATAAACAAATGATGGAAATGTTTGAAATATATCACATACCCCTAACATAAATTTTGCGGAATGTTTATTTTGAAAACATAATGTGCCAACCGTAAAACCAATTATACATGAGACAATTACCCCAAATGTTGCCATGTAAGCCGTTACTAAGGCTCTATCCCACCAAGGGCTTAGAGCTATGAATAATGTCAAACCACAAATTACTAATGCAGATTTAATTCCACCAATTAAATAGCCTGCACCAACAACTAGAACTAATGTAGCAACAGCTGGCATCCTTAAATACAAAGCCCTCATTGGTTGTAACACTTCTTGAATTAACCATGTATTAAATGCTTTTATATAAACAAAGAAGGTATCAAAAATCCAATCGACACCTTTATTCCAAAAATCAGCAGTTGATATTCCTTTATTGTGTGGAACTTCAAATAAATAATTGTAACCACCTTTAAAATAAACAGATCCAAAGTAAGCGAGTAAAATTCCAATTATGACTGTAATACTAAAAAATAATAAATTTTTATTTCTTTGAAAAAAATTCAAATTGCCAAAATAATCGACTTGCTTGTTTGCCCATGCTAATGACATTTTGTCTAATAAAATTGCAATTAGACTAATACAAAGACCAGCTTCTAATGCTAATCCGATATTAAGCTGATTTAGTGCTAGCAATAAATTAAAACCTAGACCTTTCGCTCCAATGAAGGCTGAAATAACAGCCATAGAAAAGCACACCATGATAACCTGGTTTACGCCAATTAAAATATCTCGTCTGGCCGTTGGAATTAGCACTTTAGACATTAGTTGCCAATTATTACAACCACTCATTCTTCCAGCTTCAATTACTTCTGGAGGAATAGCTCTCAATCCTAGTAAAGTGAGTAATATCATGGGTGGAACAGCAACAACCATAGTTATAATTACTGCAGCGTGGTCACCGACTCCAAAAAGAACAAGTGCAGGAACTAATACTGCATATTGTGGCATTGTTTGCATAACTAATAGAATTGGATATAGAGCTTTTTCTACACGTTTACTTTTATAAGCTGCAATACCTAAACTTAACCCAAATATAAAAGATAGAGGCGCAGCAACTAAAATAAAAGAGAGTGTTTGCATCGATGGTTTCCATTGTCCAAATATAGAAATGTAAACCATTGTTAAACCGGCAAATAAAGCTAGTCCAATACCACTTAATTTATAAGCAAGTATTGCAAAACCAGCTGCAACTATTGTCCAAGGTAGACCTGGTAACTCTGCCCAAGGGTTCGCATCGATCCAATCCCAACTTGTAAAGGCAACAATTGTTTCAAGTCCACCTAATAGAATTTCTCTAATTAATTCTATTAAAAAGGTCATGAAAGCTGTTAAATTTCTGCTAATTTGCAAAACTAATGGTCTGGTTTTAAATTCTTGAGTGTCCTCATTCCAAAACTCCATTGGCATCCACTCATTCATTAAGAAAAACAAGGAGTCATTTATCCATATTGGCAACCATCCAAGTAATGGAGGAAGTCGCCAGAAAACATCAAAGGCGTAATATCTTACTTCTTTGCCTAAAAATATATAACTACTTTGATTAGGGTCTTTTACGAATTCAGCTTGGCCTCTAATGAATTTATATGTTTCTGGAACATCAATAGCAAAACAAAGAGCAAAGAAAACAATTAATAGAAATAACCACTGAAATATTTTTGGATATTTTTTTAAAAATTCCATAATTTATTTTCCGTTCTTTCTTCCACCAAAGACGGTATTTATTATTTTTGTCGGGTTGATTGACCCAACGGTTTTATTATTTTCATCTATAACTGCTACAGATTTTTCTTGCGTTAATATTTTTTCTGCAACATTTTCTATAATTTCATTTTTTGAAACCTTAACATCACCTAAATTATTAGATATAGATTCATCCATTACATCTTCAATTAATAAAACTTTTTCTCTAGGTACTTCTTCAGTAAATTTTCTTACATATTCTGTGGCTGGGTTTAAAACTATATTTGCAGGTGTATCTAGTTGTTCAATTATACCATCTTTCATAATTGCAATTCGATCAGCAAGTTTTAATGCTTCATCAAAATCATGAGTAATAAACATAATTGTTTTTTGTAATTTTTCTTGAAGTCTTAAAAATTCATCTTGCATTTCTTTTCTAATTAAAGGATCTAAAGCAGAAAAAGGTTCATCTAAAAACCATATATCAGGCTCAACTGCTAGGGATCTTGCAATACCCACTCTTTGTTGTTGTCCACCTGAAAGTTCTCTTGGAAAATAATTTTCTCTTCCATCAAGTCCAACTAATTTAACCATCTCCATTGCTTTATTAATGCTCTCCTCAGTTTTGATACCTTTGATTTGAAGAGGAAAAGCTATATTTTCTACAACGGTTTTGTGTGGAAGAAGAGCAAAGCTTTGGAAAACCATTCCCATTTTGTTTCTTCTAAGTTCAATTAACTCTTTATTATTTAAATTTAATAAATCTTGACCTTCAATGAAAATTTTTCCACCTGTTGCATCTGTTAATCTTGATATACACCTTAGTAAAGTTGACTTACCAGATCCAGATAAGCCCATTACAACAAGCATCTCTCCTTTTGCCACTTCAAAAGAGGCATTGTTAACACCTACTATACAACCATTTTCTTGAAATGTTTTAGCATCAACATTGCCATTTGAATCTTGAAGCATCTTTTTGGCGTTTTCACCAAAAATTTTATAAACTGCTTCGCATTTGATTACTGCTTCAGACATAATTCTTATAAAAATATACGAAAATTAATTAAATTAAAATCAATATAATTGAAGCTTATTTCCATTAAAAATTTTTAATAAAATAAACCCTTGTATCAATTCCAGTACTTAAAAAACTTAAGGCTTCACCACTTACTTTAATTGTTTCGTCTACTCCTACGTTATTTCCACTAACTGTAAAACCTGCAAAACATTTCTTTTTTTCAGCATCCCATTCAACAAATGTTTCATCAATCTTGTTGCCGTTAATAGTATAAATTTCATGTGCTCTAAAATTTAAGAAATTTGCACCCATTATTGCTCTTTGGGGGATAAGCTTTGTGGCATTACACACTCCCTCATACAATTCATCTGATAGTTTATAATGATCAGTACCATCAAAAGTTACTAATATACCCGAGGGAAGTTTTGAAATTAATGCACTTAGTTTTCTCTCTTTTGCAATTCTCTCTTCTTCCAATTTCATTTTTCTAACTAATTCATCACCCTCACTAAATATATTATTTAAAATAGCAAAAGAAGAAATTATGACTATTATTAAAATTATTAGTCCTATAAATTGTTTTATGTTCTCGGGTAATCCTTTTAATCTATTAAATGAAGTTTCGTTCGACATTAATCTTGTAATTTACCGTTTTTCCAAATTCCTATTTTTTGGTCTCCATTAGCCCAAGTAAATGTTCCCTCGCCATTCATAAAACCATTAGCCCACTCTCCTTCATAAGTAGACCCATCTGGGAAAGTTAAAGTTCCAACTCCACTCCAAACACTATTTTTAAACTCACCTTTATAGATATATCCATTTGGCCATGTTTCTACACCTTGACCATTTTTTTTTGTTCCTACCCACTCACCTTCATAAGTAGTTTTATCTGTATAAACCCATTTTCCATATCCATTTTCACAGTTACCTTCTTTACATCCGGTGCTTCGAGCGAAAACTGATGAACTTATTAATAAACTTAAAAAAATGTAAAAAAGATATTTTCTCATAACTGTATTTTACACAAATCTTTATAAAGAAAAATCCCCCCCAACAGAATTGGGGGAGATCTTAATTTTTTAACTTTTATCCTTATTTAAGGAAAGCTTTCCAAGTTGATTCGTTATCAGCTAACCATTTTTTAGCTGCATCTTCGTGAGTCATTTTGTCAACGTCTACTAAAGCTGCCATTGCACCAATTTGACTTGTTGAAAATGACAATTTTTTAAACGCTGCTGCTGCATCTGGATGAGTTTTTGGAAAATCTTCGTGTACTGCTTTTTTCAAATAACCATCCGGAGAACCACATTTTCCGTCACCACCATCTGCTGGTCTGCAACCAGCTGTGTATGGAGGGAAGTCGATAAATGTAAAACCAGCACCATCAGTAAAGTTTGGTGTCCAGTTGAAAATTATAGTTCCTCTTCCTTCTTTTTCAGCAGCTGCTAACTCTGCCCAAAGTGCATCAGCACCTCCAGCAAACTTAACCCACCATAAATCACCTAAGCCTAGTGCATCAATCCTTTGAGGGATTAAGTCACCATGCCAAGTTTGTGGTCCTTCCAACATTCTTCCTTTTCCATCTGGAGAGTCAGGTGTTGTAAAGTTTTTTGCACAGTCTGGATTTTTTAGAGCTGTCCAATCTGGTAGACCTGGACATAGACCTTTTTCAACAACCCAGTTTGGATATCCCATATCCTCAAGAGTTCTTGCTTCATGATCACCCCAGTCTAACAAACCACCTTTGTCTAAAGCTGTTGTAAATGACTTACCGAAAGCAGATTCCCATACCTCATGAGATATGGTTACATCACCAATTCTAATTGACTCGTAAACCGCTTGAGAGTCAGCATTTACATATTTAACATTGTTACCCATGCTTTCAAAGATTCCACCAATAACATATGCCATAACAATTTGACTTGACCAGTTATGAGTTGGGATCACTATGGGTTTTTTACTGTCAGCGTTAGATATTCCTGCAAAGCTTACTACAGTAATTACTATAGCTGAGAGTAAAGATAGTATTTTCTTCATTTATTTCTCCTCTCTTAATATATTAAGTAAGTAAGTATCCTTAAATTTAATCTCACAGTCAACAAAAGTTGGTACTAAAATTTATATATACAATTAATCAGTACTGATTTATTCTTAAACATAAGTAATCATTGATTTAAAATGTTAGAAGAAAATTTAAGAATAAATGAACCTGGTTTAAATGTTTTGCCACCTGGAGTTGAAAGATATGTAGTTAATGGCGGTGGATTAACAGGAGTTCAGGTTTTTCCGGATGATGAAATTGAAATTATTAATAATGAAGGAAATCAAATTTGTGAAATAGTTGTTTTTAATTCTGATGGAAATTCAGATCCATCAATTTTAAATTTAAAATCATCTAAATCAGAAAATGATATAATTAAAATTTTAAATAGAAATGAAGAAAGTTCGAAAATTGCTTTGCGCCAATTAGAAAAAAGAAATCTTAAAATTGCAAAATCTAAATCTTCAATCCTTTTTGATAAAGACACTCCACCAGGAGAGAAAATTAAAATAAGTTCAAAAGATAAATGTTATTGCATTTTTTCTGCACCTGGTAATGATATGTTGGTTCATGAACAAAATCCTCCTACAGAATTAACTTTATTTATTAAAAGAAATAATATTGTTGACTATAAAGAACATAGAATAATTCCAGATCCAATTTTTGATCCTCTAGACGAAAAAAATATTGCAAAACAATCAGCAATTTCTTTTGAAGTTAAAGAAGGAGATTATATTCAAATAATTTGTCCAACTGGTAGACAATGTTCAGATTTTGTTGCTTTTGATACAGCTAAATTAGGTAAAGGTATTGAAAAAGGTTTAGATTGGCAAACAACCAGGACCTTTATGGGAAATACATTTCCAGGACCAGGATTGTATTCAAAATTTTATGATACTGACCATGAGCCTTTAGTAGAAGTAATAAGAGATACTGTTGGTAGACATGACACTTTTAATCTTGCTTGTACATCGAAGTATTACGAAGATGCTGGTTATTTTGGGCATCCAAATTGCTCAGATAACTTAAGTGGTGCTATGGAAAATTTTGGGGTTAATAGACAAAAGGGATGGCACGCTATAAATTTATTTTTTAATACTTCAGCAGGAGGCTTAAATACCGTACTTTCTGATGAGTCATTTGCTAGACCTGGAGATTATGTAATATTAAGAGCTTTAAAAGATTTAACCTGCGGAACATCAGCCTGTCCAAGTGATATAGATCCATGTAATTCATGGAACCCTACAGATATTTTTGTTAGAACTTACGAAAAAAAAAGAGAATTTACAAAATCTTTTGCATTTAGAATGAAACCAGACTCAGAATTAAAACTAACAAAAAATACAGGATTTCATGAAAGAACTTCTAAGTTAACAAGAAACTTTGTTGATGCTAGAGGATATTGGCTACCCAATGATTACACTAAACACGGAGTAATAAATGAATATACAGCGTGTAGAGAAAAAGCAGTTTTAATTGATTTATCTTCTTTAAGAAAATTTGAAATATTAGGTCCAGATGCAGAAGAATTAATGGACTATACTTTAACTAGAAATATTAAAAAATTGTCAGTTGGACAAATTGTTTATTCTTCGATGTGTTATGAAAATGGTTCTATGTTTGATGATGGAACATTGTTAAAAATGAGTGACCATGGATTTAGATGGGTATGTGGTGATGAATACGCAGGTGAATGGTTAAAAGAACAAGCAAAAAAGAAAAAATTTAATGTTTTAGTTAAAAACTCTACTGATCAAATAAATAATATTTCTCTACAAGGACCAAACAGTAGAAAAATTTTAGAAAAGTTTATTTTTACTCCACCAACACAACCTTCTATTTCAGAATTACAATGGTTTAGGTTTACAATCTGTAGAGTAAAAGAACTTAGTGGAATTCCATTAATGGTTTCTAGAACTGGATACACAGGCGAGTTAGGATACGAAATATGGTGTCACCCTTCAGATGCACCAGCGGTTTGGGATGTGCTTATGGAAGCTGGCAAAGATGAAGGAATAATACCTGCTGGTTTTGGAGCATTAGATTTATTAAGAATTGAAGCTGGACTAATATTATTTGGTAATGAATTTGACGGCCAAGTTGACCCTTTTGAAGCTGGTGTTGGATTTACGGTTCCTTTAAAAACAAAAACAGCAGATTTCATCGGTAAAGAAGCATTAATAAAGAGAAAAGAAAATCCGCAAAAGAAATTAGTTGGATTAGAACTTGTAGGCAAAGAAAAAGCTAATCACGGTGATTGCGTTCACATTGGAAGATCCCAAGTTGGCGTAGTTACAAGCGGATGTCTATCTCCTACTTTGAATAAAAATATTGCTTTGTGCAGAATTGATGTGGGTCATTCAGAAATAGGTATGAACGTTGAAGTCGGTAAAATTGATGGACATCAAAAAAGAATACCTGCTAAAATTGTTGGTTTCCCGCATTACGATCCTCAAAAAACACGTGTAAAATCTTAATGTCAAAATCATCAAAGGATTTACTGGAATTTTGGGAAGATCAAATGAAACTGTCCCATACATCCAGTAATTACTTTTTCAGAAAGTCTCCTTCACATTATCACATGATGTTGATTGTGATGAATTCCTATAAATTAAATGAAAACTTATCTGTCGAGGAACTTAAGACTAGACTTTTCAAAACCTCTAGACCCAAATCTGCACTCATGATCAAAGAAGCTTGTGATAAAGAATTTTTTTACCTCGAGAAAACCGGAAATGACCATAGAAAAAAGTACGTTTTACCCACACAGAATTTTGTTAATGAATTTAACGAATATTTGAAAACTCTCAAAAATTTGAGTTTTTAATTAAAAATCTAATAAATATTTAGAATTTATATAAATTATATATAAAAATTATTATATTCTTTCCTTTGCTAAAAAATTAAAGTTGACCCATGTCGTTACCGACAAAAGCAAAAGTTGTAATAATTGGTGGAGGAATTCACGGGTTAAGTACTGCTTGGAAACTTTCCGAAAAATATAAAAATCCAAACGATGTAGTTGTCCTAGAAAAAAAAGACACTGCTGCAGGTGCAAGTGGAATTGCATGTGGAGTTGTTAGAAATAATTATTTTCAACCAGCAATGAGAGAATTAATGGCTCATTCAGTTAGTGTTTGGGAAAGTGATCCAGAGGCATTTAAATATAATGCTGTTGGCTATATGCAAATTTCTCCAGAAGTAATGCATAAAGATGTTGCAAGTATTTATGAACAACAAAAAGCTATTGGATATGAATCAGAATTTATAGAAGGTGAAAAAGATTGCATGAAATATATGCAAGGAATTTTTAGTGATTGGCAAGCAAAAGGTATTACATCAGTCTTGCATGAAAAAAAAGGTGGATATGCATTTAATAAGGACTCAATTAAAGCACTAGAGAAAAAAGCAAATTTAAACGGTGTAAACGTTCATAAAGGAGTAAAGGTTACAGGTTTTAAAAGAGGGAGCAACAGCAATGCAATTACTGGCGTGGTTACAGATAAAGGTACAATTGATTGTGATCAGGTAGTTATTGGAGCAGGACCATGGGTAAGAGATTTTTGGAATATGTTGGAGTTACCAAAAACTACTAACATAAAAGATGCTAAAAATGGAAAAATGCATGAAGTTGAAATGTGGAAGTACTGGTTTTTACAAGAAGGTGTATTGGGTGTAGATGCAGATTATTTAAAAACTAATGAAGGTAAACCGCCTCCAGTAATTCATGTTGATACAGATGCACCACTTTATTCTGACAAAGATGGTAAAATAATTACAGAAGACTTATGGGGTATATATTATAAACCTGATATTGAAGGATTGGGAGTTCAAGGTGGAACATCACCTTACATTGTTCAAAAACATTTTGATGAAGTTAAAGTTGACCCATATGGAATTGACTCTCCTGAATATCAAACTACTGATAAATTTTCTGATATGTGGACTTCAGCACTTGCACATATTCAGAAACGTTTTGTTGGTAAATCTCATTTGTATAGAAAGGGACCATCAGGAGGATTGGGTTGTTTAACTCCAGATTCATTCCCGATATTCGATAGATTTTTTGAAAATGTTTACATGATTGCAGATGCAAATCATGGTTATAAAATGATAGGTGTTGGGCACCTTGTTGCACAAGAAATTTTAGGTCAAGAAAGTGAATTACTAAAACCGTTCAGGTTCGATAGATATGAAAAAGGCAAACTTCATCCGACATCGAACAGTCCGTTTCCTTGGAGTTAATTTATCTAAGTAGACAAACGTTTTTTTTTCAGTTACCTTTTTGATCTGAAAATTCAAAGGGGGAAGAATGACGGATCTTGAAAAACACGTAAACCAACCAGGTAGAGCTAAACTCGTCAAAAAGGTTAGAGAAAAAATAAACGAATTAGGAATTACTTATATCTATTATCAATTTATTTCAGTAACTGGAAGAGTTGTTGGAAAAGGAATACCAGCAGACCACTGGGAAAGAACTGCAGAAAAAGGTTTTCAATTGGTTTATGGAGCAACAGCAAATTTATTTTTAGATCGTCATAATAATTATATTGGATATGGTCCAGAAGCTATGGAATTGGTAGGAATACCTGATCCAGAAACTTTTGTTCAATTGCCATGGGATAAGAGAGTTGGAAGAGTTTTTGTTACTTGTTTTAGAAATAGAGAAGAAAGAAAAAATCCAGGTGGTCATTTAACAAGTGACTGCAGAGGTAATCTTAGAATTTTCATGAATGAGTTCAAAAAGAAACATGGATTAGAATTAAGAGTTGGAACAGAGCCTGAAATGATGTGGTTAACAAAAAATCCTGACGGAACTCCAACTGGACAAGGTTTCTCAAAACCTTTCTGTTATCATATTGATCAATTTGAATCATTAAGACCTGTGTTTATGAAGGTTATTGAATACGCAAAAGCGATGGGTCTTGATATGATCCAAGGTGACCATGAAGATGCTCCTGGTCAATTAGAGCTTAACTGGACATTTGATAATGTTTTAAGAAATGCTGATAGATTATCTACGTATAGACAAATTTGTGCTCAAGTAGCAAGAGAACATAATCTTATAGCTTGCTTTATGACTAAACCATTTATGGGAGTTTCAGCAAGTGGATGTCACACCAACATGTCTTTGTGGAAAGGTGGAAAAGTATCAGTAAACAAATTGGGTAACAAAAAACTTCCAGGAGTAGAAGAAGTCTTTAGCTATGTATCCGGTGGAACTAATACTTTCATGCCAGATACTAAGGATATGCAATTGCCTGGAAAGATTGGATTACAATCAATTGCAGGGATAATGAAACACTTACCAGCTTTAACAGCAATTGGTTCTTCGACAGTGAACTCATATAGAAGATTATGGGATCAAGGTTTTTGGGCACCAGTATATGCTGACTGGGGTTATCAAAATAGAACATGTGGTCTAAGAGTATCTGCTCCAGGTAGATTTGAGTACAGATCAGTTGACTCTATGCATAATCCATATTTATTAGGTGCAGCATTACTTAAAGCTTGTGATGAAGGAATATCTAAAAAAATGAAACCAGCCAAACCTGAGTCTAGAAATATATATGAAGCTCAAAAAGCTGGTAAAGATGTTAAAAAACTTCCACTAAGTTTAGGTGAAGCTTTAGATAGATTGGCGGAAGATGAGGTAATAAAATCATCAATGCCAGATGAAATGTATAAAGTATTTAATTGGTACAAACGAGATGAGTGGGAAAAATTCTTGGGTGCAACAACACAATGGGATCTTGATACTTATCTGGATTGTTTACCATAATTTAATAAGGAAATTATATGTGTGGGATTGCAGGATTAATTCATAGAGGAAATACTTCAAACGTTGGTTTTGAACTTCAAGGTATGCTTCAAGCATTAAAGCATAGAGGAGAAGATTCAACTGGATACGCTCTATACGGAAAAACTGACGGTCAAAATTTCATCATGCGATTTAAGGTTGGTGAAAATGTTGCAGAGGGAAGTTCTTCAGTAAAAGAAGATGTATCAGTTTATGACGAAAGAAAAAAAATTGTTGACTCTTATCTTTCTGAGCTAGGCGCTAAAGTAATAAAAGAAGATAGAATTCTTCCTTATTCATTACGATATGAAATTCAGTATGACAAAGATTTAATGGAATTTTCTCAAAAAATAGAAAGTGTTGAAGGTGTAGAAATATTATCTATGGGAAAATCTCTAGAAGTAATTAAAGATCTAGGAAACGCTGAAGTTGTTTGTAACAGATATAATTTAGATAAAGTTGTCGGGACACATGCAATTGGTCATGCTAGGATGGCAACAGAGTCGGGAGTGGATATTAAATCTGCTCACCCATTTTGGGGTTATCCTTTTAGCGATGTGTCAGTCGTTCATAATGGACAATTAACAAACTATTGGAACAATAGAAGAGTATTGGAAAACAAGGGCATGAGATTTATGTCAGAATGTGACTCTGAATTAATCGCTGTATATCTTGCAGAAAAAATGAGAAATGGAGCTACATTAGAAGAGGGAATGAAAGAGTCTCTCGTCGGTTTAGATGGGGTATTTACTTATTTTGTTGCTACAAAAGATAGCTTAGGAATGGCGAAAGATACAATGGCTGCAAAACCACTAGTATTGTATGAGTCAGATGATTTAGTTGCAATGGGGTCAGAGGAAATTGCAATAAGATCAATATTACCACAAGAAATCGAAACTTATGATCCTTTTGATGGAGAAGTTAAAGTATGGCAAATTTAAAAACATCAGAAAAAAAAAGTAAAGCTCAATCAATGGGACTTCATACAGAAGTCTTAACCGGAAAAACACAACAAAAATTTTTTAATCCAGATGAGGCAGAGAATTTTTATTACTTTGGGACATATGATGTAGATTTTAATAAAAGAACTGAGATTGACGTTAAGAACATGGATTGTCGTGAAGCAAATAAAAAAATTGATGAATTAATGAAAGATGGATACGGAACTATTGTAATAAAGAACCCACAGGGAAAACATAGCTTGGGAGTTGGAATTCTCAATAAATTAAATTTAATATTTGAAGGTAGTTTGGGTTACTTTGGGTGTGGATCAATGGATGGTCCTATTGTTAGAATTAATGGAAGAGTGGGATGGTCATGTGCAGAAAATATGATGGCAGGAAAAGTAGTAATTGAAAAAAATGCAGGGTCTTGTTTTGGTGCGGCAATTAGAGGTGGAGATCTGATATGCAAAGGAAGCGTAGGTGCCAGAACAGGAATTGATCAAAAAGGCGGGACAATAATTATTGGCGGAGATGCTGGTGCTTTTACAGGTTTTATGATGCAGAGAGGGCGAATTATTATTCTTGGAGATGTTGGAATAAATTTAGGAGATTCTATGTATGATGGGACAATTTTTGTAGGTGGAAAAATTGGATCATTTGGTAGTGATGCTGTCGAAGCTGAATTAACTGATTCAGATCAAGATTGGCTTAAAAGAAAATTAAAGGTTGCGGAGATCGGAGAAAACTTCGATGTTTCTAAGATGACCAAAGTTGTAGCAGGAAAAAAACTTTGGAATTACGATGCTCTTGAACCTACAGAAAAAAAAGGAGCAATTTAAATGGCAAAGAAAAAAAATGGTAATGGAAAATCAAACGGACATTCTAATGGTAATGGAATAGCTTCAAGAAACAAAAGTTTGTTGGGACACAACGCTATTTTCACTCCAGAAGTTATGGATGACATTCATATCAAAGCCGAATTAGGAAGATACAGAATGAGAGGAATGGCTTTGATGAAAAAGATACCTACTTTTGATGATCTAGTTTTCTTGCCAGGTACATTAACAAGATTTGTTATTGAAGGTTACAGAGAAAAATGTGAAACCAAAACTATTATTGGTCCAAGATGTGAAAATCCAATTGAGCTTGATATTCCAGTTTACATTACGGGAATGAGTTTTGGAGCTTTATCTTATGAAGCAAAGACTGCATTAGCTAGAGGTGCTACAATGGCTGGTAGCGCAACATGTTCTGGTGAAGGTGGAATGATACCAGATGAGAGAAGATATTCAGAAAAATGGTTTTATCAGTGCATACAATCAAGATACGGTTTTAACCCACACCATGCACAACTAGCTGATGGAATTGAGGTATTTATTGGACAAGGACAAAAAGTTGGAATGGGTGGTCATTTGATGGGTCAAAAAGTTACTGACCAAGTTGCAGAAATGAGATCGCTACCTGCAGGTATTGATCAAAGATCTCCAGCAAGACATCCTGATTGGCTGGGTCCAGATGATTTAGCTTTAAAAGTTCAAGAGCTTAGAGAATTAACAAAAAACAAAGTGCCAATTCAATTAAAACTTGGAGCAGCTAAAGTGTATGATGATGTAAGGATGGCAGCAAAATGTGATCCAGATTCAATTTATCTTGATGGAATGGAGGGTTCAACAGGTGCTGGGCCACACATTGCAGCTGCAAACACAGGTATCCCAGGAATTGCTGGAATTAGAGAAGCAAGAAGAGCTTTGGATGATGTAGGTAAAACTGGAAAAGTAACTTTAATTTATGCAGGTGGTGTTAGAGATGGAGCAGATATGGCTAAAGCTTTAGCACTTGGTGCAGACGCAATTGCAATCGGAACAGGTGCAATGGTGGCTTTAAATTGCAATAAGGAAATACCAGAATCTAACTTTGAAAAAGAAATGGGTGTTCCCGCAGGTCATTGCTATCACTGTCACACGGGTAGATGTCCGGTAGGAGTTGCTACTCAAGATCCTAAATTAAGAAAAAGATTAAATCCTGATGATGCAGCATTAAGAGTGTATAATTACTTGCATGCGATGACCTTAGAGGCTCAATTGTTGGCTAGAGCATGTGGAAAAACAAATATTCACTCGCTAGAACCAGAAGATATGGCTGCATTAACAATGGAGGCTTCTGCTTTAGCTAAAGTGCCTCTTGCAGGAACAAATCATACAGTAGGAGTTAAAGATTTCCATAAAATCTAATAGCAAATATGCCAAAGAAAAAAGGTAAGAAAAAAGTCAAATCAAAAGAGATCAAAGGTCAATTAGGCAAGAAAAAAGAGACTGCTAGAGAAAAAATGATTGGCCAAACAATTGGCTATCGATATGACGTTAATCTTTTGCCTGACTATAGTCGACTCACTCCATTTTTAAAAAAATATATAGAAGCTATGGGTTGGGATGATCTTAATTGGTTAGAAGATGTTCATATGGGATATGAAGAAAATAGACCTGCTGTATTCGATAGAAATGCTAACGGTTGGGTAACGATACCAAGTAAAATAAAATTACCTAATAATCAGCAGGATAGAGATATGATTGCTAGAGAATTATTGGTAAAGTTTCAAATGTCGCCGAATCATCCTCTGGTTGACCTTAAAAAAGCTTATTTAAAATTCTAATTTTCAATTTCAAGTTGATAAAATAATTATTAACTTCTACTTTTTATAAATAAAATAAAATTGTCAGCGTAAAAAAAATTTCATAGAATCCATTAACTATTAATAGGAGAGAGAAATATGACTGATCAATTAGGTGCTCTCACAACCTTATTTACAGAATTTTACTATTGGGTAACTGTGGTTCTTATGTTTTTGATCCACGTGGGTTTCTGTATGTATGAAGTTGGGGCATCTCGTTACAAACATCACCAACATACTCTTATGAAAAATACAATGCTGATACCACTGGTAACAGTCACATGGTTTTTCTTTGGTTGGTGGATATACTGGGCATTTCCAACAGGACCTGGATTAGCTCCTTCAATTATGACCGAAAGCACAGGTCTAGTTCTTGGAGGTGGATTTGGTGGAAATGATCTTGCTAACCCTACAAATGCATTGATGGCCGTAAATCTTAATGATCATATAATGGGTGTCTTCTGGGCAGCCTTTTTATTATTTTCATGGACTGCAGCTTCGATTGTATCTGGAGCGGTTATTGAAAGGATAACTACTTTTGCATTTGGAATACTTGCAATTGCAATTGGATCTGTTTTCTGGACAATAGATGCTTCATGGGGATGGCATTTTGATGGATGGATGTTAAAAATATTAGGATATCACGATGCTTATGCTTCTGGAGTAATTCATGCAATTGCCGGAGGTTTTGCCTTAGGTGTTCTAATTGTTTTAGGACCAAGAATTGGAAAATTTTCATCTAGCGGAGAACCAAGAAACATTGGACCAAGAAATCCATGGTTAGTGACTGTTGGATTATTCTTAATCTATACAGGTTTTTGGGGCTTTTACGCAGCATGTAATGTTCCGATTTATGATCTTGGACCTGAATATGGTATGGAAGGTGTAACTTTCTTTACTGCAACGAACATCTACCTAACTCCCACCACACTTAGTGGAATAACGATGAACTTTTTAATGTCGTTATCTGGAGGGTTGTTAGCTGGGTATGTGGTCTCGAAGGGAGATCCTTTCTGGACTTATTCATCAGGACTTGCGGGAATAATATGTGCATCTGCAGGTAATGATTTATATCATCCAATACAATCAATGATAATCGGTATGATCGGAGTAGTTATAGCTTACAAAATGCATTACTGGGTCGAGAAAAAATATAAAATCGACGATGCGGTTGGAGCGGTAGCTGTTCATGGTTATGCTGGATTTGTTGGTCTTGTAATATGTGGTTTCGTTTTAAATGGTTATCCTTCATCTGGATACAGTGTTGGAGCTATGTGGGATGGAACTAATTATGCAGCAATTAATCCTCTTGGAATGTTTATCGGCGCAATAATAATGTTTTTTGTACTAGGTATGCTTCCTGGATATATAATTGCAAAAGTTCTTCACGGAATGGGTAAATTAAGAATACCAAGAGAAGTAGAACTTGCAGGACTTGACTATACAATTATGGAAGAGGCTAAAGAAGACGAAAAAGCTCTAGTCTCGGCCAGTAGATAAAGGAGGTATGTAAATGGCAACAGTATCAAATTGGATAGATCATTTAAGTGCCTCTGAGGTACAAGGATCTGTCTATCCAGGTGTTGGTTCGGAAGGAGTGCTAGTCATAATAGCAATTCTTATTTGGGTTGGCTGGCATGTTATTTCATCTAAACAAGAAGATGGTAAGATGAATGCAATTGTCAGAAAAAAACCAAGTGCTAACGACTGGAAAAGCAATATAACAGACGGTTAAAACTTTTAAGAGGGCGCATGAAATACTGTGCCCTCTTTTTTTTTAATGCAAAATTCTGAAGAAAATAATCAAAATGAAAATAAAACTCCTAGCAAAATGGCTCGTCTTGCATGGCCAAAAGCAAAGTATGGAGCAATTATAGCGATATTAATTATTATCGGTGTAAATTTAATTTATTACAAAGATTTCTTTTTATCATTTTTTAAATAATTGTGTTACGTTATTAGATGCCAAAAAATTTATTTAAAATTTCAAAACAAAAAAAAATTAAATATTTTTTGATAAGTTTTGTAGATTTATTTGGTGTCTTAAGATCAAAATTGGTTCCTGCTCATGCAATAAAAGATATGCAAGTAAATGGTGCTGGATTTGCTGGATTTGCAGCCTGGCTAGATATGACACCAGCTGACTCTGATATGTTTGCAATACCTGATCCTGACAGTTTAATTCAACTACCATGGAATAAAGAAGTTGGTTGGTTGGCTTCAGATTTATGGATGAATGGTAAACCAGTCGATGCTTCACCAAGGGTGATGTTAAAAAAACAAATAAAAAAATTATCTGAATTGGGATATAGCATGAAGTCAGGTGTGGAGTGTGAGTATTTTTTGATTTCTCCTGATGGGAACGCAATTGCAGATAACAGAGATACTCAATCTAAACCTTGTTATGACCAGTCTTCACTAATGAGAAGATATGAGCTTATAAAAGAAATATGTGATTGTATGATTGAAATGGGATGGGGTCCTTATCAAAATGACCACGAAGATGCTAACGGACAATTTGAAATGAATTGGGATTATTCAGATTGTCTAAAAACTGCTGATAGACATACTTTTTTTAAATTTATGGTGAAAACTATTGCAGAAAAGCATGATTTGAGAGCAACATTTATGCCAAAACCTTTTGAAAATTTAACTGGTAATGGATGTCATGCACATATTTCTTTATGGAAAGGAAAGAAAAATATCTTTCTTGATAAACATGATAAGCTTGGGCTAAGCAAGACAGCTTATAACTTTTTAGGAGGCATCATGAAACATGCTTCATCCTTATCTACTTTTTTTAATCCAACAATAAATAGTTACAGACGAATAAATGCTGCACCAACAAAATCTGGTGCCACATGGTCTCCAAGCAGTATATCATATACAGGAAATAACCGTACACATATGATAAGGGTTCCTGATCCGGGAAGATTTGAATTAAGACTTATGGATGGATCCGCAAATCCTTATTTACTTCAAGCTAGTGTATTAGCTGCAGGAATAGAGGGATTAAGTAAAAGAATTAATCCTGGGAAACCTCTTTTTTGTAATATGTATAAGGATTATAAAAAATATCCAAACCTTTCTAAATTACCAAATGAACTAAAAGATTCTCTTGATAAAATTGAAAATAATAAAGAAATGAATAAAGCATTTGGAAAAGAAGTAATTAAAAGTTATGTCAAGTTAAGGACTTCGGAATTAAAAGATTTTAATGATAACGAAAAATTTGATAAGTCCAAACCAATTACAAAATGGGAAAGACAGAATACTCTAGACTGTTAAAGTGAAAAGCTTTGATAGTTATAGAAAATGGAAATATACAAAATTTTTATCAAATAAAAATCATAGTTTTAAT
>CACMDY010000004.1 GCA_902612605.1 uncultured Pelagibacteraceae bacterium
TTGTCATTTAAATAATTATGGAATGCATTTGATATCAAAAGAAATTATAAAAAAATTTGAATTAGAATTTAAAGAATTTATTAAATATTAATAATTATTTTTTAATATTCTAACTATCTCATCAGCTACAATTTTATGCCCTTTTTTATTATAATGAACACTTTCATCATAAAAGAATTCATCACTATTTAATGTATTATTTAAAAAATAAATTTTTTTTAATTTAATACTTAGTTTATCTTTGATATGTCTATTTAGATTTGTATTGAAGTTTTTATCATTTTTTTCATTGCTCAGTAATACAAATACTTTTTTTTCTTTATTTTTATTTTTTATTTCCTCTGCCAATATATCAATTGAGTAATTAATTAATTTAATTTTATCTTCTTCACGCTGATTACTATCATCATATTTAGATATGTGATTATTAACATCATACTTGGTAGCTATAAAACTTATTGCTTCAGTGATTGCTGGAAAAATAAATGATTTTTTGTTTAGGTAAAAATGTGCTGTTTTTGAATTTGAATATTCTCTATAGAAATCTCCAGGTGGAAATAAATAAATAAATATTTCAGCATCTTGGAATCTTTCATCAAACTTAGACCTCATTACGATATTTTTTACTCCATATGCATTGACACCTGCATTGCCACATATGAAATCTGACAATTCTTCACATACCTTGTGAGCAAAAGTATCTTTATCGTCAATATAGCTTCCACCATAAGTGACGCTGTCTCCTAGAAAAACTATTTTCTTCTTTTTGCTCATTTTCCAATTATAAATTAATCTTAAACCAGACTCATTTATAGTAACTTTAGAATTTGAAAACCGATTTTTAGATTGATTATTTTTTGGAGCGTAACCGTATAAAACATTTGAGTCATATCTAACAGGATCTCCTAATCCAATTTTTTTTAGGTACAATTCAGTAACAAATAAAGCTATAAAAGAAAATAATGCTAGAAAAAAAAAATATACTTTCATTTAATTTTATAAATATTTCTAAATAATGCTTTTGACCTTTTTCGAATTACTAATAATTTTTATTTTTGTATTTTTTTTGAATTATATACTTAAAAATAAAAAAATACTTCTAGATAATCCTGCTCATAGTAGTCATAAATTAAAAATAAATATTGGCACACCATTATCTGGTGGTTTGCTACTATTTTTTGCTATAATTTATTCCTATATACTTAGTTACATTTCTATATCTTTCGTTATTCTATCCTTATTAATATTAACCTTAGGTTTAGCAGCTGATTTAAAAAGAAATTTCTCAATCAAAATCAGATTGATATTACAAATTTTTATATTGATATTTTTTATTTTTATTAATGAACTGAATATTCCAACTTTACGTTCTGAATTTTTAGATTTAATTTTACTTAATACATATTTTAATCAAATCTTTGTATTATTTTGCCTTATAACTCTATTAAATGGTTTAAATTTTATAGATGGTGTAAACGGTCTATCTTCAGGTTATTTTTTAACAATTAATATATTTATTTATTTACTTATATCGAAACTTCCAAATGTTTCAGAAAATGTAATAAATTTTAATATCTTTATTACTAAAGTTTATTTAATATTTTTTTTATTTAATATTTTTGGTAAATGTTTTTTTGGAGATAATGGAATATATATATCTTTAGTTATTAACTCTTACATCCTTTTAAATTTATTTAATTCAAATTATATTCAACTAAGTCCCTACTTTGTTGCATCTATTTTATGGTATCCTGCTTTTGAAAACTTGTTTTCGATTCTTAGGAGACTAAAATATAATAAAAAATTAATTTCACCCGATAATCAACATTTACATTATTTGCTAATGAATAAGTTAAAAAATATTAATTTTCTCAAAGGGATAAAAAAAAGTTTTATAAATTCTTTAACTGGGATAGTGATTAATTTAATCTTAATTCCAGGTTTCGTCTTTTCTTTATACTTTTACAATAATTCATTTTATCTTCTTATAAATATTTGTGTTTATATAGTTTTGTATATTTCTTCTTACATGTTTCTTTATAAAAAAAATCTAAATATAAATGAAAATTTTAATATATAGTTTATTTATTTGTAATTTATTAACAATTTATTTTTATTCAATTTCTCAAAGTGTAAGTAAATTTTTTAAAATTGAATTAAATTCATATACTAAAATTATATTAGGTTATTCCGTCAATATTTTATTAATATCCTTTATCTATTTCACATTTAAATTTAAGAATATTTTTCTCTACTGTATATTGTCTCTTCTATGTTTATTAATTTTTTTTAATGCTAAAAATTATTTTGATAATTTTTTTAATAAAAAAATAAATTTATTTCTTAACTTATCAATCATTATTATTTCGCTACCAGCTATAATATATGGAGAACAATTTTATATCTTTCGAGGAAATTATTGGGATAGCTCACATTATTTAAATTCAGCACTCTTATTTAATTATTTTAGCTACAATGAAATTCTAAACCTTACTAATCCATTATTTTTTGATGAATTAAATACAATGAAGGTAGTTGTTACTGGAAGACCAATGATTAATTACATTTTATCAATCTTTTTAAATTTAGATCTCTCAATTTTTTATTTATACTATTTACTCAAAACTTTTATAACTGTTTTAATATTTTTATCTTTAGTAGACTTTACTAATTATATCATTGGGAAAAAAAATATAGATACGTATTTTGTTTCTTTTGTATTTATTTTTTCTTTTTTTAATTTATATGTTTTCGAGATTGATGCCTTATCTCATTACGCATCTATACCAATTTTATTGAGTACAATGAAATATATTTTATTATTATTTAATAATTTAAATAATAAACAAAATTATTATTTCTTAGCAATATTGTTATCGTCATTATTTATTATTTATCCTGAAATAATAATTGTTCCAGCACTATTTTTTATGATTATTTTTTTTGATAGTTTTAAAGTTATTACTAAAAATAATATATTTTCTTTATTTATTTTACTAGCACTATGTCTAATCCTCACTTTACCAACATACTCTATTACATATAAGTTTTTGTTCTCAAATCAGTTGTCTCAAGCGACAAGACAAAGTGATTGGTGGGGATATTTTGGGAGTTTTATTTTTGGAAAAGATAACCTAGTTCTGAATATTGATTTTGTTAATCAATTAAAAGAATCTCTAAGCAAAGACTTTAATTTGACTAATATAATAAATTTTATTCATAATGAACATTTTAAACAAAAGTTCTATTTTATTTATTTAAATATATTTCCATCGCTATTTGGACTTTACTATCTAGTTCCTGGGCAAATTGAAAGTAAAGTATATTTTGTAATTTACACAATTTTAATTATTGTAATATACTTATACCTTTCTAAAATTATAATTAAAAATTCAATTTATTTTTTAAAAAAAAATAAAACAAAAAAAAAATTTTTATTCACTATTATAATAACATTTTTATTTATCGGATTTTTATTTATCAAAGGGAATTATTGGACAATTATCAAATTGTATACATATTTATTTCCATTTGTATTTATTTTTTTTGCTTACAACTTTGAAACACATAAATTTAATAATTTCTATTTAATTCTAATATCACTTTTTTTCGTTTACAAATTTTCAACATTTAATTCAGGTATAGGAAGATATGACAGCTTTCCATCTATAATTAATCCAATTTTAAAAAAAAATATAAATTGGAGTCATAAATATGAAGAACTTAAAAATTGCGATAAAATTTATCTTAAAAATGATAATTATATTATGAAAACTTATTTGAATTTAAAAAAAATAGACTTAGACTTAGATAATAAATACGATAAAAATAGAAAAAAAAATTGTAAAGTAAATTTAAATAACAAAAAATTTAATATAGTTTATGAATAAAATATGACGAAATTATCAATAATAGTGCCTGTATATAATGAGGAATACAATATCAAACCATTTTTGAATAGAGTTGAGCTTGTTCTATCTAAAATTACTTCTGACTACGAGATAATTTTTGCGTTAGATCCATCTGAAGATAGAACTGAGGAAATAATCCGAGAGGAAATTAAAAGAAATAAAAATATAAAACTTATCACTTTTTCTAGAAGATTTGGACAACCATCAGCAACTATAGCTGGCTTGCATTATAGCAAAGGGGATTATTGTGTGGTGATAGATGTAGATCTTCAGGACCCACCAGAATTAATATTAGAGATGTTCAATAAATTAAATTCAGATGAAAATTACGATGTTGTATTGGCAAAAAGAAAAAATCGTGCCGGAGAAACAGCTATTAAAAAAATGGTCTCTTCATTTGGATATTATTTAATAAACAAATTAACTGATATAAAAATTCCTAGAGATACTGGTGATTTTAGAATTATGAGAAAAAAAATCGTTGATGAGTTAAAAAAACTTAATGAAACACATGGTTTTTTAAGAGGATTAATATCTTTTATTGGTTACAAGCAAACTTTTGTTGAGTACAATAGAGAAGAGAGAAATAGCGGATTGGGCAAGTATAATAGATTATTTGGTTCTCTTAAAATAGGTTTAAATGGTTTATTTAGTTTTACATCAAAACCTTTATTACTTTTATCAACTTTAGGATTTATTTTTTCATTTTTTAGTTTTCTTATTGGATTATGGTATTTAGTTCAAAAAATTATTGGAGTAAACTTAACTCCAGGATTGCCAACTATAGTCTTGGTAGTAACTTTTTTTTCTGGCATTCAACTATTAGGAATCGGTTTATTAGGTGAATACATAAGTAGAATATATGACGAAGTTAAAAGAAGACCTCAATATATAATTGACAAAAAAATAAATTTTTAAATAATTTATATGCTTCTCATAAACAACAATGTTAAAAAAAAATTCCCAAAAAAAATAAAAAAACTTTCTTTAAAACAAAAAAAAATTAGTGATGATTTCATGAAGTATTGGCATTCGGTTTTACATAATAATTATAGTATTGTTGATAAATTTAATCATGAATATGTAGTAAATAGTAGACCAAAAAATTTTAAAAACGTTTTAGAAATTGGTGCAGGCGATGGAGAACATTTGCGTTATGAAAAATTAAGCAAAAAAAAATTACAAAATTATTTTGCTTTGGATATTAGGCAAAATATGCTCTCAAAATTAAACAAGGAGTTTAAAGGGGTTAATTCTTATAAAGGAGACTGCCAAAAAAAAACATCATTTAAATCAAATTTTTTTGATAGAGTAATAGCTATTCATGTATTGGAGCATCTTCCAAATTTACCCAAAGCACTTTCGGAGATTAATAGAGTTATAAAAAAAAATGGTGTTTTTCAAATAGTAATACCTTGCGAAGGTAGTTTGGCATATTCAATTGCAAGAAAAATTTCTGCTGAGAGAATATTTAAAAAAAGATATAAGATGAGCTATAAGTGGTTTATTGAGAGAGAGCATTTGAATGTCCCGGGTGAAATTTTCGAAGAACTTGATAAATTTTTTAAGATTCTTTCGGTAAGCTATTTTCCATTACACATTATTCCTTTAGAATTTTGTAACTTGTGTATAGGATTAAATTTAAAGAAAAAATAACTTGAAAAAATTAAAAAAAAAAAAAGTAATTGTTACTGGCTGTGCAGGTTTTATTGGTAGCAATTTGGTAGACAGATTGCTAAATAAAAATTTCCAGGTTATTGGTATAGATAATTTGTCAACAGGCCAAAAAAAATTTATTCAAAAACCTCTAAAAAATAAAAACTTTAAATTTATAAAGATGGACTTAATTAATTCTAAGAAGTTGAATAAATTATCAAGTAATGTTGAAATGGTTTTTCATTTTGCAGCTAACGCCGATGTTAGATTTGGGTATTTGCAACCAAAAAAGGATTTAAGAGAAAATACTATAGTAACGTCAAATGTTTTAGAATTTATGAGAAAAAAAAAAATAAAAAAAATAATTTTTTGTTCAACTGGTTCAATTTACGGTGAAGCAAAAAATATTCCCACAGCAGAGGACGAAAATTTCCCCATTCAAACATCTTTATACGGTGCATCAAAATTAGCTGGAGAGTCTTTGATCCAAGCATATTGCAATGCTTACAATATACAAGCTTGGATTTTCAGATTTGTTTCTATTTTAGGTGAAAGATATATTCATGGACATGTTTTCGATTTTTGTAATCAGCTTTTTAAAAATAACAGTAAACTAAGAGTTTTGGGTAACGGATTTCAAAAAAAATCTTATTTACATGTGGAGGATTGTATAAATGCAATTTTTACTGCTTTAAAAAAATCAAGAGGAACAATTAATATCTTTAATTTAGGTACTGAAGAATTTATTACAGTAAGACAATCAATTAAAATTTTATGTAAAAAACTAAATGTTAAACCCAAAATTTCTTATGCAGGAGGCAGAAGAGGATGGATTGGCGATAATCCATTTATTTTTCTTAAAATAGATAAAATAAAAAGTTTAGGCTGGAAACCAAAATATTCAATTAAAAAAAGTTTAGAACTTACAATAAGTTATTTATCAAAAAATAAATGGGTCTTCAAAAAAAGAAAATGAAAATATTTGTTCAGGGTTTATGGCATTGTGGAACTGTTATATCAGCATCATTAGCATATTTAAATCATGACGTCTTAGCTTTTGATGAAAATAAAAAAACAATAAATAACTTAAAAAAAAATAAAACTCCGATTTATGAGCCAGGATTAAATTTAATTTTAAATGATAATATAAAAAAAAATAAAATTAATTTTACAAATAATTTAAATAAAGTAAATTTTGCTAACATAATCTGGATAACTTATGATACTCCAGTAAATTCTGATGACAAAGCTGAAATTTCTAAGATTACTGATAGGATTAAAGAGACATTAAAAAAAGCAAAAAGTGGAAAGTTTATTATAGTTTCATCCCAACTTCCTGTAGGAACCATAAAGCAATTAGAAATATATTCAGAAAAAATTTTAAAAAAAAAATTTTATTTTCTTTGTTGCCCAGAAAATCTTCGACTTGGTAGCGCCTTAAAGTCATTTATTAACTCAGAAAGAATTATTATAGGCTACAGACATGAATTAGTTAGAAAAAAATTAACTGGGCTTTTTAATTCAATATCGAAAAATTTATTATGGATGAAAACTG
Organism: uncultured Pelagibacteraceae bacterium; assembly: GCA_902612605.1. GTDB lineage: Bacteria > Pseudomonadota > Alphaproteobacteria > Pelagibacterales > Pelagibacteraceae > Pelagibacter. Next base: position 7,123 of record CACMDY010000004.1, read on the forward strand.
AATCTGCTGAAATGACCAAACATGCAATTAATTCTTACCTTGCAAGTTCAATCTCCTTTATAAATGAAATTGCTTTAATTTCAGAGCAAACAAATGCAAATGCTTATGAGGTTGAGGAAGGATTGCGTTCGGAACCAAGAATTGGAAGAAATGCATTTATTTCACCTGGAGCTCCTTTTTCAGGTGGCACATTAGGAAGAGATTTAAATTATCTAAATGATATTTCTCGAAGGCTAAAAATTAAAACTAATTTAATAAATTCAATAAATGTGAGCAATAAAAACCATAAAAACTGGGTTTTTGGAAAGTTAGATCAGATAATTAAAAAAAATAAGATAAACAAAGTATGTTTATGGGGTCTAACATATACGAATAATACAGATACATTAAGAAGATCCTATCCAATCGAAATTGCAAAATGGTTAAAAGATAAGAAGATTGATACTTTTGCATATGATCCAAAAATTAAATCTTTTCCTTTAGAAATAAAAAAAATATTTAAAATAAATAAGACGATTTTTTCAAATTTAAAAAAAATAGATATTTTAATTATAAATAATAAATCAGAAGAATTTTTAAAAGTTTCAGCAAAAAAAATAAAAAATCTAAATAAAAAATTAATTATTATTGACCCAAATTATTATTGCAAACAATTTGATAAAAATTTCGATAATTATATCTACGTAGGGAAAAATTTTATAAAACCAAATATAGTTAATAAAAAAAATGATTTAAATTTTAATTTTCAAAATAAAGTTGTGATTATCACTGGTGCCAGTAAAGGATATGGATTTAATATTTCAAAAAAATTTTTAATAAAAGGAGCAAATATAGTGATTTGTTCAAGAAATTTAAAAGATATTAAAACTGCATATTCAAAATTAGTTAAAATCAAGAAAAAAAATCAGAAGATTTTGTATTTTGCAAGCGATGTTTCTAAAATTACAGATGTAAAAAATTTAATAAGTCAAACAATAAAAAAATTCAAAAAAATTGATATTTTAATTAATAATGCAGGTATTTATGGTCCAAAAGGAAAAATTGAAAAAATTAATTTGGATGAATTTGTAAAAACAATTAATATTAATCTATTGGGATCCATATATCTTTGTAAAGAAATAATTCCACATTTAAAAAAAAATAAGCAAGGAAAAATAATACAACTTTCAGGTGGAGGTGCAGCAAGTCCACTACCATTCATTAGTGCATACGCTGCTTCTAAAGCTGCAATTGTAAGATTTGTGGAAAATCTATCAGTTGAGTTAAAAAGTGATAAAATTGATATAAATGCAGTAGCTCCCGGTCCATTAAATACAGGGATGCTAGACGAAGTAATAAAATCAGGTCCAAAAGTTGTTGGAAAATCATTTTATCAAAAATCTTTACTGCAAAAAAAAAATGGTGGCACTCCATTTAATAAAGTAGATGATTTAATATTATTTTTGGCTTCAGACTATAGCAATGGGATAAGTGGTAAGTTGATAAGTGCATTATGGGATAAATGGAGTGACTGGGTAAAATATAAAAAATTATTAAATTCTAGTGATATGTATACCCTAAGGAGAGTTACAGCATCAGACAAAGGATATGATTGGGGAGATAAATGAAAATAAATATTGCTATTATTGGATGTGGTTCAATTGGTGAGAAGAGATTCAAAAATTTAAATAAAAATTTTAATGTAGTTGCCTGTTCAGATAAAGAATTAAGTAATATTTCTTTTTTAAAAAAGAAAAATAAAATACTAAAAACCAATAACTGGAAAAAAATTTTTCAAATAGAAAATTTAGAAGCAGTAATTATTTCTACTTATCATAGTTCCTTATCAGAAATTTTGCATTATTCAGTAAAAAATAAAATTAATTCGTTTGTCGAAAAACCAGCTGGCACTGATCCAAAATTATTAAAAAAAATATTAAAATTGAATAGATCAAAAAAAACAAAAATAAGGATTGGATTTAACCATAGGTTTCATCCATCAATATTAAAAGCCGCAAATATTATAAAAAATGGTTACCTTGGTAAAATAATGTATATCAGGTCAATATATGGACATGGAGGAAGAAAAAATTATGATAAAGAATGGAGGTTTAATAAAAAACTTTCTGGAGGTGGAGAGTTAATAGATAAGGGATCACATTTAATTGATTTATGCCATTTTTTTCTTGGAGATTTAAAAATTGTGGCTAGCGATTTAAATACCTTTTTTTGGAATACAAAATTAGAAGATAATTGTTTCTTGATTTTAAAAAATTCTGAGTCTTGTAAAGCTTTTTTGCATTCCTCTTGCACAGAGTGGAAAAATAAATTTATATTTGAAATATTTTGTAAGTATGGAAAGATAGAAATTAATGGTCTTGGACGCAGTTATGGTATAGAAAAGTTAACTTTATATAAAATGAAAAAAAAAATGGGAAAACCTAATTCAAAAGAGTGGATTTATAAAAATGATAACTCTTGGAAAATTGAAATGGATGAGTTTTATAAAGATATAAAGTTTAATAGAAAGCCAAATCCTGGTTTAAATGAAGCTATAAAAAATTTAAAAATCATCAAACAAATTTATAATTCGAATTAATTAAATGATTATTGTAAGAAGTCCTTTAAGGATCAGTCTTGGAGGCGGTGGTACAGATCTTCCATCATATTATAAAGAATTTGGAGGTTTCTTAATATCAGCTGCTATTAATAAATATGTTTATTCATCAGTTTTAGAACCTTATTCCGATGGTATATATTTAAAATACTCAAAAACTGAGAAAGCTAACTCAATAAATAAGATAAAGCATCCAATTATAAAAGAAGTATTAAAAAAATTTAAAAATAATTCAAAAAAAATTGAAATAACAACACTCGCAGAGATACCTGCTGGCACAGGCTTGGGATCATCTGGAAGTTTTACTACATCTCTTTTAAAATGTATGTATTTATTTAATAACAAACAAATAAGTAGATATAAATTAGCGGAAGAAGCATGTGATATTGAAATAAATAAATTAAAGGAGCCAGTTGGTAAGCAAGACCAATATATTTCTTCATTTGGTGGTATTAAAATTTTAAAAATTAGTAAATCAGGAAAAGTAAAAGTATCTGAATTAAAACTTAAAAATAGTATAAAACAAAGCCTTCAAAATAATCTTTTATTATTTTTTACTGGATACACAAGATTTTCATCATCTATTTTAAAAAAACAGGATACTGAAACCAAGAAAAAATTTTTTAAAACATTGGAAAACTTAAAAGAAATTAAAAAAATTGGATATGAAAGTAAAAGATTAATTGAAAATAATGATCTAAATGAATTTGGAAAATTATTAGATTACCACTGGAATAAAAAAAAGGAGAGAGCAACCAATATGAGTAATAATAAAATAGATATCATTTATAATGATGCTTTAAACCATGGAGCATTAGGTGGTAAGCTAGTTGGAGCAGGAGGAGGAGGTTTTTTAATGTTTTATGCAAAAAACCCAGACAAATTAAGAAAAAGATTGAACAAATATAAAATTAAAGAACTTAAATTTAATTTTGACCATGAAGGCACTAAAAAATTGTAAAATTTGTTTATCAAATGTCTAAATATGAAGCTATAATTTTATGTGGTGGTAAAGGTTCTAGAGTCTCTGAATATACTAGAAACATCCCAAAGTGTCTCATAAAAATAAAGGGAAAACCTTTTTTATATCATCAGCTAATATTTCTAAAAAATAATAATATTAAAAATGTTATTTTATCTGCTGGATATTTATCAAATAAAATAAAAAATTACGTAAAAAATGTTAATTTTATGAATATAAAAGTTGTTGATGATGGAAAAAAATTGCTAGGCACTGGCGGAGCAATTTTGAAATCTCTAAAGTTCTTAAAGTCAAATTTTTTTGTGATTTATGGTGATAGCTATTTAACCTTAAAATTATCAAAGTTAGAGAAAATAAATAATGTTGCCACTATGGCAATTTATAGAAATTACAATAAGTTTGATAAAAGTAATATAAAAATTAATAATGATAAAAAAATCATATACTACACAAAAAAAAACAATAAGAGATTACAATATATAGACTATGGTGCATCTTATTTAAGTAAACAAATTTTTATAAATAAAAAAAAAAATCAAAAGTTTGACTTATCTGAATTATATGAAAAAATTTCAAAGAAAAATATGTTATCTGGATATAAAGTGAAAAAAAGGTTCTATGAGATTGGCTCTTATAATGGTATTAATGATTTAAAAAAATACTTAGAAAGATGATGACATTTACAAGTAATTTTCTCCAACACATAAAAGCTACAATTAGTAAATTAGAAATAAATAATATAGAAAAGAGTGTTCATATATTATCAAAACTTCATAATGGGAATGGAAGATTATTTATTATTGGAGTTGGTGGTAGTGCTGGAAATGCATCACATGCTGTAAACGATTTTAGAAAATTGTGTAATATCGAAGCTTATTCTCCTGTTGATAATATTTCAGAAATTACAGCTAAAACGAATGATGATGGATTTGAAACAATTTTTGATTCCTATCTCAAGCTTAGTCGGTTGAGTAGCAAAGATGTATTAATGGTTCTCTCAGTTGGTGGAGGAAATAAAAAAAAAAAAATTTCTGTCAATATTATTAATGCAATTAAATTCGCAAAAAAAAAAAAATGTAAAATAATTTCTATAGTTGGAAAATCAGATGGTTATGCTTACAAAAATTCTAATGTCAGCATACACATCAAAGTTGAAAAAAAAGACATGGTAACGCCTATATCAGAAACTTTTCAAGCCTTAATTTGGCACTTATTAGTTACTCACCCTAAGCTAAAAAAAAATTCAACTACTTGGTAAGTATTAGTTTTATTCTATTATAATTAATCCCAAATTAAATAATCAACAATTACCAAAAATCCTATATTGAAAGTAAAATTTAAAGCTTATATTTTGATTTTTTTCCATCAAGGAAAAACTGTTCTACAGTAGTCCTAGAGTATTCTTTAAGACTTAATTTTTTTGAATAAAATTTATCAATAAACTTTGGAGGAGCTGTAATTATATCAGTACCGGTTCTTTTTGCCTGAGCAAAATTGAATGTTTCTCTTACGCTTGCCCAAAGGATTTCTACATTCTTATATCCTTGAAAAATTTTTTTTGCTTTTCTAATAATTGGCTCAGGATCAATTCCATTATCAGCTATTCGGCCACAAAATATTGAGATAATTACCGGAGATTTCTTATTAATTACCTTTTTAATCTTTTTAATCTGATCTATTGTGAACACTGCAGTAATATTAATTTTAACATCGTTATTGTTTAATTCTGTAATAACTTTTTTTAAAAATTTACCTTTTGTATTAATCACAGGAATTTTGACATAAATGTTTTTTGCAAGTTTAGATATTTTATATGCTTGGTCAATTATTTCGTGATTTTCATCAGAAAATACTTCTACTGACAAAGGTCTATTTCCAATTATATTAAGTATTTTTAAACAATGTTTCTTATAAAATTGCACACCTTCATTTCTCATAATTGAAGGATTTGTTGTTACACCTTGAATTTTATATTTTTTAATTGATTTTCTAATATCTGCCAGATTTGAAGTATCACAATAAATTTTAGTCATTTTATCAAAAGTTGTTATATATAACTGATAATATAATTCAATGTTAAAAAAATTTTCAATTTATTTAATTGGCTTGTTACCACTCGGACTTATTGCTGGTCCTTTTATTGGTGAATTAATTTTGTTTCTAATTTTTTCAATTTTTCTTTTTTTTCTAATTAAAGAAAAACCATTTTATTTATTTCAATCTCAAATATTTAAAATATTTTTTTTATTTTGGGCATATATAGTCTTAGTTTCATTTTTTGCTGTAGAAAATTTAATTTCACTAAAATCGTCGTTTTTTTATATTAGATTTGGTTTGTACACTTTAGCAATCATTTATTTTTTGATGTCTTACGATAACCACTTAAGAATTTTATATACAATTTATAAATATACACTTTTAATTTTAATAATTGATAGCAGTTATCAAATTTTTACTGGAAAAGATTTTTTTGGAATGTCGCCTAGTGACCAAGAACTCAGACGAATAAGTGGACCATTTGGAGATAAACAGGTATTAGGAAGCTTTATTCAAAAAATTTTACCTGTCTTTATTTATTTCATGGTAAAAAATTTTAATTCTTTGAAGAAAATTAATTTATTAGATATGTTTATTGTTACACTAGGTTTTGTATTAATTTTTAGATCAGGGGACAGAGCAGCGTTTGGTTTAATAATGCTATATAGTTTTTTGTTCTTTATAATTTTCAAGGAATTTAGAAAATATTTTTTGATTTATGGTTTATTATTTTTTGTATTTTCTTCTTTTTTACTTTTTCAAAATCAAACTTTTAAAAAAAGAATATTCACTGATACTCTGACCCAATTTAAGGGTAAACATTTTACACAATTATTAGAAAAAGAGAAAAGTGAGACAAATTTAAATTTTATGATTTTTAGTTTCATACATCAAACACATTATTCCACTGCATTCAGAATGTTTCTTGATAAACCTTTATTTGGTCATGGTATTAAAATGTTCAGATATGTTTGTAAAAAATATCAATATAAACCAAAAACAATTTATAAAGATTCATCTGGAAATAATACTCGGGAGGGTTATGGATGTTCAACTCATCCTCATAATACATATATGCAAGTATTATCTGAAATTGGTTTAATTGGATTCATAATTTTTATTAGCTTTTTCGGATATCTTTTATTTAAAATAATTAATTTATTTAGAAATAATAAAGTTTTATATCCCGAAAATGCTCTTCTGATAGGTATATTTGTAAACTTATGGCCTATAATTCCTACAGGTAGCTTTTTTAACAACTGGCTAAGCATGTTATATTTTATCCCTATATCTTATTATCTGTTTGAAAAAAAATATAAAAAAAGAAATAAAATTGTTTAAAAATTTTAATAACAAAAAGTTTAAAATTAATATTTCTTGGTTGATATTTGACAAGTTATTTAGAGCCTCTTTAAATATTGTTTTAACAATCATACTAGCAAGAAATTTAGGACCAGAGAATTTTGGTATATTGAATTATTTGTTAGCTTTTTTATACTTATTTACCTCTATTTCATCTTTAGGAATGAACCCTGTATTAACTAACAAAATTATCAAAGATGGAGAAAAGTTCAAATATAACATGGTTTTAAATGCATATTATATAAGGTTTATTTTTAGCATTTTATGTTATCTGATCTTTCTATCTCTAATTAATTTACTAAATAGCGAAGGAGTAATATTTGAATATTCAATAATTATTGGACTGGTAATAATAATGAAAAGTTCAGAAATTTTTTTTAGTTATTTTGAAGCAAAATCACTATCAAAATATATAGTCATATCTCAATTATTAGGTCTTTTGACCTCCATCCTTATAATAATATATGTTTTTATAAATAATTTAGATAATAAATTAATTTATATAGCACTTTTATTAGACTTTATAATTGTATTTGTATTAATTAATTATTTTTATTTCTTAAAAACCAAATTTCTTTTACCAAAAATTGAATTAATTTTAATAAAAAAAATTTTATGTAAGAGTCTACCTGTTCTTGTATCTGCTTTGAGTATAATTCTATATATGAGGATAGACCAAATTATGATTAAGTCTTTGATTAATGAATATGAGGTTGGGATTTACTCTGCTTCTGTAAGATTGATAGAAATATTTCATTTCATTCCAAAAATCTTAATTATTTCATTTTTGCCAATTATTTTAAAAGCTAAAGAATATTATAAGCAATTATTATTTCTAAATTCATTGATATTTAAAATTTCAATTGTAATTTTTTTAATTATTTTCTTCTCCTCAAGTTTCTTGGTAAAAATATTCTATGGTGATGAATATCTCGAAAGTGTCTTGATAACAAAAGTATTATCTTTTTCTATTGTTTTTGTATTTTTTGGGGTTATAAATGAGCACTGGTATATAAAAAATAACTTGCAATTAAATTACGCATTCAACGTATTTCTTGGTGCCATAATAAATATAATATTAAATTACTTTTTAATTTTAAAATTTGGATCTGTGGGAGCGGCAGTATCTACATTAATAACATATATTTTTATAATATTTATTTTTGATATATTTAATCAAAAAACATACGGACTTTTGATTTTAAAGTTTAAATCAATTTTTAAAATATGAATATTGCCATAACATCAAGATCAAAAATAGAAGATATTAAATATTGGTCAGGTACAATTGAAAATATTTATAATGCTCTAAAATTAAACAAAAAAATAAAAATCATTAAAATTGACAATTTAAATAACTCGATCAGAAAAATACACGCTTTAAAGAGAGAAATTATAAAGTTTGCAAAAAATGAAAAATATGATGATGCGTATAATGAAATTGTTTCTAAAAATTTTTCTAATCAGATACAAAAAAAAATTAACAAAGTTAATAAAATTGATTATATACTTTGTTTTGATGCATCACTTGTATCATATTTAAACACAAATATACCAATAATTCTTTGGACAGACTTGCTTTACAGTCACTACTATGATCATTATTATAAAAACAAAAAAATTGCTAAAAATTCATTAAATTCTATAAATAAACTTGAGATCTCTACTATTACAAAGGCAAAAAAAATATTTTTACCAACCAAATGGGCTTTAGCGAAGGCAAAAAATAAATATATTAAATATTCACATAAATTTTATTTACTTCCTTTTGGACCAAATTTTAAAACAAAAATAAAAAAAAAAAATGTTATGAAAATTATATCAAAAAGATCTAAAGATTACTTGTATCTTTTAACTTTAAGTGTCGAGTGGGAGAGAAAAGGAATAGAAAAAATAATCAAACTTAAAGAAATAATCAAAAAAAAAAATATTAAAATAAAATTATTAATAATTGGATTAAAAAAAAAAATATTATTGAAAGATAAAAATATTAAAATAATTCCATTTATTGATAAAACAAATACTAGTGGAGAAAAAAAAATTTCTAATTATTTAGTCAAAAGTCATTTTCATGTTTTATTTTCGACGGCAGAGGCTTATGGTATTTCATTGGTAGAAGCCAATTCAAGAGCTGTACCAAATATATCTTTTAAAGTTGGTGGTATATCTAACGTCATTAAAAATAATATTAATGGCAAATTATTTAAAAAAAATGAAGATTTAGATGTTATAGCCAATTATATAATCAGAATTTACCAAAACAAAAAAAAATACCGTAAATTAGCAAAATCTTCTTATGACTATTATTGTAAAAATTTTGAATACGATAAAATTATAAATAATTTTGTCAAATTAATTAAATAATTTTTTTTCATTATATATTTTTTTTTCATAATCAAAAGGTACAAAATATCTTCTTAAATAATAAACCACCTGAAATTTTAATTTTATGTTATAAATGATTTTAACATTATGTTGAATGCATTGTAAATTAAAGAGCGAGAGTAAATTATCATCGCCTGACAAACTATATTTCGACAGTTTTAAATAATTTTCTACGATTTTTTTTGATTGTTTACCAATATACTTTGCATCTGGAAAATTAGAATAATCTCCAAAAATAATTACTTTTTTCTTTTTTTCTAAAAATCTGTTTATAAGTTTAAAGTGGTGTTGAAAAAATTTATTTTCGTGATTTCGATAATAGACGATTAAATCATAAATTTTTTTATTTTTTTTTTTATTTTTTTTTAGTTTTATATTTTTTAAAACAAAGTTAATTTCAATATTTTTATTAATTATATTTTTTGTGTATTTACTTAAAATATTTGTTGCGAATGTAACTTTATTCCCCTTAAATTTTAGTAAATATAAACTTAATTTATATAAAAAAGGGAAAATACAATAACGAATTAATGACTTCAAACCTCTTAACTTATTTATTTGTATACTTCCCGTTATTGGACCAAATATTGTTTTTGGCGGGGATAAAAGGAATATTGGTACGTTCCATAATGGTAAATAGTTAACATAGATAGTTCGATGACCTTGTAAATAGAAAAACCACAATATTATAATTCCATAATATGGATATAGATACTCGCTTAAAAAAAAATTGCATGATGGTTTATAAATTTTAATTTTTTTTAATTTTAAAGACTTAACAAATTTTTTCGCCAATTGGCCTTCTCCTGATATATTATCGTAGTCCGAGCACCATGCTGTATATTTTTTCATCAAAAAATGTCTATCTTTCTTAAAATAATAATTTTCATTAACAAAATAAAGCTTTCTGAAAGCCTAATTATTCTTCTCTTAGTGTCGAATTTTAATCTCCATAGCCACTCTAAGTACAGATGATTAAATATTTTTGGAGATTCCTTTTCAACTCCACTTAAAATATTTATAGAACCTCCAATACATATAATTGTAGAATTTGGATATTTCCTCATAATTTCGTTGGCAATTATTTCTTGCTTTGGAGTTGGAAGTGTTAAAAAAATAATCGAATAATCATTTAATTTAAACTTTTTTAGACTATTAATAATTTTTCTTGTATTTCCAAAAGGTAAATTTTTATGATAAAATTTTTTCTTTATCTTTTTTTTTAACCACTCCTTTGATTTATCTTCTAAATTGCCTAAAATATAAATTTTTTTATTTACATTATCCTTGTTAATTGAGCTCAAAACTTTTCTCAAAAAAACTCTTCCTGCAATTTTTTTCTTTTTGGTTAAAATACTTGAAAATATACCATCCGCCCAAAACTCGTATTTATGAGATCTTAACTTGTATTTGTAGTTAAAAGTTAAATAAGCTAAATTTAGCGCTGATATAATTTTACCCTCTCTATTAAATATTTTTTTTAAATTTACAAAATTCACTTTACAAGTTTCATTTAAATTTCTCTGATATTTATCAAATATGATATTTCTTTTAATAAAAATTTGACTAATTTTACTAAGAACTTTTATTAAATATTCTAAAATCGACAATTTATAATTTTTAAAAATCGTAATATCTTCAATAAATTTTCGAAAAAATAAGTTTAATCTTGTACTTAATCCGCCACTTCTCATTATAACTATATATTTATTAAAATAATTAAACTTATAATTCTGTGATAAATTCAGCAAAAACTCTGTATCACCTGCAATTAAATATTTGGTTTTATATTTAAATTTTTTAATGATATTCTTTTTTATAAAAACGGACGTGTGTGGTGGTAAGTCATATTTTTTTTTAATTTTAATATTGTCCCAAACTCTTTTAATTTTTAATAAATTATTTTTCTCAGAATATAAAATATTGCCATAAATAATATTTAGTTTTCTTTTTAAAAAAAAATTTGTAATATTCTTTAAAGTATCCTTCTTAAAAAAAACATCATCAGAATGCAAAATACCAATTATTTCCCCTTTTGCTTTACTTATCCCATAATTTAAGGAATCATAAATTGAGCCATTATAATTATAAATGTTAATATTCTTATCTTCTAGAGAATTCAAGTAAAATTCTGTTTGATCATTTGAATTTGAGTAAACAATAATTAATTCTTTATTTTTACAGTCTTGCTTTTGAAAAGATTTAATAGATGCCATGATGTAAGGCATACTATTTTTGACACACATTATTATAGAAATTTTCATTTTTCTTTTAACAAATACAAAGTGTTCAAAATTAATATAAAATCAATACCAAATAACATCATAGAATTTTCAATAAATAATCTTAAAAAAATCAATAAAAATATTAAACTTCCAATTTTAAGATAAAAATTTTCAAGATCCCTAAAATAAAAAATTTTAATAAAATACTTACGAATACTAACAAAAAAAAGAATGAATAAAATAAAACAAAATATACCCCCAGATAATAAAGAATAGATAAATGCATTAGATACTGGATTTATAACATCAGATTTAATGATACGTTGTTTGTTAAGGATGATTCTATCTGACATTGATCCATACCCCAAAATCGGTCTCTCTTTAAAATATTTAATTCCATCAACCCATAATTGACCCCTGCCAGATAACAAAACATAATTTAAAATATCTTTTTTATCTTTCTTTCTATTTTCAGGATAGGATCTAATTATTTTTTTTTCTTTATTTACTTTTTTTTCAATATCTATAACTCCTATATATAAATTCTTCGCAAATTCCTCCTGTATAATTCTTTCATAATCTAAAGAAACAAGTTTCCATTTATAATTTGATATACTAAAAAATAAGCATATTTGAATGAATATAAATATTCCTATTTTTATAAAAGTTTTAATTTTGAATTTTGATGAAAGAATGTAAAAAAAATATATTATAAAAATTGAAATAACTGAAAATTTGGATTGGAAAACAAAAATTAGAAAGCCTAATATTATACAAATACAATTTCTTAGAAAATTAAAAAATATACTAGTATCAAAATTTAAAAATAGTAAAAAAACCAGAAGTATTAATATAGACCTGGATAAACCAGTAACTCTTGGTATTTGATGGTTAAAAAAATATCCACTCTCTCTCCTTGTATCTAAGTGATATGCTGAACTTAAATGTTCAGGATTTAGATAATCACTTAAAATAACATATGAAAAATATATGACGATGATCGATATGAAAAATAAAGATACATAAAGTAGATTGTTAAATCTAAAATCTTTCAATTTACTTGCTATCATGAATATAAAAATGGTTCCAATGGAAGAAATTAACCAATGATATCTTCCAATATGATCAATAGAACTCTCAAATTCTGCTAATACAGTATCTTTAGAGTAATAAGTTGTAATAATTTGAATAATTTGAATTAGTAATAATATATATATAAATCTGTCATAATCATGAAAGAGTTTATATTTTAAAATAATAGATAAAGTAATTATAATTGAAATTAATGGAAATATAGCCCTGACAAGATTTAATATTTCTTTTAAATTAATATTTGAAAGAATATTTATTGTTTTAGATTTATTGTCAAATAGATAGAGAAAATTATTAGGATCTGAACCAATAGTGCACCAAATTCCAATGAATAAAATTAATATCAAATATTCTAATTTCTTACTATTTATCATTAAATTGATTTGAAATTATTTTGGCAGTAATTAATTTTCCATCATAATTTTGATGCATGGTATCACAAAATAATATTTTATTTTTTTCATCTGGACTAAGATATTTTTTGGTGTCTACAAAATAAACAAAGTTATATGATTTTTCTAACTTTTCTACTTTAGTTTTATAGAATTTATAAAAGTTTGTCTCTAAATTTTTAAGATTAATTCTATTAAACAATGAAATTATAAAAAACTTTTCTACCCCATATAATTTTGAAAGCTCAATAGCTTTTTCTGTATTATTAAAATAGACTTCCGCAGAATAAGCATAATCTTCTATACCTAAATCATTATTTTCAAACCTTATATTTATTCCAATTTTATCGAATATCCTTAGCAATAATTCATCAATAAAATAAAAAAAAACCAGGTTTTTTTTTAAGGTTAACTTCAATGAATTTACATAATTAAATATTTTTTGTTTTTTTGTATTTGCTCTTTTGCTATGCAATATTTCATTAACTTTATTTGTCCAAAATATAATTTTTGGTTTATTTGTTTCACTAATTTCATGCTTTAGTAATTCTAGCGATGCTCTAGAGTTTATACCATTTTTAGCAAAATTTTTTTTCGTAAGTTTAGTATCAAATAAATCTACCCATGACAATTCTTTGCTATCACAAAAACCATTATTTGAAGTAGATCCTCCAAAAATCCAAATTTGGTTTTTACTTTTTTTGTTACTTATTTGAGCATCATATAAAAATTTAGTTTCGTTTATAATATAAAATTCCTTCTTAATAATACTAAATAACTGTAAACTGATATTTTTATTAATACCATAGATTATAATATTTGAATTGAGTGTTAAAAAAAAAATTATGAATCTTAAAATTATTTCAAATGAAATTACATAAATTACTGGTAAAAAAAAACAAAATTTGAAAAAGTTAATTATTTTGTAATACATAAAATTAAACCCATTAAATTTCCTAAAAATTTAGGTATTACTTTAAACTTCAATAAAAAAATCATGGAAAAATTAAAAAAAATTTTTAGTAAAAGCGTCATATAAAATTTTACTAAACTTAAATTATTACTTTTTACGAATTTATACCTATTAGTAATTTCTTTTACGCCAAATTCAAAATTTGACCTTTCAATATTATTTGGGTGAAAATATCCTGAAAGATAGCATGATGATAATTTTCCTCTTTTACTTAATTTATAACTAAAAAATAAATCCTCCAGATAACTATATTTGCCCAATGTTTCATCAAACAGCATTTTATCCAAGTATTTAGTTTTATATATGCATGCTTGAGTACTTAACCACATAGTGTTGCAGTTTTCCTTAAGATTAATTATTTTTGTGTGCCATCCATTGGCACAAACCACTCCCGGACTACCATGATACAAACCATTTTTACTAAAAATTTCACTTTTCTTTATTTTTTCCAAAAAATTATTAGATTTATTTTCTAATAAGTTAAATCCAAAACCGATATTATCAGAATTATCATTTATAAATTCATTCATATTTTCAATGGATTTTTTGTCAAAAATAATATCATCATCACAAAACATCAAATATTTGTTTGATTTATTAAATCTATTTATTCCAATATTTCTCTGTATTGAAGTTGACGGTTGAGAATTTATAATTTTAATATTTTTATAATTTTTTAAAATATTTTTAATTTTTTTATTTTCTTTTTCCATTGAACTATCCACAATGATTATTTCATTAAACTCAGATATGCAGTGATTAATTGATGAAAATAATCTTAATAATAAATCCGACCTGTCTTTAGTAGGAATAATTAAAGATGTAGACTTTATAAACATAATTTTTAAGAATAATTATCATGTTTATATCTTTTATAGACAATAAAGAAATATCAAGGAGCTTTGTAGGCAAAAACTCAATTAATTGTTTTATAAATTAACGAATAATTCAAGAAATTTTCATAATTTAAATTTTTTATTGATATTCCACACGGAGAATACCCATACATACAATAATTTTTATTTGTGTAATAAAATTTTTTATTTTTTATGTAACCTGAGTTAGGTTCATTTAAAATATTGTCTTCTTGCATCGAATATATTTTAGGCCAAGGATAGTCATAGTATTTATTATCATAAAATATTATTCTCGTTAAGTTCTTAAAAACAAACACACTTAACATGATAATTAATGAATATTTTAAAAAAAACTTTAAATTTATTTTGTAGTCAAAATATTGAGAGATTAACCCAAAGAATAAAGATAATAAAATGATAGGATAGGAATAGCCATATCTAAAAACTGGTACTTTAAAAATCCAAATTACGGTTCCCAAAGCACTAACAAAAAAAATATACTTTAAATAATTTTTTATTGGTTTCAAATTTTTTTTAAATTTTGATTTTGATAAATATAAAATCAATAGTAAAAATATTAAATATGGAATTAGTATTTTTGTAATTTTTAATAAGTGATTTTTACTCCATGTTTTAATCCAATTGAAATTTTCAGAATATTCTTTTTGATTTAGTTTATTTATATTATTTTTTCTAAAATCTGGCCAACCTTTGGCCCAAGCTTCATTTATAGTAGAAATCTTAACAACCTCTTTTGAATCTGTCCATTTAAGTTTTTCAAAACAAGTTATTTTTACTGGATATAAAGCACATCCACTGACTAAAACATTTTTTAAAATCCATATTGATATAAAAAAAACTAAAAATATGTTTTTAATTTCAAATATTTTAAGTTTTATCTCTTTTTTAAAAAACAATGCAACAGGAAAAAAAATAGATAAAGATAATATTATTTTATTCATAAGAATAAAAAAAGAAATTAAAAAATAATTAGATATAATAGTTCTTGGATTATTAATATTTTTTATAATTTCTGATATTAACAAAAACATTAATAAATGAGCAGGAGCATCATTTCCATATTCACTATATCTATTTATTTTGTAAAAGATAAAAATAATAAATGAGAAAACAATAAAAAAATGTAAATCATAAATTTGTTTTTTATATTTGTGATTTAAATTTGATAAAAAGTTAATAATTATTGCGCTTGAAATCAGCGCGCTAGGATAAGATATGCCATGGTTGTTAAAAATTAAATTATTTAAAATTGCAGATGTATATTGTAATATTGAGGTGTGTCCAAATCTAAAATGTAGATTTGATAAACCAATAATTATTTTTTCCTCATTTAGAATATTAATATATGGAAGGTGGTAAAGTCCAGCATCTGGTCTGTAAACATTACTTACTGTAATTAACAAAAAAATTATTATTGAAGAATATAAGCAAAAAATAAAATATTTTTTTTTGAAATAAATATGCTTAAAATAAAAAATTAATATTAATCCAAAAATTAAAAAAGTAGTATTTAATACCTTATTTAAAGGACTGAAGAAATTTATAAATAATGAAAAAAATGAAAGAACTATCAATCCAAATATTAATTGCAAAGAATATGATCTAAGATTATTTCCTTTTTGAAATAGATAACCATAAGGTGTATAAAAAAAGGTGGCTAAAAAACTTAATAAAAAAATATCAAACATCTAAAATAGTCGTGAAATTAACAATAATTATTCCTGTCTACAATGAAATTAAAACTGTGGAGACACTTATAAACAAAGTTTTATTGAGTGAGGTAAAAAAACAAGTAATTGTAGTTGATGATTTCTCAAGTGATGGCTCTAGAGAATTAATTTTAAAATATTTTAAAAGTAAAGTTGATAAAATAATACTTCACGACAAAAATTACGGAAAAGGCGCAGGGATAATAAGTGCAAAAAAATATATATCTGGAGATTATGTTATAATTCAAGATGCTGATTTAGAATATGATCCAAATCAATACCAATTATTCATTAATGAAGTAAAAAATAAAAATATTGATGCATTGTATGGATCCAGAGTTTTAAAAAAAGATAAATTTAATAATGTTCAAAATTTTAGTCATAAAATTAGAATTTGGGGTAATATTTTTTTAACATTTATTTCTAACACTATAAACGGGCAGAAATTAACTGATGCTCATACTTGCTATAAAATGATTAGATCTGAAATATTTAAGTCAATTAATTTCACAGAAAAAGGTTTCTCATTTTGTCCAGAGCTTAATACAAAATTATCTAATTTAGGAATTAAAATATATGAAATCCCTATAAATTATAATGGTAGAACATATCAAGATGGAAAAAAAATCACAGCTCTTGACGGTCTCAGAGCAATAAAAACAATTATAAAGTTTAAGTATTTTAAAAAATGATATTTTTAAGCAATTTAAGATATCAAGTTATCAAATTCATAGAAAATATACCTGTTCTTCAAATCTTTATTTATAATAATTTAAGTAAATTTAAATTTCTTTTCCCCCATGATAAAGATTATTTCGCTTTAAAACTTTTATTTAGAGAAAATGAAAAAAGAGACTTCATCGATGTTGGTGGCAATATAGGATTGTCTACCATTGGATTTAGAGAATTAGGATTTAAAAATAATCAAATTCATATCTTTGAGCCAGATACTTTTTTGGTTAAAAATTATATTGATAAATTATCTAAGTTTTATAAAAATTTATTTATTTATAAATTTGGTTTACATTCAAAAAATTGTGAAAAAAAATTAGTAAAAGCATTTTACGAAAATAAATATTTTCACTTTAATAATAGTTTTGATAAATCATACATTAAAAATAAAATAAAAAGCAACTATCCGAAAAAATATAAAAAATTTAGATATAAATCTCAAAAATTCAAACTTAAAAACTTTGACAATCTAGGTTTAAAAAATAATTTTTGCTTTGTTAAAATAGATGTTGAGGGATTAGATCACGAGGTTCTCAAAGGTATGAGGAAATTTTTAAAAAAAAGCAAGCCTGTGATTCTAATAGAATATAATTATAGTAATTTTAAAATAATATATAATCAAATTAAAAAAGATTACTTATGCTATAAATTTGATATGGATAAAAACATGTTAAATAGGTTAACTAAAAGTGAGTTAAAAATTTTACTTTCAGGTAATATACTTGAAAACAAGTATGCAAAAAATAGTGTAAATATATTTTATATTCATAAGCGTGATAACTTTTTAAAGATATAATAAGTTTATAAAAAGAGTTTTAATTGTCCGTTGAAAAAGATTGATTGGTTTTAAATATTTACTAAAAGCATTTTTAAAAAAAACTTTAAAGTCCTCCGTGCCAATGTTATTACACCAAAAAATTAGTAAAATTATTTAGCAAATCATTAAATTATTTAAATATTTAGCATTAAATTAGAATTTAAAATTTTTACTTAAAATTGAAAGAAACTCCAGGTGCAATTTATAGAAAAGTTATGGTGTTAAAATTAAAAAAAATAATTTTTTTAATAAACCATTAAAATTAATGGGGTATAACAAATGATAATAAATAAATAAAAAATATTAATTTAGGGAAAAAAAATAAATTACTAAATAGTTAAGGCAACATATGTTTTTGGATTTTTTCATAGTTAAAATCAATAAATAATGTAATACATTCATAAAATAAGTATTTACATTCATAATTTTTAATATAAAAGAAACTGCCTGGTAATTATTGCGAAAGTGTAATACCCGATCCCATTCCGAACTCGGAAGTCAAGCCTTTCAGCGCCGATGGTACTTTGTCTTAAGATACGGGAGAGTAGGACATTGCCAGGCTAAAGATCATTTCTTAGAATTCTTTTAATTATCCTAATTATAGAATATTATAATTTTACAATATTTTTTATGAAAAAAGTTGCATTAATATTTGGAGTGACAGGACAGGATGGATCATATTTAACTAAATTATTATTAAAAAAAAAATATATAGTTCATGGTGTAAAAAGAAGATCTTCATCCATAAATACATCAAGAATAGACGACATATATCAAGAACCATTTGTAAAAAAAAAAAATTTCATACTTCATTATGGAGATATTACAGATGGCATTTCAATTTTTAATTTAATAAAAAAAACTAAACCAGATGAAATATACAATCTTGCTGCACAGTCACATGTTGCAGTTTCGTTTAAAATTCCAGAATATACAACTAATGCTGATGCGGTCGGAACTCTAAGAATACTAGACTCAATTATAAAATTAAACCCAAAAATTAAATTTTATCAAGCCGGGAGTTCTGAAATGTATGGTAAAGTACAATCATTTCCACAAAATGAGAAAACTCCATTTTATCCTAGAAGCCCTTATGGTGTCTCAAAGTTGTATTCACATTGGATTACAATTAACTATAGAGAATCATATAAAATTTTTGCTTGCAATGGAATATTATTTAATCATGAGAGTCCTTTAAGAGGAGAAACTTTTGTTACAAAAAAAATAGTTAAAGCAATGTGTAAAATAAAAAATGGTAGACAAAAAAAATTATATTTAGGAAATCTATACGCCAAAAGAGATTGGGGTCATGCTGAAGATTATGTGGAGGCAATGTGGAGAATATTGCAATATAAAAATCCTGAAGATTGGGTCATATGTACTGGCAAACAATATTCTGTAAAACAATTTGTTAATTTAGTTGCAAAATATTTACGACTTAAACTTATTTGGAAAGGTAAAGGATTGTATGAAAAAGCATATCTGGAAAAGAAAGTTCCAATTATTGAGATCAAAAAAGAGTATTTCAGACCTGCAGAAGTGGATACTCTTAAAGGAGATGCATCAAAAGCAAGAAAATTCCTAAAATGGAAACCATCAAAAAATATTAATTATTTAATAAAGGATATGGTTGAATATGAGTTAAATCAAACTTATGAAGACTAGAAAAGAAAAAATTTTTATAGCTGGTCATAATGGGATGATAGGTTCGGCAATTTTAAAGAAATTAAAAAAAAAAAAAAACTTAAAAATTTTGTATGAGAATAGAAATAAACTTGATTTAACTGATCAGAAAAAAGTATTTAAATATTTGAAATCAAATAAACCTAATGGAGTGATTATTGCAGCAGCAAAAGTTGGAGGAATTGTTGCTAACAACACTGATAGAGCATCCTTTATTTATGATAATTTAGCGATACAAGCTAATTTAATTCACGGAAGTTATTTGGCAGGTGTAAAAAATTTAATTTTTTTAGGATCTAGTTGTATTTATCCAAAATTATCAAAACAACCAATCAAGGAAAGATATCTTTTGTCAAATTATCTTGAAAAAACAAATGAACCTTATTCAATTGCTAAATTAGCAGGATTAAAATTGTGTGAGAACTATAGTAGTCAGTATAATTTAAATTATAAAACATTAATGCCATGTAATTCTTATGGTGAAAATGATAATTATGATTCAAAAAACTCTCATTTTATACCAGCATTAATAAAAAAAATAATTGAGGCTATATCAAAAAATAAAGATCATATTGTACTTTGGGGAAACGGAAAATCGTTAAGAGAAGTTATATTTAGTGAGGATGTTGCATCAGCATGTATTTTTTTTTTAAAAAAAAAAACAAAACATAAAATGTTCAATATTGGCACAGGCTCAGATATAAGTATCGAAAAATACGCAAGGCTAATAATGAAACATATGAATGTAAATTTAAAAATTGTATTTGATAAAAAAAAACCAAATGGAACATTTAAAAAGTTATTAGACTCATCTCTAGCTAAGAGTTATGGCTGGAAACATAAAACTAAATTTGAAAAAGGTATATCAATCGCTATTAATGATTATTTGAAAAATCATTTAAAAAAAAAATAAATTTACAATTTTAATAAAATGAAAAATTATCTTGTCGTTACTGGTGGAGCAGGATTTGTTGGATCAAATTTAATCAAATCGCTATTAAAAAAAACAAATTACGAGATTATTAGTTTAGACAATTACTCATCTGGATATAGAACAAATCATATAAAGTCAAAAAGAGTTAAATATTTGAAAGGAAATACATCAGAGATAAAACAATTACTTAAAAATTATAAAAATAAAATCAATACTATTTTTCATTTTGGAGAATTTTCTAGAATATATCAAAGTTTTAAACATTTTAATGAATGTTTTCAGTCAAATACAATTGGAAGCAAAGAAGTTTTTAAATTTTGTCTAGATAATAATATTAAAATTATTTATTCCGCAACATCTGCCTCACTTGGAAAGAGAGGAGATGACAAGAATTTATCTCCTTATGCATTTACAAAATCAAAAAATTTAGAGTTGTTAGAAAATTTAAAAAAATGGTTTAATCTTAGATTTGAAATTATTTTCTTTTATAATGTTTATGGAGATAATCAAATTGAAACAGGCCATATGGCAACTGTTATAGGTATATTTAAAGATCAATATAGAAGAAATTTACCTCTAACAGTTGTAAAACCAGGATCGCAGACTAGAAGATTTACTCATATATCAGACACAGTTGAGGTATGCATGAAGGCGTGGAAACAAAATAATTGCAGATATTATAGCATCAGTCACAAAAAATCGTATTCAATTTATCAGGTTGCCAAAATGTTCAAAACCAATATAAAATTTCTACCCAAAAGAAAGGGAGAAAGATACGCTTCTGCTCTAACAAATATGACATTTAATAACAAAGTAATGAGACATTATGGAAAAATGCATTTGAAAGATTACATAACATCGTTTATTAAATCTAAAAAATAAAAATATGAAAATCGCAAGCTCATTAAAATCTTTAAAAAAAAGAGACTTAAACTCTAAATTAGTCAGAAGAAGAGGAAGAGTTTATATTATAAATAAAAAAAATCCTAAATTTAAAGCAAGACAAAAGTAATAATGGATAATGATAGTCATAAAAATACGTGGAATAATTTTACAAAATTTGTACTTTGGGGTTCTATTGCTGTTGTAATTATACTTATTTTAATGGCAATTTTTCTTTTATAAAATGATAATTGGTTCAATTTCTGAAAATAAAAATTTTGAAAAAAGGGTAGCTATAACACCAGACATATTAAAAAAATATAAAGCTTTAGATATTAATATTTGTATTAATAAAAATTATGCCAATCATCTGGGATTCTCTGATGATGAATATCAAAAAGAAGGGGTAGAAATTTTAGAAGATAAAAAAGAGGTTATTTCAAAATCAGATGTAATTGTTCAATTGAATTTACTTGAAGATGAGGATTTAAAATTATTAAAAGCAAATCAATCTCTTATAGGTGTATTAAATCCATTCGTAAATAATGAAAAAATCAAAAATTTAATAGAGAAAAAAATAAATTGTTTTTCTTTAGAATTACTACCAAGAATTACAAGAGCTCAATCTATGGATATATTATCTTCTCAAGCCAATCTTGCTGGATACAAAGCGGTTATTGACTCATTTTCAGTTTTTGAAAAAGCAATACCAATGATGATGACAGCAGCAGGAACAATTTCTGCAGCAAAAGTTTTGGTAGTTGGAGCAGGTGTCGCTGGATTGCAAGCAATAGCAACAGCAAAAAGAATGGGTGCTATAGTATTTGCTACTGATGTTAGAGCAGCATCAAAAGAACAGGTTGAAAGTCTTGGAGGAAAATTTTTGATGGTCGAGGGTGAAGAGAATTTAGAATCTGAAGGTGGTTATGCAAAAGAAACTTCAGATGATTTCAAAAAAAAACAAGAAAGTTTGTTAAAAGAAACTCTAAAAAAAATAGATGTAGTAATTTGTACAGCTTTAATACCTGGAAAAAAAGCTCCTTTAATCTTGAAAAAAGATATGATTGAAGAAATGCAAAGAGGATCAGTAGTTTATGACCTGGCTGCAATTCAAGGTGGAAATGCTGAACTAACGAAAGTTGACCAGATAGTAGATCATAATGGTATTAAAATTATTGGGGAAAAAAATATTCTTAATAAATTACCAGTTTCATCTTCAAATTTGTATTCAAAAAATGTATTTAATTTTTTTGCAAATTTATTTGATAAAGAAAAAAAAGAAATTGTAATAAATATGGAAGATGAAATAATAGAAAAAACAAAAGTTAAATAATAATGGAAATAGATCCTTTTATATTCAGATTGAGTATTTTTATTTTATCAATTTTTGTAGGCTATTATGTAGTATGGAGTGTAACACCGTCTTTACATACACCATTGATGTCAGTAACAAATGCAATTTCTTCAGTAATTATAGTTGGTGCAATAATAGCTGCTTTGTCAGGTTCTGATAATAACATTTTTGGTATATCTAGCATATATGGATATTTGGCAATTATCTTAGCAGCAGTAAATATCTTTGGAGGATTTCTTGTCACTCAGAGGATGTTGCAAATGTATAAAAAGAAAAAGAAATAATTATGTCTGCAAATCTATCAGCAACATTTTATCTTATATCTGGAATCCTCTTTATTTTGGCTCTAAGAGGTCTATCTTCCCCTGAAACTTCAAGATCAGGAAACTATTTTGGCATTCTTGGAATGATAATAGCAATAACAGTTACGTTCTTATCAGTTGGTAATTTTGGAATCGGGATGGTCTATGTTCTAATATTTTTATTAATTGGGGGAGCAATTGGGGGATTAATAGCTTTTAAAATACCAATGACAGCAATGCCTGAGTTAGTAGCCGGTTTTCATAGTTTAGTTGGCTTGGCTGCTGTTTTTGTTGCAATTTCTGCTTTCTTGAATCCAAGCGCATTCAACCTTGGTGATGTTGGAGCAATTAAACTTGCAAGTTTAATTGAGATGTCTTTAGGAGCTGCAATTGGTGCAATCACTTTTTCTGGATCGATAATAGCTTTTTTAAAATTGAGGGGAATAATGTCAGGAGCACCTATTACATTCAAGGGACAGCACTTTATAAATTTAATCTTAGGTATTTCAATATTAATACTAATTTTTTATTTATGCAGAACCCAGTCAAATAACTTATTCTGGTCAATTGTAATAATATCATTTTTAGTCGGAATATTATTAATTATACCGATAGGTGGTGCAGATATGCCAGTAGTTATATCAATGTTAAATTCATATTCAGGATGGGCTGCAGCTGGCATAGGCTTTACGTTAGAAAACACAGCCTTAATAATAACTGGAGCGTTAGTTGGTTCGTCCGGAGCTATTTTATCATATATTATGTGTAAAGGAATGAATAGATCATTTTTCAATGTTATATTAGGTGGATGGGGAGCAACTGATAGTGCTTCAGATGAAAAAACAAAAGAACAAAAACCAGTTAAAAATGGAAATTCAGATGATGCAGCATTTTTGATGAAGAATGCATCTTCAGTAATTATTGTTCCAGGTTACGGGATGGCTGTAGCACAAGCACAACATGCATTAAGAGAAATGGTAGATGCTTTAAAAAAGAATGGTGTTAAAGTTTCATATGCAATACATCCTGTAGCAGGAAGGATGCCTGGCCATATGAATGTCTTATTAGCTGAAGCTAATGTTCCATATGATGAAGTTTTTGAATTGGAAGAAATTAATAATGACTTTTCAAATTGTGATGTCGCCTACGTGATTGGTGCAAATGATGTAACAAATCCTGTCGCCAAATCTGATCCTCAAAGCCCTATATACGGAATGCCAGTTTTAGATGTTGAAAAGAGTAAATCTATTTTATTTGTAAAAAGAAGCTTATCACCAGGGTACGCCGGCATAGATAATGACTTATTTTACAGAGATAATACTTTAATGTTATTTGCAGATGCAAAAAAAATGACAGAAGATATTATAAAAAATTTATAAATATAAATTTTTAATTTTATTGAAATAATGTCCAAAGATATAAAAATAAGCTCCAACAGAAGCTTTGGTATTGTTTTTTTTATCGTTTTTTTAATTATTGCTTTCTATCCTATATTGAATAGTAACGAAGTAAGAATTTGGTCAATTTTAGTTTCAATAGTTTTTTTAATTTTAGGATTATTTAATTCTAAAATTTTAACACCATTAAACAATATTTGGTTTAAATTTGGATTAATTTTAGGAAAAATAATTTCCCCAATAATTATGGCAATAATATTTTTTTTTGTTGTAAGTCCTATCGGGTTATTTATGCGTCTTTTAAGAAAAGACCTGTTAAACCTTAAATATAATAAAAAAAAATCATATTGGATTGAAAAAAATGAACCATTAAGTAAAATGAAAAATCAGTTTTAAATGAGTTTTTTAAAAGAATTTTGGGAATTTTTAAGGATAAGAAAAAAATATTGGCTTTTTCCAATAATTATAATTCTTCTCTTATTTGGGGGTCTAATAGTACTAACGCAAGGTTCTGCTGTAGCTCCATTTATTTACACAATTTTTTAAAGTGAAATCAATTTTAGGCATTTCAGCTTTTTATCATGATAGCGCAGCTTGTTTATTAAAAAATGGTGAAATTATTGCAGCTGCCCAAGAGGAAAGATTTACTAGGATAAAACATGATGCCAGTTATCCATATAATGCAATCGAATTTGTTTTAGAATATTCAAAATTAAAATTAAGTGAAGTAGATCAAATAGTTTTCTTTGAAAAACCATTTTTGAAATTTGAAAGATTATTAGAAACCTATGTCGCTTTTGCACCAAAAGGATTCCAGTCTTTTTCTAAAGCTATTCCTATATGGATAAAGGAGAAGCTATTCCAAAAAAATTACCTTTATAAAAAACTTAAAAGCCATGACAGTAATTATAATTCTGATAAGAATATTTTTTTTTCAGACCATCATTTAAGTCATGCGTCTAGTGCTTTTTTTCCCTCACCTTTTAAAGAGGCAGTAGTTTTGACTGCTGATGGCGTAGGTGAATGGGCGACTACTACTGTGGCTGTAGGAAAAGATAATGACTTAAAAATAAAAAAGGAAATACATTTTCCTCATTCGTTAGGATTACTCTACTCAGCTTTTACATATTATACGGGTTTTAAAGTAAATAGTGGTGAATATAAATTAATGGGTTTGGCACCATATGGAAATCCTCTTTATGTTGATAAAGTAAAACAGCTAGTAGACATAAAACCAGATGGAACATTTAGAATAAATCAAAAATATTTTAATTATGCCACAGGTCTAACAATGACTAACATTAAATTTCATAAATTATTTGGACGAAATCCAAGAAACCCTAAAAGAGAAAAAATTACGCAGTTTCATATGGATATTGCAGCATCAATACAAAAAGTTACCGAAGAAATAATGATTAAATTATCTAGATCAATAAGAGAAGAATATAATATTAAAAATTTATGTTTAGCTGGCGGTGTTGCTTTAAATTGCGTTGCAAATGGAAAAATTCTTAATGAAAAAATTTTTGATAATGTATGGATACAGCCAGCTGCTGGTGATGCAGGAGGCTCTCTTGGTGCTGCTTTGGCTTTATGGTATTTAGAAAATGGTAATATTAGAAATATTAATAATTCAGATATGATGAAAGGTTCATATCTTGGAAATGAATACAGTCAAGTAGAAATAGAGAGTGAATTAAAACAAATTGGTGCAAACTATGAAACTTTTGACTATGAGAGTATATTGAATAAAACTTCAGATTATCTCATGAAAGACAAGGCTATTGGCTGGTTTCAAGGAAGGATGGAATTTGGACCTAGAGCATTAGGAGGAAGATCAATTTTGGCAGACCCAAGATCTGATAGTATGCAAAAAAACCTAAATCTTAAAGTCAAATATAGAGAAAGCTTCAGACCATTTGCTCCATCAATTTTAGAAGAAGATCTATCTAAGTGGTTTGATATCAATGTTGAAAGTCCATATATGCTATTAGTTGCAAATCTTAACTCTGAAAAAAAGGTTGAGATGACTGATGAACAAAAAAACCTTTTTGGAATAGAAAAATTAAATATTAAAAGATCTGAAATTCCAGCAGTTACACATGTTGATTATACTGCTAGAATTCAAACAGTGAATAAGGAAAGAAACAGAATATATTATGATTTAATTAATAAATTTAAAGAGAAATCTGGCTGCCCAATATTAGTAAATACATCTTTCAATGTTAGAGGTGAACCTATAGTCAATACACCCAGAGATGCTTTCAATTGTTTCATGGGAACAGATTTAGATTACTTAGTTATTGGAAATTGTATCTTAGATAAAAATAAACAAAATCTTAAACTTAAAAGGGATTACAAAAATAAATTTGAATTGGATTGATTGGTTGCGGGGGACGGATTTGAACCGTCGACCTCAAGGTTATGAGCCTTGCGAGCTACCAGGCTGCTCCACCCCGCGATATTTAAATTCTATTTTTCAGCTTATTAAGTTTTTTTACTCTCTTAATGTTTTCTTGAAGAATTCTTTTTTTTTTTTCAGACGGTTTTTCATAATTATTTTTAAGTTTAATAATTTTAAAAAAGCCATCTCTCTGAAGCTTTCTTTTTAAAACCCTGAGTGCTTGCTCTACATTATTATCTTTTACTTCTATTTTAATAACAACCTCCAAAAAATCGACTAAATAACATTTTAAATAATATTTGTCTATGATTTATAATTTCAATTTTTTCCTTTTAAATTTAATTTTTCTTTAATTTTTTTTTCCTTTTCAATTCGCCTTTCAGCTTTTGTAATTGCATTTAATAAATCTTTTTGAGAAAATAAGCCCATAGCAACAGGATCTTTTGAGTTTAGATTATTGTAATTCCAGTAACTTTTATTTCTAATTGAAGTTACTGAGTTTTTAGTGATACCAACTAATTTAGCTATTTGAGAGTCTTTTAATATAGAATGATTTTTTAATAACCACAAAGCAGAATCCGGTTTATCTTGCCTTTTTGATAAAGGTACGTATTTTTTGATTTTAGTTTCAAGATTTTTTATTTCGACTTCTTTATCAACTATTTTTAATTCTCTATTTTCGTCAGATGATGCTAAATTAATTTCTTCCTTTGTTAACTGACCTGATATAATTGGGTTATACCCAACTATGCCTTTAGCAACTTCGCCGTCAGCTATTCCTTGAATTTCTACTTCGTGTAATTTACAAAAATTTGCAATTTGTTTGAAGGTCAATGTTGTGTTTTCTACAAGCCAAACTGCTGTAGCCATTGGCATTAAAGGAGCTTTTGACATTAATCTTTATTCTCAGATCTAAAATTTTGGAATTTTTTATTAAATTTACTAATTCTGCCTTTATCCAAAATTTTTTGCTTTCCACCTGTCCATGCGGAATGAGATTTTGGATCAATTTCAAGTTTTAATATATCATTTTCAGATCCCCAGGTTGACCTAGTTTCAAAATGGGTTCCATCAGTCATTTCAACTTTAATATTATGATATTCAGGATGTATATTTTTTTTCATTGCAGCCTTATAGCAAAGAAAATTTGAAACACAATTAAAAGTTATCAAGTTTTTTTAACATTTTTTCGTATATGCTCGGGTTCCCAGCTCTAAAATCAATTTTATTAATTTCA
This sequence comes from uncultured Pelagibacteraceae bacterium, assembly GCA_902612605.1. Taxonomy (GTDB): domain Bacteria; phylum Pseudomonadota; class Alphaproteobacteria; order Pelagibacterales; family Pelagibacteraceae; genus Pelagibacter. The sequence continues at coordinate 35,496 of CACMDY010000004.1, forward strand.
TAATCAGATATTTTATTAACTTTTCCTCCAGCTTCCTCAATAATAATTTTTCCAGCAGCAACATCCCATATATTTATTTCATTATGAAAATAACCGTCTAATCTTCCGCATCCCACATAAGCCAAGTCTAGTGCCGCACATCCAGTGTTTCGTAAATCTAGTTTTGGATAAATTGATTTTAAACCTTCATTATTTGATGCAAATAAACATTCTTCGAGGTTCGATTTATTTGAGACCCTAATTCTATTATTATTAAGAAATGAACCACAATCTTTTTCGGCATAAAAAACTTCATTTTTTATAGGGTCAAAAATCAAGCCAGTTATAATTTCTTTATTAATTTGTAATGCAATAGAAATCGCAAAATGTGGAATCCCATGCAAAAAATTTGTTGTGCCATCAATTGGATCTATAATCCAAAAAGTATCTTTTTTTTTATTTAAAATTTTTCCACTTTCTTCTGTTATAAATGAATAACTTCTTTTTGATTTAGTTAATTCTTCGATAAGTATCTTCTCAACTCTCTTATCAGTCTTTGTTACAAAATCTTTTGGACCCTTTTTTGAAACTTGTAAATTTTCTAACTCCCCAAAATCTCTTATAATAACCTTTGATGCCTTTTCACAGGCTTTAATCATTAAATTTAAATTCGGAGATATTGAATTCATTTTAAATCTTTTTAATGTATTCCATTGTTCTAGTGTCAATAATTACAATATCTCCACTTTCAATAAAAGGAGGAACTTGAATATTTAAACCATTTTCAAGTATAGCTGGTTTATAGGAAGAAGAAACTGTTTGACCTTTTAATGCGACATCAGTATTTTCTATTTTACATGTTAGTTGGTTAGGGAGTAAAATGCTCAAAGGATTTTCATTATAAAAGTTTATAGTTACTTCTAAATTTTCAGTAAGCAATTTACCTTTATCGCCTACTATACTTTTACTTAAATTGATTTGCTCAAACGATGTGGGGTTCATAAAATAAAAATCATTTTCATCACTATACAAAAAATTATATTTTATTTCTTCTATTGATGCTTTTTCTACAGTTTCGCTCGATCTAAATCTTTCATTAAGTTTTGTGTTTTTGATTAAACTTTTCATTTCAACCTGTGCAAATGCCCCACCTTTACCAGGTTTAACATGATTAGTTTTTAATACTTCCCACAATTCGTCTTTATATTCCAATATCATGCCCACTCTTATTTCTGTTGCGTTTATTTTCATATTAAGTTTTTTATAGCTTGGTGTGGTTTAAACTTTTTATTATTCCAAATGTAGCTTGAAATAGCCAAAAAATCTGCTTTATTCAACAATAGTTTTTTATAATTTATCTCATTGATCCCCCCAACTGCTACAATCGGTAAATTTATTAACTTTTTAATTTTAGTTAAAGATTTGATGTTTGCTTTGTGTGTAACTTTTTTAGTTCTAGTTTTAAAGAATGCTCCCAATGCAATATAATTTGCACCACTTGATGATGCAATTTTTGCAAGTTTGATTGAATTATGACAGGTAACTCCAATTATTTTATTTTTTAAAATTTTTCTTGCATCAAAAATATTCATATCTCTTTGACCCAAATGACATCCGTGTGCATTCACTTTTAGAGCAAGATGAGGATTATCATTAATAATTAATTTCACTTTGTTTTTTCTACAAATTTTCAGTATTTTTCTTGCAATTATAATTTTTTTCTTAAAACTTTCTTTTTTAAGTCTCAATTGAAAAAATTTTACCTTTTTTGATTTAAAAACTTTATTTAAGATATTATAAAAAGATTTATTTAATATTTTATTAGGAGATATTAAATAAATAAATTTTTTATTTCGAATTTTCAAAACTTTTTGACCATTTACCTTGTGACGCTAAAGAACACATATTAGCTCTATGATCAAAAATTTTCTGGGTTCCAACTATATCATTTATATCTTTTGACCAAAATTTTAGCGCACTTTGTTGTAGAGCTCTGCCATAAGAATAAGTCATTATAAAATCTGTATTATTATTGATATTTATTTGGTTAAGGTTTGCAGTCGCTTCTATTTCTGTTTGGCCTCCAGACAAAAAAGCTATGCCCGGAACTGATGAAGGCACATTATTTTTTAAACACTCTAATGTTAGTCCAGCTATTTCATCACTAGAGATTTTTTCATTAGAATCTTTTCCTGGTAAAATCATGTTTGGTTTTAATATTGTTCCTTGTAAATCTACTTTATTCAACTCCAACTCTTCATAACATTTACTTATTACTTCAGATGTTTTAATTAAACAGTCCTTAGCTGAATGATTACCATCCATTAAAACTTCAGGTTCTATTATTGGAACCATTCCTGATTCTTGAACCAAGGCTGCATACCTAGCTAATGCATGAGCATTTGCCCTAACTGATAGTTTGCTGGGATATTTATCAGATATTAAGTAAACAGCTCTCCATTTTGTAAATCTTGCTCCAAGTTTATAATATTCTTTTAGTCGTTCCCTTAAACCATCTAAACCTTCGGTAACTTTTTCTTCTTTGGACCCCGCTAATACTTTAGCTCCAGTATCTACCTTAATACCAGTTAACGAACCACTTGCGTTTATTAACTCAGGTATAGTTTTTCCAGTAGAGGTTTTTTGTCTTATTGTTTCATCGTATAGTATTACTCCACCTATGCATTCTTTCATTGATACAGATGAAAAAAGAGTTTGCCTAAAAAGTAATCTATTATTTTCGTTAGATGGCACATTTATTGTGTCTAATCTTTTTGTCATTGTAGCAGTACTTTCATCAGCAGCCAAAATGCCTTTACCTTTTGATAGTATTTGAAGAGCGATTTTATTTAATTCAGACATTTAATTTAATGCTTTTATACCAGGGAGAACTTTACCTTCAAGATATTCTAAAAATGCTCCACCTGCAGTTGAAACAAAATTAAATTTGTTGCTCATATTCAGTGAGTTAATTACTGATACTGTATCTCCTCCGCCAACAACTGAAAAAATATTATCTCCTTTACCGGCAATATATTTTGCTATTTCTGAGCTTCCTAATGAAAAATTTATATTTTCAAAATAACCTAATGGCCCATTCCATAATAAGGTCGATGAATTATCAATAATTTTTTTTATCTCAATTAGAGTTTTTGATCCGACATCTAATATCATATCGTCATTCTCAATACTTTCAAAGTTTTTTTCAATAGATTTATCATTCAATCTCTTTCCGACTTTAACATCTTTAGGAAAATAAATTGTGCAATCATTTTTTTCAGCACAAGAAAATATTTCATGAATTATGTTGTCAATATTTTTTTCATATATAGATTTACCTATTTTTAAACCTTTATATTTAAAAATATTATTTGCCATAGCACCTACTATTATAATATTGTTAAATTTTGGTATTAAATTTCTTATTATATTAATTTTTGATGATATTTTAGATCCACCTATTATACATGTTATCGGTTTTTTTATTTTTGACGTTATCTTGTTAAGAGCATTAACCTCAGTATTAATTTGAATACCACAGTATGAAGGAATATATTTTGTTATTTTAGAAACTGAAGCATGATCTCTATGCGAACATGAGAATGCATCATTAACGTATATTTCACCTAAACTTGCTAATTTTTCTGAAAATTTATCATCATTAGCTTCTTCCTCAGGATAAAATCTAATATTTTCCAGCAAAACCACTTCATAATTAGAATTTTTGAAAATATCTCCTTTATTTAATTTAAAAACATTTTCTTTTAAGAGTAAAACTTCTTTTTTTATCTTGTCTTTAATACACAATGATATCGGTTCTAACGAGAGTTCTTTAACTATTTTGCCATTAGGTCTTCCAACATGAGATATTATTATTATTTTAGCTTTTTTTTTTACTAAAAAATTTAAAGTAGGTAAAATTTTGTCTATCCGATTAGTATCTGTTATTTTTCCATTTTTTAGTGGAACATTTAAGTCAAGCCTTAAAATTACATTTTTATTTTCTATATTTTTTAAATTTTCTATAGATTTCATTAATTGATCTTGCTTACATGCTGAGCAATATCACACATTCTATTTGAGAAACCCCATTCATTATCATACCAAGCAGAAATTTTTCCCATTTTATCACCTATTACATTAGTTAGTGAAGCATCTATTACTGCAGATGCATTATTGTGATTAAAATCTATCGAAACTAATTTTTCATTTGTAAAATCTAAAATATTTTTAAGATTCTTCCTAGATGCTAAGTATAATGAGTCATTCAGCTTTTTAATTGAAATATTTTTTTTTACATTAAATATAAATTCTACCAACGAAACATTTGGCGTCGGCACCCTCATAGAAATCCCTTCTAATTTTCCTTTCAATGAAGGTATAATATCTCCTATTGATTTTGATGCACCCGTAGAAGTAGGCACTATTGATTGGCTTGCAGATCTAGCTCTTCTTGGATCTTTGTGAGAATTATCCAATATTCTTTGATCACTAGTATAAGCATGTATGGTTGTCATAAAACCATTTATAATTATAAAATTTCTATTAATCACATCTGCAACGGGTGCTAAACAATTAGTTGTGCAAGAAGCTGCTGAAATAATTCTATCATTCTTATTGATTTTTTTATGATTTACGCCAAAAACTATAGTTTTATCTGCCATTTTACATGGGGCTGATACTATAACTTTTTTTACCCCATTTTTTATATGTGGCAGTAATTGATCTTTAGAATTAAACTTACCTGTGCATTCGAAAACATAATCAACATCATATTTTTTCCATTTTATTTCATTAATCATAGCGTGCCGAGTGTAAGAAATTTTTTCTTTATTTATTTTTATGTAATTTTCTCCAGATATTACTTGAGAATTAAAATTACCATGAATTGAATCATATTTTAATAAATTTGCACAAATTTCAGAGCTCGATCTATTATTAATATGTTTGATGATTATTTTGCCTTTGTGATTTTCATAAATTGACCTCACAATCATTCTGCCAATTCTCCCCATACCGTTAATACCAACTTTTATTGTCATTTTTTTATATAAAATTTAATTTTTTTACTAATTTTTTTACTACTTAAACCAAAATGATCATAAACTTTTTCATAAGGAGCGCTTTTACCAAATTCTTCTATTGAAAAAGTCAAACCTTTTTCAATGTATTTTTCCCAAGACATTTTTGATCCTGCTTCAATTGCAAAAGTGTTTTTGCTTTCTTTTAAGATTTTATCTTTATAGCTTTTGTTTTGTTTGTCAAAAATTTCTTGGCAAGGCATTGATATTACTTTTGAATAGATTTTTTGTTTGGCCAATTTATGACTAGTCTCAATTGCAAGATTGACTTCTGATCCTGAAGCTAAAATAGTTAAATCTATATTTTTTGCAGTCCTCAAAACTTCGTAAGCTCCCATAGAGCATTGATTTTTTTTGCTAAAACTATTTCTTATGGGTTTTAAGTTTTGTCTGGTTAAGGCTAATATACTTGGTGTTTTGTTACTGTTTAAAGCAATATCCCAACATTCAATTGTTTCAGTTTGGTCCGCTGGCCTTAAAACATTTAAGTTTGGTATAGATCTTAAAGCAGCAAGTTGCTCTATAGGTTGATGCGTGGGTCCATCTTCTCCTAGTCCTATTGAATCATGTGTCATTATATAAATTACCTTCAGTTTCATTATAGCAGACAGTCTTATTGAAGGTTTGCAATAGTCTGAAAATATTAAAAAAGTACCTCCATACGGAATAAAATTACTATGAAGAGCTAATCCGTTCATTATTCCGCTCATTGCATGTTCTCTTACACCATAGTGAATATAATTACCATCAAAGTTACTTGAATTAATAATTTTATGTAATTTGGTTTTTGTATTGTTTGATCCTGCTAGATCAGCAGAGCCACCAATTAAAGTATTTCTCTCTTTTAATATAGCTGATAAAAACTCTTCTGAGGATTTTCTTGTTGCTATAGTCTTAAAATTTTTTATTGCATCTCTTTTTTGTTTTATAATTGAACTTAAGAATTTATTTTTTATAATGTTTTTAAATTTTAGTTTGTGTTTACTAAAAGATTTATTCCATATTTTTTCTTTTTTAATCCCTTTTTCTCCGATTTTCCTCCAAGCAGTTAAAATTTCTTGAGGTATTTCGAATGGCTTATAATTCCAACCTAATTTTTTTCTAACTAACTTAATTTCATCTATTCCAAGAGGACTTCCGTGAGAAGATGCCTTTCCACTTTTGTTTGGAGATCCAAATCCTATTTTTGTTTTACAAGAAATCACAGTTGGTTTTTTTGAGGTTTGCGCTTTTTTTAACGCATTATAAATTTCTCTGTAATTATGCCCATTGATCAAAATATAATTCCATCCATAGCTTTTAAATCTGTTTTTATAGTCATCTGAGACTGCTAAACTAGTAGGACCATCTATTGAAATAGAATTATTATCAAAAAGCATTATAAGATTATTAAGTCTAAGGTGACCGGCTAGACTCATTGCTTCATGACTTATACCTTCCATAAGGCACCCATCACCAGCCAAGACATAGGTTTTGTGATTTATTAAATTACTTCCTAGTTTTTTCTTTAAAATTTCTTCTGCAATTGCAAAACCCACAGAATTTGCAATTCCCTGACCTAAAGGACCAGTTGTTGTTTCAATACCTGAGTTTGGGTGATACTCTGGGTGTCCAGCACAAATTGAATTTAGTTGTCTAAACTTCTTGATGTCGTTAAGTGATACACTTTTATACCCAGTTAAGTACAAAAGCGAGTAAAGCAACATTGATCCATGTCCAGCTGACAAAATAAATCTATCTCTATTAAGCCAGTTTGGATTTTTTGGATTAAATTTTAGAAAATATTTAAATAAAATTGTTGCTACGTCAGCCATACCCATTGGCATACCTGGGTGACCTGAATTAGCGTTTTGAACCGCATCCATTGATAAAAAACGAATAACATTTGATAAATTTTTTTCTATATTTTTCAAAAAGTATCCTATCTAGACTTAGGTGATTCAATTTATTAATATAGATATATATATGAAAAACATTGATGAAAAAGAAAAAAAATTAAAGGATACTTTAAAAAAATTAGGAGAGATAAACATTCAACATAATGAAGAATTAGATAAAGTTGCAATTTTAAAAGATCAAAAAAATCAATTAGAAATTGAAAAAAAACAGATAACCACCTCTCTCCAAAGCTTAGAAGAAGAAAACTTAAAACTTAGAAGTCAAATAAATGAATTAAAAAAGGATTACGAAACTTCAAAAAGAAAAGAAAATCAATTTAATGAAAAAATTGATGAATTAAATCAAGAAACAGATAATTTATTGGAAGAAATAGATAAATGGCAAATGTAAATATAAAATTTAATGGTAAAGAATATTTATTATCTTGTGAAGATGGACAAGAGGAACATTTGGAAGAATTATCCTTGAGTTTAAATAAAAAATTTAATGATCTAAAATTTGATCTTGGAAATATTGGAGAAAATAAATTATTACTAATATCTTCTATAAAAGTCATGGATGAGTATTTTGAAACCAAAAAAAAAGTAGATGCGCAAAAAAAAGAGCTTCAAGAATTAAAAGAAAAATTTAAAGAATTAAAATCTTTAGTTTATAAGTACAAAGATAATAAAGAAAATGAAATTAAAAATTTAAGCTCAACACAAAAAGAACTTGAGAGTGATATTGAAAACTATAAAATAAGTTATGAAAATTTAATAGACAAAGTAACTTTAGAAATAGAAGACTTTGTCAAAAAAAATAGCACAAATACTTCTGTTTCATAAAATATCAGTGTCAAAATTTAAATTAAGAAAAAAAATTATTAACTTAAGAAAAAAAAAATATTTTGAAATCAAAATAGGCAATAATATTATAAATAGTTTTCATAATAAAATTAATCTATCAAAAAATAAAATTATTGGAGGTTATTTTCCAATAAATTTTGAATTTGATAGTTTGCAAATACTAAAAAAACTTTATTCTAAAGGTTATATTATTTCGTTGCCAATTATAAAAAGAAATCATCAAATGGATTTTTATAAATGGAGTCCAAATGATCCTTTAACAATAAGCTCATTAGGAATTCCTCAGCCACTAAAATTGAAAAAAGTATACCCAGATATAATATTTGTACCAATAGTTGCTTATGATAAATTCAGGAACAGAATTGGCTATGGTGGTGGATTTTATGATAGATATTTAGAAAAAATTTCTCAAATCAAAAAATGTACAACAATTGGACTGGCTTTTTCACATCAAAAAGTTAATAGAATTAATGTTGAAAATTTTGATAGAAAATTAGATTTAATTTTGACAGAAAAATTAATGTAAAAATGAAGATTTTATTTTTAGGTGATATAGTTGGAGACGCAGGCTTTAAATCAGTAAAAAAAAACTTGCAAAATATAGTCTCAAAAAAAGGTATAGATTTTGTTTGTGTTAACGGTGAAAATGCAGCCAGTGATGGTGTGGGTTTAACTGAAAATATTGCTAATGAACTTTTTAATGTAGGTGTAGATGTAATTACAACAGGCAATCATGTTTGGGATCAAAAAGAAATTTATGAATATATAAAAACTGAAAAAAAATTATTAAGACCAATAAATATGAGTGGAAATTTACCTGGTAAAGGTTTTTCCATATTCAATTCAAAAAAAAATCTAAAAGTTGGTGTACTAAATCTTATGGGTAACGTTTTTATGAAAAAGTGTGATGATGTTTTTAAAATTGCTACTGAATTTATCGCAGAAAAAAAAAAATCAAAAGATTATGATTTTTTAATAGTGGATTTTCATGGAGAAATAACAAGTGAAAAAATGGCTATAGGTAATCTATTTGATGGATACGCAACTTTAGTTGTAGGTACCCATACGCACGTCCCAACAAATGATGCAAGAGTCCTAAAAAATGGAACTAGCTATATTACTGATGCTGGAATGTGTGGCGACTATGACTCGGTAATTGGTATGAATGCACAAAATTCAATTAACAGATTTTTAAAAAAAGAAGCAGTAAAACATTTTCCTGCCAATGGAGAAGCATCTCTGAGTGGGGTAGTCGTAGATTGTGATGTAAGAAATGGACTAGCAAAAAATATAGAAAGTTTCATTTTTGGTGGGAGTTTAAATAACGTAAATTAATTATGGCTGGACACTCACATTGGGCGGGTATTAAACATAAAAAAGGCAAAGCTGACAAACAGAGATCAAAAATTTTTTCTAAACTCTCCAGAGAAATCACTGTAGCTGCAAAACTAGGAGATAAGAATCCCGATATGAATTCGAGATTAAGATCAGCAATACAAGCAGCCAGATCAGCTAACATGCCAAAAGAAAATATTGAGAGAGCAATTGAAAAGTCTTCTAACAATGATCAATCAAATTTTGAAAATATTAGGTATGAAGGTTTTGGACCTAGCAAATCTGCTGTAATAGTTGAAGCATTGACTGATAATAAAAATAGAACTGCTTCTAATATTAGAACAATATTTTCGAAAAATAACGGTTCTTTAGGAACCCAGGGCTCTGCATCACATAATTTTCAAAGATTGGGTGTAATTAAAATAGATAAAAATGAAATTGAACAAGATAAAATTTTTGAATTAGCAATCGAGTCGGGAGCAAATGATTGTATTTCTCGTGATGAATTTCATGAAGTGCATACGGATATCGATGAAATATATGAGGTAAAAAAAAAATTTGAAAAAGTTATAGCAAATTTTCTCTCTACTGAAATCGAGTGGCTACCCATAAATAAGGTATCTCTTAAAGGTGAAGAAAATCAAAATATGGTAAAATTTTTAGAAACTCTTGACGATGAGGATGATGTTCAAAATGTTTATACAAATGTTAACTTTGAAGACTAAATGATAATTGTTGGAATTGATCCAGGAATAGCGGGTGCTATCTGTTTTTTTTCTAGTGGGAATGTTATTGATGTAATCGACATGCCTACAATGGCTGAAGGAAAAAAAAATAAAAAACAAGTTAATGGTAGGCAAATTTATAATGAAATAATGCTAATAAAAAATAAATTTAATAATGAAAAAATCAATGTAATAGTCGAGCAAGTTTCTGCTATGCCAGGACAAGGTGTAACAAGTATGTTTAATTTTGGACAATCATTTGGGGTAATTAAAGGCATATGTTCTGCAATGGAACTACCCATTTTTTATGTTAGACCAGCAAAATGGAAAAAACATTTTAATTTGATTAATTCTGAAAAAGATGCCAGCAGAACTAAAGTAATAGAGATGTTTCCTAGAATTTCCAATAAGTTATCAAGAAAAAAAGATAATAATAAAGCAGACGCTATTTTAATTGCTCAATATTTTGAAAACACTAGGGAAAACAACGATAACTAGACTTTCAGAGTATTTAGAAGTCAAATTAATGACATATTTTAATGGGAAACGATTGAATGGAAGCAGATATTGCAACACAAAGCTTAGGATTAGCAAGTAACACAGATTTTTCTTTAATTAGTTTGTTTTTGCGCGCGGATATAATTGTCAAGTCAGTAATCATAATATTAATTGTAAGTTCTATTTATTCATGGGCAATAATATTTGAAAAAATAAGAATGTTTAGAAAAATTAATAAAAGTGCAGAGGAATTTGAAGAGAAATTCTGGAAATCAAAGTCTGCTGAAACATTTTATAACAGTCTGCCTTCAAACATTGAGGATCCTATGGCAAAATTATTTAAAAGTTCTATGCAGACAGTCATGAAAACAAGATCAAAATCAAATTTATCTGAGAGACTATCTAGCGTTTTAGAAGTAAATATCGAAAAACAAATGGTGGCAGTCGAAAAATATAATAGTTTTCTTGCAACTGTTGGATCGACAGCTCCATTTATAGGATTGTTTGGAACTGTTTGGGGAATTATGAACTCATTTCAATCGATTGCAATTTCAAGAAATACCAGTCTTGCAATAGTAGCGCCAGGTATTGCAGAAGCCTTATTTGCAACGGCACTTGGATTATTAGCTGCAATTCCTGCTGTAATTGCATACAATAAATTTAATTCAGACTCTAGAAAATATTCTCAAAAATTAGAAAATTTTTCAAAAAGATTCTTATCAATTATTTAAATGGGATTTAAGCTCAAAAGTTCAAAAAACGATCCAATGAGTGAAATTAATGTTACACCATTTGTTGATGTAATGTTGGTTTTGTTAATTATATTCATGGTCACTGCACCATTACTTACTGTTGGAGTCCAGGTAGATTTGCCAGAAACTTCTGCCGATACACTTCCTGAGGAAAATGAACCTTTAACTCTAACAATTAATTCTAAAGGTGAAATTTTTATTCAGGAAACAAAAGTTGAATTTAATAATTTAATTGTAAAAATATTGGCAGTGTCGAATAATAGAACTGATACAAGAATATATGTCAGGGGAGACAAGGCTATTAACTATGGCAGGGTTCTTGAAATTATGGGAATGCTTTCAGGGTCAGGTTTTACAAAAGTTGCTTTAATATCAGAACCGAATAAAGAGAGATAAAGATTATGTATCGAGGTCTTTTAATCTCATCTGGATTTCATGTTGGTATTGTTATGATGAGTATTTTGGCTTTGCCATTTGTTGCCAAAAAACCCCTAGATATTCCACCTCTTATTTCTGTTGAACTTATTCAAATAGCCGAAAAGACAAATATTCCTTTCGCACCAAAAGCATCAAAAATAATTGAGAAGGCAAAAAAAGAAAATGAAAAGCTTTTGTCTGAACAGGCCCCTCCTAAAAAAGTAAAAAAAGATAAAAAAAAAGAAGTTCAAACAGATAAAAAAAAAAATGAAATTTCTAAAGTTGCATCAAAAAAAACACCAACCAGTGAAAATAAAATAGAAAAGTTAAAAAAAGAAAAATTAAATGCTGTACCAATGCCAGATGAAGACAAACAAAAAATACAACCTAAAGAAGAAAAAAAGCAGAAACCTTCTAAAGAAATCAATGATGAAAATATAAAAAAAATAGTTCAAACTAAAAAACCAATTTTAGATGAGAAAAAAGTTAAACAAGTGTCTGAATTTGAAAAAAAAGAAAAATTGGATTTAAATGAAATTGCAGCTTTAATTGATAAAAAAAAAGAAAATTTAGCAGAAACAAAAAAAGAAGTTGATAAGATTTCTCAATCAACTGATGAGACTATGAACTATTCAAAGCTAACATTAAGTGAAGAAGATGCTTTAAAGGCTCAAATATTTACATGTTGGAGTGTTCCTATAGGTTTGCCATTTAGTGAGGATTTATTAGTTAGAGTTAAACTCCAATTAAAACCGGACGGAACAATTGAAAAGCTTGAAATGCTTGATCATGCAAAAATGAATACACCTGGAAAAGAAAAATTTAGAACACTAGCAGATAGTGTAAGGCGAGCTATTCAGTTGTGCAATCCATTAAAAGTTCCCACAAGTGGTTATGAAAGATGGAAAAATATGATTTTAAATTTTGATGCTCGTGATATGCTTGGAGGATAATGATTAGAATAATCAATTTATTTTTTATTATATTTTTTTTATTATCAGCTAAGGCTTATTCATTAATAGAGATTGATATAACAAGGGGTAATTTAGATCCGTTACCAATTGCAGTTTCTCCATTGTTTCAAGATGACAATTCAAAAAGAAATTCAATTAATGAACTTAAAATTGAAAATGTTGGATCTGAGATTTCGTTAGTTGTAGAAAATAATTTGAAAATTTCAGGTTTATTTAATCCTCTTAGTAAAGAAGCATTTTTACAAAAGCCAGATATTGCTCATTTAAAACCAAGATTTGAGGATTGGGCATTGATTAAAGCTCAAGCTTTAATTACAGGCAAAGTAACAATTGAGGACAAAAAATTAAAAGTTGAATTTAGACTCTGGGATATTTTAGCTGGAAGAGAAATGATGGCTTTAGCATTTACAACGGTTCCAAGTAATTGGAGAAGAGTTGGACATATAATTTCTGATAAAGTTTATGAAAGATTAACTGGAGAAAAAGGATATTTTGATACCAGAATTATTTATGTGTCTGAAGAAGGACCTAAGACTGCAAGAGTTAAGAAGTTGGCTATTATGGATCAAGACGGTTTTAACACAAAATATTTAACATTAGGAAATGAATTAGTTTTAACTCCTAGATTTAATCCGACAAGTCAGATGGTGACTTACTTATCTTATTTTAAAAATCTACCAAGAGTATATTTATTAGATATTGAAACTGGTACGCAGGAAGTAGTTGGTGATTTTCCAGGAATGACATTTGCTCCAAGATTTTCTCCTGATGGAAAGAAAATTATTATGAGTTTTGCTAAAGATGGTAACTCAGATATTTATACTATGGATTTAGAAAATAGAATTGTTGAAAGAATAACAAATCATCCATCAATTGATACATCGCCATCTTACTCACCTGATAATCGATTTATAACTTTTAATTCCGATAGGAGTGGTTATCAACAAATTTACGTAATGAAATCTGATGGGTCAAATGTAAAAAGAATTTCATTTGGTAAAGGATTGTATGGCACGCCTGTATGGTCTCCAAGAGGCGATTTAATTGCATTCACAAAATTACATAAAGGGAAATTTTATATTGGTGTTATGCGAACAGATGGTTCAGGTGAGAGATTGTTAACTGAAAATTACTATCAAGAAGCTCCCTCGTGGTCTCCTAATGGAAGGGTATTAATTTTTTATAGAGAAACCAAATCTAACGATAAAGGTGAAGGATTTAGCGCAAAACTTTGGTCTATAGATCTAACAGGATATAATGAAAGGCAGGTTCAAACAGAGACTGACGCCTCCGACCCATCTTGGTCGTCTTTACTCAGTAATTAGGCCTTTTTTATTAATTTTTAATATAAATTAAGTTGATTTTTATGCTTGAAACATCTAATTAGTTGTGAAAAAGTTCTAATAAAATATTAAGGAGCATTAATGAATTTTAGCAAATCATTTAGAAATACTTTTCTAGTTATATTATTAAGTTTAATCGTATCAGCTTGTGCAACGAAAAAAACCACTACAAAAGTAGAAGGTCAAATGCAAGGTGACGTTTATACAGGTACTGATACTGTTAAATATTTAGCTGACGGTGTTCCAGACAGAGTATTTTTTGCAACAAACGAATCTATTTTGACAACTAAATCAAGAGACACATTAAGAAAACAAGCAAACTGGTTAAGAGAGAATTCTAGCATCAATGTTGTGGTCGAAGGCCACGCAGATGAAAGAGGAACAAGGGAATATAACTTAGCACTAGGTGAAAGAAGAGCAAATGCTGCCAAAGATTATCTGATCACTTACGGAATATCTGCAGATAGAATTTCAGTAATAAGTTATGGTAAAGAAAGACCTGTTGACTCAGGTTCAAACCCACTTTCTTGGTCGAAAAACAGAAGATCTGTAACCGTAAAAGCTAATTAAAGCTATTTGAAATATTTTAAAGACCCTAAGATTATTATTAATAATTTCAGGGTCTTTTTTTTGCCATCATTATAATTAAAAAATAATTAGATGTTTAAAAAGTACACCAACATTTTTACTTGTATAATTTCTATATTTTTTATTTCATTAAGTGCAACTTCTGAGGAACTGAGCATGGGAGAAATTTTAGAAATTATTCAAAAAGATCTTAGAACTTTGGAAAGAGCAGTTTATTCAGAATCATTTCAGAAAAAAACTGGAGGCGAAACTGCTTTAACAAATAAGGAAACAGAAGATGTCTTGACAAGACATCTATTAAAATTGTCTGAAATAGAAAAACAATTTCAAAATCTGACTAACAAATTTGAAGAAATTAATTTTAAAGTAGATAAATTATCGTCAAGACTTTCTAAAACTCAAGCAGATAATCAATTAAGATTTCAAGATTTAGAAAATAATTCTAACCTCGTTCAAAAAAGTGATAACAATCAAGAAAACTTAATTACAAATGAAAATCTTGATAATGATCTAGCCAGCAAAAAAATTATGCCAGGAGCATCCCAACCTCAAGATTTAGGCACAATATCATATAAGGACATGACAGACACAAATGATACACAAGCAATACAGTCTGTCGAAACAACCCAGACAATTTTGACAGAAAGTTTTATAAACGAGGAAAAAATTTTACCTGACGCTTCTCCTTTAGAGCAATATGAATTCGCAACTAGTTTTTTAAAGGTGGGAGATTATAATATGGCAGAAAGAGCATTCAGGGAATTTGTTGATACAAATCCAGATAATGATCTTTCTGGAAATGCGCAGTATTGGTATGCAGAAACTTTTAGAATAAGACAGCTCTACACAGATGCAGCATCTGCTTATTTAGAGGGTTACCAAAAATATCCCAAGAGTGAAAAAGCACCTATTAACCTTTTGAAGCTTGGTGTATCTTTAGTTCAAATAGGAGAGAAAGATCAGGGTTGCTTAATGATTGCTGGTGTAAAAAAACAGTATCCAAATGCCACTCAATCAGTTCTTCAAAAAGCCAAATATGAAGAGAAAAAGTTTGAGTGCAACAAAGAAAACTCCTAATTTTTATTTAACAAAATTAAAGGATCCTAAAGTTAAAAAATTATATAAATTATTTTCAAACAATCTTACTTCTTTAGATGTTGCAAAAAAAAAGGTAATGGTTGGAGTATCGGGCGGCGCTGATAGCTTATCTATTTTATTTTTTTCTCAGTGTTATGCGTTGAAACACAAGGTAAAATTGCATCCAATAATAATTGATCACAATTTAAGGAAAGAATCATCTATTGAAGCGAAAAATTTAAAGTTTAAACTTAAAAAAGGTTTCAGAATTAATTGCAAAATTCTAAAAAGAAAAAATACTAAAAATAATAAAAATATACAATCTTTCGCAAGAGACCTAAGATATGATTTGTTTTATAAAGAATGTATCAAGCATAATATAAAATATCTACTATTAGGTCATCACAAAAATGATTTGATAGAAAATTTTTTTATAAGATTGCTAAGAGGTTCTGGTTTAAAAGGACTTGTTTCTTTTGACAAAAATGTAAGTGATTATAATGATATAAAGATTATCAGACCATTTTTGTCTACTCCAAAAAAAGAACTAATCAATATTAATAAAAAAACATTTGGTTTTTTTATAAATGATCCTTCAAATAATAATGATAAATTTTTAAGGAGCAGAATTAGAAAACTTTTAAGAAATTTAGATAAAGAAGGTCTAAACTTTGATAAATTCTATTTAACTTTAAAAAATTTATCAAAAAGTAATCAAGTTATTGAATTTTTTGTTGAGAAAAATGTTGTTGAAAACTCAAAATATTTTCAAAAAGATAAAAAAATTATTTTAAACCAATCTTTTTTTAAAAATCCAGACGAAATTATTTTAAGAAGTTTCATGCAAGTAATTCAACATATCAGCAAGAAAAAAAACTATCCACGAGGCAAAAAAGTATTAGGCCTCTTAGATTCTTTAATGTTTTCAGACAAAAATGTAAAATTGACACTTTCTGGATGTATTATTGAAAAAATTAGAGATTCAGTGATTATTTACCCAGAAAATTGATAATTTTTTTTGATAAATGATCAAAATGACACTTGTTAATTTACTAATAATTCTTAATTTAATGCTTTATGAATTTTAAAAACTTAGCTATGTGGGGAATAATCGTTATTTTGACGATAGGGCTATATAACATGTTTAAAAACCCTCAGGGGTCCATTTCCCAAAAAAATAAAATTATTTTCTCAGAATTCTTAAGCGAAGTAGACAATGGAAGAGTTGTTAAAGTTGAAATACAAGGAAAAAATATAAAAGGTGTATTATCAAATGGAAATCAATTTACTACCTATGCGCCTGAAGACCCGAACTTAATTCAGAAGCTAAGTGATAAAGGTGTTAGTATTTCTGCTAGTCCATTAGAGGAAAAAATGCCTTCACTTTTAGGAATACTTCTTTCATGGTTCCCAATGCTTTTATTAATCGCTGTTTGGATTTTTTTTATGAGACAAATGCAAGGTGGAAAAGGTGGTGCAATGGGCTTTGGAAGATCGAAAGCAAAAATGATGAACGAGGTAAAAGGTAAAGTTACTTTTAACGATGTTGCTGGTGTTGAGGAGGCTAAAGAAGAAGTAGAGGAAGTTGTAGAATTTCTAAAAGATCCTAGGAAGTTCAGTAGATTAGGTGGAAAAATTCCAAGAGGCTGTTTATTAGTTGGTCCTCCTGGAACTGGTAAAACACTATTAGCTAGAGCAATTGCTGGAGAAGCAGGTGTTCCTTTTTTCACGATTTCTGGATCAGATTTTGTTGAAATGTTTGTTGGTGTTGGAGCTTCAAGAGTAAGAGACATGTTTGAACAAGGAAAAAAACATTCACCGTGTATTATATTTATTGATGAAATTGATGCAGTTGGAAGAAGCAGAGGAGCAGGTCTCGGTGGTGGGAATGATGAAAGAGAGCAAACACTTAATCAGTTATTAGTTGAGATGGATGGTTTTGATACTAATGAGGGTGTCATTATTATTGCTGCAACTAATAGACCAGATGTATTAGATCCAGCCCTTTTGAGACCCGGGAGATTTGACAGACAAGTTGTTGTTTCAAATCCAGATTTAATTGGTAGAGAAAAAATTTTAAAAGTACATGCGAAGAAAATATCAATGGCACCCGATGTTAACTTGAGAACAGTTGCTAGAGGAACACCCGGATTTTCTGGCGCTGATTTAGCGAACCTTGTTAACGAAGCTGCATTGCTAGCGGCAAGAAAAAATAAAAGGATTGTGACATATCAAGAATTTGAAGAAGCAAAAGATAAAGTGATGATGGGGTCTGAAAGAAGGTCAATGGTAATGTCTGAAGAAGAGAAAAAATTAACAGCTTACCACGAAGCGGGTCACGCTATAGTAACTATAAATGAAAAAGCTGCTTATCCTATACATAAAGCAACTATTATACCTAGAGGGAGAGCTTTAGGAATGGTAATGCAATTACCAGAGAGAGATGAGGTTTCACAGACAAGAGAACAACTGCATGCACAAATGGCAATAGCCATGGGAGGCAGAGTTGCAGAGGAATTAATTTTTGGAGACGATAAAGTAACTACAGGAGCTTCAAGTGATATAGAACAAGCAACAAAAAGAGCAAGAGCGATGGTTATGAGGGCTGGGTTAAGTAAAGAAATGGGTCCAGTAGCATATGGTGAAAATGAGGAAGAAGTATTTTTGGGCAGATCTGTTGCAAGACAGCAAAATATGTCTGAAGAGACTGCAAGAAAAGTTGATAGTGAAATTAGAAAATTTGTTGATATGGGTTATGAAAGGGCAAGAAAAGTCTTAACTGATAAAATCGATGACTTACATAAATTAGCAAAAGCTTTATTAACTTATGAAACTTTGACCGGTGCAGAAATAGAGGATTTAATAAATAAGAACATATATCCAAAAAATAAAGAAGATCTTAAAGTTGAAGATGATGATCAAAGCTCAGCACTTGGTTCAATGGGCTTAAAACCAAAGATAGTGCACTAAGCACTAATGAATAAATATTACACAAGAGCGTGTAATTTTTATTTTGGATCAGCATCAAAGATAAACATTAAAAAAAATAAATCAATTCCTCTTCATGGCAATACTAAAATATCATTTGATAAAATAGAAATCATAGACAGAAAAAAAAATAGAATCATCAATTTCAAAGATATTAGCAATCTCTCAATAAAACTAAAAAAAAAAGTCAAAAGAGATTTAAAAAATATAAAAAAAAAGAAAATTTTTAAACAAATAAATTTATCTGATATCCCTATTTTGATGGGCATAGTTAATTTAACTCCAGATAGTTTTTCAGATGGTGGCAAATATAATAAAAAAAATTTAGCCTTAAAACATGTGAATAAATTATTATCAAATGGCGCAAAGATAATAGACGTTGGTGGAGAGTCTACAAGACCAGGTGCAAAAGATATTAATCCTAGAAAAGAATGGGATAGAATAAAATTTATTCTAAAAATTTTAAAAAATAAAAAAACCTTTGTTTCATTAGATACTAGAAAAAGTTTTGTGATGAAGAATGCTTCCAAAATAAAAGTAGATCTTATTAATGATGTATCTGGACTAAATTATGATCCTGAGACTATAAACTATTTAAAAAAAACCAAAATACCTTTTGTCATTCATCATATGAAAGGAACACCAAAGAGTATGCAATTAAATCCAACATATAATAATGTATTACTTGATATTTATGACTTCTTTGAAAATAAATTAAAATACTTAAGAAACAAAGGTATTAAGCATAATAATATTATATTAGATCCAGGTATTGGGTTTGGAAAAAATTTGAAACATAATATTACTCTTTTAAAGAATATTTCTATTTTTCATTCATTAGGCCTTCCTGTAATGTTGGGCTTATCTAGAAAAAGATTTATTAAGGATATTTCAAGAGAAAATGATACTAGAGAAAGGATTGGTGGAACCGTATCTTCATGCATTCAGGCATATCTTCAAGGAGTCCAAATTCTAAGGGTTCATGATATTAAAGAGATTAATCAAGCATTTAAAGTATTTAAAAAATTACAAAATTAAAAATGATTAAAAAATATTTTGGAACAGATGGAATTAGAGGAAAAGTTAATGGGTCTAAAATAAATGGAGAAATGTTTTTCAAATTTGGCTTAGCAGCCGGAACATACTTTAAAAATTTAAAAAAGAGTAAACAAACAGCAATTATTGCAAAAGATACCAGATTATCAGGATATACGCTTGAACCAGCTTTAGTATCTGGATTGGCATCAGCAGGAATGCATATTTATACTTTGGGACCTCTACCAACAAATGGTTTAGCGATGCTTACAAAAAAAATGAGAGCTAATATGGGTATAATGATTACTGCATCTCATAATCCATATCAAGACAATGGATTAAAGTTATTTGGACCTGATGGACTTAAATTATCTGATAGAATTGAGAAGAAAATTGAAAAGCTAATTGACTCAAAGATTACTAAAAATCTATCAAAACCAATCGAATTGGGGAGAGTTAAAAGATTAGAGGATGCTAACGATAGTTATATTAAAATATTAAAACAAAATTTCCCATCCTCATTTAGTTTAAAAGGTATCAAAATTGCTTTAGATTGTGCTAACGGAGCTGGGTACAAAGCTGGTCCAGCTTTATTTAAATCATTAGGTGCTAAAGTATATGACACTGGCACAACTCCTAATGGTTTAAATATAAATCTTAAATCCGGATCTACTTACCCAAGTAAAATTTGTCAAATGACAAAAAAAAATAAAGCTCATATAGGTATTTCATTGGATGGAGATGCTGACAGAATAATTATCTGTGATGAAAAAGGTAAAATTATTGATGGAGATAAAATTCTTGCAATGTTAGGCGAGAGATGGAAAAGAAAAAAGATTTTAAAGGGAGGTGTTATCGGTACATTAATGTCAAATTATGGCTTAGAAAATTTTTTTAAAAACAAAGGAATTAAATTTTTAAGATCAGATGTTGGAGATAGATATGTAAAAGAAAAAATGAAAAAAAATAAATTTAATTTAGGAGGGGAACAATCTGGTCACATAATTCTTGGAAAGTTTGCCACAACAGGAGATGGATTATTAGTTGCATTAGAAATTCTTTTCTCTTTAAGAAAAACAAAAAAAGCAAGTGAGCTTTTTAACAAATTTAATCCCACCCCTCAAATTTTAGAGAATGTTGAAGTTAAGGATAAATCAATTATTAATACTCCAAAATGCAAAAAAGCAATTAACAAAGCAAATAAAATAATTAAAAACAGAGGTAGAATTTTAGTTAGAAAATCTGGTACTGAACCAAAAATAAGAATTATGAGCGAGTCAGAGGATTCAAATTTAAATAAATTGTGTGTTAATATAATTAAAAAATCTATTCAGTAAATTGAAAATCAAATCTAAAATATTAATTATTGCAGGATCAGACTCCTCCGGAGGAGCGGGCATCCAAGCAGATATTAAATCAGTTACTTCTCTTGGCTCTTTTGCTATGACAGCAATTACCGCTGTTACTGCACAGAATACTACGGGTCTTAAGTCTATAATACCAATGCCAATTAAGGAAATTTCCAATCAAATCGAATTTACCTCAAAAGATATTAAGCCAGACTCAGTAAAAATAGGAATGCTGCATTCTACTAAAGTTATAAACTCAGTTTTAAAATCAATAAAAAAATCAAATTTAAAAAAAATAATATTAGATCCTGTTATGGTAGCTAAAGGTGGAACCAAGCTTATTGATAATAAAGCTATTTTAGTTTTGAAAAAAAAACTAATAAAAAAAGTTGATTTAATAACACCAAATATTCCTGAAGCGGAAATACTAACTAAAATCAAAATTAATTCTGAGCTGGACATGAAAAATGCTGCTAAAATATTATTAGATTTAGGTGCTAAGAATGTTTTAATTAAAGGTGGTCATTTAAGTTCTAAAACCTTGAAAGATATTTTTGTAAATAAAAAAGAGACTGCAATATTTACAAATAAAAAAATTAAAACAAAAAATACACATGGAACTGGATGTACATTATCAACTGCAATTGCAACATATTATGGATGTGGAAAAACTCTAAAGAAATCTTGTGAGTTAGGTATTAGATATGTAAACAATGCCATTAGGACAAGACCGAACTTTGGAAAAGGAAATGGACCAATTAACCATTTAAATAGTTTTATAATAGAAAAGAAATTTAGATGAATAATGTAGTTGTCGTTGGATCGCAGTGGGGAGATGAAGGAAAAGGGAAAATAGTTGATTGGTTATCCAGTGAAGCAGATGTTGTCGTAAGATTCCAAGGGGGACATAATGCTGGCCATACCTTGGTCATAGATGGTGTTACTTATAAATTAAGATTATTGCCATCTGGAATTGTAAGAAAAAATAAAATTTCAATTATTGGAAATGGAGTTGTTGTAGATCCTTGGGCGCTTTTAGATGAAATTGAAGAAGCTAAATCTAAAGGTGTGGAAATTAATGAAAATAATCTCATATTATCAGAGGCTGCTACATTAATTTTACCATTTCATAGAGAGATGGATGAAATAAGAGAAGACTCCGCAGGTAAATCGAAAATTGGAACTACTAGAAGAGGTATTGGTCCAGCGTACGAAGATAAAGTAGGGAGAAGATCTATAAGAGTAATGGATCTTGCATCAAAACAAAATCTTGAAAATCGATTATCATTAGTACTTGAACACCATAATGCTATCCGAAAAGGATTGGGTAAGCCAATATATGAAAAAGATAAACTTGTTGAGGACTTATTAAAAATAGCCCCAAATATTTTAAAATATTCAGAACCTGTTTGGAGAAAGATAGATCAATTTAAATCAGAAAATAAAAAAATTTTATTTGAGGGAGCTCAAGGAATATTACTTGATGTTGATCATGGAACATATCCATATGTAACATCATCCAATACAGTAGCAGCTTCAGCAGCAACAGGATCTGGATGCGGTCCAAACTCAATAAATTATGTATTAGGAATTACAAAGGCATACACAACAAGGGTAGGTGAAGGACCTTTTCCAACAGAACTAACAGATGATGTTGGTAATCATTTAGGTGAAAAGGGACATGAATTTGGAACTGTAACTAGTAGAAAAAGAAGATGTGGATGGTTTGATGGAGTTTTAGTAAGACAAACTATAAAGATTTCAGGTATTGATGGAATAGCATTAACTAAATTAGATGTATTAGATGAACTTGATGAAATAAATCTTTGTGTGGCTTATAAGCTAAATGAAAAAGAAATAGATTATTTTCCTGCTGCCGTGGAAGATCAGTTAAACGTCAAACCAGTTTACAAAACGTTCAAAGGTTGGAAATCTAAAACTCAAGGAATTAAAAATTTTGAAGATTTACCTAATAATGCAAAGATATATTTAAAAGCTATTGAAGAGTTTATTGAGACAAAAATATCCAGTATTTCAACAAGCCCTGAGAGGGAAGATACCATTCTTTTAATAGATCCATTTAATTAATATTAAAATTAATTTAATTAATAATAAAATTCAGCATATATTACCAATATGAACAATAAATATATTCACATATTTATTTTTTTTTTTGTTATTTTAATCAATCCTAAGCATGTATATGCTGTTGATTTATCATCAACTACTCCTGCAGATAATGCAACACAGATTGCAGTGAATACTGGAATAGATCTCGTGTGGCTAGCATCAGGGTCTGTATCAGCAAATAACGGAAATGTAATTTTAAAAAAAACATCAGATGACAGTACTGTTGAAACTTTTTCAACTAATGGAATGTTTTTAGCTATGAGTTTATCCGCTCCAGCAACAGTTACAGCTACATTTGCTTTATCATCAAATTTAGATGAGGATACTGAATATTATATCCTAGTAGATAGTGCAGCATTTAATAATTTTGATGGTATTTCAAGTAAAACAGAATTAAATTTTAAAACAGTTGATAATAATAATCCTACTTTAACATCTTCTTCACCATCTGATGATGCATCTAATGTTAGTGTATCATCAAATATAGTTCTTACATTTAATGAAGTTGTAGATGCCGAAAGTGGAAATATTGATATCATAAATACATCAACAGGCGAAGCGATAGAGATTGATGTGACAGGATCTTTATTATCTGGAAGTGGAACAACTGAAATTACTATTAATCCATCATCTGACTTAGAAAATGACACTTCCTATCATGTAAAAATAGATTCAACTGCATTTGATGATACCGTTGGAAACTCTTATGCTGGTATTTCAAACACAGCAACTTTAAATTTTACTACTGCAAAAGGTCAAATTTTTAACGATACTGTAAAAACTTTAATAAAAAATCAAACAACAGCTTCAATTCAATCAATGACTCAGTCATTAAATAGAGTAAATAGCCGCTTAAATTTTATAAGACCAATTCAAAATAGTAACACTTCAAGAAATAAAATAGCATTAAATTTTAATGACCCATACGCAAACAAAATAGTTGATGCTCTAACAACTAACTTAATAAAATATGAAAAAAAGGAGAGAAAATTTGCTTTTTGGAGTGAAGGCAATCTTTCTTTTGGTAGAATAAACAACAAAGGTAAAGAGTTGGGTCAGGAACTTAAAACCAAGGGTTTTACTGTAGGATTTGATAAAAAAATTACAGATCTAAAAACTATAGGTTTAGCATTAAATCAATCTGAGCAAGAAACTCAAATTGGAAGTAATGATGCACATATGGATGCAATAGCAAAATCTTTATTAATCTATGGAAGCAACCAATTTTTTGAAAATCGATATTTCGAGGCCGCCATTGGATTTGGAGAAACAGAAATCGATATCAATAGAAAAGTATCTGGAGGAAATAATAAAGGCCTTAGAGATGGAAAACAATTATTTGGAAGCTTTACTTACTTATACGAACCATTAGAACAAAAAGAAAATAAAAACTTAAATTACTATTCTAGGATAGACTTAGGTTATACGATATTAGACGATTATATTGAAAGCGGTGATGGTGATTCAATTAATTACAATGATCAAAATATAAAAAGTTCGTCATTATCTTTTGGATTTAATTTTTCAAATATATTAGAGATAGATCAAGGATTTATTACTCCTTTATTACAGTTTGAAATTGGTAAAAATAAAACAATAAATTCATTATCAGAAGCTTATTATGTAAATGATTCTTCAACTATTTATGCTAATGCAATATCTGATCAAAATACATCACATGCAAAACTAACCCTTGGAATAGGGGCTACAATGGAAGATGGTTTAAATATAAGTTTCATGGTCGATCATTATAGAAATGATAACGAAGCATTTAATACCAGTTTAACTGCAAATATTAGAAAAGAATTTTAATAAGCTTAATTAGCTGGTAATAGATTTTTTGATTTAGCAGAGTTAAGCATATGTTTTTGAAGTTTTTCAAAAGCTTTATTTTCAATTTGTCTTATTCTTTCTCTACTTATTTTGAATTTCTTACTTAAATCTTCCAAAGTTATTGGATCATCTGTCAATCTTCTAGAGTAAAGAATTTCTTTTTCTCTCTCATTTAAAATCTTAATAGAGTCTTGCAAAAGGTCTTTTCGTTGCTCCATTTCCTCATTTTGTGCAAATTTAAGTTCTTGATCCATATCATTGTCTACAACCCAATCTTGCCATTCATCACCATCTTCTCCAATAGGTGCATTTAAAGATTGCTCTTTTCCTGAGAGTCTTCTATTCATGGATACTACTTCTTTTTCGCTAACATCTAATCTGTTTGCTATATCCTTTACATGTTCATCACGTAAGTCACCCTCAGTTCTAGGTGCAATTTGATTTTTTAACTTCTTCAAGTTAAAAAAAAGTTTTTTCTGAGCTGTTGTAGTTCCAATTTTTACTAAGCTCCATGATCTTAGAATATATTCTTGAATAGAAGCTTTAATCCACCACATTGCATAAGTTGCAAGTCTGAAACCTTTTTCTGGTTCAAATTTTTTAACAGCTTGCATCAAACCTACGTTACCTTCTGAAATCATTTCATTAAGAGGCAAACCATAGCCTTTGTAACCCATCGCTATTTTAGCAACTAGTCTTAAATGACTTGTAACAAGTTTTTCAGCTGATTTAACATTTCCTGTAGTTTGCCAATTTTTAGCAAGCATGTATTCTTCTTCTGCATCTAGCATAGGAAATTTTTTAATTTGGGCCAGATATGCTGTTAAACCACCTTCATTTGAAAGAGTAGGCAAATTGTATGTATTATTGCTCATCGGAAGTATTTATGTAATAGAGAAATATTTTTTTACAATCGTTTTATTTACTTAATTTTCTTAGTTTTTTTAAGATATCACTTAAATCGTTTGGGATATTTGACGAAAATTCTAATCTTTCCTCTGTCCTAGGATGGTTAAATCCCAACTGTTTTGCATGCAAAAATTGTCTATCTAGATTTAAAATTTTATTATTAAGATCTTCTTCAATATTTTTAAATTTCTTATATTTCTTTTTATATTTTTTATCTCCAAGAATATTATTACCTTTGTATGACATATGAACTCTAATTTGATGTGTTCTTCCAGTTTCTAATTTACATTGTATAAAACTAAAAGTTGGAACTTTATCATTCTCAAAAAGCTCTAAAGTTTCGTAATGTGTAATTGCTTTTTTACCTCTGCTAGATGACACTTCCATCATTTGTCTGTTTTTTGAACTTCTAGTTATGAATGTTTTAATTGTTCCTTTTTGAGGTCTTAATTTTCCCCATATTAAAGTTTGATAAACTCTTGTTATAGTATGTTCGGAAAACTGAATTGATAATTTTTCATGAGTTGGATTATTTTTTGCAATTACAATTAATCCAGATGTATCTTTATCAATTCTGTGAACTATACCAGGTCTAAGCCCATCTCCTATGTTAGATAAATTTTTACTATCATAATTCATTAGTGCGTTAACTATTGTATTATCATAATTACCAGCACCAGGATGCATCGAAATTCCAGAAGGTTTGTCAATTACGATTAAGTCTTCATCTTCATAAATTATATTTAACTTAAAATCATAAGGTTTTAAGCTTTTTTTCTTAGGTTCAATAATTTCAAGTTCAATTTTGTCATTTAATTTAGCTTTAATTGAAGGGTCTTGGACAATTCTCTCATTAATTTTTAATTTTCTATCTAGGATTAAATTTTTTACTCTGGTTCTGCTTAAACTTTTATGATGGTTGGCTAATATGATATCTACTCTTTTGTTATTACCGTCTTCTCCAACAATAAAATTGATGATATTTTTCATAAATTACTATATTAAATTAGTATGCGTTCGTAGCTCAACTGGATAGAGCGCCAGATTTCGGCTCTGGAGGTTCAGGGTTCGACTCCTTGCGGGCGCACCACTATTCACCCATATTAATAAGCGTACCTTTATTTTTTGCGACATTGAAAGAATAATAGAATAATGCAATCGATAATACAAAGTAAACTCCATTCCACATGAAAGCATAATAGATATTTTCAATATCTACAGTTTGATTAATCAAAATATTTCTTGCCTCTTCAAAAATATATACCAATGGCAATAAGTACGCTATTTTCTGAAACATTTCTGGTAATATTTCTATTGGATAATAAATGCATCCAAATGGAGCCAATAAAAACATTGTAGACCATGCTATATTTTCAAAAGAGGGCCCATATCTCAATAGACCAGCTGACACAAGGATTCCAAGTGTTATTCCAAATAAATATAGGCTCAAAAATAAAAAGAATAAAAATATTCCTAAATCTAAAATAGAAATACCGAATAATGGTGAAGTTAAAAGCACTGCTGGTATTAAACCTATAAGAGCTCTAATTAATGCTGTAACAACAAGTGAAGTTAATATTTCACCAATTTTCATTGGGGCAATAAATAAATTTGTAAAGTTTCTACTCCAAATTTCTTCAAGGAATAGCATATTAAATCCAATGCTTGTTCTGAAAAGAAAATCATAAAGGATTGCACATGTTAATATAACTCCTACCGCATTATTATAATATGTTGTATGTGTAGCAAAAAAATTTGAGATAAATCCCCACAAAGTAATTTGAATAGTTGGCCAATAAACAAGATCTAAAACTCTTGGGAAAGATCTAGTTATTAAATAAAAATGTCTTAGAAAAAGACCGTACATCCTAGTTAAGCTCATTTTTACTCCTAGATAATTTTAAAAAAACTTCCTCGAGGTTTTTTCTACCATGTTTATTGATTAATTCTTCAGGATTTCCTTTGTCAATTATAATTCCTTCTTTCATCATTAGAATTGACTTACAAAGTCTAGTGACTTCATTCATATTATGAGAGGCAAGAAGTATAGATATTTTTTTTTCTTTTTTATAATCTTCCAAAAAAGATCTAACAAAATCACCTACTTCTGGATCTAATGATGCGGTTGGTTCATCTAATAGCAATACTTTTGGTTCATTGATTAATGCTTTTGCCAAACTAACTCTATTTTTTTGTCCAGATGATAATTCACCTGTAATGCCATTAAGTAATCCTCCCAATCTTAATTTTTCTGATAAAAATTCAATTCTCTCATTAATATTATTTATTTTATATAATTTTCCATAAACGGTTAGATTTTGTTTAACCGTAAGTTTTTTTGGTAATTCAATATATGGAGATATGAAGTTTATTTGTTCCAAGATTTCAATTCTATTTCCCTCCAATTTTTGACCATTTATCAAAATTTCTCCACTAGTTGGTTTTAAAAGTCCCAACAACATACCAATGGTGGTTGTTTTGCCTGAGCCATTTGGACCTAATAGACCTAAAATTTCGTCTTCTTTTATGTTAAAGGTTATACCTTTTACTGCCTCGTTCTTTCCATAATTTTTTTTAATATTTTTTACTTCGACTAATTTTTTCATTTTTTTGATGCTCTAAGAAGTCTATCGTTAATCACTAATCCAAAGTTTCGGTTTGGTATTCTTTGCACAGCTATTTTTTTGTAACCTAGCTTCTTAATTTTTCTTAATGTTTTATACAAATTTTTACCACTCTCCATTAGATTATTTGTCTTACTTAAATAAAAATAATTCTTATTATTTTCTTTTTTCTTCTTGATTAGGATAAAAGCCTCATGTTTTTTAATTTTTATTGCGTTTAATCTAATGGGTATACCTGGTGAATAATGAACCCTCCCTCTTCCTGGAGAATTTATATTGTTTTTACCATGCAATTTAGTTTTTAAATTTATTTTTAATTTTTTTTTTAATATAGAAATATCTAAACCACCCAATCTTAAAATTTGGGGTTTTTTTACTAAACTTATTATTGTAGACTCAACACCAACTTTTGATCTTCCACCTTCTAGAATAAATTTAATTTTTTCTCCAAATTCATCATATACATCATCTTTTGTCACTGGACTTATCCCTTCAGAAATATTTGCGCTTGGTGCTGCTAAAGGATATTTTAAAGATTTTAATAATATTCTAGCGGTTCGGTGACTTGGAAATCTTACACCTAATGTTTTTTTGTTATTAGTAACATTTTTTGAAATTTTGCTTTCATTTTTTAGTTTTAATATAAAGGTTATTGGTCCAGGGCAAAATGAATTATAAAGTTTATAAAACAAAGTATTTGTCTCACAATCTTTTTCCAAATCTTTAATATTATAATAATGAACTATCAAGGGGTTATCAGAAGGTCTTCCTTTTAATTTAAATATTTTTTTAGTGCCTTTATCAGAATAGGCATTAGCAGCTAATCCATAGACAGTTTCTGTAGGTATTCCAATACATTCGTTATTATTTAAATATTTTACTGCTTTTTTAATATTTGAATCATTAATTTTCATATAATATTACAAATTATTATATGAATGAAAAAATTTTGCCAGATGATATTGAATTAAAATCTTTGAGTGAACTCACAGATATAGCAGATCGTTTAATTCAAAAATTAGAAAATAAAAAAAATTTGGAAGAATCCATTGAAGATTATCAATATTTAATAAAGTTAAACAATATAATAGAAAAAAAATTTCAAAAGGACTCCAAAAATATATCTGAAAGTACCAAGCTAAAAATAGAAAAATTAACCTCAAAAAAAAAATGAAAAAAAAATTAGTTAAAACTGTTAATGAAGTAAATAAATTTTTAAAAAATTACTTAGCAAAACAAAAAAAAACAGATCTAATTATACCTATTAAGTATGGTTTATTTCCTGGAGGAAAAAAAATAAGATCTAAGCTTATTTTTGATGTTGGAAAAATTTTTAATGTCGAAAAAAAATATCTTTTATATTTAAGTTCAGCTGTTGAATGTATACACGCTTATTCACTAATACATGACGATTTACCGTGTATGGATGATGATGATATTAGAAGAGGTAAACTAACTACACATAAAAAATTTGGAGAATCAACAGCTGTTTTAGCTGGAAACTCCCTTTTGACATTAGCTTTTGAAATTTTATCTGATCCAAAGTTCAATATAAATAACAATAAAAAAATATCCCTAATAAATCTAATATCTCAATCATCAGGTCACCAAGGAATAGCCGGAGGTCAATTCTTGGATTTAAATTATGAAAGAAAAAAAGTTTCTAAACAAAAAATTATAGATATGGAGATTAAAAAGACTGGAAAATTATTTTCATTCAGCTGTTTGTCTCCAGTTATTTTGACAAATAAAAAAGATAAAATAAAAAAATTCTCAATTATTGGTGAAAAAATTGGTTTACTTTTTCAAATTGCAGATGATTTAATTGATTATAGCAGTACATCAAAAACTGCAGGAAAAAAAACAAATAAAGATTCAAAAAGGGGAAAAGCAACATTAATAAGTTTACTAGGATATAAAAATGCTATTAAATATGCGTCAAAACTAAAAAAAGAAATATTTAATAGTTTAGTTAGCTATGGAAATAATGCTAGTGATTTAAAAGAGACAATTGAATTTATATTAAGTAGAAATAAATAAATGCAGAATTATAAATATTTAAATAATATTAATTTTCCTTCAGATATAAAAAAACTCAATAATGAAGAATTAAAAGTTCTATCAGAAGAAGTAAGAAGCGAAATGATTGATGCTGTTTCAAAAACAGGTGGTCATCTAGGTGCGGGCTTAGGTGTTGTAGAATTAACAGTAGCACTTCATCATGTTTTTGATACACCTAAGGACAAATTGATATGGGATGTTGGTCATCAATCATACCCTCATAAAATTTTAACAGGAAGAAAAGATAAAATACGAACTTTACGACAAGGAAGTGGATTATCTGGTTTTACAAAGCGATCGGAAAGTGAATTTGACCCTTTTGGTGCAGCTCATAGTTCCACTTCTATTTCTGCTGGATTTGGTATTGCAACAGCAAATAAATTATCAAATAAATCAGATCAGGTTATAGCAGTTATTGGTGACGGTGCCATGAGCGCAGGAATGGCATATGAAGCTATGAATAATGCTGGAGACTCAAACACAAAAATGATCGTAATTTTGAATGACAATGATATGTCAATTGCAAAACCAGTAGGCGCAATGAAATCTTATCTTGCTAAAATTTTTTCAGGTAAGATTTATTTTAGTTTCAGAGAAACAGTTAAAATGATTATTTCATCATTTTCAAAAAGATTTAGCAAAAAGGCTGGACAGGCTGAAGATTTTTTGAGATCGGCTGTCACAGGTGGTACATTATTTAATTCATTAGGTTTTTATTATGTTGGTCCAATTGATGGTCATGATTTAGATGTTTTATTGCCAATTTTAAAAAATGCAAAAGAAAGTAATCATAATGGTCCAATACTAATTCATATAAAAACTCAAAAAGGTAAAGGATATAGTTTTGCTGAAAAATCTGATGATAAGTATCACGGAGTTACAAAATTTGACGTTCAAACTGGAGTTCAACAAAAATCAACAACTAAGGCTCCTGCCTTTACAAAGGTATTTGCAAATACATTAATAGAGCATGCAAAGAAAGACAGTAAAATTGTAGGTATAACTGCAGCTATGCCGTCTGGGACAGGAATGGACGCATTTAGTAAAGTTTTTCCGGATAGAACTTTTGATGTTGGAATTGCTGAACAACATGCTGTTACTTTTGCTGCAGGTTTAGCAACAGAGGGTTATAAGCCTTATGCAGCAATTTATTCAACATTTTTACAAAGAGCTTATGATCAGGTAGTTCATGACGTTGCAATTCAAAGTTTACCCGTAAGATTTGCAATTGATAGAGCTGGTTTAGTTGGCGCCGATGGAGCCACTCATGCAGGTGCTTTTGATATTACATATTTATCAACTTTACCTAATTTTATTGTTATGGCAGCAAGTGATGAAGCAGAATTGGTAAGAATGGTCAATACGTCAGTAGATATTAATAATCAACCATGTGCATTTAGATATCCAAGAGGAAATGGAGCAGGTTTAGAATTACCTGATATCAACGAAAAAATAGATATTGGAAAAGGTAGAGTTATAAGAGAAGGTAAGAAAGTTGCCTTAGTAAGTTTTGGTAACAGATTAGAAGAATGTTTATTGGCTGAAGAAAGTTTAAAAAAAATGGGAATTAATCCAACAATTATAGATGCTAGATTTGCAAAACCTCTGGATGAAAATCTTATGTGGCAAGTTGCAACAAATCATGAAGTGCTAATTACGTTGGAAGAAGGCTCTATTGGAGGTTTTGGAGCTCATGTAAATCATTTCTTAAATGAAAAGAATTTATTAGATAATAATATAAAATTTAGATCAATGATTTTGCCTGATAAATTTTTAGACCAAGATAAACCAGAAGAAATGTATAAAGAGGCTGGTCTAGATGCTAAATCTATTGAAGTGAAGGTTTTAGAAACTCTAAATTCTAAAGTTTTAATTAAAAAAACTAATTAATTGCCACATTGAGCTTTATTCATTAAGTAGTGATCAAGGATTACGCAATGCATCATTGCTTCACCTATAGGTACCGCCCTAATACCTACGCAAGGATCATGTCTACCTGTGACTGAAATTGAAGTATTTTTTCCAAATTTATTAATTGTTTTTCTTTGAGAAAGAATTGATGAAGTCGGTTTTACCGCAAATGAAACTATTATTTCTTGTCCACTAGAAATTCCTCCCAAAATTCCTCCAGCATTATTTGATTTAAATTTTGTTTTCTGTCCTTTTTGAGACATTTCATCAGAATTTTGTTCACCAGAGAGTTGAGCAGAGTTCATTCCTGATCCTATGTTTACTCCTTTTACAGCATTAATACTCATCATAGCTGATGCTAAATCCATATCTAATTTAGAATAAATTGGAGCTCCCAATCCGACAGGCACACCTCTTGCTCTTACTTCAATAATAGCCCCACA
The DNA here is from genome assembly GCA_902612605.1 of uncultured Pelagibacteraceae bacterium. Taxonomy (GTDB): domain Bacteria; phylum Pseudomonadota; class Alphaproteobacteria; order Pelagibacterales; family Pelagibacteraceae; genus Pelagibacter. The sequence continues at coordinate 68,292 of CACMDY010000004.1, forward strand.
TGATGAGCCAGCTTTTCTTATCCCAAGTAAATATTTTTCCCATAATTTTAAAACTGTTTTATCAGGACAAAATAAAGGGTTTTTTGTGATGAAACTGTCATTCCATTTTTCTGTGTCACATCCTAGTATTCCTAATTGTGTTACGGCTCCAATTACACTATACTTTTTCCCAATAATATTTTGCAAAACTTGTTTTGCTATTGCCCCTGCTGCCACTCTTGAAGCAGTCTCTCTCGCTGATTGTCTGCCTCCACCTCTATAATCTCTAATTCCATACTTTTTAAAATATGTATAATCAGCATGACCAGGTCTAAATTTATCTTTAATATTTTTATAATCCCTAGAACGCATATCTTTATTGAAGATAATCATTGAGATAGGTGTACCAGTTGTTTTGCCCTCAAATGTTCCTGATAAAATTTCTACTTTATCATCCTCTTTTCTTTGGGTTGTGAATTTTGACTGACCAGGCTTTCTTTTATTTAATTCTAACTGAATGTCTCTGATATTAAGCTTAATATTCGGAGGACAACCATCAACAACACATCCTATTGCTGGACCGTGAGACTCACCCCAAGTAGTAAATCGAAAAAATTTTCCAAATGTATTAAAAGACATTATATTATTATATAAATTATTTTGGTTAAATTATGAACGAAAAAAATTCTTTAGGTTTAGATAAATGCTTTCTAGATCTCGATAATCCAATACTATTATTCACTGAATGGTACAATGAGGCAAAGAAAACAGAAATAAATGATCCAAATGCATTAGCTCTAGGCACTATTAATGAAAAAGGTTATCCGAATGTAAGAATGGTATTGCTCAAAGATTATGGAGAGGATGGATTTGTTTTTTACACTAACTTCAATAGTAATAAGGGAAACTCTATAAAGCAGAATCCAAACATTTCGATGTGCTTTCATTGGAAAAGTTTACTTAGACAAATTCGAATAGTTGGTACTGCTGAAAAAGTTTCTGATGAAGAAGCTGATAATTATTATAAATCCAGAAGTTACGGAAGTAGAATTGGTGCATGGGCATCAAATCAGAGTTCAATTTTAAAAGATAGAGAAGAGCTAAACCAATCTATAAAAAAATTTAAAGATCTCTATAAAGATGAAAATAATGTTCCAAGACCTGATCATTGGTCAGGATGGAGGTTAAAACACCACGAAATTGAATTTTGGTTAGATGGTGAAAATAGAATTCACGAAAGATTAAAATATATTAAAGAAAATAATGATTGGAAAAAAATTCTCTTATCACCTTAAAATTTTCTATTAATACTAAATGAAGTTAAATTTTTGAGTATAGTTTTTTCTTCACAATCTTGAAATATACTTAATGAATTTGATGCTAAACTTATATAGTGCTCCGCTTTTTTGTAACACTCATTAATTATATTATATTTTTTTATTAATGTAAGCACATAGTCAAATTGTTCTTTAGATCTGATATTTTGTTCAAATATTTTTTTTAAAACTAATTTTTCATCTGAAGATAATTTTTGATGTAATAGAATAATCGGGAGAGTAACCTTGCCCTCAAAGAAATCTTTCCCTATCTCTTTACCAAACATTTTTAATTCTGAGTTATAGTCAAGGGTGTCATCTGCAATCTGAAATGTTAATCCAAGGTTCTTTCCATAGAATTCTAGTGCATCTTTAAATTTATTGTCTTTATCAGTAATTATCGATCCAACTTTTGAAGATGCAGAAAATAAAGCTGCAGTTTTAGAAGAAATTATATTCAAATATGTATCTTCTAACATTTCAGAGTCACCTTTATGTTGTAATTGCAAAACTTCTCCTTGAGCAATAGTTGATGATGTAGAAGATAAAAGTTTTAATACTTCAATACTTCCATCCTCAACCATCATTTCAAAACATCTACTTAATAAATAGTCCCCAACAAGAATTGATGACTGATTTCCCCAAATTTTATTTGTAGTTTTTTTGCCTCTTCTTAAATCTGCGCTGTCAATTACATCATCATGCATAAGAGTTGCAGCGTGTATAAGTTCAACACATGCAGCCAGGTTCACATCTCTGCTACCTTTTGTATATCCACACAATTTAGCGCACTCCAAAGTAAGCAATGCTCTTAATCTTTTACCTCCACTAGTCATGTGGTAAGCTGTCATTTCTTTAACAAGCTCAACTTTACTATCTAATTTATAAGAAATTTTGTCTTCAACTAAACTTAGTTTTTCATCAACAGAATTTACTAAATCTGTATACGCATTAGTTATTTGCTTTTTTAATTGAACTACTGAACCCATAAATTCAAAATATTACATTAAGTTTATTAATATACTTATCAATTGACGCACCTAATTCTTCAACTATAAGTAGCTTTATAATTAAGTAAAATTTTTATAATCATTTGTATGTTTTCATTTTTTAAAAAAAAAAAAATTGTTAGTCATTTAAGACTTACAGGCGTCATAGGAAATGTTGGAAAGTTTAAACAAGGAATAGAATATTCCTCTCAAGAAGAAATGATAAAAAAAGCTTTTTCAGTAAAAAAAGCAGAGGCAGTTGCAATTTCAATTAATTCACCAGGTGGTTCACCCGTTCAATCACATCTAATATATAAATTTATTAGAGAACAGTCTAAGAAAAACAAAAAAAAAGTAATAGTTTTTGCTGAAGATGTAGCTGCATCTGGAGGCTACCTAATTGCATGCGCAGGTGATGAGATTTACGCTAATGCAAGTTCTATAATCGGATCAATAGGAGTAATTTATTCTTCTTTTGGTTTTAAAGATTTAATTCAAAAAATAGGTGTTCAAAGAAGGGTTTATACAGCTGGAAAAAATAAAAGTACTCTAGACCCCTTTTTAGACGAGAAAGAAGAGGACATTCAAAGATTAAAAAATATTCAACTGGAACTTCACCAAGAATTTATTAATGTTGTAGAGGAAAGTAGATCAACAAAATTAAACAAAACTGATGTTGAACTTTTTTCTGGAGAATTTTGGTCTGGCAAAACATCTTTAAAACTTGGTTTGATAGATGGAATAGGGAATGCAGAACAGATATTGAGAGAAAAATTTGGTGAAGATGTTGAAATTAAAAAATTTGAAAAGTCTAAAGGATGGCTTGCCAAAAAACTTTCGTCTTCTGAAGACCATGCGGATAAATTGATAAGTGTTTTAGAAGAAAGATCTATTTGGCAAAAATATGGTTTCTAAAAAAAAAACAAAAAATCCAAAATCATTTATTTCTTTTCAGGATACAATTTTAAATCTTCAAAAGTACTGGTCAAAAAAAGGTTGTGTTATTTTACAACCTTATGATTTAGAAGTTGGAGCAGGAACATTTCACCCAGCAACAACTCTAAGATCATTAGGTTCTAAACCATGGAAAACAGCTTACGTTCAACCATCAAGAAGACCAACAGATGGAAGGTATGGAGAAAATCCTAATCGTTTGCAACACTATTATCAATTTCAAGTTTTAATAAAACCTTCACCAAAAGATATTAAAAAAATGTATCTTAATAGCCTTTCATCAGTAGGCATTAAATACGAAGAGCACGATATCAGATTTGTAGAGGATGATTGGGAAAGTCCAACCTTAGGTGCTGCTGGTCTTGGATGGGAAGTATGGTGTGATGGTATGGAAGTTACTCAATTTACTTATTTTCAACAAATGGCAGGTATGGAATGCAATCCAATATCTGTTGAAATTACTTATGGTTTAGAGAGATTATGTATGTTTATTCAAGGTAAAAAAAATGTTTTTGATTTGATTTGGAATGATGAGGGAGTTTTATACAAAGATGTTTTTCATCAAGCTGAAAAAGAATTTTCAGCTTATAATTTTGAGTATGCAAACACAGATAAATTATTTAAAATTTTTGATATGCTCGAAGAAGAAGCAAAATCATTAATTGAAAAGAAAATTTCTCTTCCAGCATATGATCAATGTTTAAAATCAAGTCATGTGTTCAATATTTTAGATGCTAGAGGAGTTATAAGTGTTGCTCAAAGAGCAGAATATATTGCAAGGATCAGAGATCTGACAAGAGAAATTGGAAAAATCTGGGTAGAAACACAAAATTAAAATGTCTGAATTTTTCCTTGAATTATTTAGTGAAGAAATACCTTCCAGATTACAAATCAATGCTAGAAATGAATTAACACAAATTTTTAAAAAATTTTTTGATGATAATGAAGTTATAGTTAAAGGTAAAATTAATACTTATTCAACTCCAAATAGGCTCATCGTTCATATAAATAAGATATCTAAAGATGTAATAAAAAAAGCAGAGGAAATTAGAGGTCCTAATATAAATGCTCCAGAAAAGGCTTTGGAAGGATTTTTAAAATCCAATAAAATAAGTAAAGAAAAAGTTTTCAAAAAAAGCACTGAAAAAGGCATATTCTACTTCTACAACAAACCATCGCAAAAAATAAATACATACGATTTGTTAAAAGAAAGTATTGCAAGTTTACTTTTAAAAATTTCATGGAAAAAATCAATGAAATGGGGCAATCATGATTTATATTGGGGAAGACCGTTAAAATCAATATTAGCTCTATTTGATAAAAAAATAATTGAATTTAAATTAAACCATTTACATAGTTCAAATAAAACTTTTACAGATAAAGATCTAGAAGATGAAGTAAAAAGTTTTAATGATTTTAAATCTTATATAAAATTTTTTAAACAAAAAGGAATAACAATTGATCAAGATAAAAGGAAAGAATTTATAATTAAAGAAATAAATAAGGTAACTAATCAAAAAAAAACTCATATAAACGTGAATGAAAAACTTATAGACGAAATAATAAATATTGTTGAAAAACCAAAAATTTTAGTATGTGAGTTTAATAAGAAATTTTTAGAAATTCCCCAAGAAATACTTATTATTACAATGCAGCATCACCAAAAATATTTTCCTACATTTGATAGCAAAAACAAAATAACAAATAATTTTATAGTCGTAGCAGATTGCAAGGACAAAAAGGGATTAGTTAAATTAGGAAATCAAAATGTTGTAGACGCAAGATTGGCAGATGCAGAATTTTTTTGGAATAGAAATAAATCTCAAAATTTAGTTAAACAGGTGTCTAGATTGAAGCAAATTAATTATTTTAAAGGGTTGGGAAGTTATTTTGATAAAATACAAAGAGTAAGAAAACTTAGCGGAATAATATCAGATGAACTTTTAATAAGTAAAGAAAAGATAGAAATTGCCTCCTCAATTTGCAAAGTAGATTTGATGTCGGATTTAGTTGGAGAGTTTCCCGAATTACAAGGCGTGATGGGTGGATATTTCGCAAGAGAGCAAGGTTTTGACGAAGAAATAAGTTTAGCTGTTTCAGAGCATTACTTACCAAATGGCATTGATAGTAAAGTTCCAAAAAAACCATACAGCATAGCATTATCGTTAAGTGACAAAATAGACTCTTTAGTTGGATTTTTTGGAATTAATCTCAAACCAACTAGTTCAAAAGATCCTTATGCCTTAAGAAGAATGGCAATTAGTTTATTAAGGTTAATAATTGAAAATCAAAAAAAAATAAAATTAAGAGATCTAATAAATTATTCAATAAATTTATACAAAGAACAAAATTACTCTTTTGACTCAAAATTGATAAATGATGAATTGGGAGATTTTATTTTAGATAGATTAAAAAATTATTTAAAAGAAAAAAATATTAGGTCGGATATTATTGAATGCTCCACTAATTCTTATGGAATAGATGATTTACTAAAAATTTTTAATAAATCATTAAATTTGAATAAAAATATTAAAAAAAAATTCGGTCTTGATGTTATTGCAATTTATAAAAGATCTGCAAACATTTTAAATAGTGAAAGTAAATTAAAATTAGATATTGTAGGTTCTGCTGATCCAGGTCTCTTTAAAAATGATTACGAAAAGAATCTTTATAAAAAAATACATGCTATAAGAAAGTATTTTTCAAGTATAGGTAGAGATGAGGATTATGATGAAAGTCTTAAAACTCTCTCAAGCGCTAAAATAGAGGTTAATGAGTTTTTTGATAATGTAATAGTTAATGATCAAGAAGAAATGATTAAGAAAAACAGACTAGAACTTTTAAAAATGTTGTGTAAAAGCTTCGATAATTATTTTAACTTTTCAAAAATAGAAGCATAAATGCCAAAATTAATTTTTAATTTTAAATCTAAAGACACAATAAAAATAAAAAACCCAAAAAATATTTTAGGAGGCAAAGGTGCAAATTTATCAGAAATGGGAAGTATGGGTTTACCTGTCCCACCTGGATTTACGATTTCTACTGAAGTTTGTGATTTATTTTATAAAAATAAAAAGAAATTAAATTCTAAAATTATAAATGAAATAAATAGAGAGTTAAAAAATATTGAAAAAGATTCTGGTAAAAAATTTGGAGATTTGAAAAATCCTTTGTTGTTATCTGTAAGATCTGGCGCAAGAGTTTCCATGCCAGGAATGATGGATACTATTTTAAATCTTGGACTAAATGACAAAACTGTGATTGCTTTAGCAAATAAAACATCAAATATGAGATTTGCAAAAGATAGTTATAGAAGATTTATACAAATGTATGCAAATGTTGTTATGGGTGTAGAAAGTTATAATTTTGAAGAACTAATTGAAAATTATAAACTTACAAAAGGTGTCTTATTAGACACTGATTTAAATGAAGATGACTGGGATGGATTGATTAAAGACTTTAAAAATATGGTAAAAGAAAAAACCAAAAAGGATTTTCCTCAAAATATTAATGAACAATTACTAGGTGCAATTAGTGCAGTCTTTTTGTCTTGGGAGAGTAACAGAGCAAAGGTTTACAGAAAATTAAATCATATCCCTTCAGAGTGGGGAACTGCAGTAAATGTTCAGTCCATGGTTTTTGGTAATATGGGTGATAATTGTGCGACAGGTGTTGTATTTACACGTAATCCATCCAATGGAATCAATGAAATCTATGGCGAATATTTAATAAATGCTCAAGGAGAAGATGTTGTTGCAGGGACAAGGACACCCCAACATATAACTAAGAAAGCTAGAAAAGACGCAAAAGAAACACTTCTTTCAATGGAAGAGTCAATGCCTAGAGTTTACAAAAATCTAAAAAATATTCTTATAAAGCTGGAGAAACATTATAAAGATATGCAGGATGTGGAGTTCACAGTCGAAAATAATAAGTTGTGGATGTTGCAAACTAGATCAGGAAAAAGAACTGCAAAATCATCAGTCAAAATTGCTGTCGATATGGAAAGAGAAAAACTCATCACAAAAAAAGAGGCTGTACTTAGAGTACAACCAAATTCATTAGATACTTTGCTTCATCCAACTTTAGATGAAACAGCGAATTTAGAAGTAATAGCCAAAGGGCTTCCTGCTTCTCCAGGAGCAGCTAGTGGAAAAGTAGTATTTACATCTGATGAGGCTGAAAGATTAAATGGAATGATGCAAAATACAATCCTAGTAAGAGTAGAAACATCACCTGAAGATATCAATGGAATGCATGCAGCTAAAGGAATTCTTACTGCAAGAGGAGGGATGACCAGCCATGCTGCAGTAGTTGCAAGAGGAATGGGTAGACCTTGTGTATCTGGCTCAAGCGAAATAGAAATAGATTACCAAAATAAAATTTTTAAAACAAAAAATAATGAAATAAAAGAGGGTGATTTAATTACAATTGATGGATCAACTGGTAGAATTATAAAAGGAGAGGTTAAAACTGTTAAACCCGAAATTTCGGGAGATTTTTCTAAACTTATGAGCTGGGCTGATAAATTTAGAAAACTAAAAATTAGAACTAATTCTGAAACACCTCTTGATAGTAAAACTGCTAGAGAATTTGGAGCTGAAGGAATAGGTCTTTGTAGAACAGAACATATGTTTTTTGATGAAGAGCGAATTTTATCTGTTAGAGAAATGATTTTATCAAAATCAAAAGAAGATAGAGCTAGTGCTTTAAAGAAACTGCTTCCTTTTCAAAAAAAGGATTTTATTGATATCTTTAAAATTATGAATGGTCTACCTGTTACAGTTAGATTGTTAGATCCACCACTTCATGAATTTTTACCGAAAAATCAAAAAGAAATTAGCGATGTAGCAAATGCTTTAAACATTAAAAGTTCTGAATTAGAGGGTAGAATAACAGAACTTCATGAACAAAATCCAATGCTTGGTCATAGAGGTTGTAGACTAGGTATATCGTTCCCAGAAATATATGAGATGCAGTGCACTGCGATTTTCCATGCTTTAGTTGAATGTAAAAAACTCAAGATAAAATCTATTATTCCGGAGATCATGATACCCCTGGTATCTACTGAAGCAGAAATAAAAATAATGAAAGATTTAGTCATTAGAGTTGCAAAAGAAGTTGAAAAAAAAACTAAAATAAAACTATATTTTTTAGTAGGTACTATGATTGAGCTCCCAAGAGCAGCAATCAAAGCAGATGACATATCAAGACATGCAGAATTCTTTAGTTTTGGAACAAATGACTTAACACAAACAACTTTTGGAATTAGCAGAGATGATAGTGGTAAGTTTTTAAATGATTATATTGATAATAAAATTTTTGAAATTGATCCGTTTGTTTCTATAGATGACGGAGTTGGGGATTTGATAGTAATGGCAACAAAAAAAGGTAGAAAAATTAACAAAAAAATTAAACTTGGTATATGTGGTGAACATGGAGGTGATCCTAAAAGTATCGACTTTTGTGCACGCGCTGGTTTAGATTATGTATCCTGTTCACCTTATAGAGTGCCTGTTGCAAGACTTGCTGCTGCTCAAGCTCAATTAAAAAAATTAAATTAAATTTTATATCTCCAATTTTAAGTCTAATGCATTCACTGAGTGAGTTAAAGATCCTACAGAAATTCTATCTACACCAGTAGAGGAAATATTTTTAACATTGTTTAAGTTAATTCCTCCTGAAGCTTCAGTTTCATAAAATTTCCCAGACATTTTGACTGCTTTTTTTAAATTTTTTGAATTCATATTATCTAATAAAATTCTATCAAATTTCAGACCCAATATTCTCTTTAACTGAGATAAATTATCAACCTCTACTGTAATTTTTTTTCTCCCCTTATTTTTGATGGCTCTTTTAATTAAATTTTCAAAATTTTTTTCAGAACTTATATGATTATCTTTTATTAAGTATTCATCACTTAAGTTGAATCTGTGGTTTGTTCCACCACCTAATTTAACAGCATATTTTTGGATTACTCTAATATTTGGAATCGTTTTTCTTGTACAGCATATTTTAGTTTTTTTTCCTACCTTTTTTACAAAAATATTTGTTTTCGTTGCTATTCCAGAAATATGAGAAACAAAGTTTAATGCTACTCTCTCGCCAGTTAAAATATTTTTTAGGTCACCATCAATAATCGCAACTACCTCGCCTTTTTTAATTCGAGATCCATCTTTTTTTTTATTTTTAAATTTTATTTTTTTATCAATTAATTTAAAAGTCTCTTTTGCAAATTCTATACCTCCCAAAATACCTTTTTGGTTACTTATCATTTTAACTTTCTTTTTAATATTTTTATTAATTAATTCTGAAGTAATATCACCTGATGGGTATAAGTCCTCATTCAGAGCTAATTTACATGAAGATTTTATAAAATTTTTACTTAATTGAATTTTAGACACAGATTTTATCTGCCTATTTCTGCCATTCTCTCTACAGATTTTCTTGCTTTTTGGATTGTCTCACTGTCCATAATTATTTCGTTAGTTTCATTTTCTAAACAATCTAATATTTTAGGCAAAGTAATTCTTTTCATATGAGGACAAAGATTACATGGTCTAATAAATTCAACATTTGGATTATCAATTTGGACATTGTCACTCATCGAGCATTCTGTGACCATCATAACTTTTTCTGGCTGATTATCTCTCACATATTTAATCATTCCACTTGTAGAACCTGCAAAATCAGATGCTTGTATTACATCAGGAGGACATTCAGGATGTGCTATTATTTTTATGCCTGGATTAGCTTTTCTAATATCATTAATTTCTTGATCATTGAATTGTTCATGCACTTCACAAGTTCCCTTCCAAGAAATAATTTCTATATCCGTTTGCGATGCCACATATTTAGCTAAAAAATCATCAGGTAAAAATATTACTTTTTTTACTCCTAATGACTCTACAATTTTTACTGCATTTGCAGATGTACAGCAAACATCAGTTTCAGCCTTAACATCAGCAGATGTATTTACATACGAGACCACTGGAACACCAGGATATTGTTTTTTTAGATTTCTAACGTCATCGCCAGTTATAGACGAAGAAAGTGAACAGCCTGCCATCATATCTGGTAATAAAACTTTTTTTTCAGGGCTCATTAATTTTGCAGTTTCAGCCATAAAATGAACTCCACACATGACAATTATATCTGCTTTTGTTTTTGCAGCCTCTACTGCTAATGCTAAAGAATCTGCAGAAAAATCTGAAATGCCGTGATAAATTTCTGGTGTTTGATAATTGTGGGCAAGAATAACTGCGTTCTTCTCTTTCTTTAATTTATTAATTTTATATATGTAAGGTGCATGTGTTGCCCATTCTATCTCCGGAATTTTTTTCGATACCTTATTATAAATTGAGTTTGTTGCTTTTTTTATTTCGCTGGTAAATTCCATAAAAAAAACTTATCAACTTGAAATAGAATTGTCATTCATTTAATCTGCCGCACAACATGCGGTCATGCTGAAATTGGTAGACAGGCACGGTTGAGGGCCGTGTGGGCCTAGCCCATGAGAGTTCGAGTCTCTCTGACCGCACCAAAAACAAATATTTTTTTAGGGGCGTTCTGTTGCCAGGTGCCCCAAACCCCGTAACTTAATTAATAAATTAATTAAGCTGCAAGTGCGTAACTTTCGTTAGCATTTATAAATTAGCCCTTTACGGCGGAACAATACCGAACGAAAGAATAACTTTTAGTCATCCGTCGATCCTAATTCACCCCCATAAGTTGAAAATGGTGGAGGTGGTGGGTACTGCCCCCACGTCCGTAATGGTTATTACGAAATTCGTTTATCGTCATAGTTGGAAAACCAACAACATAAATATATATCTCATAATTAAATATTCAAATATTTATGTCAGAAAAAATTTACAGCAATTTTAGGCATTACTTATTGGGATATCTAATATTTATCAGCTTCTTATCATTTATTATTTTAGGTAGCACTTTTAATTTAGATACAAACAACAGCGTAGCAGAGTGGATAATTAATTACCAAGGTGGATTTGGCAGAAGGGGTTTGGCTGGAGAATTACTTCTAAATTTAAGTATTTTATCAAAAATTCATTTAAAAAAAATTATTTTATTTTTTATTTATTTTATTATTTCTGTTTACCATATTTTTTTATTTAATTTTTTAAGAAAAGTTAAATTTAACTTCTATTTAATTTTAGTTGTACTTTCACCCCTATTTGTAATTTTCCCAATATCAGAGTTAGAAGCCCTAGGCAGAAAAGATATTCTTATTCCATTATTTTTTATTATTTTTTGTATGTTGTATGACAAATCTGATTTTGTATTATTAATTTTTTACCTAATAGCACTTTATTCTTTTCTAATTTTTACACACGAAGTTTCGGTATTTTATTTGCCATTCTTTTACTTATTAATAATATTTAAAATAAGAAAATTTAATGTTTTAAATATTCTCTTACTAATAATTGTATCTATATATTTTTTAACAATATTAATTTTATTTATTAAATTCAATCACTCAGAATTTTCAATAATTAAAATGTGTGAGATTTTAGAAAATAAATTTGATACTAAATGCGGTTTGGGAGCATATGTTTTAGATAGATCACTTATAGACAATATAAAAGAATTGGGTGGAATAAAATTTATAGATATTATTAGAGCTGTATTTATATTTTTTCTTGGATCAATTGGCTTATTGATACTATTATTTACAACTAAAAAAAATATATATTCAAAAAATATTTTACTTAAAAGTATAAATTTTAAATACATATTCTTTTTTATATTTTTATGTACATTGATACCTTTTTTTATCGCTGTGGATTGGGGAAGATGGTTTAATTTAAGTTATACGATGTGTGCATTAATATTTATTTTTTGTTTAAAAAATAAAATAATTATCTTAAATAAAGAGAGTAAACTTATATCATTAGACTTTTTTGAAAAAAAAAAAATCTATTTAGGAATTGTATTATTTATCATATGTTTTAGTTGGAATCCTAAAGCAATATATAGTGATGATATAGGATCTATTCCAATTTATAGATCATCAGCTAAAGTTTTTAAAATAATATATAATTCTATTAACTAAATTTAATTTTTAAGAGACCAATTATATTTCTTAAAATAATGCCAAACAAATTTTTAAATTTATAACCTGCCTCGCCACTCTGTCTTTTAAAATGAATTATGGGCACCTCAACAATTTTGTAATTACTTTGTTTACATACTCCAACAAATCCCCACCAAAATCCCTCTTTCATGTATAGTAATTTTTTTTTGTCCATACTTAAATATAAATTCTTTGAACCAATTACAAATGGGCAGCTTGGGTCTCGAAGTTTAGAATTAAATATTAAATCATGAAATAATTTAAATATTTTACTATATAAAATTCTGTTAAATGGATCTCTTCTAGGGTTTCTATAACCCATTAAAAATTCTTTATTAGATGGAAAATTATTAAGATTTTCGATTAATGAAGTTACTTTAATTTGATTATCACTGTCTGTACATAATATATAATTTTTTGTGGAAGCATAAATCCCATCTATAACTGCTTTAGAATAACCTCTTTTATCATTTTGACTTAAATTTATTATTGGAAACTTTTTTCCAAGCTGAATGATAAGTTCTTTAGTACCGTCTGTGCTTCCATCCTCTACAATAACAAATTCGTGCTCTAATTGATGACTTGATAGCGTGTTATGCCAACTTGAAATTAGTTCCTCTAAATTATTTTTCTCATTATGTACAGGAAAGACAATGGAGATACTTTTCATTAATACTATCTAAAGTTGTAAAATTTAATTTTTTTTAGTTATCTTAAATTGAAAATTAAATAATTTTATATATTACCATAATACCTAAATGAAATTATCTAAAGATCAAATTAAAGAAATCCAAGACCAGCAAAGTCAGATAAATAAAACAAAAAGAGTTACAGCCCCAAAATTAGAGGAAATACTATATGAAGCAATACCTATTTTAGATCATGGTTTTATAAGAGTAGTGGATTATATGGGTGATGATACATCTATCGTTCAATCTGCAAGAGTTTCATATGGCAAAGGAACAAAAAAAGTTTCAACAGACGAAGGACTAATAAAATATTTGATGAGACATTGGCATAGTACTCCATTTGAGATGTGTGAAATTAAGTATCATATTAAATTACCAATATTTATAGCTAGACAATGGATAAGACATCGTACTGCAAATGTGAATGAATACTCTGCGAGATATTCTATCTTAGATAAAGAGTTTTATTTACCTCACCCTAAGCATCTTGCGGCCCAATCTCAAAGCAATAGACAAGGAAGAGGAGATATTTTAGACGAGGAAAAAGCAAAAAAAGTTTTAGATTTATTAAAAGGGGATGCTGAGCAAACTTATAATAATTATGAAACTATGCTTAATGAAAGATATGATGGAACTGTGATAGATGAAAACTCAGTTGGACTAGCTAGAGAGCTTGCTAGAATGAACTTAACTTTAAACACTTATACGCAATGGTATTGGAAAACAGATTTATTGAATCTTATGAATTTTTTGAGGCTGCGAGCAGATCAACATGCCCAGTATGAGATTAGAGCATATGCTGACGCTATGCTAGGTACTGTTAAAAAATGGGTACCTATAACTTATGAGGCTTTTATGGATTATAGAGTTGGTGGCACAGAAGTTTCTTCAAAAGGAAAAATTATTATTCAAAAACTTATGAAAGGCGAAAAAGTTTCAATTGACAATTCAGGTTTATCGAAAAGGGAATGGAATGAACTTATGGAAGCTTTTGATCTTAAAGATAGATTGATTTAACTTTTTCTGCGAACTTCAAATAAATTTCAGATATTTTATGCTCTGGTTTACTCTCGACAATAGGTGATCCCAAATCTCCTTGTTTACCAACCTCTGGGTCAATTGGTATTTCACCTAGAAAATCTTTTTTAAACTCTTCAGCAGTCTTTTTGACACCACCTTCACCAAAAATCGCATACTTTTTTCCATCATCTCCTACAAAGTGACTCATATTATCTATAAGTCCTAATATTTTTACTTTAAGTTTATCAAACATTCTAATACCTCTCTTCACGTCCTGTAAGGCTATCTCTTGGGGTGTAGATATAATTATTACACCATCCATGTTTATTTCTTGTGCAAAAGTTAGTTGTGTATCACCAGTTCCTGGAGGCATATCAACAATTAAAAAATCCAAATTTTCCCATAAAACTTTTTGTGTAAAAGTTTTTATAGCAGATATAACCATTGGACCCCTCCAAATCATTGGAGTTTGTTCATCCGTTAAAAAACCAATTGACATACATTGAATTCCATATTTTACAATTGGCTTTAATTTTTGCCCATCACTTTCAGGTTTTTCATTTATAGAGAATAATTTTGGCAGTGATGGGCCATATATATCTGCGTCAAGCAATCCGACATTTAAATCCATTTTTTTTAACGCCAAAGCAAGATTCGAGGCAAATGTTGACTTTCCAACTCCTCCTTTTGCACTTGAAATTGCAATTGTAAATTTTGTTCCGATAATTGGGTTCCTTCTGAAGGTTTTTGGCTCAGTTTTCGCCTTTGTTGTGTCACTTAAACCTACTTTTTTACTATCCATAATTTACCATTACCTTGTTTTTACTAATAAAGACACTATATAGAGTGTCGTATTATGAGTGATTTTAGAAATCAAAGCCCGTGGGGAACACCTCCAGGAGGAGGAGGAAGTGGTAATGGTGGATTTAGAAAAGGTCCTACTCCCCCAAATATTGATGAAGTTATAAGCAAACTACAATCAATAATAAACAGATTTTTAGGCGGCGGTAAAGGTGGTGCTAAGCCGATAATAATTGGTCTTATAATTCTTTTGGTTGTTTGGACTTTAAGTGGTCTTTATAGAGTTTTACCCGATGAACAAGGCGTTGTATTAAGATTTGGAAAATTTGTTAAAACTACACAGCCTGGATTAAATTACCATCTCCCTTTTCCAATTGAAAATGTATTAACCCCAAAAGTTACAAAAGTTAATCGAATGGATATTGGATTTAGGTCAGAAAGAGACAGTGGATTTTCCTCAGGCGGAGTTGCAGACGTTCCAGAAGAAAGTTTAATGTTAACAGGTGATGAAAACATAGTTAACATAGACTTTTCAGTATTTTGGGTAATCAAAGATGCAGGGAATTTTTTATTTAAAATTCAAGATCCAGAAGGAACAGTTAAAGCAGCTGCAGAAACAGCGATGAGAGAGGTTATTGCACGATCTGATATTCAACCAATTCTGACTGAAGGTAGATCTCTCATTGAAGCTGATACTCAAGAAATAATTCAAAAAATTTTAGACGAATACACAAGTGGAATTCAAATTACACAAGTTCAAACCCAAAAAGCCGATCCACCAGACCAAGTTATTGATGCATTTAGAGATGTCCAGGCAGCTAGAGCGGATATGGAAAGATCTAAAAACGAAGCAGAAGCATATGCTAACGATGTAATTCCAAGAGCACGAGGAGAGGCTGCAAAAATTTTACAAGCAGCAGAAGCTTATAAAAAAGAAGTTGTTGCTAAGGCAGAAGGAGAAGCAAGTAGATTTTTATCAATATATAATGAGTATGCAAAAGCTAAAAAAGTAACTCAAGAAAGAATGTATCTTGAGACAATGGAAGAAGTATTAGCTGATATTAATAAAATAATAATTGACAAAAATTCGGGTGAAGGCGTAGTACCATATTTACCATTACAAGAATTAAAGACAGGGACTAACTAAAATGAAAGCTGGAAAATTTTTATTACCAATAATTATACTAATAGCTGCAACAATTTACTTTTCTGTTTTTATTGTTAAAGAGGTTAACCAAGCAATTGTTCTTCAATTTGGAGATCCTAAAAGAATTATATCCAAACCTGGAATTAATTTTAAAATTCCATTCATACAAAATGTTGTATTTTTGGATAAAAGAATTTTAAATCTTGATACTCCACCAGAAGAGGTCATTGCATCAGACCAAAAAAGACTTATTGTCGATGCCTTTGCAAGATTTCAAATAATCGATCCTCTTAAATTTTATATATCTGTTGGAAATGAAAGAGTTGCAAGATCGAGATTGGCTACAATTATTAATTCTAGAATAAGAAACGTGCTTGGCCAACAAGAACTGCAAACACTTTTATCAGAAGACAGAACAAAACAGATGTCTCTAATTCAAGAAGGTGTAAATAATGAAGCAGAAAATTTTGGTATAAGTATTGTTGATGTTAGAATTAAAAGAGCAGACCTTCCTCAAGCAAACAGTGATGCAATTTTTAGAAGAATGCAAACTGAAAGGGAAAGAGAGGCAAAAGAATTTAGAGCGAAAGGTGCAGAGATGGCAGTAACAATTACCTCAACTGCTGACAAAGAAGTAACCGTTATACTCGCAGATGCACAAAAGAAATCTGAGATTATGAAGGGTGAAGGTGATGGTTTGAAAAACAAGATTTTTGCCGACGCCTTCGGACAAGATCCTGAATTTTTTGCATTTTATAGAGCTATGCAGGCATACCAAAAAGCTTTAATCGGTGGTGAGACTTCAATGATACTTTCGCCAGATAGTGAATTTTTTAAATTTTTCGGAAATATTGATCAAAAAGTAGAGTAAATTTCATGAGAGAATTGATCATCGCATTTGGTCTATTCCTTTTTATTGAAGGTATTCTTTACGCCATATTTCCATCAAAAATGAAAAATATGATAATGAAATTAAAAGATGCCACTGACAATCAGCTAAGAACTGGTGGATTAATATTTGCAGTGATTGGTTTTTTTATTATTTGGTACTTAAAAAGATGAGATTCATAAAGATTTTATTCCTAGTATTATTTTCAATTAATATTCAAAATACTTCTAACGCAGCAAATATGCCTGCGTCTTTCGCAGATCTAGCTGAAAAATTAATGCCATCAGTAGTAAATATTTCTACTACAACAACTATAACCACTAGGTCGAATCCATTTCCATTTGAATTTCCTCCAGGTTCTCCTTTTGAAGATATGTTCAAAGATTATGGAACGCCGCAAAAGAGACAGACAAGTGCCCTTGGATCTGGCTTTATAATAGATGAAAAAGGAATTGTTATTACAAATAATCACGTGATACAGGGTGCAGAAGATGTTTTTGTTAGAGTTAATGGTGAAAAAAATATAAAGGCAAAAGTAATTGGAGCTGATCCTGGTATGGATTTGGCAGTGCTTCAAATAGAGTCGGATCAGAAATTTACACCAGTCAAGTTTGCAGACTCTGATACCGCAAGAATTGGTGATTGGGTTATTGCGATTGGAAATCCATTTGGCTTAGGTGGAACGGTCACAGCAGGAATAATCTCCGCAAGAAACAGAAGTATTGGTCTTTCTAGATATGAAGACTACATTCAAACTGATGCATCAATTAACCAAGGTAATTCAGGTGGACCATTGTTTAATATGGATGGAGATGTAGTTGGAATTAATACAGCAATATTAGGTCAATCAGGTTCAATTGGAATTGGTTTTGCAATACCTTCAAATAGTGCACAAAAAGTAATTAATCAATTAATTGAATTTGGTGAAACTAAAAGAGGATGGTTAGGTGTAAGAATTCAAACAGTTACAAAAGATATTGCAGATGTTGAAAAATTAGATGAACCAATAGGAGCACTTGTTGCAAGTGTTGCCGAAAATAGTCCATCAGATAAGGGAGGAATTAAAGCTGGAGACATAATTTTAGAATTTGATGGTAAAAAAATTAATGAAATGAGTGAGCTTCCGAGAATAGTGGCTGAAACAGAAGTTGGAAAAAAAGTAAAACTAAAAGTGTGGAGAAATAAACGTGAAATAACTAAGGAAATTATACTTGGAAGACTAGAAACATCTGAAGACTTTAAATCGCAAGGTTTGGTAACAGAAAAACCTAAAGAAGATGCAATAGAAGGTTTGAAAATAAAAGTGAGATTGCTAAATAAAGATGACATTAAAGAAAGAAATTTACCAAAAAATACAACAGGATTAGTTATCACAGAAATCGATAAAGACAGCCCAGTTAACTATCTTCAAGTAAATAATATTATTGTTGAAGCACAAAAGAAAAAGATCAACACCATTGGTGATCTAGATAACATTGTAAAACTAGCTCTAAAAAGTAATGATAAAAGTTTACTAATTGCAATTTACAATAACAATAACCAAAGACGATATATTGGTGTTAAACTAAATTAATGGACTTAAAGTCCAAAATAATTCTTATTTCAGGACCAACAGCATCTGGAAAATCAAAATTTGCTATTCAGCTTGCAAAAAAAATAAATGGAGAAGTTATAAACGCAGATAGCATGCAAATATTCAAAGAATTAAAAATTCTTACAGCAAGACCACAGCGAAATGATTTAAAAAATATAAAACATCATTTATATGGGTTTAAAAGTGTAAAGAACAATTATTCTACGGGAAATTGGCTTAAAGATGCCAAAAAAAAAATTAATAATATTAAGAAAAAGAACAAAATTCCAATTCTTGTTGGAGGAACTGGTTTGTATTTCAAAGCACTTATCGATGGTATAGTTAAAATTCCTGATATTCCACTAACTATTCGAAATAGAGTAAGAAAAAAGCAATCAAAAATAGGACAAATTAAATTTTACTCTGAGCTTATTAAGCTAGACCCGCTTTGCAAAAAAAAAATTAACGAAAATGATACACAAAGATCAATAAGAGCTTATGAAGTAAAAAAGTTTACGAATAAATCTTTGTTTGATTGGTATAATGAAACATATTCTGATTTTACTCAAGACAATTTCATAAAGTTATATATTGATTATCCAAGAGATAAGTTACTTGAGAGAATTTCCTTAAGAACAAGTGAAATGTTGAGAGATGGGGCACTGAAAGAGGCTAAGAGGTTTTATAAATTAAGAATAAAGAAAGATTTATCATCTAATAAAGTTATTGGTCTAGGTGAGATTAAAGATTATCTGGAAAAAAGAATAAATCTTAATGAACTTAAAGAAAAAATATCAATAAAAACAAGGCAATATGCTAAGAGACAGTCTACATGGGCAAGAGGACAAATGTCTGATTGGCAAAAAATAAAATTTGATAGAGTAAAATCTTTTATAAAAAAATTTCCTAAATCTGCATAGATTGCTTGACCTATTAGCACAACTTCAGCTAGATTGTCTGAATGTCAAAATTATACTCTGGAGCTGAAATTGTATTTAAGTGTATGGAAGATCAGAATGTTGATCATATTTTTGGTTATCCAGGTGGTGCGGTACTACCAATTTACGACGAATTACAAAATTTTAAATCAATCAAACACGTTTTAGTTAGACATGAACAAGGCGCAGGTCATGCTGCAGAAGGATACGCAAGATCATCAGGTAAACCTGGTGTTATTTTAGTAACTTCAGGACCAGGTGCAACAAATGTAGTTACAGCTTTGACTGATGCGTATATGGATTCTATTCCATTAGTTTGTATCTCTGGACAAGTTCCAACTCATTTAATTGGTACAGATGCATTTCAAGAATGTGATACAACTGGAATAACCAGACCTTGCACTAAACATAATTGGTTAGTCAAAGATATAAATGATTTAGCTAGCACAATACATAAAGCTTTTGAAGTAGCAACTACTGGTAGGCCAGGACCAGTTTTAGTTGATATACCAAAAGATATTCAGTTTCAAAAAACAAGATATAACAAACCAAAAAAAGAAAAAAAACTTAACGGTAAATCTCACAATCATTTTAATCAAAATAGTATTGATGAATTAATTGAATTAATGAGTAAATCGTCAAAACCTATTTTTTATACTGGTGGTGGAGTAATTAATTCTGGACCTAAGGCTAGTGAACTTTTAAGAGAACTTGTTTATGCAACAGGTTTTCCTATCACATCAACTTTACAAGGATTGGGATCTTTCCCAGGCGATGATAATCAATTTTTAGGAATGTTAGGTATGCATGGAACTTATGAAGCAAATAATGCAATGCATGATTGTGACTTGATGATCAACATCGGTGCACGTTTCGATGATAGGATAACAGGGAAAATAGATGAATTTTCTCCAAAATCAAAAAAGGTTCATATTGATATTGACCCATCATCTATTAATAAAAATGTTAAAGTTGATTTAGCTATTGTTGGAGATGTGAAAACTGTGCTTTCATCTACTTTGAAAAGTTTAAAACAAAAAAAATCAAAATTTTTAAAATCAAATAAACAAAAAACTTCTAAATGGTGGGAAAAAATTCAAAAATGGAGATCAGTTAGATCTTTAGATTACATTGGAAGTGAAGAGACTATAAAACCCCAATATGCAATTGAAAGATTATATGAGTTAACTAAAGATAAAGACTCCTATATTACAACTGAGGTAGGACAGCATCAGATGTGGGCCGCACAACACTATAAATTTAATAAACCAAATCGTTGGATGACATCTGGTGGTTTAGGTACTATGGGATATGGTTTACCAGCAGCAGTGGGTGTACAAGTTGCTCATCCAAAAAAATTAGTTATTGATATTGCGGGAGAAGCTTCAGTATTAATGACAATTCAAGAAATGTCCACAGCTGTACAATACAACCTTCCGATTAAAATATTTATATTGAATAATCAATACATGGGAATGGTTAGACAATGGCAAGAACTTTTACATGATAAAAACTACTCTGAAAGTTATACTGCTGCTCTACCAGATTTCGTTAAATTAGCAGAAGCATATAACTGTGTTGGTATAAGAGCAAAAACTCCAGAAGAGTTAGACGATAAAATTATTCAAATGTTAAATACAGATAGACCTGTAATTTTTGATTGTATGGTTGATAAAGTAGAAAATTGTTTTCCAATGATACCATCGGGAAAGCCTCATAATCAGATGATTTTAGGGCCCAAAGATCAAGAAAGTAAGAAGATTACAGGCAAAGGTAAGTCCTTAGTTTAATGCCTAATTCAAAATCAGCGTATAGTTTTTCAAATAAAAAAGAAAAATTTGATACACATATTATAGTCGTTTGGGTCGACAATGAAGCTGGTGTATTAGCTAGAGTAGTGGGTCTATTTTCTGGTAGAGGTTATAATATTGAATCTTTAGCAGTTGCCCAAGTAGACGAAAAGTTAAAGATATCAAGGATAACAATTGTAACTACAGGAACACCACAAGTTGTTAATCAGATTAAACTTCAATTAAGAAAACTTGTTCCTGTTCATAAAGTTGCTGATTTTAAAAGAGAAGATAAAGCAGTCATCTTTAAGGAGATGGCGTTATTTAAAATTGTTGGTCCAAATAATAAATTAGAGAGTGCATTGAAAGCTTGTAAAAAATATAATCCTGTATTATTAGACAAAACAAAAAAATCGAATGTTATTCAAATAACAGCTTTAAGACGAGAAATAGACAAAATGTCAAAGGATTTAAAAAAATTTGGATTGGTGAGTGTTTCAAGAACAGGAGCCGTAGCTATGACAAGAGGTGCAGATATATTTAAATAATTAATTGGGAGAAAAAAATGAAAATGTTTTATGAAAAAGATACTGATGCAAATTTAATCAAAGATAAAAAAATCGCAATCTTTGGGTATGGTAGCCAGGGACACGCTCACGCTTTAAACCTAAAAGATAGTGGGGTAAAAGAAGTTGTTGTAGCTCTTCGAGAAGGGTCTGCAAGTATTAAAAAAGCAGAATCTAAAGGTTTAAAAGTTATGAACCTTTCGGATGCTGCTGAATGGGCTGATGTTGTGATGATTTTAACACCAGATGAATTACAAGCAACTATTTATAAAAATCACATTGAGCAACGTGTGAAAGAAGGGACATCTATCGCTTTTGCTCATGGATTAAATGTTCATTATGATCTGATAAAAGCTAGAAAAGATTTAGATGTGTTTATGGTAGCACCAAAAGGACCGGGTCACTTAGTTAGAAGTGAATATGAAAAAGGTGGTGGAGTTCCATGTTTATTTGCTGTGCATCAAAATGGATCAGGTAAAGCTAGAGATTTAGCTATGTCATATGCTTCAGCGATTGGTGGCGGAAGATCAGGTATAATTGAGACAACATTTAAAGATGAAGTAGAGACAGATTTATTTGGCGAACAAACTGTTTTATGCGGAGGTCTTGTTGAATTAATTAAAAACGGATATGAAACTTTAGTTGAAGCAGGATACGAACCAGAAATGGCGTATTTTGAAACAGTTCATGAAGTTAAACTTATTGTAGATTTAATTTACGAAGGCGGAATAGCTAATATGAATTACTCAATATCGAATACTGCCGAATATGGAGAATACGAGTCAGGTCCAAGGATCATAAATAAAGAAGAGACAAAAAAGAGAATGAAAGAAGTTTTAGCTGATATTCAGTCTGGTAAATTTACCAAACAATGGATGGATGAATGTAAAAATGGTCAGAAAAATTTCCTAGCCACAAGAGCAAAATTAGCAGAGCATCCAGTTGAAAAAGTTGGTGCTACTTTAAGAGAAATGATGCCTTGGATTGCTAAGAAGAAGCTTGTCGATAGTGATAAGAAATAAATTGATGTTAAAATTTGCCTAATTCTCCCAAATTATTTTGCAATCTGAGCGAGAGCATGTATTATGCTCGAGCTAAAAAATACAATGTCAGATAAAGAAAAATTATACATATTTGATACGACAATGCGAGATGGTGAACAATCGCCAGGTGCATCTATGAGTGTTGAAGAGAAAATTCAGATATCTAGAGTATTTGATGAAATGGGAATAGATATTGTTGAAGCAGGTTTTCCAATAGCATCACCAGGGGACTTTGAGGCAGTTTCTGAAATAAGTAAAATAATGAAGAACTCAATTCCGTGTGGTCTTTCAAGAGCTCTAAAAAAAGACATTGACGCATGCCATGAGTCATTGAAACATGCTCCAAGATTTAGAATTCATACTTTTATTTCCACAAGTCCATTGCATATGAAACATAAACTTGAAATGACAAACGAGCAGGTTTTAGATGCAATTAAAGAAAGTGTTACTTACGCGAGAAACTTTACTGACGATGTAGAATGGTCATGTGAAGACGGAACTAGAACTGATATAGATTTTATGTGTAAAACAGTTGAGCTTGCAATTAAATGTGGGGCTAAGACCATAAATATTCCAGATACTGTTGGATATTCTATACCTGAGGAATTTGCTAAAACAATTAAACACTTAAAAAATAATGTTCCAAATATAGATAAAGCAATATTATCTGCACACTGCCACAATGATCTTGGCTTAGCAGTAGCAAATGCATTAGCTGGAGTTGCAGAGGGTGTAAGACAAATAGAATGTACAATTAATGGAATAGGTGAAAGAGCAGGAAATGCTGCATTAGAGGAAGTAGTTATGGCAATTAAAACGAGAAATGATTTAATGCCTTATAATACTGGAATTAAAACAGAACTAATTAGCAAAGCCTCTAAAATAGTTTCAAATGCAACTGGTTTTCCAGTTCAATTTAATAAAGCAATAGTAGGAAAAAATGCTTTTGCCCATGAGTCAGGTATTCATCAAGATGGAATGTTAAAGAATAGAGAGACTTATGAAATTATGACTCCTGAAAGTGTAGGTGTTAAGAAAACTTCGCTTGTGATGGGCAAACATTCAGGGCGACATGCTTTCAAAGATAAATTATCTGACTTAGGATATTCAGATCTTACTGATGATATTATTCAAGCTGCTTTTGGAAAATTTAAGGTTTTAGCTGATAAAAAAAAACATATTTACGATGAGGATATAGTGGCATTAGTTGATGATAGTCTAATTGTGGATAATAAAATCAATGCGATAAATTTAAAATCATTAAAAGTTTTTGCTGGAACAGGTGAGCCACAAAAAGCTGAAATGACATTAGACGTGTATGGTGATATTAAGAATACAACTGAAACAGGGGATGGACCGGTTGATGCAATATTTAAATGTATAAAAAAACTATTTCCTCACGATGTAAAATTATCTCTTTATCAAGTACATGCAGTAACAGAAGGTACAGATGCACAAGCAACAGTTAGTGTAAAAATTGAAGAAAATGATAGGACTACAGTAGGTCAATCAGCTGACACAGATACTTTAGTTGCATCAGCAAATGCATATTTAAATGCATTGAATAAAATGCTTATAAAACGAGAGAAAAAAGCACCATCTCAAAATATTAAACATCAAAAAGTGAAAGGAATATAATTAAATGTCAATGTTCGCCAATTTAAGAAAGTTTTGGAGCCAGGATATGGCAATTGATCTTGGAACGGCTAATACTCTAGTCGTTTTAAAAAGCAAAGGTGTAGTTCTAAACGAACCATCCGTTGTTGCTGTTGTAGACAACAAAGGAAAAAAATCAGTTTTAGCAGTAGGCGATGAAGCTAAAACAATGTTGGGAAGGACTCCTGGAAATATTCAAGCAATAAGACCTTTAAGAGATGGTGTAATTGCAGATTTTATAGTGACAGAAGAAATGATTAAACATTTTATAAAGAAAGTTCATAAAAAAACTTTGGCAAATCCTAGAATTTTAATTTGTGTACCAACCGGCTCAACACCAGTTGAAAGAAAAGCTATCCAAGACAGTGCTTTGGCGGCAGGTGCAAGAAGAGTTCAATTAATTGAAGAACCAATAGCGGCAGCAATCGGGGCAGGCCTACCAATTCAAGAAGCAACAGGATCGATGGTTGTAGATATTGGTGGTGGAACAACGGAAATTGCTGTGATGTCATTAGGAGGTGTTGTTTACTCAGAGTCTTTAAGAGTTGCGGGAGATGCTATGGATAACGCATTGAAGGAATATATGAGAGAAGAATATAATTTAATGATTGGAGATAGCACAGCTGAAAAGATTAAAAAAGATATTGGAACAGCAATTCCAACAAATAATAATACTTATGCAGTTAAAGGTAGAGATTTAAGATCAGGAACTCCTAAAGAGGTTAATATCTCAGAACAAGATACTTCAGAAGCTTTAAACCCGATACTAAAAGAGATTGTATCTGGAATAAAAAAAGCACTAGAAAATACACCCCCAGAGTTATCAGCTGATTTGGTTGATATGGGTTTAACAATGACAGGAGGAGGATCGCTTTTAAAAAATATTGATAAAAGATTCTCTAAAGAAACTGGATTACCGGTGAATATTGCTGATGATCCATTGTCATGTGTTGCAATAGGGACAGGAAAGGCGTTAGACGATCAAGAAATATTTTCTACTGTGTTATCTGAGTATTAAATATTATGTCAACAGAAACGAGTAGAGACGATTTTATTATTGCTATTCGTTCCGCTTTTTTAAAAAAAGGAAATAGACAAAAATTTTCTTTATTTACTCTACTAATCATATCTATTTTAGTTTTATCGTTAGAGTATTTTAAATCTGGACCAATTGATCAATTTAGATCTATCACAAAGGATATAATATTTAGAGGTTCATATATTGTATCGAGTCCATTCAAATATGTAAAAGACAAATATTATCTCTTTCAAGATCATATGAGCATGTATGAAGAGTTTTCAGTTTTAAGAGATAAGGACCTTGATCTTGACTCACTAAGAAAAGAAGTTGATTTTTATAAATCAGAAAATGCTCTTTTAAAAAAATTGATAGAGGAAAGAGATCTTTTTTCTAAAGAATATATGTTAACTAAAATTTTATTGGATAAACAAAGTCCTTATTTGAAGTCTCTAATAATTAATAAAGGTCAAAAAAATGGAGTTAAATTAGGATCAGCTGTTAAAGATCGTTTATATTACATTGGAAAGGTGGTAAATGTGAACTTTTTAAGCTCAAGAGTATTGCTGGCTAATGATCTTAATAGCAAAATCCCAATTATTATCGAACCAAGTGGAATTAACGCTATATTGTCAGGGAATGGAAATGATGAGTATGCAGAGCTGGAGTATTTACCGAAAGACAATGAAATAAAAGAGAATGAAATTGTATATACATCTGGATCAGATGGTACAATTCCAGCATCAATTCCTGTTGGAAAAATAGTTGTTAAGGAGAATAAAAAGTACGTAAAGTTTTTTAGCAACTTAAATCAACTTAATTATGTGCAGGTAAATAAGTAAAATGGCTAGAAGTGATATAAAATTTTATCAATTTTTATTGAATAGTTTTCCAATTATTTTATTATTTTTCTTTGCTTTGACAGGCTACTCATTTTCATTTCAGATTTTCGCAATTAATATATCTTTTAATTTTATTCACTTAATTGTTTTTTATTGGGTTTTAAAGAAACCCGAAATGCTTGGTTATGGCCTTATTTTTTTTGCAGGTATAATTAATGATGTTGTTCAAAATCTACCTATTGGAGTTTCATCAATAAATTATCTTTTGCTTTGTGTTATTGCATCTTTTTTTAGAACAAGAACTCTTGTTCCTAATTTAGTTTATGATTGGATATTATTCTTTATTGCAATATTAATTGTAAGCTCAATTCATTTTACAGTATTAGCAATTTTCTTTGATGGAAATATTAGCTATGGCGCTTTAATGTCATCGGCATTCTTTTCATTTTTAATTTATCCAGCAGTGGCAAAAATATTTAATCAAATTTATCTACTAGGTTTAAAACAAAAAAATGTTGAATAGAGGAAGAAATATAGAAAAGGGTAGAGTTATAACTAGGAGGATGTTTATACTGGCTGCAGCAAAAATATTACTTTTTGCTGGTATATCATCAAGATTATATAATTTACAAATTTCCGATAGAGAAAAATATGAAATTTTATCTGATAAAAATAGGATCCGTGAATGGAAAACTCCTCCACAGCGAGGGATAATTGTAGATAACTTTAATAAAGTTTTAGCGAGTAACGATAGAGTGTTTCAGCTACACCTAATACTAGATGAAATAAGTGATTTTGATGTAACAATATTTAAAATCAAAAATATAATTGGATTAGATAATTTTCAAGTTCAAAAATTATATAGAAAAAAAGAAAGATTAAAACCTTGGGATACACTGGTTGTTTCAGATAATTTAACTTGGGAACAATTTTCAAAAATTAATTTATATTTACACGAATTGGAAGGTGCCAAACCTGTGTTATCAACATCTAGATTTTATCCTTATGCAAATGATTTAGTACACATAGTCGGTTATGTTGGTGATGCTAGTCCAAAAGATCTCGAAAAACCAGAGATAAAAGAAAATTTTGTTCCAGGTCTAAAAGTAGGAAAATATGGAATAGAAAATTCACAAGAAAAAATGTTAATAGGTAACTACGGTATTAAAAGATATGAAGTTAATGCATCTGGAAAAAGAATTAGCCAAATAGATTATATTAAAGAAAGACAGGGGAATAAAGTAAACTTAACAATAGATATTGAAATTCAAAAATTTGCCCAAGAACTGCTTAAAGGAAAAGCGGGCTCAATATGTGCAATGGATATTTATACAGGAGAAGTTATTGCAATGGCATCATCGCCAACCTATGATCCAAACAAATTTACGCACGGAATTAATCAAAAAGATTGGCAAGAAATAAGAAATAATCCTCTAAAACCATTGATAAATAAGTCTATTGCTGGTCTTTATTCACCTGGATCAACTTTTAAGCCATTAGTTGCTTTAGCAGCTTTAGAATATGGCATATTAGATCCTAATAAAACAATAAGATGCAAAGGTCATAAGCATCCATATGAACTATACGGAGTAAAATATCATTGTTGGAAAAAAGAAGGTCATGGTTACATGAAGTTGAGAAATGCAATCAAACAATCTTGCGATATTTACTTTTATGAAATGGCAAGATTACTTGGGGTTGATAAATTATCAATAATCGCAAAAAGATATGGTCTTGGAACAAATGTACTTGGTGAAACATATAAAGATGAAAAAAATGGTTTGGTTCCTGATACAAAGTGGAAAAGACGCGCATTGGAGCAAAGTTGGTATTTAGGGGAAACGGTAATTAATGGTATAGGACAAGGCTATATTCAGACTACACCGCTTCAACTTTGTTTAATGACAGCACAAATTGCAAATGGAGGATATAAAATAAAACCTCATATAATAAAAGATGAAAGTATAAATTATAAGGGAGTAATAAATAAAATTAAATTGGATCAATCCAACTATCCTTTGCATGAAAGAAATTACTTAGATGACATAAATGTTGAATATTATCAGAGAATGTATCACAAAAAGTCTAACATTAATTTTGTTTTAGATGCAATGTTTGGTTCTACAAATGAACAATATGGAACTTCATACAAATCTCGTTACGACAATCCAAAGTATCAATTTGCAGGTAAAACTGGAACATCGCAAGTTAGAAGAATCACTGATCTGGATAGAGAATTGGATTTAGATACTGAACAAATCGAATATAAAAAAAGAGACCATGCATTATATGTTGCTTTTGCACCTTATAAGGATCCAAGATATGCAATAAGTGTAATTATTGAACATGGAGGCTCAGGAAGTAAAGCGGCTGCTCCGCTTGCAAGTAAATTAATTAAAAGAATTATTGATAGACATAAATTGAGAGAACAATTTAATAATGGAAATACAAGTTTAGCATAATGTTAAGGGAAAGAATACAAGCAAGCAATTACAGTTTTTTAGATAAAATTAAATCTATAGATTATCTATTAATCCTATTAATTATTGCCATAGGATCAATTAGTGTATTTGCAATTTATTCTACTGAGGGAGGAAAATTTTCTTTTTACACAAAAAATCATATAATTAGATTATCCGTATTTTTTAGTTTATTTTTAGTGTTGTCTTTTGTGAGAGTTTCAACATGGTATAAAAATGCTTACTTATTTTATTTTGTTGGATTAGTTTTATTAGTAACAGTTTTATTTTTTGGAATTTCAGCATCTGGTGCAACAAGATGGATAAACTTATACTTTTTAAATTTACAACCATCAGAATTAATGAAGATTGCTGTAATAATATGTTTTGCAAGATATTATCATAGAATTCAAAGCTCAGATATTCAAAGCATCAAGTTTTTAATTCAACCAATTATCCTTTTAATAATTCCTTGTTATCTTGTAGTACAGCAACCTGACTTAGGAACCTCTATTTTAATTGCAGGAAGTGGTATTGCGATAATCTGGTTGGCAGGATTAAATATTAAATACTTCGTTTATTCGGGATTGCTGTTATTAGTGTCACTACCTTTTGCCATATCTATTTTAAAACCATATCAAAAATCTAGAATTCTAACGTTCTTCAATCCAGATAGAGACCCTCTAGGAGCTGGATACCAAATAATTCAATCAAAAATAGCTATTGGATCTGGTGGTTTTTTTGGAAAAGGATATTTAAAAGGGACACAAAGTTATTTAGAGTTTTTACCTGAAAAACACACAGACTTTATATTCACACTATTTTCTGAAGAATTTGGATTTCTTGGATCAATTATACTTTTATTTTTATACATATTATTAATCTATAGAATTATTAATGTTGGATTGGTATCCAGAAGTTTCTTTGCAAAATTATACTGTTTTGGTTTTGCTACAGCAATTTTCTTATATGTATTTGTTAATATAGCAATGGTTTTAGGAATGCTACCAATTGTTGGTGCACCATTACCTATAATGTCTTATGGTGGATCATCATTATTGTCTATTATGTTGGGGTTAAGTATTGTTATGAGTTGTAAAATATATAATCAGGAACAAATATCAGTATATTAGCTATTTTCCATCTATAACAACAATCGTTAAATCATCTTTTTGTATGTGTCCTGCACCAAGAATATCATCAATCATTGTTTTGAGTCTGTCGTTGATTGTAGTCGATTGATATTTTTTAATATAATTTTCAAAACCTTCTGATCCTAACATTTCCCCATTTGGATTTTTTATCTCTGTAATCCCATCTGTAAAAATGTACATCGAGCTATTTTGGAAAGGTATGGTGTTCTCAGGATATTTCGTTTTAGGCATTATACCTAATGGTGGTCCAGCTTCTGAAAAATTACTAAAAGTTCCATCAGCTGATAAAATTAATGGAGGTTCATGACCTGCACTAGATAACAATAGCTCTTTTTTATTCGAGTCGTATATTCCAATTAACATAGTAACAAACATCCCTCTTGAAATAGTTTCACATATTTCATTATTTAATTGAAATAGTAAGTCAGATGCAGAAAAATTAGTTTTACTTAAACATCTATACAAACTAGATGCTTTAGACATTAAGAGCGATGACTTTATTCCCTTTCCAGATACATCTGCAACCCCAAATCCATATTTTCCATCTCCTAAATCTGAAAAATTATAAAAGTCTCCAGAAACAACTTTCGCTGGTATATTTATTCCTGAAATAGGAAAATCTTTTTCTTTATTTTTCGACAATAAAGATCTTTGGATTTCTCCAACGATTTCTACTTCTTTTTGTATTTTATTTTTTTCAACCATTTCTTTTGCCATTTTCGCATTTCTAATTGCTAAAGCAGCTGGCGCCGAAAGTGTTTCTAAAAGTTTTCTGTCATCTTCTATAAATAATTTATCTTCAGTTTTTTTATTTAAGCAGTGTATTACACCTATACATTCATTTGCTGCAATCAATGGTGAGCATAATACTGAATAAGTTGTAAAATTTGTTTTGTTATCTAAGTCAAAATAAAATTCTGCTATCTCTCGAACATCCTTTCTTACATTACCAACACGAATACATTTTCTTTGCTGCACAGCTTTACCCATAACGCCGTCTTTTAAGTCCAATTCATATTCATCTAAATAATCTTGATGAAGTGAAGCAATACATTCAAATTTTTTCTTTTGTTCATTTATTAAAAAAATGTTTGCAGCTTCTGCATTCAGTCTTGCGATAATCACCCTAAGTGCATTCATTAGTGTGTCGTTCAAATCTAGAGACAAAGCAAAGTCTTGGTTCATTTTTGTGACAAGTTCTAAATCAACGTTAACTTGTTCAGCTTCTTTTTTTGGCTCAATCGGTTTTTTTGATTTAAATAGAAACATTTATTTAACTAGTATTTTAAACAATTTTTGGTAAATTTTTCAACAATGGAGATTATAATTAATACACCTAATTTATACATCCATCTTCAGGATGCCGTTCTAATGGTTCAGTATGTAATTGATGGGTTAATTCACATTACATCAAACATTAAATTATAAACAGTTTCTGTGGATCTAATATTTGTAATTATTCTCGGGGGGCTTTGGGGTAGTTTTGCAAATGTTTGTATTTATAGACTCCCTATGGGTAAAGGGGTTGTATCAGGAAGATCATTTTGTCCAAAGTGTAAAAAATTAATTACTTGGAAAGATAATATTCCGATAATTTCATTTCTATTTTTAAACGGCAAATGCAGAAGATGTAGAAAAAAAATTTCACCTCAGTATTTATTAATCGAGTTAATTACTATTATTTATTTTTTATCTGTTTATTACTTATTTGGTATAAGCTTAACTACCTTACTTTTTTTAATTTTAGGATTATCTTTTATTATAATTTTCTTTATAGATTTAAAACATTACATCATTCCTAATGTCTTAACTTTTTCTTTGATGATTATTGGTTTCATAAAATCTTTTGACCCAAATTTAAATCCTATTTTTCCAAACTATGTTAATTCTTTAATTGGAGGAATTTTTGGCTATTTGATTATTTGGTCTATAATTTATTTTTACAAACAAATAAGAAATAAAGAGGGAATGGGTTTAGGAGATGCAAAACTTTTATCAGCAATTGGTTTTTGGTTTGGATGGATCTCAATACCTTTTGTAATATTTTTATCATCTATAATAGCTTTATTATTTGTAATACCCAGTCTAATGAAAAAATCAAAAAAACTTTCATCTCAGATCCCATTTGGTCCCTACATAATTATTGGCACATTGATATATTTAATTTTTGAAAGTAATATTAAATCTATAATTTTTTATTAATCAAAAAAATTCAAATGTTCGAAAATATAATATCAAATACTTCTAAAACTATAGTAGGCAATGTTGAGAAAATTAAATTAACATTAGCTGCAATTATTTCCGAAGGAAGTATTCTAATTGAAGATTATCCAGGTTCAGGAAAGACTACATTCGCTAAAGCAATAACATCAAGCTTAGGACTTAACTTTAAAAGGATCCAATTTACATCTGACTTATTACCAAGTGATGTTCTTGGATTTAATATTTTATCAGATGATAAGTTAAAATTTCAGAAAGGACCTATTTTTACAAATATTGTTTTGGCAGATGAACTAAATAGGGGCAGTCCAAAAGCTCAAAGTGCATTCTTAGAGGCAATGGAAGAAAAAAATGTTACAATAGACGGCGAAAGCTATAATTTACCAGAACCATTTTTTGTCATTGCAACTCAAAATCCTATGGATACTTCTGGAACAAGTT
Organism: uncultured Pelagibacteraceae bacterium; assembly: GCA_902612605.1. Taxonomy (GTDB): domain Bacteria; phylum Pseudomonadota; class Alphaproteobacteria; order Pelagibacterales; family Pelagibacteraceae; genus Pelagibacter. The sequence goes on from CACMDY010000004.1 coordinate 100,870, forward strand.
CTTTACCAGATTCACAGTTAGATCGTTTCATGATCTCTTATTCATTGTCTGATTTAGATCAAAAAGACAAAATTTTAATGTTAAAAAAAAATATCTCTTTTTCAAATTCTGCAAGTGAAACAATCAATTGGTCTCAAATTAATAATAAAAAAAATGAAATAACTGTAAAAGACGAGATTTATCAATATGTTGTTGAAATAGAACAAACAATAAAAGCTTTAGAACAAAATATGTATATTTCAGCAAGGTGCATGAAGCAAATAATTGACTTAGCTAAAGGCTGGGCAATTGTTAATGGAAATGAGTATGTTTCTCATCAAGACATAAAAGATACAATACCTTATATTTTAAGGCATAGAATAAAGTTTTTAAATCAACAGGATAAATTTAGTTATGTTAATAAAGAAATCCTTGAAAAAATTAATATTGGATAATGGAAATCCAATCCAGACCTTTTAGCTTTAATTTCAAAAGTTTCCTTAATTTTAAAAAAGATGCGAAAATTTATATTTATCCCAATCTTAATGGCTTAGGCTTAGGCTTATTTATTTTTTTTTGTTTTTTAATCTCAGTATTTTATGAAAATAATTCTGGACTATTAATTTCAATAGTAATTTTCTTTGTTTTTTTTATATCGATATTCATTTCACACCAAAATATTAGTAAGCTCGATTTTATATGCAAGGAAGAGTATTTAGTTGAAGCAGAAACTGTAAATTCAATTAGTTTTCAAATCTTAAATTCGTCAAAAGAAAAAAAAATTAATATTGATATAGAATACAATAAAAAAAATGTTGGTAATTATAGTTTTAATGATAGACTTAATTCTTTTAAAATAGAGTATAAAAGTAAACTTAGAGGCAAATCTTATTTTAATCCAATAACACTTAAATCGATTTATCCCTTTGGAGTGATGCGAACTAAAGTTATTTTTAATCCAAAGAGTGAAATAATTATTTATCCAAAAAAAGTTCTTCCAAGCGACGAATTATTAAGAGAATTTAAAATAATTAATATCATTAATGCAGATGAATTTGATGGAATCGATGAATTTAAAAACGGAGATAGTTTTTCAAAAATTGCATGGAAAAAATCGATAATTAGCGATAAAAGATATGTAAAAACTTTCAGCGATACTGAAAAATTGTCAAATCTAATTTTAGATTTAGATAAGTATCTGCATATTGAATTTGAAAAGTTATTAAATTACTCATCTTATATAGTTAATTATTGTTACGAAAAAAAATTGAACTTGAAAATAAAGCATAAAGAACATGAACTATACCTTAACGATAACAATCATTCTTTAAATCGAATATTAAAATATTTAGCCAATGTTAAAAATTAATAATTACAATTTATCAGTATTTACTTTTCTGCTTTTATTTTTGTGTACTTTTTCACTATCAGCGGATTTAACATTAAATAATAAATTATTTTGGTTTGTTGTATTTATTTTCAATCTTCTATTTTTCCAAATTAATATAAAATTAAAAAGTTTAATCTTAGGTATTATTGCAATAAGCGCGATTTATATTCAGCTTATTTTTAATCAGTATGTGTTCTCAGAGGAATTTTTCCTAAACTGTTTAGCAATACTATTGATCATGAAGTTTTCAGAATTAAAAAATAAAAATAACAAACTTTCATTCAGCTTGATTTGTTTAATAATATCGGTTGCAAGTCTTATTAAAGGTCAAGATATACTAAGCACCTTATTAAGTTTTACTATTGTAATATTGGTCATAATAAATATGTATCTAATTCAGCAAAAGGAATTGTTAGATTTTAATATTAAAAATGTATTTAAATATTTAGGATTTGGATTAAGTATTTTCCCATTTATTATTATATTTTACTTAGTTTTCCCACGTGCAGAAATAAATTTTAGACTATTTAATCCAGCATCAAGCTCTCTAGGTATTCCAGACAGTATTAATCTTGGATCGTTCAGTGAGTTTTCAAATTCAGAAGAAGATGTTTTTACTCTTATAAATAACAATTTTAAAAAGGAAGAACTATATTTTAGGGTTAAAATTTTTGATTACATGGAGGAAGACAAATCCTGGAGACCTTCTTCAAATTACTATTTATTTGATAAATATAAATCATCTTTTAAAGTCAAAGATGGTAGAGAACTAAATCAAACCTACCAGATAATTTTAGAACCTTTTAAAAAGAAATGGATACCAAGTTTAAAAAATTCAAAATTAATCTCTAATAATATTGAGATATCAGAAGATTATTTTAATCAAATTTATGTTAGCAGAGATTTAATAGATCGAAAAAAACAAATAAGTTTTAAAAGATATAAAACTAATTATTTTTTAGGAGAGGATTTAAAAGACTATTATACAAAAACTCCATCTAATATATCAAATAGACTTCAAAAATGGGTTTTAAAAAACAATACGTCGACACCAGCAGAATTTTTAAACAAAGTATATAAAAATTTTTCTGATGGAACTTACTATTATAATTTAAATCCTCAAAATTTTTCTGGAAATGATTATGAAAACTTTTTCTTTAATCTTAAAGAGGGGTATTGTGAATATTATGCTGGAACATTTGTTCTTCTTGCAAGACTTGCAAATATACCAAGTAGAATTGTAACAGGTTATTATGGAGGTGAATTAAATGGTGTTGGAGATTTCTACAAATTCAAACAAAAAGATACACATGCATGGGCAGAAGTTTGGCTAAACAATAAAGGTTGGGTAAGAATAGATCCGACCAAAGCAATTCCTGACAGCAATGTCAGAAATACACTTAATAACATTTTTTCAAATGAACAATTCTCATCAAATAGTTTGTTTTCATCTAATTTTTTTAAAAAAATGAGTTATTACTTTAATTATGCTGATTTTGTATGGACGAAGCATTTATTATCATATGATGATAATGAACGGAAAAATTTTATTAAAGAATTGTTAAATCTTAACTTTTCTAAAATATATATTTGGATGTTCATACCTTTGTTTTTATTTTTATTAATTAAATTTTTTTTCAATTTAAACAGCAAAAATATTATGAAATTTTATTTGTATTTAATTTTATTAGGAAAAAGAAAAAAATATAAAATATTGAAGTCTGATACAATTCAACAGATTTATTTAAAGCTACCATTGATACAAAAAAATAAATATCACGAATTTTTTAAAGCATTTGAGATCAACAAATATTCAAATACAAATTTTAATATAATTAAATCTTTAAAATCAATTTTTTAGTAAAAGATTTCTCTCTGTTTTGAGCTTATTGTTTTCTTTAATCAATTGAATAATCATTTCTTTCATTATTCTATTTTCTTCAACTGCTCTTCCAGTTATCTCAGCCAATCTCTCATTTTCTCTAGCTAATTGTAATTGATCAAACAATTTTTCTAGTTCTGGATCAATAGGTAGACCTTCTATTTTTTTACTAATATTATTTTGAATTACTTTAGTTAATGAAATGCTTACTTGACTGTCTTTAAGTCCATTTTGTTCATTAAATTCAAGATTAAAGTTTAGGCCAAAATTATCTGTATTTTTGCTGATATTTAAACCAGCTTTTACTGCTAAATCATCATCCATATAATGGGCTATATCTTTTCTTTCACCGTCTGCAACAATATCAATTTTTTTACTCAAAGTTTGATTTAAGGATAGGCCTGTATATGGCTTAAGAACGAAGCCATTTTCAAAAGATTTTGCATACTCAACATTAAATCCTCCTGATAATACTTGATCCACAGCATCATCAACTGATAGATCCCCATCTGTAAAAGATGTTAGATAAGTTGGAAGTCTTCTTAGACCATATTTACCATCCAGTTCAATATTTAAACTTTGACTATCATCAATTTTGATTTCTTTAGATGCTTTGTAATTTACAGCAGCAAACTGACCTAGATTTTCTTTTGAAATAGTTTGTTGTGTTTCAGTTTCAAGATCTAAATATTTATTTTGAGTCAACCCAAAAATTGAAACTACAGAAAATTTAAATTTCTCGTAATCGATTTCTTTTTTTAGACCAATAGCTAAATTTTCACTATCTAATGCTTCTCCATTATTAAATTTTGCCTGCTGAGATGAAAAACTAAGGAAGGGTTTAAAGTTATCATTTTCGATTTTAAAGTCTCCAGTTACACCACGTGTTTCATTTTTATAAATATTGTCTCTTTTTTTTTTAGAATAATATCCACTAGATTTTTTTTCTTCTGAAACCGAATTAAAAATATCATTTAAATTAGATAAAAATATTTCAGATCTATATTTTTTATTATGGCTATCAATATCTAAATCTTCACCATAAATTCTTAAATATCCATTTGTTTCAGAATTATCTGCATCTGGATTTAAATTTGAATCTAGAATTTCATAAGTATCATTCCCACATAAATTGTTGATTACCCTCACATTTTGTTTTTCATGAATTTCTATGGTCTGATCTCTTGAAATACTACAATCTAAAGTAAAGTCGAAAAATGTTACACCGGTTGTTTCATTTTGATCACTAAGTAGAATTTTACCATCATAATGACCTTCTCCTTTTGTTATTAAATTAAATCCCGAAGTTACATTGTCATCATCGCTTACATATATTGAATTTCTATTATTATGAGTTGTGCCAGCAATTAAACCAGAATTAATAATTGTAGCATTATTGAATGAACCATGAGATTTACCAAGTCTAATCCCATGTCTTAAACTTGTAATAGTTCCAGTGTTTGTTATTGTTGCATTTGTACCATTGGTAAGGTAAATGGCAGGAGAAGTATTCAAATTTGCAGAAATAGTACCACTGTTTGTAATGGTTATATCGTCAGTTGTTAGACCTTGTATAGCAGTATTTCCACCATGAATAGTTCCACTATTAACAATCTCAGTGTTATCTGTTTTCTGAACTAAAACAGCAATACCACTGCTATCATTTTCATTTTGAGCTGTATTTATTGTACCTGAATTAGTAATTTTATTTGTTCCAGGGGCGTTTTTCATATTTATGGTGTCACCCGTTGCGCTTATCAAACCATGGTTGATTACGGTTGTATTTGATGCACCAACACCATTATTTGCACGGACTGCTTTACTTCCACTAAATACTATTGAACCAGTTGACTCAACAGTCAAGGTTTCACTTGCTCCACAAGTTTGCACATCAGTTAGCGCAGTTGTTACTGTTTTAAGACAAGTAGCATTACCTAAAGAGCCTAATGAAAAGAAAAAGAATATTATTATTAAAATATTTTTCATAAATGTATATTTGTTAATAGTTATTTTGTCTCCAAGAACTTCTATATCCAGAGACTTGTCCTGAACCAGCTTTTATATTAATCAAATCTTTTTTCGAACCATCTTCACATTCTTTTCTTTTCTTAGCATCTTTAATTTTGCTACAGTCAACTTTACCTGCAATATTTGCAAATAATGTATCTCCAAAAGTTACAATTTTTGATAACACACCTTGTCCAACCCATGCACATTTATTACTTTTGCCCATTGCTTGATTTAGTTGTGATGAATTGTTTGTTCCACACTCGTCATCAACCCCACAAATGTATGCATCACCTAAACTACACTTATTAACTG
>CACMDY010000005.1 GCA_902612605.1 uncultured Pelagibacteraceae bacterium
TAAATAAAAAATTATTGAATTAACTGATACAAATTCTAATAAACTTAATGAAATCGTTTTAGAGACTAGCCTATAAGCAAATAAAGATAAAAATACAAGTACTAAAAAAACTAATAACTGAAAACCAATTATATAAAAAAATTCAATTAAAAACAGTTCAGAAAAATTAGTCTTATTTAAAAAAAAAATTATTGGTAAAAATGGAAAAATTAATATTACATAGTAATAAATTTTTTTGTTAGATATCATAAAAAAATTTATATTTTGCTACTTGGTTTCATTTCTTAATTGTTCTATTTTAATTTTTTTTTGAAGACTTCTATTTTTATCAAATAGCAAATTAAATTGAATTTTTTTATTTGTTCTAATAGATATTGATTTTGCGTTTCTGATTTCAATATTATCAGCTACTGCACTAATTGGTCTTTTTATATAATTTAAATTTTTAATTCTAATATTTGATTTATCGCTAACAATTTTTCCTCTCCATCTTCTTGGACGAAAAGGACTTATTGGACTTATAGATAATTGTTTTGAATCTAGGCTTAAAATTGGGCCATGTACAGATAAATTATATGCAGTACTCCCAGCTGGTGTTGAAACAAGAACACCATCAGAAATTAAATTTTTAATTATTTGTTTTTTTCCACTTATAATTTTTAATGATGCAGTTTGTCTGCTCTGTCTCAGAACAGAGATTTCGTTAATTGCAATAGATTTTTTTAATAAGTTCGATTTAGTTTTAACTGACATTTCTAATGGAGAAATAGATACAATTCTTGCTTTAAGTAAACTTTTATAATTTATTTTTTTTGAGAATTTATTCATTAAAAAACCATAATTTCCAGAATTAATTCCATAAAAAGGTTTTTTATATTTATTAAATTTTTTTAACGTTGAGAGCATAAATCCATCTCCACCGATCACAATTATAAGATTTGATTTTTGTAAAGAGTATGAATTTATTTTTTTTAAGACTGATTTTTTAATTACAAATGATCTTTTATTTTTATCTGCAATTATAAAAGGATAAACCATTAGTGGTGCCCTCGGCCAGACTCGAACTGGCACTCCCAAAAGGGCAAGGATTTTAAGTCCTTTGTGTCTACCAATTTCACCACGAGGGCATGAGTTATTTTCATGAGTATTTATGCTAATATTTATAATTGAACAAGTTTAATAAGTAAAATTTTTTTATTTTATCTCTCTGGTTTCTAGTTTGTTTCTAGTTATCCTATAAAGTCCCAGAACCCAGAATCACGATCCCTAAAAGTTTTTTCATTTTATACAATTAGCATTAAATCCAATTAGATTGTCTATGCCATACTTTGGTCTTTTGGCTAAATAAGTAATATCTTTTTCATGTTTTATTCCAGTTACCATTTCCATTAAGGTATCAATAGCTAAAGCCTCTTGATGTGTGTGCTTTCTAGCATTATGTTTTTTATATTGATTATTTTTTTGCTTACCATCGTATTTTCTTGAGGAGAAACTTTCATAATCAGTGATCCCTAAATTTAATACTTCTGCTGCTTTAGTAATTCTATTCATAACTAGGTCTGGAACTTTAGCCCCCCAATTTTTAGCTAAATAGATGTATCCTAAAGCTGAATTTAAACCATAAGAGTGATACCATAGGGCTCGAAACCCTCTAAAAGAATTATTATTGATATAGCCATCATCATAAAACACTTCCTCTATATTTTTAAATCTAAAATTGAATTCTTTTGCTGCTAGTTTTTTATTGTTTGTCCAATGAGCATAAGCTAAGTTTGGAATTCCTCCGTTTCCCATTGCATAAAATCCTTTTTCTTTCTCTAAAAATTCTTCAGGCTTAATAAATTTTTTATGCATTTTTTTAATATACTTGTTAACAATTTTAATTTCTTTATCACTTAAGTAATCTTTAAGATAAATTGCTATTAGCAAATAATTTGTAAAAGCATCCCTTGCAAATTCATATGCATGATACCAGCAAGGTGCCTCGGGATTTCCATCTTTCCAACATTTTGGTTTCTTTTTTAACTCTTCTTTACCGATTGTATCTAGTAAAACATTTGCTTTAGCTATTTTAATCAATATTCCTTTAGCGTCATCAATGTCAGTTTTATCATTATTACCAATTGCATTATGGGTAGCAACAGCAAACATGCTCATTGGACCAGTTAGATTTAAGTGATTTACACTTCTAGAATTTCCCAGCGCCCATTCACTCATCCAATCTAAACGTATTAAGCTTTCAATTCTAGCTTTTTTATATTTGGATTTAAAAGTCTCACCACCCACATATGAGCATGACTTAATCTTATCTGTATAAAAATGTTTAGGAAAAGATATATCTTTAGATTTAACTTTTGCTTCAGCAGATAAGCATAAAAATATGCCAAATAAAGTTAAAAGAATTTTTTTCATTATTAAAATTATATTATTTCATCTCTTTAGTTTCTAGTTAATTTCTAGTTTGGTAGAATTTATAATTCATATTGCAATAAAAATAATTAAAGTTTTTTTAAAATTTAGAATTTAATGGGATTTAAGACTATATGAGACTGTGTGAGACTATAAATTTACCTACCCTATGTTTTTTAAGTCCTTTGTGTCTACCAATTTCACCACGAGGGCATGAGTTATCTTTTAAATCTGTTTAAATATAAGTTCTTTAAAGTTCTTAAAATTTCAATTTTTTCAATTTTAGATTTACCCGCAGTTCTCTCATAAAAGGTTATTGGTATCTCTTTAATATTGAAATTTTTTCTCTTGAGTTCAAATATAGTAGACATAAAGAAGCTGTAACCAGTATTATCTATAATATCTAAATTAAAATTTTTTAGTTTTTTTAAATTAAAACCTCTAAATGAGGTAGTAAATTCAGAACACTTTGAATTTAATACAAACTTTATAAACTTATTACCAAAATAACTTATGAATAATCTAATACCTTTCATTTCACATTTTCCTCCTTGCATGTATCTTGATCCAATAACAAATGGATACTCATTTAGATTAGCTATAAAATTGCTAATTTCTTTTGGGTCATGAGAAAGGTCAGCATCCATGGTAATCAAATAATCAAAATTATTTTCTATAGCATAATTATATGCCTCTTTGTGAGCTGTATCTAAGCCAAGTTTTCCTTGTCTAATTATTAAATTGATTTGGCTAAATTTTTTTTTTAATTCTTTAATTATATTGGCTGTATTATCAGGGGAATTATCGTCAATAATTAAAAGATCTATATTATTGTTATTATTAAAAATTGAATTAATGAATTCACTTATGTTGCCAGCTTCATTATAGGTTGCTGTAAATATAAGAATTTTTTTATTTGTTGAATCTAAGTTCATAATAAAATTTAGTTAAAACTTTTAAAGCGTGATTTGACGTCAATCTTATTATTAATTAAATCATTAAAAACAATCAATTTTGAAATAATTCCTCCTCTAATACCAATATCGTTTTCAATTAGGTTACAACAATGAGGTATTCTTGTAAATGTAAACTGAATAAAAACAAATATTGAAAATATTAAAATGAAAATTTTATTTTTACTATTATTGATAAAGTTACTTTTATTTTTCAATAAAAAAATATTTATACAAAAAAAGATAAATAATATAATATGAAACCATCTGCCCCAATCTCTGCCAATATAAAAAAGCGGAAATAGAGGTAAAATCACTAAAATATTTATTAAAATTTTCTTTCTGGTAAAATTTTCAATAGAATTAAAAATTATTAAGATTGGTATCAAAAAAAATATAAATATTGAGAAAAATTTTATTAAATTGGTAAATGGATTAATCATATAAGAAAATTCACTTCTAGTTAAAATTGGAGCTCCAATTGTTTCTATTATTGATACACTTAGATTTTGCTTATCTTGTAATTCATTATAAATTAATAAAGCTTTTTCTGCGCTAATAGGATTAAACCAAATATATAAAGCCAAAGGTATAAAAATTAGATAGGGAAAATAAAATTTAATCTTACCTTTAATAGTAGTGTCGTTTTCAATAATAATCCAAGATAAAACAATATGAAATGGTATTAAAAAAAAATTTACCTCATGTATGAGCGTATTAATGAATATTATTGGGAAAATTATGAAAAAAAAGTATCTATAATAAAAAAATATATTATTTTCTTTATCATATTTAATTATTGCAATGTAGGTATGTAGTAATAATGAAAATATTCCAAAGATTTCTAATCTAGCATAACCACCAAGATCATAAAAATTGAAAAGTATAAAACTTGGATTAAATACAAAAAAAATGAAGATAAAAAGACTGTTTATTTTTAATTTTAATATTTTTAAAAACAAATAAAAATTAATAATTGAAAAAATATAAAATAAGCTTGAATAGAATAATCTTTTATCAAAACCTAAACTATCAAGTTTCAACATAATTGTTCCAATAAAACCTCTTGGCACAAATCCTGTTGAATAATTGATGTGCAATTCGTTATATGTCCAAAAATTGATAATATTATTTAAGGAGAAGTAATAAATATATGTAAATATTAAAAGATAAAATACAAATGAAAATAAATTAATATTTTTCTTTAAGAATTTTGACATTAAATATTTTATAAATTTACAAATATTTTAAATGATAAAATAATCGTTATTTAGACTTAAGTTTATAACTGAACAAGTTTTATAAGTAAATTTTTTAATATAACTTATATTACAAACTAAATATGGATAATTTAAAGAGAATTGTAGAAAATATTAAATTAGGAAATTTAGACGAAGCTTTAAAACTTTGTGATTTAAATGAATTTCAAGAGAATAATTATATTATAAACAATTTTAAAGGTGTAATCTATTCATTAAAAAAGAAACAAGACATCGCAGAAAAATTTTTTTTAGAATCACATATTCTTAACAAAAAATTTGAAGATCCTTTGAAAAATCTTTTTTTAATTAATATTAATAAAAAAAATTTTTTAGAAGCTATAAATATTTCAAAAAAATTATGCGAAATAGATAAAAATAAAGATTTATATCTTTATTATTTAGCTTATGCTTATGAGAATAATAATAACAAGATTCTAGCAATTGATACTTATGATCAGTGTATTGAATTAAATGGTCAAAATAAAATTAAAGCTCTAAATAATGTAGGTAGTATTTACTTAAGAAATAATAAGATAAAAACTTCTTTAAAATATTTCGAAAAAGCAAATAAAATTTCTGAAAATGATAAAGTGTTGATAAATAATTTACTTTTAAATTATATTAAATTGAAAGATGAGAGTAAAGCTGATGAATTACTAATAGTTTCTGAAAATTTAGACAAAAATTATGAAGGATTTATTTATAATAAAGCTCAATATTATATTCTTAAAGAAAAATTTAATGAAGCAATAGAAATATTAAAAAAAAATAAAAGTTCGGTTAAATTTTTAATATTATTAATTGAACTATATTTTAATATGGGAAAATTCGAAGAGGCAGAATTATTACTTAAAGGAAATAAAAATGAAATTATTAATGATATAAATTTTTATAATTATTTTGGGATAAGATCGCTCAGAGAGGGTAACTTTAAAGAAGGATGGAATTATTATGAAAGTCGAGGTTCTAAAACAACAGGCTATTTAAAAAACTTAAAAGAATGGAAGGGAGAAAAATTAACAAATAAAAGTATAGTTGTTTTCTATGAACAAGGAATTGGTGATACAATTCAATTTTCTAAATATGTTTATGCTTTGACTAAAATAGCAGAAAAAGTATGTTTTGTAGTAAATACAGGAATAAAAAATTTATTTAGAACAGACATTAACAATCTTATAATTGATACAAGACAAAATTTTAATGGAAGTAGTTTTGATTATAAAATCTCATTAGGTTCGTTGTTAAAATTTTTCTATTTAGAAAAATTTAATTCACATGATTATTTAATTAATAAAAATATTGATACTAATGAAGATTGGAAAAATAAATTAAGTTCAAATAAACCAAACGTAGGTTTGGTTTGGACTGGCTCATTCCTGGGTCCAAATCAACCTTTCAGATCTATTCAATTAAAAAATTTAGTAAAAATTTTAAATCTCGATATTAATTTTTATTGTTTACAAAATGAAATTTGGGAAAGTGATAAAGAGTATTTTAATAATAATAAAATTCACGATTTTGGAAAATATAATTTAATTGAAATTTCATCAATTATAAAAAATTTAGATTTAGTAATATCAGTAGATACAGCAATATTGCATATTTCTGCTATTTTAAATAAAGAAACTTGGGGAATATTCAATATTTATCCTGATTGGAGATGGGGAGCACTTGATAAAATCAACCCATACAATTCTCTTGTAAAAATAAATCAAACAAAATTTAATCAATGGGAGGATGTTACCGATAAGATATACCAAAAATTAAAAGATAAATTTAAATTAAATTAAATTGTATTGATATTCTCTAGCTTCAATTATTTGTTTTGGTAAATTAAGCTCAACATCATCCAATCTTATAAATTGATCTTTCATTATGTCATTCTTTAAGACGGCATTATCAGTATAACCCATAGGTAAAATTCTTTCTTCTTTAGATCTTTTAGATGAAATCAACCTTCCCCTTGCACAATAACCCCCTTCTCCATCAAGTTTTTGTCCTGCCTTTAAATCTTTTTTTGCGACACTAGCTATTTCAGCATTAAAATTTTTTGTATGACCAGTTGCCTTACTATCAAGTACTATAGAATAAATTGATTGAGCTAACTCTAATCCAATATAATGATAAGGCCTCCAAATGGCAGAATAACTTCCCGAAGAGTCTGTTACCATTCCATAATCTTTAAAACAGTTTTTCACATACTCATTTTGAGCTTTAATAACAATATACACTCCCCATCTAAGATCATTAGGTATATCTTTTTTATCTAAATCAATGCTTGAAATAACTTCTACTTGACCAGAATAATCTAATAAACCTCCCTCAGATTTTGGAATTAATTTTTTAGCAATGTCATAAACTCCTATTGGAGGATAAGTTAATCCACTATTTGGACACTTTAAGTCTGTTGCATTACTAACAGCACACATTTCAATTGATGATTTGTCACCACATAAAAAACTATTAAACATTTTAGGATTCATACCAGATTCATTTTCAGCTCTTTCTTTAGTTAAACCATAGTGCCCCCAAACAGTTTCTGGTGTGGAATATTCAAAAGATGGATGATATTTTGTTCCTTTCCCTGCACATATAACTTCAAAACCATTTAATTTTGCCCATTCAATTTGTTCTAATATTAAAGATGGTTGATCACCATAAGCCATTGAACAGATAACATTATTTTTTTTGGCTAAATCAGATAAGTATTTTCCACACAAAACATCTGCCTCAACATTTACCATTATTACATGCTTTTTTTTTTCTATTATTTTTTTTGCGTGAATGGTGCCAGAAATTGGATTCCCTGTAGCTTCAATGTATACATCAATTTCTCTATCTAAAACGTTTTCTAAATTGTCTGAAAAATTTATTTGTTCTATGGTTTCATAGGACAATCCACTATTTAAACAATTTTTTTTTGCTCTTTCAATATCAATTTCAATAATTGAATCTAAAATGATTTTGTTCAATTGATTATATTGTGCGAGAAACATTGAAACAAATTTACCACAGCCAATAAAGGCAACTTTAATTGGTTTTTTTAAATTTTGAAGTTTAGAATATAAATACACAGATCTATCTTAATAAGAAAAAAATAATAAACCAATAAGATAATAATCCTGAAACAATAGTAGCGATTACATTTCTAGAATAAAATCCAACGACTAAAGCAACAAATGCACCATAAATTTTTGGATCTGTGATTTCTACAAAGAAACCAAAATCATTAAAAAAAACTCCAGGAAATATTATTGATGGAAATACAGCTGCTGGAACATAATTAAGAACCTCTTTAACCTTAGTTCCAAGCATTTCTCTATCAATTAATGCTATCATTGCCATCCTGGAAAAATAGGTCACAACTCCAGACAGTATGATTGAAATCCAGGTCATTTTTTAAACCTCAGCATTATAAAAACTGATATTAAAGCAAGAATTGGCGATAAAATTATGTATGACTTAAATGGAGCATCAAATAAAATTAATGAAGCAAAACCAGACACTAACATTACAAAAACATGGTCTAATTTTCTTATATCATTAACTACAATTGCTAAAAATGTTAGTGGAATTGCAAATTTCAAACCCAACTGTTCTGGAATAAATGAGCCTAATACAATTCCACTTAATGTAGAAATTTGCCAAAAAATCCAGAGTGTGACTCCACCTCCTAAAACATGATAATGTAAATTAATTTCAGTATTATTTTTTTTTAAATAATTATTAGACTCTGCAAAACCTTGATCAACTATAAAATATGATATGAATAATTTTTTTAAAAAACTTAGTTTTTCTAAATATTCAGATAAGACTGCTCCATATAATAAATGTCTAGAGTTGATTACTCCTACAGAGGTAATGGCAACCAAAGATGACGCTCCCCCTGATAAAAGTTGCATAAATATTATTTGTGAGGCTCCTCCAAAAATAATCAAAGATGTTGCATAAACTAGCAAAGGATCAAAACCAAATTCTACTCCTATAGCGCCTGTGATAATTCCAAAAGGAACTACCGATAACATATGAGGTAGTACATCTGTAGTACCTTTTAAAAATATTTTAGATTTTGATAGCATTAATCAAAAATTTACTAGCGCTTTTTTGAGATATTTTTTATCTAATTTACAATCTTTATAGCCTTGCATTACAACGTTTAGATATCTTTCGGTGGGATATCTAAAAATTGTTTTTTTAGGCATGATATAAGTCATCACAGTATTGTTATAATACTTAAAATACATTTTTTTATAAAGAATTGGATAATCTTCATAAATATCAAGTTTTTTTTCATCACTTTTTGATATCTCATACAATCCACCAGGCACAATGGAATTATTTTTCTTTTCTATATCTGCTGCACGATACTTGCTTCTAAAATTAAGTGTATATCCTTTTAAATTTATCTTTTTAATAAATTTAGAATCTTTACATCTTCTTTTCATTTGAAAATGATTTAGATTACTCCCGTAAGCAAAATAAAGCATAATTATCTCTCAACTATTTCAATTTCTTTATCTTTAACAAACTTAAGTATTTCTGAATTACATTTATCAATTTTTGTTTTATCTACTGATCTGACAACAATTGATACCCCTAATTTTCCAGCTTTAAAAAAAGGATAACTTCCAATTTCAACTTCAGTATTATTATTTTGGACCTCTGTTAAAGATTTAGCTATTTCACTCTCAACGGTTCTTAAATTAATTGTTTCACTTAATATTGGCTCCCCTCCAACCAAAAGGTTATTTAAACTTCCAAGCATAGCCTTCATAATTGATGGAACTCCTGGAAGACAAAATACATTTTCAACATAAAAGCCAGGCGCACCACTAGATGGATTTAAAATTAAATTAGCGCTAACAGGCATTTTAGCCATCTTTTGTCTACCTTCATTAAATTCTCCTGGCTTATAATAATTTTCTAGTATTGAAAAAGCCTCTTTATGAAAACCGTATTCAATATTAAATGCTTTAGAAACAGATTCTGCTGTAATATCATCATGAGTGGGCCCTATTCCTCCTGTAGTAAATATATATGAATATTTTTTTCTCAGCTCATTAACTGTATTTATAATAATGCTTTCATCATCAGGAATGACTCTAACTTCTGCAACAGGTATGCCCAATGAATTTAACCAAATAGCTAATGTGCTTGTATTAACATCTTGTGTTCGGCCTGATAGAACTTCGTTACCGATAATTAAAATACCAGCATTTATCTCTTTTTTATTTTGCATATGTAAATATAAGTAAATTTATATGAAATTTACAAATAGCCTTATTAAAGGAAAATTATTAAAAAGATATAAAAGATTTTTCGCTGATATAAAAGTAAATAGTAAGATTATAACGGCACATTGTCCTAACACTGGATCTATGCAGGGCCTCTTGGATCAAGGTAATGAAGTTCTAGTTACAGAACACAATGATCCAAAAAGAAAACTGAAATTTACATTAGAAATTATTAAAGCAAAAAAAAGATATGTTGGAGTCAATACTCATAGGGCTAACAAAATCGTCCATCATGGATTAGAAAATAAATTAATATCAGAATTTAAAACTATTAAAAATATTAAACCAGAATTTAAATTTAGTGATGATACCAGATTTGATTTTTTATGTGACAAAAATTTAATAGAAGTAAAGAATGTTACATTATTTAGAGAAAATGATATTGCAGAATTTCCTGATGCGGTAACATCAAGAGGAACAAAACATCTAAATATGTTAATTAAATCAATTAAAAAAGGATATAAACCATATGTCTTATTTTTAACGCAAATTCAAAATATAAATAATTTTAGAATTGCAAAAGATATAGATGAAATTTATTTTGAAAACTACAAAAAAGCAAAAAAAGCAGGGGTAAATTTTCTCGCTTATAGATGTAAATTAAGTTCTAAAGAAATTAAAATTGAAAAAAAAATTAATATTTTAGATGACTGATTATAAAGAAAAATTCGAAAAGATGAGAGTTGCTGGAAAGCTTGCATCTAAAACTTTAGACATGCTTACAGATTATATTAAACCAGGAGTATCAACAGATAAGATTGATAAATTGGGTTATGAATTTATAAAAGATAATGGTGGCTATTCAGCTCCGTTATTTTATAGAGGTTTTGAAAAATCACTCTGCACATCATTGAATCATGTAGTTTGTCATGGAATACCCTCTGAGAGAATTTTAGAAGATGGTGATGCAGTTAATGTTGATGTGACAGCAGTCATTGATAATCATTATGGGGATACAAGTAGAATGTATGAAATTGGAAATGTACCAGTTAAAGCAAAAAATTTAATTGAAGCAACCTATGAATCATTAATGAAAGCAATATCAATTTTACAACCAGGTAAAAAACTTGGTGATATAGGATTTGAAATTCAATCTTATGTTGAAAGCAAAGGTTATTCAGTTGTTAGAGATTTTTGTGGGCATGGTATAAGCAATGTATTTCATGAACCTCCCAATATTCTTCATTATGGATCTAAAAATACTGGCAAAGAACTAATACCTGGTATGACTTTTACGATTGAACCAATGATAAATTATGGAAAATATGACACAAAAGTTTTAAATGATGGGTGGACTGCAGTAACCAAAGATAAATCTTTATCAGCACAATTTGAGCATACTGTTGGTATCACTGAAGATTCGTGTGAAATTTTCACAGAATCTGTTAAAGGTTATACGAGGCCCCCATATAATTAATGATATCAAGATATTCTAGAAAAGAACTTGTCAGTATTTGGTCTGAAGAAAACAAATATAAGATTTGGCTAGATGTAGAAATTGCTGCAGCTGAGGCAATGGAAAAATATAAAATTATTCCTAAAGGAGTTGCGTCATTAGTAAAAAAAAAGGGTAAAATCAAAGTTAAAAGAATTCATGATATAGAATCAAAAGTTAAGCATGATGTAATAGCTTTTTTGACTTCAATAACAGAACAAGCCGGTCTTAAAGCAAGATATCTTCATCAAGGAATGACTTCATCTGATGTTTTAGATACAACTTTAAATGTTCAATTAGTTCAATCAGGAAACATCTTATTAAGAGACATTGATAAAATTTTATCTGTTCTAAAAAAACAGGCAAAAAAATACAAACTAACTCCATGTATTGGAAGAAGTCATGGAATTCATGCGGAACCAATTACATTTGGACTAAAATTAGCATCATTTTATGAGGAATTTAAAAGAAACAAATTAAGATTAAAAGATGCAATAGAAAATGTATCAACATGTGCAATTTCAGGAGCTGTAGGTACGTTTGCAAATATAAATCCTAAAGTAGAAACTTATGTTGCAAAAAAATTAAAATTGAAAGCTGAGCCAATTTCAACTCAAATTATTCCAAGAGATAGACATGCGCATTATTTTTCTGTGCTTGGGATTATTGCAGGATCTGTTGAAAGAGTTGCAACAGAAATAAGGCATTTACAAAGATCAGAAGTTTATGAATTACAAGAATACTTTTCAAAAGATCAAAAAGGATCTTCTGCTATGCCTCATAAGAAAAATCCAATATTAAGTGAAAATCTTACAGGTCTTGCAAGAATGGTGAGAAGTTATGTAATACCAGCTTTAGAAAATATTTCTTTATGGCATGAAAGAGACATTTCTCATTCTAGTGTTGAAAGAAATATTGGTCCAGATGCAAATATAACTTTAGATTTTGCTTTAGTTAGACTGTCAGGAATTTTAGAGAAAATGATTGTTTATCCAAAAACGATGATAAAAAATTTAAACTTAACAAGAGGTCTTGTTTTTTCTCAAGAAGTAATGTTAGAACTTACTAAATCAGGTATTGCTAGAGAGAAAGCGTATAGATTGGTTCAGTCTCATGCAAAAGCTAGTTTTGCAAAGAATATAAACCTGTTAACACTTTTAAAAAGTGATAAATCGATCACTAGTAAAATAAGTGAAAAAAGATTAGATAAAATATTTACATATGACAAACACTTAAAAAATGTAAATTATATATTTAAAAGAATATTTAAATAATGAAAAAAGGAAAAAAATTATACGAAGGTAAAGCAAAAATAATTTTTGCAAGTAATGATAAAAAATATGTTATCCAGCATTTTAAAGATGACGCAACTGCATTTAATAATCAAAAAAAAGCAGTTATGGATGGAAAAGGAATTTTAAATAATAGAATATCTGAACATATATTAACTCAATTAAACCATGTTGGTATCAAAAATCATTTAGTAAAACGTTTAAATATGAGAGAACAACTCGTTCAGCATGTTGAAATTATACCTATTGAATTTATTGTAAGAAACATTGCAACTGGTTCATTAACTAAAAGATTGGGTATTGAAGATGGGACAGCTTTAGATAATCCATTAATAGAGTATTGCTTAAAAGATGATGACTTAGGTGATCCTCTTGTAAGTACTGAACACATCTTAGCTTTTAAATGGATGGAAAAAGATGAATTAAACTTAATTAATAAAGAATTAAATAGAATTAATGACTTTCTACAAGGCATGTTTAGAGGTGTTGGAATTAAACTTGTAGATTTTAAGGTTGAGTTTGGAAGATATGAAAAAAATGGAAAAAAAGAGATCATGCTTGCAGATGAAATAAGTCCAGATACCTGCAGACTATGGGATGTAAACAGTGACAAAAAATTAGATAAAGATAGGTTTAGAAAAGGTCTTGGTAATCTAATTGAGGCTTATCAAGAAGTTGCAAGAAGATTAGATATACTTCATGAACAATCAAATATAAGACCATTAAAATATACCAAACCGCAAGCAGTAAAGATTAAAAAAAAGTAATGAAGATTAAAGTAATTGTAACTCTTAAAAATGGAGTTTTAGATCCTCAAGGAAAGGCTATTCAACAAACACTTAATGGAATGAACTTTGGAAATGTAGAAGATGTAAGACAAGGTAAATATTTTGAAATTGAAGTTAAAGAGAAAGATGAAAAAAAAGCAAAGTCTTCAGTAGATGACATGTGTAAAAAGCTATTGGCTAATCTTGTTATTGAGGATTACAAAATAGTTTAATAAATGAGATCATCAGTCATTATTTTTCCAGGATCAAATTGTGATAGAGACATGGATGTAGCTCTTAAAAAATTTGGTTTTAAAAATCAAATGGTTTGGCACAATGATCAATCTATTCCAAAATCAGACTTAATAGTATTGCCAGGTGGCTTTTCTTATGGTGATTACTTAAGATGTGGAAGTATTGCTTCTAAATCAAAAATTATAAAATCAGTGATTGATTTTGCTAATTCTGGAGGTCTGGTATTAGGTATTTGTAATGGATTTCAAATCTTAACTGAAACTGGACTACTAAATGGAATTTTACAACAAAATAAGTTTCTAAATTTTATATGCAGCAATGTTTATGTAAAAGTTAAAGATAAACAAAATAAATATTTCAAAGATTTGAAAAAAGATGTTTTAGAACTTCATATTGCCCATAATGAAGGAAATTACTTTTGTAGTGATGATGAATTAAAATCTTTGGAAGATAATAATCAAATAGCTGTAACGTATTGTGGAATAGATGGCACAGAAAATGAAACAACTAATCCTAACGGAGCAATTAAAAATATAGCTGGAATATTTAATAAAAATAAAAATGTATTGGGAATGATGCCTCATCCTGAGAGAATGATAGACAAATATTTATCAGGTGAAGATGGTTCATTATTTTTCAAAAATATTTTAGATAATTTTAAATAATGGAAGTTACAGAAGCAGTTGCAATAGACCACGGATTAAAAAAAGAAGAGTTTTCTAAAATATGTGAACTTCTTAAGAGAACACCTAATTTAACTGAGCTTGCAATATTTTCTGCGATGTGGAACGAACATTGCTCCTATAAGTCTTCAAGAAAACATTTAAAAAAAATGCACACCAAAGGAAAACAAGTAATTCAAGGACCCGGAGAAAATGCTGGTGTTATTGATATTGGAGATGATGATGCAATTGTATTCAAAATCGAAAGCCACAATCACCCTTCGTTTATTGAACCTTATCAAGGTGCAGCAACTGGAGTTGGTGGAATTATGAGAGATGTATTCACAATGGGAGCAAGACCAATAGCAAATCTAAATTCAATTCATTTTGGTTCACCTCAGCATAAAAAAACAAGAAACTTATTAAGAGGAGTTGTTAAAGGGATAGGTGGATATGGAAATTGTATTGGAGTTCCAACAATTGCTGGTCAAACAACTTTTGATGAGTCTTACAATGGGAATATATTAGTAAATGCCATGACTCTTGGCTTAGTAAATAAAAATAAGATTTTTTACTCAAAAGCAGCTGGTTTAGATAAACCAGTAATATATGTCGGTTCAAAAACTGGAAGAGATGGAATTCATGGTGCCAGTATGGCTTCAGCAACTTTCGATGACAAAATTGAAGAAAAAAAACCAACAGTTCAAGTAGGAGATCCATTTACTGAAAAATTATTACTTGAAGCGTGCCTAGAATTAATGGCTGATAATTCAATTATTGCTATTCAAGATATGGGTGCAGCAGGATTAACATCTTCAAGTATTGAAATGGCATCAAAAGGAAACCTTGGAATTGAATTAAATCTAAGTGAAGTTCCTTGTAGAGAGGAAAAAATGACTCCATATGAAATAATGCTGTCTGAAAGTCAAGAGAGAATGCTTATTGTTCTTGAAAAAGGAAAAGAAGAACATGCAAAGAAAATATTTGATAAATGGAACCTAGATTTCGCAGTTATAGGTAAAACAACAGACACAAAAAAAATAGAATTGATATTTGATAATAAAAAAGTTGCTGAAATACCTATTAATCTCCTTGCTGAAAATGCTCCAATATATGATCGTCCTTGGAAAAAAACTAAATTACCTCAAAAATTGAAATTTGATAAAGACGAATTTAAATCATTAAAATTATCAGATTGTCTAAAGAAGATTTTAAGTAATTCAAACATTTCAGACAAAAAATGGATATGGGATCAATACGATCATACAGTAATGGGAGACACAATTCAAAAACCTGGGGGTGATGCTGGAGTTGTAAGAGTTCATGGGACCAATAAAGCGGTAGCAGCATCAGTAGATTCTTCTGCATTATATTGTTTCTCGCATCCATTAACTGGAGGAAAACAAATAGTTTCTGAGAGCTATAGAAATCTTATTTCGGTAGGAGCTAAACCTATTGCTATTACAAATTGTTTAAACTTCGGAAACCCGGAAAAAGAAAAAAATATGGGTGAATTTGTAGAATGTGTTGAAGGAATAACTGAAGCAAGTAAGTATCTAGATTTTCCAGTCGTATCTGGGAATGTATCATTTTATAACGAAACAAAAGATAAAGGCATAAAGCCTACACCGACAATTGGAGGTGTTGGACTAATCTCTGACTATCAAAAAATGCTTACTATGGATTTTAAAACTGAAGGAAACTTAGTTTATGTAATTGGTAAAACTGATGGACATTTAGATCAAAGTATTTTTGCAAGAGAGCTTTTAAATGAAAAAAAAGGTCCACCACCTACTGTTAATTTATTTAATGAAAAAAACATTGGTGAGACTGTATTAGATTTATCTAGAAAAAATCTTATTGTGAGTTGCCATGACGTATCATTAGGTGGAATTTTAACAGCATTATCAAAAATGTGTATTAAAGGAAAAAAGGGAATAAAAATTAATTCACTTAAAGGTTTAACAAATAAATATGAATATTTCTTTGGTGAAGATCAGGCTCGATATATTGTTGAAATACCTAAAGCTAGTTTGAATAAAGTAAATGATATTTTAAACAAATATTCTGTACATTTCGATGAATTAGGGACAGTTAATGGACAATCCATCGTATATAAAGATGACATCAATTTGCCTATTGAAGAATTGGCAGATGCACATAAATATTGGTTAAAGAAGTATATGGATAGCTAATGGCAATGGATTTAAAAGAAATTGAGAGTTTAATTAAGGAAGGATTACCTGACGCAAAAGTTGAAATTCAAGATTTAGCGGGTGATGGAAATCACTATTCTGCTACAGTGACATCATCTGAATTTTCAGGTAAAAGTAAAATAGAACAACACAAAATGGTATATAATTCATTAAAAGGTAAAATGGGAAATGAGCTTCACGCTTTAGCAATTAAAACAAAGGAAATTTAAATGGAACAAGAAACAAACGATTTAATTAAAAGTGAAATTGAAAATAACGACGTGTGTCTTTTTATGAAAGGTACACCAGATGCACCACAGTGTGGGTTTTCAATGGCAACTTCAAACATTTTAAAAGTTCTTGAAGTAAATTTTAAAGGTGTAAATGTTTTAGCAGATCAAAAGCTACGAGAAGGTATAAAAGTATATAGTGATTGGCCAACCATTCCTCAATTATATGTTAAAAATGAGTTTATTGGTGGATGCGATATCGTAAAAGAAATGTATGAGAGCGGAGAACTTGCTAAACTCTTTGAGTCTAAAGGAATAAATTTTAAAGCTAAGAATTAATTATCTAGAGTAATATTCAATTACTAAGTTTGGCTCCATCACAACCGGGTATGGAACTTCTTCAAAAGATGGAACTCTTACAAATTTAACTTTTTTATTCTTTTCGTCTAATTGTAGATATTCTGGAACTTCTCTTTCTTTGTTAGCAAGAGCAATATCAATTAAAGCAAGTTGTTTAGATTTATCTCTAATTTCAATCGTGTCTTCTTCTTTAACCTGATAGCTTGCTATATTAACTTTTTTGCCATTTACTTTAACATGACCGTGGTTAATCAATTGTCTTGATGAAAAGATAGTGTTTGATAACTTTGATCTATAAATTACAGCATCTAATCTTCTCTCTAATAATCCAATTAAGTTTTCAGCAGTATCACCTTTTTTCATGATTGCTTTTTTATAAACATTTCTAAATTGTCTTTCATTCATGTTTCCATAATAAGACTTTAATTTTTGTTTTGCCTGAAGTTGAATTCCATAGTCTGAAGGTTTTCCAGCTTTTGTTTGTCCATGTTGTCCAGGAGGATAAGCTCTTGTATTAAAAGGACTTTTGGGTCTCCCCCATAAATTTACTTTTAATCTTCGATCTACTTTATGTTTAGAGTTTAATCTTTTTGTCATTAATAGGTGGTCTTATAAGCCTAAGTTATGTTTTGTCAATCAACCTTTTCCTTACTTAAACCAGCAAATACACTTGATAAAATACGAGTTTCTTTTTCTGATAGATTGAGTTTATAGAAAATACTTCTTAAATTTTCCATCATGATTGGTTTTTTTTCAGGTGGGTGAAAAAAATTCTTATTTTCTAAATTATTGATACATAAATTTAACATTCTTTGAATATCAGTTTTATTTGCACTTTTAATTTTTTTTGACTTTTCAAAGGTAAACTTTTTATTTAAAATTAGGCCACTTACTATTTGAGCTACTATAATAAGACTGTGAGACAAATTTAAAGATCTAAAATTTTTATTACTTGGAATTTGTAAAGTATAATCAGCATAACTTACTTCATTATTTGATAATCCAGATGCTTCGGATCCAAAAAGAAAACCAACCTTTTTTTTGTAATTAATCTTATTAAGATCGTTTATTGATATATGTTTAATATTTTTATTTCTAAATCTTGCAGATGTTGCAACCAATATATCCAAATTACTTAATGATGTTTCTATATTTTCGTATACTTTTGCTTTTTTAATCAGATCTTTTGCACCTACAGATGTTGCAATAATTTTGTCATTTGGAAATGATGGTTTTGGATTAACAATTGATAGATTGTTAAAATTAAAGTTTTTTAAAGCTCTAGCACAGGCTCCTATATTTTCTGACAACTGAGGTTTATGTAAAATGAAAGTTATATTTCTTAATGACATCAAGTACTTGCGGGCGCATTATCCTTGAAAAGCTTATAATCCAAACTATCAACTAAAGCTTTAAAAGATGCATCAATAATATTTGGAGAAACTCCTATTGTAAACCAATTACCATGTTTTGAGTCTGCACTTTCTATAGAAACTCTAGTAACAGCTCCAGTTCCTGTATTTAATATTCTAACTTTATAATCAACTAATTTTAGATCTTTTAAGTATTCTGAGTATTTTTCAAGTTTATTTACATTTTTTCTAATTGCATTATCTAAAGCATTAACAGGTCCGTTACCTTCGCCTTCACATAATATTTCATGACCATCTACCTCGAGTTTTGCTTTTGCAAATGATACTACCTCTCCAGTAGTATCTTTCTTAACAGAAACATCATATTCGTTAATTGAAATATATCTTGGTATTTCCCCCATCAATCTTCTCGCTAAAAGTTCAAAAGATGCATCAGCACCATCGTAACTATATCCTATGAACTCTCTATCTTTTACTTCATGAAGAAGTTTTTTTATTTTTGGATCGTCTTTTTTAATATTAATGCCAATTGCATTTAATCTAGACATTATATTAGATTGTCCTGATTGATCAGAAACAATAATATTCCTAGTATTACCTACTTCATCAGGACTAATATGTTCATAGGTTTTTGGATCTTTTTGAACAGCTGATACATGCATTCCACCTTTGTGTGAAAATGCAGATGCACCCACATAAGGTAAATGTTTATTTGGTTTTCTATTCAATATTTCATCTAATAATCTTGAACATTGAGTTAAATTTTTAATGTTTTCTGGTTTGATATTAATTTCATATTTGTCTGAAAAGTCTTTTTTTAAAAAAAAAGTTGGGATCAAAGACATTAAATTTGCATTACCGCATCTTTCACCTAGTCCATTTATTGTACCCTGAACCTGTCTAACTCCTGCTTGTACAGCTACTAAACTATTGGCAACTGCATTTTCAGTATCGTTGTGGGCATGAATTCCTAGGTTTTTTCCAGGTATATGCTTTGTTACTTTTTCAACAATTTTAGAAACTTCATGAGGCAATGTTCCTCCATTGGTATCACATAACACTATCCATCTTGCACCATTATCATATGCAGCTTTTAAACATGATATGGCATATTCAGGATTTGATTTATAGCCGTCGAAAAAATGTTCAGAATCAAACATAAATTCTTTACCTGAATTAACTATATGCTTTGCGCTCTCGCTTATATTTTCTAAATTTTGTTCGTTTGTAATACCTAATGCAACATCAACATGAAAATCCCAACTTTTACCAAATAAACAAACAGATGAACTCTTTGAATTAATCAGAGATGACAACATAGGATCATTTTTTGCACTATGCTCTGATTTTTTAGTCATACCAAAAGCAGTAAGATTAGCATTTTTAAAATTTAGATCCTTATTAAAAAATTCTGTATCTGTTGGATTTGCTCCTGGCCAGCCCCCTTCGATATAATCAACACCTAGGTTATCTAAAGATTTAGCAATTTTTTCTTTTTCATTTAATGAAAAATCAACACCTTGCGTTTGTGCCCCATCTCTTAGTGTTGTATCAAATATATAGATTTTTTCTTTACTCATTTTAATTTCCACGTGGTTGTACCATCTTTATCTTCAATTAAAATACCCTTATCTAAAAGATCTTTCCTAATTTTATCAGCTAATTCATAATTTTTTTCATCTCTTGCTTTATTTCTCTCAACTATTTTTGAATTAATTTCATCTTCTGAAAGAGAAATTGTATTTTTTTTTGTTTGTAGCCACTCTTCCGAAGTATCAGTTAATAAACCTATAAAATTGCAAGCTTTTACAAAAGTTGCTTTATCCTCGTTCGTTCCAGTTGAAGCTTTACTATATAAAGAATGTAAATTAGCAATATAGCCTGGAGTGTTTAAATCGTCATATAAAGGATCTAATAATTCATCTGGTAGTATTGTACTTTTATGAACATCAGAATAGGCTGAATACCATTTGCTTAAAGTCTTCTCACATTCTGATATTAGTTTGTCATTCCAATCTAATCCTTGTCTATAGTGAGCACTAATTAATGCTAATCTTAAAACTTGGCCATTATATTTATTTTTAAAATCTTTTATTTTTAAAATATTTCCCTGAGATTTTGCCATTTTTTCATTAGAAAGAGTTATAAATCCATTATGAACCCAATAATTTGCAAATGAATTTGTTTCGTTTGCACATCTTGATTGGGCAATCTCGTTTTCATGATGAGGAAAAATTAAGTCTCTACCACCACCATGAATATCAAATTCTTCACCCAAATATCTTTTAGACATAACCGAACATTCTAAATGCCAACCTGGTCTACCTTTTCCCCAAGGAGAATCCCATGAAGGTTCTTTATCTGTTGATGGTTTCCATAATACAAAATCTTCAGGATTTTTTTTTATTTCTGAAACCTCTACTCGTGAACCAGCTATTAAATCATCTAACTTTTTATTAGATAGTTTTCCATAATCACTAAATTTTTTAACTTCAAAATAAACATGTTTATCCTTTGAGTATGCAAACCCTTTTTTCTCTAGTTCTGTGATCATTTCAATCATTTGTTTTATATTTTCTGTTGCCTTTGGTTCGCTGTTTGGTGTTTCACATTTTAAGTAATTACAATCCTTATGAAAATTTTCAGTAATTTTTGAAGTTAAGTCGTTTATAGAAATATTTTGATCATTAGATGCTTTGATTATTTTGTCGTCTATGTCTGTTATATTTCTGACATATTTTACAGATGTTGATCCATATCTATTTTTTAAAATTTTATACAGAATATCAAAAACGACTAATGGTCTCGCATTACCAATATGTGGATCATCATAAACTGTAGGACCACAAACATACATGCCTATGGATTTTTCATTTTTGGGAGTAAATTTTTCTTTCTTACCACCTAGACTATTAGTTAAAAATATATCTTTAGCCATACAACTAGGAATATACTTAAATTATAGATTTGTGAATCTATTTGATTAATTAGGAATTTTGCATACTGGAATTGGTTCCATTTTATGCAAATTTGCACTTCGAATTGAATTATATTTATCTCTATTTACAGAATTTTCATTATCCATTGCTTCTTCTAATTCTTTATATGACAAACCAAGCTGTCCCTCATCAGTACGACCATCATCCCATAAACCATCTGTAGGAGGAGCATCAATAATCTCTTTTAAAATTCCAAGTTCTTTACCAAGTTCCCATACCTCAGTTTTATTACAATCTGCTATTGGAGAAATATCTACTCCACCATCACCATATTTTGTATAAAAACCAACTCCAAAATCTTCTACTTTATTTCCTGTTCCAACAACTATCCCATTGTTTGCTGCAGCTACTTGGTAAAGCGTTGTCATTCTTAATCTTGCTCTAGAATTTGCCATCCCATGTTCACTACCAAAATTGTTTAATGTTCCTTCAAATGTTTTAAATAAACTATCTAATTCTAATGTGTGTCCCTCTACATTGCTAAAATTCTTCTTTAACCATTCTTGATGTGCCAAACTTAAATCATGTTGTGCAGATTTTTGTTTTATAGGCATTGATAAAACAATTGTTTTTAAACCTGTCATCGCACTTAATGTACTTGAGACAGAAGAATCTATTCCGCCAGAAATACCAATCACTAAAGATTGAGCTTTTTTTGGCATAGTATTCACATAATCTGAAATCCAGTTTTTAATGTGATTCACTTTATCTTTGGGTGTCATAGTTTAAATATAAGAAAAAAAATTTATTTTTAAACTGTTAAGATGCCGCTTTAATTGCAGATTTAGAATACAAACTATTCTTTTTTATCTCATCTGAAATTAAAAACGCTAATTCTATAGCTTGATCAGAGTTCAATCTTGGATCGCAGTGCGTATGATATCTGCTTGATAAATCTGCATCAGATATCTTTTTTGCTCCACCTGTGCACTCTGTCACATCTTGCCCTGTCATTTCAACATGAAGACCTCCTGCATAGGAACCCTCAGCTTGATGAACTGCAAATACATTTTTAACTTCGCTTACAACATCATTAAACGGTCTCGTTTTAAAACCAGTAGTTGATTTAATTGTATTCCCATGCATTGGATCACATGACCATACAACATTTAAACCTTCCTTTTTAATTCCTCTAATTAATTTTGGTAAGAATTTTTCAACGTTTTGATAACCAAATCTTGAGATTAAAGTTATTTTTCCTTTTTCATTTTTAGGATTTATAACTTCACATATTTTTGCAATCTCATCAGGTTTTGAAGTTGGGCCACATTTGATGCCAATTGGATTTTCTATTCCTTTACAAAACTCTACATGTCCTCCATCTAGTTGTCTTGTTCTATCGCCTATCCAAACAAAGTGAGCTGAAGTATCGTGATATTCACCAGTAGTTGAGTCTACTCTTGTCATACTTTCCTCGAAAGGTAAGTGTAAAGCTTCATGCGAAGTCCAAAAGTTAACAGTGTATAATCTATTATTAAAATCAGATGTAATTCCACAAGCATCCATAAAAGCTAATGCGTCTGCTATTTTATCTTCTAACTCTTTAAATTTTTTAGCTTGTGGACTTTTCTTAATATAATCTAAATTCCATAAATGAACCTTATTTAGGTCAGCAAAACCACCTTTTGAAAAAGCTCTTAAAAGGTTTAAAGTTGAAGCAGACTGGGAATATGCTTTAAACATTCTTTTTGGATCGGGTCTTCTAGCTTTTTCATTAAAATCAATTGCATTTATATTGTCTCCCAAATAACTTGGTAATTCTTTATCACCTTGTTTTTCAGTTGGTGCACTTCTTGGTTTTGAAAATTGTCCAGCAATTCTTCCGAGTTTTATAATAGGTAAAGATGCTGAGTAAGTCATAACCAATGCCATTTGTAGAATAACCTTAAAAGTATCTCTTATATTGTCAGGATGAAATTCTGCAAAACTTTCTGCACAATCACCACCTTGTAATAGAAATGCTTTTCCATCATTGACCATAGACAACTGATCTTTCAAATGTCTTGTTTCGCCTGCAAAGACTAATGGAGGAAAGGTTTTCAATTTATTTAAAACCATCTCTAATTCCTTTTCATCTTCATAATGAGGAATATGTTTGACGGGGTATTTTCTCCAGCTATTTATTTTCCAATTTTTCATTTCAACTCAGAATTGTTTTAACAGACTTTATTATTTATTCAACAGTGACAGATTTAGCCAAGTTTCTTGGTTTATCTATATCGTATCCTTTATCTAGCGCAGAGTAATATGCTAACTTTTGTAAAGGTATAGTGGTCAAAAAAGGAATAAGTTCATCTGATATAGCATCAACTTCTATTTGCTCCCAAATATTTTCTGAATAAATTTCATCAGTACTTTTATTTGTTATTAGTAAAACTTTTGCACCTCTAGATATAACTTCTTGCATATTTGAAATAGTTTTTTTGTAATGCTCATCTCTTGGAGCAATTACTACTACTGGCATACCTTCCTCTATAAGTGCAAGAGGTCCATGTTTCATTTCTCCTGCTGGATAACCTTCAGCATGAACATAAGCAAGCTCTTTTAACTTTAAGGCGCCCTCAAGTGCAATCGGATATGAATAACCTCTGCCCAGAAACATTGAACCTTTTGAGTTAGCGAAATCTTTTCCAAGTGTTTGAATTTTATCTTCGATGTTCAGCGTATTTTTTGCTGATTTAGATAAAGACATTAAATCTTTTATCTTTTTTTGGTAATTCTTTTTATTAATTGATTTTTGTTCATAAGAAAGTTTAGTACATAACAAATAAAGAACTAACATTTGGCCTAAAAAAGCCTTTGTCGATGCAACGCCGACTTCTGGACCACAATGAATAGGCAAAACTAAATCTGCGTCTCTTGCAATTGAACTTTCAACAACATTTACAACTGCACAAGTTTTAACATCATTTTTTTTACATAAATCTAATGCTGCAAATGTATCTGCAGTTTCTCCTGATTGCGAAACAAAAACGTAAAGACAATCTTTTTTAAATTTAATTTTCCGGTATCTAAACTCAGAAGCTATATCAACACTTACATCTAAACTTGTATTTTGTTCAAACCAATATTTAGCAACAAGGCATGAGTGATATGCAGTTCCACATCCAATTAAAATTACTGATGAAATTTCATTGATTTTCCAAGGAAAATTATAAATATTTATTTCTTTGTTATGTTTGTCGATGTACTCATTGACACAATTTTTTAAGGTAATCGGCTGCTCATCTATTTCTTTAGCCATATAATATTTGTAATCTCCTTTTTCATAATTTTGATCATCTTTGGAAAGATTTAAAATTTTTTTGTTTACTTTGGTTCCATCAGCATCAAAAAATTCGACTTGATCTTTTTTTAATATGCAAAATTCTCCATCATTTAAATATGAAATTTTATTAGTCATTGACTTTAATGCATAAGAGTCTGAACCAAGATAGTGTTCATTTGGACCGTAACCAACTGCAAGAGGAGAGCCTCTTCTTGCCCCAACTATTAAGTCTGGTTGGTCTTTAAATATTATTCCTAGTGCAAAACTACCGTGTAATTTTTTTAAAACTTTTATAATTGTATTTTTAAGTTTATTTTTTTTTAAATAATCAGTTACCAAATGAACTATTACTTCTGTGTCTGTTTGAGATTTAAACTTATAACCTTTGTTCTCTAGTAACTTTTTTAGAATAGTTGAATTTTCAATTATACCATTATGAACTACAGATACATCATCTGATGAATGAGGATGTGCATTTATTGAACTAGGTTTTCCGTGTGTTGCCCATCTAACGTGTCCAATACCAATAGAGCCAGATATTTTAGTTTGTATAATGTTTTTCTCTAAAGCGTCTACTCTACCCTCACATTTTACCTCATTTATATTTCCATTTGAAAGAGTTGCTAAGCCTGCAGAGTCGTAGCCTCTATACTCAAGTTTTTTTAATGAACTTATAATTCTTGGAGTAACTTCTTTAGAGCTTGTAATTCCAACTATTCCACACATTACTTATTATTTCCTTTTGTAATTTTTCTTTTCTTTTTGATTTGATCTAGTTAATGCCAACGACCCTTTGCTTACATTTTTAGTAATCACTGAGCCTGCACCTATAACACTTTTTTCATTTAAAGTAACTGGTGCTACGAGAGAAGTATTTGAGCCTACAAATACTTTATCCTTTATTTTTGTTATACTTTTTTTTCTTCCATCGTAATTACAAGTTATTGTTCCTGCTCCAATATTAACGTCCTTCCCCACTAGTGCATCGCCAATATATGATAAATGATTAACTTTAGAATTTTTATTTATTGTACTTTTTTTTACTTCAACAAAATTTCCTATTTTTGATCCGGATTTAATTTTTGTTCCAGGTCTTAAACGTGCGTACGGACCTACACTTACATCATTATCTATTTTAACACCCTCAAGATGAGAGAAAGATAAAATTTTTACATTATTTCCTATTTGTACTTTATCAGCAAACACAACATAAGGTTCTATCTCTACATTCTTTCCAATTTTAGTATCTTTAGAAAAAAAAACTGTCTCGGGCCCCTTCATTTTGACACCTTTTTTTAAAAATTTATATCTAAGTTTATTTTGTAAATTTTGACTATTCATTAGATAGTTGTATATAACTGGGTATTAATTTAATTAATTCACAATTTATTTCTTATTAATACTTTTTAAATGACACAAAAATTCACAGTTCTTTTTGATTTAGATGGTACGTTAGTAGACACAGCGCCTGATCTAATGCTTGCTCATAACCATGTTATGAAGAAATTTGGATACCCAACAAAATCTCTTGATGAACTTAAAAATACTGTTGGTCAAGGAGCTGGAGCAATGATTGGTAGATCTATATGGAGCCAGGCCAAAAAAGAATTAACTTCGATTAATGAGAAAATTAAAAATGAAATGACAGATGAATTTATTTCTTATTATGGAAAAAATATTTTAAATGAAAGTACTCTGATGCCTGGTGTAAAAAATTTTTTAAATTGGTGTAAAAAAGAGAATATATCAATGGCTGTATGTACGAATAAAACAGAACATCTTGCAGTAGATCTTCTAAAAAAAATTGGGATATATGATTACTTCGAGTATGTTGCGGGTTATAATACTTTTGATTATTGTAAACCTGATCCGAGACATATAACAACAATCATAGAAATTTTAGATGGTAGTAAAAATAAATCAATTATGATCGGCGATAGTGAGTCGGATGCAAATGCAGCTAAAGCGGCAGATATTCCAATGATTTTATTAGAGGATGGATATACTGAAAAAAATATTGATGAAATTTATCATAATCACTTAATAAAAGACTTTGTAGGTATTGAAAAAATTGTATCTCGATATCTTTAATATTGATTAATTTATTTTAACTATTAAAACAAAATCACATATTAGGAGTTATTTTGTTATTGCATACAATTAAAGTATATCCATCAAAAATAAATCTTCCAAAGAAGAAACAGCTTGCTTGGAAAATAGCTGAGATAGCAAGTGATAATGCTAAATTAAATAAAAATTCAGTAGAAATGGTTATTAATAGAATTATTGATAACGCTTCTGTTGCTATAGCTTCCTTAAATAGAAGACCTGTAATATCTGCAAGAGAAATGGCAAAAAAACATGTTAGAAAAAATGGAGCTAATATTTTTGGTATAAATTCAAAACTTAAATTTGATTGTGAATGGGCTGCGTGGGCAAATGGAACTGCTGTTAGAGAATTAGATTTTCATGATACATTTCTAGCGGCTGATTACAGCCATCCTGGTGATAATATTCCTGCTCTTTTAGCAGTGGCACAACAATTAAAAAAAAATGGAAATGATTTATTAAGAGGAATTATAACTGCTTATGAAGTTCAAGTTAATCTTGTAAAAGCTATTTGTCTTCATAAACATAAAGTTGATCATATCGCTCATTTGGGACCAAGTGTTGCTGCTGGTATTGGTTCTATGTTAAAATTAAATACAGAAACTATTTATCAAGCTGTTCAACAAGCATTACATGTAAGTGTTTCAACAAGACAATCTAGAAAAGGTGAGATTTCAAGTTGGAAAGCGTATGCTCCAGCTCATGCAGGAAAATTAGCAATCGAAGCTGTTGATAGAACTATGCGAGGTGAAGGAGCTCCAAGTCCTATTTACGAAGGCGAAGATAGCGTAATAGCAAGAATATTAGATGGAAAAAATGCTAAATATTTTGTTCCTTTGCCAAAAAAGAATGAGGAAAAAAAAGCTATTCTTGAAACATACACAAAAGAATATTCAGCTGAATATCAAGCTCAAGCATTGATTGATATTGCAAAAGCTCTTAATAAAAAAATAGATAATTTAAATACAATTAAAAAAATAGATATATATACAAGTCATCATACACATTATGTAATTGGAACTGGAGCTAATGATCCACAAAAAATGGATCCAAATGCTACTAGAGAAACATTAGATCACTCAATAATGTATATTTTTGCTGTAGCTTTAGAAGATGCAAATTGGCATCATGTAAGGTCTTATACTAAAAAGAGAGCTAATAAAAAAAGCACAATTAAAATATGGAGATGCATTAAAACTCATGAGGATAAGAAGTGGACTAAGAAATATCACGATCCTGATCCAAAAAAGAAATCTTTTGGTGCAAAGGTTATAGTAACATTAAATAATGGAAAAAAAGTTATTGAGGAATTAGAAAGAGCAGATGCTCATCCTTACGGAAAAAGACCTTTTGAAAGAAAAGATTATATAAATAAATTTAAAATTTTAACAGAAAATATAATTTCAAAAAAAGAAGGTGATAGATTTTTAAAAGATGTTCAAAATTTAAAAAAATTAAAAAATAATCATCTAACAAAATTAAATATTGAAGTGAGTAAAAAATATTTAAAATCAAATAATAAAAAAGGAATATTCTAGTGCACTTTGTTGAAAAAAAACCTGAAGAGAAAAGAATTGATTTAGATAATAAACTTAAATCTAATAAAATTTTAAGAATACCTGGTGCATATAATCCATTAACAGCAAAAGTTATTGAAGAAATTGGATATGATGGAGTTTATGTATCTGGTGGTGTTATGTCTAATGATTTGGGTTATCCAGATATAGGATTAACAACTCTTAATGACGTCAGTAACAGATCAAAACAAATTGCACGTGTTACAAATCTTCCAACCATTGTTGATGTTGATACAGGTTTTAAATCTTGTAAAGAAACAGTTCAAACATTTGAAAATTTTGGTATTTCGGCAATTCATTTAGAAGATCAAATTGAACAGAAAAGATGTGGTCATCTAGACAATAAAGAATTGATATCAAAAGAGGATATGACAAAAAAAATTAAAGAATGTGTAGAAGCAAGATCAGACAAAAATTTTAAAATTATTGCACGTTCCGATGCTAAAAGTGTAGAAGGTATTGATAAAATGATTGATCGTTGCAAATCTTATATTGATGCTGGTGCAGAAATTGTTTTTCCAGAAGCATTAAAAGATGAATCTGAGTTTGAAAAAGTTAGAAAATCACTAGATTGTTATCTTTTAGCAAATATGACCGAGTTTGGTAAATCGAAGTTGCTAGATTTTAAACAATTAGGAGAGCTTGGTTATAATATTGTAATTTATCCAGTTACTACACAAAGATTAGCAATGAAAAGTGTTGAGGATGGTCTACGTGCCATTTTTGCGGATGGACATCAAAATAATATTATAGATAAGATGCAAACCAGAAAAAGATTATATGATCTAGTTGAGTATGAAAAATACAACTCTTTAGACGAAAAGATATATAATTTTAGTACAGAGGGGCACGAATAATGAGTGAAGAAGTAAAAAAAGGTTTATTAGGAATTGTTGTTGATGAAACAGAAGTCTCTAAAGTTATGCCTGAGATTAACTCATTAACTTACAGGGGATATGCTGTTCAAGACTTATGTGAATTTTGTAGATTTGAAGAAGCTGCATATCTTATTTTAAAGGGTGATTTACCAAATAGTATTGAACTAAGACAATTTGAAAAAATTGAAAGAGGACATAGAGATTTATCAAAAAATCTTTACGAAATAATCAAACATATGCCAAAAAAGTCTCATCCTATGGATGTTGCTAGAACAGCGGTTAGTGTAATGGGATTAGAAGATAAGGAAACTACAGATAATTCTCAGGAAGCAAATACAAGAAAAGCTTTAAGAATTTTAGCTAAAACTCCAACTGCTTTAGCAGCGTTTTATAGAATTCGAAAAGGTAAGAAGATTATTAAACCTAAAAAAGAATTAACTTTTGCAGAAAACTTTTTCTACATGTGTTTTGGAAAGGTTCCTCAAAAAGAAATAGTAAAAGCATTTGATGTTTCTTTAATTTTATATGCAGAACATAGCTTTAATGTTTCAACTTTTACAGCTAGAACAATAACAAGTAGTTTATCTGACATTCATGGCGCTATAACAGGTGCTATAGCTAGTCTAAAAGGACCATTGCATGGTGGAGCTAATGAAGAAGTTATGCATATGATGAATAAAATCAAAAAACCTGAGAATGCATTAAAATGGATCAATAATGCATTAAAGAAAAAAGAAGTTGTGATGGGTTTTGGGCATAGAGTCTATAAAAGTGGCGACTCTAGAGTTCCAACCATGAAAGAGTATTTCAAAAAAGTTGCTAAAATTAAAAAAGATAAAAAGTTTTTAAAGATTTACGATATTGTTGAAAGAGTAATGATTAGTAAAAAGAATATTCATCCAAACGTAGATTACCCCACTGGACCTACTTATCATTTAATGGGTTTTGATACAGATTTCTTTACACCAATATTTGTAATTTCAAGGATTACTGGTTGGTCAGCTCATATAATGGAACAACATTCATCTAATAAATTAATTAGACCATTGGCTAAATACAAAGGTAGCAAATATCGAAAAGTTATGCTTTTAAATCAAAGATAACTATTTAGATAATAACTTTCCTAATATTCTAATATCCTTAACTTTTTCTAAATTCCTTACTGTATCAATAATTTTTTTAGATTTAGAAAAAGGCCATTTAGCAAATTCTGTACAACCAAGAAACTTATCTGCAACTTCATCGTAAGTCATTGGTATTGCGGGACTACCTTTTCCAAAATCACCTCTTCCAGATATTTTTTTTCCATTTTTTAAATAGATGTCTATTATAGTTGTCATTTTATCGTAGCCTGCAGCTTCAGCTATTTTGTTTTTATAAAAGTTCACTTTTTTAAGCATTTGTTGAACATCAGATTTATTGATTCTTTTATCTTGATATTCAGGAATGTATGCTCTTCTATCAATTAAAAGTATTGCCATAGAATACTCCATACTAAATTTAGCTTGAAACTCATTTTTTGGTCTATGATGTATCAAAGCATTTTGCATGTTATGGTTTGTGCCAACATCTACTTTAACTACTTGCTCAGGCTTAATGTCATACTTGTTAATTAACTCTAACATCTTTGTCATCCCAGGATGGGTTAAAGAACCACAAGGATGAGGTTTAATAGAAATGCCTGGAGATTTAAATGTCCATGGTCTTCCAAGTTTACCTTTTAATGCGTTTATATCGTATCCACCTCCATGAGCTTGAAAGAAACCTCTAGGAGATTCTAAAATTTTATCAGTTGAAGACCACCCATATCTTACTAAATCACAAGCTATCACTCCACTCTCTGCCGCTCTACCTGCGTGCAGTGGTTTTGTCATTGTTCCAAAATTTTCTCTTAATCCAGCGCTAAGAGAGGCTGCAATCCCTAAAGATCTTAAAATTTTGTTAGGGTCATATTTTCTAATTTTAGCTGCTGCAGAAGCTGAAGCAAATGTTCCACAGGTTGCTGTTGAATGAAAACCATGTTGATAATGACGTGGAGACATAGCTTCAGATATTTTACATTCTACATCTACTCCAATTAAATATGAGTTTAAAAAATCTTTTCCATTAATTTTATTAACTTCACCCTCTGCGAAAGCGCTAGGCAAACAAGGTGCTGTAGGATGTGTTAATAACCCATAAACCCTATCTTTTGCTACGGCTAACTGCGTATCATCATAATCATCAGAATGTATTCCTACACCATTTGCCAAAGCTGCAAAGTGCGTTGGAACCTTCATTTTTGAACCAATAACTGTTGCCTTCCCTTTTGCTGAACTTTTTTTGATATGTGCAAATAAGTAATTTCCTGTTCTTGCAACAGAACCTGATAGTGCTAAACCAAAACCATCCAAAATATGTTTTTTTGCTAACTCAACTACTTCTTTTGGAATATTTTTAAATTTTGTTTTGTGAACAAAGTTAGCAACATATTTTGTTAAGTCCTTTCCTCTTTTAGATTTAATATTTGGTGTAAAAGCTTTAGTCATTATTTTCCTTTCATTATTAGATTTTTAATAGGTCTGTAGAATAAACTTAAAAAAGTTAATGTAAAAAATACAAGTACTATTGGCCTTGTAAAAAACATTAATATATTTTGGTCAAATATTATGATTGATTGAGCTAATGAATTTTCCACTAATTCACCTAATACAATTCCCATAATTATTGGTGCTGGAGAAAATCCTGACCGTCTTAAGAAAAATCCAACAACACCTGAAATTAGCATTATGTAAACATCTACCATAGACTGGGATAATCCATAAGATCCAACAAGACAAAATACAAATACGGATGGCCATAAATAACCTCTTGGTATTAAAGAAATTCTTGAGAATATTTTAGCTCCAAGTAAACCAAAAATTAAAAAGATAAAGTTTGCTAAAAGCATGCCATAAAAAATTGTGTAAAGCAGGTCAGGTTGCTGTTCAAACAAATATGGTCCAGCTCTTAATCCATGAATTTGAAATCCTCCAAGAATTACTGCTGTAGTTGCTGAACCTGGAATACCTAAAGCAAGAGTTGGTATCATTGCACCGCCGGTAGCAGCATTATTAGCTGACTCTGGAGCTGCAACACCTTCTATTTCTCCTTTTCCAAAGTTATCTTTATTTTTTGACCATCTTCTTGCCTCGTTATAACCAATCATTGCGCTAACTGTTCCGCCTTCAGCTGGAAGAATGCCTATAAAAGTTCCTATACCGGATGATCTTAAAATTGTTTTAACACAACTCTTAAATTCTGAAATTGATGGAAGTTTTATTGCTGAAAACTTAATTCTTTCTAAAAGTAATTCACTTTTTGATGCTTGGACTAATATCTCAGACATTGCAAATAAACCAATTAATACTGGAACAAAGCTTATCCCTTCAAAAAGTTCAGCAACCCCAAATGTAAATCTTGAAATACCAGTTGTAAGGTGAACTCCGATTGTTGCAACAAATAAACCTATCAAACCTCCTATAAGATTTTTAACAGGAGATTTTGAGCTTATAGAGGCTAACATTGATAATCCAAATATTGCCAATGCAAAATATTCTGGAGGTCCAAATTTATAAGCAATTCTTGCAAGTGTTGGTGCAAAAATAATTAGGACAATCAAAGAAATAATTCCACCAACTACGCTAGATACTGCAGCCATGCCTAAAGCTTTACCTGCCTGGCCCTTCTGAGCCATTGGAAAACCATCAAAAGCTGTTGCAGCAGCAGGTGGGGCGCCAGGTGCATTAATTAATATAGCTGTGATTGATCCTCCAAATGTACCACCACAATATAATGCAGCCATAGCTGCAATCGCTTGACTGGGTTCTAAATATATTGTGAACGGTAATAACAATGCAATAGCCATTCCTGAACTTAATCCAGGAAGAGCACCTATCAATACTCCAACAATTGTAGATCCTAGTATTAAACCAAATGTTGTTGGATTTAAAATTAAAGAGATATTTGATAAAATTTCCATTAATAAAAATTCCTAATTATAAATTCCTCTAATATCCCTTGAGGAAATTTTAATTGAAGTACAAGCGTAAAAAAAACAAAAACAAATACTGATATAGTTAAAGAATAAAAAAAGATTTTTATATAATCTTTCCTTTGCCATAACATAGGTGTAACTAAAGTGAACAAAAATATAGAAATTAAAAATCCAAGTTTATCTGCTATCAAAACTATAAATAATGTATAAGCAAATGTTACAAAAGCATTTCTTCGAATTAATTCTTTTTTATCAGACTTTAAATTTTTATTCTGAATTAATTGAAATATAGATAAAAAAATTATTAAAGAAAAAATTAATCTTGGCATCATTGTAGGTTGCATTCCCTGAGCTAAAATTTCAGGAACTTCATCAAATGTGAATGTGTATGCAAATAATGCGACTGATATAATTATGATAATACTTAGAATTTTTATATCTTTTATCATTTTGATTTAAATGGGGGTTGTATAACCCCCATTAAGTAATTGAAATTATTTAGCTAAACCTAAACTTACTAAAGCAGCTCTTGCTTCTTTGTAAATAGATTTAATTTCAGCATCCCAAGCTTTAGCTCCTGCAACACTTGATGCATCCAAACCAGCACCTTGTAAATAGTTTTGGTAAACTGGATGTTTCATTGCTTTAAGGAATCCTTTTTCAAGAGTATCAATAGTTTTTTGTGGTGTACCTTTAAGCACAACAACGCCTCTAACTGTAGCAAAAGAAGCATTAATACCTTTTTCTTTAAGAGTTGGTGTATCTGGTAATGCAGACATTCTTTCATCTGCCATTACTGCTAGTACTCTCAATTCGCCTGCATCTAATTGATCTTTTCCTTCATCAAGGTTTAATCCAGCAGCTTCGATTTGATTTCCTACTAAACTAGTCATTATCGCTCCACCACCTTCGAATGGTACAAAAGCAATTTTTGTTTTTGCTTCCCTTGCGAATATTAATCCTGAAATATGATCAACACTTCCTACGTTAGTACCACCATATTTAATTGGTTTTTTTTGACCAGCTTTAATTAAATCTTCAATTGTTTTGTAAGGACTTTTTGCATTTACAAATATTACAATTGGGTCAACTGTAGTTCTTGCAACACCAACAAAATCATCAATTGTCAGCTCCGCTTGCCCTCTAGCCATTCTAAATAAATGAGTTGGCGTAATAGCTAGTACTGTATGACCATCTCTAGGCTTCGATTTTACGTAAGCCATTGCCTTGTTACCTGCATCACCTCTTTTTGGAGTGATGTAAGCATTATTTTTAAGATTTTTTCTTGTTCTAATTAACAACATTCTTGCAGTTGTATCAGTTCCTCCACCTAGACCGGCGTGAGTAACAACTTCAATTGGTTTAGATGGAAAACCATGACCGTCAGCAACGGCAATATTTCCCAAACCAATAAATGAAGTAACTACTAAAATAGCGCTAAGTAACAAATTTAACGTTTTTTTCATTGTTTTCCTCTCGTAAAGTTAAAATTTATATAATCAAAGTGAAATTGCTAATACAAGGATCATTTGACCACACCCAAATACGATTATTAAATAAAAGTAACTAAATATTTGATTTTAACTTCTCTTTATATAATGAGATACCCTTTTCGACCTTATTCTTATATGATTTCTTAAAACCTTCTAATTGCCAACCTGAAAGTCTGTTTTCTATTTCTTTTAGATTGTTATTTTTCCAATCATCAGTTGTTTCAGGGTCTTTCCAGATTTTCTTTTCTTCATCAGATCTACCACATCCATAACACAAACCTGATACTGGATCAGTCTTACAAATACTTATACAAGGACTTACAATCACTTAATCCTAGGAGAAAGCGTCTATCCAGTTACCTTGCGTAGATGCTTTTGAATATTCAGTGGCTCTACCTTCAAAGAAGTTCATATGCTCTACCGCATTTAACATAGTATCTAACCATGTTAATGGATTTTTCTGAACATCATATATTGGCTCAAGACCTAACTGAGTTAATCTTCTATTACCAATGAACCTAATGTAATCTTTAACTTCTTGAGCAGTTAAACCTTGCATTGGACCCATTTCAAAAGCCAGATCAATAAATGCATCTTCATGTTCAATTATAGTTCTGCAGGCTTCATAAAGTTCTTTTTTAAGTTTCGGAGTCCAAATCTCAGGGTTTTCTTTAATGAACTCTTTAAAAATTCTAATCATAGAATTACAATGAAGAGTTTCATCTCTTACTGACCAAGTAACTATCTGACCCATTCCTTTAAGTTTGTTGTGTCTTGGAAAGTTTAATAAAATTGCAAAACTTGCAAATAACTGAAGGCCTTCTGTGAAGGCGCTAAATACTGCAACAGTTTTTGCGATATCTTCTTTTGAGTTTACGTTAAAGTTTTGCATGTAATCGTATTTATCTTTCATTTCTTTGTACTTCATGAATGCAGAATATTCAGATTCTGGCATTCCAATAGTATCTAATAAATGTGAATAAGCAGCTACATGGACTGTCTCCATAGAAGCAAATGCTGTCATCATCATTAAAACTTCTGTAGGTTTAAATACAGTTGTGTAATGTCTTAAATAACAGTTATTAACTTCAACATCTGCTTGAGTAAAAAATCTAAAAATTTGAGTTAATAAATTTTTTTCTGACTCTGAAAGATTTTTTTGCCAATCTCTGACGTCATCACCAAGTGGAACTTCCTCTGGTAACCAATGAATTCTTTGTTGAGTTAACCAAGCATCATAACACCATGGGTATCTGAATGGTTTATAAACTGGGTTCTCAACTAATAGACCCATTTTTTTTGGTTCTATAATTTTTTGTTTTGTATCTTTTAGGCTTTCTACTGACATGATAAACACTCCTCATATTCTGGTTGTTGATTTTCTTGTTTTTTAGATTTGTAAACGTTTGCAGTTACGTCTGTAGAATTTGCATCGTTTACGTTTTCCGCTCTTTGTATTGATTTAGATCTGCAGTAATAAAGGCTCTTCAATCCTTTTTTCCAAGCTTGGAAATGGATTTGGTGTAAGTCCCTTTTATGAATATCTGCAGGTATAAATATATTTATTGATTGTGCTTGTGAAATATGTGGTGTTCTATCTGCACCTAATTCCACAATCCATTTCTGGTCTAATTCAAAAGCCGTTTTAAATACGTCTTTTTCTTGTTGGGTTAAAAAATCAAGATGAGAAACTGAGCCTTGATTTGTTGTTATACTTGACCATGTTTCATCATCATTTTTACCGTGTTTCTCTAATAATTTACTTAGATATTTATTTCTAACGTTAAATGATCCAGACAAAGTTTTATGTGTATAACTATTTGCTGCAATTGGCTCTACACCTGGAGATGTTCCACCACAAATAATTGAAATTGAAGCAGTAGGAGCTATAGCAGTTTTATTTGAAAATCTTTCATTAATTCCATAGTCTGCTGCATCTGGACATGCACCTCTTTCATCGGCTAAATCTTTTGAAGCTTGATCAACCTGTTTTTGGATACTTTCAAATATTTTTTTATTCCAAACTTTACTCATCACAGACTCAAAAGGAATCATTTTTTGTTGGAAGAATGAATGAAGACCCATAACGCCTAGGCCAACACTTCTCTCTTTTAATGCGGAATAAACTGCATCACTAAATGACTCAGGTGCTTTTTCAGTAAAGTCCGTTAATACGTTATCTAAAAATCTCATTACGTCTGGAACAAAGTTTTCATCGTCTTTCCATTCATCATAAGTTTCTAAATTTAAAGATGATAAACAACATACTGCCGTTCTATCTCTACCCTCTTTATCAATTCCTGTTGGTAAGGTTATTTCACTACACAAGTTAGATGTCTTAACAGTTAAACCAGCAAGCTTATGATGTTGAGGTATCATTCTATTAACTGTATCAATGAAAACAATATAAGGTTCTCCAGTTTCAATTCTTGCAGTTAATAACCTAATCCATAAATTTCTTGCAGAAACAGTAGCTTGTACTGATTGATCTTTTGGACTTTTTAATGCCCATTGTTCATCTAGTTCTACGGCTCTCATAAATGCATCTGAAACTAAAACACCGTGGTGTAAATTCAATGATCTTCTATTTGGATCACCACCTGTTGGTCTTCTCATTTCAATAAATTCTTCTATCTCCGGATGATCAATTGGAAGATAACAAGCTGCTGATCCTCTTCTTAAAGAACCTTGACTGATCGCCATTGTCAAAGAGTCCATAACTTTTATAAAAGGAATAATGCCTGAAGTTTTTCCAACTCTACCAATTTTTTCTCCAATAGATCTTAAGTTACCCCAATAACTTCCAATACCTCCGCCTTTGGCAGCCAACCAAACATTTTCACTCCATAGATCTAATATTCCAGTTAAGCTATCCCCTGCTTCATTTAAGAAACAAGAAATTGGTAAACCTCTTTTTGTTCCACCGTTTGATAAAACTGGTGTTGCTGGCATGAACCATAAATTACTTATGTAGTTGTAAAGTCTTTGCGCGTGCAAGTTGTCATCTGCATAATGACTTGCAACTCTTGCAAATAAATCTTGGAAAGACTCGTTTTCTCCAAGGTATCTATCACTTAGTGTTGCTCTTCCAAAATCTGTTAAATTATTATCTCTAGATCTATCTATTTTAATAGTTATCCCTTTAGAATTTTGAAACAACTCTGTGTTGTTATTTAGTGAAAATAAGTCTGGTCTTTTGTCATTATTGCTGATTTTTTCCGCCGGTTTATAATCAGAGACAGCCTTCCTGATTGCCTGAGACAATATTTTGTTCATTAAACTCCCTTATTATCTTTATACTAAAAAATCTAGTAAATAACTAGATATAGTGTGTAGATTTACCTGATATACTATATAAATTGTAAATCAATAGAACATTTATAGAACTTATTAAATATTTATCAATAAAAATTTTAAAAAAATGTACATATATCCACATGAATAATTCGGGAAAAATTGATCCATACGGCTTTCGGGAATATGACGCACGATGGGTATACGAAAAAGACATAGATGAAGATGGAATCGTTCAACTTGGTAAAGGTCTTGGAACTCAAATAATTAATCATACAAAGAAAAACAATCCAAGAATTATAGTTGGCCAAGATTACAGGTCTTACAGTGAACATATCAAAGAAAAATTAAAAGAGGGTTTGGTTTCAACTGGGTGCAAAATCGAGGATATAGGATTATCTTTATCCCCAATGGTTTACTTCGCTCAATTTAATTTAAATTCAGATGCAATAGCTATGGTTACAGCTAGTCATAATGAAAATGGTTGGACAGGTGTAAAAATGGGTATCAAAAAAGGACTTACTCATGCACCTGAAGAAATGAAAGAACTAAAAGATATTACTCTCAATCAAAAATTTATTAATGGTAAAGGAAATATGAAAAAAATTGATGGTTTCCAAGATATTTATAAAAATGATTTGATAACAAAAAACCCATTAAATAAAAAAATTAAAGCAGTTGTTGCATGTGGTAACGGAACAGCTGGAATATTCGCACCTGAAATTTTAAGAGGTATTGGGTGTGAGGTTATTGAACTTGATTGCAACCTTGATTGGACTTTTCCAAAATATAATCCAAATCCAGAAGATTTAGAAATGTTACATGCAATTTCAAAAGCTGTGAAAAATAATAATGCAGACATAGGATTTGGATTTGATGGTGACGGAGATAGAGTTGGCGTTATTGACGATAAAGGTAACGAAATCTTTTCAGATAAAATAGGGCTTTTAATTGCTAGAAATCTATCAAAAGATCATAAAAATAGTAAATTTATTGTTGATGTAAAATCCACAGGTCTATATTCAAATGATAAAGTATTAAAAGAAAATAATTGTGAAACAATTTATTGGAAAACAGGACACTCCCATATTAAAAGAAAGGTAAA
Organism: uncultured Pelagibacteraceae bacterium; assembly: GCA_902612605.1. Classification (GTDB taxonomy): domain Bacteria; phylum Pseudomonadota; class Alphaproteobacteria; order Pelagibacterales; family Pelagibacteraceae; genus Pelagibacter. The sequence continues at coordinate 39,226 of CACMDY010000005.1, forward strand.
TGCTGAAAAAGCTTTAGCTGGATTTGAAAAAAGCGGACATTTCTTTTTTAATGAACCTCTAGGTTACGGATACGACGATGGAATAAATTCTGCAATCCAGGTTTGTAAATTACTAAATAAAAGTGAAAAAAGGATTAGCGAAATTCTCAACGAAATACCAATAACTTATCAAAGTCCCACAATGGGTCCATACTGTAAAGATAGTGAAAAATATGAGGTTATTAATAAATTGGTTCAGGAAATTAAGAAAATTAAAGAAGATAAAATTAAAATTGATGATCAAGAAATTAATGAAATACTAACAGTAAATGGAATAAGATTTTCTTTTAAAGATGGATCCTGGGGTTTAATAAGAGCATCTTCTAATAAACCCTCATTAGTAATAGTAATTGAAAGCGCAACTTCTGAAAAAAGAAAGATAAAAATCTTTGAATTTATTGATAATTTAATCCAAAAAACTGGTAAAGTTGGGGATTACGATCAAAAAATTTAAAATTCAACTATAAAGAGTTAATAAAGTTTTAGAGAATCGATTAATATATAATTGAGGTGGCGGAGGGAGACTGAAACCACCTCGTCTCCTAAGTCACTAAAAACCTATAAAGAAATAAAGTACCAATAACATAAAGAAAAACACCAAATAACCTTTGTGTTTTAACTCTATCTAGATCTTGAACTGTTTTTGCTCCAATCCTTGCCATGAATGTTGTTATTGGAACAAATATTATAAATGCTGGTATATTAATAAATCCTATGCTTAATGGGATATCAGCTTTTAACATCAAACCAGATGTAAAAAATCCAATTGATCCAAATAAAGCAATTATAAATCCAATAGCTGCAGAGCTTCCTATTGCTAAGTTAATAGGATAACCAAAGTATCTTAATATAGGAACATTCATCATAGCTCCTGTTATACCCATGGGTGCAGAAATTAATCCTGACAAAAATCCAAATATTATTCTTGGGAAAATATTAAATTTTTTTTTAATTTTTTTTTTCTTTTCACTTTGTAACAACAAGTAAGCTCCAAAAAAGAAAACAACTGCAGAAAAAAAGAATAATAATGTTTTAGTATTCATCAATGCTGCCATCAATGTTCCAGAGAAAACTCCAATTATTACAAATGTTCCATAATTTTTAATAATATTAAAATCAACAGCATTATATTTTCTATGTGTTAATACTGAAGCTGTAGCAGTTAAAATTGTTATTGAGAAAGCCGTCCCTACAGATAAATGCATTAAATAATCTTTATCCACGTTAAATGCTTCAAACACAAAAAATAAAAATGGAACTGAAATTAATCCTCCACCGATACCAAAAAAACCTGCAAAAAAACCAACTGGAACAGCGGCTGCCATCATTAAAAAAATAAAATAAATATTATTAATCTCTAAAAGAGTATTATTCAATTTGACCTGCCGATATACTTTGTGGATTAAATTTTACTTTATCCATTATGTGATCAATTTTCTTAATATCGGCATCTCTTACACACATATTTTCACTTAGATATCTTTTCCAAAAACTTGAACCTGTTTGTCCATGAAATAAACCAAGAGTATGTCTCATAATTTGATTTAATCTTGTACCCTTTTTAATTTCTTCTTTTACATACTCAATTAGTTTCTCAACAACTTCTTGTCTTGTCAAAACTTCACTATTATTATAAATTTGATTCTCGATATCTGCTAACATGTAAGGGGAATGATAAATTGACCTTCCAATCATAACACCATCTACATTATCCAAATGTTCTTTGATTTGATCAGTAGACGTAATGCCTCCATTAATTATTATTTCTAAATCTTGAAAATCTTTTTTTAATCTATTTACGTATTCATATTTCAAAGGTGGAATATTTAAATTTTGTTTAGGAGTAAATTTTCCTAACATTGCCTTTCTGGCATGGATTATAAAAGTTTTAACACCTGTTTCTTTTAAAATATTTATAAAATTATATAAATTTTCATATTGATCCACATTATCAAATCCAATTCTAGTTTTAACTGTTACAGGAAGAGAAGTTTTTGAAATCATTTCACTTAGACAATCAGCTACAAGATTAGGTTCTTGAATTAAACAAGCTCCAAATCTATTTTTCTGAACCTTTTTACTTGGACAGCCTAAATTCAAATTTATTTCATCATAGCCAAATTCTTCTCCTAAATGAGCAGCATTTCCTAATAATTTTGGAGAAGAACCTCCTAGCTGCAGAGCAACAGGTTTTTCCCTCATATCAAATTCTAATAGTTTCTTTTTATCTCCTCTATCAATAGCTTCTGAGACAATCATTTCAGTATAGAGAAGAACATTTTTACTAATTAGTCTTAAGAAAAATCTTTCATGTTTGTCTGTGCAGTCCATCATAGGAGCAACAGAAACAGTTCTATTTAATCTAGACATATTTTTTAAGTTTGCTTGATATATTAATTTTCTTTTCGTTTACATACTCTTGATGATTTTGCTCAATTTTACCGAGTTCATACTTGTAATTAACCATTATTCCAAATGATCGTCTAAGTCCTACATCAGAAACGTTAGCATTAACCACAATGTCATCAATTTCAGCACCATTTTTTAAATGGAACCTACATACATCATTTATAGGAAAACCTAAATCATTTTTTTGAACAGCCAAATAATTTAAAGCGAGTTTTATAAGTAAATCTTTGTTATCTATAAATTTTCTATCTCCAATTTTAATATCTAATGATTTTAAAAACTCAACTTTAACAAAATTATTTTTTTGAACTATCTCACTTATTTTCTCATTTTCTGATGACTTAACCCAATCAGCAAAACCCTGCATAGGTGATAAAGTTCCAAAATTTTTTACATCAGGTAGCTCTTCTTGTAATTCGTATACCACTCTCTTGATTAAGAAGTTGCCAAGCGTAACTCTTGATAGTCCTTCTTGACAGTTGCTAATTGAATAAAAAGTTGCTGTATCATAATCTTCCTTTTTTCCATCATTAGGTCTTGTTAACTCTTGAATAGATTTAGCTAGTCCTTTAGTTAGCGCGATCTCAACAAAAATTATTGGCTCATCTTCTAATGCTGGATGAAAATAAGCAAAAAATCTTCTGTTTTCTCCTAATCTAATTTTCAATTCATTCATATCTTTCATTGAATGAACTTTTTCATATTTTAATAATTTTTCTAATATTGCAGCTTTTGTATCCCAGGTTATTTTTCTTAATTTTAAAAATCCAGGATTGAACCAATTTTTAAAAATATCAATCAAATCGTAATCTAATTCTTTTAATTCGGGATTTTTTAATAAAAACATTTGTAGATCTTCTCTTAAAGAAACAATCTCTGCTGTCCCGTTTGGAGCCATGTTTAATCTAATAAACAATTCTTTTCTAATTCCTGATGTAATTCTTGATAAATTTAAAATTGATCTACTATTTTTATTTTCGGTATAGTCTTTTATAGCATTGTCAATATTTGCTGTATCAGGTTTATATTTTTCATTTACTTGAAGTAAGAATTTTAATTTATCTTCATGAGATAAGTTATGATATCTAAAAAGAATATCTCTTGCTAATGTAATGCCAAATGCTGCACCTTTAGAAGATAACAGGTCATCACATAGCTCAATTAAATCTCTTTTTTTAGAGAATTTTTTTAATGATTTTTTCTCTAAAATTTTTTGACCAGCATCAGCAATCGTCTCGAATATTCTTTTTATATTTAACATGGTGTTTTTTATATATTAAAAACCTAAACTTTTACCCATTATTTTGTCAGGTAACCAAGTGACAATCTCAGGAAAAATACACAAAATAAGTATAGCTAGAGCCATAATTATCATAAATGGTATAGATCCCTTTAAAATTTCTGACAAACTAACATCTGGTGTAATACCTTTAATTATATAAAGGTTTAATCCAACGGGTGGAGTGATAAGACCAATTTCCATATTAATTGTAAATACAATCGCAAACCAGTACGGATCAAATCCCAGTTGAGTTATAACTGGCAATAATATTGCTGAGGTCATAACAATTACGGCAACTGGAGGTAAAAAGAAACCTGCAATCAACAGAAATATATTTATTAAAATAAATACTACCCATTTATTAGAGCTCATCTCTACCATACTTTGAGCTAATGATTGAGTTACGTAAAGTTGTGATAATGTAAATGCAAAAAGATAAGAAGCTGCGATGATAAACATTATCATCACACTTTCTTTCATTGAAACTTTAACAATATTCCATATTTTTTTTGGTTGGTAAATTTTGTAGACGACCGCAATCAAAACAAAAACTAAAAAGGCTCCAACCCCTGAAGCTTCTGATGGAGTAGCAACACCACCATATAAAACATATAAGACACCAGCAATGATTGCTAGGAAAGGAAGTATTCTTGGTAAAACCTCAATTTTTTCTTTAAAAGTTGGCGGAGTTCTATTCTTTAAAGCTTTAGCTGAGTTTTTATCTATAAAGTAACTGTGTATCAGTGCCCAGATAGCAAACATACCAGCAAGCATAAATCCAGGTATCAATCCGCTTAAAAATAATCTTCCGATTGATGTTCCAGTTGCGATTCCATAAACAATTAAAACAATACTTGGAGGTATTAAAACTCCTAATGTTCCTCCCGCTGCTATAGTACCTGTTGCAATTTGATCTGAGTATCCTCTTTTTCTCATCTCAGGAATTCCCATAGTACCAATTGCAGCACAAGTTGCAGGACTTGATCCACTTAACGCAGCAAAGATTGAACAAGCTCCAATATTAGAAATGACTAAACCTCCTGGTACCCTCCATAACCATCTGTCCAATCCTGTATATAAATCTTTTCCTGCTGGAGAATTGGCAACTGCCATTCCCATTAATATAAACATTGGTATTGAAAGCAGGACGAACGAATTTAATCCTGCATAGAAAGTTTCAGCAAAAACATCTAACATTTGAAAACCTTCGAAAGCAACTAAAAGAGCTATTGATACAAAGCTTAAACCAAAAGCGATTGGTATTCCCGAAAACAAAACTATTAAAGTAAAAACAGCTACGATTGTTGCAATTATTAATGGATCCATTAGTTAGTATCCTGTTCGTCTGTAAGCTTAATAATCTCTGCTATATATTGTAAAATCATTAACGCAGCACCTATCATCATTGAAGAATATGGTACCCACAAAGGAGGATCCCAAACAGTTCCCGTTGAGTAATTTTTAGTAAAAGCTTCCTCAACCATTAGAAAACCAAAGTAGAATAAAATTAAGAAGAATAATAAACTGACTAATGAGGTAAAAATTTTAAGTCTTAAAATATTTTTTTTTGATAGAAAATCATAAATCCACTCCATGCTGACATGAGCTTTTTCACTTAAAACATATGCACTACCTATGAATGTTGAAGCAACTAGAAGCATTGTAACAAGCTCTGTTTGCCACGTTATTGCTCTTTGAAAAAAGTATCTTTCAAAAACTAATTCAACAATAACAAGAATTGATAAAAGTAAGGCTAAAACAGCAAAAGCTCCACAAGCTCTTGCAACATAATCACAGAATTTTAAGTATTTTTCTTTCATAAAAAAAAACCCCTACTTATAGAGAATAAATAGGGGTTCTTTATATATTATTTTATTTAACTGCTAAAGCCATTTCCATTAGCTTATCGCCACCTGGAACTTTTTCAGCAAAAGCTTTATGAGATGATTTTTTTGCAATCTCAACCCATGCAGCATGATCATTAGCATCCATATACACTAATTTCACACCTGCAGCTTTGTATGCTTCCTCAAACTTTTTATCTAAGTTCTCTACTTGAGCTGTCATATATTTTTCAGCAACTTTTCCTGCTTTCATCAAAGCCACTTGTTGGCTAGAATTTAAAGCATTGTAGCTTTTCTTAGACATTAAAATTGGCTCATACATAAACCATAAACCAAATTTCCCTGGAGGAGTTGCACATTTTACTTGTTCGTAAATTTTGTAACTTACAAAACTTCCTGAACTAGTATTTGCACCTGTTAATACACCAGTTTGTAATCCAGTATAAATTTCAGATGATGGCATACTTTGAATACCTGCACCAGCAGCCTCTAACATTTGGTTGAAAGCTTTTCCTGCAGCTCTCATCACTTGTCCTTTAGCATCACTTGGATTCTTGATACATTTAGTTTTTGATGCGAAACCACCACCTAACCATGCATCTGATAGTACTACAACACCGGCATCACTGATTATTTTTTTAATCTCAGTCATCATTGGACCTTTATTAAATCTCAATGCATGCTCATGATTTTTTACAGTTCCTGGCATCAATGTAGCATCAAACTCTGGATGGAATTTTGATGCATAAGCTAATGGGAAAGCAGAAATATCTAATTGACCTGTAGTCATAGGCTTCCACTGTTCTTTTGGCTTATAAAGTGACTTAGCTGGATAAATTCTTATTTCTAAATCAACGTTTGCTTTTTTTACTTCATCAGCAATAATTTGTACCATTTCATGACGTGGGTCAAAAGAGCCATCAGCTCTTGGTGTACCTGGCCATTGGTGACTTGCTTTTAATGTAACTGCATATGCAGATCCTACTATTGAAAAAGCTATAATTATTGAAGACAAATATAATGTTATTTTTCTTAACATAGTTTTCCCCTTTTTATTTATAATGATGATATTAAATTGAACTTGAGCAGAAGAGTCAATATAAGGAAATGACATACTTATTATGGATGGTCCTTTAAAAAATTTATTAGTTGTTGATCTTACTAGGGTTTTAGTAGGACCATATTGTACAATGATTTTATCTGATCTCGGTGCACGTGTAATTAAAGTAGAAGCACCAGAAATTGGTGACGATTCGAGAAAGTTTGGACCTTTTGTAAAAGACTATTCAGCATATTTTATGTCACTGAATAGAGGAAAAGAAAGTATTGCTCTTAATCTAAAAAATGAAGATGATAAAAAAATATTTGATAAAATTTTAGCAAAGGCAGATATTTTAGTAGAAAATTTTAAACCGGGCACTTTAGAAAAATGGGGATATGGTTGGAAAGATGTAAGCAAAAAATATCCAAAATTAATATATGCATCTGCATCTGGTTTTGGTCAAACCGGCCCTTTAAAAGAATTACCAGCTTATGACATGGTCGTTCAGGGAATGGGTGGACTGATGAGTGTTACAGGTCATCCAAATAGCGAGCCAACAAGAGTTGGAACATCAATTGGTGATATTACAGCAGGTCTTTTTACTGCAATCGGAATTAATGCAGCTTTGTATGATAGACAAAAAACGGGCAAGGGAATGTTTATAGATGTTTCAATGTTAGACTGCCAAATTGCAATTTTAGAAAATGCAATTGCAAGATATTTATCTAAAAATGAAATTCCTAAACCGATGGGATCTAGACATCCTTCAATCGCTCCATTTGAGGCATTTAAAACAAAAGATAGTTATATAATCATTGCTGCAGGTAACGATAAATTATATGAAAAACTTTGCGAAGTATTGGGCATACCTGAAATGGTGAGCGATAAAAGATTTAATACAAATTCACTAAGATGTGAAAATATGAATGAACTAAAATCAATTTTTGAAAAAAAACTTTCTTCAAAAAATACTTCCGAATGGGTAAATGAAATGGAAAAATTGAAGATACCATGTGGACCAATATTTAATATTAAAGAGGCTGTAGAAAATCCCCAAGTAGAAGCTAGAAACATGATTGTTAAGGCTTATCATAAAGTAGTTGGTGATTTTAGATTAGCAGGCAATCCTATAAAAATGTCTTCATACGAAGATAAAAGTACTAGAGGTGACATTCCTGATCTTGATGAACACAGGGAACAAATATTAAAAGAGTTTTCTTAATTAAGAATTATTTTCTTCGTCGCTTACGTTATCTGAAACTTGTTCTTCTGCTTCTGAAACTTGATCTAGTGAAACGTCATCATTTTCTTCAGTCTCACTTGGAGCTTCTACATTAACTTCAGGTTGAGCTGATGGTGATAATTCAGCAAGATCCTCTTTTGAGACTTGAATTTTTTCAGGGATTTTTCTAGCTCTTTTAGAAGGAAGAATTGGTACACCACTTTTTGAGATTTCACCTTTGTATTGATTCTCAAAATCATCACCAATATCTTCATCTTCTTCAGCTGTATCATCAATTTGTTCTACGTGTTTTCTTAGTTTGTAAACTGCAGCTTCAGTTAAATCTGGAACTTTAATTGTTTCTTCAGCTATTTCTCTTAATGCAATAACTGTGTGCTTGTCGTTGTCTCTATCTAATGTAGGTTCAATTCCTGAATTAAGTTGAGTAGCTCTTTCTTTAGCAACCAAAACTAATTCATAAGGGCTATCTACTTTGTCTATACAGTCTTCAACGGTAACTCTTGCCATGGGCGATTAAATATACTCCAAGATCAACAAAATCAAGTGTTTTATACTAATATTGGATTTAATTTTTTTCTAATTAAAAAAAGAAGAATAAAAGAAATAAGTATATAAAGTGCAGATATTATAGCAATTTTCTCAATTGAAAATCCGATATCAATTAAAATACCAAAAAGAGCAGTTCCGAAAGCTGTTGAAAAAACCATAAGTGCGGTTGTCAAAGCTTTAATAGATCCAATATGCTTTACACCATAAACTTCGGCCCAAGTAGAAGATCCCAAAACATTTGCCAAACCATTTGATATTCCAATTAAACCTAGAAATATAAATGCAGTAAATTGTGCATCAAAATAAACAATTACAAAAGTCGATAGAAATAAAGGAATGTTCATAAATATTAAAAGTTTTCGACTTGTGAATTTATCAATCAAAAAACCGGATAATAAGAGTGTAATTACCGAAAACACTGAATATGACATAAAAGACTGAGCAATTACAAATGGTCCCCAGTTTTTTGACTCAGTGATAAATGATTGGTAAACAAATACACCAGTTGCAATCCAAGGCATTGCCAGCATATTCATACTTACGATATAAAATTTATAATCCTTTATTACTTCAATTCTTTTCCATTGCTTAATATTTTCCTCTTTAAATTCTTCACCTTCAGTACTTTCTCTCGTATCAAGTTTAACAGTTCGAACTAAAAAGAATGATGCAATCGGTAAAAATATTAAAACTAATATTGCAATTACAGTCCAAATATTATGCCAAGTTGTTAATGACAACAAAAATACCATTAGAACGGGTAAAATAAATTCAGCACTAGATAAACCAAACCAACAAATACTTAATGCTCTACCCCTAGATTTTGTAAAATATCTTGAAACAGTTGTTGTTGCGGTATGAGACATCATTCCCTGTCCTGAAAATCTCATTAAGAAAATTGCAATGAATAAAAAAACTATAGATGAAATTTTTGAAAAGAAAAAACAAGAAAACGATAAAAGTAATGTTACATAAATTGCAAATCTAAAAATATTTATGTCATCAATTTTCTTTCCAACCCATATAAGTAGTAAACTACTGCACAATGTTGCAGATGCATATATTGAGCCAAATTGTCCATGAGTTATCGATAGTGTCTCTCGTATACTTGTATTGAATATTCCAAGAAAAAAACTCTGTCCAAAGCTTGAAAAAAATGTAAATATAAAACCAAATACAATTACTTTTAAACTTAAATTTTTAAACATAAAAAAATATGACTTCTAAAGTTGCTTTCATAGGTCTTGGTGTAATGGGTTATCCAATGGCAGGATATATATCAAAAGCAGGACATAATGTAACTGTTTTTAACAGAACAAAATCAAAAGCGGAAAAGTGGATTGGTGAATACAAAGGTAATATGGCTGATACACCATCTGAAGCTGCTAAAGATGCTGATTTTATTTTTACGTGTGTTGGAAATGATGATGATTTAAGACAAGTTTCTTTGAGTGATAATGGGTTATTTCATAATGCTAAAGAAGGAAGTGTATATATAGATAATTCAACAGTGTCTGCTGAAATTTCTAGAGAACTTTATAAAGCTGCAAAAGATAAAGGATTTGGTTTTTTAGATGCTCCTATATCTGGAGGACAATCAGGTGCTGAAGGTGGAATATTAACTGTCATGGTTGGTGGAGATGATGGTGATTTTAAAAAAGCAGAGCCAATAATTGATTGTTATAGTAAAAAAGTAACTTTAATCGGACCATCAGGTAGTGGACAATTAACTAAGATGGTTAATCAAATGTGTATTGGAGGTTTAGTTCAAGGTTTATCCGAAGCAGTAAATTTTGGAATTAATGCAGGTTTAGATATGGATAAAGTTATGGAAACTATTTCAAAAGGTGCAGCTCAATCTTGGCAAATGGAAAATAGATATAAAACTATGGTAGCTGATAAATTTGATTACGGATTTGCTGTAGATTGGATGAGAAAAGATTTAAAAATTTGTATTGAAGAAGCAAAAAGAAATGGTTCACCTGTTCCAGTAACTGAAATTGTTGATGGTTATTATGCTGAGGTTCAAAAAATGGGTGGAAACCGTTGGGATAGCTCAAGTTTAATAGCTAGATTAAAAAAGAAAAAATAATTGTGTCTACCACTGTTCCCTACTACGAGGATTTTTCCGAAATAAAAAAGAAAATTTGGTTAATGTTAACTGATGCAGTTACTAACAGATCGTCTCCATTTAGAATACCTGTTTTTTCATGTGGGAGTGATAACGATATCGAAAGTAGAATTGTTGTTCTTAGAAAATCAGATGAACAAAATAATTTAGTGCAATTCCACAGTGATATTAGATCTGATAAAATTAAAATTTTAGAAAAAAACCCAAATTCATCGATGTTATTTTATGATAAAGATGAAAAAATTCAGGTTAGATTAAAAGTTGAAGCAATTATCAATCACAATAATGATATAACAAAACAATCTTGGGAAAAAACTCAACATATAAGTCGTAAATGTTACTTAGTAGATAATGGACCAGGTACAGAGTCTGATATACCGACATCTGGCTTAAAACCTGAATTAGATAATTTCGACTATACAAAAGAACAAAGCGAAGAAGGATATAAAAACTTTACTGTTATACAGTGTAAAATTAAATCTATTGAATGGTTATATTTAGCTGCAAAAGGTCATCGAAGAGCTAGATTTGACATTGATAATAGTAAAGATACTTGGTTGGTGCCATAATGAAAAAATATGAAGCTATGGTTTTGTCATGTATGGATCCAAGGTTTCAGCCAAAAGTTTTTAATTACTTGAAAAAAAAGAAATTAACAGGAAAATATAGCTCATTTACTATTGCTGGAGCGGCCATTGGTGTAACTTCTAAAAAATTTAAAAAATGGCAATCAACTTTTTTGGATAATTTATCAACTTCGATAAAGTTGCATAATATTAATAAATTAATTGTAATTAATCACGAAGATTGTGGTGCAGCTAAAATAGTGAATGGAAAGAAAGAATTTAATTCAACTATTGAAAAGAAAATTCACAAGGATTCTTTTAAAAAAATTAAATTAATTATAGATAAAAAATTCCCAGAGTTGAAAATAAATTTTAAAATTTTGTCGCTAAAAGATTAATCTTTTAAAGCCCCTTAATTATTATATTTGTCCCCTCAGCATTATCCAATCTTATTTGTTTTATTGGTTTATATTCCTCTGAATTATACCATTCCAAAGCCCTTTCATAACTTGGAAATTTTAGAACTATTATTCTTGGAAATTTAGTTTTACCATCAAATATTTGATACTCACCATTTCTTACCAAAAACTCTCCATCAAATTTTTTTACAATTGGATTAACTTTTTCAATGTACTCTTTATAATTTTCTGGATTAGTTACTCTTAATTGTGCAATTACATACCCAGCTGGCATATTAAAAAACAGTTTTTACGTATCTTTTCCAATTATCTTGGTAATGTTTTGCGTTCTCTGTAATTTTACCTATTTCTTCGTCAGTAAGTTTTCTTACTACTCTTCCAGGCGCTCCAACTACTAATGAGTTATCTGGAATTTCTTTGTTTTCAGTTATTAATGCTTTAGCACCAATAATGCAATTTTTACCTATTTTTGCATTATTTAAAATGACAGCTCCAATACCTATTAAACTATTATCTCCAATTGTACATCCATGGAGCATAACTATATGACCGATGGTTACGTCTTTACCAATTCTTAAAGGGCAACCTGGGTCCGTATGCAAAACGCTTCCATCTTGAACATTTGAACCTTCTCCGACATGAATATTTTCATTATCCCCTCTAATTACAGCATTAAACCAAACACTAGAGTTTTTTTCTAATGTGACATCTCCAATAATAGTTGCATTTGGTGCTACCCAATTTTCGCCAGAGTTTTTTGGTTTTTTATCTTCCAAATCGTAAAACATAATTTATATATTATTACATTATGCCTATTAAAACACCAGTATGTGATTTTGGGAAAAAAGCGGAAAACTTTGAATTAAAATCTACTGAGAACAAATTAATATCTTTAAATGATATTAAAGGTGAAAATGGAACTTTGGTAATGTTTATTTGTAATCATTGTCCATATGTAAAAGCAATTATTAGAGATGTAGTGGAGGACTGTACTAAGCTTAGTGATTTAGGAATAAATTCAGTTGCAATATGTTCTAATGATCCAATTAATTATCCGGAAGATTCTTTTGAAAAAATGATAGAGTTTGCAATTAAACATAAGTTTAATTTTCCATACCTAATTGATGAAACCCAAGAAATTGCAAGAAAATACGATGCTGTATGTACTCCAGATTTTTTTGGTTATGATAAAGATTTTGGTCTTCAATATAGAGGAAGAATAAGAGAATTAAGAGAACTAAAGCCTGTGAGATCTGGAGATAGTGATTTATTTTTTGCTATGAAACAAGTTTCAGAAACAGGTAAAGGTCCTGAAGAACAATTCCCAAGTATGGGTTGTGGTATTAAGTGGTCATCTAATTAATGTATTTAATAATAACTAGAACTTTCCCTCCTGAAGTTGGTGGTATGCAAAATCTAATGTGGGGATTAGCTAGATCTTTATCAAAAATTGATATGGTTAAAGTTTTTGCCGATTATCACGAGGATCATAAAAAATTTGATGATAAAGTTTCATTTACAATTGAAAGAGTTAGTGGAGTTAAATTATTAAGAAAATATAGAAAATCTCTACTAATAAATGAATATTTAAATGAAAATAAAAATGTAAATTGTATCATTGCAGATCATTGGAAAAGTTTAGAACTTATAAAATCCCCAAAAAAGAAAATATGTTTAATTCATTCTAAAGAAATTAATCATCCTAAAGGATCTAGATTAAACAAAAAAGTTTTAGAAGTTTTAAATAATGTTGACCATGTGGTAGCAAACTCAAACTTTACGAAAAATTTAGCGTTTAGTCTTGGGGTTGAAGAAAAAAGATTAATAGTCATAAATCCAGGTATTGATCCTGTTGAAGAAATTTCAAAAGATGACCTTAAACAAGCAGAAGAAATACTAAATGGAAAAAAACAAAGGCTAATTACTGTTTCTAGATTTGATAAAAGAAAAAATCACGAAAAAGTTATAATGGCTATTCGGAATTTAAAAGAGAAATATCCTGATATTACTTACACTTGTATAGGATACGGAGATGAAGAAGAAAATTTGAAAAAATTAGTTATAGAACTAAAACTTGATAAATATGTAGTTTTTTTAAGTGATATCTCTAATGAATTAAAAAATGCACTAATAGCAAAATCCAATATTTTTATAATGCCCTCAATAATTTACAAAACTTCAGTTGAGGGATTTGGAATTTCTTTTATTGAGGCTGCACAATATGGGATTCCGTCTATAGGTGGTAAAGATGGTGGCGCTTCTGATGCAATTGTTCATAATAAAACGGGATTAATTTGTGATGGTAACAGTCTAGATGAAATTTATTCAAGTATAGATAGTTTATTTGAAGGCAATAAATATATTGAGTTTGGAAAAGAGTGCAAAAGTCATTCCGAAAATTTTCTTTGGGATAAGATAATTGAAAACTATAAAAGAATCTTATAAAGTAAAAACATGCTAGATAAATTTAATGGAATAATTTATTTAAGTATTTTTATTTTACATTTTATTGTTTACGCCGTTTATGCTTTCAGAACAGTTGTTGCAACAAAGTCATTTTTAGATCAATACAATATAGATCAATCTGCGGCTGTGATGGTTAGATTTTTTGGAGCACCGTTTATTGCATCAGTTTTAGTAGCACTATACATAATGTTAATTAAAGCAGATGGTTTGGCAGGAACATGGGGTTTCTTTACATTAATTTTTGCTCAAAACGTTTTATATTTTTTAATTGGGATATATACAATTTATATCAATAAACTTGGACATAACGAAAAAACAAATAGCGAAGGTGTCATTGCTTCAGGAATTTTAACAGTACTAAGTGGGATACTTTGTTACGGCCTAGCTGATAAAATTTATATTTAACTTTTTTTTCTAAAAGTTGAAAAAATTTGCCAACCAACAATTGTTACTGTTATCAATAATATTATTAGTGTTATAGGTCTATCCCATAAAAAATTTGGTGAACCATCACTTATTAAAAGTGATCTTCTCAATGTTTCCTCCATTAATCCGCCGAGTACAAAAGCTAATATTAAAGGTGGCATGGGGAAATCATAGAGCCTTAAAAAAGTTGCAACTACAGAAATCCCTATCATTAAAAAAATATCAAAATTATTAAATGACATTAGATAAATTCCTGTCACTGAGAAAAATAAAATTAAAGGAATTAAGTAATTTCTAGGTACCGCTAAAATTCTAGCTATATAAGGAATTAAAGGTAAATTTAAAATTAAAAGCACAACCATGCCAATGTACATTGACATAATAACTGACCAAAAAATTTCAGGGTTTGTTTGATAAAGTCTTGGTCCAGGCTGAATACCAAATCCTAAAAGAGCTCCGAGCATTACAGCAGTTGTTCCACTTCCAGGAATTCCTAATGTTAGTAACGGAACAAAAGAACCCGAGCAAGCTGCATTATTTGCAGTTTCTGGTGCAGATAAACCATGAATACTACCTTTTCCAAATTTTTGTTTTTCTTCTTCATTTACATAATTTCTTTCCATTCCATATGCTAAGAAAGATGCAATTGTCGCGCCCGCTCCAGGCAAAACACCAATTAAGAAACCAAGTATGGATGACCTAGGTATTGTTTTAGCCATTTTTATAGTTTCCTCTTTATTTACTTTAATTGAGCCTAATTCTGTTAATGAAATTTGTTTTGCAGCACTGTTTGGATCTTTCCCTCTAAAAATAATCGTTAGAGCTTCACTCATTGCAAATGTTGCCATTACAATTAATACAAAGCTTATTCCATCAGTTAAGTTCATATTGTTAAATGTGAACCTTGTTATATCTGACAATGAATCTTGACCAACTGTTGCTAGCATTAATCCTAGAACAACCATCATCATTGCTTTTAAAAACTGTCCTTTAGATGAGAATGCAGAAATTGCAGTTAAACCCAAAATCATTAGTGCAAAATAGTCAGGCGACCTAAAAGCTAAACTTACTTTTGACAAACTAGGAGCTGCTACTAATAAAAATATTGCAGAAATTGTTCCACCAGCAAATGAACTATAAGCTGCTATTGCTAAAGCTTTACCAGCTTTTCCTTGTTGTGCCATTGGATAACCATCAAAAGCAGTAGCAACAGTTCCCGGTATTCCAGGAGCATTTAACAAAATAGAAGATGTAGATCCTCCAAATACTGCACCATAGTAAACTCCTGCCATTAAAATTAAACCAGTTGATGGATCAAAGCCGTAGGTAATTGGTATCATTAATGCAATTGCAGTCATTGGTCCAAGTCCTGGTAACATTCCAATTATTGTTCCTGCAAAACATCCAACCATCACCATTAAAATATTTGTTAGAGATAAAGCAGTTGATAATCCGATAAGTATTCCTTCGATCATCCCATAACTCCAATGTATTTTAAAAACGGATCACGAAGATAAATATTTAATAATCCGTGCAACAAATACATAAATGCAGCAACAAATGGGAAAGATAAAATAAACATCAGTCCCCATCTTCTTTCACCTAAGAAATAGTAAGATGCAAAAAGAAATAAAGAAGTTGATATAAAGTATCCAATTTTTAAAATTACAGCAGCATATATTAGTGAGATAATTATAAGATAAATTATACTTTTGTAATCTAAGTGTTTATGATTTACCTCTGTGGTAACTTTTTCAGGTAAAATTATTTTTAAACTCGATAAAATTATTCCTGCCCAACCTAAATATATTGGGAAAGTCCTAGCATTGAATGGTGCGTTCTCATCAAATGCAAATACTTGAATGTTGTAAGCAGTGTATAGATAAAATACTGATAAAACTAAAAAAAGCAGTGAGATAAATTTTGTAGGACTTATTCTCACTGCTTTACATTCTTTAATAATCTATAAAGATTATATTACTCCAAGTTTTTTCATCAGAGCTGTCATTTCAACTGTTTGTTTTTCTAAGAACGCATCAAATTTAGAACCTGGGTTATAAATATTTACCCATGCATTTCTTTTTCTAACAGCTTCCCACTCTGGTGTCTTTTGAACATCACCAAGCATTTTAGAGATTTTGTTATAGTCACTCATACTCATGCTTTTTGGTGCGAAGAAACCTCTCCAGTTAACAAACTGAACATCATATCCTTGCTCTTTTAATGTTGGAGCTTCTGGTGCATCACCTACTCTTTCAGGAGCTGTGATACCAATTATTCTTACTTGATCTCTAGCACCCATTACTTCACCTAAGCCTGTTGAAAGTATTTGAGTTTCTCCGGATAAAAGTCCAGCAAGCGCTTTTCCACCAGCATCATATGGAACATAAATCACATCGTTTGGATTTGCTCCAGCTGCTTGGAAAGCTAACGCACCAATTAAATGGTCCATGCTTCCTCTTACAGATCCTCCAGCCATTTTAATTGACTTTGGATCTTTTTGATATTGATCAACTGCATCTTTGAAATTTTTGATAGGTGAATTTTTTGCAACAACTATTGCACCATAATCTCCAATTACACCTGCAATTGGTTTAACATCTTTATAGGATAATGTGCCAGTTCCTTTTACATAACCTTTGTGTCTTGTAATAGATCTTAACACCAATGGTGTTGACTGAACTAAAACTGTATCTTTCGGAGCGTTATTGATTAGGTAAGCCAAAGCCTTACCACCTCCACCACCTGACATATTTTCAAATGATGCACTTTTCAAAAAACCAGCTTTTGTTAATGCTTCTCCAGTACCTCTAGCAGTTCCATCCCAACCACCACCAGCACCACCGCCAATTAAAAAATGTAATTTTTCAACTGCAAATGAACTTGTTGATGAAAATAGAAGGAAAGCAGAGAATAAAACTGAAATAAAAGTTTTAATTAGTTTCATTATTTCCTCTCTTATTATATTTATGAAACCATCATTAAACATAAGTTATAAATTTTAGTCAATGCTCAAATATAATTTTTCCAAAAACATAAAGGAATATATTTTAGCTTTAGTAGGTAGTTATAAAGCTCTATTTTTAGGACTTGTTGGTGGATACTTAGGTACTTTAATTAATCTGCCTTTGCCCTGGTTATTAGGATCTCTAGGTTTAAATTTATGTTTCGCATTTACAAATTTTAAAATAGTTTTTCCAACTAAATTATTAAATCCCATATTTTTAATTGTTGGTATAATTCTTGGTGGAACTTTAAATGTAACATTATTGTATAAAATTCATCTATGGATTTTTTCGTCATTAGCGATGTTAATTTGCACAATAGTCAGCACTATTCTTGCTGGTTATTATTTTTTTAAAGTTTGTAAATTTAGTAAATTCATTTCAGTTTTAGCAGCTCTTCCGGGCGCATTTGTTCCAATATCTGCGGCATTATTAGAATTTGGTAAATCAAAAAATGATAAGGGTGTTTTGATCCCTCAGGCTACTAGAGTAATATTTATTGTAAGTTTTGTTCCTATTTTTTTTATAAATAATTTAGGCTTCTCAGAAATGACAGGTTACAATTATGAAAATATCTATAACGAAAGATATTTTTTAGAAATATTATTTTTATTAATAATCTGTTTCATTTTTGCAAACATCTTAAAAAATTATAAAATTCCATCACCTACCTTAGTTGGTGCAATGGCTTTATCTGGTACTTTTTATACTTTTGAAATAATTAATGCCAGATTTCCAGATGCATTTATAAATATTGCTTTTATATTTTTAGGCACCGCTTTAGGTACCAGATTAAACGGATTAAAAATTAAAGAGTTATTATTTTTTATATTTCATGGAATAGTAGTTAGTTCAATTTTAGTAATTGTTGCAATGATAACTGCTTATTTACTCACTTATATAGGGTTTGAATTTATTCCAACTTTTTTAAGTTTTGCACCTGGAGGAATTCATGAAATGGTTGTTATTAGTGTTGCTTATAACATTGATCCAATATTTGTGAGCTACCATCATTTTTTAAGAATTTTCATAATAGTATTATTTTTGCCTTTTTTATTGTCAAAATTTAGAAAAACTAATTAATTGCTTCTTGCATTCTTTGAAACACTTTATCTGCTGAAAGTTTAGACAAATCTGAAACTTGAATTGCTTTAAAATGTTCTCTTTCAATACTAACTTTTTTTGCAGTAGTATGTGATCCAAATAAAACTAATCCTTTTACATTTAAATGTGCAGCTATATGTGCTGGCCCAGTATCATTAGATATAACAAAATAACTATCTTTAATTAATGATGAAAGTTGTAAAATATTGAGAGCTTTATCATTATCTAAAATAATATTAGCATCAATATCATTTGCCAATTTGATTTCATTTGGACCGGGGGCAATTAATATTTGGATTTCATCCCTAAAAGAAGATTTAATTTTTTTTATCAATTCATTGTAATATGGCCATCTCTTTATAGTTAAATGAGATGATGAAAACGGAAATAAGATTATATATTTATTTAAATTATATTTTTTTTTGATTTCTGAAATATCCTCACAGCTCCAAGAAAAGTCTGGTTTCGTTACGTGATTGGTTTTAATTCCTGAAACATTTAATTGATGTTCAAAGCGATTTAGTACAGCGTCTTTATCAAAATCAATCTTACTAGTTCCTTCAGGAAGTGTTGTTTCTGTTGATGACCAAATATCTGATGTTGCTTTTGGAAATAGAACCTTTTTATAAAAAATAGTTCTTTTAGAATTTTGAAGGTCGTAAACTTTAATAAATTTATATTTTTTTATCTTTCTCATTAATAAATATAAATAAATTAAGTTAAACCTAGAGAGTCTTTTATCTAAAATGACATCAGTTATATTTGGATTTTTTTTTAATAGATCATAATAAGGTTTAGTTGACAGTATATAAAGATCATCATTTGGATGATTATCAGATATATCTTGAATTGCACCACTTGCTTGCGCTATATCACCTAAAGATCCGTGTTTTATAATAAGTATATTAGACATATTTTTAACAACTTAACATAATATCAATTTATATGAATAAAATTTTAGTAGAAGTATCGGTTGGAGAATTGCTGGATAAAATTTCAATTTTAGAAATTAAATCTGAAAAAATTAAAGATCCTGAGAAACTAAACTTTATAAATGATGAATATAAAATTTTAAAAGATCAATTAAATACAAATATTAAAAATTATAGTGAAATTAAAAGTTTATATAATTCACTAAAAGAAATTAATTCAAAGCTTTGGGTAATAGAAGATGATAAAAGGCTTTGCGAAAAAAATTCTGATTTTGGTGAAAAATTTATTAAATTATCAAGAGATGTTCACTTCCTTAATGATGAAAGGGCTAAATTAAAATTAGAAATAAATAATAAAACTGGTTCTAAAATTAAAGAAATTAAAGAATACACCAAATATTAGTTTTATTCCCAGTCAAACCTTTGAAAAGAGTCAAATATCTTGAAAATACCTTGTGACCATTGATTACAAACTTTAGAAAATTCAGGGTCATTCATATTTAAACATTTAAGTGATGCTATTTTGATTTCATCTTTTTTGATCACAGCAAAATCTATAGGTGGGCCAACTGTTAAATCACTTTTTAATGTTGAGTCCATTGATATCAGGGCGCATCTAGATGCATCTCCAATTGAAACTTTTGGTGTAATTACTCTATCTAAAATAGGTTTTCCGTATTTAACTTCTCCTATGACCAAATATGGTTTGCTATCTGCTGGACGAATATAATTGCCCTGAGGGTAAACTAAATATAATTCTGGTGGTTGATCTTTTATTTGACCACCAACAATAAATGTTGAGCCTAATAATACACTGTCAGTATTAATCCCTTGTGGAGACGAGTGTTCAATATTAAGCGAGCCTATATATGATGCAATCTGCTCAAAATCACTACAAGTATTTAAATTCATAATACCTGTTTCACTTTTTAAATCTTTTTTGATGGAATTATAAACTGCTTGAGAGGTTCCAAGATTTCCTGATGTAACAATTACAATTGTTCTATCTCCAATATCATGTGTTAGCATTTTGGAATATATATTGACATTATCAAGTCCAGCATTCGTTCTAGAGTCTGATGCAAAAACCAGTCCTGTCTCAGTTTTAATGCCAATACAATAAGTCATAATAAATTAAATGTTTAAATTATATGTGATTACAATAAAACCCATTTATTTCATATCAGCTATCTAATTTAATCATTTGCTTATTCAACTCTTATGTAAAAAAATTAATCTAATATGTCTGATTTTTGGAAAAACTACGACTCAAAATCTACTTTTGATGGTTATATCAGCAAAGAAAAGAAGTTGAGAAGTCATGCTAAAATCATTGCAGGGATACTTGAAAAGTATGGGAAAAAAAAATTACAAGAAATTGAAAAAAATTGTCAAAGTACAATAAGTGCTAGGGGAATAAATTTTAGAGTTTATGCTGCAAATAATAGAGCTGAAGAAAAAAAATGGCCTTTAGATATTATTCCTAGAATCATACCAAAAAGCCAATGGTTAAAGGTTGCTAAAGGACTTGCACAAAGAGTTAAGGCACTAAATTTATTTATTGATGACGTGTACAATGCAAAAAAAATATTTAAAGATAAAGTAATACCAAAAGAATTAATTTTTAATTCCCCTTTATATTTAAAAGAATGTGAGGGTTTCTCCCCTAAACACAAATCATGGTCAAACATATCTGGTATAGATCTGATAAAAAATATAGATGGAGATTTTTTAGTTTTAGAAGATAACTTAAGAGTTCCATCGGGAGTTTCATATATGTTGGAAAATAGGATGGTTATGAGAGATATTTTTCCAGAATTATTTACAAGATATAAGGTTTCCTCAGTACATCAATATGCAAATAAATTATATAATTGTATGACAGAGTGTATTCCAAAGAAAACTACCAACCCACACATGGTTTTATTGACACCTGGTATCTACAATTCTGCTTATTTTGAACACTCCTTTTTAGCTGAACAAATGGGTATAGCTTTAGTGGAGGGCAAGGATTTATTTGTTGAAAACGATCACGTCTATATGAAAACTGTTAAAGGACCTTTAAAAGTAGATTGTATTTACAGAAGAATTGATGACAATTTTATGGATCCTAAAGTTTTTTTCAAAGGATCATTGCTAGGTGTGCCTGGCGTTTTTAAATGTTGGAGAAAAGGTAATGTTGGAATAATAAATGCATTGGGTACAGGAGTAGCAGATGATAAAGCAGTTTATTCATATGTTAATAAAATGATCATTTATTATTTAGGAGAACAACCAATTATTGATCAAGTTGAAACTCTTCTGTGTGGAGATAAAAAAAATAGAGATCATGTTATAGATAATATTTCAAAATATGTAGTTAAACCTTCCAATGCTTCAGGTGGTTATGGAATCATGATTGGCCCAAAAGCTTCTAAAGCTGAAAAAGAAGAAATGATTAAAAATATTAAAATAAATCCAAGAAACTATATCGCACAACCTTTGGAAATTTTATCAACAGTTCCAACAATTACCCCTGACAATATTGAACCAAGGCATTTAGATTTAAGACCTTTTATATTAACTGGAAAATCTACTTATGTTACGACGGGAGGATTAACTAGAGTTGCTTTAAAAAAAGGAAGTACAATTGTAAATAGTTCGCAAGGTGGAGGCTCCAAAGATACATTAATTGTTGATAGTAGAAACTAAACTATTACTTTTCTATTATAAAAATCTTTAATTTGATCATCTTTATAACCAAAAATCTGCATAACTTGTTTTGTGTGTTCTCCTAAGTTTGGAGCACCTTTTGATTTTTCTGTTTTGCTTTTTGAAAATTTAATTGGCATACCAATAGCCTTACTTTTTCCTGCCTTTTTATTATCTACTTCAATAACCATCTCTCTTTCAATTGTTTGAGGATCTTTAAACATATCTGTTATTGAATTTATAGGTCCGCATGGTAATCCATTATCATCGAAGATTTTTAGCCATTCATTGGAAGTTTTTTTAACAAGTTCTTCATTGAGAATATCAACTAATTCTTTTAAATTTTGTTTTCTATTTAAATTAGATGAAAACTTCTCATTTTCTTGCAAATCTTCTCGACCAATTGCTTTAAGTAACATCAACCAAGTATTTTGATTTGAAGCACCTACCGTAATCCATTTATCTTTTGTTTTAAAAGCTTGATAAGGGGCTGTTAAAGGATGTGCTGATCCTAAAGGACCAGGTGCCTCTCCAGTTGCACCTGCAATAGCAGACTGCCAGTAAGTATGAACAATACCTGCTTCATATAAAGATGTATCAACTTTTTGTCCCTCTCCTGTTTTTTCCCTGTGAACTAAAGCTGCTAAAATTCCACTAGCTGCAAGTAAACCAGCTGTAATATCTGTTATAGGTGCACCTACTTTCATTGGTGGTTTATCTTTGCTTTCTCCAGTAATACTCATGAGTCCACTCATTCCTTGTGCAACCAAATCAAATCCTCCTTTATTTGCATAAGGACCTGTCCTACCGTATCCGGATATTTCACACAAAATAATTTTAGGATTAATTTGTGACATAACATCATATCCAACTCCTAATTTTTCTAATGTCCCTTTTCTAAAATTTTCCAAAACTACATCAGAATTTTTTACCATCGTTTTAAATATCTCTATTCCATCTTTGTCTTTTAAATTTAATGCGATACCTTTCTTGTTTCTATTCATCATCATGAAAGCTGCAGACTCACCGTTAATTTCTGGTGGTAAGAAGTTTCTGGTATCGTCTCCACCGGGAGTCTTTTCTATTTTAATTACCTCTGCACCTAGATCAGCTAATAATAATCCACAAGTTGGGCCAGCCATTATTTGTGCCATCTCAAGTACACGAATGCCTTTTAATGATGCAGTCATCTATTACTTATTTTTGAATTTTGGTTTTGTTTTATTTAAAAAAGATTGATATCCGATTTTGAAATCTTGGGTATCATAACATTTGTAACCTAGATTATTTATTTTTTCTGTGACTTTTCCATTTTTTAAAATGTTTCTTGCAAATTGCTTATGCCACCTTGCAACTTTTGGGGCACCTTCACATATTAATTCTGCTGATTTATAAGCTTCTTTTTCAACATCTTTATCATTAACTACTCTATTAACTAGTCTCTTCTGAAATGCTTCATCAGCTCCAAATACTCTTCCTTCAAATAATATTTCCATTGCAGTTGTGTAATTGGTCACTTTTAAAAGTACCTCAAGTTCTTTTGCAGCCATAGTTAAGCCTAATCTTTTGATTGGAACTCCAAACCTGGAGCTTTTGCCGCAAATTCTAATGTCACAACATCCCGCTATTTCCAATCCACCACCAACACATATTCCTTCAATCAAAGCAATTGTTGGTATTGGGCAATCAAAAATTGCTCCAAGTGTTCCGTGTAAAAACTTACCGTAAGATTTTGCTAATTTTGATGAAGATCTTTGTTTTTTAAATTCTCCAATATCATTTCCTGGTGAAAAAGATTTACCACCCTCTCCTCTTATAATGATGCATCTTAAATTTTTATTCTTAGATAACTTTTTGAAAACTTTGCCAAGCTCAATCCACATTGGCTTAGTCATTGCATTTAGTTTTTCTGGTCTATTAATAATAACTTCAATTAAATGTTTATTTTTTTTATTTACTTTAATTAATTTGCTCATTTAGCTCCTATAAAAAAACTCAACTAATGTCATCGGTATAGCTGGAACATAAGTTACTAACATTAACAATACTAATAATACACATATAAAGGATATATTAGATCTTGTTACATCCCATATATCTGCTTTTGCAACTGAACAAGCCGTAACTAGAACACTTGCAACTGGCGGTGTTTGTTGACCAATTGCTAAATTTAATGTCACAATTATACCAAAGTGAACTGGATCAATTCCTACAGCATTAACTAATGGCATTACAATTGGAACTGTTAAAATTATTGCAGCAACTGAATGTAAAAAGAAACCTATTACTAAAAGAAATACATTAAGTATTCCTAAGACTGCATATTTATTATTTGTAAAATCAATAATTGACTCTGCAACTTTTTGTGGGATTTGTTCTATTGTTAAAAATTCACCAAGTAATACAGATGCAGCTACCAATAACATTACTGAAGCTGTTTGAATTGCTCCTTCACAAGCTGACTCGTATAATCTTTTAAAGTCTATTTCTTTATAAATAAATCCAATAACTAATGATGCAACAACCGCTAAACCTGCTCCTTCAGTTGCAGTTACAACTCCTCCAAAAATTCCACCTAAGATAATAATTGGTAATAAAAATGCTAATGCTGCATCTTTTGCAGTTTTCTTAACATTTGGAATATTAAATGTTTCTTCAACAGGAAAATTTTTACGTCTTGCAGTAATATATGCTGCCAACATTAAGAAGAAGCCACCTATTACTCCTGGAACAATTCCAGCTACAAACAGTTGTACTACTGAACTTTGAGCCATTACTGCATAAACAATCATTGGTATTGAAGGTGGAATAATTATCGCTAATGATGCTGAGGATGAAGTTACTGCAGCAGCGAAAGGACCAGGGTATCCTTTTTTCTTCATCGCTGGAATTAAAATAGATCCAAGTGCAGCTACATCTGCTACAGCTGAGCCAGAAATTTCAGCAAAAAACATAGAGGTAGCAATGTTAATCATGCTTAGACCACCCTTGATAAATCCAACAAGCGCTGAAGCAAAAGCTATTAATCTTCTAGAAATACCTGCACTATTCATAATTGATCCGGCTAGGATAAATAATGGAATAGCAATCAATGGGAACTTCATTGATCCATCAAACATTACGATTGCTGTATCAATTAAAAAACTTGTTCCAGTTTTCAGTACCATTGCAATAATTGTTGTTACTGCAAGGCCGATAGCTATAGGTACATTTATAGATAAAAGAAGTAGCAGGACTGCAAACATTGTAAGAATTATCATTAAATATCTCCTGTTTGCTCGTCACCAGTTGTCTGAAGAACTAAATTTTTATAATCTTCAGGAATTCTTAAAGTTTCAGATAAAATAAATAAACATGATGCAATTGGAATAACTGATTGCACAAAAGGTTGTGGAACCCACTCTAATGTTACTAAAGTCTCTCCAGTTATAAGAGTTAAAACTAAATAACCGTAATAAGCCAATAATATTAAAAAACCATAAACAACTAATTTTGACACAACAAAGAAAATTTTTCTAAGAACTAATGGAAAGGCTTTGAAAATACTTGGAACACTTATATGAGCACCTTTCAAAGCTGCGTATGCTGAACCATAATAGGTTATCCAAGCAAGCTGAACAGCTGCAACCTCGTCATACCAAACTAAAGCGCTACCAGCAAAACGAAAAGTAACACCAAGCAAAACTGTTACTGCTAATGCTACCATCATTATAAACAGTATTAGTTTTAATATTTTTTCGTAAGAATTTATAAATTTTTGCAATGTCATTTTTTTTTCAGGCCCTCTGGTAGAGGGCCTGTTACAAATTATGTTAATTTGCTAAAGACGATACTTTATCAATTAACACACCACCAGTTGGTACTTCTGACGCGAATTGATCGTATATTCCTTTACTTGCACTAATGAAAGCACCTTTATCAGCTTCATTAACTTGAACTCCAGCTGATTTGATAACTCCCAATAAAGATTTTTCAAGATTAGCAGCTTCAGCGTACACAAATTTTTGTGTATCTTTAGCAGCTTGCTCTAAAATACTTTGTACATCTGCAGGAAGTTTGCTCCAGTGGTCTTTATGTACTGTTACATAAGCAGGAGTGTAAACGTGACCTGTGATTGATAAATATTTTTGAACTTCTTGGAATTTAGCACTAGCAATCTGAGCATATGGGTTTTCTTGTCCATCCATAGTACCTGTTTTCAAAGCAGTAAATACTTCTGAGAAAGACATTGGAGTTGGGTTTGCACCATATGATTGGAACATTTTAACTCTCCATTTTGATTTAGGAGTTCTTAATTTAATTCCTTTTAAGTCACCTGGAGTGTTAATTGGTCTAGTGTTGTTTGTGATATGTCTAAATCCATTTTCCCAAACAGCAATAACCTTGTATCCAGTTTTATCTTCAAGATTTTTAAACATTCCTGGTAAAACTTGGCTTTCAACTTTATTCATGTGTTTTCTGTCTTTGATTATGAAAGGCATATCAAATACACCAAACTCATCATGAATAGATGCCATTACTGATGAAGGTAACCACATGTTAACTGTACCTAATTTTAGTTTTTGCATTCCTTGTTTGTCTTTACCAAGTTGTGAAGAACCAAAAACAGTTACTTTTCCTTTGCTGCCTAATCTCTCATTTGCAAGTTTAGCAAAATGATCAACTGATGCAGAAAATAAAGATCCAGGTTTTCCTACGTGTCCAAATTTTACTTCAGTTGAATTTGCTGAGAAACTTAGAAATAGAGACGATAATAAAACAACAATTATCTTAAAATATTTGTTCATATTTCCCTCTTAAGTTTGTTTTTTTTAAAAGAGATTACAGAAAATATGGATGCAGTGCTAGAGATTAAATTGGCGTATCAGAAGAAAATTATCGATCTTTAAATTCAAGATTGCCTCGGGAGTCGACACTCTTTTTAACATGCTGATAGTAGGTAGGGTTATCAATCAGTCTTGACATATCTATACCCTTATTCTCATAACGTCTTTTTATTGTCATTCTTGGGATTATTACGAGGTTCATATTATCAATGAAGTCCTCGGTCCATTCTTTTTCTATCTTATCCTTGACCAATCTTTTCAAAAATACCCTTAAATCAGAACAACTAAGGTGTTTAATTTTTTCGTTATACAATACCATTTTGATGAATATATAATCTTGGTATTATCTTGCAAGTTTAATGAATATATCTCCCATGCCTGACTGAAGCTGATCTAATGGAGTATTGTTTCGAAGAGTGCAATATCTACCTGTCACCTGGTGCCTATCTATGGCATTAACATTATATTGAGTGCAGGTTTTGGCTTTGTGTAATAAACCAATGACCAGTTTTCCATCTACAACTGAAACCTGTTTCGTATCTAAATCATTGCCATTACAAAAATATTTTTTGTTTACCCTTTCAGGAAAATCTGTTTTCCCACAAGGATTTTCAATTGTGAAAACATAAAATTCTTTTTCTATACCTTTAAATTTATGTTTCATTTTAGTTGTTTTTGAATATTTCATTAAATCACAGGAACATGGAATACAGCATCTATAATATTCACCACATATTTTCTTACCTGTATTATTTTCACTTAAATAAACATATTCTGGTACTGCATTTGGACTTATTAAAGAACCTGATACCGCACAATATAATTTATTATATTCAACAAAATCTTCATAAGAGATATCTTTATCAATTATATATTTAAAAAATTTAGGACCTGCCGCATTTCTATTTCTGTCTGGGAAAATTTTATTCCAATCATTAACGATATCTTGATAATAGTTTTTTTCTTGAGAATTTACTGAATTTGTCGGAATTGAAAAAAAAATAATAAATATAATAAGACTAAGTATATTTTTAATACTATACATTAATTAATGATTTAAAAACCCATATTTGACCAGTTACTTCGGTCTTGAGTTTTGCTATTGAATTTTTTTATTTCTTCCTCAGATGGTTCTCTAAAAAGATACATTACAATTCCTGAAACAAATAATGCCAATAATGATAAAGAACAAATAGTCATAAGCTTGATATATAAAAGCTTTATAATTTTTCAACACTATATAATGAGTAGTATTGTCCTATAATTTTTGTCTAAATTCGTAAGTTTTATTTAATTCATCAATATCAAATGATTCTATTGATCCATCGGTCCATTTAATTTCAACTTTAAAGTTTTTTTCACCTTTTCTTATTCCATAATGAGCAACGGGTTCCATCTGACAAAGATATCCTGAGCCTGCATCAATTGTTTTTGAGTGAATTCTTTTATTAGATTTCATTGTTACTGTTGCCCCTCTTGCTGGAGCTCCATACTGATTAAGTGGTTTAATACGTAGATAATTAAAATTTTGTACATCTGCTTTATATAAAGTTAAAGGTTGAAAACCTGACTCTCCATGTGAAACTAATAGCTCTAAAATTCCATCGCCATCAACGTCTGCAACAGCCGCTCCAGTTCCAAGTCCAACGGTCTCAAGACCATTTTCCATTTTAATTTCTTTAAATTCTCCACCTTCTAAAACTTTAAAAAGTTTATTTGGTTCTCCAATATTATTCATGAAAATTTCATCATATCCATCATTATCAAAATCAGCAGAAATGACTGTTCTTATTTTTGTAGGATCATTGTACGGAGATGTTGATATATCTTTAAATTTATCACCATCTAAAACATATGCTCTATGCATTCCATCCCAGTTTGAAGATAAAATATCTAATCGTCCTCTATATAAAAGATCACTTAAAGCTGTGCCTCTACCATTTTCAAATCTATCTTGAACTGCATACTCTTTAGCTACATCTTGGAATGAACCTTTAGAATTATAATATAAAAAGTTATCTCCTCTTTCATTTGCAGCAAAAATATCAGATCTATCTGAAAGAATATGTCCAGATACTATGGCTCTACCTCCAGTAATTTTATCAATTGATAATGATTTAGCTTGGTCCTTTATTCGATCTCTAATTAATTCATAAAATCGGGTAGGACCACCATAATTTGCAACATAAATACCATATGCACCATCACCATTTCTATCTACACAAACTACTGACCTTCCAGCTGTTAAGTTTAATTCATTTTGATTAATTTCTTTTTCAAATAAATCCTCAAATTTATTATTATTTAAATCTATTAATCGATCAGAATAAATTTTTGATCCACTATATGTATCTGTATTTAAGAAATATATTTCTTCATAGCCATCTTGATCAATATCACATGCTGCTACACCAATTGTTCTTCTTTCTTCATCTGTAAATATTTTTTCATTTACAATATTTATTAATTTTCCATTCTTATAAGAAAGGGCTAAATTTTTGAAACCAAAGCCAGTTACCACAAAGTCATAATTATTATCTTGGTTAACATCAGTAACTGAAACTCCATAGCTTAATCGAAACTCATTTTCTGCTATTTGATCGGTAATATTTATGAAAAAATCTTTGGCATTAGCATAATTAAATACTGATAAAATGCTAAGAAGTATGAAGATAGTTTTTTTCATATTCAAGCTCTTTATTGGAATTTAAAAATTAATATATGAGATAAATTAGCTTACTCAAGTAAGCCTAAAATTGAATAAATAACTAACCCTATAATTGCAGCAAAGAAAATTAAGAATGAAATTTGACTAAAAATATTATTCTTTGATCTAATTTCTCCCTTTTTGTACTTTCTAATCTGAATTATGCCAAATCTGATTACTATCAAACCAAGTATTAGTAATAATACTTTAAATAGAAATTCAATCATTTGTTCTAATCATCTTCTTTCATATATTCTAAAAGCTTTAGACTGCACGATTATTTTAAACTTACATCTATATCATTACTGATGGAGTCATCTGATCCACAACCATCTTTAAAACATGCCCTCAATTGTAACTTCGTTCCATTAGTGCTTATACTAACTTGACCAGGAGTGAAGCCTGTTCTAGATCTAATACATGGAAGAGAGGTATCATATGGGTTTCGATATGATTTTAATACACCTTCATCTATACCTGGCGTGACTGATCCTCTTAAAGATCTTACATTAGAAAGAGCTTGCATTATATTAAATGCTCCTGTTGCTGTGTTATAGTTTGAGCAACTTAATTCTCCATTCATCGCATCTGAATTTCCAATCTGACAAAGTAATAACTCTGTTTCAATATATTTGACAACAGAAGTGTAACAGCTTCTTGAAGCTGAAGCTTTTGCACCACTTGTATAACCACTATAAGCAACTACACCTACAGCAGCAAGAATACCTATGATTGCTACAACAACTAATAGTTCAATTAATGTGAAACCTTTATTTTTCATTTTTTTTATTTGCTTTGTAATTTTCCATCCATTTTTTAAAAACTACTATAGCATCATTCATGTCTTTTGTTTTATTTGGATGATTTTTTGCTCTACCTAACATAGTTGCAATAACATTTACTTGATATTTTATTGGTCTTTTTTTTATAGCTGAAACAGTAAACAATGCTTTTTCCTTATCTTTAAAACCTAAGCCTTTTAAGGTTGTCTCTGGTTTATAATCTGAAAATAAAGAAAGATTTAATGGTTTAAATTTTTTATCCTTGATGAGTTTATTCATTGGCATTTTATCAACTATTCCAAAGATTTTTTTTGTATATATTTTATCTAACTCAATTTTTTTTGTGCCATCAAAACCAAATAAAGTAATTTTAAATTTTTTTGATTTGTCTAATTTTGTAACTAATTTTATATATCTTTTGTGAAAGCCTTTAATTTCTTTTTGATACAAATCTTTTGATCTTTTATATTCTGGATGATTGTAATTAGGTGTATTAAGGACTAACAATCTACATTTCCATAGATATTTTTTAAAACTCATTAAAAAATATTAATTATAAATTTTGTCTCTTACAAGCTTACTTAATAAACTATATCCAAGTTCATTCATATGTAGTGGATCTTCATCGTAAAACTTATCATAACCAGCATTTATCATTGGTGTTGTAATATCAACATAATCCCACATTTTTAAATTGGTTAAGTGTTTTTTTATCTTTGAATTCGCATCTAAAATTGTTGTCATTAAGTCTCTTCTAAAGGGACTGGGTTTAATTGAAATAAAAAAACATTTAGCTTTTGGCAATTTTTCTTCAACTTGGTTAGAAAATAATGAAAATTCTTTTAATAATTCATCACTATCCATTCCATAACCAATGTCATTATCTCCGGCATAAAAGAAAAGATTAGATGGGTTTAAAGGAGCAACCAATCTATCAAAATATCTTCTACAAGAGACTAAAGTTGAACCCCCAAAGCCTAAATTATAAAGATTATTTATTGATAAATCATTTTTGGCATTATCCCACATTTTAAAAGTTGAACTACCATACAAGGCAACACTGTTATTTGTTTTTGTCTGTTGAAAAGAATTATGCTCTAATTCTCTAACATCTAATTCAAACTCTTCTTCAACTGGACTGACTAAATTTACGTTAGTTTTCAAATTCTCTATTTTATCTATGTTGTCTTGAACATTTTTAGCCAAATCAATAGCTTCTTCTACATAAGATCTAAATTTAGTTCTGTAATTATCTAAAAAACTTTTCATCTCCTCTTGATTTTCTGGATCTTTAATGTGATCACTTATAGTTATTGGCTCCTTAATAACTGCTGAATATATTGTTTTAGAAACTGGATAATCAAAATTAGCAAGGGCAATTGGAATTAGTTTTGGTTTAGGATTAAGTTTAAATGCAAGATTAAATGCACCAGCTTTAAATGGTCCTGGAGATGTTATTGTTTTATTATCTTCTGTTTCTGATGTTCCTTCGGGCGCAATTACAATCGGTTGTTTTTTATTAAATACCTTTTGAGCTTCATCAAAAAGCTTTTGTTTTCTTAATTTTTTTTCCTCTTCGCTTTCGTCCAACTTATCAGACTCTGGGGTATGAACGAAAATGTAATCTAAATTTTCATAGTAATTATATCTCCAAAATTCTGTATTTCTACTTGTTCTAACGATACGTTGGCCTCCATCATTATACTTTGGATGTAATATTTTTGAACTGATGAAATGACTATCGATTGAAAATGAATGCCCATTTGCAAGCTGATTATCATCTATAGCTGCTAAGTGATTGTAGAAAAAAATATTTGTTGGTTCATCTGGCAAATTTTCCCAACCCTTGATTACATATTTAACATTATCAAAAGCTTTTGTGAAATTTGAATTGGTTAACTCTCTTAATTTTGTTTTATCTGAGTTACTAGAAGAATTTGAAACTCTATTATAAATAATATTTAATTGGCTGTGGAAACGAGACTCTCTTTCTAAATTATTTAAGGTATCTTTTATTAAACTAGATAATGATTTTTCTATCTCATTCCCTTTAATAAGTAGTTCGTAAACTACATCAAATGCCATTGCATAAGTATGAGTACTCTTCAACAAATGTGGAATACTATATAACTTAGAACTAGCAGGTATTCTCGCAGTATTATCTTTCAATAATAAATTAACAAATTCTAATTCGTTTTCCGCTGAATATTTTGTTAGACCAGTTGCACTTTGTTGGAAACGTCCTAGCTGCCACAATTGTCTTTTGAAAATCTTTATTGATAATTCAGGGTCAGAAATAATCAGATTTTCAAGTGCTTCGTTGGAAATATGTAAAACTTTTGTATCCCTGGTAGATTTAATTGTATATGGATTAAAAAAATCTCCTTTCCCTGAAGATAAAGTTAGAGCAATACCAGCTCTAGTTAGAGTTCTAAAATTTCTTCTTATTTTTCCATTAATAAAGTTA
This sequence comes from uncultured Pelagibacteraceae bacterium, assembly GCA_902612605.1. Lineage (GTDB taxonomy): Bacteria > Pseudomonadota > Alphaproteobacteria > Pelagibacterales > Pelagibacteraceae > Pelagibacter. The sequence goes on from CACMDY010000005.1 coordinate 72,156, forward strand.
TGGAATAAGCCATCAACTTTACCACTTAATAATATCTTTAAACCTTTAGAAACATCTCCCTCTTTGACTATATATTGATTTGATGAATACATCTTAATATTACCTAATTTAATAAACTTTTCTAAGTCATCATCAGTAAGTGTTGAAAAAAAAGTAGCAGATTTAATTCTATGTATATTTGTAATACTTTTTTCTGATGGGATGCCTGGAGAAATTTGTATTTCATCATCTTTATACAAAGTGTTTAAATTTCTTGAAGAGACAAGCAGTTGGAAAGAAAAAAAAGAAATTGCTGAGTATAATGTTGATATAAGTTTACTATTTTTTTGTTGTAAATTTCTTAAATCATCTAGTTTTATCGAGATATATTCTGTTCCACCTTCAATAAATATTTCACCCATAAACCTATTGGGTTGATTCAGTCCAGATATACCTAATGGTATTGCAGGCTTTGTTATTTTTGCAAAGGTTATAGATTTAGTTTCAAAATACTTAGTAAATGTAGCTTTGCCTTTAATTAAAAAATAAATGTTTTCTGAAATTTGATGCTGCTTTGCTAAAACTTCATCACTTGCAGCTATTATATGTTCTGATATTTCATCTATTAGTCCAAAGGATTCTTTTAGATTTCCCAAATCAAAGCCATTTTGCTGAAATAATTCAGATAATTTCATAAGTAAAATGAATAGATATACTCAATTTGAATTTATTGATTAAGAATAAATGCATATCTGGGTTGAAAAGTTATCAATAGTTTACCTTATTTATTTTAGTATGAAGGAGTTGTGAAACGTAAATTAAAAAAAAATAAATCAATAAACAAATCTAAAACGCTTTCAAAAAAGCCAAAAGTAATAAACCCCAACTTTTTTTATTTTTATAATGAAAATGGAAAGTTAGTTGGAATTCCTTACGGTAATTAAATTTTATCTTCTTTGAGATAAACTAGCGTGTTTACTTAATACTTCAGCTGAAATCACTTTTGCTTCTGTTGTTTTCTTAACATTCCAGATTTTTTCCTTAGCAATTTTAGTCGATATTTTATTATCAACTATTGGTGATGGATAATCTTTACTAATTTCTAAATTAATTCCTTTTTGTTCAATGAATGTCAATTTCCATGGTTCATGAATTAATTTTCCTGGAACATTTTTTAATTCTGGAACCCATTTTTTTATAAAATCTCCAGTGGGATCTTGATCAATTGATTGTTTAATTGGATTGTAAATTCTTATTGAATTTATTCCTGTTGTTCCTGACTGCATTTGAAACTGTGAATAATGTATACCTGGCTCATAATCTGTAAATAATTTTGCTAAATGTTTTGATGTTTTTTTCCAATCAAGCCATAATTGATAAGACGCAAATGAAACTAACATTGCTCTCATTCTAAAATTAATCCATCCATTAGTTCTAAGATACCTCATGCAAGCATCAACAAATGGATAACCAGTAGATCCATTTTTCCATGCTAAATGATAATCTTCATTAAAATCATTTTCTCTTATTCCATTATAAGCACTATTCATATTTCTAAATTCAATTTCTGGTTCATCATATAACTTTTGGATAAAATGACAGTGCCAGGCTAATCGACTTTTAAAAGCAATTAAAGACTTCTTTTTTGAAAAAGATAAATTGGATTTTAACTTGTCATTAGTCTTTTTAAAAATTTCTTTAATAGAAATATTTCCGAATGCAATATGAGGGCTTAATCTAGAACAAGAAGTTTCTCCAGTTATTGGTGAAGACATTTCTTTTTGGTAATTTTCTGATCTATCATTAAGGAAAGAATCTAAAAGTTGTAGAGCGTTTTGTCTTCCACCAATTTGAATTTTTCCATTTTCTAAATTGTTTGTTTCTACTTTCGATAAATCTTCTAAATAATTATCTGAAATAAACTCACAATTTAAATTTGAATTAACGCTTTCACTATCTATAAATTTATTCCAATTATGTGACCATTTATTTCTTATTCTATGATTTAATTGAACACCAAATTGATTTGATATTTTCCAATTAATATTTTTTTCTTTAAATAAAAAACTAACTTCTTTGTCTAAGTTAGTTATGTACATGTTCTTGAATATTATATTTGAATAAACCTCATTTATTTTAAATTTATCAGTCAAATGACTTAAAATTTCTAATGTATCTCCGTAATATATATTGAGTTTAGCATTATATTTTTCACTTAGTGTTTTTGATAAATCGTCTAGTGATGATTTTAAAAAATCTAGATGAAATGAGCTTGATGTAGGTAATTTGTGATATTCTTTATCAAATATGTAAATTGGTAAAATCTTTCCTGATTTTGCAGCTTCGTTAAATGCATCATTATTAGATACACGTAGATCGTTCCTGAACCATACGATTTTGTTCATTTTTAATAATTAAAGACTGATTTTGAAAGTTCTTGAAGTTTTATCGTCTGATACTTTTAAAATTTTAAATTTTGAAGTTTTTTCAAGTTTTTGTCCTTTGTTTGTAACAAAAGATTTCATTTTCTTAACTTCACCCTCAGGCATTTTTCTTGTGTATTTAAGAGTATGTTTTTTTGATCCAATAACGAATATAGTTTTCATGCAATTTTAATTACAAATATATTTATTATCTGTCTCTGTGACATAATTTTCATTTAAGAGTTTGGGAATATTTAGATTATTTTGATATCGAGAATTTACTAAAGAGACAGGTTGTATTCAAATAATATATTTATAAAAAATAGAAATAAATTTGTTGAATACAACCTACCTAAAACTTATTTTTATAAGTGAAGGAGGTGCAAATGCTCAGAATAACGCCACCTGACACTTAGCTGGTGAGATATCACATATTAAAAATAACACAAACTAAATCCATTTGATGGATTTGGCCAAAATGGCATAAAAAAGGGGAGCTCTTTTGGTAATAACCAATTGAGCTGACCCCTTTTAATAATTTTTAGACATAAAATCTTTAATTCGCTTAGCACCTTCAATTATATCTTTTGTGCTTCTTGCGTATGAGAATCGTATAGTAGAATTTCCTCTTTTTTGATCAAAATCAATTCCTGGTGTTATTGCAACATTTGCTTCATCTAAAACTTTTTTACAAAAAGCTAAGCTATCATTTGAATATTCAGATATATCAACATAGATGTAAAAAGCTCCATCAGGTGGTGAAAACTTTTTTAATCCTGCCTTAGGTAATTCCTCTAATAGTATCTCTCTATTTTTTTTATATACTTCTACATTTGATTGTAACTCTTCATTTGCATCTAAAGAAGCAAGAGCTGTAACTTGACTTGCGTGTGGAGGGCAAACAAATAAATTTTGCGAAAGTCTTTCTACTTGTCTGACATGATCTTCTGGTACAACCATCCACCCTATTCTCCAACCGGTCATGGAAAAGTATTTTGAAAAAGAATTAATTACATAGCAATTATCTGTAATCTCTAAAGCTGATGTTGGATTATTTTCATATTGAATTCCATGATAAATTTCATCACTAATAAAACTTACATTATTATCATTTGCAGTATTAATTAAATTCTCTAAAGATTGTTTATCCAGCATAGATCCAGTTGGATTTGCAGGTGATGCAACAAGAATTCCATTTAAATTATTATTTGTAATATCTTCTGGAACAGGTTGAAATCTATTTTGAAGTTTAGTTTGAATATCTACAGTTTCCAAACTTAGTGATTTAAGTATTTGTCTATAACTAGGATAACTTGGAGATCCAATTCCAACTCTGTCTCCACTATCAAACAATGCCGAAAAAGATAATATAAAGGCTCCGGAAGACCCTGTTGTAACTACTATTCTATTTGGATTTAAATCTAGATTGTACCAATCTCCATATAACTTTGAAATTTTTGTTCTTAAAGCTGGTAGACCAAGTGATACCGTATAACCAAGATTATTTTTATTTATCTCATTTGTAATATAATCTTTTGCAATTTTAGGTGCTGGTGTTCCCGGCTGCCCTACCTCCATATGAATAATATCTTTGCCTTTTTCTTCAGCAATTCTAGCAGATTCCATTACATCCATTACAATAAATGGATCAACATCTGATCTTTTTGATTTTCTCATCATTTTATTTGATCTTCACAAAATTTTTTAATTTGTTCATTTGATAATCTGTCCTCTTTAGCTTTTTTAGAATCTAATTCAGCTTTTCCAATTATACATGCTTTAATAGTTTTGTTTCTATTAAAATCGTTATAATAGTTAGTTGAGATGTAAAGAGCTATAATTCCTAATACTAAAAAAACTATAAGCTTTAAATTTTTTTTCATTAAATTTCAGTTTGAGCTTTTATCCTTTCGTAAGCTAATCTAGTGTATATTCCTAAATTTAAAAAGGGTTGTGGCGGTAACCAGTTTGGTTTTTTTCTTTGTTGTATTACTTCAATTTCATTAGATTGTTGATTAGAGGCCATTAGGGCTATTTGTTCACCGAATAGTGTTCCTACTCCAATTCCAGATCCATTGTAACAGCCTGCGCTAAATATATTATCATCAATTTTTTCAAATATTTGAGAGCTATTACCACTTCTACATACAATTCCTGACCAACTGCTCTCTATTAAATTATCAGGTAATTGTTTAAATCTTTTCTTGATACCTTTTTTATGAATTGCAACTCTTTTATTTAATTTATTTCTACTCATTGAAAAAGGGTTTCTTAACTCTGCAGTGTTTCTTATAAGTATTCTCCGATCTTTGGTCATTCTAATTGTAGCACCCATTGGTCTTATTGGAAGAACACCCCATTCTTTTGGAGATCCTATATCTTTAAACTCTTTATCTGTTAGTTTTCTCGTAAGACTGGCAGTTAATGTAATTGGAAAGCTATAATTTTTTTTTACTTTTAAAGATTTCAAAAAACCGTTTGTACAAAATATGATTTTTTTAGTTGTTATTTTGTTTTTTTTTGTAAAACATTCAATTTTGTTATTAATCTTTTTCCAACCATTAATTTGTGAATTTTCATATACTTTTACATTATCTGGTAAAGTATCAACCATTGCTCTGGCTAGTTTACCAGGGTTTAAAAGAATTCCTCCTGAGGTAAAAACTCCAATTTTATAAAAAGGGGTTCCCAATTTTTCAGTCAACTCTTTGTTAAATAAAATTTTATTTTTAAAACCAAGACTATTCAATAATTTACTGAACGATTGAGCTTTTGTCTCATCTTGCTCTTTCGAAGAAGCAAAATATTTTCCACATTCATTCCAATCACAATCAACTTGATATTCTTTTATAAATTTTCTCACAGCTTCTATACCCAATTGGTATATTTTTGTTTTTTTGACATAATTCTCTTTGTCGCTATTTGATGTAAAACCATCATTCAATGTAGTATCAACTAGGTAGCCTGAATTTCTTGAACTACCACCCTCTCCTGCTAATTGGGCATCAATGAGAACAATTTTTTTATCTTTTTTTACCTCTGAAAGTTTTCTGGCAGCTGACAATCCTGTATACCCAGCTCCTACAATTAAATAATCACAATAAATATCTTGATCTAGTAATTTAATATTACTTCTTTCAGGAAGTTGGTTTGTCCACCCACAGGAATTGTCGTTAATTAAATCCAATTGAATAATAGTTTATTTGTTAAAAATATTATTTATTTTTTTCAAAAAAGAGTAGACTTTAATTATGCAATTTTATCAACCTAAAGAACTCCCAAAAATTATGGTAGCACCCAACGGAGTGAGACCTATGAAGAAGGATCATCCAAAAGTTCCTATAACTATTGATGAAATTGTTAATACAGCAAAATTATCATACGAAGCGGGTGCTGAGGCAATTCATTTCCACATCAGAGATAAAAATAGCCAACATATATTAGACGCTAACGACTGCAGTGAAGCATTAATAAAATTAAATAAGATAGTTCCTAACATGCACTTACAAGTTACTACTGAAGCTGTCGGGAGATATTCACCAAGTGAAATGCGTAAATATGCATACGATGTTAAGCCACCAGGAATATCAATTGCAATTAGAGAATTAATTCCAAGCAGAAATCCAACCGATGAAGATATAAAACTATATAAATATTTATCTGATGAAAAAATTAATGTTCAACATATTTGTCATGAACCAGAAGATATTGATTTACTCTCAAATGTTTTAAATAAATCTGAAATTGAAAAAGATAACTCCTGGTGCTTATTTGTAATCGGTCACTATACTGGTAAAATTAGTGATCCAAATAAAATACCTTTATATTTAGAAAAATTAGAAAAAAATAAATTTAAAGCGGATTGGGCTATATGCGCGTTCGAAAAAGAAGAATTTACTTGTTTGAAAGAAGCAATAAAACTTGGTGGAAAAATAAGAATTGGATTTGAGAATTCATTATATCTTCCTTCTGGTGAAATTGCTCAAGATAATGAAACAAAAATAAAAATTATAAAAAAAGAATTAAATCTAAATTGAATAATTTTTAATTTTTGAAATTTTGTTAGATTTTATAGAACCAATTATAAATCTATCTGGTCTAACTATAAGTCCTTCAGATTTTATATTATTAAGATATTCACTTAAGCCATTTACATTATTAGACAGTACATAATTAATTTTATTGGAAATTTTTTTCTTTAATTTTGGTGTAATTATTACAATAGGTTTGGAAGAAAATTTTTCATCTAAATTTTTTCCATTTTTTAATTTAAATTGAGGAAATATTTTTCCTCGAAGTTTATCATTAACTTTTCCAAGTCCTTTGCCCAGTTTTGGTTTAATAGATTTCATAGATTTTACACCTTCTTTATTTGATGAAATATTTTTTGTAATTTTTGTTGAGCTAACAGCATTTATAAATGAACCCATTCTCATAGTTGTACTCACATACTCTTTAACATTGGAATATCTTTCGCTTTGATATGTATTCAGCAATTTATCTGAGTGATTATTCTTTAAACAATGTGATATTTTCCATGCCAAGTTTGAAACATCTCTTATTCCTGCACACATTCCTTGACCCATAAAAGGTGGCATCAAGTGCGCAGCATCACCTGAAATAAATATTCTACCTTTTCTCCAACTTTTGCTAATTGCAGATTTGAATGTGTATATAGTTTTTCTCTCGAGTATAGCATCTTTTTTAGTAAGCCATGGTTTAAGGAAATTCCATATGTACTTTTCAGACATAATAGTTTCTTCTTTTTCTTTGTTATTAATTACAAACTCCCACCTTCTCCTTCTGCCTACATTTCTGCAATATGTTGCAGGTCTCACTTTGTTAGAAAATTGAATTGTACAATCTGGAAGATTATTTTTCTTTTTCTTCAAAATTAAATCAACCACTGCCCATTTTTGAGTAAATCCTAAATTACTCATACTTGTTTTTATCTGATTACGAACCGTTGAGTTTGCACCATCACAACCAATTAAATATTTAGCCGAAATATTCAGAATTTTGTTATTTTTTATGTCTTGATAAATTATTTGAACATTGTTTTTAGTATTTGTGGCTTTTAAGAGTTTGGTATTTTGTTGGATATAAACCTTTTTGAAAGATTTAAGTCTATTTCTTAATTGCCTTTCTAAATCAGGTTGGTGAAATCTATAACTTGGATACCATCCATTCTCAGTTATTTCTTTTGGTCTAGGCCAATCTAAAATTACATCACCCTTTTTATTTACAAACTTAGTTCCTTTATTAATTAAAGTATATTTTAGAAATTTATCTGTAATTCCAATTGTTTGGAATACTCTCATAACCTCGTCATCAAAATGGACTGCTCTTGGAAGAGGGTAAAAACTATTTTCTTTTTCTAAAATTAAAATTGAATAACCTTGAATTGCTAATAAGTTTGCTAAGGTTCCTCCTGTTGGACCTAATCCAACAATTACTACATCATATTCTTTCATTAATTTTTAAATTTATTTCTTTTTAGCAATATTTGAATATAGCCAAGGGCAATCTACTAATAAAGGAGCTTGTTTACCTTCTGCAGCAGTTTGCATTCTTTTATCTCTAAATTTTTTTCTTTCCTCTTCTGGTAAATACAATCTTTCATGTCCCCAAAAGCTTGGGCCTTCAAAAGTTTCAATAGCTTCCCACGTCTTAGGATCAATTATTCTTCCACCCCATCCATTTTCTACAAAAAAACCAGATGGTGTTATTGAATAAAATGAAGTCATGTAATCATTAGTATGCCTTCCCATTGTATAAGCAATTTTGTCGTCTTTTAAATTCATTAAGTCATATCCCTGTCCAACATCATCTAAAGAATTGTACTCAACCATAAAATGGTGAAATCCTTGTTGACCCGATCCAAACAATGCAAAACTATGATGTCTACCATTAACATGAAAGAAACATAAAGATATTGGTGTATTGCTATAATCGCTGATTTTAAAATCTAAAAGGTCTTTGTAGAAAGGAACAAGTTTATTAAAATCTTTAGCATGTAAAACAACATGACCCATTCCTAATGCACCAGTTTTAAATCCTGAAATTGGTCTAGATGGTTTGAAAGGATCACTATCTTTCATTGGATCAAATATTAATTCTATCTGATTGCCCTGAGGGTCTTTAAAATAAATTAAATCTTTAACAAATCTTTTGTCTGCAAATGAGGATTGTCCATGAGTTACTGGGATATTATTATTCTCAAGACGATCAGCATACATTTTTAAATCTTCTTTTTTCTCAACCTCCCAGCCCATAAAGGCCAAACTATCTCCAGTGTCTCCCGTCACAACTAATCTTTGCTTTTGATCATCCATTCTAAATGAAAGAGAGTCTTTTGCCCTATCCACTTGCTGCATTCCCAAACATTTTCTAGAATAATCTGACCAGTCTTCAATTCGGTCTGAATTAACACCGATGTAGCTTAATGCATTTATTGCCATTCAATTATTATACAGGATTAAAATTGAGCCTGCATTATTTAATGCAGGCTCAAAAATTAGGTTTAAATTAACCGTCTATTTTAGATATTATTTGTCTTGCTCTTTTTAGAACTGCGTCACCATCAAGGCCTTTGCCTTTCATTTCAGCAAGCCAGTTTGCTTCGATAGGTGCTAATATTTTCTTATATTCAGCTATAACATCATCAGAAGCTACTATGATCTCATGTCCAGGTTTATTCTCTACCTCAACTCTCATTTTAGCATTTTGACTATCTATTAATCCAGATGCCCAGTCACCAAACCACTGACCACTAAATTTATCTACACATCCTTTACCTTTGGCTGATAAACCATCATATTTACCTTGGTTCATTATCAAACCAAATGTTGCATTAGTTATGTTAACTTCAGTGTGATACTTAGTTACATCAAATAGTCTGAAAGATCCGATTGCAGTGTAAGGGAATGGAGTTCCATCAATTACACCTTTGTTAAGTGCTTCCGATGTTCCAGGAGCTGGCACTCTTACTCCAGTTGCTCCAAGAGTTTTTAAAATTGTTCCAGCAATTTTACTTGGTACTCTCATTTTCTTACCTTTAAAGTCAGCAGGTCTTACAACTTTATCTGACTTCATATGTATTTGATATCCAGGGTTAGAATGTAAACCAATTAGTTTAATTCCTGCCATCTCTTTATCTAAGTAACCTTCTTCATAAAGAGTATTTAAAGCTCTAGACCCTGCTTTTGAAGTTTTTGTTAAAAAAGGTAATTCAATTACAGAGCTCAATGGAAACTGTCCTCCGATATATCCAAGTACCGTCCATGAAATGTCTGCTACACCTTTTGTAACAATATCATATTGTTGTGGTGGTTTTCCTAACACACCTCCTGCAAACATTTTAACATTAACTGCTCCAGCTGAACATTCGTTTACTTTGTCAGCCCATGCAGCAAGAATTTTGCTTGCGATAAATGCTTTTGGTGGTTCAAATGTTGCAAGTTTAAGTTCAGTTGCTGAAGCAGCATTTACTATACCTAAACTTAAAACACCAAAAACAAATCCAATTATTTTGTTTTTCATATTTCTCCCTCTAAAATTTATATTAAAATTTTAACTCTAAATTGAGATTATTTCATCCTTAATAGTGTTAGATAAAACACCAATATCAGTGATTTCGACTTCAACATTGTCTCCTGGTTTCATAAAAACAGGTGGATTTCTTTTAAAGCCTACTCCACCAGGAGTTCCGGTTACCAAAACATCGCCTGCTCTCCATGCCATAGCTTTGGATACATACGAAATTAAAATTGGTATATCAAAAATTAATTGACTTAGTTTAGCATTTTGCATTACTTCGCCATTTAGCCTAGTCTCTATTGTTAAACTTTTATAGTCTGGAATGTCCTCTGCTAAAACCATGTGAGGACCAAAACTTCCTGTCTTTTCAAAATTTTTTCCCATACCAAATTGTCTAGTATGTCTTTGCCACTCTCTAATAGTACTTTCGTTGTAACAAGAAAAACCGACGATATGCTTTAATGCATCCTCTGGTTTGATATGTTTACCACCCTCATCCATTACAACTGCCATTTCTCCTTCAAAGTCTAAACTTTCTGATACAGTAGGCCTTTGTATTGCTTGCATATGCGCTGTTTGGCTTTCTGGAAATCTATGAAATATAACTGGGTTTTCCTCAACAGTACGGTTTGTTTCTTTTACATGTTCACTATAATTCAAACCTACACATATAATTTTACCTGGATTAGGAATTAAAGGCGAATATTTAATTTGATCAAGTTTTATAGATCCTGGATTGCTCTTTGCATATTCTTTTGCTTCTTTAATCTTTTTTATCTTTATTAATTCTTTTAAACTTGAAGCTCCATCTATCTTTCCAGTCAAATCAGTTATTAAATTATTTTCAATAATTCCAAACTTTTCACTGTTATCATGATTGAATGAGATAAATTTCATATTTTTATAACTTTATACGTTAATCTCTGATAAATTAGAAGAAAGTTTATCAAATGAAATTTAAAATTAATTACATATTTGATCTTTCAGCGATTATATCAGGATTAATATTATTATCTTTAGCTATACTAACTTTTTGTGATGTCTTTGGTAGAAGATTTCTAAATTCTCCTGTTACAGGAACAATTGAATTAGTTGAATTCGGAATGGCCTTGGTTGCATTCTTAGCAATGCCAAGAGCTTTCTTTTTAAATGCAAATGTTTCTGCAGATTTTATAAAAAATGTCTCAAACAATACCTTTCAAATTTTCATAAACATTTTTAGATTTATTTTAATGATAGTGATTATGTCCATGATGGCATATGCAACAACAAAAGAAGCTATGGCTTTTTTTAAAAATGAAAGAGTAACTATTGATTTAGAAATATATTTTTATCCTTTTTATTATGCGGCGTCAGTTGGCATGTGGTTAAGTGTTGTTGCTATAGTTTTTTGGCTACTTAATGCTTTAAGGAGTGAAAACTCATGAGCTTTGATCCAATTGTAAGCGGTTCGTTATCTTTTTTAGTTGTACTAATTCTTATGGCATTAAATGTACCAATAGGTATTTCAATGTTGGTAGTTGGTTTTACAGGTTTTGCTTTAATAACAGGTTTTGAACAAGCTCTTTTTGTTTTAGGAACTGCTCCGTTTGAAGCTGTCTCTAAATATACTTTATCTGTATTACCTCTTTTCGTTTTAATGGGAAATCTTGCAAATAGAGCAAACTTATCTCGAAATTTATATGATGCAGCTTATGCAGTAGTTGGTCACTATAAAGGTGGATTAGCAATGTCTACTGTTGGTGCATGTGCTGGATTTGGAATGATTTGTGGATCTTCAATTGCAACAGCAGCTACGATGTCACAAATGGCAGGACCAGAGATGAAAAGACACGGATATAGCGATGCATTAATAAGTGGTTCCGTTGCATCAGGTGGAACATTAGGAATTATAATTCCACCAAGTGTAATATTGATAATTTATGCCTATTTAACTGAGCAATCTATACAACAATTATTTTTTGCAGCTCTGATACCAGGATTGATTGCAGTAGTTTTATATATGATTGCTATCAGAGTTTATTTAGTAATTTACCCTGATCAAGGGGGTCATGGAGAAAAAATGACTGCAAGAGATAGAATATCTGCTCTAACAAAAGTTTTTCCAATATTTTTAATCTTTGCGATAATTATGGGTGGTCTTTATCTTGGTTTCTTTACAGCAACTGAAAGTGCAGCAGTTGGGGTTATTTTGGTGATTATATTTATTTTTTTTAGGGGTGAACTAACGATTGAACTACTTAGAAATTCTATATGGGATACTGTTAAAACTGTTGGTGCTCTTTATTTAATTGTTATTGGTGCAAGTGTTTTTAATTTTTTAATAACAGTTACTCAATTACCGTTCACAGTAGTAGATTTTATTAATGACCTTCAACTAACTCCATTAGGGATTATTTTAGTTATATGCGCTATTTATTTAGTTCTTGGAACTGTAATGGACTCTCTTGCAATGTTATTTTTAACTATTCCTGTTTTTTATCCTGTAATTGCTGATGCTGGAATTGATCCAGTATGGTTTGGAATATTTGCTGTAATTGTTGTTGAATTTGGTTTGATTTCACCTCCTGTTGGTATGAATTTGTTTGTAATTAAAGGAGTGATGAACAAAACGCCTCTTCAAACAATTTGGTTTGGTACTTTACCGTTCTTAATTACTGATGTTATTAGACTTGCGTTATTAATAGCTTTTCCAGCTTTATGCTTGTACTTGCCGAGTTTAATGTATCCTTAGATTACCAAACACCAATCATTATACCACCATCTTCAGAATAATCTCTCTCTTTCAAAACAAATTCATCGTCAGCAGCAGTTCTATTTTTTCGATCTGTTAATCTTTCTAGTAAAATATCTTTCATTTGATTTAGTATGTTTTGATGATCTTTAGATTGGCCAAGATCATTAAATTCATCTTTATCTTTTTCCAAATCAAATAATTGTGGTGGAAAACCTTTATAATAAATATATTTCCATTTATCGTTTCTAATCATATAGGCTCTTGCATCTGAAGCACCTATATTTAAAATTTTTCTTGCTTCATTAAATGAATAATCTATCTCGCTAAATACACTCTCTCTCCATTTGCTAATTTTTTCATCTCTTAGAATTGGAATTAAAGAAGAACCTTCAAGTCTATGTTTGCTAGCTTTACTTTCTACAGCATCTAAAAATGTTGGAAGTAAATCAATTGCCTCTATAAATCTTTTCTCTTTTTTTCCTCTTGTTTTATTTGCTTCTTCACTTGGATCATAAATAATCATGGGTACTTTTACTATTTGCTCATGAAATAATTCTTTTTCACCAAGCCAATGATCACCATGATAATCACCATGATCTGATGTAAAAACAATCATAGTATCTTGCATATTTCCATTTTCTTCCAAAAACTTAAAAAGTCTTCCTAGATTGTCATCAATTTGTTTGATTAAACCCATATAACCAGCAAGAACTGTCTCTCTTACGTTTTCTTGTGAAAATGTTTTTGAAATACTATTTTCCATAAAAGCTTTATAAACAGGATGATTAATATTTTTTTCTGAGTCTGATCTTTGAACAGGATAAAATTGATTTTGCGAATACATATTATGATATGGAGCGGGTGCAATATAAGGCCAATGTGGTTTTATATATGATAGATGTAAAAACCATTGTTCTTTAGTTTCTTTTATAAAATCGATTGCTCTATTAGTCATAAATGCAGTTTCTGAATGTTTTTCTGGTAACCTAGACGGTTTATTTGAATTTCTTAATCTCCAACCACTTAAAATTTCTCCGTTTTCTCCATCAACTGAATTAGCCCAGCTGTCCCATGGATTATCTCCATCATATCCTAATTTATTTAACCATTCGTTATAGGATAATTTTTTTTCAGATTTTTTTATAATGTTGTTTGGATGAAGACCATCATCTCTCTCATATGGATCAAACCCTGGTTCCATTACTACAGAACCAATTTCTGTTGTTTTTGAAATTCCCAATCTATTCATGCTATTAATATCAGGTCTCATATGTGTCTTGCCGACAACACAAGTTTTTATTCCTGACTGCCTCAAGTAATCACCGATAGTTAATTCACCAATTGGAAGTGGTACTTGGTTCCATGTGGAGCCATGACTAAATACTGTTCTTCCTGTGTAGTAAGATGCTCTTGATGGGCCACATACAGGTGCTTGAACATAAGCAGACTCAAACATTACACCTTTTTTTGCTAAACTATCTAAGTGAGGAGTTTTTAAATGTGGATGACCATAACATGAAAGGTAATCCCACCTAAGTTGATCAGCCATTATAAAAAGAATATTCTTAACTTTCATTTATTTCCTGACAGTTAATTATTTTTATAATGAAATTTTACTAATCTCAACTAACAAGAGACTTTTGAGGTTTCATATCACTCTTGCTTATACCAGCTACTTTAACTGGTTTTTTCATAGCATCTCTTCTGAATGGCTCACCTAATTCTTGATTTAGAATTATTTCGATAAATGTAGTAATACCCTTTTTCTGATCTTCACATGATTGTTTAATAGCTTTAGTGGTTTCTTCCATTGTATTTGCGATAACACCTTTTAATCCACATGCATTAGCAACTTTTGCATAACTTAATTCTGGATCTAACTCTGTTCCAACAAAGTTATCATCGAACCACAAAATTGAATTTCTTTTTTCAGCACCCCATTGATAATTTCTAAAAATTACCATTGTTATTGCAGGCCACTCTTCTCTTGCACAAGAACTCATTTCATTCATACTTATTCCAAATGCTCCATCACCAGCAAAACCTATAACTGGAGTATCTGGACATCCAATTTTTGCTCCAAGAATAGATGGAAATCCATAACCACATGGTCCAAATAAACCTGGTGCCAAATATTTTCTTGGCTTTTCAAATGTTGGGTATGCATTACCAATTGCACAATTATTTCCAATATCGCTTGAAATTATAACATCTTCTGGCATTCCAGCTTGAATAGCTCTCCATGCTTGTCTTGGTGACATTCTATCTTTATCTCTTTCTCTTGCTTCTTTGTTCCAAACAGTTCCTGGATCATCATCCTCATGATCTAAACTCGTGAGAGTTTGTAACCATGCAGATTTTGTTTGATGAATTAGATTTTTTCTATCTTCTCTACCATTATCTCCAGCATTTGATGAAAGTTTTTCTAATATCTGTTGAGCTACCATTTTAGCATCACCACAAATACCAACTGTAACTTTCTTTGTTAAACCAATACGATCGGGGTTCATATCTACTTGAATAATTGTTGCATCTTTTGGCCAGTAATCAATTCCATATCCTGGTAATGTTGAAAATGGATTTAATCTTGTTCCTAAAGCTAAAACAACGTCAGCTTTTGAAATTAATTCCATTGCAGCTTTAGATCCGTTGTAACCTAATGGACCAACAGCTAGTGGATGGCTTCCCGGAAAGCTATCATTATGTTGATAACCATTACATACAGGTGCATCAAGCTTTTCTGCTAATTTTTTACAATCATCAATCGCATCACCTATAACAACTCCTGCGCCAGATAAAATTACTGGGAATTTTGCTTCTGATAATAATTTTGCAGCTCTATCAACAGCATCTTTCCCGCCACCTTGTCTTTCAAATCTTACAATTGGAGGTAACTCTATATCTATAACTTGTGTCCAAAAATCTCTTGGTACATTTATTTGTGCAGGCGCTGAACCTCTAAATGCTTTTTCTATTACTCTGTTTAAAACTTCTGCCATTCTTGATGGGTCTCTAACTTCTTCTTGATAACACACCATGTCTTTAAATAAATTCATTTGCTCTACTTCTTGAAAACCACCTTGGCCCATAGTTTTGTTTGCAGCTTGTGGTGTAACTAAAAGTAGTGGAGTATGATTCCAGTAAGCAGTTTTTATTGGTGTAACAAGTCCTGTAATACCTGGACCATTTTGAGCAATCACCATTGACATTTTTCCAGTTGCTCTCGTGTAACCATCAGCAATCAATCCACCATTTGTTTCATGAGCAACGTCCCAAAAAGTTATTCCAGCTTCTGGGAAAAGATCAGAAATAGGCATGAATGCAGAACCGATAATACCAAACGAATGTTCGATACCATGCATTTGTAAAACTTTTACAAAAGCTTCTTCGGTTGTCATTTTGGCCATATCAAATCCTTCTTAATTCTATTTTTTAATTGTCAAAGTGCCCAATTCATATATAAATTGGACTGAATTTCAAACAAAGAAATCGTCACAATGGCTGGCACAGATATTATAATCCACGATGAAAAAGACAATGTAGGTGTTGTAGTTATTGAAAAAATTACTCCTAAACAAGACTGTGATTGCTGGATTATGGAAAATGATAAATCAGTAAAAATTCAATCGATGGATGAAATACCTTTGGGTCATAAAATTGCAATGACTGATCTTAACGAGGGAGATACAATATTAAAGTACGGGCATGATATTGGCAAAGTAGTAAAATCAATTAAAAAAGGTGAGCATGTACATGTTCACAACGTAAAAACTAAAAAGTGGTAAAATGGAAATTCCAAAAACGTTTTTAGGATATAAAAGAGAAGATGGAAGAACAGGTACAAGAAATCACGTAATAATTCTTCCTGTTGATGATATTTCAAATGCTTGCGCTGAAGCTGTAGCTAATAATATTAAAGGTACGATTGCACTTCCACATTCTTATGGAAGATTACAATTTGGAGCAGACCTAGAACTTCATTTTAGAACAATGATTGGAACAGGAAAAAATCCAAATGTTGCAGCAGTGATAGTTATTGGTATTGAGCCTAAATGGACAAAAAGAATTGTTGATGCAATTGCAACGACTGGAAAACCAGTTGAAGGTTTTAGTATAGAAGGTGTGGGAGATATAGATACTATCGCAAGAGTTTCAAAAAAAGCTCAAGAATTTTCAATTTGGGCATCTGAGAAACAAAGAGAAGAACGTCCTATAAGTGATTTATGGATTTCAGTTAAATGTGGAGAATCTGATACAACTTCAGGATTGGCATCAAATCCTACAGTTGGAAATTTAATGGATAAATTAGAGCCCCTTGGTGTTCATTTATGTTTTGGTGAAACATCTGAGCTAACAGGTGCTGAAACTGTATGTGAAAAAAGAGGAAAAACTCCTGAAGCTCAAGAAAAGTTTAGAAAAACTTGGAGTTCGTATAATGATTTCATCTTAAAAGAAGCAACAGACGATCTTTCCGAAAGTCAACCAACAGCTGGAAATATAGCAGGTGGACTTACTACAATCGAAGAAAAAGCATTTGGTAACTTTCAAAAAATTGGTGGATGCAAATTTATTGATGTACTAGAACCAGCAGAAGAACCAACTAAAGGTCCAGGCTTATACTTTATGGATACCTCATCAGCTGCTGCTGAATGTGTTACTCTACAAGCTGCAGGAGGATTTAATCTTCACCTATTTCCAACTGGACAAGGAAATATAATTGGAAACCCAATTGAACCAGTAGTAAAACTAACTGCTAATCCATTAACTGCTAGAACCATGAGTGAGCATATTGATGTTGATGTTTCTAAAATTTTATCAAGAGAAATGAATTTAGATGAAGCTGGCGATGAATTAATCAAAGCCACAATAAGAGTTGCAAATGGAAGATTAACTTGTGCTGAAGCACTAGGCCATAGAGAATTTGTTATGACTAAATTATACAGAAGTGCTTAAGCTTTAAGTTTAGCTTCTCTTGCTTTGTTCCACTTAGAAATATAATTTCTTAAAATTGCAGCTCCAATTCCAAGAACTACTGCTAATACAACTGATGTAAGTCCATAAAATACTGGAAGGTCTTTAGAATAATCTAAAATAAACTGTGCAATGTTACCAAGGTTTTTAGTTCCATTTACTACTGTTTCAACTATTAGATCTTCTTTAATAAATGTGTCATAAGCAATTGCAATTCCGACTAATAATAAAAGTACTGCTAAGATTGTTTTAAATTCTGAGCTATCAACTTTTTCACCAATTTTTTGACCAAACTGAACACCAATAATTGAACCAAGTATAAGTACGAAAACTAAAACAAGATCAATTGTTCCATAATTAAAAGCATGAAGAACTGTTACAATTGCACTTACAAAAATTGTAACAAACAGAGATGTGCCAGGAATTAGTTTAGTTGGCATTCCAATAATATAAATCATTGCAGGAACCAATATAAATGCACCACCAACTCCCATAATTGCAGCGATATATCCTACAATTAAACCAATAATAATTGGAGTAAATGCGCTTTCATAAACCTTTGATTTTTTAAAACGCATTCTAAAAGGTAGTCCATGTATCCAATAATGAGTATGTAATTTTTTTCTAACAACAATTTTTTTTCTAGCCTTATCAATTTCTGATACTCCTTGAATAAGCATTAAAGTTCCAAGTATAGCTAAGATATACATGTAGGCTAAAGAGATAACGATGTTTATTTTTCCAATATCCTGAAAATAAGAAAAAGTTAAGATCCCTAGTAAAGTTCCAATAGTTCCTCCGACTACAATCATCAATCCCATTTTATAATCTAGTGTTCCTTTTAAATAATGGGTGGTTGAACCTGATACTGATGTTCCTAAAATGTTACTTGCTTCATTTGGAACTGCATAAGCTGGTGGAATACCTAAAAAAATTAAAAATGGTGTCATTAAAAATCCCCCGCCTACACCAAACAATCCTGAAAGAATACCAACTGCTAAACTTAAACCAAATATAAAGAGTATGTTAATTTCGACTTGAGCTATTGGAAGAAAATATTCCATATAATCTAACTATTCCTCTCATAATCCAAAGTCAATGATTATAAGAATAAATTAAATAAAATTTTGAAATGTTCCTAGAATTATAATTGCCCAAGTAAAAAATATAAAAAGATAAAGAAAAGATTTAATTATTTTTGAAAGCTGATTTGAAAATAATAAAGGGATTTTCTTAATATTTTGATTAAAAGCTTGAAACATAACCGCGAGATAACACAAGTTTTATTAAATGCAAATAATATTTAATTAAATTTAAAAAATAGTTGCCCCGAAGACTTTGACCTCATCTCCCTCTTCTCCAAGGACAAGTCGACCTAAAAAGTCTCCTGGTATCTCTGTACTGTTTTGTTTATAGATAACAGTTACGTACAAGCCTCTTCTTAGACAGCCTATCGCCTTACACCCTTCTTTAAGGCTTGAGATCAGCTTATTGCTAGCCCACTGCTTACCAAGCTCTACTTCGTTGGCCCCGTAAAGCATTTGTGATGATAAATCCCTGGTAAAACCACCATAATCTTTCATGTTGGAACATCTAACCATGTTATCCCAGATAGGATCAGCAATTTTAATGATTTCTTCGTCTGATTTGTCGACAATACTCATTTAAAATGGTTAGGAAGCTTGCTTCTTCTCTTTATCATCAACTATATGATAAACAGGCTTTTTCTCCATTTCAAATTTTCCAGTTTCAGGATCTCTTCTAGAAACAGTTAAGCAATGCCAGTTTTCATCATCAAGCTTCATATGATCGCCTCTGTAATAGTACCCTGGCCAACGCGTTTCTTCTCTAAATAACGTATGATGAGCAACACATTCTGATGTTACAGCTCTATGCTTAAGTTCCCATGCTCTCATCAATTGATGATAATCTTCCGCTCCGACATGATCTAAGTCTTCTTGAAGTAATTGTAGCTGTTCTAAGCCTTTTTTAAGTAGATTATCGTTTGTCATGTAATTATTTGTTAACCCACCACAATATTCATCCATAATTTTCTGTAGTCTTTG
Source organism: uncultured Pelagibacteraceae bacterium (assembly GCA_902612605.1). Taxonomy (GTDB): domain Bacteria; phylum Pseudomonadota; class Alphaproteobacteria; order Pelagibacterales; family Pelagibacteraceae; genus Pelagibacter. Next base: position 91,871 of record CACMDY010000005.1, read on the forward strand.
TAACCCTTGTATAGGTAAAATATAGCTTGGAGAAACAGTTCCTCCAGTAATTTCATTTCTTCCCACCGTATAGTTCTCAATTGGCTTAAATATTTCTTCTTTGAGCTTCTCTAATTGTGCATCAGAAACTTCGATATCATCAGCTTTTTTATCTTGAATATATTTAACAGCAGCTTTAGACGCTAACCTTCCTTCTGTGAATGAACCAGATGAAAATTTATGAGCACTTCCACCAACTGCATCTCCTGCTCCAAATAATCCATCAATAGTCATCATTCTGTTGTATCCCCAGAAATATTCATCAGGTGCTATATCTTCTGGTCCACTAACCCATGCTCCTGAACATGTAGCATGAGATCCCATTACATATGGTTCTGAAGTTGTTAATTCAGGGTTTGTGTATTTTGGATCAATATTTTGAGATGCCCATACAACCGCTTGTCCAACTGTCATTCCCAAGAAGTTTTCCCATCCAACTGTTTCTAAATGCGGGTCTTGAAATGCTTCTTTTGTAACCATGTGTATTGGTCCACCACCCGCAGCTGTCTCTTGAATAAATGCATGATTTCTTAAACAAGTTGGTGTTGGATGATGGTCTATATATTCACCAACTAATTCTTTAGTAGCTTCATACCATTTCTTCTCATAATTTTCGCCATTAGCGTTTTGAGTATATGTTTTTAAATGAAGGAAATATGCTCCAACTGGACCATAACCATCTTTAAATCTACAAAGTACAATTCTATTTTCCATTTGAGTCATTTTTGCACCTGCTTGAATAGGTAGTGCATAAGCAGATCCATTACTCCAGGGTGCATACCATGTTCTACCCATACCTTCACCAACAGCTCTTGGTTTAAATATGTGCGATGCTCCTCCAGCAGAAACAACTACTGTTCTAGATTTAAATACATGAAAATTCCCAGTTCTAACATTAAAGCCAACTGCACCAGCTATTCGATTTGGATTTTTTTCATCTTTTAAAAGATGGGTAATCATTATTCTGTTATAAATTTTATCAGCAGATTTTTTTGCAGCTTCAGCTACAATTGGTTTGTAACTTTCACCGTGTATCATAATTTGCCACTTACCTTCTCTTTGATATCTTCCAGTCTCTTTGTTTTTCATCATTGGAAGACCCCATTCATCAAACATGTGAACAGTTGAGTCTACATGACGTGCCATGTCATAACCTAAATCTTCCCTAACAAGACCCATCAAATCATTTCTAGCGTACCGTACATGGTCCTCTGGCATATTCTCGCCCCACTGCATTCCCATATAACAGTTAATAGCATAAAGACCTTGTGCGACGGCACCGCTTCTATCTATATTTGCTTTTTCAACACATATTATTTTTAAATCTCTTCCCCAGTGTCTTGCCTCAAAGGTAGCCCCTGTTCCAGCCATACCTCCACCGACAACTAGTACGTCACATTCTTCGATGATAGTTTTGTGCTTAGCCATTAATAGTAAACGCCTTGCTTAAATGAATTCTTATCTAATGTTGGTAAATCTTTTTCAGTATTTAAACCATGTGGCTCATTATATAAAATTTGTGAGTTAATCTCTCCTTGATTAGGAGTATCAGCTTCAGCTAATTTTGGTATGAATTTTCCCCAAGGTTTTGTTGTTATTGGTGATACAAAATTCTTCTCTGTACCGTTTCTAAATTTAATTCTCCAAGAAATGGTTCCTTTTTCTTCTTCTCTTCTAACTCTAACACTATGACCCATTGGAGCAAAATCAGCATATCCTCTTACATCAATTGCATGATTGGGACATGCCTTAACGCATGAATAGCATTCCCAACAAAAATTTGGTTCTATATTTTTCGCTCTTCTTATAGTTTCGTCTATGTGCATGATATCTGATGGACATATATCTACACAATGACCACAACCATCACATCTCGTCATATATACAAAAGTTGACATATCTACTTATTACCTTTCTTTAAAATTTTATCAATCATATTAATAGTGCTTTGGTGCCTCACGTTTAATTCCAAGTCCAAATTGTTCTGGAGCATTTGCAGGTGGAGGCAGGTTATCTCTAGAACCATCTGCCTCTGCTAAATTTTTTTGTATTGCAGCACCTGGTTTGTAGAACATATGAGCAAATTTAGACCAGTAAACTCCTCCAAATAAAACTATGTTAGCAACCGCGAACAAAATTAAAAATAAAATACTTAATCCAGTTGATCCTGAATATTGGAAATACGACCAGGCTAAACCAAACGTAGAAGATAATACTAAAGCTAAAACAAATAAATCTGCTTTTATGATTCTAAAAACTGAATGAGCTTCAGCAGATACATCTACTCTTAAAAAAAACCAAAACCAATATGCTCCAAGGCAAGTTAAGATTGCACCAACATGCCAAATGATTGGCCATATAGATGGGGTTACAGCATTAGGAGAAGAATATCCAAATATCATAACACCTGACCCTATCCAAAATAATATTGTTCCATACATTCCTAATACGTGGGCAAACCTTCTTTTACCTAAACCTAGTTCAGATGTAGTTCCAATATCATGTACTACTGTTTTAGAAATTATTGCTGTTTTCTCTCCAAGACTTAATTCTCTACTTGCTGCTTTCTTTGCTTTTTTTGCATTATTAAAAAAATATTTTACGTTCTTCTTATGAATAATATCCATCAGTGTTCCAATCACCACTAATGCCAACATCAACAAAACAAATGCTTGCAAAGCAATTGAAGGGACTGTTGAAGAAAGGACAGCAAATGGATTTGTTGTGAACATATTATTATCTCCGCTAAATATAATACTAATCTAATCTCATAATCTATAAAAAATATTAGTTCAACTGACTAATAATCTCATCTGAAGAAAAAAATGTTAATAAAGTTTACTTTTTCCTTACATAATGCTGTTTAGCAGAAATTACAGCTCGAACACCGCCTTGTGGATTTTTAACATCATTTTTTCGTCTTGGAATCAGATGAATGTGACAATGATTAATAGATTGTCCAGCAACCTTGCCTGAATTGGTACCAATATTAAAACCTTTTACAGATTTATCGTTCATTTCAATTTTTTTTTTTAGTTTCTTTATTAATTTATTGCAGGCTAAGATTTCTTTTGAGGTTAGATCAAAATAATTTTTAACACACCGCTTTGGAATTATAAGTGAATGAAATTTTGATACAGGGTAAGTGTCAGTAGTTGCATAAGCTAGTTCGTTTTCAAAAAGATATCCCTTTTTCTTTGTAAAACAGAATATGCAAGGGTTATTAGGATTTCTCATAAATAATTACTCAATTTTTTTTGTTTTAGTATTTTAGTTTGATATTTGCTTATAAAAGCTTCATAGGATTTATATTTTTTTCTATTCCAGTTTTTCTCTTTTATGGATGAAACTGTGGAAACTCCCTTTCCAGATCCGATTAGAAGTATCTCCTCGTATTGATTTAATTTATTTATATTAATATTAGTTTTTTTTATCTTAAATTGTTTTTCAAAAAACTTTAGA
>CACMDY010000006.1 GCA_902612605.1 uncultured Pelagibacteraceae bacterium
TTTCTCTCTTTTAATTAATCTCTTGATAAGTTCTTCCTTTGAAGGTGGTAAAACAAAGATAGTAAGCAATTTATATTTAAGCTTTTTATTTCTAATTTGTCTTGTTCCTTGCCAATCAATATCAAAAATAATGTTTTTGCCTTTTTTTAATTTTTCAATAACTAAAGCTTTCGATGACCCATAATAGTTATCAAAAACTTTAGCATGCTCTAAAAATTCTCCTTTTTTTATAAGTTTTTTAAAGTTATTTTTTGATATAAAATAATAATCTTTGCCATCTTTTTCGTTTGGTCGTGGAGATCTGGTTGTGTGTGATACTGAAACTGAAAAATTTCTATTTTTTGATATTTTTTTTACTAAAGTGGTCTTTCCAGCGCCTGACGGAGAGGAAAGAATATATATTCCACCCTTTTTAAAGCTGGGCATATTAGCTTGAAGTTAGTTTGCTTTATTTTCTATAAACTTAACTGCGTCTCCAACTGTAAGAATTTTTTCTGCATCGCTGTCTGAAATTTCAGAACCAAATTCTTCCTCAAAAGCCATTACTAATTCAACTGTATCTAAACTATCGGCTCCCAAATCATCGATGAAACTTGACTCTTCGGTCACTTTAGCTTCATCTATTCCCAGGTGATCTGCAACAATTTTTTTTACTTTATTTGATATATCTTCTGACATATTTTCCTTTGTAGTTAAAATTCTTAATAAATATTTATATTATTTTGTCAACTAAAATACATGCCACCATTAACATGAATTGTTTCTCCTGTTATATAGTCAGATAAGGAGGAACAAAGAAAAAAAACAGCATTAGCAACATCTTCTGGTAGCCCAAACCGCTCTAGAGATATTTTGTCTTGTAATATTTTTTTAAAATTGTCACTTATTTTATCTGTCATTTCAGATTCTATAAAGCCAGGTGAAATACAATTTACCTTTATATTTTTTTTACCATACTCTAGAGCAAGACTTTTTGACATCCCTATCAAACCTGATTTAGATGCTGAGTAATTTGCTTGGCCGATATTACCTGTATGACCAACAATGGAAGTTAAATTAATAATCTTACCATTTTTATTTTTTAACATTTTTTTTATTACATATTTGCTTAATAAGAAAGATGAGGTTAAGTTAAGATTAATTACCTTATTCCATTCCTCATCTTTCATTCTAATAGTCAAATTGTCTGCAGTAATGCCAGCATTATTTATTAAGATATTAATATTATTTTGAAAAATTTCGTTACAATCATCAATAAACTTTTCTATTAATGAATGTTTCGAAATATCAAATTTAATAGTTTTAACTTTTTTAAACTTTTCATTAATAGAGTCTAATTTTGCTTGGTTTGTGCCTGATGCAATAATATTTGCATTTCCTTCAACAAGTTTTTGAAGTATTGATCCACCTATTACTCCTGTTGCTCCAGTTAATATTATATTTAGATTATTAAGATCAATCATTTGTTAAATTTTTAATATCAGTAATATTATTTACCTGATTTAATTTAACATTTCTATCTATTCTTTTGATAAGTCCAGATAAAACTTTTCCAGGACCTATTTCAATAAATTTCCTAATTCCTGAATTTAACATATTTGTAACACTTTCTCTCCATCTTACTGGTTGTTCGATTTGTTCAATTAAAAGTTTTTTTATTACTTCTGGACTATTTATTGGATTTGCGGTTACATTTGATACTATATTTACTTTTGGTTTATCAAAATTTGTAGCTAGAATTTTTTGTTTCATTTCAATTGTTGCTTTGTTCATTAATGGACAGTGAAATGGTGCGCTAACCGGTAATTTAACAAACTTTATTTTTTTTTCTTTTAATAAATTAGAAAAAAATTCTATAGAATCTGTCTTTCCACTTAATACTACTTGTCCAATTGAGTTATCATTTGCTATGTAGCATGTATGTTTATTTTCAATTTCTTTTAACATTATTCGTATTTCATTTATGTCAATCCCTAGAGTTGCTATCATAGCTCCTTGTCCCTTAGGTACAGCATTCTGCATTGCTATACCTCTATATTTTAAAAGTGATATTGTCTGTTCAAAATCTAGTGAGTCCGCACAACAAAGAGCTGAGTATTCACCAAGTGAATGACCAGCAAAAAAACTAGCTTCTTTTAAATTAAAATTAGCTTCCTTTTCTAATACCTTAAATATTGAATAGCTTACTAAAAAGATTGCAGGTTGAGTATTTTCGGTTTGATCTAAAATATCTTTTGGGCCGTCTAAAATTAATTTGCTTAAACTTTTATCTAGAATCTCATCAGCATTTTGGAAATATTTCCTTACACTATCATAATTTTCATAAAATTCTTTTGCCATGCCAACTATTTGGGATCCTTGTCCGGGAAAAATTATTGAAAACATAAAAAAGTTAATAAAATAAGTAATTTTTTATATTGTAATTAAAAATTTATAATAGTATATCCTCATTTTTTCTACAAATTTATATGAACTTTTACGAGCATACATTAATAGCACGACAGGACACTTCACCAAGTCAAATTAAATCAATACAAGAAAAATATACTAAGATAATAGAAGATAATGATGGTGACATAATTAAGTTTGAAAGCTGGGGTTTAATGCAACTCGCATATTTAATTAAAAAAAATAAAAAAGGCAATTACCTACATTTTAAAATTAAAGGTAATGGGAAAACTATAAAGGAGCTAGAAAAAAATGAAAAGATTGATAAAAATTTGTTAAGATTTATGACTGTAAAAATGAAAAAATTAGATCTGGATACTGACTATTTTAGAAAATCTGAGGAAAATATAAAAAAATAAAAAATAAATATGAAAAAAAGAAAAGTAAAAAAAAATAGCCAGAATAATTTTTCTAAATTGAGCATTTTTCAAAACCAAAAATATAAATTTAAAAAAAAATGTCCTCTGTCTGGAAAAGGAGCTCCAGTAATAGATTATAAAAACATCAAATTATTAAAGAGATATATTTCTGAAAATGGAAAAATATTACCATCAAGAATTACATCTGTAAGTCAAAAAAAACAAAGAGACCTATCATTATCAATTAAAAGAGCAAGAAATTTAGCTCTAATCTAATATGAAAATTATACTTTTAGAAAATGTAAGAAAGGTTGGTTCAATTGGAGATATTATTGATGTTAAAAGAGGTTTTGCTAGAAATTTTTTAATCGCTCAAAAAAAAGCTCTATTTGCATCCAAGGAAAATATAAAAGAAGTAGAAAAAATTAAAAATGATTTAAGTAAAAAAGATTTAGATAAAAAAAATTTGGCTAAAGAAATAGACGAAAAAATAAAGGGAAAAGAATTTACTATAAAAAAATTAAGTACAGAAAACAAAGAACTTTATGGATCTGTAAAGCCTACAGAAATATCGAAAATTATTAAAGAAAAAGAAAATATTGATATTAATCCATCAACTATTCAACCTATTGAAGAAATCAAATCGATTGGAACCTTTTCAGTTCTTTTAAACCTTCATTCCGAAATACAATCAGATATAAAAATAACAGTTATTTCCCAAGAAGAAAATTAATTTTATACATTTTTTTCCCCAGTTAAAATTTTACTTTGTCATTTAAGATTAAAATAAATAATATATTTTGTGTCTCAATCTTTAAATATTTTAAAAAGTAAAGCCAATGAGATGCCTAATAATATTGAGGCTGAACAATCAGTAATAGGATCTATTCTTTTAACAAATGAGATATTTGATGATGTTAGTATAATTATCTCAAGTAAAAATTTTTACGATCCTGTTCATAAAAAAATATTCGAAGCATTAGAAAAATTAATATATGGTGGACTTTTAGCAAATCCAATAACTTTAAAAAATTACTTTGAAAAAGAAAAAGATGAATTAAACATTCCAGAGTATTTAGTTAAAATAACTAAATTTTCTACATCTTCTAGGCAGGCTCTAGAGTATTCAAAATTAATTTTTGATCTTTATGTAAAACGTGAATTAATAAAAATTTCAGGGGAAGTAATAGATCAAGCTAAACTAAATGATTTAGGAACAGATGGAAAAAATATAATTGAAAATTATGAAAAGTCCTTATTCGATCTTGCAGAAAAAGGATCATTTAGTTCATCATTGATTAAGTTTGATGAAGCTATGAGGCAAACAATTGAAATGGCTTCAAATGCTTATAAAAATGAGGAGGGTATAGTTGGTGTACCAACTGGACTGAAAGATTTAGATGATAGATTGGGTGGTTTGCATAAATCTGATCTTATTATTATTGCAGGCAGACCCTCAATGGGTAAAACTGCTTTGGCTACAAACATTGCATTTAATGCTGCAAAAAAAATTCAAGAAAATGGTGAAAAAAGTTCCATTGCCTTCTTTTCCTTAGAAATGTCATCAGAACAATTATCTACAAGAATTTTAGCAGAGCAATCACGTATTAAATCAAATGATATAAGAAGGGGTAAGATATCTGAAGAACAATTTGATAAATTTATTGAAACCTCAAAAGATATATCTGAACTACCTCTGTATATTGATGAAACTCCTGCAATAACAATTGCGGCTCTAAGCAATAGAGCTAGAAGAATAAAAAGATTGTACGGTCTTAATATGGTTGTAATAGATTATATTCAATTAATGAGAGCTTCGAATACAAACAATGGTAGAGTTCAAGAGATTTCAGAAATAACACAAGGATTAAAAGCTTTAGCAAAAGAATTGGCTGTTCCGGTATTAGCTTTATCTCAACTTTCGAGAGCAGTAGAGCAAAGAGATGATAAAAAACCGCAATTATCGGATTTGCGAGAATCGGGTTCAATAGAGCAAGATGCTGATGTAGTTATGTTTGTATATAGAGAAGCATATTATTTACAAGGAAAAGAACCAAGGCCCGCAACTGTGGAACATGCTGAATGGCAGGCTAAAATGAATGAAGTGTCACATTTGGCAGAATTAATTATTCAAAAGCAAAGACATGGACCAACAGGTAACGTTATGCTCGAATTTGAGGCAATGTTTACTAAATTTAAAGATATTCAAAATAATTAAATTAAATTATAAAAGCTAATAGTCGATGTTAGCCAAATTATATCAAAATATTGTTTTAAAAAAACCTAATTTAATTTTAGTTTTATTATTAATTTGTTTATGTTTTTTTGGCTATTATTCTAAAAATTTTAGACTTGATGCATCATCTGAAACTTTATTAATAGAAGGTGATCCTGATTTAAAATATTTAAACGAAATAAACGAAAGATACGGTGCGAAAGAATTTTTAGTTCTTACATACACTCCAAAAGGGGGAATGATAGAAGAAAATTCTATCAAAAACCTAATAAAATTAAAAAAAGAAATTCAAAAACTTAATTGGGTGCATAGTGTAATCACTCTATTAGATATTCCTTTACTAAACAGCTCCGATGAACCGTTAATAGAGAGACTGCAAAACTACTCTACACTTAGCTCGGATGGTATTGATAAAGAAAGAGGGTTTAATGAAATATTGAATAGTCCAGTTTTCAAGAATTTTGTAATAAGTGAAGATGGTAAAACATCTGGTATTATAGTTTATTTAAAGTCCAAAGATAAAATACAAGACTTTAAAAGTAAAAAAGACGAAGAGATATATAAAGATAAATTAAAAAAACAAAATCATCAAAATATTTTAGAGATAAGGGAAGTAATAAAAAATTTTAGTTCAACAAGCAAAATTCATTTAGGTGGAATACCTATGATTGCTGATGACATGATGACCTTTATTAAAAATGACATAATTGTTTTTGGACTTGGGGTTTTTTTATTTATTGTTGCAACTCTTTGGTATGTATTTAGAAGATTGATATGGATAATTGTACCCATAAGCAGTTGTTTTTTTTCAGTTATAATAATGATAGGACTTCTTGGTCTCTTAGGGTGGAAAGTTACCGTTATATCATCAAATTTTATAGCTTTAATGTTGATACTAACTATGGCTATGAATATTCATATTAGTACAAGATATCTTCAGCTTTCAAAACAATTTCCGAAGTTAAATAAATTTAAAATTATTTCTTTAACAACGAGCAAAATGTTTTGGCCTATTTTATATACAGCTTTGACAACTATATTTGCTTTCTTGTCTCTAGTGTTTAGCGAAATAAAACCAATAATAGATTTTGGATTTATGATGACTTTTGGTCTAATAATTTCATTTCTTATTACTTTTAGTTTATTGCCAACATTAATTAATTTATTTAATTTTAATAAAGTTGCTTTAAATGAGGAAAAAAATAGTAAAATTACTAATTTTTTCAGCAACGTTTCAATTTCAAATCAAAATACAATATTAGGAACAACTTTAATAATTATATGTTTAAGTATATTTGGAATTTCAAAACTTGAAGTAGAAAATAGTTTTATAAATTATTTTGATAAAAATACAGAAATTTATAAAGGAATGAAACTTATAGATGAAAAATTAGGTGGTACTACACCACTTGAAGTTATTTTAAAATTTCCAAAACAAGATAATGATGAACAAAAATCTGAGGATGAAGAAGACGATTGGGGTGATGAAGATGAGAATGATGAAAAATATTGGTTTACTAAAGACAAAATTGATAAGATAAAAAAAGTTCACAATTATTTAGACTCTTTGGAGCCAATTGGAAAAGTGCTTTCCTTTTCATCTATTATTGACGTTGCCACTCAATTAAATAACAATAAAGAGCTAGGTTCATTAGAAATGGGTGTCTTGTACACTAAGATACCAGATAATATAAAAAAAGAAATTGTTGATCCATATATATCAATAAAAGACTCGGAAGCTAGAATAAGCTTAAGAATTAAAGACTCCTTAGATGATCTGAGGAGAAATGATTTATTGATTAAAATAAATTCTGATCTTGAAAATAAATTAGATTTAAAAAAAGATGAATTCAAATTAGGAGGTGTATTAATTCTTTTTAACAATCTATTGCAAAGTTTATTTAAATCTCAAATCTTAACTCTTGGATTTGTAATGCTTGGAATATTTATAATGTTTGTTATTCTTTTCAAAAATTTAAAATTAGCTTTAATAGGCGTTGTGCCAAATTTTATAGCAGCCTTTTTTATACTAGGTTTAATTGGATTATTGGGAATTCCTCTTGATATGATGACAATAACAATTGCCGCAATAACAATAGGTATCGCGGTAGATAATAGTATTCATTATATTTACAGATTTAAAGAGGAGTATGCAAAATTAAAAAATTATAATAAGACATTAAAACTGTGTCATTCAACAGTTGGAAAAGCTATTTTAAATACTTCAATTACAATAGTATTTGGATTTTCAATTTTAGTAATGTCAAATTTTATACCAACAATTTACTTTGGTGTATTCACGGGGATTGCTATGTTGCTTGCAATGGTTTCGGTTTTAACACTTTTGCCTTCTTTATTGCTTAAAATTAAACCATTCAATTAATGATTGAGACTATTCAGGATTTTTTAATACAAGTAACATTATTTGATTATATTTATTTTGTATTAACCATTTATTTTTTAATTCAAGGATCTAGAAAAGGTTTTGTTTTAAGTTTATTGTCAGCTGCCAAATGGGTTTTGGCATATATCTTAACAATTTATTTATTTCCTAAAGTAAAACCGTATTTTGAAGGTATTTTAGATAGTGAATATGTGCTTGATATAATTGTAGGCGTAATATTATTTATATTAATAATATTTCTTATTCTTTTAGCAAATAAAGCAATAAGTAAAGTTATTACTTACACTGGATTAGGTTCAGTCGATAAGGTTTTTGGCTTTTTTTTTGGAATCGCTAAGAGCTATATTTTAATTGTTTGTTTGTTCACAGCTATTGACGTTATCTATGATAGCAAAAAATGGCCATTAAATTTAAAAGATTCACTAACATTTCCTTGGGTTGAAAAAGGTAGTATCTATCTTATAAAGGTATTTCCAAATCAAAAACAATATGAAGATGCTAAAGAAAAAGTTCAAGATGTATAATCCTAAATTAAAAGAGGAATGTGCAGTCTTTGGCATAAGCAATACACCAGAAGCATCAACATTAACTGCTTTAGGACTTCATGCGTTACAACATAGGGGTCAGGAAGGTTGTGGAATTGTATCATTTGACGGTGAAAAATATCACTCTGAAAAAAGATTTGGCCTAGTTGGAGACAACTTCAATGATGAAAAAGTCTTAAAAAATTTACCTGGAAATTACGCTATAGGTCATAATAGATATTCTACAACAGGAGGAACTGCTTTAAGAAATGTACAACCATTCTTTGCTGATACTAATTCAGGTGGAATTGGAGTTGCACATAATGGAAATCTAACGAATGCAATAACACTTAGAAACAAAATGGTTGAAGAAGGCTCAATCTTTTACACAACATCAGATACAGAAACGATAGTAAAACTTATAGCCAAATCAAAAAGACCAAAGACAATCGATAAAGTTATTGATGCTCTGTTTCAAATTCAAGGAGGTTATGCATTGGTTATGATGACACAAAATACACTCATTGGTGTAAGAGATCCTTATGGAATTAGACCTTTGGTTATCGGAAAACTAAAAAATTCTTATGTTTTTGCATCTGAAACATGTGCATTTGATATTATTGGCGCAAAGTTTGTTAGAGAAGTTGAAAATGGTGAAATTGTTTATGTAGAAAATGATGTATTGAAAAGTATTAAGCCATTTCCTCAAAAAAAAGTAAGACCATGTGTATTTGAATATATTTATTTTTCAAGACCAGACAGTATTTTAAATGGCAAAACAGCTTATGAATATCGTAAAAAATTTGGAGCAGAATTAGCTAAAGAAGATAATTTAGATGCTGACCTAGTTGTGCCAGTGCCAGACTCTGGTAATGCTGCTGCATTAGGTTATGCGGAAGAAAAAAAAATAAACTTTGATCTAGGTTTAATAAGAAATCATTATGTCGGTAGAACTTTTATAGAACCTTCACAGCAAATTAGAAGTCTAGGAGTTAAATTAAAATTAAATGCAAATGTTTCAGTTATTAAAAATAAGAAAATTATTTTAGTTGATGACTCTCTTGTAAGAGGAACTACATCATCAAAGATTGTAAAAATGTTGCATGATAATGGTGCTAAAGAGATACATGTTAGGATAGCTAGTCCAGAAATAAAATACCCAGATTTTTATGGAGTTGATACACCTACAAAAAAAGAACTATTAGCAGCAAATAAATCAGTAGATGAAATAAAAGAATTTATAAAAGCAAAATCACTTAAATTTTTAACGTTAGGTGGTTTATATCGAGGAATGGGTTTTGAAAAGAGAAATGATGCTTATCCTCAATTAACCGATCATCATTTTACTGGTGATTATCCAGTAAAAATAATTGATGAACTTGGAGAAGATAAAGTTACACAATTATCACTATTAAGTACTGGTTCGAGTAATTAATGAAAAAAGTAAATTTTACTGAAATGAAAAATGGTTCTAGAGAAGATTATGAATTATTAGAAAAGTATGAAAAGAATTTTGAACGTAAAACAGCTGATAGATTGCTGAAATATCTTGCAAGTCAAACTACAACTCTTGAAGGCTATCAAATAACTAGATTAGAACATTCCTTGCAAGCAGCCACTAGAGCATACAAAAATGGAGAAAGTGAGGAAATGGTTGTAGCAACCTTGCTTCATGACATAGGAGATGACTTGGCGCCAATGAATCATTCTCAATATGCCGCTTCAATAATCAGACCATATGTTTCAGAAAAAACATATTGGATAATACTTCATCATGGTCTTTTTCAAACTTATTACAGTGCTCATCATTTAGGAGGAGATAGAAATGCTAGGGATAAATTCAAAGATCACAAATATTATCAAGATACAGTTGATTTTTGTGAAAAATATGACCAGTCTTCTTTTGATCCTAATTACAAATCTATGTCTTTAGAAGAGTTTGAACCAATGGTGAAAAAAATATTTGATAGAAAACCTTTTTATCATCACTAATTTTTAAAAAAAAACATGACTAACAAACTTAAGGAAGAGAAAAGTCCGTATTTAAAGCAGCATAAAGACAATCCTGTAAATTGGTTTGCTTGGAATAAAGAAAGTTTAGAACAGGCAAAAAAAGAAAAAAAACCTATATTTCTCAGTGTTGGATATGCTAGTTGTCATTGGTGTCATGTGATGGCTCATGAAAGTTTTGAAGATGATCAAACAGCTAAAATAATGAATGAAAAATTTATAAATATTAAAGTTGATAGAGAAGAAAGACCTGATTTAGATTATGTTTTTCAAAGAAGTTTATCTATTTTAACAGGAACCCAAGGAGGTTGGCCTTTATCGATGTTTCTTGATGAAAATGGTGTTCCTTTTACTGGTGGAACTTATTTCCCGCCAAAAGAAATGCATGGAAGACCAGATTTTCAAAAAGTTCTAAATAATGTTTCTGACGTATATAATAAGAATAGAGAAAAAATTCTTGATCAAGCGCCCCAAATGCAAGAAATATTTGGTAAAATTAATCAAAGATCAGCAGTATTAAATCAACCTTTAGAACCGTTTTTAGAAAAAATAATACAGCACCTTGATAAAGATAATGGAAGTTTCAAGGGAGCTCCTAAGTTTCCCCAATTTTATTTATTTGATGCAATGTTTTATTTTTATTTAAAAACAGGAAAAGAAGAATACTTTAAACCTGTTGAAACTTTACTTTACAATATTTCTTCAAAAGGAATGTATGATCATCTAGCTGGAGGTATAGCAAGATATACTATTGATGAAAATTGGATCATCCCTCACTTCGAAAAAATGCTTTATGATAATATTCAATATATAGGATTGTTAAATAAGTTCTTTCAAAAAACTAATAATCTTTATTATAAAGGGAAGTTAGAGCAAACCATAAATTTTATCAATTCAGAATTTAAAAATGATTTTGATCTTTATGGATCTGCATATGATGCCGATAGCGATGGTGTTGAAGGAAAATATTATGTATGGGATTATGCAGAGCTAAAAAATACTCTGGGTTCTAAATTTAATTTATTTGCAAAAAAATATAATTTAATTGAAGAGGGAAATTTTGAAGGTAATAATATTTTAATAGAAAATCATAATAAACTTTCCGATGATGAGATTAAAGAAATCTCAAACACAGAAAAAACGTTATTAGATCAAAGAAATAAACGTACTAAACCATTATTTGATGATAAATCTCAAACTGATCAAAATTGTTTTTTATTAGAAACACTTCTTCTTTCATCGCTAGTAACTGATAATGAAGAACTAAAACAAAATACTCTTGTTAGTATAAAGATATTGGAAAAATATTTGTCAGACAAAATTTTCCATTGCTATCAAGACACAGAGATTGACGCTTTTTTGGAAGATTACGTATACTATGCTAGTCTTTTGATAACTATTTATGAGTTAGATGGTGACGTTAAATACATCGAAAAATCAAAAGATATTTTAATAAAAACCTGGGAATACTTCTTTGATAAAAAATCAGGCTTAATGCAGAAAAATAAAATATTAGACAATGATCTATTTGTACAACCAGTAGATCTAAATGATAATAATATACCAAATGGAAATAGCGTATATTTAAACTTATGTAATAAAATATATATTATAACTAGCGATAAAATATGGTTTGAAAAAATTGATATTTTAAAAAAAAGTTTCCACCAAGTTTTAAACTCAAACTTTGCACAAATGTTTAGTTTTGTAAAATCATTGGATATTTGCAATGAAAGTATATCTTTCACAATTCATGGAAAGCAAAATTTAGATCCTAATATAAAAAAGTATTTGCAAAAAAAATTTTTTACTAGAGCTACATTTAAATATCTGGATAATGAAGTAAAAGAGGCAAAAATTGTTATATGTAAAAATCAAACTTGCTCTAACAAATTAAGTAATATAAAGGAAATTGAAGATTATCTAAAAAGAAACAATATAAGCTAATGATAGAAACAAAGGAACAAATAATAGAACATTTTAAGTCAGGCTCAAAGGATAAATCTAATTTGAAGATTGGAGTTGAGCATGAAAAATTTATTTTTGATAAAAAAACAAATACGAGAATTGATTATTCCAAAATCAAGAAAATGTTTGAAAATTTATATGAGTTTGGCTGGAAACCCATTTTTGAGGAAAAAAATCCAATAGCGTTAACTAAGAAAGGTAAAAGTATTACTTTAGAGCCTGGTAATCAAATAGAGCTATCTGGTGCAAAATTAAATAATATTCACGAAGCTTGTGCTGAATCTCATGAATATTTATTTGAGTTAAATCAGGTAATTGAAAAATTAGATTTTAAAATAGTAAGCTCTGGATATGATCCTATATCTAAACTTGAAGATATACCTAATAATCCAAAAAAAAGGTATGAGGTTATGACCAAAGATATGCCTGTTGGAGGAAAACTAAGTTTGGATATGATGTATAAAACTGCAGGTACGCAATTAAATTTAGATTATACCTCAGAAGAAGATTTTATAAAAAAATTTAAGTTGGCAAATAATTTAGTTCCAATATCTATCGGACTTTTTGCAAATTCCTCTATAGTTGAAAAAAGTAATAGTGGATACTTATCTTACAGATCTAAAGTTTGGCAAGAAACATCTAGAGGTGGATTGCCTGAGTTTTTTTTAAAAGATGTAAATTTTGAAAAATACGCAGATTATATTATGAATTATCCAATCTTATTTTTACAAAGTGAAGGTAATTATATATCTGGAAAAAAATATTTATTTAAAAACTTTATGAATGGAGAAATTAAAGAAATTGGAAATAAAATTCCTAGTGCTAATGATCTTGATACACATTTAGGAACAATATTTACAGAGAACAGATTAAAACAATATATTGAATTAAGATCAATGGATGCGTGTGGATGGGAGTGTTTATGTGCTGGTCCTGCCCTATTCACTGGATTACTTTATGGAAATCTGGAAGAAGCTTTAGATTTAATTAAAAATTGGGAAGCTAATGAAGTGCTTTCAGCTTATAAAAATGCGCCTAAAAATGGCTTAAAAACTAATTTGATGGGTAAGGATATTTCGTATTGGGCAGAGAGACTATTAGACATATCAAAATCAGGATTAAAAAAGAGAGACTTTTTAAATAGAAAAAAATTAAGTGAAGCAAGGTTCTTAGATCACTTAGAAAAAATTGTAAAAAATAAAAAAACAAATGCTGATAATATAATAAGTAAGTATTCAAATTCCGAAAATTTGAATGATTTATATGACCAATAAAATTGTTGCTATACAAGGTGATAATTTAAAAAAAATAAATATCAAAACAGATACTACTATTTTTTTAGCTAATGAAGCTCAAAACAAAGGTTATAAATTATTTTATTATTATCCAGAAAATTTATCGAATATAAGAGGAAAAACTGTAAGTGAAGGATATTTTATTAAAATTGATTATTCAAAAAAGAAATTTTATAAAATTCTAAAAAAATCAAAATTAGACTTATCCTTTGTAAAATATATTTTAATCAGACAGGATCCACCTTTTAACCTGGAATATATTTCTACAACATTAATGTTAGATAGAATCAAAGATAAAACAAAAATTATTAATGATCCTACTTCAGTAAGAAATATTTCAGAAAAATTCTATTCTTTAAATTTTAAAGATTATATGGCAGATACAATATTTACTAAAGATTTGATTGAAATTAAAAAATTTTTCAAAAAACATAAAAAGATAATAATTAAACCTATTCATAGCTATGGTGGCAATGATATAAATCTTATTTCAGGAAAGCTTAATTTGCTTAAAATAAAACAAATATTGAAAAAACATGGTCACATTATGTGTCAAAAATTTTTAAATAAAATTAAGTTTGGAGATAAAAGAGTTTTTATTATAAATGGTAAGGTTTGTGGAGCTATATCTAGAGTTCCAAAATCAGGATCAATATTGAGCAATATGAGCAAAGGTGCAAAACCTAAAATCGCATTTTTAAGCAATAAAGAGCTAAAAGTTTCAAATATTATTGCAAAAAAAATTAAGAAAGACGGAATATACTTTGCAGGAATAGACTTCATTGATGGAAAGTTAAATGGAGATATAAATGTAACATCACCAACGGGTATAAAAACATATTTTGATTTATCTCAGATAAACTTGGCTAAGACTTTTTGGAAAGGTTTATAGTTGAAAAATTTGTCAAATCAGCAAAAAGGATCATCCCTTGCATTTATAGCTGTGATGTTTATCACACCAGATTCACTTTTTATAAGATTATCTTCTATAGATACTTGGGGATTATTGTTTTATAGAGGTGCGATACCATTTGTAGCTGTATTAATTGGACTTCTCATATTTTATAAAAAAAACTTTATTAAAGCATTTTTGAATGTTGGTTATGCTGGTATTTTTTATATTATTAGTTTTTCGATTTGTAACATCACATTTATAATTTCAATACAAAATACAAATGTAGCAAATACATTAATAATGATTGCAATGGCACCCATGCTTTCAGCAATCCTTGGTGCATTATTTCTAAAAGAGGTCCCTGATAAGAAGACTTGGATAGCTATAGCTATTACTTTAGTAGCTGTAATATATATATTTTATGACTCTCTAGAGATGGGTAACTTATTTGGTGATCTTATGGGTATAACAACAGCTTTTGGACTCGCCACCAACGCGGTAATAATCAGGTCGGCAAAGGATAGAGATTTGCTACCTTCGGCAGTTGTCGGTAAGCTTACAGTAGCTCTATTTGCTCTCTTTTTCGTTGAAAGTTATGAGTTAGTTGAAAAAGACCTGATTTATATACCTTTAATGTGTATTTTGTGTGTAGCAATACCATTTGTTTTGGTGACGATTGCTCCAAGATTTATACCTGCAGAGGAAGTTAATCTGTTTTTTCTTCTTGAGACCATCTTAGGACCCATTTGGGTTTGGTTAGTTATCAAAGAGCAGCCAAGTATAGAGACAATAGTTGGTGGACTGGTGATTATATTCACTATAGCTGTTCACTCATATCTAAAATTAAAATCTTCTTCTAAATAAATTATTTTTCTTTTTGTCACAAATTTGTCTTGATTTAAAATTAGATCGCCCATAAACACCGCTAATTTTATGAACAAAATTATAAAAAACTCTTGGGCTCTCTTTATGGGTATGGCATTTATAATGCTAGCTCATGGTTTTCAAGGTACTCTTTTGGGTGTTAGAGCAGTAAAAGAAAATTTTGGTCTATCATCGACAGGTTTTTTATTTTCTGGATATTTTGTTGGATATTTTATTGGAGCAAAAATTATACAATCATTAATTCATAGAGTTGGACATATTAGAGTATTCGCAGCTTTTGCTTCTGTAACTTCAATTGTGGTCTTATTACACTCAATTTTTGTAAATCCTTTTTCCTGGTTTGTGCTTAGAATGATTTCTGGTTTTAGCATGGTTTGTCTTTATACAATTGCTGAAAGCTGGTTAAACGATAGATCTACAAATAAAAACAGAGGTAGTGTTTTATCAATCTACATGATTGTTATGTATGCTTCTATGGCAATTGGAATGTTTTTTATAAACTTTAGTAAACCAGAAAACTTTCAACCTTTTATACTGATATCTTTATTTATGTCATTGTCTCTTGTGCCAATATTATTAACGAAAAGAAAGGCTCCAAACTTTAAAAAAATATCAGGTATGAAGCTAAAGGAAGTTTATAAATCATCACCATTTGGTGTTGTAAGTTCTTTTTTAATTGGAATATCACATTCGGCTGTTTTCTCATTGATTGCAGTTTATGCTACATCGATGAATTTTAGTATTTTAGAAGTTTCAATAGTAACATTTTTATTTGCTATATCTGGAGCTATATCTCAATGGCCAATTGGAAAATTATCAGATGTTTTAGATAGAAGAATTGTAATTATATATACAACATTTGGAGCAGCTTTATTTTGTTTTTTAGCGATTATTTCTTCGGATCAAATGTATATGCCTGCAGGTTTAGCTACATCAAAATTATTTTTTTATATTTGCATAATGTGTTTTTCTTTTTGTAGTCTGCCAATGTTTGCATTAATTTTTGCACATACAAATGATTTTATACCAAAAGATAAATTTGTAGCAGCAGGAGCGGGATTACAATTTGTTTTTGGTCTTGGTGCAATTTGTGGTCCTTTTATGTGCTCATTATTTATGGAATTTTTAGGAGAAAATGGTTTTTTTATTTTTTTAATTATATTTCATTCATTAATTGGTCTTTTTGGAATATATAGAATGCAAATTAGAGAGTCTGGCGATAATCCAGATTCACAATTTGCACCTATGCCTCAAACGATTACTCCAGCCGGTATAGAACTTAATCCTTCAACTGAACCAATAGATGAACCAAATAATTTGAACGAATTTAAGAAAATTTAGTGTAAGTTTAAAATTATGAAAACAGCATTAATATTTGGCTCAACTGGATTAATTGGTGGAATATTACTTAAATTGTTAGCAAGTGATAAAAAATATAAAAAAATCAAGGTTTTTGTAAGATCTTCTACTTCAAAAATTGATCCCAAAATAGAAGTTGTTCAAACAGATTTTGCGAAATTAAAAAATATTAAGTCAGAAATAAAAGGTGATGATTGTTTTTTTTGTATTGGAACTACAAGAAAAAAAACGCCTAACAAACAAGATTATATAAACGCTGAGTACAATTTACCTGTAACAATTGGAAAAATTTGTAGCGATAATAATGTACAAAATTTTACTTATATTTCTTCATTGGGTGCCAGTTCAAAAAAAACAAATTTGTATTTAAAAAATAAAGGTATGGCTGAAGAAGAATTAAGAAAACTAAACTTTAAAAAATTTATTGTAATTAGACCTTCATTTTTAATTGGAAAAAGAATAGAGGAAAGATTGGGAGAAAAAATAGGTATTTTCGCCATGAAATGTATATCGCCATTTTTAGTTGGAGATTTAAAAAAATATAAATCGATAAATGCAGAAATAGTTGCTAAATCCATGATAAATATATCAAACAGTGAACAAAGTGGAGTATTTGAACCACCACAATTATTACGAATTGGAAGAGAATAAATTTTTTATAAATCAATAAAATATTAAAAAAATTATTTTAAGTGCTATAATACATTTAAAGGAGGTATCTATGGCTAAATTTTTTTTAATGGGAAATTTTACAGAGAAAGCATTCGCAGGCTTTTTAAAAGATCCTGGATCAGATAGATCTGAGGTTGCTAGAAAGTGTTCTGAAAGTGTTGGCGCTGAAATGAAATCTTACACTTATTTAAGAGGACCTTATGACTTTATAGTTGAAACCCATGGCACATTTGAGCAAATGGCTGCTATAAAAATGGCTACTGAGGGAAGTGGTGCGCTTAAAAATATCGCTATTTGTGAGGAAACACCAATGAATGAAATTGCAAATCATGCAACAAAAGTATCAAGTGGCTATAAAGTGCCTGGACAATAATTTTACTGGTAGCTTCATTAATTATGGAGCTACCAATTTAAAATCGAAGCTGTCAAAATATCTCATTCAAATAAAGTAATATTGATCTATTAAGAAAGTTATGAACAAAAGAAAATTTATAAAATTAACTATATTTGGATCTTTATTATACAGTATTTTTCCATTCAAAATTTCATTAGCTGAAACTAAAAAAATAATTAATCAAAATTTAACAGAAGCCCAAAAAAAAATAATGTTTGAGGAAGCAACCGAACGACCATTCTCAAGCCCTCTTAATTACGAGAAAAGAGAAGGTTTTTATCACTGTGCAAATTGTGGAGCTAAACTATTTAAGTCTAGCTCAAAATTTGATAGTGGAACTGGTTGGCCATCATTTACAGAGGCGCTTCCTGGAGCTTTTAAAACTAAGGTTGATTACAGCTTTGGCATGAAAAGAATTGAATACCATTGTGCAAAATGTGGTGCTCATCACGGACACGTCTTTGAAGACGGTCCTGGATCGACAGGAAAGAGATATTGTAATAACGGCTTGTGTTTAATATTTAAGCCATCATCATAAAACGGAGGAATAATGAAGATATTGAGTATATTGAAAGGGGTTGAATTAGTTATAGCAGATTTAGAAGTAAATTTGGGAGAACAGGTGAGAAGTGCACCTACGTTATGCGCAAGATACAATGGTAAGATTATACCTTTAAACACTGCTCAAGATGGTCGACCTATTCTTATGAGAGAAGAAAACGCTTTAGAAAACTAATTTTGTATTTAATTGCGTCAACTTAATTAAGTTTATTTATAAGAAAATATTATAAAAGATAACTATGACATTTGCATTGCCAAAACTAGATTATACTAATGAGGCTTTGTCTCCAATAATGTCACAAGAAACATTAGAATTACATCATGGAAAACATCACCAAACCTACATAACAAATCTTAATAATTTTATAAAAGATACAGACATGGCTGAAATGTCATTGGAAGATATAATTATAAAAAGTTCAAAAGATAACTCAAAAGCAGGAATATTTAATAATGCAAGCCAGCATTGGAACCATAATCTTTTTTGGAAGTGCATGAAGCCAAAAGGTGGTGGGAATATTCCGTCAAAACTTGAGAAAAAAATTATTGAAGATTTTGGAAGTATTGAAAAATTCAAAGATGAATTCAAACAAGCAGGTATAACTCAATTTGGATCAGGTTGGTGTTGGTTATCATTAAATAATGATAAATTGGTTGTTACAAAAACAGCTAATGCAGCAAATCCATTAGTTGACAACATGAAGCCAATACTTGGGTGTGATGTTTGGGAACATTCTTATTATATAGATTACCGAAATAGAAGACCTGAATATTTAGACAAATTTGTTGAAAATCTTATTGATTGGGAATTTGTTGATTCTCTTTTAGGTTAATTTAAAATAAAAAAAAATGAACAAGTACAATGCCAGTAAACTCTGGAAAATTATTCAGGAGGCAGGCGACTATTTAAATGGTCAATTGCCTGATCACCCAAATCATCCAAAAGGAAGAAATCCATACGCGCATGTAGCAATATGTGTAAAAAATAAATTTAATGCTAGTTACAAAGATATCGAAGATGATAAATTTAATGAAGTATTAAATTTTATCGAAGATATTAAAAACAACCCAAACTAATTAATAAAGTTAATCTAAAAATTGTTTGTATGCTAAATAAGCTAGAACTAATACAGCTACAACTTCCACATTTCTCCTTTTAATTAAAGCTGCCAGTCGCAAATAATATTATTATTACTAATACTGCCACAGCTTCCATTAACTTCTTTTATAATTTGAAAGGGTTAATTTCAAGTATATTTAATTGAAAATAGTATTCAAAAACTCATCCACTTCACTGTCTTTAGTATTCCAAGCAGTGACTAATCTAACTGTTTTGCCAGTCAATTCATCTTTGCTCATCATATACTCTTCTGAATTAAGATGTTCGACCATCTTTTTTGGGAGTTTCACAAAAACTTCGTTTGCTTCTGTCGGATATTCTAGTTTCACTTGATTGCTAGAAACTAAACCATCGCTTAATTTTTTTGCCATTAGATTTGCATGTCTTGCGTTTTTTAACCAAACATTATTTGAGATATATCCATCTAATTGTGCAGAAACAAAACGCATTTTAGACAATAGATGACCAGATCTTTTTAACAAGAATGGTAAGTTCCCAACTAATTCCTTATTAAATATTATAATTGCTTCGGCTGCTATACATCCGTTCTTCGTTGCTCCAAAAGATAATATGTCAATTCCTGATTTCCATGTCATTTCTGCGGGAGTAACATCTAGTGAAACAAGCGCATTAGCGAACCTAGCACCATCCATATGTACTTTTAATTTTTTTTTATGTGCGATTTCAGAAATATTTCTAATTTGATCTAAAGTATAAACTTCACCAGTTTCTGTTGCTTGAGTTATACTAACAATAGATGGTTGAGTGTGATGCACAATTCCAAACCCTCCAATATTATCATTTAGCTCATCAACTGTTATTTTGCCATCTTTACCGTGCAATGGAACAAGTTTTGCTCCACCTGTATAAAATTCAGGGGCTCCACACTCATCAACATTAATATGAGAAAATTTGTGGCAATAAATATTTCCAAATGATGGAGATATAGCAGAAAGTGCTAAAGCATTTGATGCGGTTCCTGATGCAGTTGGATAAACAATCACATCCTTTTCAAAAATTTTAGAAAATTTTTCTTGTAACACACCTGAAATTTCATCGTTACCATACGGTGGGGCAATACCATCATTTGCTTTGATAATTGCATCCAAAACTTCTGGACAAGCTCCTGTCACGTTATCTGAAGCAAATTTTACTCTTTTTCGTTTTGTATTAATTTTTGCGTTCATTTTATTGTTTTGGAAAATAATCTTTTAAAGTACCTTCTCTATAAACATCAGCTGTACAACAATGAAGGCCTCCACCAAAAGCATATGCATCTCTCAACTCTACAGGGATAACCTCCATACCTAATTTATCTAACTGTTCAGCTTGATATTTTTCACTTTTTTCAACACATACAGTTTTAGGGTCAAGAACTAAAACATTCATTGATAGCCATACTGAAGAGTAACAAAGTGGTGGTGGGGTATTATGAGCAGGTTGTGCAGCATCAATGATTTCCCATCCATTATCTTCAAATAATTTTCTTTGTTCTTTTGGAATTCTTCGTTGTGGATTATTAATAATTAACCCTTCTTTAATTGGGGTAAAGGTTGCATCAATATGAATTGGATAAGGATCGCCTGGGAAATTTACAGCATGAACTCTATGATCCTTAAAATGTCTTTTTATCCAATCAATTCCTTTTAAGTTAGTTGTAAATCCGTGTTGTACAACCAAATCCTTTCCAAATCTTAGAATATCTGCGGCATCAAATAATGGTTCTTCCTCAGTTGTGACAAAGTATTTATTTTCTGTCCATTCAAGTCTTTTAGTTACACCAATTTTATCTGACAAATAGTCTTTTCTATAATCTGCGTCTGTTAATCTAGGCTTTGGTGCTGACTCATGTCTCATATTTGGATCTTTATTATAATAGTCTTTTAATAAAGGTCTGTAACATAGGTACTCAAACCATCTGCACCTGTAGCTCATTGTGGCTTCTAATATTTCATTTCCCACAGTTAATAAAACATCTCTAG
This sequence comes from uncultured Pelagibacteraceae bacterium, assembly GCA_902612605.1. Classification (GTDB taxonomy): domain Bacteria; phylum Pseudomonadota; class Alphaproteobacteria; order Pelagibacterales; family Pelagibacteraceae; genus Pelagibacter. The sequence goes on from CACMDY010000006.1 coordinate 21,113, forward strand.
GTGGCATGCATCCAAACATAGTTTCAGCTTTCCAGTCAGGAGTTGATGTTGGTTGATTAAAATCTAAAGGTGTTGGTCTATCAACTTTTATACCTCTTTTTTCAAGCAAATTTGAGAAGTTATCTAATAGTTCATTAGCTTTATCGACAGTGTCCCTAGTTCTTGGACCATAAGTTCCTCGCATATCAGAGTCCTCTGGAACTTTAGCATCTAAAGCAGGTTCAGGTGCTGGAATACAAGTACCATCTGCTCTTCCAACAATTACATGTTTTAATGGATCCCATTCATTCCAACTATTAACAATCTTATTATTTTGAACCATGTAAAATTAATTTAATCCAATAAATCTTCTATTAGATTGCATTATCATACTATAATAAAAAATAGCTAAAAAAATAAAGAAGCCACCAATAATTGTATTAGTTGAAGGAATTTCATTTATTCCAAGCCAAGGAAGCCAAACCCAAAATATTCCTCCTATTACTTCAGTCAATGATAGTAAAGTCAAATCAGCTGCTGGAATATGTTTTGATCCAATTGAGTAAAGAATTAAACCCATACAAACAAGTGTTCCGTGAGTAGCAAATAATGCTTCATTTTTATTTGAAGATAAGAAATTTGCATCATTATTTAAAATCATAACAGTTGAAAATAAAAAACAAAATAAGCCTGCTATAGCAACTGTTGTAAACTTGGGGGTTTGTTTTCTCCATCTCAGACTTACTGAAAAAATTGAAAAACCTAGTGCAGATACTAATCCAAATATTAGACCCATTAAAGAATTTTCTTCAGTATTACCGTAGGCCATTACTATTATACCAAATGCAGCAACTAAAATTGATATCCAAACTGTGATTGAAATTTTTTCTTTCAAAAATAGGAAACCAAGTAGCGCGGTTATAAAAGGCATTGCAGCTAAACATAATAAAGTTACTGCTGCTGTCGTGTTAGTAATTGACCAAATAAAAGTTATCATTGCTGTTCCTAAACCAACACCACCTATAATTCCAGATATCCCAATTTTTAAATAATTTTTATAAAATGAAATTCCTTCTTCCAAGAATAAGTAAACATTGAGCAATAAAAAAATAACAATACCTCTTGCAAACAAGTATTGCCAAGGGACAGTTTCAGGTTGATCTATATGTCTTACAACATATGGTCCAAATGACCAAAGTATGCCTGCAAATAAAACAATTGGAATAGCTACTTTAGGATTTTTTAAATCAGGCATAAATTAATTTATTTTTTATAAATTTTTAGTGATATTATTAAATAAATATGGATTTAGATATAATAAAAATTGCATCCGACACGACTAATAATAAAATATTGAAAGATTACACTCATAGATCGAAATATAAAAATAAAACTTGTGGTGATATAATTGAAATGAGAGTTAATATTAAGAAAAACATAATACAAGATATTGGGTATCAGACAAAGTCCTGTGTTTACTGTCAAGCTTCTGCAAGCTTAATATCTCATAAACTTATCAAAAAAAGTAAAAATAAAGTGAATTACTTATTAAAAAATCTTATCGATTATTTTGAAAATGAAATTAAACCTTTGCCAAAAAATCTAAATAAATTTAATAAATTGTTTAATAAAAAAAATATATCTAGAAAAAACTGTGTATTAATGCCATTAATTGCACTTAAGAAACTCAGCATTGATGAATAATTTAGACATTAAAAAACCTGTTATCGCTGCAATATTTTCTACTATGACAATTGGGGTTTTGTCATTGCTTACTTATAAAACACCTTATGGATTATTTTTGATTGCTTCCTTTGGTTCTACAATGGTTTTACTTTATGGTTATCCAGAAAGTCCTTTTGCAAAACCTAAAAATATATTTTTTGGTCATTTTTTAACCTCGCTTGTTGGTGTGATATTCGTGAATTTCGTTCCGCTCCCGATATATATTATTATACCTGTCGCTGTTGGAATAGGTGTGGGATTAATGATCATTCTTAATGTAACCCATCCTCCTGCAGGAGGAAATCCTATAATTGTGATCATGGGATCAGTTTCTTTTGAATATTTGATATCCCCAGTTATAAGTGGATCAATTATTGTGATAGTTTTCGGCATAATCTTGAACAAATTTATTGCTAAAAGGAATTACCCAAAATAAACACAATTTGTTTGCTAGTCCTATTTAACTTGTGCTAGTCTTTTCAAATAATAATTAATAATTCAGCTTTAAGAAGCTAGTAATAGGAGTAAAAATGAAAGTACTTTGTGTATTGTATGATGATCCAAAAGGAGGAATGCCTAAATCCTATCCTCTGTCGGATTTACCAAAATTAGAGAAATATCCAGATGGAATGACATTGCCATCACCTAAAGGAAGAGATTTTACACCAGGCCAATTACTTGGTTGTGTTTCAGGTGAACTTGGTTTGAGAAAATTTTTAGAGAGCAATGGACACGAGTTAGTTGTTACTAACAGTAAAGATGGAGATGGATGCGAAGCGGATAAACATATTGTTGATGCTGACATAGTTATCTCTCAACCATTTTTCCCTTATTATTTAACTAAAGAAAGAATCGCTAAAGCTAAAAACCTTAAGATGGCAATTACAGCAGGAATAGGTTCTGATCACGTTGATTTACAAGCAGCAATGGATAATAAAATTGATGTTGTTGAAGTAACTTTTTGTAATTCTAGATCAGTTGCTGAACACATAGTAATGATGATTGTCTCAATGGTTAGAGATTATCACAATCAACATAGAATAGTTAATGAAGGTGGATGGAATATTGCAGATGCTGTTCAGAGAAGTTATGACGTTGAAGGAATGCATATAGGAACTGTTGCTGCTGGAAGAATCGGTTTAGATGCACTTAGAAAAATGAAACCGTTTGATGTTCATTTACACTATTTTGATAGACATAAGTTACCTGATAGCGTTGAAAAAGAACTAAACTTAACTTTTCATGAATCCGTGGAGTCTATGGTAAAAGTTTGCGACGTTGTTACAATCAATTGTCCACTTCATCCGGAAACTGAAAATTTGTTTGATGATGAAATGATAAGTAAAATGAAAAAAGGGGCGTACATAGTTAATACTGCAAGAGGTAAAATTTGTAATCGAGATGCAATAGCTAAAGCCCTTAAAAGTGGACAGCTAAGTGGATACGCAGGTGATGTATGGTTTCCACAGCCTGCTCCAAATGACCATGTATGGAGAACAATGCCAAATCATGGAATGACACCACACACTTCTGGTACATCTTTATCTGCTCAAGCAAGATATGCAGATGGAGTTAGAGAAATATTGGAATGTTTCTTTGAAGGAAAAGAAATTAGAAATCAATATTTGATTGTAAAAGATGGCCAATTAGCAGGAATGGGTGCACATTCTTACAGTAAAGGGTCTGCAACTAGTGGATCAGAAGAAGCTGCTAAATATCAAAAAAAGTAAAATAGATTTATTAAAGGTATGCTACTTAAAAAGTAGCTACCTTTAATACCATAGATTTAAACCCTCATTATTATATATTTTGGATATGAGGTTATTTTACTACTTTTTATTGTTATTTCTTATCTCGACATCATTCTCTCATTCTAAAGATAAGGCATATTTTGCAGGAGGTTGCTTCTGGTGTATGGAGGAGTCCTTTGAAATGTTGGAAGGTGTAGAAGAAGTTATATCAGGTTACTCAGGAGGGATAACTGCAAATCCAACATATAGGGAAGTCACTTATGGAGATACTGGTCATTTTGAGGTTGTTGAAATAATTTATGACAAAGAGAAAATATCCTATAAAGAACTCTTAAAAAACTTCTGGCTTAATATTGATCCATTTGATGCTTATGGCCAGTTTTGCGATAAAGGATACAGCTACAGATCTGTAGCATTTTATGAAAACAATTATCAGAAAGATTTAATTGATAAAGATATAAAAAGATTAGAAAAGAAATTTAAAAAGAAGGTAGTCACATATGTTAAAGAATTTGAGATTTTTTACAAAGCAGAGGATAAACATCAGGATTACTATCAAGTATATTTAGAAAATTATTTAAAATATAAGAAAGCATGCAAAAGAGAGAGAATACTTGATATTATTTGGGGATCATAATTAATGCCTGTAACAAGCAAGTTTGTAACTTTAAAAAACTATATCCCCACAGGTTTACCAAAAGAAACTGACTTTGAAATAAAAACTAAAGAGATATCTTTAGATACTAAGAACAATATATTGGTTTTAAATTTATGGATTTCAGTTGATCCTTATATGAGGGCAAGAATGACTGAAAGAAAAAACTATAAACCACCTTTTAATATTGGAGAAGAGATGGAAGGTTATGCATTAGGTATAGTTAAAGAATCTAAAGACAAAAATTTTAAAGAAGGAGAAATTGTTTTTAGTAATTTCGGAATGAGAGATTACTTTGTTTGTAATTCCAATGATCTAAAAAAAATTGAGCCAATGAAAATTCCTATACAAACATATCTAGGTCCACTTGGAATGACAGGTCATACCGCTTATATTGGACTTTTTAAACATGGTGAATTAAAACCAGGTCAAACAATCCTTGTTTCTTCAGCTGGAGGTAGTGTTGGATCTACTGTTTGTCAAATTGCAAAAAATATGGGTTGTAAAGTAATTGCAAGTACAGGATCAGATGAAAAAGTTAAATGGTTAAAAAATGATTTAAAAATTGATCATGCGTTTAATTATAAAAAAATTGAAAATCTTGTTTTACATCTTAAAGAAGTTTGTCCTGAAGGATTTGATTTATATTTTGATAATGTAGGTGGCGATTTCTTAGAGTCAGCTATTTTTCAAATGAAGAACTTTGGAAGAATTGTAATTTGTGGAAGGATATCCCAAATGAATGCAACTAATCCTGGCTCTGGTTTAAAAAATATGGCCCATGTTCTTGTAAAAAGACTAACTATTAAAGGTTTTATAATTTTTGATCATGAAAATGATCGAGAACAGTTTGAAACTGATATGACTAAATGGCTATTAGAAGATAAAATTAAATTTAAAGAAACTGTTTACGAGGGTATAGAAAATACGCCAAAATCATTCATTGATTTATTAGAAGGTAAAAATATAGGAAAAATGCTTGTAAAAATTTAATTAGAATTTTTATGAAATTTTTAAAGAAGTTTTATAGACCCTTTTTATTAACCTATATTTTTTTGAGTATAGCTATCAGTTTTTATCCATCCTTTGATTTTTACTCACTAAAAGGTCAAATTCTTATAATTGCTGTTTCTTTTTTTAATGGGATGATGGGAGTTTACGTAAAAAAATTATAAGACGTAAGGCTCGGGTCTTGCAGAGCTATTTAATACTCTTTCGACTGCGAAAACACTAATATCTATAGTTTGATAATTGCCTGTAGTTATTAATTCAGTTAGAGCTCTACCAATTCCTGGTGCTTGCATTAAACCTCTACCGGTAAATCCTGAGGCCATGTAAACATTTTCATATTTTGGATGTTTTCCAACTACAGCATTATTATCTAATTTGTTACAATCATAATATCCGGCCCATCCACCTGTTAACTTTAGTTCTTCAAATGCTGGTATTCTTTTTGCAAGTGCAGGCCAAACTAATTCTTCAAAATCATTCCATGCAGGTTCGAGATCTTCTGCATCAAAAACTGAAATTGGAGAACCTGCTAAATATTCTTTTCCTTCTGGTCGCCAATATACTCCTGTTGTTAGATCTCCGGATAATGGCATCTCTGGAATATGTTTAGGACATTTAACTCTAAAGACTGTATGTTTTTGAGGTACTACAGGAATATCTTCAAGTAGTTCCTTAGTCCAACACCCAGCTGCGGAAATAATTGTTTTTGCATTAATTTCGGAAAGGCTCTTAACCTCTCCCTTAATAAATTCTGCCCCAAGATCAATTGCTTTATGCTTTAAAGCGCTATGAAATAAAAATGGATCAATCCATCCCTCGCTCTTGTTATCAGTAAATGTTGCAGTTTCAATTCCTTCCTCATTAATGTAAGGAAAATAGTTTTTTAATTCAGAACCTTTAATATTTTTTGTACCCGCTTCACATTCTTTATGATTTTCTAAAGCTCTGTATTGCTCTTCTGCATGATCTGGTCCAAACATTAGAAGGTATCCATTGGGCACCATGCTAGCTGTTGGATTTGGATTTTTTTCAGTTTTCAATAATTCTGGTATTTGAAATATAAATTCCCTTGCGAATTTTCCTAAAAGAATATTTTCTTTTTGAAAAAACTGTCGTCTAAATCCACCAAGTGATAATGGGAATGATGCAGTTTTATAAGTTGGATCCCTTTCAATGACTTTTACTTTTCTGCCTTCTTTGGACATAAAGTACGCAGTTGCAGCTCCAATTATACCACCACCTACTATTACAACATCATCCATATTAGTTTATCAAAAAAATGTTTATATTTAAAAGCAATGCAAAACAACACCATAACAAATATGGAATCATTAAATACATGCTTAATAGACTTATATTCTTATATTTAAATACCAATAAAACAATAAATATAATTAACACAACAAGATTTAAAATTGCTAAAGAAATATTATGGAAACCAAAGAAAACAACACTCCAAGTTGTATTAAAAAAAAGATGAATGAAATATAAAAATACAATATTTAAATTTTTTGTGTTTTTATGCCACGCATTCCATATGGAAATTGTCATAAATAAATAAAGTAATGTCCATACTGGCCCAAATATCCAATCTGGTGGATTGTATTGAGGTTTAGATAAATTTGAATACCAAGGTTCTTTAAAATTTATAGTAACCAAACCTCCAATAAATGAAGCTGAAAACGTAGTAATTGCAAAGAGAATAAAAGATAAAATTTTATTTTTTATCATTTAAGTACTATACAGCAGTTAAATATGAATAAAAAAGTAATTTGGATCACCGGCGGAAGTACAGGAATTGGCAAAGCACTTGCATTAAAATTTGCTAATAATGGATGGATAGTTGCTATTTCCGCAAGAAGAGAAAATTTATTGAAAGAAATTGAAGATAAGCATCAAAATATTAAATCTTTTCCTCTTGATGTAAATGACAAGGAAAAGTGTAAGTCTGTTTTTGAAAATATAAAAAAGGAACTTGGAGATATTGAAATTTGTTTTTTTTCTACAGGTACCTGGGATCCAAAAAAAGAAAGAGAAATTGATGTAGAACAAATTGAAAATGTATTTAAGGTAAACTTTTTTGGAACATTAAATTGTATAAAAGCAGTTGAAACTCATTTTCGTGAAAGAGAAAAAGGTATCATTACCATTGTATCTTCAATTGCAGGATACAAAGGCTTACCTAATTCAAGTGGCTATGGACCATCTAAAGCTGCTTTAACTAATCTTGCTGAAAGTTTACATTTTGATTTTGGTAGATATGGTGTGAGGGTTTGTTTGGTTTCTCCAGGTTTTATCAAAACACCAATGACTGATAAGAATGATTTTAAGATGCCGTTTCTAAAAACTCCAGAATACTCAGCAGACAAAATTTATGATGGACTTATTAATGGTTCTAATTTTGAAATACATTATCCAAAAGAATTAACTTTTATCCTTAAATTTTTAAAAATAATTCCTGATCGACTATATTTTTATTTAATACGGAAATTAACTAAATTACAAAAAAAATAAAATTAATCTTTAACAAACATTACAGTCAATTCAGCTACTTTAATTCCAAATTTTGTCATTTTCGCTCTGTTGATAGCTACTCTTTCGTCTTGCATAAATATCCAATCATCAAAAGTAATTTTGATATTTTTTCCTTTCACAGGAACTAACAAAACATACTCAAATTTAAATGCTGGGCCATATGAATACCCCCTAGCCTTACCAACTACATCGCCTGCAGTTCCCTCGTAATTATGTTCATCAATTTTATCTATTACCCATTGCCTATTTTGTATTTCACCATCATTCCAAATAAATTTTTCGTCTAATATAAGTTGTTTGCCATCCCACTTACCGTCTAAGTCTGCTGAAAATTGTCTTGTAACTTTACCTGATCTGTTTTGTAGTATACCCCAAGCTTTGACGTTTCCGCTTAAATATTCTTCAATTATTAATCTTGGTTTTTGATCTTTAAAATCTTCTGGTTTCATAGATTGATTATTTATACAGCTTGTAATTAATCCTGTAAAAATTATCAATAAAAATACTTTAAAAAATTTTTTTTTAATCATATTAAATTTTATTTTGCATGGAAAATTGAATTAAATCTATATTCTTTGATTTAAACCCAGCTTCACAATATGACAAATAAAAATGCCACATACGTTTAAATTTATTATCAAATCCATGTTTTGAAATCTCTTCCCATTTTTTAAGGAATTCATCTCTCCATATTTTTAAGGTATTGGAATAGTGAGAGCCATATGACTCATATTTTTTAATTTCTAAACCGTTGCTACTAGATAAATCATATAATTTTCTTTTTGATGGCAAAAAACCTCCAGGAAATATGTATTTTTGTATAAAGTCTTCTTTGGTTTTATATCTGTCAAATAAACTATCATCGATTGTAATAGATTGTATGGCAGCCCTTCCATTCTCAGATAAATTTTTTTTAATACTTTTAAAATAATTGACTAAATAATTTTGTCCAACAGCTTCTATCATTTCTATAGATGCGATAGAGTCATATTTGTCTTCTACATCTCTATAATCTTTCAAAAATATATTCACTTTTTCATTCAATCCATTTTCAAATATTCTTTTTTTTGAAAATTCAAATTGCTCTTTAGAAATTGTTATGCAATCTAATTTAACATCATAATTTTTACCCACATATTCAGCGAATCCGCCCCAACCACAGCCAATTTCTAAAATTTTATTTCCTATGTTTGGCTTTATTAATTCTGTAAGCTTTTTATATTTATTTAGTTGAGCAGAAAATAAATCGTCTTTTTGTTTTTCAAAAATTGCACTTGAATAAGTAAGTGAAGGATCCAACCATAATGAAAAGAAATCATTTCCTAAATCATAATGTTTTGAAATGTTTTTCTTACTTCTGCTCTTATTATTTTTTATGAAAATACTCTTTAATTTATTAATCATTGATAAATCAAAAATACCTGAAAATTTATAGACAATTTTTATATTTTTAGCTGTTATTTCTATTAGATTAGTTAGATTGTCTGTTTCAAATTCATTTCGCATATACGCTTCTGCAAGTCCTACGCTTCCCGATTTTATTATTTGAAGCGTTAAACCAGGTTTGTTAATTTTAATCTTTGCTCTTAATTGTTCACTCTCATTACCAAACTTATATATTTTGCTATCATGATTTTGAATTTCAAGAAATCCATGCTTTATTAGTTTTAGGGAATTAAATACGATTTTATCTGACAAAAGATTAAAATTCATTTTTTTTCAAACGTAATATTATTTTTTATTTTTATGTTTTTTTTAACTAACTTAACTCCCTTTAACCATAATTTTAATGCTTCAAAATGAATTGCGGCAATAACTTTAAAGGTCATTAAAGGGTGAGAAATATAAGATATAAGCATATTTTTATTGTTAATTTCTTTTGCAATCCCGTCTTGTGAAGCATATAACAATTTTCCCTCCTTATCACTTTGATCAATTATTACGGATAACATTTTTTCAGGTTTGAGGATTCTAAAATTATATTTACTTTTCATTTCAATAAATGGTGAAACGAAAAATTTCTTCTCACAGCTATTTGTAATTATTTTTTCGTCGTTGACTTTAAATATATAAGTATGTTGCTCACCAAATGTATTTTTAACTTCATACAATATAGCTATTATTTTTGAATGATTATCATAAACGAAAAAAATACTTAATGGATTAAATACGTAACCAAATATTCTAGGATAACAAAGCAATTTTACCTTTATGTTTTCAAATTGAATGTTGTTTGATTTTAAATTTTCTATTACCCAGGCTTTTAAATCACTACCATCTCTAGGTCCGTGATCTTTGTCATAAAAACTTAAAATATTAAAACTATTGTTAGAAAAAATTTTAATTTTTTTTTGTATCAAATTAATTTCATCAAGATCTAAAAAGAGTGAGAAAACGTTGTATTTAAAAAAGTGATATTTTGGCTTAAATCTTTTATGAATTACTTTACCTTCGTAAATATTGGAATTTTTAATCATTTAGGTTTTCAATCATATTAATGGATGATTTTATTCCATCTTCATGAAAACCGTAACCAAAATAACTTCCACAAAACAATACATTTCTTTTATTTTGTATTTCTTTTAATAATTTTTGATTATTCAAAGCATCTTGATCAAAATAAGGGTGGGTAAAGGTAACTTTTTGTAGGATTTTTTTTTGATCTATTTCAAAAAACGGATTTAAGGTTAAGAAAATATTTTTTTCTATTTTCAGATTTTGTAATAAGTTCAACCAATAAGTTAATGATGTTTTACTAATATCTGATTTATCAACTGAGGAATTCCATGAAGACCAAACTTTTTTATTATTTGGCATACATACATCATCAGTATGTATTACTGCTAGATTGGATTTATATTTAAAATTTGAAAGTATTTTTTTTTCATCCTCAGTCGGCTCACTCAAAATTTTCAATGCATCATCTGCATGAGTAGCGATGACAACTTTATCATAGTCAAAAAATTCGTTACTAGCACCGTAATATACTTGAACACCAATTTTATTTCTTTTTATCGAACTAATCTTATAATTTTTAAAATATTCTCCACTTATTTGAGTTAATACTTTCTCTACATAAGTTCTGCTTCTGTTGGTGACTGTGTACCATTGTGGTCTATTTTTTAATTTAAAAAGTCCATGATTTTGAAAAAATTTTAAAAAAAATTTAATTGGCATTTGATTTGCTTCTACTGGGGGCATAGACCAGATAGCAGAAACCATTGGGATTAGATGAAAATTAATAAAATTTTTTGACCATTTATTTTTTTCAAGAAATTCACCAAGAGTAATCTCTTCATTTAAACTTTTAATTTGATCACACTTTTTGTAGAAATTTATAATATCAAAAAACATTTTTAAAAATTTTAAATTAAAAAGATTAGCTTTATTTGCAAAAATTCCGTTTAAACCCCTACCACAATATTCATAATTTGTATCTTTTACAGAAACAGAAAATGACATATCGCTTTTTTCAATTTCAATTTTTAATTCGTTAAAAAAATTTATGAGATTTGGATAAGTTTCATGATTAAAAACAATAAAGCCAATATCTACAGGTACTTTTTTATCATTAATTAAAGTATCTAAAGTATATGAATGACCACCAAAATGATCTTCGCTTTCGAATAAATCAACATGATGTTTTTTGGAAAGCTTTTGTGCTGCTGATAAACCAGAGATTCCTGATCCGATTACTGCAATTCGCATTAAGGCTATGCTGCGTCTTCTTTAAACTCATCCATACTTGGACATGTGCAGAATATATTTTTATCTCCATAAACATTGTCTACCCGAGCAACTGGAGGCCAGAATTTGTTTTGTTTTAAAAAACTTGAAGGATATGCTGCTTCTTGTCTTGAGTATTTATGTTCCCATACATCTGATGATAATTCAGTATCAGTGTGAGGAGCATTTTTAATTGGATTATCAATTTTATCAAATTCACCTGATTTAATTTTTTCAATTTCTTGTTTAATCTTAATTAAAGTGTCACAAAATCTGTCTATTTCTGATAACCCTTCACTTTCGGTTGGCTCTATCATCATAGTCCCAGCAACAGGCCATGACATAGTTGGTGCGTGAAATCCAAAATCTATCATTCTTTTAGCAATATCTTCTTCTGTTACCCCTGTTTCAGATTTAATATTTCTAATATCAATTATGCACTCATGTGCAACATTGCCATTTGCACCTTTGTACAAAATCGGAAAGTGATCTTTTAGTCTGTGAGCAATATAATTTGCGTTTAAAATTGCAACTTGAGTAGCAAGCTTTAATCCTGTTGATCCCATCATTTTAATATACATCCAAGAGATTGATAGAATACTTGAGCTACCCCAAGGAGCTGCTGATACTGCTCCAATTCCACTTGTTGGTCCGCAATCTTTTATTACTGGATGATTAGGCAGATAAACTTGTAAATGTTTTTTACAAGCTATAGGTCCCATTCCAGGTCCGCCACCACCATGAGGAATGCAAAATGTTTTATGCAGATTAATATGACAAACATCTGGACCAAAATTTCCAGGCTTTGCAACTCCAACAAGGGCATTTAAATTTGCTCCATCCATATAGACCTGTCCACCATGTTTATGAACTAACTCACAAATATCTGTTATTTTTTCCTCAAATACTCCATGGGTAGATGGGTAAGTTACCATTAAAGCTGCGAGATTTTCTGAATGTTGCTCTACTTTTTTCTTTAAATCATCGAAATCTACATTTCCCTCTTTGTCACAATTAACAACAACCACTTTCATTCCAACCATTTGTGCGCTTGCAGGATTTGTACCATGTGCCGAACTTGGGATTAAACATATATTACGATGAGCTTCATCTCTATCTAAGTGGTACTTTCTTATGACCATTAGACCTGCATATTCTCCTTGGGCGCCTGCATTAGGTTGTAGAGAAACACCGGAAAAACCTGTTATAGATCTCAACCAATTTTTTAAATCGGTAAACAAATCTCTAAAACCTTCCATTTGTTCAACTGGAACAAAAGGATGAGGTTCTGCAAATTCTTTCCAAGAAATCGGGATCATTTCAGCAGCAGCATTTAACTTCATTGTGCACGACCCAAGTGCTATCATAGTTCTATTCAATGCTATATCCTTATCCTCTAGCTTTTTAAGATATCTAAGCATTTCAGTTTCTGAATGATATAAGTTAAAAATTGGATGCTCTAAATATTTTGAAGTTCTTAATAAATTTTTTGGTAAATTAGGTAATTTAACTGAAGGATCCTCTTTTTTTATTGATTCTGCAGCGTTAAAAATTTTTAATAATTGATTTACTCTATAAACGTTTTTTCTTTCATCGAAAGAGACAGCAAGCATTTCAGAATTTACTTTTCGTATATTAACTTTCTGATTTAGAGCATTTTTATAAATTTGATCAGTCTTTTCTTTGGTAATAATTGTAACAGTATCAAAAAAATAATCAGAATAAATTTCATAACCTGACTGTTTTATTTTATCAGCAAAACTTTTTGCTAATTGAGAAACTCTTTCAGAAATATTTTTAATTCCATCTGGACCATGATAAATAGCATATGCTGCTGAAACAATTGCTAATAAAGCTTGTGCAGTACAAATATTGCTTGTCGCCTTATCTCTTCTGATGTGTTGCTCTCTAGTTTGTAAAGATAATCTGTATGCCTTGTTACCATGTCTATCAACTGACACTCCAACAATTCTACCAGGCATTGATCTCTTATACTCGTCTTTAGTTGCAAAAAATGCTGCATGTGGACCTCCATACCCCATTGGTATTCCAAATCGCTGAGAGCTTCCTACTGCTATATCAGCACCAAGTTCTCTTGGAGTTTTTAATTTTGCTAAAGCTAATAAATCACAAGCTAATACAGCCTTACCATTTTTTTTATGAATTTTGCTAATTGCTTCACTTGGGTCTTTAATATCTCCTAAAGTTCCAGGATATTGTAAAATTCCACAAACAAGATCTTCTTTTAATTGGTCTAAAACTTCATCTTCTTTTCCAACTAAAACTTTTAACCCCATTGGTTCAGCTCTAGTTTGAATTACATTTATAGTTTGAGGATGACAATCCTCAGATACAAAAACTAAATTGCTATCTTTTTTATTTAATCTATGACTAAGGCCCACGGCTTCTGCTGCTGCTGTACCTTCATCCAATAAAGAAGCATTAGCGATATCCATTCCAGTAAAATCAACAATCATTTGTTGAAAGTTCAATAACATCTCAAGTCTTCCTTGAGCTACTTCAGGCTGATAAGGTGTATATGATGTATACCAACCTGGATTTTCTAAAATATTTCTTAAAATTACATATGGCGTATAAGTTCCATAATAACCCATTCCAATAAAATTTGAGTAAACATGATTTTTTTTTGAAATTGCTCTTAATTTTCTTAACGCCTCATATTCTGAATTAGGTTCTCCGATATTAAGCTCACCTTTAAACATTATTTTTTCTGGAACAGTGTTATTCATTAAATCATCTATTGATTGATAATTTAATTCTTTTAACATTTTTGATTGGTCTTCTTTAGAAGGTCCAATGTGTCTTTTTATAAAATCTTTTTCTGAATTTGGTAACATTATGCTGACGTCTCCTTTGCAAATTTTTCATATTCTTCTTTTTTCATAAGACTATCCATTTCAGATTTGTCTTTTATTTTAAGTTTAAAAAACCATGCAGACTCTTCTGGGTCTTCATTTATTTTTGATGGATCATCAACTATCATTTGATTTGTGTCTATAACTTCTCCACTAACAGGAGTGTAAACATCGCTAGCAGCTTTAGTTGACTCAACCACTCCAGCAGTTCCATCTTTATCAACATGTGAGCCTTTCTCTGGAAGTTCTGCAAATACTATATCCCCAAGCATTTCTGTTGCATGCTTAGTTATTCCAATTGTAGCTTCTTCTCCATCTAGTTTAATCCACTCATGTTCTTTTGAATATTTAACTTCAGACATTAATTTCCCCTTTTGCGTAATTTTTTTTATAAAACGGTAAGTTACAAATATTTGCAGGAATTTTTTTTCCTCTAACTTCAAGAAATATTTTTGTATTTACTGTTGAATAACTATTATCGACATATCCCATTGCTATTGGATGTTCAACGCTCGGTCCAAATGTACCACTTGTTACTTTCCCGATTTCTTGATTTTTATCATTGTAAATTTTGGTATTTCCTCTAGCAATTACTTTGCTGTCTGGTTTTATGCCAACTCTTAATTTTTTTACTCCGCTTTGAAATTGGTTTTTTAAAACTTCTGATCCAACAAATTCAGTCTCAATTCTGCTCTTAGGTATTGCCCATTTTAGATTAGCTTCGATAGGACTGGTATCGTTGTCTAAATCATTTCCATACAAGCACAGTCCAGCTTCCATTCTTAATGTATCTCTTGCTCCTAAACCAATCAATTTAGATCCATTTTTTATCAAACTTTCTACAAAAGTTTCAGCATCACTATGTTTTATAGAAATTTCAAATCCATCCTCACCAGTATATCCTGATCTAGTTATGTATACTTTTTCATTTTTATAGACATAGTTGTTTCCGTTCATAAATTTTAGACTGTTACAACCAGGTATAACTTTATTTAAAACGTTTTTTGCTTCAGGGCCCTGTAATGCAATTAATGACAATGTCTCTTCAAGATTTAATTTATATTGATTATCAAGTTTAGATTTTATTATTTCATAATCATTATACTTGCATGCAGCATTCAAGATAATTAAAAATCCATCAGATGTTTTAGCAATTATCAGATCGTCCTGAATTCCTCCTTTGTTATTCATTAAAAATGAATACTTACTTTGATTAATTTTTAATTTTTTCAAATCCGCAGGAAAAATCTTCTCAAGATCATTTGTAAGATCATCACCGCCCGATATAAATAATTGGCCCATATGAGAAACATCAAAAATACCAGAGTGTGAACGTGTGTATTTATGCTCTTGTATAATTCCATCTTTATATTGAATGGGCATTTGATATCCAGCAAATTCTACAAGCTTTGCGCCATACTTGATGTGGAGATTATTTAACGATGTTTTTTTTATACTCATATTAACTCTTTATGCCCCCTCTGTCTTTTTGCCTGAGAGATTTGCTCCTTCGGCGAGAATAATTCTCTTTCCAGAGTTAATATGTACGGTCCATTTGCCTGAGAGTTTCCGGGGTGGTTGCTCCTTCGGCGCTACAAAAGTAGTCTCTCCCGTATAAATTCTTATAACATAACTAATATAAATTTATAGCTCTAATTTGTTGCACTTTTTTTTTTCATAAGTGAAAGAAATTGTATTAAAACTGCAAATATCACTATTAAACCACCAATTAAAACGCTGGTTGGAGGATTTTCGTTTATAAACATCCACGCCCAAAAAGGTCCTAAAACTGCCTCTGATAACATTATGATTCCAACTAAGGCTGAAGGTGTAGATCTTGCGCCGATTGTAATAAAAATAAAACCAAAACCAAGTTGGAAAAAACCAGCTAAAAATCCCAAAAAAATGTCATTTAAAGATATAAAAATCGTTTTAGACATAAAATATCCAATGATCAAAGCAATAACGCCTGCAATAAATTGTAATGGAACCATATCTACACTTGGAAATTTTCTAACTATTAAAATTAATGTTGCGAATGATATTGGCATAATAAAAGCAGCAATATTTCCACTCATTTGTCCAACTGTTAATGAGCTTCCAACCATTAAAATTATTCCTGAAATTGCTAAAACTATAGAAGTTAATGTTATTAAGTTTATTCTTTCTTTTAAAAAGATATATCCAAAGATTGCTAAAAATAATGTTTGGGTTTGAATTATAAAATTAGTATTTGCTACAGTAGTATTATACATTGCAAAAACATAACCACTAAAGCCACAGGCAAGTATAATGCCTCCAATAAGACCAGGGGCTCCAGATTTATAAAATGCTGAAATAAAATTTTGCTTATAACTAATAATTAGAAAGATCAGAACTACAATTATAAAAAAAACTGATCTCCAAAATAGAATCTGCCATAGTGTGGAACCTTCGAAAGATTTGACTATCAACCCTCCAAAACTTAAACTGAAAGCACCAAAAAAAATCAAAAGCGGCCCTGGTAATTTTGTAATTAAATTCATTTAATTTGAGAAATAAGATTATTAGTCTCCATCTGATAAAGTTTATATAATGTTTCAGCATCCTCTAAGCTTACATATTTAAATTTAATATTAGATCCTGGTGTTAATTGTACCAGTCGATCATAGTCAGCAGATATGATAGTTGCAATCTTCGGATATCCACCAATAGTCCCATGGTCTGATAACATAATTATTGGATCTCCAGCAGATGTTATTTGAATTACACCTTTTACCAAACCTTCAGATTTTATATTAGGATCAACGATATTTTCAATTTTTGGACCTTCTAATCTCATACCCATCCTGTCTGAAAGTTTTGTAATTTTAAAACTTTCTTTAAAGAATTTATTTTGTGAAGACTCAGAAAAATAATCATAGTTTGTACCTTTAATGACCCTTATATTTTCAATAGTGCTACCTAGGTAATCAAGTTTTCTTTTGTTAAAAGAATTATTAATATCAATTATTTCAATTTCTAAATCTTTAGAAAATTTATTCCCATTATTTGGTCCAATTTGAGCTTGTGTATTTATTGAACAACTTCCCCAATAATAATCAACACTAAAAGTTCCGTTAATCGAAAAATATCCATAAACAGACTTGTTGGTTGAATGTATATCGACTTCATCACCATTTTTTAACAAATAACATTGGTAGGAATTACCATCAATAACACCCTTTTTTGTTATAATTTTAAATGATACATTTCCAGAAATACAAAAAAAAATATCTTTTCCAAAATACTTCAGATGCGGGCCTTGATAAGCAAATTCTATTACAGGTGAATTGTAATCATTTTGTAGAAGTGAGTTTAACAATTGAAAATTTCTTTTATCCATCGCTCCACTAAAAGGAATACCAATATGATATAAATTATTTCTTCCTAAGTCTTGATATGTGGTGTTGATACCAGCTCTTAAAATTTTAAAGTAGTTTCTATCTTTTGATTTCATTATATTGATCTAAAGTTATTCTATAAAATTTTATTGTATCACCTGGATTAACAAGATTAGGATTTGATTGATTAGATGAATCGAAAATATTTTGTGGCGTGTTTCCTAAAATATTCCATCCCCCAGGTGTTTCAAAAGTGTATATGTTACAAAATTGTTCTGTTATTCCAACTGAACCTTTTGGAACTTTAACTCTTGGTGTTTCTAATCTTTTTAATCTCATTTCCTGGTTAAGATCACCAAGAAAAGGCATGCCAGCCACAAATCCTGTCATATAACAAAAGTAATTTTTGCTAAAAAATTTTTCTAGGATTATTTCTGATTTTAGTTTTAGTTTATTTTCAACTCTTTTAATATCTAATGCGAAATTATTATCACAACACACAGGAATTTTGATTAAGTTTTTTTCTAATTTATTGCTTTCTTTAATCTCTATATTTTCAATTTTTTTTTTTAAAGATAAAAAAGAATGTATATTTAAATCATATGAAATTATTAATTTATTATAAGATGGAGTTAAGTTTGTAATACCTTTTAAATTTAATTTTTTTATATGGTAAAAATATTTGATAACATTTGAATTAATTTCTTGATTTACATCACTTCCAAAGTCGCAATACAATGCTGCGTCACCAAGATTTAATATATTTTTTATCATATCATGTTATACTTATGATTTGTTAGTATGGAAATTAATATCAATTGTGATTTAGGTGAAAAATCAAAGCATCATTCAAATGAAAATGATCCAAAATTACTAAAAATTGTCAATTCAGCCAATATAGCTTGTGGATATCATGCTGGGGATGAAGAAAGTATGAACGAAGTAGTAGAAATTTCAAAAAAAAACGGAGTAAGTATTGGTGCCCATCCATCATTTAATGATCCAGAGAACTTTGGAAGAAAAAGAATGCAACTTGATGAGAAAGAAATTAATCAATTATTAGTAGATCAGTATGAAATTTTACAAAAAATTGCAGATAAATATGGAGAGAAAGTAACACATATTAAGCCCCATGGTGCTCTGAATAATATGGCTTGTGAAGATATTAATTTAGCAACCATAATTGCAAAATCCATAAGTGATATAGATAAATCGCTAATATATTTAGTTCCAACTGGATCGAAAATGGAGGAGGCAGCTAAAAAATTTAAAATGAAAATTGCTTGTGAAATTTTTGCTGATAGAAATTATGAAGATGACGGAAATCTAGTTTCAAGAAAGAAGTCGAATGCTCTTATAACTGATGCTGATCAAGCAAAAATCCATGTTTTATCCATGGTTGAAAATCAGGCACTTAATTGTCACAGTGGAAAGCGAATACCTTGCGAAATAGACTCGGTCTGCATACATGGAGATAATAATAGTTCTCTTGAAACAGCAATAGTTGTTAAAGAAAATTTAATTGAAAACGGTTTCAAACTAAAACCACTAAACAATATGAGGAAATTTACATAATGATAAAAACAAAAGTATTTTCAATAATTTTATTAGTTGGACTTATAACAAATTCTTTTTCAGCTGGATCATCGGGTGCGCCTAAAGACACATTATATGAGAAAGCAGTAAACTTAATAAATGTAGCAAAAAAAATGGAAGAAAAAGGTAAAATTGAAAAAGCTAAAAAAAGATATCAAAAAGCCCAAAAATTTTTAATTAAATCGAATAAAGAAAAACCAAATAAAGCAGATACGCTAAACTATCTAGGGTTTACAACAAGAAAACTTGGAGATTTTGATGGTGGAGAAAAGTTTTATCTACAAGGTTTAGCTATAAATCCAAATCACAAAGGAATTAATGAATACCTTGGTGAATTATATGTTGCAACCAATAGGATGAATTTAGCAAAAGAAAGATTAGGTGTTCTAGAGGGATGTAATTGTGATGAATATAATCAGCTAAAGGGTGTGATAGACGGGTCTAAAAAATCAAAATATTAATTTATATTTTTTATCATTTGCTCAGGCATCCAAAGAGCGATTTCTGGAAATATCACAACTAAAATAACAGCAAAAATCATTAGCAAGAAGAGTGGAAACGCACTTCTTGCTATATACCCCATATCCTTATTAGCCATACCCTGAAGAACAAAAAGATTAAAGCCAACCGGTGGCGTGATCTGAGCCATTTCTACAACAATAACTAGAAAGACACCAAACCAAATCATATCAAAGCCTGCTTGTCTAATCATTGGTTCAATTATAGCCATTGTTAAAACTACAGCAGAGATACCATCAAGAAACATTCCAAGAATTATATAAAAAATCATTAAAACAAAAATTAAAACATATGGAGAAAGTTCCATGCCTTCGATCCATAAAGCGAGATTTCTTGGTAATCCTGTAAAACCCATTGCTAAAGATAAAAAAGTAGCTCCTGCTAATATAAAAGCTATCATACAAGAAGTTTTGGTAGCACCCAGCAATGATTCTTTAAATGTTTTTAAAGATAAACTTTTTTGAAAGTATGATAATATTAATGCGCCAACTACACCCAATGAGGCTGCTTCAGTTGCAGTTGCTATACCAGTATAAATTGAGCCAATAACTGAAACTATTAATAATATTACAGGTATCAGTTTTCCTGATTTCCTTATCTTTTCCATAAATGAGAAGTCTTGTTTAAAAGTAGGCATGGATTTTTTATTTATTAACGACCAAATCATTACATAAGTCATAAAGATCAACGCAATCATTATTCCTGGTACAATTCCTGCAATAAATAGTTTTGCTATCGACTCTTGGACAGTCACGCCATAAATAATTAAAATAATAGAAGGTGGAATTAGAAGACCCAGCGTTCCTGAACCAGCTAAACTTCCAAGTAGAATACTTTCTGGATATTTTCTTTTTCTTAGCTCTGGAATAGACATTTTTCCTACTGTGGCTACAGTTGCTGCAGAAGATCCTGAAATAGCTGCAAATAAAGCACATCCAACTACATTAACATGCACTAAGCCACCGGGCAGTTTCTGCATCCATGGGGATAATCCTTCAAATAAATTTTCAGATAACTTCGTCCGAAATAAAATTTCACCCATCCAAACAAATAAAGGAAGTGCAGTTAAAGTCCATGAGGATGAGGCTCCCCAAATTGTTGTTGCCATCGCATCACCAACTGGCCTTGTGGTGAACAGCATCATTCCTATAGAAGAAACTCCAACCATGCTTATAGCAACCCAAATTCCCGAGCCTAAAAATATCAAGAGAACACTTATGAAAAATATAGTGAGTAAAATTTCAGTCATTTTTTTTTATTTGTATTTTCAAAACTAATTGATGAGATACACATATGAAAAATATTAGTGATCCTAAAGCAACACTAGTTTGTGGTATCCAAATTAAAATTTCGTCAGCTCCTTCACTTCTCTCTTGAAATTCATAAGATATTTTTAGCATTTTCAAAAAATAAAAAGCTAGGTAACCAGAAAATATAGTTGCAAGTATTAAACTCCATAATTCCAAAAATCTCTTTTTAATCCCAGTAGCTTTTTCTAAAAATAAAGTAATTCTAATGTGGCCACCTTCTACAAAAGTATAAGATAAGGCAAAAAAAGATGAGGCAGCCATACAATATCCAGAATATTCGGCTAGGCCTCTTATATAAAAACCAAATATTCTTGATGAAATTCCAATTAAAATAAAAACTGCAACTAAAATAAGAAAGAATGCAGCGATATAGCCTGAGTAACTATAAAGATTATTTAAAAATTTATTGACTTTAGTAAACATATAAAAAGGCCGTTTAATACGGCCTTTTTAATTATAATGATTTAATTATAAGCAGCAAGAACACTAGCACCTCTATCACCAGCTTTTTTCTTCCATTCTTCTGCCATTGTAGCACCAACTTTTTTGAAATGACTTTCAAGGGCTGCATTTACTTTGCCTACTTTCATTCCAGCATCAGCTAAAGCTTTTTTATCAGCAACATTTCCTTTTTTTGAAAGTGCCCAACCTTTTTTCTCAGCAACTGCTGCCTCTTCCATAATCATTTTTTGTGTAGCTTTATCTAATTTATTCCAAGAACCTCTGTGAGCTACAATCATATTTTTTGGAAACCAAGCTGCAATATCATAAAAATACTTTACTCCATTTTCCCAAATTTTACTGTTCTTACCAGTAGTTGGTGAAGTAATCATACTTTCAACCGCACCAGTTGAGAATGCTTGGCTTATTTCAGCTGCTTCTATTTTTGTAGGAGCCATACCTGTCAACTCGGCCATTCTAATAGTTGCAGAATTATATGCTCTAAATTTTAAACCTTTTAAATCAGCAACACTATTAATTTCCTTTTTACTATAAAGACCTTGTGCAGGCCATGGTACAGCGTATAAAAATACAAGACCTTTTTGATCTAGACCTTTAATTATTGCAGGCTTAGATGCTTGATACAGTTTCATAGCATCATCATAAGATGTTGCAAGAAATGGTTGTGAATCAATCTCTAATAACGGGTCCTCTTTACCTAGGGCCGACATAAATCTCTCACCAATTTGAGCTTGTCCAGTTCTAACAGCCCTAAATATCTCTCCACCTTTAAATAGAGATCCACCTGGGTGTGTTACTATTGTTAATTTTCCCCCACTTTTTTCTGAAACATTTTTAGCAAATTCAGCTGCATTAGCAGAATGGAAGTTGCTTGCACCATATGCTAGTGCCATATCCCATTTTTCTGCAGCAAAAGCATTAGCAGATAAAATAACAGAAAATAAAACAGAGAGCAAAATTTTGAAAAGTTTCATAAATCCTCCATATTTCTAAAAAACATATCTCATTATGTATTAAAACTTAAATCAATAAAAATTTTTGATGTTTTATTGAAAAATAATAAATAATTACTATTATAGTAACATCTTGATCGAACAATCACTCATTTTACTGCAAATTATATTTATAGATATTATTCTTGCGGCAGATAATGCAATAATAATAGGATTAATAGCAGCTAATTTTGTCCCAAAAAATAGAAAAAAAATAATATTTTGGGGAGTAGTTGGAGCATTAGTTTTCAAAGTTATATTTGCAATATTTGCAACATATTTATTTAAATTTTACTTCATTAAAATTCTTGGAGGATTACTTTTAATTTGGATTGTTAACGACTTAAGAAAAGATTTATTTGAAATTCAAAAAATAAAGTCTCCTAAAAAGAAATCTATGGAGCCTTCATTTATCAAAAGTATTTACAAGGTTTTATTTGCAGATATTACAATTAGTTTTGATAACGTTATTGGAGTTGTGGGAGCAGCCAAAGGTAATTTTGGTTTTATGATTTTTGGCTTAGTATTATCAGTAGTTCTTACTGGAGCTTTAGCTACTTATTTAGCAAATTATATTCAAAAACATTTATGGATAGCTTATATAGGCTTAGGTTTTATTTTGTTGGTTGCTATTCAATTAGTAATAGGTGGACTAGTCGATTTAGAAATTTTAAATATTAATGAAAAATATATAAAATATTTCTAATATTACCAAGTTCCGGTATTTTCCATTGATGACCAAGGCTCTTTAGGAGGAAGATTTCCCTCCTGAAGTATTTCAATTGATATTTTATCTGGTGATTTCACAAATGCCATATGACCATCTCTAGGTGGTCTATTAATTGTATAACCCATATCCATTAGTCTTTGACATATTTCGTATATATTTTTAACTCTATAAGCTAAGTGACCAAAATTTCTAGATCCCTCTCCTAAATTGTCACCGTCCCAATTATAAGTTAGTTCAATTTCTGCATTATTGTCGTTTGGTGCAGCTAAAAAAATTAATGTATATCTGCCTTTTTCATTTTCCATTCTTTTTGTCTCTTTTAAACCCAGTCCATCACAAAAAAATTTTAACGACTCCTGAATATTAGAGATTCTGATCATTGTGTGTAAATATTTCATAGTAAAATTATAATTTATTTCTATTCTAGTTCAATAGTACTTGGTGGTTTAGAAGTCACATCATAAACTACTCTATTTATACCTCGAATATTATTAACTATTTTATTCGATACCATTTGCATAAATGATTTATTAAATTGAAAATAATCCGCTGTCATTCCATCTTCAGATGTTATTGCTCTAAGCAAGCATAAATATTCATAGGTTCTATTGTCTCCCATGACACCAACAGTTTTAACAGGCAGTAATGCAGCATAAGCCTGCCATATCTTATGATATAGATTATGTTCTCTTAATGCGTTTACAAAATAATTATCTGCTTCTTTTAAAATTTTTATTTTTTCTTTAGTAATTGTACCTGGCATTCTAATTGCTAAACCAGGACCAGGAAAAGGATGTCTAGAAATAATTTCTTTACTTAAATTTAATTCTAGACCCAACATTCTAACTTCATCTTTAAATAAATACTTCAATGGCTCAACCAATTTTAATTTCATTTTTTTTGGCAAACCGCCTACATTATGATGAGACTTAATTTTTGACGTTTGACTTCCTGTTACAGATTTACTTTCAATTAAATCAGGGTATAGAGTTCCTTGAGCTAAAAATTTTACATTTTTTGTTTTTTTTGCGTATTTTTCAAAAAGTTTGATAAATAAATTTCCAATAATTTTTCTTTTTTTTTCTGGATCTGTTACATTTTTTAATTTGCTTATAAATAATTGTTCAGCATTTACATAAATTAAATTCAATTTGAATTTTTTTCTAAAAGTATTTACTACTTGTTTTTCTTCGTTTTTTCTGAGCAGACCGGTATTAACGAATATACAAGTTAAGTTTTTTCCAATCGCATTACTAATTAATTTTGCTACTACACTACTATCTACTCCACCAGATAATGCACAAATTACTTTAGAATTTCCAACTTGTTCTTTAATTTGTTGCATAAGTTTGGATTTTTGATTTTTTGATGTCCAATTTTTTTTAATTTTACAAATTTTAATTACAAAGTTTTTTAATATTACTTTGCCTTTAACTGTATGGGAAACTTCTGGATGAAACTGTATGCCATATATTTTTTTTTTTACATTTTCTATCATGCATAATTTCGAATTTGAGGATTTTGCTATGACTTTAAAACCTTTAGGTAATTTAATTACCTCATCTCCATGGCTCATCCATACATTGGTAGATTTTTTTGAAAAGAAATTTTCGGTTAAAGCGCTTTTTTTTAATTTTGTAACTTTTGCCAACCCGAATTCTCTTGATTTTGCTCGTTTTACTTTACCTCCTAATTCTTTAGAGATTATCTGGTGACCAAAACAAATACCTAAAATTGGAATATTTAAACTTAATATACTTCTATTGAATTTAACTTTTTTATTTTGATAAACATTTA
This sequence comes from uncultured Pelagibacteraceae bacterium, assembly GCA_902612605.1. Lineage (GTDB taxonomy): Bacteria > Pseudomonadota > Alphaproteobacteria > Pelagibacterales > Pelagibacteraceae > Pelagibacter. Next base: position 46,139 of record CACMDY010000006.1, read on the forward strand.
AGGGACCACCTGATAAAATGATACCTTTCACATTTTTTTCATTTTTGTAGTCTTTAAGTTTGTTGTGACTTATAATTTCACAAAAAACATTTAATTCTCTTACTTTTCTTGCAATTAATTGTGTAAACTGAGACCCAAAATCGATTATTAAAATTTTATCTAGATTATTTTCAAGACGCATCTTTTTTTTCAAACTCTTTTAGGCGTTTGTTAATAGATGCGATTTTATCACAAAGGTTCGAGCATATTTTCTTAAAATCTTCTCTAAGTTCCGTTGCTTTAGAAAAATTAGATCTTTCTAACTCAATGTCTATTAATAGATACATTGCCTCTTCGTTGTTTGGCTCGAGTAGTAAGACTGTATTTATATTTTTCTCTAGTTCTGTTTTATTTTCCTCGTTTTTAAATATTTTTGCCAAATATAGATATGACTTTGAGTCTTTGGGATTGTATACAATATTTCTTTGAAATAAAAATTTTGAATCTTCATATTTTTCATTTTCATAAAGATTTTTTGCTTCATCAAAAAAATTAACTTTCTCCGCGTTAACATTAAAAATTAAAGTAAAAAGTAAAATTATTGCTAAGGTAATTTTTTTTATCATCTTTTTATTTCGTCTATGTTATGTACCATACTTTCATAAAAACCTGCTTTAGTAATTTTGACAAATTTTGGTTTTTTTCTAAGATCTTTAATTCTTTTTGCACCTAAGTATCCCATTGATGATTTTAAACCCCCTACAAGTTGGTAGATTATTTTTTCAACTGTGCCTTTGTATTTAACAAAACCTTCAACACCTTCAGCTACATATTTTGAAGTATCTTTTTGTTTTGATTGAAAATATCTATCTGCTGATCCTTTATTCATTGCTCCAATAGATCCCATGCCCCTAAAACTTTTAAATAATTTACCACCTCTTTTTATAATTCTACCTGGAGCCTGATCTGTTCCTGCAAATAATGATCCAATCATCACCGCATCTGCTCCTGCTGCAAGTGCTTTTGCAATATCCCCAGAAAATTTGATACCTCCATCAGCTATTAATGTTGTTTTACTTTTGCCCATACCTTTTTTTACATCTAAAATTGCACTTAACTGTGGAACTCCAATCCCGGCAACTAATCTTGTAGTGCATATAGATCCTGGTCCAATTCCAACTTTTATAATATCTACTCCTTGCTTAATCAGAAATTTAGCTGCTTCTGCTGTAGCAATATTACCTGCACATAAAGCTGTTTTAGTTGGTTTAATTTTTTTAATTTTTTTTATTATTTCAGCAACTTTTTTTGTATGGCCATGAGCTGTATCAACAACAATTAAATCGATATTTTCTTTTAAAATCTTTTGAGCTCTTATGTGTTCGTTTAAACTTGCACCAACAGCTGCACCAACTAACATTTTTTTTGCTTTTACTTTTCTTATTTCTTTTATCTGATCATTTATTGATAAATTTCTATGTATAACGCCTATTCCACCCTTTTTACCAATTGAAATAGCCATATTAGACTCTGTTACAGTATCCATTGCTGAAGTTAGAAGGGGTATAGAAATATTTAAGTGTTTTGATAATTTAGCTTCTGTCTTTACTTCTGAAGGTAAAATTTCAGAATAATTTGGTGCTAAAGTTACATCATCGAAAGTGAGCGCTTCTTTGATAGGATCCATGTCCTTATATAAACGATTCTTAAAAAAATGAAAGTATCTATCTTAAATTTTTGCAGATTAAAAAACTTTCTTTAGAGTCTTTTCTACTTGCTGGAGGCTTATAGACATTAAATTTTACAAAATTTTTTTTTGAAAATGTAATTATCTCATTAAATGAAGTTCCCATAAATAATTTTGAGACAAAATAGCCATTTGGCTTCATCATTTTTGTAGCGAAATCCAAAGCTTCTAAAACTAATTCTCCAGTTACCATAGAGTCTAGATTTTTATTTCCCGTAGTATTGACTGCCATATCTGAAATAATTAGGTCAATTTTTCCAGCAAAATAATTATTAATTTTATTTTGTTGCTCAGTATCCGTAAAATCTCCTTTTAAAATTTTTACATTCTTTATTTCTTCTATTTCTTGTAAATCTATTGCTAAATGCTTATTACATTTTAAATTAATTGATATATATTGAGACCAGCTTCCAGGAGCAGCTCCAAGATCTATTACTGATATATTATTTTTTAAAAATTTAAATTTTTCGTTAATTTCTTTTAATTTATAAACGGCTCTTGATCTATATCCTTCAACTTTTGATTGTCTAACATAAATATCTCTTCTCTGCTTATTAATCCAATTTTTTGAGATTTTATTTTTTTTCAATTAGTTTTGAACCTTAAAGATTTTGAGATTTTATTATTATCCAAAGTATTTAATTCTATCTCTAGATTTTTCTCGTTTCTCATATCTTTATCATTTACTTTAATACCACTAGCCAAATGTATAATTCCAATTTTATAATTTGGTAAAAAAGGTTCCACGAAAATTTTATTCTTTTCATCAAACTTTGGAAGTAAGTTGCTAGCCAACCAGTTGCAATTATGAGGAAGAAATTCAACATCTACATTATCAATATATACGCATATATTTATTGCTAGTTGCTCTGAACCAAATATTTGGCCATGACTAAGAGTAGTTTTTAAATTTTTTTGCCAAACATTCCAACAATTAGAGTCTTTTTCTAATGAGAAAACACCAATATTAATATGCGGAGCGAATGCTAACTTTCTTGCTTTATTAATATCAATTTTAGATTTAATAGCATGTTTAAAATTTTGAGATTTTATAATTGCTAATTTTCCAAACAGCCAATTAACGTTGCTTAATATTCTATATCCAGGTGTCATTGTCTGGGTAATACCTAGTTTACCATTATCACAAGCCTTAAAATATAAGTCTATTGAACTCCAATCTTGAACCCAAGCATCACAATCAATCCAAAGATATTTTTTATAGTTAGGAAAATATTTTGGAAGAAATGCTCTTGATACCTGGCTTTTTAGCCATTCTTTACCTTTAACTTTAGATTGTGGAACCTCAATATCCCATTCAGCTTTTTTGATCTCGTCTACTTTATTTTTTAGAATAGCAGTTTGCTCCTGTGTTAAACCCGCATCAAGTATGCAAATAGCAACCTTGTCAGTGTGATTGAATTGTTTAATAGAGTCTATTAATTCATTTAGCAATTCAAAGTAATTAGAATCTGCTAGAGAAATAATTGCATTCTCTTTCATTACAAAATATCTTCGTGATGATCAACGCCATCATCTTTATCTTTATTTTGTTTTTTTAAAAATAAGTAATGAATTGAACTTGCTGGAATCATTAATAAATAAATAATTCCCGAAATTATAATTGTATTAAAGGTATATATTAGCAACAAACCAAAATACAAAATTATTCCAAATAAAAGAAATATAGAAGTGCTTCTTGGAACAACGATTCTTTTCAAAGAATATGTAGGAATTTTACTTATCAAAAGTATAGATATAACAATGAATAAAGATGGAACAATAATATTTTTATTAATAGTTATAAACTGAACTTCGCTAAAACTATAAATTAATGGCATTAATACTAATACTCCACCTGCTGGTGACGGAATACCTTCAAAAAAATTATCTCTCCATGAAGGTTCACCTCCTGTTGAAACATTAAATCTTGCAAGTCTTAAAGCAACACAAACCACATATATTAAAGATATTAACCAACCAAATCTGCCGATATTATCTAGCGCCCAGAAATACATTATAAATGCTGGTGCAACTCCAAAACTAATTACATCCGTTAATGAATCTAATTCTTTTCCAACTTTTGATGTGGCTTTAATTAATCTTGCAATTCTTCCATCTAAACCATCAATGATTGCAGCAATTAAAACTGCAATAACTGATAATTCAAATCTTCCATCAAATGCAAATTTAATTGAAGTTAAGCCAATACATACTCCAACAAGAGTCATAATATTCGGCAAAATAACTCTTGAATTTTTATTTGATACTAATCTTATATTCTTTTTTGGATTTTCCATTTATCTTTTAGCTATCAATGTTTCTCCAGCAACTGCTCTTTGATTAACTTTCACTAAAGGTTCATAGTTTTCAAAATATAAATCTGCTCTACTTCCAAATCTAATCATTCCTATTCTAGATCCTTGTTCAACATTTTCTTCAACTGAGGTATCAGTTACTATTCTCCGTGCAACCAGTCCTGCTATTTGAACTACAATTATGTCTTCGCCATGAGAATTTTTAATTTTGTAATAATTTCTTTCATTATCCTCACTTGCTTTATCAAGAGATGCATTAATAAATTTTCCAGGTTTGTATAAAATTTCTTCAATTTTTCCTGAACATGGAGATCTATTCACATGGCAGTCAAATACATTCATAAATATACTTACTTTCTTAAACTTTTTGTTTTCAAGTCCCAATTCTTTTGGTCCGTTTGTATCTAAAACTTGTAAAACCAATCCGTCAGCAGGACTTGTTAAATAGTTCTCATCATTTATTGGAATTCTCTCTGGATCTCTAAAAAAATAATAACACCAAATACTTAAAACCAATCCTATGAAACCTAAAAAACCATGAATGAAATATAAAATGATAGTTGCTACTACAAAAATTACTATAAATTTATAGCCTTCGTTATGAATCTTTGGAAAAATTTTGTCTATCATAATCGTTCAATTGATAATTCTGGATTAATATGTATATAAAAAGTATAAATTCAATTATTAAGATACATCAAAAAATGAGCAAAATTAAGGTAAAAAATCCCATTGTCGAGCTAGACGGCGATGAAATGACAAGAGTAATTTGGGAATTCATCAAAAACAAATTAATTCTACCTTATTTGGATTTAGGCATTGAGTATTACGATCTAGGAATGAAAAGCAGGGATGATACAGATGACAAAATTACAATCGACTGTGCCAATGCAATCAAGAAAAATGGAGTAGGTATCAAATGCGCAACTATTACTCCTGACGAGGCGAGAGTTGAAGAATTTAAATTAAAGAAAATGTGGAGATCACCAAATGGAACAATAAGAAATATTATTGGAGGAACAGTATTTAGAGAGCCAATAATTTGTAAAAATATTCCTAAACTTGTCCCATCTTGGACAGATCCTTTAATTATTGGAAGGCATGCTTTTGGTGATCAATATAGAGCTACAGATTTTTTGGTTCCAGGAAAAGGTAAATTAGAAGTTAAGTGGACATCGGAAGATGGAAGTGATGAAAAAAAATATGAGGTATTTGATTTCCCAGGACCTGGTATTGCTCTTTCAATGTATAATTTAGATAAATCAATTGAGGACTTTGCAAGGTCATGTTTCAATTACGGTCTAATAAAAAAATGGCCTGTATATTTATCAACTAAGAATACTATACTAAAAAAATATGATGGTAGATTTAAAGATATATTTCAAAATATTTTTGAAAAAGATTTTAAATCAGAATTTGAAAAAAATAAGATAACTTATGAACATAGGTTAATCGATGATATGGTTGCTTGTGCTATGAAGTGGCACGGTAAATATATCTGGGCTTGTAAAAACTATGATGGCGATGTTCAGTCAGATACTGTTGCTCAAGGTTATGGTTCTTTAGGTTTAATGACAAGTGTTTTATTAGCACCTGATGGCAGAACAATGGAAGCAGAAGCGGCTCATGGAACTGTTACTCGACATTTTAGAATGCATCAGCAAGGTAAAGAAACATCAACCAATCCAATTGCATCTATATTTGCTTGGACAAGAGGTTTAGCACACAGAGGAAAGTTAGATAATAATGATGAATTAATTAAATTTGCTAAAACACTTGAGGAAGTATGTGTTGAGTCAGTTGAATCAGGTTCAATGACCAAAGATTTGGCAATACTTATTGGTCCTTCTACAAATTATTTAACAACTAACCAGTTTTTAGATGTAATTGATGGAAGTTTAAAGCAAAAATTAAATTAAGGTTTTTAGTTTTTCTAAAGCTTCGTCGATTTTATTAGAGTCTTGGCCTCCAGCCTGTGCAAAATCTTTACGGCCTCCACCGCCCTTTCCACCAATAATATCAGATCCTAGTTTTGCAAATTTAACTGCATCGTATTTATTTGTTAAATTTTCTGTTACACCTACAGCAAGACCAACTTTCTCATCCTTATTTGCAAATACTACTACTATTCCCTTACCCAACTCTTTTTTACCTGCATCAACGAGTTTTCTTAGGTCTTTTGGAGATAAATCTTGAACTTTTTGTAATCTAACTTGAGTGCCATTTATATTTTCATCTTTAATTATGTTTTTTGTTTTATCAGCTAAAACTGATTGAACATTTATTTGCTCTAGTTGTTTATTGAGGTCTTTAATTAATCCTTTCGTATCTTTATTTTCTAGATTTGGTTTTCCACCTAATTTAATAATTTGTGCAGACACTTCTTCAATATTGTCTTCATCCTTTTGTGCAGAAAGGTTTGACATTTTTTCCTTGTTTTTTAAGAATATTTCGAGTTGTTTGTCCCTTAAAGCCTCAACCCTTCTAACTCCAGCAGCTATTGAGGATTGGCTAATAGTTTTAAATTTTCCAATATCACCTGTATTTTTTACATGTGTTCCACCACATAATTCTGTTGAAAAATAAGAGTTATTTTCTGCCCCCATAGAAACTACTCTTACCTCTTCTCCATATTTTTCACCAAAAAAAGCTAAAGCACCTTTTTCAATGGCAGCTTTTGGTGTCATAATTCTTGTAGTTACATCAGTTTTGTTTTGCACGTATTCATTAACTAATTTATCAATAATTGTTAGCTCATCCTCTGTAATTGGTTTCATATGACTAAAGTCAAATCTTAACCTATCAGGCGCAACTAAAGATCCTTTTTGCATAACGTGTTTTCCCAATGTTCTTCTCAAAGACTCATGTAATAAATGGGTTGCAGAATGATATGCCTTAAGATTGTTACGTCTTTCAATATCTATTTTCATTTCTACAACGTCTTTAATCTTAATCTCACCAGATTTTAGAATGCCATAATGTATAAACAGATCTCCAAGTTTTTTTTGAGTATCTGTAACCTCAAATACTGAATTACCAGATACTATTGTTCCTTGATCTCCAACTTGTCCACCGGACTCTCCATAAAAAGGGGTTTGATTAGTAATAATTATCCCTTCCTCACCATTTGAAATATTTTGTGCTTCTTTATTATTTTTAATTATCGATAACACCACTCCTTCTGATTGGTTAAACTCATACCCAAGAAACTCTGTAGGTCCTATTTTATCTTTTATACCAAACCAGATTTCTTCTTCAGAGGCATCTCCAGAACCTTTCCAATTTTGTTTTGCAAGCTCTTTGCTCTTTTTCATTAATTCATCAAATTTATTTTGATCAACGGTCAAAGATTTATTTTTTAAAATATCTTCTGTTAGGTCTAACGGGAAACCGTAAGTATCATATAATTTAAACGCTACTTCACCTGGTAAAACTTTTTTTATTTTTGAAATTTCATCATTCAAAATTTTAATTCCCCTATCAAGTAATACTAAAAATTTTTCTTCTTCCATTTTTAATGTTTCTTTGATTAAAGTCTCTGATCTTTCTAATTCAGGATAATTTCCTTTCATTTCATCTTTCAATGTATCAAAGATTTTATTGAAGACTGGTTCTTTAGAACCTAGCAAATGAGAATGTCTCATTCCTCTTCTCATTATCCTTCTAAGAACATAGCCTCTGCCTTCATTTGAAGGTAATACTCCTTCTGCAAGAAGAAATGAGCTAGCTCTTAGGTGATCTGCAATTACTCTAAAGCTTGATAAATTATTTTCTTCTTGTTTTACTTTTGTAAATTCAGAAATAGAACTAATTAATTTTTTAAAATGATCTGTTTCATAATTATCATGTGTGCCCTGAAGTAATGCTGCAATTCTCTCTAAACCCATTCCAGTATCTACAGAAGGTTTTGGAAGGTTAATTCTTTTATCTTTTGAAACTTGCTCAAATTGCATGAAGACTAAATTCCATATCTCAATATATCTATCGCCATCCTCATCTTTGGTTCCGGGTAAACCACCTTTTAAATGATCTCCATGATCATAAAATATCTCTGAACAGGGTCCGCAAGGACCCGTTTCACCCATTGACCAAAAGTTATCTGAAGTTGCTATCCTAATAATTCTATCGTCGCTAAAACCCGCTATTTTCTTCCAAAAATTGAAGGCTTCATCGTCTTCATGAAATACTGTTACATATAATCTGTCTTTATTTAATCCAAAATCTTTAGTAATTAAATTCCAAGCAAGTTCAATTCCCCTTTCCTTGAAGTAATCTCCGAAAGAAAAATTTCCAAGCATTTCAAAAAATGTATGGTGTCTTGGAGTATAACCAACGTTTTCAAGATCGTTATGTTTACCTCCTGCTCTTACACATTTTTGAGAAGTAGTAGCTCTTTGATAATCCCTTTTTTCTAGTCCAGTAAAAACATTTTTAAACTGGACCATGCCTGAATTTGCAAACATTAATGTTGGATCATTATTTGGAACCAAATTGCTAGACTCGACTATCTTGTGATCATTTTTTTCAAAATAATCTAGAAAAGTTGATCTGATCTCGTTTAATGTTTTTGCCATATTTAGTTAAAATACAGCTTTTTCTATTGATGTCTACACCTCTAAAGGGAAAAAAGGCGCCCTTTCGAGCGCCTTTTTAATAACTAAAAGTTATCTGCTAATTTTTTTTAGTAGGAATTTCTTCTTCTTTTTTTTGAGCCTCTACTTTTTCCTCGCTTAGTGGATTTCCTTCAATCTTTTTTGAGATCACACCAGCCTTTTCTCTGATTGCCATTTCAATTTCAGCAGCAGCTTTAGGATTTTGTTCAAGGTAAAGTTTCGCATTCTCTCTACCTTGACCAATTTTTTCACCTTTGTAAGCATACCAAGCTCCAGATTTCTCTACAATATCTGCTTTGGCACCTAGGTCTATTAGTTCCCCTACTTTACTAATTCCTTTTCCATACATTAAGTCAAACTCAACAACTTTAAATGGTGGAGCAACTTTATTTTTCACAACTTTAACTCTTGTTGTATTACCAACGATATTATCTTTATCTTTGATTGCTCCAATTCTTCTAATGTCCATTCTAACTGACGAGTAGAATTTTAAAGAATTTCCACCCGATGTTGTTTCCGGGCTTCCAAACATAACACCAATTTTCATTCTAATTTGGTTAATGAAAATAACCATTGTATTAGTTCGTGAAATTGAGCCTGTTAATTTTCTCAATGCTTGAGACATCAATCTAGCTTGCAAACCAACATGAGTATCACCCATATCGCCTTCAATTTCAGCTCTCGGCGTTAATGCAGCTACAGAGTCCACAACAAGAACTGACATTGAGCCAGATTTAATTAATGTATCAGTAATTTCTAAAGCTTGTTCACCTGTGTCTGGTTGAGAAATTAGTAACTCTTCAGTATTTACACCTAATTTCTTTGCATACACTGGGTCTAAAGCATGTTCTGCATCAACGAAACCACAAATTCCACCTGCCTTCTGTGCTTCTGCAACTACTTGCAATGCTAAAGTAGTTTTTCCTGAAGACTCTGGTCCGTAAATTTCAATAATTCTTCCTTTTGGTAATCCACCAATTCCTAAAGCAAGATCTAAGCTTAAAGATCCAGTTGAGATAGACTCAACATCCATAGCTTTTTGTTCACCAAGCTTCATTACTGAGCCTTTTCCAAAGCTATCTGTAATTTGGCTGATTGCTGCGTCTAATGCTTTATTTTTCTCTTTATTTTCCAATTCTTTATCTTTTGCGGTTTTCACCACTTTTAGGTTATTTTTAGTCATTTTTTGCCTCTTTTTTTGCTTTTTTTAACACTCGAATCATGGATTTAAATGTACACATTTTGTTCTCATTGGCAATATATTTCTCAAAATAGCTTAAAATCGTTAAATTACTTGAGTTTTAGGTATTCGCTATTCAATAAACCAATGGCTTTTAGAACATTGTATTGAGCTATAAGATTATTTCTCTCAGATTCTGCTAGAGAAATTTTTGCAGCCAATAACAAAGAGTTTGATTGAATAACATCTAGCGTTGTTCTTGAACCTCTTTCATACTCTGCAGCTATTCCTTCGTTAGCAATTTTTGCTGCTCTAACTTGAGATCTTACAGAATTTAAAAAACTTTTAGATGCTTCGAGATTCGACCAAGCGCTTCCGACATTTTTTTCAGTTGTTTTTACCACATCCTCAAATAACAAAATTTTTCTATTTTTTAGATTTGTATTCTTGTTTATTTTTGCACGTTTACTTCCACCTGAATAAAATGGCCAGCTAATTGTTGCTTTAAGTGTATCCTTTTCTCTTTGATCATAAGTTGAACTAAAATCCTCAGCATATGATCTTTCTAAAGATAAAGAAGCGCTAGGTTTTAGGTCACTTTCAGCAATAGCAATATCCATTTCAGATTGATTTAATTCTATTTTAGCGATCATTATATCTGGATTGTTTTCTCTTGCTAAATTAATTGCTGAACTAAGTTCACTTGGAACTCCTACAATTGCTCTATTTGTCTTTTTTAATTCATTGGTATTTAAAAGTTTACCAATGATATTTTCATAATTTAATTTGTTAATCATTAATTCACTTCTTGCTTGAGTTAGTTGAGCGCTTGCTCCAGCAAGTGAGGATTCAGTTTGTGATAAATCTGCAGTTTTTATTTGTCCTCTATCTAATCTAACTTTATCATTTTCAAGTTGTTTAATAAGTAAATTTAAATTTTGTCTATTAATCGCAACTTTTTCTCTTGATAAAATTACAGATGTAAAAGCTTCTATAGCACTGTAAAGAACATCCTGTTCTTTTTTAAATAATTTTGCTTTTGAAAGTTCTAAACCTATTAAATTTTTTTCATAATTAAGGTCTCTTCTAAAATCCAATAAGGTTTGCTCTAATTTTATGGATGTTGTGAATGGATCAGAATCACTAATTGTTGCATCACCTCCACTCTGATTTGTAAGTTTATTTGTTTCTTCAAGGCTTTTAGAACCACTTAAACTCAAGGAAGGCATATAATCGGCTTTAGATATATTTAGATCTTCCTCAGATGCTTTTATATTTTCTCTCTCGGCATTTAATTGTTTATTTTTGTTATAAGTTTCATTTAATGCTTCATATAATGTGACAGCTAGCGATTGAGCTGTTAAGCAAAGAAAACTAACAATTATTATTAATATTTTTTTCATTAGTTGTACTTTACAGAATTAATTTGATGATTAGAATTTAATTTAATGACTATAGATGCGTATTTTGGCGCATATTTAAACATATTCTGTGTAATTCTCTGGTAAGTTTGCATAAAGTTTAAAACTTCCTTTTTCGTCATAATTTTTTGTTTTGTTTTTTTATTCTTATTTTTTAATTTAAGTTTTTTTTCCTGAATAACTCTCCACTTTTGTAATAAACTAAAATTTTCTGCCCTTAAAAATAATAAACAATCGAGCTTACTATAAAGTTTTTTATATCCTTTTTTTAGCTGGTCATTAACGTGTTTTCTCCAGATTAATTTATTATCGTCATTTTTTTCCATCATATTTACACTTTTTTTTAATGTTTTTAAGCTTTCAGGTCTTGCTCCAACACACCAACCTTCGAAAATAATTACATCTGGTCTGCTATTTACTTTGTACCAATTTTTTTTTGTAAATCTGTCATCAATTGCCTTATCGAACTTGGGTAATATAATTGATTTAAATTTTCTAGAGTTTGCTTTTTTAATAAAGCTAGACATATAACTTATGTCATGGGTCCCGGGTACACCTCTTGTCAATAATAATGGATGAACTTTCTTTGATAACTTTATTCTATCATTCTTTGTTTTATAAATATCGTCAATTGATATTTTGAAAACATTTAACTTAAAATATTTCTTTAAAATTATCATTAAGATAGAGCTTATAGTAGTTTTTCCAGTTCCCTGTCCTCCTGTTAAACCAACAATATAAGGTTTCTTAAAATTTGTTTTTTTTGCTATCCAGAAACTCATTGGGACAAGAAAATGTTTTAACATCTTGTCTTTGTTTTTAAATTTATCAGAAGATGTTTCTTGTGTTTTAATAAACTTATAACAATCTTTTTTTACTTTATTTAAACAATCCTCAACTAAATTCATTTAATTTTATTTTTGGTCAAGTGGATGGTTTAAACCATCAAAGAAAACAACGTCTTTTAAATCATCGGCTTTAACTTCATCTACACAACCTAAATTGAATCCAGTCATGGCGGGTGCACTTCTTGGGTTATGATGTGTGTAAATTCCACATTCAATACAAAAGTAATGATTAGCAACTTTCGTATGGTACTGATAAAGTTTTAATTTATCTTCTCCCTTAGTAACTTTAAAATCTTCATTTTTAACCATTCCCATTGTTGCATTTTTTCTTTTACATATAGAGCAGTTACATCTTACAATTTTTGGTAATTCATTAATTGGAACATTAATTTCTGCTTCTACACATCCACAATGACATGTTAGTCTCGGCATTAATTATTCTCCCCATTTTCCATGAAACTCATAAACAACTGCTGGCTTATCACCAACTACCCAGCCGTCATGACCTGGGTCAATTGAATATGCATCACCTGCTTTATATGTTAATTCTGTTCCATCATCATGTTTGGCGCAAACTGCTCCTGAAACTATTACTCCAAGATGTTTTGCTTTACAGCTATCAGTTCCTACAGTTGGTTTAATATCTTGTGACCATTTCCATCCTGGCTGCAAAACTAATCTCATTACTCTTTGATCTCCCACTTTTACGATATCCATTTTTGCATTGTTGAAACTGGTATTGCTTTCATCTGGATTATCAAAACTTTTAACTTCAATTGAACTCATGCTTCTCTCCTTTTATAATTAAATTAGGATTATAGACTACTAATGGTTTAAGTTATCCACAATAGCACAAAATATGGTTTTGGATGTTCATGTTTTGATTCACTTTTGATTCACTTACAGACTCAAAATACAACCTAATTGACACTATTGTATAACTCATGTACTAATAAGAACAAAACAAGAACACTTATGAAGCTAACAATACCTTATTATTTACATAAAGCAGGAGCTGGTTTTCCTTCCCCTGCAACTGACTACATAGAAGAAGATATAGATTTAAACGTACATCTAATCAAAAATGTTCCGGCAACTTTCATCATAAGAGTTCAAGGAAAATCAATGGTGGATGTTGGAATAAATGATGGTGATTTATTAGTTGTAGACAAAAGCTTAACTCCAAAAAATTTTTCAACTGTCATAGCAAATGTTCATGATGAGCTCGTTGTTAAAACTTTAGTTAAAGAAAAAGATAAACAATTTTTAACATCAGGTTCTAAAGAATTTTCTGATCGAATTTTAATAAATGAAGAACAAGATATTTTTATTTGGGGAGTAGTCACCTATGTCATACATTCAGTACACTAAAAAATTAGCACTGGTTGACTGTAATTCTTTCTATGTTTCTTGTGAAAGACTATTTAATCCAAAAATAAGGAAAAAACCTGTTGTAGTTTTATCTAATAATGATGGCTGTATAGTTTCAAGATCCACTGAAGCAAAAGCTTTAGGAATTAAAATGGGTGAACCTTACTTTAAAGCAAAGGATATTATTATCAAAAATGATGTACAAGTATTCTCATCAAATTATTCTTTGTATGGAGATTTATCTAGAAGAGTAATGAGAACTTTAAAAAGATTTAACTCTGATATTGAAGTTTATTCAATTGATGAAGCATTTATGGATTTATCAAATTTTTCTGACAATGAAGTAGAGCAAGTTGGAAGAGAAATTAGAGAAACAGTTTTAAAGTGGACTGGTATTCCAACAAGTATAGGAATAGCTAAAACTAAAACTTTAAGCAAAGTTGCAAATCATATAGCTAAGAAAAAACAATCAGGTGTTACAAGTTTAATTGGAATAGAAAATCTCGATCCTATTCTTGAAAAAATTGATATTAACGATGTTTGGGGTGTTGGAAGACAGATGACAAAGTTTTATCAAAAAAATGGAATTTATAATGCTAAACAATTAAAAAATAAATCAAACACCTGGATTAAAAAATCCTCAAATGTTCTAAGTTCAAGAACTGCAATGGAACTTAGAGGTGTACCTTGTATTGATTTAGAAAAAACAGCATCAAAAAGAAAAAGCTGTGTAGTATCAAGATCATTTGGAAAAAGAATAGAAAAATTCCAAGAACTTGAAGAAGCTGTTGCTAGTTATTGTTTAAATGCATCAGAGAAAATAAGATCTGAAAACCTTGTTGCAAAAGCAGTTATGGTATTTGTTAGAACCAGTCCATTTCAAAAACAATTTGGCTTTTATTCAAACTCCAGAACTGTTGATTTTCCTATAGCAACTAACAATAGTATAGAGATCGTAAAAAATGCTTTATCTGTCTTAAAAGTAATCTTTAGGAAGGGACATCGTTATCAAAAAGCAGGAGTGATGCTAACTGGATTAACAGATGCTGAAAATAATGAAAACTTATTTTCATCTGCAAAAGATGAGAGAATTAATAGACTTATGAGATCAATTGATAATACAAACTATAGGTATGGAAGATCGACATTAAGTCTCGCAAGTGCTGGTGTTAGAAAGTCCTGGAGCATGAAAAGAGATTATAACTCAAAGATAGATACAGCTGATTTTTATAGTTTACCAACAATCAGAGCTTAAAAAAATTATTTTATCGTATCAATATTTTCAATATTGCTAAGAGAATTATTTAATTCTTCTAAATTTTCTCTTCTACCAATCATTACAACTGATAATCCAAATGCGATAATTAGAGCTAAGGGGATAGCTGTAACAACGCTTATGTAATCGGCCATTAAGATTAAATAAATAGCATAAAATAAAATTGATCGAATAATAACTGTAGATTTAAAAACAGCTATGATTGCTAAGGAATGCTTAATTAAATTTTTAAAACTCATTTTAGAAGGACCAAAATATCTTTTTCCTCTTTCTGAAGGAGAGGAAGATCTGTCTTTTTCTAATTTTGCTAATGCTCCTGAAAAGCTGCACCAAGTAGATTTATCGTTTATTAATTTATCAACAGTTGACTTTGGAAGACAAGTATAATTTCCAAATTTTATCGAATGACCAGTAAATACATAGGTAATTATTTTATGTAAATGGTAACAAGTTTTAAAAATGAAATTTTCAGATCTTTTTACTCTTTCTCCAACAATTGGTTTTCCTTCGTCATAATTAATATACTCAAGAAAACTTTTGATTTCTTCAGGTCTATCTTCACCATCTGAATCCATTGGAATTACATAATCAAATTCTTTATTTTGAAATATATGTTTAAGTCCTGTTGCAATACATCTTCCATGGCCTTGATTGTTTTTAATATTTAAAATTTCAACAGATAATAGGTTTTCTGTATTGGAAATAGAGGTTGGTTTTTCCTCAGTTGATGCATCATTAACTATGACAAGAGAAAATTCAGCATCTAAGTCTTTTACAATTGCATTTATTTCTTCAATTAATTTTGAAGCTGATTTCCAGTCATTGTAAACTGGTGTTAAAATAGTAATTTTCATTTATTTAACTTGCAAGCAACCTCAGTAATGAGGCTACAATTCCATGTCCAGACAGCTCTATTATTACAACAATAAAGACGATGAAAAGTATGTTTTTATTGAATTTCATATCTAAGACCCTACGCAAATCTTATCAATACACATATATTTATCAAATGAATTCAATTTTTCCTTAGTAACAAATCCTTTCCAAATAGGCCTTGAATTAATGTGATATGATAAATTTCCAGCGGCCCATTCATCACCAAGCACATATTTGATAGGCTCATCATGTTGTTCATGCCATGCCATTTGAACCTTTATAGCTATATCTCTTCCAGGATAATCAGTCCTTTTATCAGTCTGAGATATTGAGATATAACCATACAAAATTGGAGATAATAAAAATAAAAATATAAATCCTATTAAAAACGAATTTAGTTTCTTAATGTTTATTTGATCTTTCAAAAGATAAATAAATAAAGTTCCAAAGAATAAGTAAAAAGGGGTCATCCACATAGTTCTAATTTTTGATCCAGTTATTAGCGCTGTCATAAAAACCAGAACAATTGGGACTAAATTAATAAATATTAAAAATAAAAGTTTTTCATCTTTTAATTTTAATTTTTTAGGAATTTTATTCATTAGTAGCCAGACTAAAATTAAAAATGGTATTAAAATACCAATTTGTTTTAACGTGAATATCAATGGATATTTAAGATGATTTATTATTTGTCCTTCATCCAAACCTGCTCTGGCAAAACCATACTTGATAGTAATAAAATCATTGTTGAATAACCAAATTATATGTGGAATTAAAATTACAAAAAATACTTCTAAAGAAACTAAATATTTAAAATCAAATTTTTTAGATTTTTTAAATAATATTAAATATGCAAACAATAAATCTATTGCTACTAACAAATATATAAAAAGATATTTAGATAAAATACCAAACGCTGCTGCAGCTCCTAACAAGATACAATCATAGAGCTCAATTTTTTTACTAATATATATTTTCCAAGTGTAATAAATAGTCAAACACCAAAAAGGTAACTGGCAAACATTTACATTAAATTCTGGAGTTGTGAAATTATAGAAGTATATCCCTTCAATAAGAAAAACTGATAACAAACTCAAAGTGCCATCATTAAGAATTTCCTGTGATAGTTTAAAAATAATGAAAAAAGATATCACTACAAAAATTTGACTTAAAAAATAATAAACCCAATCTTGTGGTCCAAATATTTGAAAAAAAACTTCTGGAAAAAACGCACTTAATGGAGGATGTTTGTTAAATCCCCAATTTAAATTACTACCCCAAGCCAAAGCTTCAATTGTATCCAAAGGTAAATTTGAGTTTGTGATAGTTGGAACAACTGTCCATAGAATTAAGTGAGTCGTTACAAAAATATAAAAAATATTATTTATATTTCTTTTGTTTAAGGCCATTTTCATCAATCTATATGAATAAACCGTTCTTGACACTCATTTATTCATGAATATATTCACCAACTCAAAATAGCTAAGTATGGTAAGAATTTCAAAAACTTATACACCAAAAGAAAAAGAGAAATACATGTGTGCTAAACATTTAGCATATTTTAAGATGAAATTAATGGAGTGGAAAAAAGATTTAAAGAGATCTAATAATGAGGCGATTTTTCAGGCGTCAATGGATGATAATAGTGCATCAGCTGACATAGTTGATCAAGCAAGTTCATACACTGAAAAAAATGTAGAAATGAGAGCTATTAATAGACAAATCAAATTAATTTCTAAAATAGATGGTGCATTAAAGAAAATTCAAGATGGAACTTATGGATTTTGTGAAGAAACTGGTGAACCTATTGGTTTAAAAAGATTAATGGCAAGGCCAGTTGCAACTCTTTGTATTGCAGCTCAAGAAAAACACGAAAAAGACGAAAAAGTTTACGCTGACGACTAAGGAAAATCTATTTCAGCATCTTTATTTAGTGCTTTAAACCCTTTGATTACAGCTGGACGTTCAGCAATTTCAACAAACCATCGAGATAAATTTTCAAAATTATTTAATCCAATATCATGTCTTTTGTGTCTTGCGATCCATGACCATGTTGCAATGTCAGCAATAGAGTATTTATCATTTGCTAAAAATTTACTTTGAGCCAATCTAGCTTCAAGATCTTCATAAATCTTTCTTGTGATTTTGAAGTATCTTTCCTCACCCCACTCACTTTTTCCTTGATGATAATAATGAAACTGATGATGTTGGCCTATCATTGGACCTACAATAGCCATTTGAGCCATCAACCACTGATTTATCTCTAGCCTGTCTGCTTCAGGATAGAGTTTCTTGCTTTTCTCGCCTAAATACATAAGTATAACTCCTGACTCGAATACGGTCTTATTGTTCTCGTGATCTATAATTACAGGAATTTTATTAAAGGGACTTATTTTTTTAAATTCTGGTTTAAATTGATCTCCACTCAAATTAACTTTTGTTAATTTGTATTTAAAATCAATTTCCTCTAGCATTATGCTAATTTTCCACCCATTAGGAGTATCAGCAGTAAAGAGTTCAATCATTCTTTAACACCCAATCTATCTTTGATAGTGTTGGATGCAGTTGTAAATTCAAATCTATATTTTTCATCAGGTCTTGCATATTTAAAGCAGCCTCTTGCAGCTAAAGCTCCTTCATGAAAACCTGAAAGTATTAACTTTAATTTGCCTGGATAAGTACAGATATCCCCAATTGCAAATATTCCTTTTTTATTTGTTTCAAAATTCTCTGTATTTACGGGAATTGTTTTTTTATCTAAATTTAAACCCCAATCCGCGATTGGTCCTAATTGCATTATTAATCCAAAAAAACCTAAAACATAATCAGCTTTTATAACTTTACTTTCACCTGATTCACTTTTGATTTCGACACTTTCTAATGAGCCATTTCCTTTAACATCTTTGATTGAATATTTAGTAATTAAATCAATAGTTTTATTATCACTTAATTCTTTTATTTTCTGAACACTTGCGGGAGCTCCTCTAAACTCATCTCTTCTGTGAACAAGTGTTACTTTTGATGAATTGGATAATTCTATAGCCCAATCAAGAGCACTATCTCCGCCTCCAAAAATTATTACTGATTTATCTTTAAAAATAGTTTTGTCTTTTATTGAATATAAAACTGATTTTCCGTCATACTTTTCAACACTTTTAGTTGGGAATTTTCTTGGTTCAAAAGAACCTACGCCACCTGCTATGACAATATTAGGTGTTTCAAATTCTTTTCCATTTAATGTTTTAACTAACCATTTATTGTTTTCATTTTTTAATTCTTGAACTCTGTCACTTAAATGAAAGTTAAAATTAAAAGGTTTTATTTGTTCAATTAAATTATTTGTAAGCTCTTCTCCTGTACATTTAGGAACTGCAGGAATATCATAAATTGGTTTGTCTGGATAAAGCTCAATACATTGTCCTCCAATTTTATCTAAATTGTCTACAATTTCACATTTTAATCCGATTATCCCTAATTGGTGTGCACAGAATAAACCTGTGGGTCCTGCTCCAATAATGACTACATCTGTTTTAATCATTAAACTTGTTTCTCCGGCATATGAACTGTCAATCCATCTAAATCATCAGAGACGATTAATTGGCAACTTAATCTGCTATTAGATTTGGGTTCAAAGGCTTGATCTAACATATCATCTTCACCCATTTCTTTTTCTGGGAGTTTTCTGAACCATTCGTCATCATTAATATATACATGACAAGTTGCACACGACATTCCACCTCCACAATCTGCATCTATACCTGGAATATTATTTTGTACAGCACCTTCCATTACACTTAGACCATTAGCAACATCAGCCTCGTGTTCCGTGCCATTAAATTCTATATATTTAATTTTTGCCATATTTTATAAATAATTCTTATAAACTAATTTGCGACTGCGGCAAATTTTTGAAATTTAGCATTTTCTATTTTTAGTCCAAAAAAAAAGGCAGGTATGTTTTAGCATACCCGCCCTCTTTTTAATATTAAAAGCTAATTATCTAGCTCGTGCTCCACCTTGTGAAACTGCTGCTGACCAGATTACTAGACCAAAAGCAATTTTGTTGATGAAGTCTGCTAAGTTGTAAATCACGTTCAATGAGTTAGCGTCTACTCCACCTACTAGGTAACCAAAAATGTAACCTAATGGGTAAATAGCCCAACCGATCGTTACGATCATTCTCATAGCACCCCATGCAGTTGCTAATGGCTTGTTTCCAGTTTTAGCTGCAATTTTTCCAGCTTCACCAGAGAATACTTCATATAAGATGTAGATCCATCCAGCCATACCGACTATAAAACCAAGCATAGCATTGATGTAACCTGCTTCTCCTAAGTATCCACCAATTAACATCACAAGCGAACCAATTAATAATCTCCAGAAGATTGCTCCTGGGATTTTCTTAACTGCTGCTAGAATTAAGTAAAACTCGATCATCTGTAATGGTACAGTGATTAACCAATCAATATATCTATATACTGTTGGAGAATCTCCAGTCATTACCCATACATCTCTCATGTACATGTAGTGAATGAATGCAACACCAGTTACAAGACCAGCTACTGTTACTGAAGTTTTCCAGCCTGCTGCAACAGTATTTCTTTCCATGAAGAAGAATACTGTAGCTGCTGCCATACCCATTGCGATTACCCAAAAGGAAATCCCAACGAAGTCGTCAGAAGCTAACATAGCAGTTGCTGCGTTTGCTGCACCAGTAAGACCAAATAGAGCCACTGCTGCTAATGCAAACATTTTAAGTTTTTTCATAAAAAACTCCCTCTCGTTAGTTTTTTTAGTTTAAATTTAAACTACGGACAAACCACAAAGGTTTCTCCAAAGTTAGGGGCTTAATATCAAATTAAATTAGTTTGTTGAAGACTTTTTGCCGCGTTATAAGTGTTGATTTTACTGACTTTTTAAAATTAAATACAACCTGTTGCATAAATTCAATAGAAAAATGACACCAAATAGCAAATCAAAATGAATAAAAATTACAAAGAAATTTACACCGAATCTCTAAAAAATCCTGAGGAATTTTGGCAGAAAGTTTCTGAAGATGTGTTTTGGTTCAAAAAACCAACTAAGATTTTAAAAAAAGACAACCCTCCTTTCTATAAATGGTTTGAGGATGGTGTAACAAATACATGCTACAACGCCTTAGACCTTCACATTGATCAAGGAAGAGGTGATAAAACTGCTTTAATCTATGACAGTCCCATAACAAGTAATAAAGCAAAGTTTACTTTCAAAGAATTAAAAAAAAAAGTCTCTAAATTTGCAAGCGCTTTAGATAAGCAAGGAGTTAAAAAGGGAGATCGAGTAATAATTTATATGCCGATGATACCGGAAGCAGTGGTTGCTATGCTTGCATGTGGGAGAATTGGAGCAATTCACTCTGTTGTATTCGGTGGTTTTGCTTCAAATGAATTAGCTAGCAGAATTGATGATAGTAAAGCTAAAATTTTAATCACTGCATCTTGTGGATTTGAACCTGGGAGAACAGTAGAGTATAGACCGCTTGTAGATGGGGCTTTAAAATTAGCAAAACACCAAATTGAAAAAGTAATATTATTTCAAAGAAAAGATCACGAAGTAAAATTAAACAAACCATTGGAAATAAGTTGGGATGAAGCGTTATCTGGAGCAAATGATAAAGATTGTGTTGAGATGGGCGCTAATGATTATGCTTACATCCTTTATACATCAGGGACCACTGGTATTCCAAAAGGTATAGTTAGAGATATTGGTGGTCACATAGTTGCTCTTAAGTGGACAATGAAAAATATTTATAACATTGATCAAGATGATGTATGGTGGTCAGCAAGTGATATTGGATGGATAGTAGGACATTCATATATAGTTTATGCTCCATTATTCAAAGGTTGTGCAACTCTTCTATTTGAAGGTAAACCTGTGGGTACGCCAGATGCTGGAGTATTTTGGAGAATAATATCAGAATACAAAATTAAGTCTTTATTCACAGCCCCAACTGCATTTAGAGCAATTAAAAAAGAGGATCCAGAAGGCAAGTTTTTTTCTAAATATGATTTAAGTTCATTTGAGTCATTATTTTTAGCAGGTGAAAGAGCAGACCCTGATACTATTAAATGGGCTGAAAATTTACTTAAGGTTCCTGTAATTGACCATTGGTGGCAAACTGAAACGAGTTGGGCGATAAGCTCAAACTGTACTGGAATTGAAATGCAAGAAACAAAATATGGATCTGCTTGTAAGGCAGTCCCTGGTTATGATGTAAAAATAATTAAACCAGATCAAACAATGGCAAAACCAAATGAGATGGGAGATATTGTAGTTAAACTTCCACTTCCTCCAGGTACTTTTCCAACTTTATGGAATGCAGACGAAAGATATAAAGAAAATTATATGTCAAATTATAATGGTTACTATCAAACTTATGATGCGGGACATATTGATGATGATGGATATATTTGGATTATGTCTAGAACAGATGACATAATTAATGTTGCGGGTCACAGACTTTCAACTGGTGCAATAGAAGAGGTTTTGTCTGAACATCAGTCTGTTGCTGAATGTGCAGTGATAGGAATAAAAGATCAGCTGAAAGGACAATTACCAATTGGTTTAATTGCTCTAAAAGCAGGGGTTTCTAAGGATAATGAGACTATTTCAAAAGAGTGTGTGCAAATGGTTAGAGATAAAGTCGGACCTGTAGCTGCTTTTAAAATAGCAATAGTAGTTAAAAGGTTACCAAAAACAAGGTCAGGTAAAGTATTGAGAGGAACAATTAGAAAGATTGCCGATAAAGAAGAATATAAAATGCCAGCAACAATTGATGATCCTGCCATCCTTGATGAGATAAAAGAAGACTTAATAAATAGCAATATTTTAAAATAATGCTTAAGACATATCTTTTTTTAGTAGGAGCAATTATCTGTGAAGTTTGTGGAACGATGCTTCTTCCTGTTACTCAAAATTTTACTAAAGTAACACCAACAGTATTTTTGGCTGTATTTTATTTGTCTGCTTTTTATTTACTTACTTTTGTTGTTGATAAACTACCTATAGCTATTGTTTATGGAACGTGGAGCGGACTTGGTATTTTTACAATTGCAATCTTGGGCTATATATTTTTTAAACAATCCTTAAGCTGGCAAGCTATTTTGGGTATGTTTTTTATTGTAGTTGGAGTAACACTTGTAAATATGTATTCAAGTAAAACTATATAACTTAATCAAATAATATTGGTTTACCAGAAGGATCTCCTAAAATTTCATCTTCTTTCATTTTAATATCACCATTTATAATTGTATAAACTGGTGACCCTTTAAATTTATAGCCATCAAATGGGCTCCATCCACACTTACTATGAATATTTTCATTTTTAATTTCAATCGTTCTATTCATATCTATTATTGTAAAATCAGCATCATAATCTTTTTTGATAAAACCTTTATTTTTAATACCAAATACAGAAACTGGATTTTCACAAAGAAGTTTGATTAGCTGATCTAACGTAAGTTTT
This sequence comes from uncultured Pelagibacteraceae bacterium, assembly GCA_902612605.1. GTDB lineage: Bacteria > Pseudomonadota > Alphaproteobacteria > Pelagibacterales > Pelagibacteraceae > Pelagibacter. Next base: position 69,269 of record CACMDY010000006.1, read on the forward strand.
TTGTCATTTACATGATTTAGCATAACGGGTAATAATGTTTGCACTCCAGGCATGCCGGATGGTGATTGTGGATATTCTTTTAATTTGTTCTCTTTTAAATGCGGTGCATGGTCTGAACCAATAGTATCATTATAGTTATTTCTAATTGCATACCACAGTCTATCATAATGAGATTTTTCTCTTAAAGGAGGGTTCATCTGAGCAAAAGTACCAAGTTTGTCATAACAATCTGGTGCATATATTGTTAAATGCTGAGGCGTAATTTCAAAAGTTATGTTTCCTTTATTTTGAGAAAGGAAATCTACTTCTTCTTTTGTTGTAACATGCAATATATGTGCTTTTTTATTGAGTCTTTTTGCAATCCTAACAATCCTCCTTGTAGATGACATTGCACATTCTTCATTCCTCCATACAGGATGAGTATGAACATTGCCTTTTTCAATTAATTTTTTTCTTAAATTAATTATTTCTTCATCTTCAGAATGAACTGCAACTATTTTTGATGTATTTTGAAAGACTTTTTCGATATCTTCCTCTTTATCAACTAAAAGATTTCCAGTTGAGGAACCCGCAAAAAGTTTTACCCCACAACATCCATCTAAACCTTTAAGCTTTGCTAAATCAGTTGAATTATCTGGAGTTGCTCCAAAATAGAAAGCATAGTTTGAATACATCCTATTTTTTGCAAGATTTAGCTTATTATTAAATTCTTTCATATTTGCTGTTGGGGGATTTGTATTTGGCATCTCAAAAACACTTGTTATGCCACCAGCAATAGCTGCTTTACTTCCAGTATGTAAGTCCTCTGCATTAGTTGATCCAGGCTCACGGAAATGAACTTGAGTATCCATGCAACCAGGTAAAACTAGTAAATTGCTTGCATCAACGGTTTCTTTGCTTTGTTCATTATTTAAATCACCAATTATTGAGATTTTTCCATTCTGAATTCCAATATTAGTCTTAGTAATTTTTCCGTCGATATAACACTCTCCATTTTTTATAATAAGATCTAACATTTTATGAAATCGTTACTATATTATTATCTTGTACCAATCAATAATGAAAAAAAATAATGTTTACATCTTAGAGGACAGAGGACTTTTGTATGTTTCGGGTGAAGACTGTAAAGAATTTCTACAAAATATAGTTACAAATAATATTAACAAAGTAGATGAAAAAAATTCATGTTATTCTGCTTTACTTACTCCACAAGGAAAATATTTGTATGACTTCAATATATTAAAACATAAGTCTGGATATTTTTTAGATTGTGAAAAAAAAAATATCGATAATTTATTTAATCAATTAAATTTATACAAACTTAGATCAAAAGTAGAAATTTTAAATTTAAGCAACGAATTTGTTATTGCAGTTATTAGTAAAGAAAGATTTTTGGACATGGAAAATTCAAGTTCTAATGCTGGATGTACAATTAAATTTAGAGAGGATAGTATTTTTTTAGATCCTAGAAATATAGAGCTTGGAGCGAGAATAGTGACTAACTTAGAAAAACTATATTTATCATTAAAAAAACTTGGACTTCAAAGTGTAGATAAAAATGAATATTACAAATTGAGTCATGCAATTGGTATTCCACAAAATAATACTGAAAAACTTCAAAATAAACTTTTTGGTATTGAGTGTAACTTTGATGAATTAAATGCGATAGATTTTAAAAAAGGTTGTTATGTGGGCCAAGAAAATACTGCAAGAATTAAGTTAAAAGATAAATTGAGTAAACGTCTTTTGCCAATTGAGGTGGTAGAAGGTAATTTAGAAAATGAAATCATATCAGATGAGAAAGATGAAATAGGAAAAGTATTAATAAATGATAATTATCCCTATGCTCTTATCAAAGTTAAAAATGAAAAATTTGATTTTGGCAAAACTTTTAATTGTGGATCCGCTAAAGTTAAAATCAAGAAACCTGAATGGCTACAAATTACTTAATAAATTTAGATAAATCAGGTTTAAAATAGTTTGGACCTTTCATAACTTTACCCTGATCATTATAAATAGGTTTGCCATCATTTCCTAACTTGCTCATATTTGAATTTTGGACCTCCTCAAAACAAGCATCTAAATTAATACCAAAAGCATGCCCAGCACCATAAGTCACATATAATATATCTGTTAAAGCATCCGCTACCTCTAAAAGATCATTATTTTCTAAAGCCTGTCTGAATTCATCTAATTCCTCTTTAATCAAGTTGTACCTTAGCTCATTAATTTTTGTTGAGCTAAATGATGGTGATGATTTTACCTCTTGCCCAAAAGTCTCCATAAAATTTTTTACTTTTTGAAAATTTGTCATTTTACTCCTGTAAGATTAATAAAAACTAGTATATAAATTATTTAGTTATTTATTCAAATAAATGAAAACAAGAAAAGAATTTGATAGTATTGGTGGTATAAACGTACCCAATAACAGATATTGGGGCGCATCGACACAAAGATCAAAAAAATTTTTTAATATTGGTAAAATACTTGTTCCATCATCGATAATAAGGTCTATAGCAATCATTAAGAGAAGTGCAGCTATAGTTCATCAAAAAGATGGATCGATTTCACCCAAAATATCAAATGCAATTATCAAAGCATCTAATGAGGTTATAAGTGGTAAAATGAACGAAAATTTTCCTTTAAAAGTTTGGCAAACTGGATCTGGTACTCAGACTAATATGAATGTAAATGAAGTCATTGCCAATAGAGCGATTGAAATTTTAAAAGGCAAAAAAGGATCAAAAAAACCAGTGCATCCTAATGATCATGTAAATAAGTCCCAATCTACAAATGATGTATTTCCAACAGCGATGCATATATCAGTTGCAACGGAAACTATCAAAAAACTTTTACCAAACCTAAAAATTTTAGAGGTTTATTTAGGAAAGAAAAGTAAAGAATTTAAACAAATTGTTAAAATCGGGAGAACACATTTACAAGACGCCACTCCTCTATCACTTGGACAAGAATTTTCAGGTTATCACGAACAAATAAGGAAAAGTATAGATAGAATAAAATATTCTTTAAACGACATACATTATCTAGCTCAGGGAGGAACTGCTGTCGGAACTGGAATAAATTCAAAAAAAAATTTTGATAGGAAAATTGTAAGTGAAATTAAAAAATTTTGTAAAATAAAGTTTAAGCCCGCTCCAAATAAATTTTCTGAATTGGCTGCACATGATGCAATCGTAAATTTCTCTGGTTCACTAAATTCTTGTGCGGTAGCTTTAATGAAAATTTCAAATGATATTAGATTTTTAGGATCTGGACCAAGGGCTGGTTATGGGGAACTTATATTGCCAGAGAATGAGCCTGGTTCCTCAATTATGCCAGGTAAAGTTAATCCAACTCAATGTGAGGCTGTTACTATGGTTTGTGCTAAGGTAATAGGAAATCACACAGGAATAACAGTTGCAGGAAGCCATGGTCACTTTGAGTTAAATGTTTTCAAACCTTTAATAGCTTATAATATATTACAATCAATTGATATCTTATCTGACAGCGTTAAAAATTTTAGTATATATTGTGTAAAAGGAATTAAAGCTAATAAAAAAAAAATAAAAGAGCATTTGGACAATTCATTAATGCTTGTGACTGCTTTGGCACCTAAAATAGGTTATGACAATGCAGCAAAAATTGCAAAAAGTGCGTTAAAAAATGGTACAAAATTAAAAAAAGAGGCAATTAAATCGGGTTTAGTTAATGAGAAAGAATATGATTCACTCATAAACCCATTGAGAATGATCCATCCAAATTAATCTATTATTTTTCTAATATTTGATCTTAAATTTTGGATATTACTTACAAAGAAGACTTTATCATGTGTTTGTTTATTTTTAATATTATTAATCATTATATTTGAAATAATTAGCTCTTTATTTCCATAAATTTTTTCTACATCAAAATTTAAAAATTTTATGTTTTTTATTTTCTTAGATCCAATTTGAAAAATTTTTGCAAACTCAATATGATTTTCAATAATTAATTGAT
>CACMDY010000007.1 GCA_902612605.1 uncultured Pelagibacteraceae bacterium
CAATAAGTTTGAAAATGACATAATTACTTTAAAAAAAAATATAAAAAAAAGAAAACCTGAATTTGAAGCTAGCTCAACTTTGTTTCATTCAAAAGCTGAAGTTGAAGGTTTATATGAAAGTTTGAGCAAGCATGCAGCTGTTAATGGATTAGTTATCTCAAAAATACAGAAGAAAAAACCTAAACCAGTTTTAAAAGCTGGAAATGCACAGCAATCTGAAAACAATTTAACAATGGAAATGGTTTCTTATTATAAAATTCCAGTAGATTACGAAATTAAGGGTAATTTTCTTGGATATATTAAGTTTAAAAGAGCAGTATCTAAACAAAAAAAAATGTTAAATTTTGACAAAGAGACGATAAGTGTAGTACAAAATGATTCAACTGGAGCGATAGTAGCTAAAGGTGAATTAACAATTGTAGGAATGCCAAATGAATTTTTTTAAAATAATAGTTCTTTTATTATTTGCATTAATTAATTCGTTAGCACTAGCTGACGGTCACGATCAAAAGCAAGAAGTTTTAGATAAAGTTAATGAAATTGCTAAAGAATTAGAAAATGAAGAGGAAGTTCCTTTAAATGATCCTTTCGCAGGAAACGAAGGCACAAGTTCAATGTCTGGAAATATTCCTGACGAAGAGCAAGATAATGAATTAAGTTTATACAATTTTAAATTAGCTGGTCTTATATCTGGAAAAGATCACAGTTATATTTCAATAGCAAATTCTGGAGGAGAAGTTTTGACTTTAACTCTTGGTCAATTTTTAGGAAAAATTCAACTTGTGGATTTAAGATTGACTGAAGCAATTTTTAAAAAAGAAGATGGAAAATTTATGATTATTGATTTTAATAATCAAATCAGAGAGGCAGATGATTATTAAAAAGTTTTTTAATATAGTTTTACTATTTACTATTGCACTTACAATTAGTGCTTGTGGTCCAAATTCACAATTTGGGAAAAAATATAACAAACCCTTTAAACATAATACTCCGTTAATAAAGGACAAAAATGTAGTTGCATCTGGAAAGTCAGAAGTTGCAAAAACTTTAGAGATGGGACCAAAACCTATCGAAGGTGACTCTAGAAAATTAGGTAAAAGAAAAAAAATTTCATCTGAATCACAGCGAAATTACTTAATAATTTCTGATGACTATCCGTTATTAAAACAAAGAGTTACGTTAAAATTTAAAAACTTAGATTACAAAGAAACAATGAAATTAATGGGTAAAATTGGTGAAATTAATATTTTAGTTGGTGATGAGGTAGCTGGTGCAATATCTGCAGAATTAATAGATGTTCCATGGGATAAAGCTTTTCAAGCATTGCTGGATATGAAAAATTTTGCTTCAGACGTTGATGTAGCTAGTAATTTAATAAGAATACATTCACCAGAAACTTTAACAGCTCAAGAAACTTACAAATCTGAAAGAGCTCAGGCAGTTAAAAGAAAAGTAGAATTAGAAGATAGCGTTGAACCAATTTATTCAGAAATATTTAGACTTTACTATATAACCCCATCACAAGCAAAACAGACGATTGAGGAATTATTTACACAATCTGCAGGTGGCGATAGTTCTTTCACACCAATTCAAATTACTGAAGAAATAACAACTAGATCAATTATTGTAAGAGGTAAGGAAAAAGATTTAGATGTTGTTGATAAAGTAGTTAAAGAAATTGATATTAGAACTAAACAAGTTTTAATAGAGGCTTTTATTGTTGAAGCCAACTCAGATTTTGAGAGAGCCCTTGGAACAAGATTAGGTGGTTATTATAATAGAAGTGGAAAAATTTCAGGTGGTACTGCTGGAACTAGTAGTGGTAGTGCATTTGGAACGGATTTAGATACTGCTGCTGGTTTAGGTGCTGCCACAGATAGTTTAGCTAATTTCCCGGTTACAGGAGCAACCAGTGGTATCGGCATATTAAGAAGAACTGGATCCGGAGTTCTTAAAGCCGAAATAACAGCTTTAGAAAGCATGGGTATGGGTAAAACTATATCTAATCCAAAAGTATTTACATTAGATAATCAATTAGCAACTGTAACTCAAGGTGAAGAAATTCCTTATCAAACAACATCAGATGGAACAACCTCTACATCATTTAAAGAAGCTGCATTAAAATTAGAGGTTACTCCAAGTATTATTGGTGATGGTAATGTTCTTCTAACAATTAAAGTAAACAACGATACTCCAAATAGATCTGCCGGGGGAGACGAACCTCCTATTAATAAAATGGAGATTGTAACAAAATTATTGGTTGCTGATGGAGATATTGTTGTAATTGGTGGAATTAAGAAAAACATTGTTTCTCAAAATAAAAATCAAACTCCAGGTATAGGAAATATGCCTGTAATAGGTAACCTCTTTAAAGGTAAGTCAAATTCTGATAATCTTGATGAATTATTGGTATTTATAGCACCAAGAATTTTATAATGATTAATATAAGTAGAGAATCTGAGATTAATTTAATTAATATCTTGATAGATCAAGATATTATTTCAGGGAAAGACCTAGCTGAAATAAAAAAAATTTCTAGCGATGGAAATAAATCACAATTAGATGCTGTGTTTGAATTAAATCTAACAGATGAACAAAAAATATTAGATTTATTAGTTCATGATCAGTCATTAGATGTTGTAGATTTATCAACAATCGAAGTAACTGAAGAGCTAAAAGCTGTGCTTCCCTCTAATTATATAAATATGAATTTTATAGCACCATTTAAAATTGAGGGAAAAGTTCTCCACATTGCAATTTCCGATATTTCAAAATTAAGCCTAATGAGAAATTTAAGAACTATAACAAAAATGGATATAGAGTTACATGCCGCAAAAGTTTCAGATATTTCAAATTTTGTAGATAAACTTTTAGCAGATGGTGAAAAAACCATATCTGATATTAGGCAAACGCAAGCTGAAAAAACCAAAACCTTTGATTACGATGTTGATGAACAAGCAGAAGTTTTAGAAAGTCAACCTGAAGAGGATATTGAAGCAATTGAAAATGAGTCTGAGGTTATAAAATTTAGTACAGCAGTTGTTGCTGATGCTATTAAATCTGGTGTATCTGATATTCATATTGAACCATATAGATTTTCATCAAGAGTAAGATATAGGTTAGATGGTATTCTTACTGAGCAAGAGCATTTCAAAAAATTTTTACACTCAAATTATGGTGCAGTTGTTACAAGATTTAAAATTATGGGAAAACTAGACATTGCAGAGAGAAGACTTCCGCAAGATGGTGCCATACCATTTAAAATCGATGGAAAAGTTGTTGATCTTCGTCTTTCTATTTTGCCAACAGCAACAAATGAAAGAATTGTAATGAGGGTTCTAAACAAAGATGCAGGAGATATAAGTTTAGAACAATTAAATTTTGAAGAAACAGATTTAAAAAATTTAAGAAAAGCAATTCATGGTACACAGGGATTAGTACTCGTAACAGGCCCCACCGGATCAGGAAAAACAACGACACTATACAGTATTTTAAAAGAAGTTTCTCAACCCCATTTAAATATATTAACTGCTGAAGATCCAGTTGAGTATGAATTGGATGGTGTCGGACAAGTTCAAATTAAAGATGATATTGGTTTTAATTTTGCAACAGCTTTAAGATCATTTTTAAGACAAGACCCCGAAATAATTTTAGTTGGAGAGATGAGGGATAAAGAAACAGTTGATATTGGTTTAAAAGCAGCACTAACAGGACACTTGGTTTTTAGTACACTTCACACAAATGACGCGCCAAGCACAATCACAAGATTACAAAACATGGGAACTCCAGATTATTTAATTAGTGCGGCTGTCAGTTTGGTTTTGGCACAAAGATTAGCAAGAAAAACTTGTACAGAGTGTAGAGAACCAGATAATGACATTACTCCAAAAGCTTTAGCTGATTTAGGTTTTACAGTTGAACAGGCTTCAAGAGCAAAAGTTCAAAAAGGAAAAGGTTGTGCGAAATGTAAAGATAGTGGATACAAAGGCCGAATGGGTATTTATGAAATTTTAAATGTTACTAAGCCTATCAAAGAAGCAATTTTAAGAAAAGCCACAACACCAGAGCTAAAAGAAATTGCTGCTAATGAAGGTTTTAGAACTATGCAAGATATGGGAAGAGAGCTTATATTAACTGGAGACTTAAATTTCAGGGAGTTTGATAGAGTTCTTTCAATGGATTAATAAATGTCCTCTGAAACATTTACATACAAAGGTATTTCTGCTGGAAAATATATAGAGGGGGAAATAGAAGCCCTTAACCAAGAAGAAGCGTCTTATAAGTTAAAAGAGCAAAAGATAATAATCACCAATTTAGTCAAAACCAAAAAGAAAAAAGCAGCAAAAGAAAAAGGTAAAAAAAGTAGTTTTTCATTCGGAAAGAAGAAAGTATCACCTCAAGATGTGATGATTTTCTCAAAACAGTTTGCAACAATGGTCAAGGCAGGTCTTCCAATATTAAATGTTCTTTCTATGCTTCGTGATCAAATTGAGCACCCAACAATGAAGGAAATTATTGAAGATATAAGAAAAAGTTTAGAGGGGGGTGTAACTTTATCTAAATGTTTTGAAAAATATCCTAAAATTTTCGATAATATTTATATAAACTTAATCAAGGCAGGAGAAGCGAGCGGTAAGTTAGATGTTTTTTTACTTAAATTGGTAGACTCACTTGAGAAAAGAGAGAAAGTAAAAAAGAAAATCAAAAGTGCATTAACTTATCCCGTAGTGATGTTTGTTGTTGCTATTACAGTTATGGTTTTCATGTTAATAAAAGTTGTTCCAATTTTTGCTGAAATGTATGAGGGTATGGGAGTAGCTTTACCAACTCCGACAGCGGTTATTATGAATGCTAGTAATTTTATGAGAGGAGCAGGCGGTTTGACTTTAGCTATAGTTTGTATAATTGGTTTTGCTTTATTTAAATATACAACAACAAAAATACCAGCTGTAAGATATAAATGGCACAATAGAGTTTTAAAAATGCCTGTATTTGGAGATATGATTTTAAAATCATTAATTGCAAGAATATCTCTGATTATGGGTAATCTTAGTTCTGCAGGTGTAAACTTGCTTGAGAGTATAGAAATTGCAAAACAAGTAAGTAATAATGATGTGGTTACTCAAGCTTTGGAAAATGTAAAAAAAGGTGTTTTCTCTGGTGATACTCTAACAAAATTATTTTTAAAAGAACCAGTGTTCCCTCCAACTTTTAGTCAGCTTATATCAGTTGGTGAACAAACTGGTAACTTGGATGAAATGTTTACATCAGTGTCGGCTTACTATGAAGAAGAGTTTGATACAGCTGTAGATAATATGTCGAGTTTAATTGAACCCATCATGATAGTATTTATGGGTACTATGATTGGTGGTTTGATGATAGCGATGTATTCACCGATCTTTAATGTTGGTGCAATTATAGGTCAATAATTTATTTTTTTTGACAAAATTAAATGGTTGATCCAAGGCTTTTCACCTTCTTTAAATACAACTGCATCCATTATTTGTTGAATAAAAAAAGTTCCAAGTCCGCCTGGTTTAATATCATCAATTTTTCTATGTCGAATTTTATCTTTTTCAACTGGTCTTCCTTTATCAAAAAATCCAATTTCTAAATTACCATTTGCTAAAGAAATTTTTATCTCCATTTTATCCTCAGTATCCTCACCTTGATAAGCATGTTTAACAATATTCTGGGCTGCTTCTGCTATCGCTAGTACTAATTCGTCTTTTAAATCTTGTTCAATATTTACTTTTTCAAAAACTTCTCTTGAAAAACTTCTTACATCTTTAAGGCTAGATGAACTTACAACAAAATCTCTCTGTTCTGATATTTGAGCAAGATTATTCATTATTTATCCTAAGTTTAAAATTTGTTCTAGTTTTGCCATCATAATAACTTTCAAAACTGACTTGCTAATATCTTTTAAAATAACTTTTGTTCCAAGTTCGGTTGCTTTTTGATGACTTTCAATCAAAACTGAGATGCCTGATGAGTCCATATACTGAACTTCTTTTAAATTTAGATGAACTTCTTTTTTTGCCTCTATTAAAGGCATTATAATTTCTTTTGCTTTTTCTGTTACGTCCATATCAATTTCACCATCAAGGTGAACAATTGATATTCCGCCTTCTTCTGTAACTTTGTATGACATAAATATTGATATTTATTAAATTTCACTGTGAAATCAACAAAAATGACCCATTTTGAATAGATTTCATATATAGATATTGACTTTCAAGAGATATAATTATTATGTATATACATATTTTTTATTTAAAATAGGAACACAAATTATGAAAAAAAATAATAAAGGTTTTACACTTATAGAATTATTAGTTGTTGTAGCCATTATCGGTATTCTTGCTGCTGTTGGAGTAGTTGCTTATTCTGGATATACATCAAGTGCGAAAAAGTCTGGAGCAAAGTCTAACCATGCAACAGTTGTTAAATACATAGCTGCAGAATTACAAAAATGTAATATTGGAGAGAGTTCTGCAATGAAAGATAAAGCTGGTGCTGATAAATTAACTTGTAGCAGCAGAACATCAGCTGGAGAAGTAAGTAAAGCAGCGGCCGCAGCATTATCTGAATTTAAAAACTCATATGGAACAACTGGTGGTTCTGGAGCAGCAATTTTTGATGAAGCAAAATTTGATGCAAAAGCTAATTGTACAACAGATACGCAAGGCAGAACAAATGTAAAAAGTACTGCTAGTCAGGTTACTGTTTCAACATGTACTGCTAGTGGGGAAGATCCACTGAACGATACTCTTCTTATTGAATAAAAGTAAAACTTTTGTTTTGAAAAGTTCTTTTATGACTACTAAAAGCTCTGGGTTCTCACTCATTGAGCTTTTGGTGGTAGTAGCAATACTAGGAATAATATCAGCTATAGGAATTGTTAGTTACAACGGTTACGTTGGAGCATCTAAAAAAAAATCTGCAGAAAATATAATGATGCAAATATCATTAGCTCAATCAGAGTATTACTCAGATAACGATACTTATTTCTTTACCAAAACTTGTAATATCACAGGAAAATCAGATCCATCAAATGAAATTGAGAAAGAATTATTAGGTGAAGCAGATGTTATAGTTGAGAAAGTGGGCTATGAATTTTGTGTTGAAGCCTTTTCAGATGGATACAAAATTAAAACTGAGGAACAAGAAACATCAAAACCATGCATTATGACTTATACTCATAAATCAGTTCTTGATAAGAACACTAACTGTTAAATTATTAAAATGGACTTCAATAAATATGTTGAACAAGTTAAATTGGTCTTCTCAGGAGAGCTTTCAAAAAACTTTAAAATCTATGCAACCGCAAGTTTAGCATGGATACTATTCATAGGATACCTAACCTGGTGGAATGGTTTAAGAAGTCCCATGCTGGATAAAAGTTTTAGATGGGATGAGTGGTTTTGGTTTGGGATTGTTCCAGCTATATCTCCTTATCTATTTTATTTTATCTGGAAAAAAAAAGATTAACTAACCTATTTTGACCATCTACTTTCTGTTATGAACTTTAAAATAAATATAACCTTAAGAGGATAAAATGGAGAATCTAGATTTGGAGTCAGTAAAATCATTTGTTGATACCCTTTGGGTTATAGACTGTGCAATTTTAGTTTTCATAATGCAGGCAGGTTTCATGTGTATGGAAACAGGTCTATCAAGGCATAAAAATAGTATTAACGTAGCATTAAAAAACGCAGCTGATTTCGGCTTAGCGGTTGTAATCTTTTGGCTATTTGGTTTTGGCTTGATGTTTGGAAAGAGTTTCAATGGTTATTTTGGAACCGATTTATTCTTTTTTAAAACAAGCCAGGCGGAATATATGACATATTTTGTATTTCAGGCGATGTTTGTTGCAACAGCAGCAACAATTGTATCAGGAGCAGTTGCAGAGAGAATGAAATTTAATGGCTATTTAATTATTACAATTATAGCAACAGGAATTATATATCCAATAGTTGGACACTGGGCATGGTCGTCAAGTTATTTAAATAATATTGATGCTACAAGACAATTACTTGCAGTAACTGGACAAGTTAAAACTACTGGATGGCTTACAGATATTGGATTTGTTGACTTTGCAGGAAGTACAATAGTTCATTCAGTAGGTGGATGGATTGCATTATCAGCAGTTTTAATTTTAGGTCCAAGGATAGGAAAATATTCAGACGCAAACAAAGGAAAATTCACAGGTTCAAGTTTTCCTTTAGCAGTTTTGGGAACTTTAATTTTATGGTTTGGGTGGTTTGGTTTTAACGGCGGAAGTAATGGAGCCATGGATGAAGCGGTTCCTTTAATTTTAATAAATACATTCCTTGCTGCTTCTTTTGGATTATTAACGGGTCTTGGAATTTCATTTGCATTATTTAAAAAACCAGATCCTTACTATGTAATTCTTGGACCACTTGCAGGGTTAGTTGCAATAACTGCGGGATGTAATTCAATGACATCAGTAACCTCAATATTTGTTGGAATTATAGGAGCGGTAGTTGCAATTTTTGTAAATGAATTTTTAAATAAATTTGAAATAGATGATGTTGTTGGAGCTGTACCAGTTCATTTGGCAGCAGGTGTTTGGGGCACAATAGCAGTTGGATTATTTAGTGATCTTGAAATACTTGGAACTGGATTAACTAGATTAGAGCAAATTAAAGTGCAGTTTATTGGAATTGTTTCTATTGGTGTATTCTCGTTTTTTGGATCATATATTTTATTGAAAATTTTAAATTACTTCTATCCTTTAAGAGTGAGTCCTTTACACGAAGAGTTAGGTCTTAATATTGCAGAACACAATGCAACTTCTGTGGAACATGATTTAATTACAATTTTAGAAAAACAATCTGAGTCCGGCGATTTAACCATAAGAGGCCCACAAGATCCATTTACTGCAGGAGGTGTTATTGGTCTTTATTACAATAGATTGATGAGCAAACTAGAAACTAGTGAAGCTGAAAAGAAAGTATGGAGAGATAGAATATCAAATGAAGTAAAACTTGCTGTTAAAGTTCAAGAAAATTTTCTACCAAAGAGGAATTTAGAAAATTACCCTGTACACGGAATTAATATTGCCGCTAGAGAAGTTTCCGGAGATTTCTTCAGCTTTTATCCTCATAATGATAGTGTTTATTTTATTATTGCAGATGTTGCCGGCAAAGGAATTCATGCTGGAATGGTAATGGCAAAAGCATCAACTCTTTTTGAAATAATGTCTAGAGACCAAGTAGATCCAGATGAAATGATGTTTCATATGAATAATGATCTTTTTTTAACTAAAACGGGTGGCATGTTTGTTACTAGTATATTGGGAGAATATAATATGAGGACTGATGAATTGAGATGGGTAAATGGAGGACATCAGCCAGCTATAATTAGATCATCATCTGGAAATTATGAACAATTTGAGAGTAATTCACCACCTATGGGCGTAATTCTTCAAAAGGATAAATCAGTCTATAAAACTCACAAAGTTAAGCTAGAAAATAATAGATTTTATGCTTTTACCGATGGTTTATCTGAAAGCTTAAATAGTTCAGGTGAAGAAATAGGGATAGATGGTTCATTAAAAATTATAGAGCAAAATTTTAATACAGATTCTAGCAAACAATTATCAGATATATCAAATACGGTAATTAATACTGCTGGGGATAATAAGCTAAGTGACGACTTAACCTTAATATCCATAGGTAAATAACAATCGAAGTAAAATAAACCCGCGATCAAATATCATATATAATAAGCAGATCTAAGAAAATATATTTTAAGTGTGGATGAAAAAAATCTAAAAGTTGGAATTATTGGTGCAGGCATTCAGGGTGTTTGCAACGCTTTATTTTTGCAAAAAAAAGGTTTTCAAGTAACACTTTTTGATAGAGAAGAGCCTGGTAGTGCAGCATCTTATGGAAATGCTGGTCACTTTTCTCCCTATGCGTCCGTTCCTTTAAACAGACCAGATGTTATAGCAGATGTCCCTTCTATGTTAATTAGTTCAAGAGGACCTCTTGCTTTAAAATGGAACTATGTACCAAAAATGATTCCTTGGTTTGCGAGATTTATCTTAAATTGCAGGGAAGAAAAAATGATGCATACAGCTAAAAATATGCACCAAATTTTAGATCAGTCTTTGCCAGCCTTTGATGAATTATTTGATGAAATTAATCTTGAGGGATTAGTAGAAAATAATGGAATTCTTTATGTATGGACTGATCAAAATATGAAGAGTAGAGAATTAGAAATTCGAATTAGAGATCAGCTAGGAGTAAAACAACAATTAGTTAATAAAAAAGAAATTCATGATTTAGAACCCAATTTAAAACCATTTTATCATGGTGGAGTTTTTTATGATTATGCAAGACACGCAAGAAACCCAAGAAAAATTTTAATTAAATTATTTGAGAATTTTGTAAACAAAGGTGGAAAGTTTTTAAAATTAAATATTCAAAATATAGATTTTGATGAAGAAAAACCTGTTTTAAGAACAGAAACCCAAAGATTTATTTTTGATAAACTTGTGATTGCTTGTGGAGCATTTTCAAAAAGATTAACTGATAAACTTCATGAAAATATACCATTAGATACTGAAAGAGGATATCATGTTCATTTTAAAGATTATGACCATTTAATTTCAAGGCCTATTGTATATTCAAATAGAGGTTTTGGAATGACACCTATGGAACAAGGATTAAGAGTTGTTGGAACTGTTGAATTTGGAGGTTTGGAAAACTCTCCATCTAAATCTAGAATAAAAAACTTAATTCTTAATGCTAAAGATATGTTGGATGGTTTACCTGAACATAAAGACGAATGGCTAGGTTTTAGACCTACATTACCAGATTTTCTTCCAGTTATTGGCCCTTCAAAAAACTATAAAAACGTTTTTTATTCTTTTGGTCATCATCATTTAGGTTGGACACTTGGTGCAATATCAGGAAAAATCATATCTAAAATGATTTCAGGTGAGAATACTAACTTAGATCTGCAACCATACAGTTCAATAAGGTTTAGTTAAAATTAATCTTTTATAGTACTCTATTTAATGCTTGAAAATAAAAGTAATATAATAATCGCATCTATTTTGCTTTTTTTAGCAGCCTTGTTTTGGTCAGGAAATTTTATTGTGGGAAAGATAGCAGGTTTAAATGAAATACCTCCAATATCATTAAACATATTAAGGTGGTCACTGGCGTTTCTAATTTTACTACCTTTTACTTACAAAGAGATGCTTAAAAAAAAAGAATTAATTTTTAAAAATATTTATCTTTTATGTTTTCTAGGGATAACAGCAGTTAGTATCTTTAATTCAGCACTTTTTTATTCTTTAAAAACTACTCAAGTGATTACGGGTGTGCTGATGATCTCAACTGTTCCAGTTATGATCATTTTATTTTCTATAATTTTAAAAATAGAAAAAACTAATACATTTCAAGTTTTGGGAGTTATATTTTCTTTGTTGGGTGTATTATTTATAATTTCAAAAGCAGATTTTGAAGTTTTTAAAAATTTAGCTTTTGAAAAAGGAGATTTATTTGCATTATTTGCAATGATATCCTGGTCACTTTATTCAGCGCTTTTAAAGAAAAAAAATTATGGATTATCTCCAATAACTTTACTTCAAGTTGTAATTGGTCTCGGTGTAATATTTCTTATACCAATGTATGCAATAGATTATATTTATATTGGTAATCGAATTACACTTAATACAAATTTCATTCTTGTCTTATCTTATGTTGTTTTGTTACCTGGAATCATTTCTTTTTTTTTCTGGATAAAGGGTGTTGCTTTAATAGGAGCTAATAGAGCAGGAATTTATTTACATTTAATGCCAATTCTTGCTGCAATTCTTGCAATGATAATATTTGATGAAGTATTACTATTTTATCATTATATCGGTGGAATATTTATTATTTCAGGGATATTACTTTCAAACAAAAAAAATGCTTAAAGTAGCTATACTCGACGATTATCAGAATATTGCAAAAGACTTTATTGATATTAAAAAATTATCCTCAACATACGAATTTCAGATATTTAATGAGCCCTTTGAAAATGAGGACGATTCCATTGAACAATTAAAAGAATTTGAAGTTCTATTTATAATGAGAGAAAGAACAAAAATAACAAAAAAATTTATAGAGAGTTTAAAAAAATTAAAATTAATTGTTACTAGTGGTATGAGAAATAAATCAATAGATTTAGAAGCTGCTAAAAAAAATAAAGTTGTTGTTTGTGGCACTGAAATTAATAGTAATCCAACGCCAGAGTTAACTTGGGCATTAATTTTAGGTTTAGCTAGAAATTTTAAATCGGAAATAGATAATATGTATCAAGGATACTGGCAATCAACTCTTGGTGTAGAATTAAAAGGTAAAATTCTAGGCTTATTAGGACTGGGCAGAGTTGGATCTCAGGTTGCAAAAATTGGTAAAGCTTTTGGAATGCAAATTATTGCTTGGAGTGAAAATTTAAACTTAGATAAATGTAAAGAGCTTGATGTTTTACCTTGTAGCAAAGATGACTTAATTGAAAATTCAGACTTTCTATCAATTCACGTTCAAGGAGGAGATAGATATAAAGATTGTATTACTATTAAAGAATTTGAGAAAATGAAAAAAACTTCATATTTAATAAACACTTCAAGAGGTGAAATAGTTAATGAAGATGATTTAATTATAGCATTATCAACAAATATTATAGCCGGTGCAGGTTTGGATGTTTATGAAGAAGAACCTTTGCCGGAAAGTCACAAACTTAGATTTGTACAAAACGCTCTCTTACTGCCTCATATTGGATATGTCACCGCTGAAAATTATGCAACATTCTACTCTCAAATGATTGAAAATCTAGATAGTTTTATGTCTGGTAAACCGAAAAGAGTTATTGAATAAATTAAATTAAGACAATTTTTACAGATAAAAATTTTAATTTTTTGTGTATAATTATCTTGATGAGCAAAGAATTTAAAGCTAATCAAAACCAAAAATTAGATAATCAAGAATTGACTGATTGGTTAGACTCTCTTGATGCAGTAGTTGAAAATCATGGTAGAGAGGGTGCCAAACTAATTTTAGAAAAACTTGAGAAAAGAGCAAAAGATTTAAGGGTATTATATTCACCAGTTCCATATTCACCATACAGAAATACGATATCTCAATATGATCAAGGAATTTATCCTGGAGATTTAGAAATCGAAGAAAAAATTACAGCAATTTTAAGATGGAATGCTTTAACTATGGTTATGAAAGCAAATAAAAATTATGGTGGGCTTGGAGGACATATAGCAAGTTATGCATCTTTCGCTGAAGTATTTGAAACGGGATTTAATCATTTTTTTAAAGGTGGTGATGAAGCAGATTTAATTTTTTATCAATCGCAGTGTACAACTGGGATATACGCAAGATCTTTTTTAGAGGGAAGATTAACTAAAAATCATTTGGAACATTATAGACAAGAATTAAACGAGCAAGGACTGTCATCATATTGCCATCCATATTTAATGAGAGATTACTGGACATTTACCACATCATCGATGGGAATAGGTTTGGTTAATGCAATTTACCAAGCTCGTTTCATGAAATATTTAGAAAATAGAAACTTATTAAAAACAAATAAAAGAGTATGGGGTTTATTTGGAGATGGTGAAATGGATGAACCTGAAAGTTTAGCTGGATTATCTATCGCATCAAGAGAAAAGTTAGATAATTTAACTTTTATTATAAATTGTAATCTTCAAAGATTAGATGGACCCGTGAGAGGTAACGGACAAATAATTCAGGAACTGGAAACAATCTTTAAAGCTAATGGATGGAATGTAATTAAAGTTCTATGGGGATCTGAATGGGATAAAATTTTTCAACAAGATAAAGATCATTTGTTATTAAAGCGTTTTGCTAAAACCGTAGATGGAAAATACCAAACATTAGGTGCAAGAGATGGTGAGTATAACCTTAAAAACTTTTTTGCAGAGGATCCAGAAGTTTTAAAATTGGTTTCTTCACTCAGTAAAGATGAAATTGATAAACTTAAAAGGGGAGGCCATGATTTTAAAAAACTTTATGCTGCCTTTAATGCTGCTGTCAAAACTAAGGGTAAACCTACAGTTATTTTAGCTAAAACAAAAAAAGGTTATGGAATGGGTAAAGCTGGCGAGTCAAAAATGACTAACCACCAGCAAAAAGAATTAAATTTTGATGCATTAAAAGAGTTTAGAGATCGTTTTCAATTAGATATTCCAGACAATAAACTAGAAAACATGGAGTTTTATAAACCAGATGAAAATTCTGAGGAAATAAAATATTTAAAAAAAAGAAGGGAAGCTTTAGGGGGATCTTTACCTAAAAGAAGCTTTAAAGAAGTTGAATTAGTTACTCCAAAAATTGAAAAACATTCAAACTTTTTATTCGAAGAAAGTGACAGAGAATATTCAACAACGACTGGACTAGTAAGATCTTTAGGAAACATAATGAGAGATAAAGAGTTTGGAAAAAGAGTTGTTCCAATAGTTGCTGATGAAGCTAGGACTTTTGGAATGGCTAATTTATTTTCACAAATTGGAATATATTCACCAGAAGGTCAGTTATATGAACCCGAAGATGCGACTTCAATTTTGAAATATCAAGAATCAAAAACAGGACAATTATTAGAGGAAGGAATTAATGAAGCCGGAGCCATATCTTCATGGCTAGCAGCAGCTACATCTTACAGCAATCATAATTTTCCAATGATGCCGTTTTATATTTTTTATTCAATGTTTGGTTTTCAAAGAATTGGAGATTTGATTTGGGCGGCAGCTGATCAAATGCCTAGAGGATTTTTGATTGGTGCAACAGCTGGCCGAACTACTTTAGCTGGAGAAGGATTGCAGCACCAAGATGGACAAAGTCATATAATTGCTTCAACATTTCCAAATTTAAAATCCTACGATCCTTGTTTTGCAAGCGAGCTTGCAATTATATTTGATGAAGGAATGAAAAGAATGATGACAGAATGCAGAGATGAATTTTATTATATTACCGTTAATAATGAAAAGTACTCTCATCCAAAAATTGATATAAAAAATAAAGATGGAATAATAAAAGGTGGCTACCTATTTAAAGATCAATCAAATGAAAAAATAAACATAAATTTATTAGGATCTGGACCAATTTTTAGAGAATGTATTGAAGCTTCTAAAATACTTAAAGATGAATATGGAATTGGCACAAGATTATACAGCATAACAAGTTATTCAGAGCTAGAAAAAAATGCTAAATCAATTTTAAGACAAAACACATTGTCTCCTGCAAATAAAAAACAAAATTATTTGCAGCAGCTAATTTCTAATGACGACCCTATAATTGCTACTTCAGATTATGTAAGATCATATTCACAATTAATCTCTAGCCACATAAATAATAAGTTTCTAGCGATGGGCACAGATGGATTTGGAAGAAGTGATACGCGAAAAAATTTAAGAGATTTCTTTGAGGTAGATAGCAAACATATAGTCGTAAGTTCTTTGTATACACTTTATGAAGATAAGAAAGTCCCATTACAAACATTAGAAAAAGCGATTAGTAAATATAATCTAAATAATAACAAAAATAATCCTTGGGAAGTATAGTCCCTTCTAATTTTTATGGAATTACCTGTCGTCAATCATAAAGATTATGAAGCTCAATTAAATGATGATAATAAATTTCCAATAAAAAAATTTGGAGAGTTAGCTAAAGCATTAATCAAAAATAAAATAGTTAAAAATTTCTTTATTCCTGAGCCATGCTCAGTAGAAACTTTAAAAGAGGCACATACAGAAGACTATATAAATAAAATAAAAAATAAAACTTTAGATAAAAACGAAATTAGAAAAATTGGTTTTCCTTTAGTTGACAGTGTAGTTAGAAGGTCATTTATTGCAACTGGAGGAACTGTCCTTGCTACAAAACTAGCTTTAAATTATGGCATAGCGTGTAATACTGCAGGAGGCAGCCATCATGCAACATCTAATGAAGGAGCTGGATTTTGTGTTTTTAATGATGTTGCGGTAGCAGCCAAATATTTAACCTCAAGAGGATTAGCAAATAAAATTTTAATTATCGATTTAGATGTTCACCAAGGTAATGGCAATTCTGAAATATTTAAAAATGACAATCAAGTCTTTACATTCAGCATGCATTCGAAAGTTAATTATCCGGCAAAAAAATCAGTAAGTGATCTTGATATTGAATTAGAGGAAAATTTAGAAGATAGAGAATATATTGATATTTTAAAAAATAACCTTAAATATTTAAATGAAGAAGAGTTTGATTTTGTTTTCTATATCGCTGGAGTTGATATTCACTATAATGATAGGTTGGGTAAACTAAAAATTTCTGATAATGGTATATTTGAAAGAGATGAATTAGTTATTGATAATTTCTTCTCAAATAAAATTCCTATATGTGGAGTATTAGGAGGTGGCTACAACCAAGATTTTAATAAACTAATAGAATTACATTCTAGTTTACATAAAACATGTGCTAAATTTTTATAATGAAGAAAAATTCAAATTTAACTCCAGAACAAGAAAATATTTTATTCAATGAAGCAACCGAACCTCCTGGTTCAAGTGAATTAAACAATGAAAAAAGAGAGGGTACATACCACTGCGCTAACTGTGATACCGAATTATTTAAATCATCAACAAAATATGAAAGTGGATCAGGGTGGCCATCTTTTTATAAATCTCTTCCAGATGTTTTTGAAACTAAAACTGATCACTATATTGGTTATGCTAGGACTGAATACCATTGTAAGAAATGTGGGGGACATCATGGACATATATTTGATGATGGTCCACAACCTACCGGCATAAGATATTGTAACAACGGCGTTTGTTTAGTATTTAAGCCAAAAAACTAACAAAAAAAAAGTTTATAAAATTTAAAATCATATATAATGATTTTATTGTGAAAAATTTAACACTTTTACTTTTAAGTTATATAATTCTAACTACTTATGCTTTTTCAAATTCAGTATCCGAGTATATTTCAAACTTAATTCCGGGAGAAGGAGATACGGAAGTAAGTATTGATTTAAGAGAAAATTATTCTCCAGATTATAGTATCTTGTTAGTTAGAGAATTAGATAGAAATGAAAATGGTAATTATTTTACCCAAATGTCTTTATTTAATACTGAGAAAAATAACGATGAAAGAATTACTGCAAATTTTGGTTTAGGAAAAAGATATCTTAGTGATGATAAATTTACACTTACGGGACTAAATGTATTTTTAGATTATGATAATGAAGGAAATGCTAGATCGAGCCTTGGTTTGGAAATGAGAAATGCTGTATTAGAATTTGCATTTAATAATTATTTTGGTTTGGACGACGCTGATGGAGAGAAAGTTTTAGACGGATATGATTTAAGATTAGCGTCGCAAATACCTTATTTACACTGGGCTGATATATTTTTGAACTCATATTCTTGGGAAGGAGTAGAAAGAAATGATATTGACGGACTAATTATTGGTTCTGAATTATCTTTATCATCAACATTGCAGTTAGAATTAGCTTATGATGATAAGGATAGAACTGGGCTAGATGACGAGTACTATGTAAAATTAATGTTTGTTTATCCTCCAAAAGAAGGTCCAACATTAGGAGATGGAATAAGTTCAGATATGTGGAGGGAGAATAAAGATATGACTGGAGAACTACTAACAAAGGTAAAAAGAAATAATAAAATTATGGTTGAGTTTAAAGGTAATGCAACAATATCAAGGACTGACTAATGTTAAAACTTTTTAAAACGACGTTGTTTATATTTATATTTGTTTTATGCAATAAAATTGCAATTGCTGCCACTGCAACTGGAAATGCAGATGTTTATAAAGTGATTATGAGAAAAGTTGAACTTTGTACTGGTTATACAGTTGTTGACTTTGATGATGTTGGAACTGCTGCCGCATGTCATGATGCGGTAACTATTGGTTCAGGAGACAAAGAAGTAGACATTGCTTCTGTGTCAGCTGGTTCGGCCGCAGCTAATTATGGAGATCCTGCACTTTTACCTTTGGGAGAAACTTATACTCATATGAGAGTCACAGTTGATAGAAAATTTATTATTAGATCTGAAAGCGCTCTTGATACAGGTGGAACTGATGATACAGATAATTGTATTACTGTAGCAACCACTGACGCGCAATATGAAAATGATGAGGCAACAGATAAGTATACACATAAAGTAGCAATAGCTGAAGGTGGAACAAAAGCAGCTATGAATTTATATATGACTGACGGAAGACAGGGAGACGAAAGCACAAACAACAATTATACTCAATGTGAAACAGCTAATTGTGCAAAAAATGATGGGTGGACTTGGGATTATGCAGCCTCAGCTTCTAATCTTTCATCAGCTATCGCAATGACAACAATGAGATCCTCTGTTACAACTGATGATGTTCAACTGGTTTATGCTTTAGCCAAACCTTATACTGTCACATTAATTCCACCAACAATCGACATATCTTTTGGTACAAGAAATGCAATTGGTGTACAAGAAGTTTGCGATAATGGTAGTAATTGTGCTGGACAATCAGATTCACATTGTTCATTTTATCCTGAGGAACCTATTGTAACTATTACGATAAAATAAAATTTATTTTAAACTAGAAATTAAATTACCTGCTTTTTCAAGTTCTCTTAACTCTTGATATCCACCCACATGATAGTCATCAAAAAATATTTGAGGGATAGTTCTTCTGCCATTTGCTTTTTTTGTCATTTCTTCTCTTAAACCATCTTTCAGTGATACATCTATCTCGGTATAACTTAAATTATTTCTTGTTAGCAAACGCTTTGCAGCATCACAATAACCACACATTGGACCTGAATAGACGATAATATTTTTCATATCTTATATATAATCTTAGTTTTATAAATTACTATAGTAGATAGTCGTTTTTATTTATCTTTGATTTGATTAATTTTCTTGAATATTCAAATTTTTTCCGGTGTTTAATACTTTGCGAACTTGCTCTTTTTCTCCACAATCTAAAAGAAGAGGGTTTTAAAGATCTTCTCATAATTTTAATAACATCACTTTCAGTCTTTCCAGTTTTTTTTTCAATTTCTTCAAAAGTAATCCGATCTGCCCAAGCCGCCCATATGACCCAATCTGGACTCTCCAAAGGAGGCTCAGGATTCTTAACTCTGGTAGTAGGTCTGTGACTTTTTTTCATCAAAATTCAACAAATTATTAAAAATATTTTAATGCAAATACTTAAGGCTATGATATTATCACTTTTAGATAGTCCTATCTAGCCATCTTTAGCTCCCGGTTTTTTAGGACTATCCTTAAAATGCTCCCCTTAGATTTCATTCTTTTTTTGCAAATAATCATTTTTATGTTCATTACTCCAGGCACACCTAGAATCGTAATTATTTCATACTCAATGAACTATGGTGTTCAAAAGTGTGTTTGGACTGCATTAGGAGATGTAACTGCGAACATTATTCAGGCAACCTTAGTAATTTTTGTTATTGGATCTTTTTTGTCGGACAATCCAACAATATTAAATACTTTAAAGTGGTTAGGTATCGCTTATTTAACGTATCTTGCATATGATATTTATAAATCGAGACCTAAAGATATAAATACAAAAGATATTTCCGATAAAAGCTTTTTTTCATTTTATAAAGATGGTTTTTTAGTTGCAGGAACAAGTCCTAAAGCATGGATGTTCTTTCCATTTATATTTCCACAATTTATTGATTTTAATTCTAATTATATTATTCAGTTTATTATTTTAATAACAACTTATGTTGTATTGGATTTTTTATCTTTAGTTGGCTATGCAATCTTAGCTAATAAATTAATTGTTTGGATCAAAGCTAATCCTAAAATTATAAATACAATTTCAGCTTGTGTAATTATTTTTATTGCAATAATTATTGCATTTACCCAACAATACTAGGTTATATTGCGCTACTACTCACACTTGCAATTAAATAATTTTTGTTATTAATTAAACTCTTATTAATTAATTAATTAAAGGGGAATAAATGAAAATAAAAAACATTTTAATTACATTTGTTTCTGCAATAGCATTATTATTTTCAACTTCTGTTGTATCTTTTGCAAAAGTTGTTGGAGATAAGATTATTTTAGGTGCTGCAATCTCTTTAACTGGTAAGTATTCATCTAATGGTGTTCATACTCAAAACGGCTATAACATGGCTGTTGATAGAATTAACAGCATGGGTGGAGTAAAAGTTGGAGGAAAAACTTATAAGTTTGACATTATTTATTACGATGATGAATCAAACCCAAAAAGAGCAGCTCAGCTTGCAGAAAGATTAATTTCACAAGATAAAGTAGAGTTCATGCTTGGGCCATACAGTTCAGGTTTGACAAAAGCGATCGCACCAGTAACAGAAAAATATGGTGTTCCAATGGTTGAGGCTAACGGTGCTTCTAGATCTTTGTTTACAAAAGGTTACAAATATCTATTTGCGGTATTAGCTCCAGCAAACTTATATCTTGATGTAGCAATAAGAACAGCTGTTGAGTTAAATGGTGGTAAAGGTGTAAGAATTGCACAAGCTTTTGAGCAAGATGCATTCTCACAAGACGTAAGATTAGGTATTTTAGATGCTGCTAAAGAAACTGGATCTGAAATTATAATCGATGATAAACTTCCAAAAGAGCTTAATGATATGGCTGCTACATTAGTTAAAGTAAAACAAATGAAGCCAGATGTATTGGTTGTTTCAGGTCATACAAAAGGAGCTTTAACAGCAATAAGACAAATTTCAGAAATGAAAGTTGATGTTCCTATGTTGGCAATGACACACTGTGATGCTGCAAAATTATCAAAGCAACATGGTAAAAATTCTCAATATGCACTATGCGCTTCTCAATGGCATAAAACATTAACTTACAAAGATGATTTCTTTAAAGATGGTATGACATATGCGGCAGATTTTGAAAAAGAATTTGGCTATGATCCACCATATCAATCTGCAGAGTCTTCAGCTGCACTGTTAGTATTTAAAGATGCTTTTGAAAGAGCTAATACTTTTGATCAGAAAAAAGTAAGAGATGCTCTTGCTGCAACTAACATGCAAACATTCTATGGAAATATTAAATTTGCACCTGGTGGTCAAAATGTTGATAAACCAATGGTACTTTTCCAAGTAATGTGTGATGATGCTGGTAAGTGTGAAAATAAAGTTGTTGCTCCATTAAAATGGGCTTCAGCTGAATTAATACACCCAGTACCAAAGTGGTCTGAAAGATAAAAAAAAAAATTAAGCCCCCTAGAAATAGGGGGCTTTTTTTTATAGAAATCAAAATTAAATTATGGATTTTTTAGTCTTCCAATATCCAATGATAACCATTCAAGCATGTCTTGATGGACTTCTACTTGGAATATTATTTGCGTTAATTGCTTATGGAATGGCACTGCAATGGGGTGTCATGAATATAATAAACATTGCACAGGGAGATCTTGTAATCTTGGGAGGATACATTGCATACTTTATGTATCTCTACGGCATTCATCCAGCCTGGGGAGTAATTGTTTCTCCTATAATTATGTATTTTGTTGGAATTGCAATTTATAAATTAGTTATAAATAAAGTTGTAGACAGAGATCTCTTTATTTCAATATTGGCAACATTTGGAATTAGTATTCTTTTCATGCAATTAATGAACTTTGCATTTGGAGCAGACGTTGTATTGGCTAACTCAGGATATGGAACTACAATGCTATTTGATAATAATGTTGTTTTACCAAACTCTAAAATATTTTCTGCTTTTATAAGTATTGTCTTTGCAATTTGTTTAGTAGTTTATATGAAAAGATCAAAATTAGGTCGTGCTATTAGAGCAACAGCTCAAAATGCAAGAGCAGCAAAGATTTTAGGTGTTGATACAGAAAAAGTTTATGCAGCAACATTTGGAATAAATGCAGCGTTATGTGGTGTAGCTGGGGCTTTAATTTCAATAACATTTACCATACACCCATACATGGGATTACCTTACACCATAAGATCATTTATGATTGTGATTGTTGCAGGATTAGGAAATTTACCTGGAGTAGCTATGTCAGGTATGGGACTTGGAATATTTGAGGAATTTGCGGATTATATTCTTGGTACGGAATTTAGAATTGGTTCAGTATTTTTATTATTAGTTTTAATTTTAGTTTACAGAAGATTTAAACTTTCAAGAAAGAGAGAGTATTTAAAGTGAGAAAAGCTAAAATTAAAGACGATAATGGCAAACTGATAGAAATAGACATTGAAAAATTTAAAAAACATTTAGATGAATATCATTCAACAGGATCTAGTCTTCATGAAGAAAATGGACATTATTTTACAGTTGATAAAGATTTTAGAGATAAAATAGAGAGTTTGTATGAACAAAAATAGTTGGATTTTGTACATAGGAATTTTGGTATTCGGTTTAGTTGCACCATTTATTTTTCCAGCTTTTAAAGTTCAATTATCGATTCTGTGTGTATTAATTGTCCTTGCAACGACTTGGAATATCCAAGGTGGTGAAATGGGCTACAACACATTTGGCAATATTCTTTTTTATGGTTTAGGAATGTATCTTTGCGCATCTGTTCAAGTTGGTATGTTTTTCCCATTGGCAGAATGGACAGAAAGTGGTGGTGAAAAAACTTTCGTTCACACACCTTCACAGTTCTTTCAAGGCATGGCAGCTGGTCTAGTAGTTGCCGCTGTTGTTCCTACAATAGTTGCAGGATTAATTGGTTATGCAATTTTAGGATTAAGAGGTCATTATTTTGCAATTTGTACATTAGGTTTAGGAGTTGCAGCAGGTGAAATTTCTGGTGGTATTGAAATTATTGGAGCTGGACAGGGCTTTACTACTCCTCCTTTTCCAAATATTGGAGGTCTTGAGGCAAGAGGAGAATTTTTTTATTTTTTAAGTTTCGGTGCATTGGTACTTACATTCATTGCTGTAAGAGCAATTTATACAACAAGATTTAGATTAATTCTGAACGCAATCAGAGATAATGAAGACAAAGCTGAAGCGATGGGAATTGAGACTATGAAATACAAAATAACTGGATGGATGATTTCAGCTTTCTTTTGTGGTCTTGCTGGTGGAATAATGGGAGGTCTAGTTGGTTATATCGACTCAACAGATGTTGCATTTGATGGAAGAGAAATGGGAGTGTTCATGGTTTTAATGGCAATCCTTGGAGGTAAGGGAACTTTATGGGGTCCAATTATTGGTGCAACTTTATTTCACTTTTTTAAAGAGGGCTTTTGGACATTCTTCCTAGGCTGGCAGTATGTTGCGTTAGGAGTTTTAATTGTAGTTATAGTAATTTATTTCCCAGAGGGATTAATGGGATGGTTAAGAGAAAAATATCCAGAAAGATTCGGTGAAGTTGTCGATGAAGCTGATCGAAAAGCACAGGTAGAATTAAAATGAGTATTCTTGAAGTTAACAATGTAAGTAAATCATTTGGAGGCGTTAAAGCTAATGTAGATATTTCAATGTCAGTTGAAAAAGGAAAAATAGTTGGTCTTATTGGACCAAATGGATCTGGAAAAACTACATTATTTAATTCGATAGTTGGCACTTACCCAATAGACAATGGTTCAATTAAGTTTAATGGAAAAGAAGTATCAGAATTACCTGTTCCAGTAATTGCAAAACTGGGATTATTAAGAACATTTCAACAAACTAGAATTTATGGAAAATTAAATTGTGTAGATAACATGCTTATCAGTCACAAAGGTAGTGATGAAAGTTTGTTTAAAATTTTCTCTAAAATTCCAAAAGATCTCACAGAAAAAGCAGAAAACTTACTTAATTTTGTTGGATTGTATCAAAAAAGAAAACTCAGGGCAGGCGACCTATCTTTTGGACAACAAAAGTTATTAGAACTTGCAATGGCACTAATGAATGAGCCAGAAATGCTATTATTAGATGAGCCAACAGCAGGTATAAATCCTACTTTAATTAATGGAATTATTGATAGACTAATCAAAGTTAATCAAGATTTTGGAATAACATTACTTGTTATTGAGCACAATATGAGAGTAATTATGCAATTAGCTGAAGACATATTTTGTCTTGCTCACGGCAAAATGCTTGCAAATGGCACTCCAGAAGAGATTAAAAATGACAAAAGAGTAGTAGATGCATATTTGGGAGCTCAATAATGTCTAATCAATATGAAGTTTTAGGAAAAGCACCTGGTGCGGAAGATCTTAAAAACTTATCCTCTGAAGATATTCATTTAACTATAAAAAATTTAAATGCCGGATATGGTAAAATGGAAATTTTACATAATTTTGATTTGTTTGTAAGTAAAGCACAATCATTATGTTTAATTGGTCCTAATGGAGCAGGTAAATCAACAATACTTCATTCTATATATGGATTTACAAATATTTTTTCTGGTAAAATCGAAATTGATGGAAAAGAGATAACAAATTTAACTCCAGCTGAAAAATTAAAGTCAGTTGGTATAGCTTATATTCTGCAAGATAATTCAGTTTTTCCAGATATGACTGTTGAAGAAAATTTGTTAATGGGTGGTTTTATCAAAGATAAAACAGAAGAATCATATCAAGAAGCAGAAAAGATTTTAGATAAATACGAAAGATTAAGGAATAGAAGAAATCAACCGGCAAAAGTATTATCAGGTGGAGAAAGAAGATTATTAGAAATATCTAGAGCTTTAGTAATGAAACCTTCTGTTCTATTAGTTGATGAGCCTTCTATTGGATTGGAGCCAAGATATATTGATATGGTATTTGAAATTTTGGGAGACTTACAAAAAAATGAAAAGAAAACAATTATTCTAGTTGAACAAAATGCCAAAAAAGGTTTAGAGTTTTCTGATATTGGATATGTATTAGTATCTGGCCAAACGGCAATAGCCGGAAGAGGTGATGATTTACTTAAAAATGATGATGTTGGACGTCTATTCCTAGGCGGATGATTAATTCAAAATATTTTTTTAAAGGAATTCTTTGTGCAAAAGAATTCGATAGTCCTGCAATTGCTCTTGGTTTAAGCTTTTTAGCTATAGGTGCGTTACTAAAAAATTTAGGTTTTACAATTCAAGAAAGTGTTTTTTCTACTTTTTTAACTTATGCATTACCTGGCTCACTTGTGATGGCAGAATCGATTTTGATTGGCGTTTCGTTACTTAATTTATTTTTTGCAGTTTGGTTAGTTAATGCAAGATTGTATCCGATGACTGTATCTTTAATGCCATTGTTAAAGCACCAAAGTCAACCAAGATGGAAGTATTATCTTTCATGTCATTTTGTTGCAGTATCTTCGTGGTTAATTCTTAAAAATAATTATAAAGATATTGAAAAAAAATATAGAGTCGATTTTTGGATAGGAATTGGAACTGCAACTTGGTTGATAGCAATTTTTTCAACTATCTTAGGTTATTACTCTGCTGATTACTTAAATAGAGAAATGATGATTGGATTAGCTATAATTAACCCAATTTATTTTACTTGCACAATGATAGGAGTGATGAAGTCTATACAATTAAATGTTTCAATAATTTTAGGAGCTATCTTAGGACCTTTATTTTATTTTATTAGTCCTGATTGGTGTGTTTTGATTGGCGGGTTTGTAGCTGGAACTGTTGCTTTTGTAATTGGAGAGAAAAATGTCAGCTAATATTGTTTTAATAATAGTTATTACATCTTTAGCTACCTATATCTCTAGGTTTTTAGGAGCTTTTACATCTGAAATAATAGATGAAAATACTAAAATATATAGGTGGTTTAATTATTTAGCTTATTCGACATTGGCTGCTTTAATTTCTAGAATGATAATATTTCCAGCCGGTGCACTTTCTGACAGTAATTATTTGTCTAGATTTATTGTTGTACTTTTTGCAATAATAATTTTTAAATTAACTAGAAATAATTTAGTTTACCCAACTTTATTCTCTGCTATCATTATGTTTTTATTAAGTAACTTTACGATATAAATGAAAAAAATTATTTTATTATTGTTCTTGATTTTATTACCAGGTATTTCAGAAGCAGCATGTGATGATCCTTTAACTGATGGTGTCGATTATACCAATTGTAGATTTTCAGATGGACAAGATTTACAAGGTAGCTATTTGCCCAACTCAAATTTATCATTTGCAAGTTTTATACAAGTTAATTTTGATAAAAGTATTATGATGACATCAAATTTATCATTTGGAACTTTTCCAGAGTCAACATTTGTTAGAGCTAACTTATATGAGTCAACTCTCGTTGGTGGAAATTTTGAAAAAGCTAATTTTACAGGAGCCAATATGACAAGAGTTGATTTTATGGGCTCAACATTAATTGAAGCAAATTTCCAAAATGCAAATCTAATGGAAGCTAACTTTACTTCATCGAATATGACCAATGCTAATTTTGATGGAGCAAATTTAATTGGAGCAACATGGACTAATGGTGAAACATGTGGACCAAATTCAATTGGAGTTTGTAACAAATAATTATAATGGATAGCTTAGATACTATTCAAGGGTTTGAAATTTCATTTAGTGATTATTCCAAAAGAATAATCAATATTAAAATTGAAGATGAAATTATAGATAAACTAATATTTCCTTTTAAAAAATTTGATATTACAGCTCTTGAATATAAACCTTTTACTAGATTTACACTTGCAAAATCTTTAGATGACTCAACAGGGGGGAAGCTAGGAAAATTTATAAACTCTATATTGAGAGATAGAGACACAGGTTGTTTCATCATAGGACCTAAAAATAAATCCAAAAAAATTGATAATAATTTTCTTATTAAACTATCTACAGCTGTAACACACTTACTAGGTAATCCAAATTTTGATTCAATGGCTGGAAAATATTATGCTAGATTTCATGTTAAACATGAGGACAATAGCGACTCATATCTTAGAAAAGCATATACTAATATGGATCTTCATACTGATGGAACTTACGTCAAAGAAAAAACTGATTGGTTATTAATGTTAAAAATGGAGGAAGAAAATGTACAAGGTGGAGAAACTGCAATGTTGCACCTTGATGATTGGGAACATTTAGATAGCTTAACTAATGATAAAGTTGGAAAACAAAACTTTATATGGGGTTCTCCAAAAAGTAAAAATGTTGATTACAAGGTGGAACATCCTGTTTTTTCAGAAGACGAAAATGGGAAACCACAAATTTCTTATATAGATCAATTTCCTGAGCCTAAAAATATGGAACAAGGGCTATTTCTACAAAAATTATCAGACTCATTAGAGGGAAGTCAAAAAAAGATTGTAATGCCTTTGCCAGTTGGCTTTTCAGTAGTTGCAAATAACTATTTCTGGCTTCATGGTAGAAAACCGTTTGTAGAAAATAAAAAATTATCAAGAGAATTACTAAGAATTAGAGGTTCTTTTTTTACTAATTAATTAATTTTAGTGATAATAATCACTTAGTTTATCATGAAAATCGGATTTATTGGTACAGGACATATCTCAAAATCAGTAATCAATGGAATACTGGGATCAAAATTAAAAATTAATAAAATAATTGTTTCAAAGAGAAATTCAAAAATTTCAAGTGAACTTAAAAGAAAAAGTAAAAAGATAAAAATATCTACTGATAATCAGGATATTATAAATCAATCAAATTGGGTTTTTTTAGCAGTTACACCAACGATTGGAAAAATTATTCTTCCAAAACTAAAATTTAAAAAAGGTCAAACGATAATAAGTTTTATATCAACTATTAAAATGACTGAATTAAAAAAATATATTAAAGTTAAAACTAAGATTATTAGAGCAATTCCTTTACCTCCAATTTCTCTTAGAAAAGGACCGGTACCAATTTTTCCACCAGATAAACAAGTTAGAAATTTTTTTAATAATCTTGGCACATCTGTTGAAATTAAAAATGAAAACCTATCACTAAATTTTTGGTCAACTTCATCAATGATGGCACCATTTTATGAATTACTACAAACTCTGAGTGAATGGTTAGTAAAAAAGGGAATTAATAGAAGCGACTCTCAAAAGTATATCACATCGTTATTTATTGCTTTATCTGAAGATGCAAAAATTAATTCAAATAAAGATTTAAAAGTCCTTGTTAAAAATTCACAAACCCCAAAAGGTTTAAATGAACAAGCTGTTAAAGAATTAAGAAAACTTGGATTTTATAAATCTCTCAACAAAACAGCAAATAGCGTCTTGAATAGATTAAAAAAAAGTAAGTAAAATGTCTGACAATATCTTACAGGTAAATAATCTTACAAAATTATTTGGAGGACTAGCAGCAGTATCAAATTGCTCATTAAATATTAGATCGGGTTCAATCACTGGAATAATTGGCCCAAACGGTTCAGGGAAAACAACATTATTTAACTTAATAGCTGGAAATTTAAAATCTAATGATGGAGAGGTAATATTTAATGATGAAAATATTACTGATGTACCATCACATGAGTTGTTTGGCAGAGGATTATTAAGAACCTTTCAGATTGCACATGAATTTTCAAACTTAACAGTTTTAGAAAACTTAATGATGGTGCCATCAAATCAAAGCGGAGAAAATTTATTAAATGCACTTATTAAACCAGGACTAGTTAAAAAAGAGGAAAAAGTTATTAGAGAAAAAGCCTATGAGGTTGTAGATTTTCTTAATTTAACACATTTAGCTAATGAAAGGGCAGGAAATCTTTCTGGAGGTCAAAAAAAATTATTAGAATTAGGAAGAACTATGATGGTTGATGCAAAATTGGTTTTACTTGATGAAGTGGGAGCGGGAGTTAATCGAACACTTTTAAAAGATCTAGGAACAGCAATATTAAAATTGAATAAAGAAAAAAATTACACTTTTTGTATGATAGAGCATGATATGGATTTTATAAGCAGAATGTGTGATCCAGTAATAGTAATGGCAGATGGTTCAGTTTTATTCGAAGGAACATCTGAAGAAGTGAAAAAAAACGAAAAAGTAATTGAAAGTTATTTAGGAAAGTCAAACTTAACAAAAAAAGAAAATTAATGGCATACTTTGAAGGAGCTAAAATGACTGCAGGTTATGGGGATGGCCCTGATATTATTAGTTCATGTTCCATAACTGCCAATAGAGGAGAGATAGTAGCTATTCTAGGTCCCAATGGTGCTGGCAAATCAACAGCAATGAAAGCGATGCTCGGATTATTAAAATTAAAATCAGGCACTGTAACTTTGAATGGTGAAGATATTTCAAAAATTAATCCTCAAGATCGAGTAAAAAAGGGTATTTCATTTGTTCCACAAACAAGAAATGTATTTGCAGAATTGACTGTAAGAGAAAATTTAGAGATTGGTGGCTTTTTGACAGAAGGGAGTTTAGAAAACAAAATTGAGAGTATTTATAGTTTATTTCCAATCTTAAGTGAAAAAAAATCTCAAATCGTTGGTCAATTATCTGGTGGTCAAAGACAGCAAGTTGCTCTTGGAAGAGCTTTAATGAGTGATCCATCAGTTCTTATGTTAGATGAGCCCACAGCTGGAGTTTCTCCAATTGTAATGGATGAATTGTTTGAACATATTATAAAAGTTAAAAAAACAAATGTTGCCGTTATTATGGTTGAGCAAAATGCAAAGCAAGCATTAAGTATTTCAGATCGAGGCTATGTATTAGTAACTGGACAAAATAAATTTGAGGGATCTGGTAATGATTTACTTGAGGATCTCGAAGTTCGTAGATCATTTTTGGGAGCATAATGGATTTTTTGAACGCAATAATTATACTTTTTAATTATACATTAATACCAGCGCTAGCTTATGGTTCACAATTAGCATTAGGTGCAATTTTTGTTACTTTAATTTATGCAGTCTTAAGATTCGCTAATTTTGCAACCGGAGACATGATGTCTTTCGGGACAATGTTTGCAGTTATTCTAACATATTATTTTCAGTCCTTAGGTTTTGGATTAGGTGTTTTACCAACAGCACTTTTGACAATTCCTTTCGCCGTACTAATGATGATTTTATATATGTTAATCATAGACAAATTCGTTTTCAGTTATTACAGGATAAAAAAAAGTCCTCCAGTTCAGTTTGCAATGGTTAGTGTAGGGGTAATGTTTGTTACTCAAGCCTTAATTAGAATAATCATTGGACCATCTGATAGAAGATTTTTAGATGGTGAAAAATTTATAATTAAAGCAACAGAATTTAAAGAAATGACTGGTCTTGCAGAAGGTATAACTTTAAAATCAACACAAGCAATAACAATAATCGTAACTTTAATTGTTGTTTCAATAATGTTTTGGTTTTTAAATAGAACTAAAACTGGAACAAGTATGAGAGCTTATTCAGACAATGAAGATTTAGCATTATTGTCTGGTATAGATCCTAAGAGAGTTGTTTTGATAACATGGGTCATCGCAGGAATTTTGGCTACTATTGGTGGAGTATTATACGGTTTAGATAAAAGTTATAGACCTTTTGTTTATTTTAATAATATGCTTCCAATATTCGCTGCAGCAATTGTAGGAGGAATCGGAAACCCATATGGGGCATTTTTTGGCGGATATGTAATTGCATTTGCTGAAATTTTACTTACATACTCTTATAAAAAATTCGTTGCATATTTGTTACCTTCAAGCTTAGAACCAAACTCTCTTATGCAGCTTCTTTCTACAGACTATAAATTTGTAGTATCATTTTCAATATTGGTAATTGTTTTATTAATAAGACCGTCTGGTATTTTCAAAGGGAAAACTATATGAGAAATTATGAAAACGTAATTTATGCATATATAATAATGTTATTATTAATCATTTGTGTTGGTCTCTTCCAATCTTGGTCAATTGCCCTTACAATCTTAAATTATTGTTTGATCTCAGCAGTAATGACAATAGGAGCAAATATTCAGTGGGGATACGCTGGTTTAATTAACTTTGGTATAATGGGTTATACCGCCTTAGGTGGGTTAGCGGTAGTACTTGTCTCCGTCGATCCTGTTAAAAAAGCATGGCAGGTTGGTGGATTAAATATTTTAGGTAGTATTTGGATAATTGTAGCAATTGTATTTATAACTAGATTTATTTTAAAAAGGTTTGGGAAATCATTAATAAGAAATTATTCCATAGCTTTTCTAATTATAGCTGGAGTTATTTTAATTAGAGTTACTGCAACGCCAGGAATAGAGGCTATAGAGTCTGTAGATCCCGCTGTTTCAGGATTTTTGGGAGGAATGGGGTTGCCTGTGTTAATGTCATGGATTATAGGAGCTTTTCTTGCAGGTGCACTTGCGTTTATTGTTGGAAAAATTGCTTTAGGATTAAGAGCGGACTATCTTGCTATTGCAACACTTCTTATTGCAGAGATAATTGTATCAATTATTAAACATGAAGAATGGTTGGCTAGAGGTGTAAAAAATGTTATCGGTCTAAAAAGACCAGCTCCATACGAAGTTGAATTACAAAAAACTCAATGGTTCAGGGATTTTATTGAAAAAATCTACTCAAATAAACTAGAGTTAATAAATACTATTGCTCAGAAAAAAATTATTCTAAATCAACTAATTATTGATGCATCCTCAATTTTTGTAAAACTATGTTTCACTAGTTTGTTTTTATCTGTAGTTATTATCTTACTAATTGTTACTCAAAAAGCCTTATATTCTCCATGGGGGAGAAAAATGAGAGCTATTAGAGATAACGAAGAGGCAGCAAGCGCAATGGGAAAGAATATAGTTAAAGAGCACTTATTTATATTTATCTTAGGTTCAGCAATAGTAGGTTTGGCAGGTG
Organism: uncultured Pelagibacteraceae bacterium; assembly: GCA_902612605.1. Taxonomy (GTDB): domain Bacteria; phylum Pseudomonadota; class Alphaproteobacteria; order Pelagibacterales; family Pelagibacteraceae; genus Pelagibacter. The sequence goes on from CACMDY010000007.1 coordinate 31,765, forward strand.
CAATGATGGTCACAAATGATGGTCTTTTTACTCCAGGAAGCTACAGACCAATGCGTTATACTTTTGTAATATGGGTAATGGTTATTGTTGGTGGAACAGGTAATAACTTTGGCGCTATTCTTGGTGGATTTGTCGTCTGGTTTTTGTGGGTGGAAGCAGCACCAATATCTTTATTTTTAATTGATTTGTTTACCGCTCATCTTCCAGAGACTAACATGATAAGATCACATCTAGTTGAAAGTGCTCCATATTTTAGATTTTTACTAATAGGAATAGGATTACTTTTGATCATGAGATATAGGCCTCAAGGAATAATACCAGAAAAAATAATCAAACAATAAAATGTATTATATTCTTCTAGGTATAGTAATAGGATTAATTTTTTATTTATCCGACAAATATCTTTTTTAAAACCCCAGCAAGTTAGTCGAACTGGGGTTTTAAGATTTTAGTTATCTTTGAGCTTTATTTTGAAATTTTCCGCCTTTTATTTCTTTCTCTAAAAAAGATCCAAAAGCTTCACCAACATCAGTTAGCTCAACTGCGGTAGCACCTTCATAATTTATTTCTTTACCCTCAGCAAGCAAATCTAAAGCCTTTTTTAATTCTCCCGGAAAAATTTTAACTCCAGGTGAATTTGCTACGCTCATTATGTTGCTTTGGATTACAGATCTATCTGCTGAACCTCCTGCTTGCATTGCTAATGTCATAAGCGCTGCAGCATCATATGATTCACCTGTATATGGTCCTGAAGAGTCAATTCCTGCTGCTTTAGCAACTTCTCCAAACAATCCAGCTCCCTTACCCATTGATCCAGGTAATGAACCAAATGATTTGTTTAGACTATCTCCAAATCTATCAGTTAGCGAGTCACCAATCATTCCATCTGATAAAACAAATATATCAAAAGCACCGGAGTCTAATGATCCTTGTATAATCATTCCACCACCTTGATCAAGGTAACCTAATACTGCAACTGCATCACCACCAGCAGCTGCTAGTGTTGCTACCTCTGCACCATAATCTGCTTTACCTTCTTCATGTGAAGTAACCACAGTTACATTAATTCCATGAGCTTTGACGGCACCTTCATATACATCGGCTAAACCTTTACCATAATCATTATTAGTATAAGTTATTGCAATACTTTTAACTCCTCTGTCTTTAGTAATGTCTGCAAGTACTTGTCCTCCTCTGGCATCAGATGGTGCAGTTCTAAAAAAGAAACCATTATCAGCAAGGTCTGTTAATCCTGGTGATGTTGCAGAAGGCGATATCATTACTACTCCATTTGGAACTGCAACATTTTTAGCTATTGCTCCGGTTACTCCTGAACAGTCTGCTCCCATAATTGCATTTACTCCACCTGAAACAAGCCCTTCTGCTGCTGTAACTGCAGCAGCTGAATCAACGCATGTCGAGTCTGCTCTTTGTGTTGTGATAGTTGACCCGTTTAACAGGGACCCTGAATCAGAAGCTTCTTTAAAAGCAAGTTCTGCTGAAGCAGCCATTGCAGGTGTTAAAGATTCAATCGGTCCAGTAAATCCTAAGATTATTCCAATCTTTATATCTTGTTTTTCTCCAACTTTAGTTTGCTGTTGCGCAAAATAAAAAATCGCAGCAATCACAATGATTGCTCCAATAATTATAATTCCTAAGTTATTTTTCTTTGTTTCTGCCATATTATCCTCTAATTGTTAACAATTTATATAATCAAAATTAAATCCTATTAAATTATTATTTCAATGAGAAAATTATCTCAATTTTCGAACAAATACTTATAATTTTAACAATTATCTGTTTGGAGTGTCTGTCGCAATCATTTGACCTCTCACTTTTTCCCTAAAGTAAATATATACTCCAGCAGAAATAATAATAGCTGCTCCAAGAAATGTTCTTGGCTCAGGTATTGTTTTAAATAATATGTATCCTGCAATCATAGCAAAAATTATATAAGAGTATTCAAACAAAGATACAATTGACGGTGAAGCAATACTATAAGCTGAAAAGACACAAAAGAAAGATATAGAAGCAACCACTCCCATTACAAAAACATAAGGCCATGAAGCCGAAGGGTTAGTAAACCATTCTCTCACGATAAACTGTAAAGTAGGATCAGAAAAATTATTAAATTTTCCATCTCCACTAACTAGATAAATAATTAAACTTACAATAACCGCAAAAATATAAAGCAAAGTCATTTGAGTATAAATATTATCTTTATCAGAAGTATATTTTGTAATTGTCATCGAGCAAGCATAACAAAGTGCACATCCAACAGGTGCTAATTTGAAAAAATTAAATTCCTCAAGTGTTGGATTAAGAACGATTAATACTCCTATAAAACCTATAACAATTGCACTCCATCTTCTAATTCCAATTTGTTCTTTTAAGAAAAATTTAGCAAACATAGACATAAAGAAAGGACATGAGAAAAACAAAGCACTAACCATCGCTAAAGACATAAAGGTTAAAGAAATATAAAAAAAAGCAAATCCAAAAAAGAAACAAACAACCCTAACTAAAGTTAAAAAAGGATAATGTGTTTTAAGACTAATTTTTTTTTTTGTTATTAAAAAAAAAGATATAAGAATAGTCGCTTGTATTAAAGTTCTTCCCAAATATAACTCAAATAATGCAATATCTTCAAAAATGAACTTTATTAATGAGTCTTGAATGGAAAAAAAGGCCATTCCAGTCATAATAAACAAAATACCTTTTGTATTATCGTTTGTTTGCATATCGCACCTATATCAAAAAAACTTTAACCTTCATAATTAATAAGATACTCTAAAAAGTTTTTATGGAAGATTTTAAACCAATTTCTGGAAGCTGTATTTGTGGAGAAATTGAATATACTATTAAATCCAAGCCTTTATTTACACATGCTTGTCATTGTAAAGATTGTAAGAAAATAACTGGATCATCTTTCGTTATTAATACAAGTATTTTTGAAAATTCATTAGATATCAAAGGTGAGCTTTTAGAAAAGAAGTTAATTGCAGGAAGTGGAAAAAGCTGCAAGGTTTACTTTTGCAAAAAGTGTGGTGTTTACATCTATTCTGACTATGAATTCGCTGTTAAAAGGATAAGTATTAGAACAAATACTTTATCTAATCCAGAGCTTTTTCCGCCTCAAGCACACATATTTGTTAAAAGTAAAGATCCATGGATAAATATTGTAAACAAAGATATTTGTTATGATGAAATGTATGATCCTAAAATTGCTTGGCCTAAAGAAAGTTTAGATAGATATAAAGAATATCTCGAGACTAATTAAGGATAAAATCAGCTGCTCTTTCACCTATCATTAAAGTTGGTGCATTTAAATTACCACTTGTAATCTCCGGCATAACAGAAGCATCTGCAATTCTTAAATTTTCCAAACCATGAACTTTCAATTTTTCGTCAACGACCGCCATTCTGTCCACACCCATTTTTAATGTACAGGATGGATGATAAGCTGTTTCGGCTTTTGATCTAATATACTCAGTAATTTGTTCATCATCAGCTGCACTTTCACCTGGTCCTATTTCTTTTCCAGCGTATGGTTTCATTGAATCTTGACTTAAAATTTTCCTAGCTACACGAACACACTTAATTGTTTCTTTTAAATCATATTCATCTTCTAAATAATTAAATTGAATTTTAGGGTAATCGTATGGATTTGAACTATTTAATTTAATATGTCCTCTACTTTTAGGTTGATTCAAACTTGCGTGTAATTGATAACCATGTCTGTCAGGGTCAACTAATCCATGATCGATTACAAATGCTGGAAAAAAATGAAATTGAATATTTGGATAGCTTTTGTCTTCTGAAGATTTGCAGAAACCACCTGCTTCTAAAAATGAAGTAGAACATGGACCACTTTTTGAAAGAAACCATTGAATACCAATTTTAAGCATATTTATTTTGTTAACGTAAGAATAGAGCGTATCTTTAGTTTTGCATTCTTGCTGAATGTAGGTTTCTAAGTGATCTTGTAAATTTTGACCCACTCCTTCTAAAGAGTGAATAACATTAATCCCTTTATCTTTTAAATCTTTTTCAGGCCCAACACCTGATAACATTAATAGTTGTGGTGAATTGATTGAACCTCCACTTAAAACAACTTCTTTATTTGCATAAACTTTTGTAACTTTATTTTTAATATTTACCTCTATTCCGACTGCTTTCTTTCCTTCAAAAATAATTCTTTCAGCAAACGAATTTGTAAAGACTTTTAAATTCTTTCTTTTTTTTGCAGGCTCTAGATAATATTTAGAAGCGCTAGCTCTTTGTCCTTTATGAATTGTAATGTCATACATTCCAAATCCCTCTTGATCTTCTCCGTTCATGTCATCATTTTTTTTATATCCTGCTTCGACAGAAGCATTAATAAAAGCACTAAACAATGGATTTTTGTTTTTGGATTGATTTACTGGTAAAATTCCTTTCCCACCTCTGAATTTATTCTCTCCTTCAGACCATGTCTCAATTTTTTTAAAAAATGGTAAAACATTTTCATAAGACCATGATTTTAGACCAAATGAAGCCCATCTTTCATAATCATTTTTGTTTCCTCGAACGTAAACCATCCCATTATGTGCAGAACAACCACCTATCATTTTTCCTCTTGGGCAAAATAATCTCCTATTATTTAAATTGGGTTCTGGTTCCGAATAATATTTATAATTATATTTTGGATCATGCATTGCATACAAAATTGCCAAAGGCATATTAACCTTCCAAATATCACTAGATCCACCCGCTTCAAATAAAGCAACTTTAAATTTACCATTTTCGCTTAGTCTATTTGCAAGAACACAACCTGCTGTACCAGCACCGATTATTATATAATCAAAATTCATTTTAATTTTAATTTTAATAATTCTTTGTATTGATTAATATTTTTCATTTTAATACCAACTTTTTTTGATGCTTCATCAAATTTTCTGAGAAGTATGGAACTTTTGAAATAATCTTTGTTTTCAAAATCTTCACACTCTTTATCATTTAAAACTCCCCCTTGAAGTTTTAGACTAATCTTCGATGCTTTAGACAATTTGTTATAATACCTTTTGTCTCTTGCTAAATATCGCTTGGCTAAAACATGATATTTAATCGGGTTTACAACTTTATTGCTAAAATATTTTTTTAGAAATTTGTATCCAATTACCTCATGTTCACCATCTTTATTATTTTCTACTAATTTATCTGGATCATCGATAACAAAATGTCCATAATCATGAAGTAAGCAAGAACATATTAGATCATCGTCACATTTAGACTTTTCTGCAAGCATTGCAGATTGAATCATGTGATCTGCTATCGTTATATTTTCACCTATATATAAAGATTTATTATTTTCAAAATTATAAATAATTTCTTCTACAATTTGCATTTATTTTTTTAATTTATCTGTAAGTACAAGATTATCAGTTTTAAAATTATTTTTATTCTCATTAATAAAATCATCCATAATTTTTATTTTGTCTTCTTCAAATTCTGTAACTTTTCTTTTATCTAGATCAATATAAAGAGAGAGACTTTCTGTTGTTGCCGCAAGTTTTTTTGTTTTTTTTTCAATCATTTCACATTTTAAATGTAATCTTTTTTTATCATGATCAAAAAAAGTGCAATAAACATCTACTTCTTCATTCTCTTTAACTTCGTTGTTATAAGTTGTTCTTGTTTCAACCACCATAGTGCTTCTTTTATTAATTTGTGCTTTAGCTCCGCCCATTTCAAATTTATTAAGCATCGTCTCCCAAGCTTCATCAAAAATTAAAACATAATAAGCCATGTTCATATGCTCATTATAATCTGTCCAATCTTTAATTATTTTTCTCGAAGCCAAATGAAATGACATTTTATCAGCTTTTATTTATTTTATTTGCTACTAACAATTTTCTTTGCATCTCTCGTAAAACTGGTCTTTCTATTAATTTGCCATCAATTACAACCAAACCTGTATTAGCTTTTTTAAATTGATCCATAATTCTTTTAGCTTTACTTATTTCTTCTTCTGATGGAGTAAAAATTTCATTTAAAATACTTATTTGTTTTGGATGAATAGATCCTTTTCCAGTAAAACCTAAGTTTTTAACAAACTGCGCTTCTTTTTTCATCCCTTCCATATTTTCAAGATTTAAATACGGAACATCAATAACATCAACTCCTTTACTTGCACCAGCATGAACCAATCTTGATCTTGCATAAACTAAATTCTCTAATTTGTTTTCCACTCTTAATTCTGCTGCCATATCTTCTCCTCCGAAATAAAGAGCAACTATTCTATCGCTAGAATGTGCAATATCATAAATACTTTCAAGAGCTTGATTAGTTTCCATTATAACATGAAGATCAGTATCTAAACCACAATCAGTAAGCATGTCATCAATAAATGTAATTTCGTCAGGCGTTTTAACTTTAGGCAACATGATAGCTTTAACTTTTAGTTTATTTGAAGCAATAGCTTCTAAGTCTAGAAGTCCATGTTTGGTTCTTTGACAATTTAATCTAACAACTAATTCAACATCATTTTTTACTTCTAGTGACTTTAATGCATCAATAGTATTTTTTCTTGCTTCATCTTTATCTTTCATGGCTATTCCATCTTCTAATTCAATACAAACCATATCAGCACCTGAAGCTAAGGCTTTTGGAAACATTTCTGGTTGAAGACCTGGGGTAAATATAAAACTACGTCTTACTCTTAGTTTATTTAAGTCCATTAATTTTAT
>CACMDY010000008.1 GCA_902612605.1 uncultured Pelagibacteraceae bacterium
ATGAGCCAGTTATTGCATACGAGTTTGGTGGAGTGTGGGGCGAATAATGGTGAAGATGGTAGGTAGTTTTGAAGTAAAAGATTGGGATCACTGGAAAAAATCTTTTGATGCCCATAAAGAACCTAGGGAAGCTGCTGGTATAAAAACAGTTTATGTTGGAAATGAAATAGATAATCCAAATAAAGTTCATATAGTCATGGAGACTCCCGCAGCAGATACAATGCAAAAATTTATGCAAGACCCAGATAATGCTAAAGTAATCGAAGAATCTGGACACAAACAAGAAACAACAATGATGAGCGTTTGCTCAGATTAAAACAAACTGAAAGGTAATATGAAATACTATATGGTAACTCACACGTTTAAATCTAAAGAAATGAAAAAAAAATTTAATGAAACTTTAGGCGGAATGACTAGAGAACAAATAATTGAATCATCAACAAGTGATAAGGCCAAATGTCAAATGACATACTACACTCCTGATGAGACAATGACTATGTTCTGTCATTGGATGGCTGAAAGCACCGATGCTATTAATGAGCAACTTTCTGCTATGAATGATTTTTTTGAACCACATCAATTTACAGAGGTAAAAGAGGAAGTATTCAATTTTAATAGTTAAACAATAGAGGAAAATTTATGAAAAAAATTATAGTCGTATTATTCTTAAGTATCTTTACTTCAAATTGCTTTGCAGATGGTCATGTAAAGAGAATATTATCAACAAGTGAAACTGGTATGGGAAATGAAATTGTTTATCCATCGGGTAAAGCAAAAATAACAGCTTTTGAATTTACTGTCCCTGTAGGAGCTCCAGTAAAACCTCACACACATTCCTTTCCAGTATTAATAATGATCCAACAAGGTGAAATTGAGCTTACGATGGATGGCAAAACCAAAGTTTATAAGGCTGGTGATGCATTTGTTGAAGATGTCGGTATTGCACATGAATCTCGAAATATAGGAAATGTGCCTGCTAAAGCAATAGTGGTTGCAATCGGTGTTGAAGGTCAGAAGATTGTAAATCCAGTTAAATAGAGAGGAAACAGAAATGATAATTAAAATAGAAGAAAATATAAAATCACTTTCATCATGGATGAATATGGTAAAAGCGAATGCTGAAAAAATTAAAGGATTTGGTGCTACGATTATTTTTGCAGGTGTATCAAAAGAAGACCCTACAAAATTTACTGTAATCGTTAAGTATGCAACCATGGAAGGTTTTGAAGCATTTAAAAATGACAAAGAACTTCATGCAGCAAGAGCTGAAGCAGGCGTGGATTTAGATTCAGCAAAGGTTACACCGATGCATGAAGATTTTATGGAAAATTTTAGTGGATAAACAATCAATATAAAGAAAGGATAAAATATGGAAACAGAAACACTAGTAGTAGCTCATTTAAAAGAAGGTATGTTAGAAAAATTTATGGGCTTTATGCAATCAGATGCTGGTATGGCAGAAAGATCGAAAGTTGCAAATGTATCAAAAACAATTGGAACAGTTGCACCTGACAAAAAAACAGTAATGTTTAAAATTTTTGTGACCGATAAAGCTGCCCTTAAAGCTTTTATAGATGGAAGCAATCCAGTATCAGCTCCAGTTATGAAAGAAGTTATGGAAAGTTACAGTGTCTACGAATTAAATAAAGTAGATATGTAATAATTTTTGTAATAAGGTTTGTAATGCCTTCAGGATATATCATATTAAATATTAATGTGTTAAATCCTGAAAATTACAAAGAGTATTTGGAAAAAGCTCCTCCAACTGCTCGAATGTTTGGTGGCGAATACATTATAAGAGGTGGCGAAAATGAAGTCATTGAAGGTGAGTGGAAATATCCAAGAACTGTTGTAATTAAATTCCCATCTTATGAAAAAGTTTTTGAGTGGTACAATTCCGAAATATATAAACCTATCAGACAGATTAGATTAGATAATACTGTATCAAATACATTAATAATTAAAGGAGCATAAAGGAGAAAAAAATGTCAATATTAGAAAAATATAGTGCTGCAATTAAAAATAAAGATGAAGCAGCAATGAATGAACTTTTGCATGATGATTTTAAATTCACAATGCATAAATCAGGGAGTGTTTTAACTAAAAGTGATGTTATCAAATGGGCAATGAGTGGTGACATTAAGCAAGATAAAACTAGAATTGTTTATGAAAATGATGAAGTTGGTGTTCACCATGCGTTTGTAACATTTGATGACGGTAATGTAGAAGCAGTTATGGCAGTCTACAAATACAAAGATGGCAAAATGATTAGTTTAGAAACTGGCGCAACGCCAATGCCAAAATAAGTGAACAACATAGATTTTTATTTTTCTATTGGAAGTACTTATACTTATCTTTCGGTTACTCGAGCACTAGAAGCAGAAAAACAACATCAAATTAAGTTTAACTGGACTCCTTTTAGTGTGAGAGCAATAATGAAAGAAATGAACAATGTTCCCTTTCCTAAAGAAAAAAAAAATAAAGTAGATTACATGTGGAGAGACATAGAAAGACGAGCAAAAAATTATGGATTTTTTGCCAAAACACCTGTTCCTTATCCTTTAACAGAATTTGATTTAGCTAATAAAATTGCAATATTAGGTTTAAAAAATAATTGGGGTGTAGATTACATTCAGCTTACGTATAAACGATGGTTTCAAGAAGGAAAAGAGCCTGCTGTTGAACCAAACTTGAGTGAAATCTGCGAAAAACTAAGCTTAGATAAAGAAAAGATTGTTTCAGAGGCAAGCTCTGAGGAAGTTAATAATATTTATTTATCAAATACAGAAAAGGCTAGAAAAAATAAAATATTTGGAAGTCCGTCATTTATTGTAAAAAATGAAATATTCTGGGGAGATGATAGAATGGAAGATGCAATCAAATGGTCGAAGGCAAATGAATAATATAACTGCTTATATAATTTTATTAATCGCAGTAATTCTTGGAACAGCTTCAAATAGTTTTGCTAAAAGTGCTCAAGGTTTTACATTATTAATACCTAGCATAATCACAGCAGTAACAATTGTTGGATGCATGTATACTTTGTCTTTAGTTATGAAAAGTATACCAGTTGGAATAACATATGCCTCTTTTGCAGGCTTATGTATAATTGCAACAGCTGCCGTTGGTGTTATAAAATTTAATCAAGTACCAAATTTTTATACAATAATTGGATTGATTTTAATTATCTCGGGTGTCTTAATAGTTAACTTATTAGGAACAAATAAGTGAAACCGTTATCTGGTTACATTTATTTAGTATTAGCTATATCAACAGGAATAGCTGCAAATAGTTTTGCTAAAATTTCAGATGGATTTTCAAAATTAACCCCAACGATATTATCAATAGCTTTTATGTGTATAACTATGTATGGACTTGCAAAAGCTATGTCTATGATACCAGTAGGTTTTACTTATGCTACTTATAGTGGGATAACAGTGGCTGCTATTTTAGTTTTCGGAATGATTAAATATAACCAGATACCAAATATATACGGTTTAATTGGGATTTTTTTAATTATTATTGGTGTTGTAATGGTTAATTATCTTGGAAGAATTAATTAGCTCTTATTAAGTAATAAAATTAGTACACCTACTACAAATATAATTATCCCTAAAATTTCTGTAATTTTGACTTTTTCTTTAAACATATACTTTGAAGACACATAACTAAATAATAATTCTATTTGGCCGATAGCTCTAACAAATGAAGACTGTATTAACGTAAAAGCATAAAACCAAGATAATGTTGCAAGAAATCCAGCTAACCCTGCTGTCAAACATTCATACTTGTTCTCATATAATTTTTTAAACTGCGACTTTTCAAATATAATTAAATAAATAGTAACTAATGTTGTTTGTATAACTAGACCAAAAAATAGTGTTGCTATAGCTTTTTCAAAGTTATTACTAAAATTTTCCAATGTTAATGCTGCTGCTCTAAAATATACAACACTTAAACCTAAGAATAGTCCTGCGGATAAACCAATTAAAGTTGTTTTTGAAAATAAGTTTTTTAGAAATAAACTTAAATCTTTAATCGATAATATAATTACTCCAATTGTAGATACAATAATTCCTGTTATTCCAAATTTATTTAATTTATCCCCTATTATTAAATATTCAAAAATTGCGACTTGAATAACTTCAGTCTTGCTCAATGAAGTTCCAACTACAAAATTAGCAAATCTAAATAAATAGAGTAAAACAAATGTAAAAATTATTTGGAAAATTGAACCTAATAATACGTTAAATATAAATTTTTTTTGACTTAGAATTTCAGGAATTACATTTAAATCTTGGAAATACAAAAAAAATAAAATAGTCCCGAATGGTAACGCAAAAGCAAATCTTACATAAGTTGATGCAATAGTAGATACTTTTTGATTAAGTTTTTTCTGTAAAGTTGATCTAAGATTTTGAAAAAAAGCCCCAGAAATAGCTACAATTATCCAATTCATTGATGATTATTAATATTGTATTTAATTTTAAAGTCGACTTAAATAGTCTCATTTAACAAAAAAGAGGGAAATAACATGAAAATCTTTAAAAGAATAATATTTTCTCTAATTTTCGTTTCTTTTGCCAGTGCAAGTTTGGCGGAAACAAAAATGAGAATTACACTTCAATTACCATTAAAGGCTCACTTAGGTCAGAACCTTTTGGTATTTAAAAAAGAATTAGAATCAAGATCAGACATTAAAGTAGAGATTTACGACTCCGCACAACTTTACAAAGATAAAGAGGTTCCGCAAGCTGTAGGTTCAGGAGCGATCGAAGCTGGTGTTGCATCTATAACAAGATTTGCAGGAACTAATCCTGAAGTTGATGTTTTCTATCTTCCATTCTTATTTGACTCAGAACAAAAAGTAAGAAAAGCAACTCAAGCTGGATCTGAGATAAGAGCTATCCTTGATCCTGCAATAGCAAAGACTGGAGCAGTTCCACTTTATTATCAAGCTTATGGATCAGCAATAATGTTATCTAATGGTGGTCCGATGAAAACTCCGGCTGACTTTAAAGATAAAAAAATTAGAGTATTTGGAAAAACACTTGGAGCTTTTGTGAGTTCTTTAGGTGGTAAACCAGCATTAATATCTGGATCTGAGCAATATTTAGCTTACCAAAGAAATACAGTTGATGCAGGTATGACTGGTGTATCTGGTGTAAAATCTAGAAAATTATATCAAGTAATGGATACTTTAACAGTTACAAATCATGGCGATATCGAATTCGTTGTTGTTGCTAATGATAAATGGCTAAGCTCATTAACTCAAAAACAAAGAGACGCTATAGCTGAAGCATCAAAAGTAGCTGAAAAAGCTGTTAGAGATGACATGGCTAACATCGAGGCTGGCGCTTACAAAGAAGCAAAAGCAAATGGAATGAACATTGTAAACCTAAGTAGTTCTGAAGTTTCTGCTCTTAAAAAAGCATCGTCATCTGTTATTGATGATTACATTTCTAGAACAGGTGGAGCTGGTGGAGTTGGTGATCAACTTGTAAAAGCTGCAAACAAACTTTAAATCGTATAAATACCCCGCACTTAAGTGCGGGGTTTTCAAATGAATACCTACGACAAAATTGTAAAATATTCTGGCTATTTAGCTTCAGCATTATTTATTATGATAGGCTTCATAGTTTCTTATGAAGTTATCATGAGATACATATTTAATTCACCTACTATTTGGGTAAACGAAATTTCTCGATTTTTACAAATTTGGGCTACTTATTTAGCTTTAACTTATACTTTTCATAAAAATGATTTTATCAGAATAACAGTTATATATGACAAAGTAGGAGATAAAGGAAAAAAGATATTAGATTTAATAAGTGCAATATTCATTTTAATTTTTAGTGGATTTGTACTTTATTATGGATGGTTAATTGCTTACGACTCTCTTAAAGTTGGAAGAACAAGCTCTACAATTTTAGATGTTCCATCCTTTCTTACAGAATTTGCGATACCATTATGTTTTGCATTTTTGGTATTAAGAGTGCTTTTCGAAGTACCTAAATACATCAAAGATATAATTAAATGACAGTAGCAATAATCTTATTTTTGTTATTTTTTGTGCTTTTTTTAGGAGTGCCAATAGCATTTGGTTTAGGTTCTATAGGATTGGGTTTAATGTTATTTGGAGATATTTCTCCTTTAATGATCCCACAAACTTTTTACAGTGTGGCAGATAACTTTATTTTATTGGCTGTTCCGATGTTTTTGATGATGTCTAATATATTATTAAAAGCAGGTGTTGGAGAAGATCTTTTTAATTTTGCTCAAAGCTGGGTTGGAAATTTTCCAGGCGGTTTAGCAATAGCAACTATAGTTTCTTGCAGTATTTTTGCTGCTATATCTGGATCATCAGTGGCTACTGCAGCAACAATCTCAACTGTAGCATTTCCTGCAATGATTAATAGAGGTTATCACAGAAACTTTACTTTAGGTATTTTGGCAGCGGGAGGAACTTTAGGGATTTTAATTCCTCCATCAATTCCAATGATTGTTTATGCATTTGTTGTTGAAGAGTCTGTACTAAGTATGTTCCTTGCAGGAATTGGGCCAGGAATAGTTTTAGCATTATTTTTTATTATCTTTTCAGTTTTTTACGTGAAATTTTTTAATAAAGAAGTTCAAAATGTATCCAGTACTTTAGAAGAAAAAATTAAATACACAAAAAGAGGTTTGCCAATATTATTAATGGCCTTCATCATGTTAGGTGGAATTTATGCTGGAATTTATACACCAACAGAAGCAGGTGGTATTGGTTTTTTAATATCATTTATCTATGTTGTGGCTAAAAAAAGATTAGATTTTAAAGGTTTTATCGAAGCTGGTTTGGAGACAATGAAAACTACAGTTACTATATTTATAATTATTGCAGGAGCTAAAGTTTTTGGTAAAGCAATTTCTCTTTATAGAATTCCTCAAGATTTATCATCTTTCATAGTTACAAATATTAATGAGACTGGTTTATTTATACTTGTTGTTTGTATTACTTTGTTAATCTTAGGATTTATAATGGAAACCCTGTCATTAATTTTAATCATGATGCCTATATTTTCGATTTCAATTGCTGCAATGAATATTGATTTAATTTGGTTTGGAATAATTTTTACGTTAATGATTGAGTGCGCATTAATTACACCTCCGGTTGGACTAAATATTTATGTTCTCCAAGCAATTGGTAAAGCAAAAATGTCAGAAATAGCTAAAGGTGTGATACCTTTTGTCATTATAATGTTATTTACAGTATTTGTTATTTACTTATTCCCTGACCTAGCATTATATATACCTTTTAAATTATAAATATGTTTTCAAAAATAAAATCAAAAGATAAAGCAGAACAATTAAGACAACTATTAAATGGACCAGAAATAATTGTAATGCCTGGATGCTTTGATGCATTATCAGCAAAATTAATTGAAAGAGAAGGTTTGAAAGTTGGATTTATGTCTGGCTTCAGTGTTTCATCTACAAAGCTTGGTATGCCGGACACAGGTTTAATTTCTTTTTCTGAAATGGCAGAACAAGTAAGAAATATATGTAATGCTACATCAATTCCAATAATATTTGATGGGGATACTGGATATGGAAATTCAGTAAACGTATTTAGAACTGTAAGAGGATATGCGGATGCAGGAGCAGCTGGTGTGATGATTGAAGACCAAAAGTGGCCAAAAAAATGTGGTCACACAAAAGGTAAAGATGTTGTCGATCTTGATGAGGCAAACTCAAGAATTAAAGCTGCGGTGGATGCAAGAGAATATGGAAATAAAGATATCTTAATAATGGCAAGAACTGATGCCATAGCAACTAGAGGATTAGATGATGCAATTAAAAGAATGCAATCGTTTTCAAAACTTGGCGTTGATATTTTATTTATTGAAGCTGTTAAAAATAAAGAAGATATGAAAAGAATTATCAAAGAAGTTCCAGGTCATCATATGTTAAATTTGATCGAAGATGGTGAAACCCCATTATTAGAAATTAATGAAATAGAGGAAATTGGTTATAAAATTGCTGTAATGCCTCTAACCCTAATGAGTGCATCAGTAAAAACGATGCAAGAATGTTTGAATAATATGAAAAATAAAGTTTATAATAAAAATGTTTCTAAATTTTCAGACTTAAGAGATATAGTTGGCTTCAACGAATATTACGATATTGAAGACAAATATAAATAATGTTTCCAAAAAAATTCTCTAAAATTCTTTTCGTTTTTTTTATGGGTTTAGGAATGAGTTTGTTAATGACCCTAATTATTACATTTATAAATACAGGTTATGATGAATTTTATTATAAAAGATTTTTCAAAGCTTGGTCTATTAGTTTGCCAGTTGCATTAGTTGCAACAACTTTTGTTGCACCGTTGGTTAATAAATTAGTGGAAAAAATTACTAAATAGAGAGGATGTCATATGAGTGAAAATATAGCTTTTATAGGAGTTGGTAATATGGGAAACCCAATGGCCTGTAATTTAAAGAACGCAGGGAAAAAGGTTAAGGTTTTTGATGTTTCTAAAGAAATGATTGATAAAGCAGTTGAAAATAATCTTGATGTTGAGAAGGATTTTGGAAAACTAATCAATAGTGAAACGTCTGTAGTAATCACTATGTTACCCGAGGGAAAACATTCAAAAGAAGTTTATTTAAAAGAAAATGGTGTTCTAGATAAAGTTTCTAAAAATTGTCTACTAATAGATTGTTCAACAATTGATATAAATACCTCTAAAGAAATAGGAAAGAAAGCAAATGAAAAAGGTATTAAGATGATTGATGCACCAGTAAGTGGTGGTGTGATGGGTGCACAAAAAGCAACTTTAAATATTATGGTTGGTGGATCAAATGATGCATTTAATCAAGCTTTACCTATTTTAAAATTAATGGGTAAAAATATTTATCATGCTGGAGAGATAGGAAGCGGAAACGGTGCAAAGATTTGTAACAACATGTCTCTTGGAATAACAATGATTGCTGCTTCAGAGTCATTAATGTTAGCAAGAAGATTGAATATAGATATAAAGAAAGTTCATGAAATTATGAAAAATGCTTCCGGAAATAGTTGGCCTATTTCAGTTTATCCACCTTTACCTGGATTAATTGAAGGAACTCCATCTAACAATAAATATAAGCCAGGCTTTTCTGCAGGTATGATGAACAAAGATTTAAAACTTGCAAATGAATGTGCTAAAAATGCAAATGCATCTACTCCATTAGGAGAGATGGCATTAGAAATATATTCAAAATTTTGTGAGGATGGAAACAGTTCGAAAGATTTTTCTGCTATATCAAAGGTAATTGGTGGAGATGCTTGGGATTATCCAATAGAATAATTACCAAGAGGAATTTGGACTCTCCAAAAATTTTAACTCATCCGGTGTAGATTTTCTCCCCATAACTTTATTTCGATGCGGATATCTATGAAATCGTTTAATTGCAGCGGTATGATCTTTCCAAAATTTTTTTATCTCATTATAGTTTGGATGATTAGATAAATAATTATCTAACAATTTATATGCTCTATCATGATCTATAACTTCTTCACTGTGGATGTATGGCAATAGCATGAAAAAACGTTGATATTCATCCATTTGATCAAGATACCCGTTATAGACTGCATCATTTACAATCAGTCTTGCTTTATGATCAAACTCAAAAGCTTTTTTATCATCTCTATATAAATTTCTTGAAAATTGATCCAATAAAATAACTAAAGCTAGAGTGCTTAATGGTTCATCTTGCCAATCATCATATTCATTTAAAGTAGCTTTTTCATGATCATCTTTGAATTTGTCTCTAATCAATTGATCAAAATTATCATCTCTTTTAAATCGCTTTTCAACGACCATATCATCAAACCAAAAATCTAATATTGCTTTGGCTCTATCATTCATAAACTTTGTCAACTTTTACCTGATATGATTCAACAAGTCTGTTAGTTTCATTTGCCATTGCAACAACTGCAATAAGTTCACTTAACATCTCTGTAGTAGCACCTTTAGATTTAGCAGCGATACTGTGAGATTTAATACAATACTCACAACTATTTGTCATTGAAACTGCAACATAAATAAGCTCTTTTGTCATTTCATCCAAAGCACCTTTTTTCATCACTTGCTGTATAGAAGTCCAAGTTCTCTCTAAAGTTTCTGGGTTGTTGGCTAACATTTTCCAAAAATTGTTTATGTAGTCTGTATTTCTCTTCTTTTTTATATCTTCAAATACCTCTTTCACTTTTCCTGTAGCATCAGCTTCTTCAATCATATTAAAAACTGCCATTTCACCTCCTTAATTGTAAATTGTTTCTATTTTAGGCATTAATCTTAATAATTCCTTAGTATATTCATGATTTGGATTTTTAAACAACTCTTCCGTCTCAGACACTTCGCATAGTTTTCCATTCCTTAAAACTCCAATATCATCACACATTTGTCGAACAACTGGTAGATCATGACTTATAAAAAGGATAGTTAAATTAAGTTGTTCTTGTAAATCTTTAAGTAAATTTAGTATTTGAGCCTGAATACTCACATCCAAAGCAGATGTTGGCTCATCACAAACTAATAACCTTGGTTTTGTTGCTAATGCTCTTGCAATAGAAATTCTTTGTCTCTGTCCTCCTGAAAACTCATGAGGATATCTTTCGGCTGAAGACTTGGATAACTCCACAGAGTCTAAGAGATCATTTATATACTCATTTAATTCATTAGAGCTAATATTTGCATCATGTAACTTTATAGGTTCAGCAATGATATCTTTAACCTTAAGCCTACCATTCAACGAAGAGTAGGGATCTTGGAATATCATTTGAATTTGTTTTCTAAATTTAAGTAATTCTTTGTTACTTTTTATATTATTAATACATACATCATCAAAATAAATTTCACCTGAGGTGGGTTTAAATAAATTAACAATCATTTTTGCAATTGTAGTTTTTCCACTGCCACTTTCACCAACAAGTCCAAAAGATTTTCCTTCTTGTATATTAAATGAAACAGTATCAACTGCTAATACATTATTTTGAGACTTTTCTGTAAAAAAACCTTCATTAAAAGTTTTACAAAGATTTTTTATTTGAACTAAATCTTTTTTTAAAATCTCTCTTTTATTCCATCTATTTAAAATTTTTAAATTAATATTTTCCTGGTTATTATTTTCTTTTTCTATAATTTTAAATCTGGATATCTTTTTATTTGTGGGAGGAACAGAACTAACTAAACTTTTTGTATAAGTTTCTTTTGGTTCTGTTAATATTTGCTTTGTTGTTCCCAATTCTACCAAATTACCATTTTTCATTACAGCAACTCTATTGGTAGTCTCTGCTATAACTCCCATATCATGTGTAATTAAGATAACTGCTAAATTTCTTTCTTTAGTCAGCTTTTTGATAAGTTCTAATATTTGTGATTGTATTGATACATCAAGTGCAGTTGTGGGCTCATCTGCAATTAACAACTCTGGTTCGCAACATAAAGAAAGTGATATAACAACCCTTTGTCTCATACCCCCTGAGAATTGATGAGGATAATCATCAAATCTTTTTTCAGCATCTTTTATACCTACTTCTTTTAAAAGATTTATTGATTTTTCTTTTGCTTCTGAGTTACTGAGGTTTAGATGAGTTTGGATTGTTTCAATAAGTTGTTGTCCAATTGTTAAGATAGGATTTAAAGATGTCTGAGGATCTTGAAAAATAAATCCGATTTTTTTTCCTCTTAAACTTAGAATATTTTTTTTATTTTCATGAATATTTATATCACTTAAATAAATTGATCCTTCAGATACTTTCCCTGGTTCATCAATTAAATCAATTATTGCATTTGCTACAGTACTTTTCCCAGACCCAGATTCCCCAACTAATCCTACAATTTCGCCTCTTCTTATCTCAATATTAATATCTTTTGCTGCATGAACCGTCTCTTTTCTCAATTTATAATCCACACTTAAATTTTGTATTTTTAAAAAACTCATTTTTTCAATTTAGGATTAAGTGTGTCTCTCATCCAGTCTCCTAATAGATTAATGGAAAAAGCTAAAACAACTAAGAATATTGCTGGGAAAAAGGTAATCCACCACTCACCAGAAAATAAAAAGTCATTTCCAAGTCTAATTAAAGTTCCTAAAGAAGGAGTAGTTGGAGGAACGCCAACACCCAAGAAACTAAGTGTAGCCTCTGCAATGATTGCTAATGCAAGACCTATAGTTCCTATAACAAGAACTGGTCTCATTATATTTGGAAGAATATGCTTAAACATTACTATAAAATTAGAAACTCCAATAATTGTTGAAGCTGAAACATAATCTTTATTTTTTTCAACTAAAGTTGCTGCTCTTGATACTCTTGCAAACTGTGGCCACTCTGAAATACCAATTGCAAAAATTAAAACATATATTGCCATCTCGTCATGAAGTTCACGCGAAATTATACCTCGTGCAATACCATCAACCAGAAGTGCCATCAAAATACTTGGAACTGTTAACTGAACATCAGTTAATCGCATAACAATCATTTCATACTTGCCACCAAAAAAACCAGCAGTAAGACCTAATCCAACTCCTAAAATTAAACTAAATAAAATTGCTGAGAAACCAACAATCAAAGATATTCTAGATCCATAAAGAATAGTTGATAACATATCTCTTCCTTGTCCGTCAGTACCAAGTAAAAATTCTACTTTTCCATCACTAGTCCAAGATGGTGGAGTGAATGCATCCATTAAAGATAAAGATGATGGATCGAATGGATTATAAGGTGTGATAAATTCTACAAAAAATGAACAGAAAAATATTATTACTAATAAAATCGATGAAACTATTGCTGTAGGAGATTTTATAAAACTAAAATAAATTTCACTATCTTTTATTTTATCCCAAGTTGTTAAAGCTTTATTATCCACTAGCTGAATCTCCTTTAACTCTAATTCTTGGGTCTATAAAGTAATACAAGATATCGACTATAAAATTTATCATTACAAAAACGAATGCTATAAATACTAAATATGCTGACATAATTGGAATATCTACAAACTGAACAGCTTGAATGAAAAGAAATCCCATACCTGGCCATTGAAATACTGTTTCCGTAATAATTGAAAATGCAATTAATGTTCCAATATTTATACCAGCAATAGTTATTACTGGAATTAGTCCATTTTTAAGTGCGTGCTTATAATTAATACTTTTTTCATTAATGCCTCTGGCTCTTGCAAACTTTATGTAATCAGTCTGAAGTATTTCCATCATTTCAGCTCTAACAAGTCTTATTATATAGGTCATTTGGAAAAGACTTAAAGTAACTGATGGTAATATGATTGCTTTTAATCCTGATATGGTTAAAAAGCCTGTCGACCAAAATCCTAGATCTACCACCTCGCCTCTTCCAAACGATGGTAGAACGCCCAATATAACTGCAAAAAGATAAATAAATAAAATACCAATTACAAAAGTTGGAAGAGAAACACCTAATAAAGAAACTGCCAAGATAAAATCACTCAAAAAACCTTTTCTTTTTATGCCTGTATATACTCCCAATAAAGTACCAGAAACCAATGCAATTAGAGCAGATATTAAAACTAATTCAATTGTTGCAGGTAATCTTTCAATGATTAATTCTGATACAGGTCTTCTTAATTGATAAGATATTCCAAATTCTCCTTTAGAGGCATTAATTATAAACCTAGTAAATTGTACATGAATTGGGTCCATTAAACCCAAAGTTTCTCTTAACTCAGCTCTTTCTTCATCTGATGTTTCCTCACCTACCATGTTATTTATTGGGTCTCCTACAAAATTAAAAAGAGAAAAAGATACAAAAGCTACGACAAGCATAACCATTGCAGATTGAAACAATCGTTTAAAAAAATACTTTATCAATTTATGAAATTTTATTTTTATACAAGCCCTTTAATTAAAAAGGGCTTGTAATAAATTATTTAGTCAAAGCTCGCAAAACGGAATAGCGGTTCGTTATTCGGTCTTATCGGAACATTAACATCTTTTTTTGCAGCCCAAGATATAACTTGGTGATGTAAAGGAAGATAAGAAATATCATCTTTTA
The DNA here is from genome assembly GCA_902612605.1 of uncultured Pelagibacteraceae bacterium. GTDB lineage: Bacteria > Pseudomonadota > Alphaproteobacteria > Pelagibacterales > Pelagibacteraceae > Pelagibacter. Next base: position 14,059 of record CACMDY010000008.1, read on the forward strand.
CTATTTTCCAAGCTTTAGCTATCGCAGCATTTCTTTTGTCTAGGTTAACTTCTCCTTCCATAACTCTTATAGCAGCATCTACATCAGAATTACTAAAGTTAACTCTGTTCCAGCTTGCTCCACTTTCATATAAGTAATGGAAAACATAATGACTATCTAAAGTTGGAACTCCCCAACCTAACATATAAAAGTCACCTTGATTATCTTTTAGTTCTTTAAAGTGCTTACTTTTTGTTTGGGCAAATAAATTTACTTTAACACCGATTTTACCTAACATACCAACAACAGCTGTACATATAGCTTCATCATTTACATACCTGTCATTTGGACATCTAAGCTCAACTTCAAATCCATTTGGATATCCAGCATCAGCTAAAAGTTTTTTTGCAGCAGCTACATCATAAGGAAGTCTCTTATCAAGTTCCTCTGTGTATCCATTAACACCTGGAAAAGTAATTATTCCAGCTGGTTCACTTAAACCTCTCATTACTTTTTTCTTAATAGCCTCAATATCTATTGCTTGATAAAGAGCTTGTCTAACTGCTTTCTTTTTGAATGGATTATCACCTGTATTACCTGTTCTAAGTTTATCTGCTCCTTGATCCATTCCTAGGAATATAGTTCTCATTTGAGCAGTGCTTTCAACTTTGTGAGCAGGTGAATTTTTAATTCTAGCCAAATCTTGCACGGGTGCATCAGTAACGACATCAATTTCACCAGATAAAAGAGCTGCAACTCTAGTAGCAGCATTTTTTATAGGTAGTAGATGAATTTCTGTTACTTTGTCATCTTTCATAGTACCCCACCATTTTTTATTACGTTTGAAAACTGTTTTAGTGTTTGGTTCTCTTAATGTAATTTTAAATGGTCCAGTTCCCATAGCATTTGTTGCTGAAAATGTTTCTTGTCCAGCATCCCAGTTCTGTGCCATAACTGCAAAATTCTTTTCACTCCATTTTTTTGACATTATAAAGATGTTTGAAAGTTGGTTTAAAAGAATTGGATTTGGTTTACTTGTTGTTATTTCTACTGTGTAGTCATTAACTGCTTTTACACCTGATACTGTACTAATATATTCTTTAAAATCAGACGTTCTTTGTTTTGCTCTTAAAATACTAAATACAACATCTTCAGATGTAAATGGAGTTCCATCAGAAAATTTAACATCTTCTCTTAATTTAAAGATCCAAGTATTAGGACCTTGAGTTCTCCACTCTGTTGCTAGTTGAGGTCCAATTTTCATATCTAATCCTCTAGTAACTAGAGCTTCGTATACTTGTCTAGATACTTGAGTGGTAGGACCTTCGTTTTGAGCATGAGGATCAAGTGTTAAACTATCACCCTGCATTGACCATTTAATAGTTTTTGCAAATGTTTGTGTTGGAGCAAAAGCTAGAAAAAAAGCCAATAAAATTTTTATAAAATACCCATACTTCATTTCTCTCTCCTATATTATTAAAATAAAAATCTAACTTATTAATTATGTAAACTAAAGTGATTTAATTCACTATTTTTTTGAAGTTTTCGTAAAGAATTTTTGAATATTTGTTCATAGATTGAATATTGTCCTTCGCATCACTATCAAATTTATCAAGAGCTCCTTGTCCTAACTGACTCTCTAAAGCAGACTTATATTCAGGCACACATCCCCATTCTCCTACGGTGGTATCTTTTATCTCTATATGAAATTGAATACCGTAAGCATGGTTTTTGTATTTAAAAATTTGGTACTTGGTTTCAGGAGATGACGCTAAAAGAGTTATATCATTATTATTTTCTAGATTTTGAACTTCATATGAGTGCCATTGGAGTGATTTAATAATATCAGGATACTCTTTAAATAATAAATCGTCCTTTTTACTATTTAAAAAATTAATATCTAAAATACCTATTTCTGGATTTTTTGATTTAACTACTTTACCTCCAACTGCCTCTCCTAATAATTGACAACCTAAACAAAAACCCAAATATGGTTTATTTAAGTCTACTACAAATTCTTTGATTTTTTTTTTCTCCTCTATTAACCACGGGTAATCTTTTTCCATCCAAGTATCCATTGGTCCACCCATACAAAACATTGCATCAAATCCAGATAGATCATCAGGTATTTTTTCTCCTTCGTCGAGTTCTACAGTTTTAATATGAACTTTATCCTCTAACATTAAATCTTTAATATAACCGGGATCCTCAATTTTAATGTGTTGAAGAACAATTATATTTTTCATGTGGCTGGCTTGAGCAATTTTAAAATTTTTTTATGATTTGATAAATTATTTGAAACAATTATTTTTCCACCCAATGAAGCATCCCTATTATCCCATGTAGTAATTATTCCACCTGATGCTTTAATAATTGGTATTATTGGATGTATATCCCAAATTTTGTTTGCGCATTGAGCTACAATATCTAGTCTTCCCTCTGCTAATTGGCAATATGTTAGTGCATCGAAACATGGAAACTGCATTCTCTTAATAAATTTCGTTATTTTTTTTTGTTTTTGAAAAGACAAAGTTCCATGAAAAGCAGCGGCTACTTTTAAATAATTAAATTTTATTTTTTTGTTTACTTTTAATTTTCTTTTTTTTCTGCCTTCAAATACAAAAGCAGATTTATCATTTTGATTTAAATAGTATCTTTTCATTCTTGGGAAATTAGCTAGCCCGACTATTGGTTTATTCTTATAATTTAGAGAAATTAAATTGCTCCAAGTAGGATTTCCAGCAACGAATGATCTTGTCCCATCAATTGGATCTATTATCCATGAAAATAGACTTTTCGTCTTTTTTACCCCAAACTCTTCACCAATAATTTGATGATCTGGGAACTTATCATTAATTTTTTTTCTTATAAATTTTTCAAAAGCTTTATCGGCACTGGTAACGGGATCATAACCTTTACCTTTTAACTTGTTATTAATTGTAAAAGTTTTGTTAAGTTTAGTGTAATAAAAATTAGTTAAATCCTTAGCAAGTTTATTCAAAAAGGTGTAATAAATCTTGAAATCTTTTGTTTTTTTGAAGGTCATTTATCTGATGAGTAATAATTAAAATATACAACTAGTTCAAATAAAATATCTTGAAAATTTTAGAATTTGATAGAAGAATCCAAGTAGATGAAAATAGAAACCGATTCTAAAAAAGTATTTATAAATAGTGGAAATAATAAAGAAGAAATACATCCATTTTGGCTTAGAGAAAGAATAAATAACGAAGATGCTCTGGATAAAGGAAATCAACAAAGATTATTTGATCCAAATTCTATAAATACTAACATTGATATAGAAAAAATTGAGAATGAAGATGGATTACTTAATTTATTTTTCAATGATGGAACCAATTATAAAATAAAAGAAGATCAAATATTAAATGAGTATAAATCACAAAATCTTGATCCTATTTCAATTGATAAAATTAAATGGGATTCAAATTTTAATAATTTTCAAAAATTTAAATTTGAAAATGATATTTTTGAAAAAAAAATCATGTATGATTTATTAGTATCATTCTATAAATATGGTTTTGTAGTTCTAACTAATGTACCAACTGAAGATAATTTTATTATTAAATTTGCAAATTCAATTGGGAGTGTCAGAAGAACAAATTTTGGGGAATTTTTTAATGTAAGATCTGTGCCTAATCCAAATGATTTGGCTTATACATCATTAGCATTATCTCCGCATACAGATAATCCGTATAGAAAACCAGTTCCTTGTGTTCAACTATTGCATTGTATTACAAATAATGTGAGTGGAGGAAATTCTACCTTGGTTGATGGTTACACAGTAAGTGAAAAAATCAAAGAGGATTATCCAGAATATTATGAAATTTTATCTTCAGTTAAAGTAAAATTTAAATTTATAGACAAAACAGTTGTTCTAGAAGATATGTCTGAGTTAATTAAATTGGATGAAAAAAATAATTTTAAACAAGTTAGATTTAGTCCTAGATTAGATTATGCTCCGATATTAGAAAAATCAAAATTGGATTTATTCTATAAAGCTAGAAATAAAATTTCTGAATTATACAACTCTGATAAATATAAAGTTGAATTTAAATTAGAAAGTGGAGATTTATTAATGATGGACAATCATAGATTGCTTCATGGAAGAACAAAATATGATGTTAACGAAGGTGATAGATATTTACAAGGATGCTACATTGATTTCGACAGTACAGAAGGTAAACTTAGACATTTAAAAAGAAAATTTAATCTTTAAATAATTCTTTTATTTTTTCTTCAGCATTTTTTATGGACTTTTCATAATCTAAAGCCATTTGATCTGCTGCAACTATATCGATTTTTTTAATACCAAAAAAATTTAACATATGTATCAACCATGGAGTTAAAAAGTCTTCTTCCCCTTGTATTTTTGTTCCACCAGAAGTAATTACTAAATAGACCTGCTTATCTTCTAATAAACCTTTTCTTCTTCCGTCATCCCCGTATTTAAATGTCAATTTTACTCTGGCTGCAAGATCAGCCCAAGCCTTAAGTGTTGCTGGTGGGCCAAAATTATAAATTGGTACTGATATAATAATTACATCACATTCTTTTAACTCTGATACTAACTTATCAGACAATTCAAACATTTTTTTATGTTCATCTGTTTGCTCATTCTCTGGAATTTTCATTCCAGACTCAGTTAAGCCAGATATAAAAAGCATTTCGTCATCTAGGTCTCTATAAATGACCTCATCATTATCTTTTTTAACTTTATCAAGTATTTTTTTTGCAAGCATCCTTGAGGTAGAACCTTCTTTTCTAGCACTGCAATCGATTTGATATATTTTCATTTTTATCCAAGTTTTTGAAGTATAGGAAAATACTTTAATATGTAAAATCCTAATGCTTGCAACTGGTTTGTAATCATTAATATTCCTGTTATCAATAATAATCCTCCACCAACTCTTGAAATAGCTATCATTTTTGATTTTAGATTTTTTGTAACAGACATAAAACGTTGAATCAAATAACCTGATGCAATAAAAGGCAGTGCTAAACCAAGTGAATAGAACACAAGTAACAATATACCTCGGTTCAAACTTTGCTCAATTGAAGCTAGAGCTAATATTGATCCTAAAATAGGTCCAATACATGGAGTCCATCCAAATCCAAATGCCATACCAACTAATATTGAGCTAAAATTTCCTGATTTAATGTCAGTATTAATTCTTTTTTCATAATTTAAAAACTTAATATTAATTAATCCCATAATATGAAGGGAGAAAATGATTATTATACTTCCTGCAATAATTCTTAATTCAAAAGAGTTACTTAAAATTAAAGAACCTAAAAAAGTTGCGGTGGCTCCAAAGCTTATAAAAACAATTGAAAAACCAAAAGTAAATAAAACTATAGGGAATATATTAACCGTTTTTTTTTCTAATAACTCATTTAAAGAGCTTCCAGAAATATAAGATATATATCCAGGTATTAATGGAAGTACACATGGAGACAAAAAGCTTATCAATCCAGCTCCAAATGCAACAAATAATTCTATCATTTAACCGGTATTTTTCATTGCAGCTGAAATACCTGCAATAGATGTTAATAATGCATCATTAAGATCATTTTTTTTATCTGAATTTAATTTTTTGTTTTTGATTTTACTCATAACTACTGCTTGAATTATATTTAATACTTCTGTGTAAATATTTCTTACAATAACTCCTGATCTAAATTTTTTTCTTTCATTTATAATTTCTTTTGGCGTAATCTTTTTATTTAATTTTTTAATAACTTCGAATTGAAATCTAAGTTTTTTTCCAACTCTTTTTAAATCTTTATCAGCTAAATATTCCTCATATATTTTTGAAATATCTGGGTCAACTTTTGAAATTACCATATCCAAAATATCCATCATTGAATTGAAGAAAGGCCAGTTTTTTTCCATATCTATTAGTGTTTTCTCAAATTTTTTCATCGATGAATATCTTAAAGCTTCTGCACTCCCAAGCCATGCTGGGAGTATTAGTCTTATTTGTGTCCAAGCAAATACCCAGGGTATTGCTCTCAAACCTTTGATATTGTCAATATTCTTTCTTTTAGACGGTCTTGATCCAATTGAAAGTTTTCCTAAAGACACATGTGGCGTTACGGTTTTAAAATATTTAATAAAATCTGAACTTTGATTAATATTTTTTCTATATGAACTTTTTGAAATATCAGACATTTTTTCAATTAGATTTCTCCAATCTTTTTTAGGGACTGGCGGCGGGGTCAATGTTGCCTCCATTACCGCTCCTATATAGCTACATAAATTATAAATTGCTAAAGGTTGATATCCATATTTCTGTTGAATAACTTCTCCCTGATCGGTTATTCTGATTTTTCCATTAACTGTATTTGGCGGCTGAGATTTTAAAGTAGCTTGAATTGGGCCTCCACCTCTACCCGCTGAACCACCTCTTCCATGAAAGAAGGTAACATCTATTTTGTATTTTTTTGCAATTTTAACAATTTCTTCTTGAGCCTTATATTGATGCCAACTTGCACAAATTTTTCCAGCATCTTTGCTTGAGTCTGAATATCCAATCATGACTTCTTGTTTATTTTTTATTAAATCTCTGTACCACTTTAATGAAAATAAGCTGGCCATTATTGATTTTGCATTAATTAAGTCATCTAATGTTTCAAATAAAGGGACAACTCTTAATTTATTTTTAATATTTGCTTCTTTTTGCAAATATAAGACGGAGAGAATGTCAGATGCAGACGATGTCATTGAAATAACATAAGCCCCCAAACATTCAGGTGGTTCTTCAGATAAAATTTTAAATGTTGACCATACTTCATTGTTTTCTTTATTTTTAAAATTAAAATTTTTTATGAAATTTGAATTTTTTTTCATCTTAGATGATAAAAATTTAATTTTTTTCTCCTCACTCCATTTTAAATAATTATGTTTATTTTTTTTCTTAATAAGTTCATTAATTAATTGTGAGTGTCTCGATGATTCTTGTCTAATATCTAGTTTTGCTAAATTAATTCCAAAACATTTTGCTCTTCTCATTAAATCTAATAATTCACCACTTGCAATATTTTCACTTTGATTTTCCTCTAAAGACTTACGGACAATTCTAAGAGGTTTTAAAATTTCCTCTTTTGAGTTTAGCAATTTTTTGTAGTCTAAAGGTTTTTTGTTAACTATAAATTGTTCAATTGCTCGATGAGTAAATCGCATTTTATCTCTTAAAGGTCTTAAGAAAACTCTGTAAGGTTCAAATGATTTTCCTGTAAGTTTTTGAATTTTTTTTGAACACTTTTTCATTGAATATGATCTAATTAATTTAGTAAGTTCTTTTTCATACAATTTTGCCGCTTCCCATCTTGATAATAACAAAACTTCTTTTGTTACTTTTGAAGTTACATTTGGATTTCCGTCTCTATCACCTCCCATCCATGATCCAAACTCAATTGGATTAAAATTTTTTGGCAAACCTTTACCCATATTTTTTAAAAATATGTCATTGAGTCTTCTGTAGACTTTTGGAATAGTTTCCCAAAGACTATCCTCTATTATTGCAAGACCCCATCGCGCTTCATCGGCTGGAGAAGGTTTTGATCTTTTTAAGTCATCTGTATTCCAGATAATGGTAAATTCATCATGAATTTTTTTATTTAAAGATTTTATTTTTGAAGAGTGATCTTTAAATAACTCTCTATCCTCAAGTATTTCTGTAATTTTATGGTATTTTTGAATTAAAGTTCTTCTTTTGACCTCTGTAGGATGGGCTGTCAAAACTATTCCAATATTTAAATTTTTTGCAAAACTATATATTTTATTATTATTAATTTTTTTATTTTTAAATAATTTCTCAAAAATTTCTTCTATAAAAATATTTTTTTGATTTTTACCGTCTCTTTTATTTTCATATTGGTTGAGTTGTCTAGAGGCATCAATAGACTCAGCTAGATTTATAAAGTTCATAAAATGATTAAATGCTCTTGCAAGCTTGTAAGTATTTTTAGGATTAATACTTTTTATTTCACTAGAAATTTTTTTATATGATTGTTTTTGGATTTTATTTGCTTTTGATAACTTTCTAATTTTCTCAACAAGATTATAAAAGCTTTTACCTTCTTGTTCTTTAATTACATTTCCTAATGAATTTCCTAAAAACCTAACATCCTCTCTTAATGATTTTGTAGGAATTCTCTCGTAGTATAGGTCTCTTTTGATCACAATTTATTATATCAAAAAAGAGATTATATTTGGATTAAATTGCTACTACTTTTGATTTTTGTTCACCAAGAAGTTCAATTGAAAGCCTCATTTCATCGCCTGCTTTTAAAAATTTTTGTGGCTTCATTCCCATTCCAACTCCTGGGGGTGTTCCTGTGGTAATGATATCTCCTGGTTGAAGGGACATATATCTACTAACATATGAAACAATATGATCTACATTAAAAATCATTGTTTTTGTATTACCCGTTTGCATTCGTTCACCATTTAAATCTAATTCCATATTTAGGTTGTTTACATCATTAATCTCATCTTTGGTCACAAGGTATGGACCAATAGGACCAAATGTATCGTGTGACTTACCTTTTACCCACTGTCCCATTTTTTCTATTTGCCACTCTCTTTCGCTTACATCATTCACTAAACAATAGCCTAAGATATAATCTTGTGAATTTTTTTCTGGAATATTTTTAGCATTTTTTCCAATAACTAAACCTAACTCAACTTCCCAATCTAATTTTTTTGAATAGCTTGTAATTTCAATATCATCATTTGGTCCATTAATTGAACTGGTTGCTTTCATAAAAACAATTGGTTCTGTTGGTGGTTTTGCTCCAGTTTCTGCGGCATGGTCGGAGAAATTTAATCCGATTGCAATAAATTTTCCTGGTTTAGTTATACATGAACCAAATCTAGTATTTTTTGAAATTTCTGGAAGCGATGATAAATCAACTTTCTTGATTTTTTCAAATGTTTCAAAATTTAAATTAGTTGGATCTAAATCATTTATATGTTTAGAAATATCTCGCAAATTTCCATCTTTATCCAATATTGCTGGCTTTTCTTTATTTTTTTCTCCTACTCTTAGTAATTTCATTTCATCTCCAATAATTATTTATAGCTTTTGTATAACGAGCTATGATCATAATTACCTAAACCCTTTTTAACAAGCTTATTATACATTTTTTTTACTATTTTGGATAAAGGTAATTCTAACTTTTTATTTTTTGCACAATCAAGGATGTTATTCATATCTTTTAATTGCGAAATATTTTTTCCTCTTGGTTTAAAATCATTTTTAATCATTCTTAGTCCGTGAGTTTGCAAAACTTTACTGTCAGCCCATCCTCCTTTTAATGCTTTGAGAATATTAATTGGATTTACGTTATTTTTTTGTGATATTTTAATTGCTTCTGCAACAGATCCGATTGTAATTCCAACTATTATTTGATTAGCTAATTTTGCTATTTGACCTGCAGAATTTTTTCCAACCAGAACAGGATTGCCTAATTTCTTAAGTATATTTAAATTTTTAGAAAAAACTTTCTTATCTCCACCAACCATTATGGCGAGCTCTGCATTCTCTGCACCATTTGTGCCCCCCGAAACTGGTGCGTCTAAAAAATTAATTTTATATTTTTTTAATATTTTTGATAAATTAATTGCTGTTTTTGGATTTGCAGAGCTCATATCTATAACAGTAGATCCTACTTTTAAATTTTTTAAAAATTCTGAGTTGAAATATATTTTTTTTATAGCATTATCATCAGATAACATTGTAATTATTAGATCTCGGTCTGAAACAGCTTCCTTTAAAGAATTACATACTTCTGCGCCAAATTTTTTTAATTTAAGGGCTTTACTTTTAGTTCTATTAAAAACTTTGACTTGATATTTTGATTTGAGGAGATTTTTTGCCATTGGATATCCCATTAAACCTATTCCAATGAAACCAATTTTAACTTTTTTCATATTTTATTGATTTAATTCACCAGATCTTCCTAGATCAGCAGCTCCTCTTACGCCGCTAGAGTCACCGTGAATATGTTTTAATACTTTTGTATTTACAGTGTCACTAAACACATATTTTTTTAATTTAGGATTTATATTCTCATAAATTTGCTTCATATTTGAAACACCTCCACCTAAAACTATAGCTCCAGGATCAACAATATTTATGACTTGGGAAAGCCCTCTTGCTAGATAGTCTAGATATTGAGAAATAAATTCTAAAGATTTTTCATCTCCATTATTAGCATTATCTTGTATAATTTTAGCATCGAGATTAATTTTAAACATATCATAAAAATGTCTTGAGAAACCTGGGCCCGATAGAAAAGTTTCTATACATCCTTTTTTTCCACAATAACAATCATGTCTATTCCATTTGTCATTTGAGCCCAGTGGCATCTGATTATGGCCCCACTCTCCAGTTATGTTATTATGACCATTGATAATTTTATTGTTTATAACGAGACCTCCTCCAACTCCTGTTCCAATTATTACTCCAAAAACAACATCATCATTTTTTCCTGCTCCGTCAATTGACTCCGACAATGCAAAACAATTTGCATCATTTTCTAAAAAAATATTTCGATTTAATCTAAGTTCTAAATCTTTTTTTAATGGTCTATTATTTAACCATGTTGAATTACCACCTTTTATACAGTTGTTTTCAAAAGAAAGAGCTCCAGGAGAGCCTACACCTACACTACATTTAGATTTATATTTATCTTCTAAATAATTTACTAGTTCACAAACTATATCAAGTGTGCCATTGTAATTTTTTGGGGTTGATTTTCTTATTCTCTCTAACTCATTACCTTTATTATCTAATATAATCGACTCTGTTTTAGTTCCACCTAAATCAATACCAATATACATTTTAATATGAGCTTGACTGCTTCCAGATGTTAATATTACCATCTTTTGCAGTTTTATTAATTATTTTCCTTTCAGAGGCTGAAAAACTAAGTTTGTTTAGACTTTCCAAATTCTCTTTTAATTGATTTAAACTTCTAACTCCTATTAGAGCAGATGTTACATAATTATTTGATAAAACCCAAGAGATTGCCATTTGAGATAAAGATTGCCCTCTTTTAATTGCAATCTTATTTAAATCAGAAACAATCTTTAAGTTTTTTTTTGTTATTAATGATTTATCTAAGTATGATTTAACATCACTTGCTCTTGAAACTTTAGGTATCTTTTTTAAATATTTATCTGATAGCATTCCTTGAGCTAGTGGAGAAAAAGCAATACATCCAATTTTTAGTTTTCTTATTGTCTTAGTTAAATCTTTTTCAATCCATCTATTTATTAGCGAATATGATGGTTGATGAATAAACAATTTAATATTTCTTGATTTTAAAATTTTGTAAATTTGATTTGTCTTTTTGGAGGAATAAGATGAAATACCAATATACAAAGCTTTTCCAGATTTATAAATACTTTCTAAGGCATCTGCTGTCTCTTCTAAAGGTGTATTTGGGTCAAATCTATGTGAATAAAATATGTCAAAATAATCAACTTTCATTCTTTTTAAACTTTGATCACAACTTGCGATAATATGTTTTTTTGATCCCCATTCTCCATATGGTCCTTCCCACATATCATACCCAGCTTTAGATGATATGATGAGTTCGTCTCTATATTTTTTTAAGTCTTTAATTATTATTTTTCCAAAATTAATTTCAGTACTTCCATATGGTGGGCCATAATTATTTGCCAAATCAAAATGAGTAATACCTCTATCAAAAGCGTAAAATAAGATTTTTTTAATATTTGAAAGTGGGGTTTTGGCTCCAAAATTATGCCAAAGACCTAAGCTGATTAAAGGTAATTTTACACCGCTGTCACCACATGTCCTATATAACATATTTGAGTATCTATTTTTAGATGCAGAGTATTTCATAAAAAAAATATTAAATTAAATACATTAATAAGTAGCTCTTCCCCCGCTTAGATCAAACACTGCTGCAGTCGCAAAAGAGTTTTCTTCACTAGCTAAATAAGTTACTAAAGATGCCAATTCATTAACTTTTGCAAACTTATTTCTTGGAATCTTTGAAAGCATGTAATTTATATGCTCTTCGGTCATTTGATCAAATATTCTTGTTTTTGCAGCCGCTGGTGTTACGCAATTTACTGCTATATTTTTTAATGCTAATTCTTTTCCTAGAGATTTTGTTAAACCAATAACTCCTGCTTTTGATGTGCTATAAGCTCCAGCATTAGGATTGCCTTCTTTTCCAGCAATTGATGCAATATTTACTATTCTTCCATAATTATTTTTTTCCAAATAAGGAACAACTGCTTTGCAACAGTAAAATACTGCATTTAAATTTAATTGAATTACTTTTTCCCATTCCTCAATAGGATATTCTGCAACTGTTTTATTCATACCAGTTATCCCAGCATTGTTTACAAAGATATCTATTTTATTATGTTCAGTCTCAATATCTTTTAAGCTTTTAGAAATCTCTTCAAAGTTACATACATTTACAATTTTATAACTTATGTTTTCTGAATTTATTTTTTCAACAGCTTTCTTTGCTTCTTGTTCATCAATATCCCATATAACAACCTTTGCTCCTGATTGAATGAATCTTTCGGCTATTGCATATCCAAAACCTTGGGCTCCACCTGTTATAACTGCAACTCTGTTACTTAGATCAAACTTTATCATTTTTTTTCTTTCTCTTTATTAATGGAAAACTTAAAGCAATTAAAGATAAAACAAAAAATGTTAAAGCTATAGGTCTTTGAAGGAACATTAACCAGTTTCCATCGAAAATAACAAGCGATTGTCTTAAAGTTCCCTCTACCAATTCACCTAAAATTAAACCTATAATTACAGGTACAACTGAAAATCCATATCTTCTCATAAAAAAACCAATAACTCCAAATAATAGCATCAACCAAACATCAATAATTGACTGATTTAAAGAATATGTTCCACAAACAGAAACTGCAAAAATCATCGGCCATAATAATTTATTCGGAACTAGAGTTATTCTTGCAAATATTTTAGCTCCAAAAAATCCTAATACGAAGAATAAAATATTTGCAATTAGCATTGATCCAAATATTCCATAAAGAAACTCAGGTTGCTCTCTAAATAAATCTGGACCCGGTCTTACACCATGTATGATTAATCCTGTAAGTATAACTGCTGTAGTCGCACTACCAGGAATGCCCAATGCTAGCGTTGGAACCATAGCTCCTCCGGTAGCAGCATTATTTGCTGCTTCAGCTCCAGCTATTCCTTCAATTGATCCTTTTCCAAAATCCTCAGGTTTTTTTGACCACCTTTTTGCTTCAGCATATCCTATTAATGATGCAACAGTTCCTCCCTCTGCTGGTAAAACACCAATGAATGATCCTATTCCGCTAGATCTAATTATTGTTTTCCAAGTTTTTTTATAATCATCGATTGATGGAAGTTTAACTGCCTTTAAAGCTACTCTGTTAAATATTTGATTAATTAAAGTAGATTGAGTTAACATTTCACTAATAGCAAACAAACCTACTACTACTGGAATAAAACCAATACCTTCAGTCAATTCATTAATTCCAAATGTAAACCTATCTATAGATGTCATAAAATCTTTACCAACAGTTGAAATTAGAATTCCAAAAGCACCAGCAATTAAATTTTTAATAGGACTACCTTCGCCAATTGATGCAAGCATAGTTAATCCAAAAATTGCTAGAGCAAAATATTCAGGTTGACCGAATTCGTAAGCTAAATTTGCAAGTAAAGGTGCAAAAAATATAAGAACTACAACACTAGCAATTCCACCAATTACGCTTGAAACAGTAGCCATACCTAAAGCTCTACCAGCTTCTCCTTTTTGTGCTAAAGGGTAACCATCTAAACATGTGGCTGCTGCTGCAGGGGTTCCAGGAGTATTTATTAAAATTGCGGTAATCGCACCTCCATAAGTTCCTGCACAATAAATTGCAGTCAGTAATACAATTGCAGATAGTGGATCTAGTGTCATCGTAAATGGTAATATTAAAGCACCGCCTGTTGTTGGTCCTAGTCCAGGAAGAACTCCAAGAATTAATCCAAAAATTGTTCCAAAAAATAAAACAATTAATAATTTATAACTAAATAAAGGAGCAAAGATTAAACCTAAATTTTCCATTTTATCCGTAATAAAGATTTGTAATAATTCCAGGTGGAAATCGTAATCCTAAAATTGTTTCAAAAAATACAAAAACAATTAATGGAAATATAATTGATACCATTATTAAATAGGTAACTCTTCTTTCTCCCCAAAAGTAAGAAACTATGATTGAAAGTAATGCTATGCCTAAAAAGAAATCTAAAAATTTTGAAACAATAATAAAAACTACAAATGAAAGTAAAGTGATATAAAATGAATTAGGCAATTTTTTTTCATTTTTCCAGGGATTTTTAAGAGAAATAAAATAAGTTAATAAAGTTAGTGCAATAATTAAAATTAATAGGGCCTTTGGAAATGTTGCTGGCTGGATACCTCTATTTAATATAGGAGGAACTATATCAAAAGTAAACGTAAAGTATAATAGGATTGAAGAAATTACTATTATTACAGCTGATACAATGAATGAACTTTTAAAGAAAAGGGACAAACTTTTGTTTGTCCCTTTTTCTTTATGTACATCATTCATTTAAATGTACAAAATTTATTAATTAATGTAACCCAATGCTTTGAGTTGAGCTGTCATTTCAGCAAGCATTTCTTCCATTTGCTTGCCCCATTCATCTGCACCTACAACACTAGTCTCATCAAGACCAATTTCTGTTAGGAAATTTTTATAGTAGTTGTGGCTCATAGCTTTCATCATTCCAGCTTCTAGTTGTTTAACTCTGTCTGCTGGAGCACCTTTTTTAGTTACGAAACCTCTAACAGTAGATAAAGAAACAGGTATCCCTAATTCTTTAGCTGTTGGAGAGTCTCCAATTTTAGCCATTCTATTATTTGCTAATACAACTGAAACACAAAGTTTGCCTTCATTAATTTCAGTTAGGGCCTCACCTAAATTTAAAACTCCTACATCAATATCTCCCTTTATTAGATTAGTTTTAATTGGCGCAACACCTTTGTAAGCAACAATAGTTGGATCTTTTAATCCACCTTTTTTTGTAAATGCAATTGCACTAACATCATCAATTCCACCAGTGTGAGTTGTTCCATATTTTAGTGATTTTGATTTTTGCGTGCTAATAAATTTCTTAGCATCTTTAATGTCATTATTACAGTTAACAACAAATAGTTGAGGATCATCAGTTCCTCTTGCTAGCGGTTGCATATCACTTATTTTGACTTTTGTTTTACCTAAAGCCATTGATACAGCGTGACCAGTAGTCCAAGTCAAAGTGTGATTACCATCAGCAGGAAGTGTCATCATATAGTCCATAGATGCAGCTCCACCACCACCTTTTTTATTAACTAATTGCATGTCTTGTTTTAAAACTCTTCTTGCTCTTAACAACATCATTCTAGTAGTAACATCTGTTCCACCACCAAAACCAGCATGAGTAATTGCTTGTATTGGATGACCATCTGCTTTTGCAGATGTAATCATAAGTGGAAGTGCTACAACGAAAAATTCAGTTACTAAAAATGCAGCAGCTAAAAATAGTTTAAAGCTTTTTTTCATTATTTCCCTCTTAAGTTAATTTATATTTAAATATTTAATCATAATCTGTTAGAAACAGTAAGAAAAAAGATGACAAATAATAAAAAAAATATTGCTTTATTACTAGGAGATCCATCAGGTATTGGACCAGAACTTATATCAAAACTTTTGACCCAAAACGAACTATCGAATGCAAACATTACTATAATTGGTGAAAAAAATATTTTAAACGCTGGAGATAAAATTTCAGGAAATAATTCAGACCTAGAAATTGTTACTGATTTTGATGAAATAAATTTTGATAAAAAAAGTAAGTATTTTTTAGATATCTCTAAGGGTAAAAACAAAGATTATAATTTATCAGAGTGCTCTGCGGAATCTGGAGAAACAGTTTTAAATGCATTAAATTTAGCATTAGAACTTGCGAAAGAAAAAAAAATTGATGCTATTAATTTTGGTCCTTTTAATAAGACAAGCTTAAAACTAGGTGGATGTAAATTTGATGACGAATTACATCATATGGCTGATAAATTAAATGTAAAAAGTTTTTTTTGTGAATTTAATGTAGTAGATAATTTTTGGACTGCACGAGTGACATCTCATATACCTATTAAAGAAGTTCCAGAACATATTAAGAAAGATAAAATAATGAAGCCAATAAAATTGATTAATGAAGCAATGAAATTAAACGGTATAGAAAATCCAAGAGTTGCGGTTCAAGCACTTAACCCTCATGCAGAGTTTGGTAATGAAGAAAAAGATGAGATAATACCAGCAATAGAAGAAGCAAAAAAACTTGGTATTAATGCTGATGGTCCTTTGCCATGTGATACATCTTTCATTACAGCATTTAAAAATAAAAATCATGATTGTATTGTTGGAATGTATCATGATGCTCTTCAATCTGGATTAAAGGCTTTTGGATTTGATAGAGGGGTAACAGTTCAAGGTGGTCTTCCAATTCCAATAACAACACCTGCGCATGGAACTGCGTTTGATATTGCTGGAAAAAATCAGGCAAATTTGGAGCCAACATTGCAATCGTTTAAAATTGCATTAAGAATGGCTCAAAATTTAAATTAAATGTCTAAAATTAAAGATATAAGAACAAAAGTATATCAATGGAATGGTAAAACAGTTCCTCCACAAAATAATTTTTGCACAAATGCATCAGATTTACTTTATGAAAAATCAGATGCCATGGGTTCTTTCAGATTTCATGAATGGTTAATTTGTGAAATTGAAACTGATGATGGTCATATTGGAATTGGTAATGCAGCTCTTGCACCTCAATTAGTAAAAAAAACTATTGATGAATATCTTAAACCATTAGTTATAGGAGAAGATCCTTTTGATTACGCTTACATCTGGGAAAAAATGTATAGAAGAACTCATGCATGGGGAAGAAGAGGTTTGGGTATGGTTGCAATATCTGCAATTGATATTGCTATTTGGGATATATTAGGAAAGTTAACTAACAAACCCGTATTTAAATTGTTAGGGGGTAGAACAAAAGAAAAGATACCTGTTTATGCATCAAAACTTTATAGCCAACCTATCAAAGATTTACAAAATGAAGCTGAAAAATATAAAAAACAAGGTTTTAAAATGTTTAAAATGAGATTTGGTTGGGGGCCAAAAGATGGTCCTGAAGGTATGAGAAAAAACATTGAACTTGTAGAAGCTGTAAGAGAAGTAATCGGGGATGATACTGACTTAATGTTAGAATGTTATATGGGTTGGAACCTAGATTATTCTAAAAGAATGATACCTAAATTGGTAAAATTTAATCCAAGATGGTTAGAAGAACCAGTTATTGCTGATGATATTCATGGGTATGCGGAACTGAATAATATGAATGCTATACCAATTTCTGGGGGAGAACATGAATTTAATCTATTTGGTTTTAAACAATTGTTAGACCTCAAAGCAGTTAGCTACATTCAATATGATAATAATAGAGTTGGTGGATTTACAATCGCTCAGAAAATAAATGCTCTTGCAGAAGCTTATCAAGTTCCAGTAATTCCACATGCAGGTCAAATGCATAACTATCATTTAACAATGTCGAATTTTAATTGTCCTATCTCAGAGTTTTTTCCAGTTCATGATGTAGAAATTGGTAACGAACTATTTTATTATATTTTTGAAGGTGATCCTGCTCCAATAGATGGAATGATAGATCTAGATGATAATGTTCCAGGTCTTGGGCTTAAGATTACAGATAAATATAAATCAGAATTCAAAATTATTGAGTAATTAATAATTTTCTACTTCATTGATACTTGGCATTGAATTTGCAGCCCCTTCTTTAGTTGTGGAAATGCCAGCAACTTTATTAGAAAATTCTAATGCATCAACAATTTTTAACGATTTAGCTAATGCCACACTAAAAGCTCCATTAAATGCATCTCCTGCTCCAGTAGTATCTTTTACATCGTCTTTTAATTTATGAGCATCTACAAAGTGGCTTTCGGTTCCATTTGAAAAATAAACTCCTTTAGAACCTAGAGTTATTAGAATATTTTTTACTCCTTTTTTTAAAAATTCTTTAGCTGCATTTTCTATTTCAGATTTTGTTTCTATTTTCTTTTCTAAATAAAAACTAGCCTCAGTTTCATTTGGTGTAAAATAGTCTATGTTTTTAAAGTCATTCTCAGATATTTTTGAAGCCGGAGCTGGATTTAAAATAGTAATTGATCCAGTATCTTTAGCTTTTTGTAAAGCATAACTAGTAACATCATATGGTGTTTCTAATTGTGTTAAGAATATATCTGACTTCTCGATTGCTTTTAAATTATTATCTATATCAGAACTATTTAAAGTGCCAGCAGCGCCTGGTATGATGTTTATTGCATTATCACCTGTATTAGCATTAATCATGATACCAGCAACACCAGTTGAGTGATTTTTGTCTTTAATAATATAATCGGTATTTACTCCAGAGGATTTATATAAATTTAGTGCCATTTCAGCATTATTATCATCACCTATTTTTGTAATAAAACTTATGTTTCCGCCTAGTCTTGCTGCAGCAATGGCTTGGTTAGATCCTTTTCCACCAGGTCCTATTAAGTGTTTTGTTCCTAAAATAGTTTGCCCCACTTCAGGAATTTTTTCACCAATAAAACATAAGTCTGCAACAAATACTCCAAATACACATATAGATTTCATTTAATTAAGACCAGACTTTACCGTCAGGAAGAATAACTCCTTTGGTAATAATAAAACATCCAAAAGGTCGAGCATCTGTAGTGGTTACAATACAATATGCTTTTTTTGCTTCTTCATAAAAATTTTGTCTTGAAATTGATCCAACTTTCCATTGGGGACCAGAATTATTTTTTACTGCTTCAATAAATTCTTTATGAGTTTCAGTTAGTTCTTCTGGTTTATCATCTACTTCCATTCTAAGTGCAGGTGAGCCCCCTTGTGATACGGTAAAACTATCTAATGGAAAAACAGACAAAATTGCATTTGCTGCATTTTTAATATCTACCCCATCTAATCGAATTACATTCTTGTTCATAGAGTTTGCAGGAAAATTAGCATCAGCAAGAATAATTTTCTCGCCATGACCCATAGATCTTAAATGAAAAAGCAAATCAGGGCTTAAAACTGGGTTAATATTTATTAACATTAAAAGATTATATTACATAAAAAAAAAGGGTGGAATAAAAATTCCACCCTTTTTTAAATGTTATAGACTAATGATTATTTAAAATCGTTAGCGTTTTCTTTTGTTACTAGTTGTGTTCCAGTATCAATGTTTGGATCAATACTTCCACCATTAGCTAGCTCAAGTGCATATTTAACACCGTAAGCACCCATGTTATATGAGAACTGAGCAATAGTTGCAGTCATTTCACCTTTTAAGATACTTGTAGCAGCATCTGGAGTTGCATCAAATCCAACAACAACAACATCATTCATATCTGCATCTTTAAGAGCTTGCATAGCACCTAAGCCCATATTGTCATTTGAAGCAAATATTGCTTTGATGTTAGGATTTTTCAAAATAATAGACTCAGTAACTGATCTACCTTTCGCAGTATCCCACTCAGCTGTTTGAGTAGCAACTATATTTAAACCACAATTTTTAAATCCTTTAATTGCACCGTCTCTTCTTAGTAAAGCTGTTGATTGAGACTCTATTCCAGTCAAAATTGCAACATCTGAACCTTTTGGAGTTTTGTCACAAATGAATTTAGCAGCTAATTCTGCTCCATTCATATTGTTAGTTCCAATAAAAGTAACACCTTCATTGATCCCTTTTGTATCTACGAATACAACTGGAACACCACTTTTGATAGCGTCATCTACAATTGGAGCGAATGCATTTGGATCTCCTGGTGCAAGAGCTAAAGCATCAACACCTTTAGCAAGTTGGTCTTCCACTTGGTTAATTTGCGCTTGAACATCACCTTCTTGAGGTGGCGCGACCAAGATTAACTTAACACCTAATTTTTTAGCTTCTTCTTCAGCACCTTTTGTAACAGAAGCCCAGAAAGGATTTCCAGACCCAGGACCTTTAATACTGAACAAGATTTTTTTACCATGACCATCAGCAAAAGAAGCTGAAATCATGCTTATCGATAAAAAAATTGCTGCTACTAAAACAACAATT
>CACMDY010000009.1 GCA_902612605.1 uncultured Pelagibacteraceae bacterium
ATTAGTTAGTTTTATAAAAAAAGATTACTTGATTACTAACAATTCTTTTAAAACACAAACTTATTTTTCAGAAAATCAAATTAATGAAATCAAAAATAAAAGAAATATTTACTATGTAGTTGTTGATGCAATGACTTCTTTATCAAATTTCAACACAACTTTTAATGAAGAGAGTGCTATTTTTAAAGAATTTATTAAAAATAAAAATTTAGATTATTATGATACTACTTCAGCCTATACATCAACTCTTATAAATTTTACATCAGCTTTGAATTTAGATTATACTTATGATGAAACTGATAAAATTTTCGATAGATCTAAAATGTTTCCAGAAACTATGAAACCGCATTTAGCTAATAATTATCCATTATTACAAATTTTAAAATCTTTAGAAATTAATTTTTTTTGGGAAGGTGTTCCACACCCTGGTACTTGCGTGCAGTACAATCTAGATTTTTGTTTGAATTATAAAAAAAAAAAATTAGAGATCATTTTAGACAGATTTAAAATGAATAGATTTATTCTATTTGCTTTTATCAAAAATACACCTGTGGAGTCTATTATGTATAGATTTAAATTATTTAAAAAATATAAGAATAATTATCCTGAATTTGAAGAAAATAATTCAATTGATAAATTTATAACTAAAATGCAAAATTTTGATTATAATGATGGAAATTATTTTTTCTTAATTCATCATTTATCTCCACATGAGCCATATATTTATAAAAAAAATTGCTCATATCAAGATCCAAAAAAAAATATAAAAATATATCCCGATGGATATAGAGAGGCTTATAAATGTGTGTTAAAAAAAATAATGAATTTTGTAGAATTTGTTGAAAAAAATGATCCAAATGCAGTTTTTGCAATACAAGGTGACCATGGAGGAGGATTTGGAAAAAATGATAATGAAATACGTGATGATTTATTAAAAACTTTTACGTTACTAAAAATCAATAACACTAATTGTAAAAAATTGGATTTATCAAATAAATTAGACATGATAAATAATGTAAGATTATTACTAAGTTGTGCAACAAATCAAAAACCTAATTTACTTAAAAAAAAAAGTTATTTACAAATAAAAGAAAGGTTAATTGAATACCAATGATTTATAAAATTAAATAATATGTTGGCAAGAAAAAAATGCATTTTTTTTGATAGAGACGGTACCTTAATAGATGCGCCATATAACAATTTACGAAAACCAAAATCTTATAATAATCTGAATCAAATACATGTAAGATCAGATGTTGTAGATGTCTGTAAAAAATTAAAAAAAGAATATCTGCTGATGCTTTTTACAAATCAACCCGATGTACAAAGAAAAAAAAACTCAAAAATTAATGTTCAAAACATTAATCTATATCTAAAAAAAAAACTTTTTTTAGATTATATCTTAGTTAATTATTCTGATAATGAAAAAAATTATTTCAGAAAACCAAACCCAGGAATGTTATTTTTTGCAAAAAAAAAATTTGGCCTTGAAATGAAAAAAAGTTATGTTGTTGGAGATAGGTGGCGTGATATAGATGCTGGATTTACGGCAAATTGTAAAACTATTTTTATTGATAAAAATTACAATGAAAAACTTAATCATAAACCAGATTTTAAAGTCAAAAATTTTAAACAAATATTAAAATATATTAAATAAATGAGAATTTTAGTTACAGGTGCTGCAGGTTTTATTGGCTTCCACCTTTGTAAAAAATTAATTGAAAGAAAAAATTATGTTATAGGTATAGATAATTTAAATAATTATTATTCTGTAAAATTAAAAAAAGATAGACTTAAAATTTTAAAAGAGAGTAAATTTAAAAAATATTTTAAATTTAAAAAGCTTGATTTAAAAAATAAAAAAAATTTAAATATTTTTTGTGTTGAAAATAAAATAGACGTAATTATTCATATGGCTGCTCAAGCTGGCATAAGATATTCTTTACAAAATCCCAGAAATTATTTGGATAATAATATTGGAGGCTTATTTAATTTGATGGAAGTAGCGCGAAAAAACAAAATTAAAAAATTTATTTTTGCAAGTTCAAGCAGTATTTATGGCTCTAATAAAAAAGCACCTTTTAAGGAAAATTTTGATACTAGTTCACCACTTCAATTTTATGGGGCAACTAAAAAAGCAGGCGAAGTTTTTTTAAAAACATATAATTATTTGTATGATTTTCCAGTGACTTGTCTAAGGTTTTTTACTGTTTATGGTCCTTGGGGCCGGCCTGATATGGCGATTTTTTCATTTACCAAAAATATCCTTTCTAAAAAAAATATTAAAATATTTAATAAAGGCAAAATGATAAGAGATTTTACGTACATTGATGATATTATTGATGGGATAATCAAGTCTCTAAAAAATAGAAATAAAGGATTTAATATTTATAATCTTGGTAATCAAAGTCCTATAAAACTAATGTTTCTTATTAAATTGTTAGAATTTAATCTAAAAAAAAAGGCCAAAATTATATTTCTAGATTACAAAAAAACTGAAATGATCAAAACTCACTCCAGTAATGCAAAAGCTTACAAAGAATTAAATTATAAACCAAAAATTAAAATTGAAAAAGGTTTAAAAAAGTTTACTCAATGGTATTTAAAATATTATGAAAAATAAAGTTTTTATTGTTGCAGAAATTGGCTGGAATCACATGGGTAACATGCGTTTAGCTGAAAAAATGATCAAGTCAGCAAAAAAATCAGGTGCAGATTTTTGTAAGTTTCAAACCTGGAAAGTAAGAAAATTAATTAATGGATCGTGGGATTCTGATGGAAGAAAAGAAATTTATAATAAAGCTGAACTAACTGATAAGAAACATTATCAATTAAAAAAAATCTGTAAAAAATATAATATTGGTTTTTTTACGTCAGTTTTCAATAAAGATGATTTGCCATTATTAAAAAAGATAAATAATAAAATTATTAAAATTCCAAGTCATGAAATTTACAACATAGATTTAATATCAAACTGTCTAAACAACTTCGAAAAAGTTTTAATCTCAGCTGGTGCATCGAAATGGAATGAAATAAAAAAAATTTCAAGACTTAAAAATTTCAAAAAAAAAGCAATTTTAATGCATTGTATTTCAAGCTACCCATGTGAATCAAAGAATCTAAATTTTAAAAAAATTGATTATATAAAAAAACTTAGCCCAGTATTTGGTTATAGTGGTCATTATAATGGAATAAATGATGCAATATTTGCTATATCGAATGGAGCCACCTATATTGAGAAGCATTTTACAATAAATAAAAAACTTCCTGGTAGAGATAATAAATTTGCGATTTTACCAGAGGATTTATCTAAATTATCAAGTTTTAGAGATTTTTTTGAAACAAGTTATAACTTCAGAGGTCTAAATGTTCAAAAATGCGAAATGGACATTTACAAAAACTACAGAGGAAGATGGAGTGGAAAATAAAAAAAAAAGTGATCTTAGTGTTATTTTAAGAACCAGAAATGAGGAAAAATGGGTCGGCCACACCATTCAATCAATTTTAGATAATATTTATAAGCCAGAAATAATTATAATTGATAATAACTCTACGGATCAAACTTTAGAGATTGTTAAACATTTTATACAAGAACCTCATTTAGAAAAAACTGTTTCTAAGTATACTGACATAAAAATATTTTCTATTAGCGATTATTCACCAGGAAAATCTTTAAATTATGGAGTAAAAAAATCTACTAAGAATAATATAATGATCATCTCGGCACATTGTGTTTTGAGGAAAATTAACTATTTAAAACATTTAAAAGATCTAAAAAAGTACGTTGGTATTTTTGGCAAACAAAATCCTATTTGGAACGGAAAAAGAATTACTAAAAGATATATTTGGAGTCATTTTGGTAACACTGAAGTTGAAAATATGTTTTCTAAATTAGAAAATAGATATTTTTTTCATAATGCAATCTCTATTTTTAAAAAAAAAACTTTAATAAAAAACCCATTTCAAGAAAAGCTTGCTGGTAAAGAAGATAGATATTGGGCAAATAGAATGATAAAAAAAAAATTAAATTATTTATACGACCCAAGTATTGAAGTGGATCATCAATATACAGAGAATGGAAATACTTGGAAAGGAATTGGTTAGTTGTACAACGGAAAAAAATTAAAAATTTTATGTATTATCTTAGCGCGAAGTGGATCCAAAACAGTTAAGGATAAAAATATTGCAATAATTAATCGAAAACCTTTAATTTGGTACACTATTAAAGAGGCAATAAAAAGTGGTGTTTTTGACGACATAATAGTATCAACAGACTCTATAAAATATAAAAGAATAGCAATAAAATATGGAGCCAAAGTTCCATTTTTAAGACCCAAAAAACTTTCCACAGGCAAAACAAAAGCAGTTGACTGTTTAACTTACACTTTAAAAAGGTACGAAAAATTAACTAAAAAAAAATATGCGTATATTGTTGAGTTAATGATTACTAATCCATTAAAAAATTACATTGATATTAAAAAAGTTGTAAATAAACAAATAAGATCTAATGCAGACTCTGTTATTGCTATTCATAGGGTTGAGGATGGCCATCCTATAAGGGCAAAAAAAATAGTAAACGGCAAAATAAAAGATTTTTGTTTAAAAGAAATCTCAGAAACACATAGACAGCAACTAAAACCGAAAGCTTATTTTAGAAGTGGCTCTATATATTCTATGCGAAGGGATATGTTGCTTAAAGGGATAAGATATGGAACTAGCAATAGTATTCCTTATATACTACCAAAAAAAAGAGTAATAAATATTGATGAGAAAATTGATTTTGAATTTGCAAAGTTTTTAATAGAAAATAAAAAATTGTGAAGAATAATATATTAATCACTCCGCAAGCTTTCTCACAATATAAAAAATACATTAAGAAAAATTATAATAACTATAATTTTAAATTTGTTAAAGGACCGATTAATGACAAGAAAGTATTAATTGAATACATGCAAAATGTTGATGCGTGCATAATTGGCTCTGAAAAAATTGATATGCAAATTTTAAAAGATCAAAAAAGAATTAAAAAAATTTGTAGATTTGGATCAAATTATGAAAACATTGATATTAAATTATGTAAAAATAAAAAAATTGACGTTTTCTATTTAAAAAAAAAAATTAATAATAAAGCAGTAGCAAGACATACTTTGGCACTACTTTTGAATATTACTAATAATTTAAAATACTATATTGATATTTCAAAAAAAAATATTTGGAGAAGAAAAAAAAATTTATCTCCTATAAATACCAGTGTTGCCATCATAGGATTTGGGAATATTGGAAGAATTGTCTATAAATATCTCAATAAATTGGAATTTAAATTAAATTATTTCTCAAGGTCACCAAAAAAAAATCTAAATGCAAAATACTTTAGTTCTTTAGAAAAAATTATTATCAATTCAGATATAATAAGCATCCACTTGCCATCAAATAAAAAAACAAAGAAGTTATTTTCTAGAAAAGTGATGAAACTTTTAAAAGGGAAAATTTTAATTAATACTTCAAGAGGAGATCTGCTAGATGAAAAATATTTGTATGAATTATTAAAAAAAAATTATATTAATTTTGCTGGACTAGACGTATTTGAAAATGAACCAACAATAAAAATATCACAAAAAATTAGAAAATTACCAAATGTTGTTTCCACATGTCATTCTAGTTTTTATGATGAATATACTATAAAAAAAATGATCTTTGAATCATTGAAAAAATTAAAACTTAAAAATTAATAATGAAAAAAAAATTATTGGCTATAACTCCAATCTCTCATATTCGAGGTTTAGAAAGTTTCTTAAAAAGGCACTTTGATTTAGATAAATTTGAGGACCCTACTCAAGAAGTATTATTAAAAATAATCCACAAGTACGAAATTATTTTTACTAATCCTAATATGAGCAAAATTTATTTATCTGATAAAATTATAAAAAAAGCAAAAAAACTGAAAGTTATATGCACAGCTTCAACTGGTACTAACCATATTGATTTAGATTATACTAAGAAAAAAAAAATTAAGGTATTAAGTCTAAGAAATGAAAAAAAAATAATAAATCAAATATCATCAACAGCTGAACACGCACTTGCTTTAATTATGGCAACCGTGAGAAATATAAACAAAGCAAATATGTCCGTAAAAAGAGGTTATTGGGATTATAGGCCTTTTATTGGCAGACAAATAAATAATTTAATTATTGGTGTAATTGGTTATGGAAGATTAGGCAAAATGATAGTTAAATATTTGATACCATTAGCAAAAAAAATTTTAGTTTACGAAAAAAAAAAACTTAATATGAAAAATTTTAATAAAAAAGTATCTCAAGTTTCTCTAAAAAAGCTTTTTACCAACTCTGACGTTATTACTTTACATATTCATGCCGACAAACAAAATCTAAATTTTATAAACAAAAAAACATTACATTTAATGAAGAAAAATATTTTAATCGTTAATACGTCAAGAGGAGAGATAATAAATGAATTAGACTTAGTAAATTTTCTAAAAAAAAATAAAGGCTCAAAATATTCCACAGATGTTTTGAAGGGCGAAATATTAAATAAATTTAAGAGTGAAATTTATAAATATTCAAAAATTTCTGATCAAGTATTAATTACCCCTCATATTGGTGGAATGACTTTAGATGCACAAGAGTTAGCATATATGGGCATAGCTAAAAAATTAATTTCAACTTTTAATTAAAATATTTTTCTAAATTAAATATTTTATCACATAATTTTAAATCTTCATTGTTATGCGAAATTAAAATTATCGTTTTATTATTTTTATATTTTATAATTTCATTAAAAAAAATAGCTTTGGATTCTGCATCAAGATTTTCAGTAGGTTCATCAAGAATAAGCAATTTTTTATCATTTGTTATTTGATAAAAACATCTTGCTATCTGAATTTTTTTTTGTTGACCACCTGAAATTTTAAAGTTGTTTCCCCCTATCTGAGTTTTTAAACCATCTGGAAATTCTTTCTCCATTTTTGAAAAATTTGATATTATTAAAGCTTTTTTTAGTCTTTCTTTGTCTAAATTTTCTTTGTCTTCGCCTAAAATGATGTTTGAAAGAATATCGTCCTCAAACAAGTAATTTTTTTGAGATAAATAAATTATTTTATTTTGCCAATTATCTAAATTTTTATTAATATTTTCATCATCAACTAAAATTTCGCCAGAGTTTGGCTTCGTCATCCCAGTAAGTATATCCAGTAATGTTGATTTACCAGATCCATTTTTACCTAATATTCCTACAAATTGGTAAGGTAAGATCTCGAAGTTGATATTTTTTAGTAAGGGAGGTCTGTCTTTGTAAGAAAAAAAAATTTTGTTAAATTTGATCTTTTTCTCTAAGGAAAATTTTATACGTTCATCAACTACATACTTTTCATTATTTTTATTAATATTTTCATCTAATTGACTATTAATGATTTCAACAGATTTTTGTCTAAAAATCAATTTTTGATAGTTCATAAAAAGTTTTGTAATCGATGGAAAACATCTTAGTAAAGCAATTAAAAAGACACCAATAGTGGTAGTTATTTCCTGGTTAGTCAAGTCTAGGAAATATTTGCTGTACATTAAAGAACCAAGAATTATTAAAATTAAGAAAAATTCTATTGTTGGTCTTATGATTCCATTTAATAAAGTATCTTGAATAGCAATTTTTTTTAAATTTTGAATAATTTTAATTATATTATTTATAAAAAAATTTTCTTTTTTTAAGAATTTAATTTCTCTAAAGATGCTTAAAGCACTATAAATTTTTTGATAAAACAAGTTTTCACTTGAAATTCTTTCAACTCCAACTTGTTTAATTTTTTTGTCAAAAACTAAATAATATAACGAAAACAAAAGAAAAAATATGATTACAGTTACTAATGTAATTATTAGATAATTTACTAACAAGAAAACTAAAATAAAAAATAACAATAAGAATTCAATTATAGTGCTTAGAAAAGTATTAATCGCATATAATGCAGAATTAGACTCATGCGCAATCATTCTTATTTGAACAGCAATACTATCCTCATTGTGAGCGATTAAACTCCTTTTAAAATAATTTTTTATAATTTTTTTTTGAATTGAAATTTTTAAATCTTCAATAATAACTTGGTTGAAATATATAATTATTACAGAAATTATAAATTTAAAAAGATATACAAGTAAAATTATTATAGTAAGCATTAATAAATAATTTTGCTGAAAAGATGTAATATTAACAAAGTCTAGGTATTTTTGAATATTTGGATTTAATCCATTATTAATTAGAATATCTAAAATTGGTATTAGCAAACTAATACCAATTATTTCAACAAAGGAATTTATTATTCCCAAACATAAAAAGAAAAAAAATTTTTTTTTACTAAATTTATTTAAAAAACTTATAAATAATTTCATTTTAATTTAATATAGATACTTCAGTAGAAAAAAATGTTTAAATTTCAAAAGTTTTAAGATTTAATTTAATTTTTTTACTTAACGAATTTACACTTAAAAATTTCCCATTATTATAACTATTATAAGATAGATTTTTATTTATTAATTTGCCTTTTATGATTTTTAAAGGCAAAATTCTGAAAAACGTTTTTTTTTCAATAGTATGGTTAAATTCAAAAGGATTGATCATTTCTTCATGAATTTTTTCACCACTTCTTATTCCGATAAATTTAATCTTCTTTTTTGAATTTATAGATTTAGCTAAATCCATAATTCTATATGAATTTAATTTTGGTACAAAAATTTCAGAACCTTTCATTTCAATAATTCTATTAAAAACAAATTTTACAGCTTCATCTAGAGTAATTGTAAATCTAGTCATATTCTTATTTGTGATTGTAAAAAAATTAGATTCTTTATTTTGTTTTAGAAAAAGAGGAACAACCGAACCCCTGCTACCCATTACATTTCCATATCTTGCTATACTGAATAAAGTTTTTGAAGAACCTTTAAAAAGATTTGCTGAAATAAATAGTTTTTCTGCAGTTAGTTTGGTCGCCCCATATAAATTTATAGGTGATACTGCTTTATCAGTACTTACAAGTATTGCTTTATTTATATTTTTTTTTATGGCTACTTCGATCAAGTTTTGAGTGCCGATTATATTTGTCAAGACTGTTTCAAATGGATTATATTCTGTAGCTGGTATTTGTTTAAGAGCTGCTGAATGAACTACTACATCTATATCTTCAGTTATTGCCCAGCTTAATCTACTTTTATCCCTTATATCACCTAAAAAAAAACGAAATATCTTTTTTTTATTTTTGGGGATTGAATTTTCTAACTCTAGCTGCTTATGTTCATCTCTACTGAAAACTACTATTTTTTTTGCTAAATTTTTTGAGTATAGATATTTGATAAACTGTTTCCCAAAAGAACCTGTTCCTCCAGTTATAAAATAAGATTTTTTCACCCTAATACTTTATTATTTGATTAGATTTCCTTTACAACACTAAAATAACTAAATAACAAAAAATAATCAAAATATTATATAACTTAGCAATATTTTAAAAAAAATGATTAATTATGGCAAACATTATTTAGATAAAAACGACATTAGTGCTGTAAATAATGTGCTTAAAAAGAAATTTATAACTCAAGGAAATCAAATTCAAATATTCGAAAAGAATTTAGCTAATTATTTTGGTTGTAAATATGCCTTAGCAGTTTCAAGTGGAACTTCAGCATTAAATATTATTTCGAAAATTTTGGATTGGAAGAAGGGTGATATTATTTTTTGTAGCCCCATAACTTTCGTAGCATCAAGTAATTGTATTCTTCAACAAAACGCAAGCCCATTTTTTATAGATATAGATTCAAAAACTTTCAATATTGATGTTGAAATATTAAAAAAAAAGTTAAAAGACAAAAATATATCAAAAAAAGCAAAGGCGATTGTTGCAACGGACTTTGGGGGTAACCCTTGCGATTGGTATAACTTAAAAAAAATCTCAAGAGAACATAACTTAACACTTATCAATGATAATTGTCACGCATTAGGCTCAAGTATTAATAATGATAAAAAATATGCTGTTAAATATGCTGATTTAGTAACTCATAGTTACCATGCGGTTAAAAATATTACCACTGGTGAGGGAGGAAGTATACTAACCAATAAAAAAAATTTTTATGACAGAGCTAAAGTATTAAGATCTCATGGTGTTGTAAAAAATATTAATAAATCTGAACCTTGGAATTATGATATGATTGAATTAGGATCAAACAATAGAATGACCGACATCCAGGCTGCTCTTGGAAACTCTCAATTAAAAAAATTAAATAAATTCGTCAAGTTCAGACAAAACCTAGCTAAAATCTACGATCAAAACTTTACTGATACAAGATATTTTTTAAAACAAAAAATTACAACAAAAAATAAAAGCTCCTATCATTTGTATCCTTTGCTAATAAATTTTGACAAAGTAAAAAAAAAAAAATCTAATCTATTTTCATATTTAAAAAAAAAAAAAATTTTTTTACAAGTACATTATAAACCAATTTATAAATTTAAATATTATAGAAATATGGAAAATTTTAAAAGATTAGCACTTAAAAATGCAGAAATTTTTTATAATAAAGAGATATCTCTTCCAATGTATTATGGATTATCAAAAAAAAACCAGATAAAGGTAATCAATCATATTAAAAAATTTCTAAATGTTTAAAATGGACAATAAAGATTAGTTAGAATAACTTAAAAGGATCCAATGAAAAAAAAAATACTAGTGATTGCAGCACACCCAGATGATGAGATATTAGGTTGTGGAGGTGCTATAGCAAGACATACATCAAATAAAGATAATGTTGCTATAATGGTACTTGGTGAAGGGATAACAAGTAGATCAATCAAAAGAGATGTTATTAAAAATAAAAAATTATTAAATCAGCTTAAAGAAAAAACAATAAGGGCAAACAAAATTTTAGGAGTAAAAAGTGTATATTTTGAAAATTTACCTGACAATAGATTTGATGATCTAAATATATTAGACATTACAAAAAAAATTGAAAGAGTAATTTTCAAATATAAACCTAATTTAATTTATACCCACAGCGGTTTAGATCTTAACAAAGATCACAAAATTGTTAATGAAGCAGTAGTTACTGCTTGCAGACCACAAAATATTAATTTTTTAGAAAAAATATTATTATTTGAGGTTGCTTCAAGCTCAGAGTGGTCGAGCTCAGAAAATAGACAATTTTCACCAAATTACTTTATAGATATCTCTAGTCATTTTAAAAAAAAAGTAGAAGCTTTAAAATTTTATAAATCTGAAATGAAAAAATGGCCCCATCCAAGATCTTTTAGAGGGATAGAATATCTTGCTAGACTGAGAGGTGCTCATATTGGTAGTGAATATGCAGAATCTTTTTACATATTAAGAGAAATAAATTTTGAATAATTCGATTTTTTTTAGGTTTGAAATTAATAAAAAAATTGGAAGTGGGCATGCAGTTCGTTGCTTGAGAATTGCTAATTTTTTAAATAAGAAAAGTTTTGATGTTTATCTAATAATTTCAAATAATTCTTACAATAATATAAAAAAGAATGATATTAATATTTCAAATAATTTTAAAATAATAAAAATAAAAAATTCCTCTATAGTAGCGGATGCACAAAATACAATTAATTTAATTAAAAAACTTAAATTAAAATCAAAAATATATATTTTTAAAGATATCTATAAATTAAGTGTTCGATGGGACGATATAATCATGAGTGAATACTCTCGGCTCATTATACTAGACGATTTTTTTAACAAAAAACATAATTGTAAAACTTACATTAATTATAATCTTAATAATTTAAATCAAATTAAATATAAAAAAAAGAAAACAAAATATTTAGTTGGTCATAAATATTTTCCTTTCATACAAAAAAAAATAAAAAAAGTTAGAAAAAATCAATGTCTAATTTATTTTGGGGCTTCAGATAATAAAAATCTTACTTTAAAAGTTATTAAGATATTAAACAAAATAAAATTAAAAAAAATAAAATTTATCGTTTTAGTGGGCAAATTTAATGCAAATAAAGTAAAGATAAAAAAAATTATCAAAAATAAAAATTTTGTTTTAATAGAAAAATTTATTAATTTACAAAAAATTTATAATAATTGTAAGTTTATGATCGGAACAGGTGGTACAAGTTTGTGGGAGGCCTTGGTTAATAATTTATATCCATTGATAATTCCATCACACAAAAATCACGTTATTCCATGCTTATATTTAGCAAAAAGAAAAAAAATAAAACTTATTAGAAATTTGAAAATTAATGAAACTTTAAATAAAAACTATTTCCAAAATTATTTTATGTCATCAGTAAATAATAATAATAATATTGACAAAAACGGGTTAAAAAGAATTTATAATAATATAAAATGATTAAAAAAAAAAATTGGAAAAATCTTTGGAAAAAATTGTCTTACAAAGATGAATTTTCCTCAATGGGTAGATCAAGTTATTCATTGCAAAATTTTTTAAAATATTCCTTGGATAGCATTGAAAATTTAAAACCAATTAAAAAAAACTCAATATTTTTGGATTGTGGTGGAGGTACTGGATTATTTTCATGGATTTTAATTCCTTTCGTAAAAAAAATTTACCTTATAGATTTTAGTAATCAAATGATAAAGCAAGCAAAAAAAAGATTTCATAACCAAAAAAAAATTAAAATTTTTGTTAAGGATATAAGAAATTTAAAATTTGAAAATAAAGTCAAATTCGATAGAGTTATTTTTGGTAGTGTGTTACAATACTTAAATAGTTATTCAGAGATTGATAAAATTTTTTTTAATTTAAATAAATTAACAAATAAAAATTCAAAGATTTTATTTACCCATAATCCAGATATTTTGAAGAAAAATAGTCACTTAAAATCCTATAAAAAACTTGCATGGAGTAAAAAGAAACTAATAAGCTCCTTGAAGAGTGAAGAAGACAGGTTATGGATTGATTTTAAAAAAATAAAAAAACTTGCATTGAAAAATGGTTTTAAAATAAAAAATAAGCTTAAAATAGACAAAACCTTGTATGGAAATACTCATATGTTTGATTTTTTGTTATATAAATAAAAAATAATTATGATTAAGATTGGCTCATTCAAAATCAAAAATTTTAATAAACCATTCATTGTGGCAGAAGTTGGTATAAATCATAACGGCAACTTAAAGACAGCTTTGAAAATGATAGATGTTGCTAAAAGTTCTGGCTGTCATGCAGTTAAATTTCAAACATTTAAAGCTAATGAGATTGTTCAAGACAAGTCACTATCATTTACATATTTTTCAAATGGAAAAAAAATAACTGAATCCATGTACAAAATGTTCAAAAGGTATGAATTAAACGATGAATGTTGGTCTACAATATCAAAATACTGCAGAAAAAGAAAAATATTATTTTTTTCAACACCACAAAATTATTCTGATTTAAAAATTTTACAAAAATTAAATGTCCCTGCCATCAAAGTAGGATCGGATGATTTTACTAATATTGAGCTAATTAAAAGTTTTCTGAAACATAATTTGCCAATTATTTTATCAACGGGTATGTCTACAGAAAAAGATATTAAAAGAGTTCTTAATATAAGAGGGATAAAAAAGAAAAATGCAATTTTTTTACTCTGTACATCTGAATATCCAACTCAACACAGTTCTGTAAATATAAATAAATTTTTCAAGCTTAAAAAAATTTTAAAAAATTATATAATTGGATTTTCAGATCATACAAAAGATGATATAGCTTCAATAATGGCAGTTGGACATGGCTGTTGTTTTTTCGAGAAACATTTTACGCTAAATAATAAAATGGCAGGGCCAGATCATTGGTTCTCATTAAATCCAAACCAACTAAAAAGTTGGGTTAATTCAATTAAAAATGCACATAAATGTCTTGGCTCTAGTAAACTTATTCCTACAAATAAAGAAAAAGTTAATAAGGAAAGTTTTAGAAGAAAAATTATAGCGAAAAAAGACATTAAAAAAGGAAAAGTAATTTTTAAATCAGACATAATTATGCTTAGAACTAAAAGTAAAAAAGCGTTAAATGCATATGATTTAAATAAAATTATTGGAAAAAAAGCAAAAAGAAACTTTAAAAATGGTGAACCAATAATCTAAATGAAAAAAAAGGATATCCTATATAAAGATTACTCTAAATTTAAAGATTTTTTTC
This sequence comes from uncultured Pelagibacteraceae bacterium, assembly GCA_902612605.1. Taxonomy (GTDB): domain Bacteria; phylum Pseudomonadota; class Alphaproteobacteria; order Pelagibacterales; family Pelagibacteraceae; genus Pelagibacter. The sequence continues at coordinate 14,163 of CACMDY010000009.1, forward strand.
TCAAATTCGTCGAAAATAAAAAAAACAGGTTTCATCCATTAGTATGGATTAATGGTAATCCTAAAATTGGAAAAAATGTCTATATTGGGGGTTTTTCTGAAGTAAATGCAAAAGGGGCTAAAATTGAAATTGGAAATAATTGCGATATTGCATCATTTGTTTCCATCAATGTTGCAGACTCTCACCTAAAAACAATTAATAATAAAAAGAAAATTTCAAAAAAAAAAATAATAATTGGTAACAATGTTTTTATTGGATCTCATTCGGTTATTTTAGGAGGTACAATAATTAATAAAAAGTCCGTTATAGCTGCTGGAACTGTTTTAAGAGGAGAAGTAATTCCAGAATTTTCACTAGCTATTGGAAATCCAGCTAAAATTTTAAAGGGTTATTATAAAAAAAAATGATAAATCATAATCAACCTAATCTATCCTATAAATCAATAAAAGATTTAAATGTTTGTGTAAAAAGTAAAAATTTAACAACTGGTAAATTTGTAAAAAAATTTGAAAATTTTTTTTCGAAAAAGTACTATAAATGCGGAAATTCATTGCTGGTGTCTTCAGGAACCTCAGCACTTTTTCTGGCAATTAAAGCTCTTAAAAAAAATAGAAAAAATCTTAGGATCCTTATACCAACTTATGCATGTTCAGCATTATTAAATGCAATTTACCAAGCGGAATGCGAACCGGTTATTGCAGATATAGATTTGGATAGTTTTACATTAAGTACGGTAAAAATATTTAGAAATATTGATATAATAATATTGGTAAATATTTTTGGATCTCGTCCAGATATAAGAAAAGTAAAAAAAAAATATCCTAAATCAAAAATAATTTTAGATGCATGTCATTCTATCGGAATGAAAATTAATTCAAATAGCGATATTTTTTTATCTGATATTATCATCCATTCATTTTATTCAACAAAAATAATTACTTGTGGTCATGGAGGCTTAATTTGGTCTAAGAATAAAAGTTACATAAATTTTTGCAGAGATTTTATAAATTTTGATTTTAGAAAAAAATATAAAACTAGATTTAATTTCCTAATAACTGACTTTCAAGCCAGTTTACTTTTTGATCAAGTTAAAAATATTGAGAAGATAAGAAAACAAAGAAATAGAATTTTTTTAAGATATAAAAATTCAATACCAGGTAATATCAAAATATTTTCACCTTTTGATTTAAGTAAAGATATTATTTATAGATCCGTTTTGATTTTTGACAAGACTCATAAAAGAAATTCCTTAAAAAGAAAACTGCTGAAAGAAAAAATCAAAAGTATTGTTCCTGTGGAAAAATTTGAATTATTGCACAATTATAAAAATCTTAACAAAAAAAATTTTTTGATTTCAGAGAATATTTCCAATAGAACATTATCTCTTCCAATGCACACATTCTTAAAAAAAAATGAGATTGACAAAATTTGTAAAATACTCGAAAATTTTAGATGATTTTAACAGGACACCAACCAACGTACCTTCCATGGCTTGGTTTATTTAATAAAATATCCAATTCTGATTGTTTTGTTTTATTTGATAATGTTCAATATTTACCAAAAGAGTGGATGAATAGGAATAAGATAAAAACACCGAATGGTGAAATTTTCTTAAATGTTCCAGTGTTAAAAAAATCATTTCTTAAAAAAAAAATTTATGAGATTAAAATAAATAATAACCTGGATTGGAGGAGAAAACACTTAAAAAGTATTAAATTAAATTACGCTAAAGCAGAATTTTATAAAGATTATATAGAATATTTTGAGGAGATATATTCTAAGGATTGGATTTATTTATTAGACTTAAATTTTTATATGTTAAAGCTATTTTTAAAAATATTAAAAATTGATGTAAAAATCTTAAAGCTATCAGAATTAGATATACAAGGAAAAAAATCAGAATTGATTTTAAATTTATGCTCAAATCTTGAAGCAAAAAAATTTATTTTTGGAGAGCAGGGAATAAATTATGCAGATATTGAGAGTTTTAAAAAAAAAAAAATTGACACAATTTTTCAAAATTATAAACATCCATCATATAAGCAATTACACGGAAAATTCATACCATACCTGTCAATTATAGATTTATTGTTTAATTGTGGTAATAAATCAATGGAAATAATAAATTCGTACAAAATATTTAAATGAAAAGAGTTCAAGAAAAAATTTTCAAAAAATCAAAGTTTACAGCTGAAGATAAGATTAAAAATTTTCCAAAATATGTATCAAGAAAATATGTAGCAAGATTTCTTGTTCAGAATGAATTATTTAAAAAGCAAATAGGTATTAAAGGTTCTATAGTTGAATGTGGTGTACATCAAGGAGGTGGTTTGCTAACTTGGGGAAAATTATCTTCAATATATGAACCACATAATTATCACAGGGAAGTTATCGGGTTTGATACTTTTGAAGGTTTCCCATCTGTTTCAAAACAGAAGGACAAAAGCAAAGGAGCCTATAAAAAAAATTTTTCTGAGAAAGTTGATATAATCAAGGATATTGAATTAGTTAGTAAATTTCTTGATAGTGAAAGATCAATTAAAAATAAAAAAAAAATTAAATTAGTGAAAGGAGACGCTAATTATACAATTCCTAAATTCATAAAAAAAAATTCCCATATTTTAATTTCATTACTTTATTTAGATTTTGATATTTACGAACCAACCAAAACTGCCTTAAAATATTTCTATTCCAGAATTCCAAAAGGTGGGATCATTGCATTTGATGAATTAAATAATTCTGATTGGCCAGGTGAAACTTTAGCAGTATTAGAAGAGTTAAACTTGAAAAAACACAAAATAGAAAACTTTTATTTTGAACCAAATATATCATACATAATAAAATAATCTTCTAGTAAATGAAATTAGCAGATTTTAAAAATTTACAAAAATATAACAAAGCCTTTCTCTGTGATGATCTTTCTTTTTTAGAAAATAAAAATAAAGATAATGCCTACATAATTAATATCGATAAAGTTGCTAATAAAAATTTAATAAATAAATTAAAAAAAGAAAGTAATATATTTTTATTTTCATGGGGTTATTTTAAACGTAGTTATCTCACCACATTAGCAGATTTAAAAGCATATAATAATCTAGAGATATTTTACAGTAAGTTTAAAAGAAGAAATAATATTCTAATAAAAATTTTTACTCTCATTTACGGTTCAAAATTATTCGAAATAGCATTAAAAAAAAAAATAATCGTTCAATTAAGAGATTATTACGAGATAAAAATTATAAAAAAAATTCTAAGCTTTTTAAGTAAAAAAAGAATTTATGAAAGTATTAACAATACGGATTATTTTTATATTGATAAAAATTTAAAAAACAGAAATATAAAATTTTTTTTAAATATAAAATCAATTAATTATAAAATTATATTGAAGTTTATCTGTTTTCCTTTGTACTTTTCACTAAAACAAAAAATTTTTATTAATATAAAAAAGATTTATTTTAAAAACTTTTTTAGAATATATGGAAACGGCATAGGCGTGGGAGAACTTGGAAATTTAGATTGGATACTAAAATATGAAAAATTAAAAAATGAAACAAACGTTTTCGTACTCGAAGATATTTTAGAGGATAAAACTAAACATAAAAAGGCTCTAATAAAAAATAATTATCAATATATATATTCTAGCAATAATCAAAAAAATAAAATTAGTATTCAGGAACTGTTAAAAAATATAATTTTTTTTTTCCCTCTTGGCTTTTTTTTATCATTATATTTGGGTATTTTTAGACAAAATTATATATACTTTTTTTATGAGGCTTGGACATCATTTTTTAAATGGTCAAATTTTGTAAATTGGTTTAATGGAAGAAATTATATTGTTTATCATAACTACCAAATTAATCATATCTTCAGAAATATTTTTTTAAAAAAAAAAAATTTTAATTTAGTACATTACAAGCATACAAGTTCTGAAAACATATTTTGTTATAATACTAAAAATAAATATAGAAATGCCGACCAGGCTTTTTTGTTTTATGATTTTGAATTTCACCAAACTAAACAAAGTATCGAAATGTCTGAAAAAAATGAGTCATTTACCAAAAAAAAATTAATTTACGGACCAACTTTGCTTTTAGAAAAAAAAAATTTAATTTTTAAAAAAAAACAAATCGTACTTTTCAATTCAAGTTTTACAGATGGTCATGCAGCAAATCCTGTACCAGCACATCAAAAATTTCTTTATTTTATTCAAAAAATGGCAAACAAATATGATTATAAAATTATTTTTAAATCAAAAAAAAAAATAGATTTATATGAAAATTACAATAATGAATTTTATAATTTAATTAAAATAATAAGACAAAATAAAAAGGTAAAAATTATTGATTATGCAATTGATCTTCAGGATATTATTCTCGAAAGCGATTTGTCAATACATATGCCTTTTGCTTCTTCTTGTATTATTTCATTATTTAATAAAAAAAAATTTTTTTTTTATGATAGTCTTAGTTATTATAAAAAATCATATTACTCAAAATTTAAAGATATAAAATTAATCTCGAATAATATAGATCTCAACTTTGAATTAATTGAATTTTATTCCAAGATGACACAGTCGGAATATGAAAAATATATTTATAAATGTTATTTTGAAACATTTGAAAAAGATCATTATAAAGAAAAAATTATGATAAAAAATTATCTTTAATATGGATAAAAACACCTTTTTAGCCTTTAATTCTTTAGATTATCCGTATTACAGAAAAAAAAAATTATTAGTAGCAAACGATCATTTGCATAAATTAAATAATCTAGTTAAAAAAAATAAAAAAATAAGAATACAATTTGGTAAAAAAAATTTATCTAACAGAAAAAAATACTTAGATAAATTAAGAAACCAAATTTTTTCGAGATTATATAGAGATTTAAATAAGATTAACCAAGTAAATAAAAGTCGTAATTATTGGAGGGTTATTCTTATTCCCTGGTTATATCAATTTCTTGATAAAACTTATAATAAGTTTCAAATTTTAAATACTATAATTAAAGATAAAAAAGAAATTAAAATTTATAGGTTCTCAAATGAAAGGATTATTTTACCTACTTCTTATGAAAATTTATATGAAGTTTATGATAGCGATGAATGGGATTACCAAATAAATTTTGATATAATTAACTTTTTTTTCAAAAATAAAGTTGAAATTATAGAAAAAAAAAATTCTAAAATTATTCAAAAAATAAATAGAAAGAAAAATAAATGTAATAAGATATATTTTTTCGAAAAAAAATTTCTTAAAATTTTTGATAATCAAAAAGTTACTTTCTTTAGAGGCCATTTTGGGAAATTAGAAGAATTTAAATTAAATTTAAGTTTAAATCAATTACCAAATAATTATAAAATTTTATCAAAAAAACTAAAATTTAAAATAAATGATAAAATAAGAAAAAAAAAAAAGTTAAAAAAAATAAATAGTGGAGTTTACGAAAAATATATTTGTGAAAATATATACAAACATTTACCGGTTTTCTTTCTTGAAAAGTATGAGCATTATGACAATAATTGCGATATATCACTTCCCAAGAAACCAAAGGTAATATTTAATATTAACAGTCTATGGTGGCATACTCTTTTGATGTTCTACACAGCTAATAAAGTTTCTTTGAATAAAACTAAGTTAATTGGATATCAACATGGATGTAATTACTATTTATATAACTCCTTTTTCAATGACCATGAGATAAGTTTTTGTGATACTTATTTGACTTGGGGTTGGGTAACTTCAAAAAAAACAAAAAGATTAGGTATTAATAAAACTTTTAATAAAATAAAAGAAGGTGAAGATATTCTAATTATCAATAGATCTGCACATAAATATTTTTTAAATGACCCATCAAATTACAATAACATGGAGTGGTCAAATTATTTAAAAGTTTTATTGAATCTCCCTAATAATTTTAATTCTCATTTAAAAAAAAAATTAGTCTACAGAATGCATCCTTCAAATACATGGAATGAAAAAGACTTTTTAAAAAAAAAATTAAAAAATATAATTTTTGATAAGAACGATTTAAAAAGCTCAATAAATAAAAGTAGAATAATTATATGTACTTTCTTGGATACAACATTTTTGCAATGTATTTCATCAAATATTCCAGTAGTAACATATTTTGATTTTAAAAGAGCAAAAATATCAAAAAAAAATTTTATATTATTAAAAAATTTAAAAAAACAAAAAATATTATTTGAAGATTATAAGGAACTTTGTACACATATTAACAAAAATTATAATAATATTGAAAATTGGTGGAATTCAAAAAAAGTTCAAAATGCAATTAATGAGTTCGTCAATATTCATGCTTTTAATAACAATAATAAAATTAATAAAATTGCTATGTTCATTAAAGAGCTATTATAAATTATAAATATGTTAAAAAAAATATCTTTTATCTTATATAAAATTTTATACTTTTTAGATAAATTAGTTTTTTATATTTTTAAAAAAAAATTTATTATTTATTTAAAAGATTTAATTAACAAGGATTCATATAAATCATTAAAAATATTAGATAAAAAAATTAATTTTTTCGTTCCCAATCAATTAATAAACTGGAGAGTGGATACTTTTTTTGAAAAAGAGCCAGAAACTCTAGAATGGATTAATAATTTTGAACAAAATAAAAAAAAAATTATCTTTTGGGATATAGGTGCAAACATTGGATTATACTCTATATATAATGCATTAAAGAACGAAAATTCCACGACTATTTCTTTTGAACCCTCAACATCAAATTTAAGAACTTTAAGCAGAAATATTTCTTTGAACAATTTACAAAATAAAATTAAAATTTTGTCCATTCCTCTTTCAAATACTCAAAATAGATTTTTGATGATGAAGGAAGGTCGTTTTATAGAAGGTGGAGCTCTTAATTCTTTTGGAGAAAGTTATAATTTTGAAGGTAAAAGCTTTGTATCTGATATGAACTATCAGATACTTGGAACAAATATTAATTATTTAATTGATAAAAAAATTTTAGACATTCCAGATTACATAAAAATTGATGTAGATGGAATTGAGCACTTAATTTTAGAGGGAGGTGATAAATACTTAAATAATATTAAAATAAAAAGTATTTTAATTGAGATCAATGATAACTTTAAAGAACAATACGATATTATAATAGATTTAATGAAAAAGAATAATTTTATACTTCAAAGGAAAATACAAAATAAAGAATTTATAAAACATCATGAAGAAAGCCCTTTTAAAAATATTTTTAATTATATATTTGTAAGAAATAATTAATACTTTTGTAAGACAAAAATATGAAAAAAATAAATAAGACTATTGCAATATGTTCTAGGAGTGTTTCAAAAAATAAATCTGCGATTGACTTACTTAAGAAAAGATTTAAGCATGTTAAACTAAACAATACTAATAAAATTTTAATTAATAATGATTTAAAGAATTTTTTAAGCGATGTGCATGGCGCAATCATTGGATTAGAAAAAGTTGATCAGAACCTTTTAAAATCTTGCTCAAAATTAAAATTTATTAGTAAATATGGTGTAGGAACAAATAACTTAGACTTTAAAGAATTAAAAAAAAATAAAATAAAAATAAAATTACAACCAGGTATCAATAAAAGAGCAGTTTCAGAGTTTGTTTTAAATTTTATTATATCTAGCTTAAGAAATACAAATAAATTAATAAATGATGTAAAAAATAATAGTTGGCCATTTATCTTTGGTAGACAACTAACAGGAAAAACAGTAGGTATTATTGGCTTTGGAAATATTGGTTCAGATCTTTATAAACTATTAAAACCATTTGAATGCAAAATAATTGTAAATGACATTAATAAGAAAAATAAAAATAATTCTTTATATAACATTGAAAATTCCAGTATCAAAAATTTATTAAAAAAAAGCGATATAATATCAATTCATATTCCTCTAGATAAAAAAAATTATGATTATTTCTCAAAAGAAAAATTTAATAATTTAAAAGAAAATGTAACAATAATTAATACATCAAGAGGAGGCATAGTTAATGAAAAATATCTATATAATTTTTTGAAGTCCAAACCAAACAGTAAAGCATTTTTTGATGTGATGTTAAAAGAACCAATTAAAAATAAAAAATTATTAAAACTAAATAATTTTTACTTGACACCGCACTTAGCTGGATCAACAGTTGAAGTATCAGAGGAGGCTAGTTTAGATTGTGCTCAAAAAGTAATTAATTTTTTTTCTCAATGATTTTTTTACAAAAATTTTCAGCAATAATATTCATACCTTCTTTTGAAAAATGAATAGTATCCACAAATAAATTATCATTTTTTTCGATCAAATTATTATTATCTACAAATTCAATATCATTTTTTTTTGCTAAATATTGTAAAATTTCATTTTCTTTTTTTACTATTTCGTTAAATCTTTTATGTAAATTATTGTCCTTCACTTCAGAATATAAGTAATGACAAAAAGAGCTCATGATTAGTCTAATTTTTCTACTTTTACATACTGAAATTATAGTTTCTATATTTTGGTAAAATATTTTAAGCCCTTTACTTGGATCATTTGCCAAATGAAATTCACCATTGGAGATTTCTGATGTTAATGATGCTTTAATATTATAAATTGATAATTTAGATAAAATATAATTAATAAAATTTAATTTAAAATCGTAAGCTATAAAATTAAAAAATTTTCTAAATTTGCTAAAATGTAAATTTTTTCTTGAGTGAGAGTAATCTGTTTGAAAATTGTCAGTTAAATATGATCTTATGTCATTATAACCAATATATAACACTATTATATCTGGATTAGTGTATAAAACATTTGTTAAAAATCTAATTAAAATATCTGTTGAATTATATAGACCTTGGCCAAAGTTATTTACTTCAAATTTATCTTTGTCAAAGTTATCTAGTTTTCTTTGCAGTTGTAATGGGTAAGAGATATTAGTTCCATAATCTTTTAAATAATTCATAGTTGTTGAACCACCTAAACAATTTACTCTAATTTTATTCTTTTTTTCTTTTTCAATATCTTTGTCACCATGTTCTCCATTATAGTATCCCATATTATTAGAAGTAAGTTTTGGAGAAACTAGCTTATAATTTTTTTTTAAAGGATAATTTATTTCTACCTCACCAGAATTTTGAAATTTTTTTTTTAATATAAATGGTAGGTATGGATGAGGTTCATAATGAATTTTAGAAAATGAAATTTTTTTGGTTTTTATGTATCTTTTTTTATTTTTAAGGTAATACATAATATTGAATATTAATTCAAAAAAAAGAATTATAAAAAGAATAACTAAATAAATATTCATTTAGAAAAATAAAAGTTAATATAGTGGATAGATATCATCGGGTGGTGATTTATCATTAGATTTTTCATCTTTCTTTTTATTAAAAATTTTTTTTAAAAATTGTATTAGCTTTTGTATTGCTTTTTTCATATTATTAATTATCAAGAGATTTTTAACATAAGTTAATTATATTCAAATGCAAGTTTACAGACCAGATATATTTAAAGAGTCTCGACGTAAGATAAATAAATTATGGTTAGATAAAAATGAGAACATTAGTAATGATTTATTAAATTTTGTAAAAAAAAATGTAAAATTGGATAAAGAAATCCTTTGCACTTATCCAAATTTGACATCAACCTATGAAAAAATCTCTAAATTTTATAAAATTGACAAATATTCTTTATTGCTATCACATGGTTCAGACGGCGGAATACAAAATATTTTTCAAGCTTTAGTTAGAAAAAACTCAAAAATAATTTTGTCTAAACCTACTTTTGCCATGTATGACGTTTATGGGAAAGCTTTTGATGCTAAAATATTTTATGTCGATTATATTATTAATTCTAAAGGTCAAGTAGAACTAAATTTAAAAAAACTATTTGCTCTTTTAAAAAAAAAACCAAAACTCTTATGTTTGCCAAATCCTGATAGTCCAACAGGTTCAATAATGAAAGAAAATACTTTAAAAAAAATTTTACAAATATGTAGAAAAAATAATTGTTATGTTTTAATAGATGAAGCTTATCATTTATTTTATAAATCATCTCAGATAAAAAAAATTAACTCTTATAAAAATTTAGTAATTACTAAAAGTTTTAGTAAAGCATTTGGGTTGGCTGGAATTCGAGCTGGTTGTTTAATTGCAAATAAAGATACAATTTTATTCTTTAAAAGCTTTAAACAAATGTATGAACTAAATCATTATTCTTCTGCAATTCTTGATAAAATTTTTACAAAACAAGGAATGAAGGTAGTGAGAAATTCATTAAAATTATTAAACGAGGGAAAACAATATTTTTTAAAAGAGTTAAAAAAAATGAAGCTAGAGTATACTTTATCATATGGAAATTTTATTCACGTTAATTTAGGTAAAAATAAAGTTAGGATTATCAAAGAATTGAAAAAATTCTGTTATTTCAGAGAAAATGATACATTAATTCCTTTAGAAGGATATTCTAGGTTTACTCTTACAAATAAAAAAAATTTTAAAAAAATTGTAAGTGTTATAAGAGAGTTTTTGAATGATTAAAATTGGTCTAATTGGAGCTGGAAGAATTGCAGGACATCATATCCAAGCAATTCAAAATTATAAAAATTTAAAGATAGTAGCCCTATCAGATTTAGACAGCAAAAAATTTGAAACTCATAAATTAAAAAAAAAAATAAATAAATATGGTCATTACCGAGAAATGTTGATTAAAGAAAATTTAGATTTAGTAGTATTAATGACGCCATCTGGAATGCATTATGAGCATGCAAAACAAATATTAAAGAATTTTAAAGTAAATGTTATAATTGAGAAGCCGATATGTTTGAAAACAAGTCAAGTAATTAAGCTCTATCAATTGGCAAAAAAAAAAAATGTTCAAATATTCCCAGTCTATCAAAATCGCTACAACAAATGCGTTCAATTCTTAAAACAAAAAAAAACTTTAAATCAATTAGGTAAAATAAGATTAGTAAGTGTTCAAGTTAGATGGTGCAGACCTCAGAGATATTATGATCTTGCAGATTGGAGAGGAACTTTTTCACACGATGGTGGAGCCTTAACTAATCAAGGAATTCATCACTTGGATGTTTTGAGACACATATGTGGTGAGATAAAAAGCGTTAATGCTAAAATGAAAACCATGGGTGCAGATATTGAAGTTGAGGATACAGTTGTATCAACTTTAGAGTTTAAAAGTGGTGCTTTAGGAACATTAGAGATAACAACTGCCGCTAGACCTAGAGATTATAATGCAACAATATCAATTATTGGCTCTAAAGGTTTAGTTCAAATTGGTGGACTAGCATTAAATGAACTTCAAATTTTTACACCAAATGAAAGTGAGTGTAAAAAAAATACAGAAACAATACCCAATGCATATGGGTTTGGTCATTTTTCTTTTTATAAAGATATAAGTAAATATTTTGATAATAATATTAAGTTTCCAGTTACATATAAAGATTGTTTAAATACTATAAATTTATTAAATGGATTTTATATATCTGATGAAATAAAAAAATCATATAATTTAAAAGGCTATAAAGATTCAAGTAGACTCGGGAAAAAAAATGAAAAAATTTCCAAAAATTACAAATAGAAAAATCATTGGGATAATACCGGTTAGGATGGCTGCAAGCAGGTTTCCAGGCAAACCACTTAAAAAAATTTTAGGAAACGAAATGTTAACCCATGTTTATGCCAGAGCAAAACTTTATAAAAGGTGGACAAGTTTAAGTGTTGCAATTTGCGATAAAGAGATAAAAAATTTTTGTAAAAAAAAAAACTATCCATTTATTAATACATCAAAAAAGCATAAAAGATGTTTAGATAGAATATATGAAGCAACAACAAAAATAAAAAATGTTAAATCAACTGATATTATTGTTTGTGTTCAAGGTGATGAACCGATGCTAAGACCCGATATGATCAAAAAAGCCATTAGTCCATTAATTAAAGATAAAAGAGATTGTTCTGTTTTGGCAATGGATATTACTGACGAAAATCAATATTTTGATCCTAATATTGTTAAGATAGTTAATGATATCAGCGGCAGAGTTTTGTATACATCTAGATCCCCAATACCATATTCAAAAAAATTCAATAAATCTATTAATGCAAAAAGAATATATGGAATATTTGCTTTTACATTCAATTTTTTAAAAAAATTTTATAAAACGAATGAGTCACCATTAGAAATGATTGAGGCATGTGATTCTAATAGAATATGCGATAACTATTCTAATCAATATATAGCAAGATATAAAAATATTCCCTCATTTTCAGTTGATTGCAAAGCAGACCTAAAAAAAGTTGAGAGGGCATTAAGAAAAGACCCAATTTTAAAAATTTATGAAAAGAACTGTTAGTTTTTGGGGACAAAAAAACGTGTTAAATTATTTAAGTAAATCAAGGAATAAATATAATGACTTATATTTAGGGGAAAAAATATTATTAAATAATTTTTTCAAAAAAAAATTTAGTGTTTTAGATATTGGCTGCTCTCAAGGGGGGTTTATATCTATTTTAAATAAAATACATAACGACTTTAAATATCTTGGATTGGATTTTAATCAAAAAGCTTTATCTATAGCAAAAAAAAAAAATCCATTAGGAAAATTTAAAAAAATTAACGATAATAAATATTCAAAATATACAAAAAAAAAATATGATCTGGTAATTTTATTTGGAATATTGCATTTGAACAAAGATTGGAAAAATATCATTACAGAAGCATATAAAGTAACAAAAAAATATTTGATATTTGACTTGAGAGAAACAGATAAAAAAATATTGAAAAAAATTATTATGAAAATTAATGGGGATAGTAATTCTATATCATACTTTATCCACCATGAAAAAATAGTCAAAAATTTTTTTTACTCTAATTTTAAAAATAAGAAATTAATCAAAATTAGTTATAAAGGAAAACCTACGAAATATTGCAATTATAAATCTGAAATAACATTTAGTAATTATTGTTTGTATAAATAATTTGCTAATTTTAGAATGAAATATTTAGATACAACCATAGAAATTATAAATTATGACGCGGTATTAAAAAAACATTATGATTTTTATTTTTTTAAATTAAGAAAAAAATATCTTAAATTTGTTGATAAGAACTTTTATAATAAAATTAATCTGGATATTTTAGTAAGTTCTGTCGCTGAAAAAAATATACCAAATTCTTATATTTATCATAATTTGTGCCTCTATTTTTCAATAATTAAGATTTTAAAAAAGAGAAAATTTAAGAAAATTTTTGTAAATAATTCATTTCTTAAAAATCAAATTGAAAAAAAAAATAAAACACCAATTGTTATAAAAAAAAATCATTATAAATTTAAATCTACTATAAATTTTATTAAAGTAGCAATTAAACATATCAGTATCTATTTGTTAGCGAATATTTTATGTACAAAAAAAATTAATTTTAATGGAGCTACTGTTGTTGATAGATTTGTAACAGATTCCAATCCTAATATTGATAGGTATTACAACAATTTTTATAGAGAAAAAAAAGATACATATCAGATACCAACATTTGTAAATTTAAGTTTATTTCAAATTTTTATTTTTTTATTAAAAATAAAAAAAAAAATTTATCGTTAAAAGTAAAATCTTGAATATTAGTGATATAGTTTTTTCACTAATGTTTTTTTTTAGAATTAAAAAAATCAGTTTCAAAAAGATTTACTTCGAAAAGTTAGAAATTTCACAACTTATTAATAATGAATTAAGACAATCAAATAATTATAATGCATCTGTTATTGGTATTAAAAATTATTTATTTGCGAAAAAACTTAAATACAGCAATATAAGTATCAGAAAAGTGATAGATTGGAATGAAAATACAACTGTCGATAAAGGATGGAATTATGGTTTTAGGAAGTTTTTTCCAAATATTAAAACATATGGTTACCAAAATTATTTTGTAGAAAAAAAATTTTCTGCATTAGATATAACTCCTTTAGAAAACAAATCAAAATCAATTCCTGAATACTTATTAATTATTGGTGATGGTGTTAAACGAGCAAGAAAAGAATTTACCAAGAAATTAAAATTCATCAATGTTAAGGCTTTGAGATTTGAGTATTTATTTAAGCAAAAATTTTACAAATTAAAATATAACGATAGAATCCTAATTTTATTAAATTTAAATATTAATGATAATTTAAAAATTATTAATAAAGTTTTAGAGACTAATTTCTCGAAAACTGGAAATAAAATATTTATTAAAGAACATCCTTTACTTAAACTCAAAGATTATTATAAGAAAAATTTACCAGTTAATTGGGTTGTAACAAACGGTCGTTTTGCAGATATTATTAAAAAATACAAAATAGTGATTACAAGTGGTTCTTCAAGTTCTGTTTTTGAAAGTATTTTTCTTGGCGGAAAAGTTTTGTTTCCATTAAACAATTATTACGATGCTTTCAATCTAAGATTTTTT
>CACMDY010000010.1 GCA_902612605.1 uncultured Pelagibacteraceae bacterium
TAAAGTATACCCATATGGGTCTCAAAACCTGAGTAAATGAGAAAAAATAAAGCTAAAGAAATAATTAAAAAGGGTAAAACTGTAATTAATGGCTGGTTACAGATTCCTAGTACTGTCTCAGCTGAAACAATGGCGCAGCATGGCTGGGATACTTTAACAATAGATATGCAACATGGCCTTGTGGATTATTCTAATGCACTACCTATGATGCAAACAATATCAGCAACTGATGTAATGCCAATGGCAAGAGTTAACTGGAATGAGCCAGGACAGATTATGAAAATATTAGATGCTGGATGTTATGGCATTATTTGTCCAATGGTTAGTAATAAAGAGGAAGCAGAAAGATTTGTGCATGCTTGCAAATATCCGCCTGATGGATACAGAAGTTTCGGTCCAATGAGAGGATTAATATATGGAGGACCGAATTACTCAGAACATGCTAATGATGAAATATTGAAAATGGCTATGATTGAAACAAAAGAAGCTCTAGAAAACCTTGATGAAATAATGAGTACCCCAGGCCTCGATGGAATATATATAGGACCAGCTGATTTAAGCTTGGCAATGGGGGAAAAACCAAGTTTTGACAAAAATGAGGATACCAAAACATATTCTGAAATTTTAAAAATATTAGAGCATGCAAAAAAAAATAATATATTTGCAGGTATACATAATGGTAGTACCGAATATGCTAATAAAATGATCAAAAAAGGTTTTCAATTTGTTACCGTTGGTTCGGATAATAGGTTTGTAAGTAGTGGTGCAAAAAATACAGTGGAACAATTAAAGGGTGTAAGCAAACCAGAGTTATCAAAAGGATATTAATCTCTAAATAACTATAAATATATTATTCGGATATGAAAAAAATTTTAATCATAGGTTCAATACATAATCACGGTATTGATTTGCTAAAAGGAAATAAAAATTTTGGCTTTGAAGTTATAGACAATACAGATACTGAATTTTTGAAAGATAAAATAAAAGACTGTGATGCAATAAGTGTAAGAACATCTAAATTGTCAAAAGAAATTATAGATTCGGCTAAAAATTTAAAAGTGATATCTAGACATGGTGTAGGCTATGATAATATAGATCTTGAAGCAACCAAGCAAAACAATATCACATTAGCAATAACAGCTACAGCAAATGCTCAAGCTGTAGCAGAACATGTTTTATTTATGCTATTTAGCATTGCAAAAAGAAATAATATGTACAACGAGTGTGTAAAAACTGGAAAGTTCAGTGATAGAACTAAGCTTCCTAAAACAATTGAGTTATGGAATAAAAATATCTTAATTGCAGGATTTGGTCGAATTGGAAAATGTTTACTTAAAAAATGTAAGGGTTTAGAAATGAACATTTTTGTTTATGATCCTTTTGTCAGCGAAGAGGAAATTAAAAAAGTTGGTGGAACTAAAATTAATGATTTAAACGAGAGTTTAAATAAAATGGATGCAATTTCAATTCATATGCCTTTAAACGAAAATACAAAACATTTAATCAATTATGAAATGATAAAAAAAATGAAAAAAAATTGTATTTTAATTAATGCTGCAAGAGGTGGTATTATTAACGAGGAAGATCTTAATAAGGCATTAAACGAAGATTTAATTTTTGGTGCAGGGCTTGATGTTTTTGAAAAGGAGCCTCCATCTTTAGATAATCCATTGCTAAATAATGAAAAAGCATTTTTAAGCCCTCATTCAGCAGTATTTACCGAAGAATGTTTGTCTAGAATGGGTATTGAAACTGTCCAAAATATTATTGATTTTTTTGACAATAAATTGGAAAAGTCAAAAATAGTAAAAATCTCATGAGCTTAAAATTAAAAAATTTTGGATTATTAGAGTTTCTTATCATTATATCGGCTGTTTATGTTGTAGGAATGTTGATATGGACAGCAAGTACAAGGCCTGAAGTTGAAGCTCGTGCAAATTTAGTAAAAGAAAATCATAAAAAAGTTGTCGATTTTATTAATGGCGAAATTAATAATTGTGGAAATAATGATGAAGGAAAGATAACAGTTTGGGGTGATCCATGTAATGCTGAATGGATATCTGAAAAGGTTGTTAATCATATAAATGATAATCTTAAGATTGAAAATCCATTTTCAGATGATAATAAAGTTAAAACAGACCCTGACCCAAGAATAAAAGCAGAGGGAAAAGCTGGTCAGTCAGTAGAAATGGGTGTTATTTTTATAATGTCATCAAATTTTCTAGCAGAACCAGGATCAGAATGGATTGTTGGTACTTGTTTTAAATCTCCATGTGTGGCTGCTGGTAATAATGAATTAACTTCTTTATATAGATAGCTAATTATTTTCAATTTCTAAATTTGCGCTTTTTAAAGTCTCAATTAGATATTTGTATCCAATTTTAGCATATTTAAAAGGATTTGCTTTTGCGGGATCTTGCTCCGCTTCTACAACTAACCATCCAGAATAATTTTGTTCTTTTAACAAGTCAAAAAAAGGCTTGTAATCAATACAACCATCTCCTGGAACAGTGAAGGCTCCTTCTAAAAAAGCCTGTCTAAAACTATAATCGTGATTTAACGAATTATCTAAAACATTTTTTCTCATATCTTTGCAATGTATATGAATTATTCTTTCTTTAAATTCTTTATAAATTTTCAAACTATCTCCTTTTGCAAATAACATGTGTCCAGTATCTAAGGTTAGTTTGACACTACCATCTGTGTTTTCTAATAATCTTCTTGTATCCTCTTCACTTTCAATGCAAGTTCCCATATGATGATGGTAAGCAAGAGGCATGTCTTGATCTTCTAGATATTTTCCCATTTCTGAAATTTTTTTATAATATTTTTTAGACTCGTCTAAATCCATTCTAGGTCTTTTAGACAAATTTATATTTGGATCACCTTGAATAGAACCATAAACTTCGGCAAAAACCATACAGGGTGCTTTACAATCTTGAAATAGTTTCAATTGGTTTTGAATTTTTGATTTTTCCTCCTCAAAAGTATTTTTTCTTAAATTTGCTCCATACCAACCTGAACATAATTTTAAATTATATTTATTTAATATAGGAATTAATTCTTTTGATGTTTTTGGAAATTTTCCTCCAGATTCTATTCCTTTAAATCCTGCTTCACTAGCTTCGGAAAGACATTGTTCAAGCGAAGTATCACCACCAAGCTCAGGCATATCATCATTGCTCCAAGCTATTGGGGCTATACCTAATTTTACTGACATAAATAATAGTTTTGTTATGATATTAAATGCTTCAAAAAATTAAACCTAAAAAATTTAAACTTGGAATTGTTGGAGGAGGACCTGGATCTTGGATCGGGCATGTTCATAGAATTTCATCTAGATATGATGACAAATACGAAATCGTTGCAGGGGTATTTTCTAGAAGTGTTGATAAATCTAGGAAATTTGGACAAAGTATAGGTTTAGATAAATCTAGATGTTATTCAAATTACAAGGAGATGTCTGAAAAAGAGGCGAAAAGAAAAGATGGTATTAATGTTGTAGCAATAATGACTCCACCATCAAGTCATCAAATTATTGCAGAGAATTTTATAAAAAAAAATATACATGTAATTTCAGACAAGCCATTTGCTGGAAATCTTGATCAGGGAAAAAAACTATATAAAGCGATAAAAAATAACAAAAAAATAAAATATGCATTGACTCACAACTATTCATCTTATCCAATGGTAAGAGAGGCAAAAAATTTAGTAGAAAAAGGAAAAATTGGAAAAGTTGAATATATCAATGTTGAATATATTCAAGATTGGACAGATGGTAATAAAATTTCAAAATCAAATTCAAAAAAGGTTTTTAAATGGAAAGTTGATAAAAAAATTGTCGGTGTATCAGCGGTTCTCAATGAAATAGGATCACACGCATATCATCTAGCAATTTATATTACAGGCCTTAAAGGAGAAAAACTGATAGCTGATGTAAGTAAATATTCCAAGGACGTTAATATGGATAATAACGCACAAGTTTTTGTTAATTTTAACAACGGTGCTAAAGGAATTGTATGGACATGTGTAACAGCTAAAGGTGGTGTTTATGGTTTAAGAATTAGAGTATATGGGTCTAAAGGAAGTTTAGAATGGGTTCAAAATGATCCAAATTATCTAAAATTTAATCCAAGTAAAGGAGCAGTAAAGTTTTTAGAAAGAGGGTATACAAAGGCAAATTTTTCAAAAAAATTTTCTAGAGTAAAGTTTGGTCACCCTGAAGGATATTTAGATGCTTTTGCAAATATATATAAGGAATTTGCTGAATATTTAAAATCAAATACAAAAAAAAGATTTTATTTTCCTAACGAAGAAGAGGGTTTGGAGACTGCTAAATTCATTGATGCATGCAAGAAATCATCATTAAAAAAACAATGGGTAAAAATTTAATTAACGTAGCATTATTCGGTTTGGGAAGAATAGGGCTAATGCATGCAAATAATTTAATAAATAATAAAAATTTTAATCTTAAATATATTTTCGATGTTAATATAAAACTTGCAAAAAAAGTTTCAAAAAATCTAAATTGTCAAAATATTGAAAGTCCTCAAATAGCATATAAAGATAAAAAAATTGATTGTATTTTTATATCTTCCACCACATCAACTCATCTTAAATTTATATATGAAAGTATAAAAAGTAATAAAACAGTATTTTGTGAAAAACCTTTAGATTTAAATTTAAAAAAAATTCAAAATTACGAAAAAAAAATAAGTAAATTTAATCATAAAATTCAAATTGGATTTAACAGGAGATACGATCCAGGTCATAGTTCTCTAAAAAATAATTTAATAAAAGGAAAGATAGGAAAACTAGAGAAAATTATTATTACTAGCAGAGATCCGGCTGCTCCATCTATAAATTATTTAAAAGCCTCAGGTGGTATTTTTAAAGATATGATGATCCATGATTTTGATCTAGCAAGATATTACGCAGGTAAAGATGAATTTGTTTCTATATTTGCCACAGGGAGCAATATTTCTAATAAATACTTCAATAAACTTAAAGATTTCGAGCTTGCTACGGCAATTTTGAAAACAAAAAATGGTGTTCAATGTATTATTAGTAATTCTAGACATTGTAGTTTTGGATATGATCAAAGAGTAGAGCTTTTTGGAAGCAAAGGAATGATTATTTCTGATAATATTAAAGAAAATGAGATTAGTTTGTATTCTAATAAAAGTACGAATGCACGATCAAGCTTTAAACATTTTTTTATAGAAAGATACGATCAGGCATATAAAGAACAGTTAAATGATCTTGCTAAATTATTCAGATCAAATTTAAGACCTAAAAGTGGTTTTATTGATGGAAAGATTTCAATACAAATTGCTGAGAGTGCTATCCGGTCATTAAAATCAAAAAAGTTTGAAAAAATAAAATATTAAAAATCAACTTTAGGTTGAATACAACCTGCTTCTTTACAATCTAAATAAATTTATGTTAGCTTTAACGTTTAAAAGTTAACTTTTATTTAAGAGAGGAAATTAAAAATGAAAACAATAAAGAACTTTATATTAGCTGTTGCTGCATGGGCAATGATGTCTGTATCAGCATTAGCAACTGATATAATTGTTGTTTCACATGGACAAGCTAATGACCCTTTTTGGTCGGTAGCTAAAAATGGAGTTGATGCTGCTTGTAAAGATATGGGAGTATCTTGCAAATACACTGCGCCTGGAACTTTTGACATGGTTGAAATGGCAAAACTAATTGATAACGCTGTATCACAAAAACCAAAAGGTATTGTAATTACTTTACCTGATGCAGCTGCATTAGGAAAATCTGTTAAAGCAGCAATAGCTGCTGGTATACCAGTAGTTTCAATGAACTCTGGTTCGGATGACTATGCATCATTAGGAATTAGTGCACACGTAGGTCAAACTGAATTTGAAGCTGGCGTTGGTGGCGGACAAAAAATGAAAGCTGCTGGAGGAAAAAAAGCTTTATGCGTTAACCACGAAGTTGGAAACGTAGCGCTTGATAGAAGATGTGCAGGTTTCAAAAAAGGTTTTGGTGGATCTGTTGATATTCTTGGAACATCAAATGACCCAACTGAAATTCAAAAAGCTGTTGCTGCAAAATTAGGTGGTGGATATGACACTATTCTAACTTTAGGAGCTGGTTTATCTGGTGAAGCAGCACTAAAAGCTTTAGAAGCTGCTGGTAAAGTTGGAAATGTTAAATTAGGAACATTTGATATGTCACCTAATATGTTAAAAGCTGCTGCTGCAGGTAAAGTAGAGTTTTTAATTGACCAACAACAATATCTACAAGGTTATTTGCCTATAGCTATTTTTGCTCAGTACATGAGATGGGGAACAATGCCTGCAGGTGTAGTTATGACTGGACCTGGATTTGTTACTCCTGATAATGCTGCTAAAGTAATTAAATGGGCAGCTCAAGGTTATAGATAAAATCTATATTTAAGGCCTGACTAAATTTAATAGTCAGGCCTTTTTTCAAAATTTGAATGTCATTAAAATCAAAAAGTATTTCATCAAAAAGTAGTCTTAATGAAGACGAACGTCTAAAAAAAATATCACCTTTAAGAGTTTTATTGAATAGGCCTGAGCTAGGTGCATTAGGTGGCTCGATACTTGTATTTATATTTTTTGGAATAGTTGCTGGCGATACTGGTATGTTTAGCGCCTATGGAATGCTTAATTTCCTAGATGTTTCAGCTAATTTAGGAATTATAGCAATAGCAGCAGCGATGTTAATGATTGGCGGTGAATTTGATTTGTCAATTGGATCCATGATTGGCTTTGCTGGAATTTGTATAGCAATTCCTGCAATTTATTGGGGTTGGCCTTTATGGATGAGTATAGTTTTTGCTTTCGCTATGGCAGTATTGGTTGGATACTTTAATGGCATAATGGTTGTCAAAACTGGTTTGCCATCTTTTATTGTAACACTTGCAATGCTTTTTATTTTAAGAGGTTTGACATTAGCAATAACAAGATTGATTACTGGCAGAACTCAAGTTCCAGGACTAAGAGTATTAATTGAAGATGATCCATTAGCATGGTTATTTGCTACAGATACTTTTAAATGGCTTTTTACTTGGTTGGGATCATTAAAATTGATTGAATTAAGAACTGATGGAACTCCTCTTGCAACTGGAATACCTCCATCAGTTATTTGGTTTATTGCATTAACATTGTTTGCAACATGGATATTGATGAAAACAAGATATGGTAATTGGATCTTTGCATCTGGAGGTGATAAGATTGGAGCAACAAATGTGGGTGTGCCTGTTGGAAGAGTAAAAATAAGTCTATTTATTGGTACGGCAGTCGCTTCTACTATTTTTGCTTGTATTCAAGTATTAGATGCGGGTTCTGCAGATACTATGAGAGGTACTTTAAAAGAACTAGAAGCTATAGCAGCTGCTGTTGTTGGTGGTTGTCTCTTAACTGGTGGATATGGATCTGCAATAGGTGCAGCTTTTGGTGCAATTATATTTGGGACTGTATCTATGGGAATATTTTACACAGATGTTGACACTGATTGGTTTAAAGTTTTCTTAGGAGCAATGATGTTGATAGCTGTAGTATTTAATAACTATATCAGAAAGAAAGTAACTGAGAGTAAATAATGTCTAACTATCTCGTTCAATTTAATAATATTAGTAAGTTTTTTGGGAAGGTAATAGCGCTTAAAGATGTCACTATGAGATTAAAAAAAGGTGAGATCATGTGCTTACTTGGAGATAATGGAGCAGGAAAGTCGACTTTAATTAAAACCTTAGCAGGTGTTCATAAGCCTGATGAAGGAGAAATTATATTTGAAGATAACAAAATTGTTTTTGACTCACCTAAAGATGCTTTAGATATTGGTATAGGAACAGTTTATCAAGATCTAGCATTAGTTCCTTTAATGAGTGTTACTAGAAATTTTTTTATGGGAAGAGAGCCTCAAAAAGGTATTCCTTTCCTTAAAACTTTTGATGTGGAGACAGCAAATAAGATAGCAGCAGATAGAATGGGACAGATAGGTATCGATGTTAGAGATCCATCTCAGGCAGTTGGAACTATGTCCGGTGGTGAAAGACAATGCCTAGCAATATCAAGAGCTATATATTTTGGAGCAAAAGTTTTAGTTTTAGATGAACCAACTTCTGCTTTAGGAGTTCATCAAGCATCAATGGTATTAAAATATATTGTAAAGGCTGCGTCTGAGGGATTGGCTGTAATTTTAATTACTCATAATGTACATCATGCTTACCCTGTTGGTAATAGTTTCACTGTACTTAACCGAGGAAAAAGCATGGGAACATTCCAAAAAAAAGATATTTCTAGAGAAAAGCTTCTTAGTATGATGGCTGGTGGTGAAGAATTAGACAAACTTGAAGTCGAACTTCAAGAAATGGATAGAATTCACAACAAAAATTAGATATTACGCCATATATCTTTACCATGACAAAATCATTTCCTTTGCTCTTTATATTATTATGGTCATCGGCATTCATATCTGGGAAAGAAATTGTTCAAAACGCTTCTCCATTTGCTGCTTTAGCATTTAGATTTGGGATTGTAACAATTGGTTTTCTCGTATTTGCTTATCTCAGTAATGATAAAATTTTCGGAAAATTAAAAAATATTATTGAAAGTCTTTCAACAGGTATTTTATTTCATGGGATTTATTTAGGTGGATGTTGGTATGCATTTTCAATTGGAATGCCAGCTGCAATTGTAGCTTTAATAGTTACACTTCAACCAATTTTAACAAATATTTTATCTGGTCCAATTTTTGGAGAAAAAATATCTTGGAAACAGTGGGTAGGAATCAGTTTAGGTTTCATTGGTTCTGTCACTGTCTTAGGTATTGATTTTGGAAAAGAAATTCCTCCTTTAGGATTGTTAGCTACGGTCTTAGCTTTATTTGCAATAACGTCTGGAACATTGTGGCAAAAAAAATTGAGTGGAAATTTAGCTTTGTCAGTTAACAATGCATATCAAGCAATTGGTGGTTGCCTTTTTAATCTATTGTTAATGTTTATATTTGAAAATGCTTACATAAATTTTACAACTAGTTTTATATTAGGTATGTCTCACCAAATTATATTAGTTTCATTTGGAGCTTTTACTATTCTTATGTTCTTAATTAAAAGGGGTACTGTGGGCAAAACTACTACTTTATTTTTTTTAGTGCCTCCTACTTCAGCAGTGATGGCATGGATATTTTTAAATGAACAATTAACATTTACTGACATAATTGGTTTTTTAATTACAACTGTTGGAGTATTTATAGCCACAAGGGATAAAAAAAATGGATAACAATTTTTTTAAAAAAATAAGAATATTAGACGGTGGGATGGGTCAATTATTACTTGAAAAAGGAATGGTATCTATGGGGACCTTATGGTCTGCAAGCGCTTTATTAGATGAAAAATATCATCAATTGTTAGTTGATACTCATCTATCATATATCAATGCAGGCTCAGATGTTATTGTTACAAACACTTTTAGTTGTAGAAAATTTAGATTAATAGAAAATAATGTTGGTAATCAATTCAAAAAATTAAACGAAATTGCTTGTAAACTTGCAATCAAAGCTAAAGATTTATCAAAAAAAAATGTATTAGTAGCTGGATCAATTCCAAGCCAAAGGGACACTTATATAACTGATAATCGCAATATCAAATTAATTGAGGAAGATATGTTTGAACAAGCTGATATTTTAAGTGAATTTAGTGATTTTTTATATTTAGATGTTATTAGCAGCACTAATGAAGTTAAAGCCGCTCTTAATATATCTAAAACGTTAAACAAAAAATTTTTAATTGGAATACATTTAAAAAAAAATGGCGACCTGCCCTCAGGAGAAAAAATTGTGCAATTAATTGAAATTATTAAACATGAAAATACACTTGGTGTAGTTTGCGCATGCGTTTCTCCAGAAATATCATTATCTGTATTAGATAAATTTTTAAATTGTAAAGTTCCATTCGGATTTAAAATAAATTTGTGGGGAGTTGATGAGCCAGGACCAATACAGACATTTAATACAGCAAAACCAAATGAAATTGGAGTAAATCCTAATCAATCTTTAGGAAAAAGAGATAATTTTGATGCAAATAAATTTTATAATTTATCAAAAAAATTCATAGAAGGTGGGGCAACAATATTAGGCGGATGTTGTGAGACAAAACCAGAGCATATTAGCTCTATATCTTCACTTAAATAATAATTTTTGTATCAGCTTTTCTGACAAAATAAATTCCTACAACTACAGCTAATAAAGATATTAATACCTTGTTAGTTATTAATTCATTTAAAAATATATAGCCTAAAATAATTCCAAAGATTGGGATTAAGTATGAGACCTGAGATTGAAAAATTAAACCATTCTTTTTCAAAATTTTAAACCTTAAAAGCCATGCAACTCCTGTTGGTACTATTCCAAGATAAATTACTGACAAAGTTGAATTTAATGATGGAGTATTTTCCCATGGAGTTTCTAATAAACACATCAAAGGAAATAAAATCAGAGTTGCCCAAATTAATATTGATCCAGTAACGTTTTCATTTTTTTTTTTACTAATTTTAAGTGTTAAAACTCCACCTATTACATAACATGTTGATCCTACTAAAATCAGTACTGCTGAAAGAAAATTATTTTCATCTATCAAAATATTATCAGAAAATAAATAAATAATTCCTGCAAATCCAATTAATATTCCAACAGTTTTTGCAAAATTAAATTTTTCATTTTTTGTATAAAAGTGACCTAATATGGTAGAACTCAAAGGAGTGGTAGACATCAAAATTGCTGCCAAATTACTTTGTACAGACTTTACTCCATAAGCAATTAAAAAGAATGGTATAACTAAATTGATTAGCCCTATCAACATGAACCAATGCCAATCTTTTGAAAATGCTTCAATTAATATTTTTTTATGAAAACATAAAATCAATACTGGTATAGATCCAAAAAATACTCTCAAAAAAGCAATTGTCATTGGACCGAAAGACTCTGTTGCAATTTTTATATTAAAAAAAGCAGATGCCCAAATTATTGATAGTAATGTTAATAAAATATAATCTGTTATATTAGCTTGCTTCATTCTGTAATATCTTTCACATCACCTTTTGTAATTTGAATTAATTTTTCATAATTGATCTTAAAAATTACATTAGGATGACCAGCTGCAGCAAAAATATCTGTGAACCTACTTAAAGAATTATCTATAAATATTTGAATTTTATTTATATGACCTACAGGAGATACTCCTCCAATTGTATAACCTGTTTGAGATTTAACCTCGTCAGCAGAAGCCATTCTTACATTTTTTTTTTCAGAAATTTTTTTTAATTTATTTAACGAACATCTTTTGTCACCAGAAACTAAACAAAGTAAAAAATCATTTTCTATCTTAATAAGCAGACTTTTAACAATTGCTCCTACTTCACAATTTAATGAATTTGCTGCATCCAATGCTGTTTTTGCTGAGTTTTGTAATTCAACAACTGATAGATTTTCGTCAAACTCTTTAAGACACTTCTCAGCTCTTTTAACTGGTTCTTTATTTAATAAAGTCATATTCAACTTATGATTGATAAAAAAGCACTGAAATTATTGGCATAATTATATGTTTAAATTGCATAGGTGATATCCTCATTATATGTATTCTTTATTATAACAATATTGGTAATTAACCCAGATATTTAATTCTACAGGAGATAATATGAGCGCAAGCAAAGTTCTAAAAATGATGAAAGACAAGCAAATTGAGTTTGTCGATTTAAGATTTACAGACCCAAGAGGTAAATTACAGCACTTAACTATGGATGCATCGGTAGTAGATGGGGACATGTTAACAGATGGTGTATTTTTTGATGGATCATCTATTGCTGGATGGAAAGCAATAAATGAATCTGACATGATATTAAAACCAGATTTAAACAGACAAATCGTTGATCCATTTACATCTCATAATACTCTTGTGTTATTTTGCGACATATTAGATGCAATTAAAAGAAATCCTTATGAAAGAGATCCAAGAGGGATAGCGAAGAAAGCTGAAGCTTATTTAAAAAAGACTGGTATAGGTGATAAAGCTTACTTTGGTCCAGAGCCAGAATTTTTTGTTTTTGATGATGTAAAAATCAAAAACGACATGAACGAAACAAGTTTTTCGATAGATAGTACAGAAGGACCGTATAATTCTGGAAAAAGTTATGAAAATGGGAATATGGGTCATAGACCTGGAGTTAAAGGTGGATATTTTCCAGTCCCTCCAGTAGATAGTGCTCAGGATATAAGAGGTGAATACCTAAAAGGTTTAAGAGATGTGGGTATCACAGTTGAAAAACATCACCATGAAGTTGCTCCAAGTCAGCACGAACTTGGAATGCTTTTTGGTACACTAGTCGATCAAGCTGATAATGTTCAATTATATAAATATGTCGTTCAAATGGTTTCACATTCATTTGGTAAAACTGCTACGTTTATGCCTAAACCTGTAAAAGGTGATAATGGATCTGGAATGCATGTCCACCAATCAGTTTGGAAAGGAAAAACTCCAGTTTTTTCTGGAAATAAATATTCAGGTTTGTCACAAACTGCACTTTATTATATTGGCGGAATACTTAAACATGCTAAGGCGATTAATGCATTTTCAAATGCTACAACGAATAGTTATAAAAGATTAATTCCAGGTTTTGAAGCTCCGGTATTACTTGCTTATTCTGCAAGAAACAGATCAGCATCATGTCGAATTCCGATAACTCTAAGCAAAAAAGGAGCAAGATGTGAAATTAGATTCCCAGATGCATCTGGTAATCCATATTTAACATTTGCATCTATGTTAATGGCTGGAATTGACGGTATCAAAAATAAAATTGATCCAGGCAAATCCTTTGATAAAGATCTTTACGCTTTATCAGAGAAGGAAGTTAAAAAAGTTCCAACGGTTTGCGGATCTTTAAGAGAAGCAATGGAAAGTTTAGATAAAGATAGAAAGTTTTTAACTCAAGGTGGAGTATTTACTGACGATCAAATTGATGCTTATATTGCCTTAAAATTTGAAGAGATACACAACTTTGAACATACACCTCATCCTATTGAGTTTGATATGTACTATAGTTGTTAAATAGCTTTTTTATTTTTTAGCTATTTTATTTTTTCCTAAACCTTTTTTAACCACGTAGTTGAGGGTGCCATGTGCGCCCGCTTCTACTGGTTTAATTAAACTTCTGAATAAAGATTTTCTTTTTTGTGTTTTAACTTCAGAGTTAATGAGGTTTTTATGCTCAAAAGTGTTCATATCAATGATTCTATCATAGATATGCAATAAACGCAATGCTGATATGCGTATATTAAATACTATATTTTAAAGGACTCCCCGCATCCACATCTCTCAGTTTCATTCGGGTTATTAAATACAAATTGTGAGGAAAATTTTTCTTTTTTAAAATCCATTTCTGTTCCAAGTAAATACATTACTGCTGCAGAATCTATAAACACTTTTACACCCTTATCTTCTATTACTTCGTCATTTGGGTTTGCTTCTTTTGTATACTCCATAACATAAGACATCCCTGCACACCCACCTGACTTAACACCAACTCTAACTCCTAAAGAGTCTTTTTCAGCATTAGACATAATTTCTTTTATCCTTTGAGCTGCGTTATCGCTTAATGTTATAATTTGTTTTGTCATAAATTTAATTCAAGTTTTGCAGCTTCTGACATCATTGATTTGTCCCATGGTGGTTCCCAGACTAAATCAAGATCTACTTTTGAAACTTCTTTAATTTCTAATATACTGTCTTTAACTTCTTTAGGCAAACTTTCAGCTACTGGACAATTTGGTGTGGTTAAAGTCATTTTAACCTTAACTTCTGAATTATTAACGATAATATCGTATATCAATCCTAATTCGTATATATTAACAGGTATTTCAGGATCATAAATTTTTTTTATTTCAGCAATTACTTTTTCTTTAAGATCCATATTCATTCTTCTGTTTTTACAATTTGATCTGAATTATCTAATGCTGATGTGAGAGTATGCCAAGATAAAGTTGCACACTTTACTCTCATAGGGTATTGCTTAACACCAGATAAACTCATTAATTTAGTTTTTTCATCATCTTTTAAAATATTAGTTTCTAAAGAATCTTTTTCTTTTATCATTCCTAAAAAATCAGTTACAATTTCTTTTACCTCTTTCTCCTCTTTGCCTCTAACCATATCAGTCATAATTGATGCCGATGCCATTGAAATAGCGCAGCCATGACCTTCAAATGCAATATCTTCAACTTTTTTATTTTCATTTAGTCTGAGATAGACATGAACATTATCACCACATAAAGGATTATTTCCCTTTGCATCTTTGTTATAATTATCAAACTTTCCTAAATTCCTTGGATTTTTTCCATGGTCTAATATTATTTCTTGATATAAATCTTTTAAGTCCATTATAAGTTAAAAATTTTTTTACATTTATTTATTGCTTCATCAAGCTTATCAATATCATCTTTCGTATTGTAAACTCCAAATGAAGCTCTTGCAGTTGCAGGTAAATTTAATTTATCATGTAATATTTGACAGCAGTGATGCCCTGCTCTAATAGCTACTCCATCTTCATCAAGAATTGTTGCAATATCATGTGGATGAACACCTTCAATAGTAAATGATATAACTCCACCCTTTTCTTTTGGATTTCCTATAATATTAACTGAATTATTTTTTCTTAACTTTTCTAATCCATAGTCTAATAGTTCTTTTTCATGTTTCTCGATATTTTGAATACCAATTTTTTCCATAAATTTTATGGATTCATTAAAAGCTATAACTTGAGCTGTGGCCATTGTACCAGCCTCGTATTTGTTAGGTAATTCTCCATAAGTAATCCCTTCTTTTTTAACCTCATTTATCATTCCTCCTCCACCTTGATATGGAGGTAAATCTTCAAGCCATTTTTTTTTAGCATATAGAACACCTATTCCAGTTGGTCCGTACATTTTATGTCCAGATATTGCATAGAAATCACAATCAATTTCCTGCATATCTAATTTTAAGTGTGGAGCTCCTTGGCAACCATCAATTAGAACAGGTATATTTTTTGAATGTGCTAATTGCACAATTTCTTTGATTGGCAATATTGCACCTGTTACATTTGACAAATGACTTACGCTAATTATCTTTGTTTTGTTTGTAATTTTTTTTTCTATAGCTTCTAATGTTACTTCACCATCATCATTAATTTCAGCAAATTCTATTTTAATATTTTTTGCTTTTCTGAGAAAATGCCAAGGCACATAATTTGAATGATGCTCGAGTTCAGTCAACAATACTTCATCTCCTTCAGACAAATACTTTTGACCAAAAGTGTTGGCGACTAAATTTATTGCTTCAGTAGCTCCTTTAGTAAATACGATCTCATCTTTATCTTTAGCGTTAATATATTTTTGAACTGAGACCCTTGTTTGTTCATATAAATTGGTAGCAGCAACCGCCAAATAATGAACACTTCTACCTACATTAGAAAACTCTTTTGTATAAAAGTCATAAATTCTATCCACAACAATTCTTGGTTTTTGAGATGAATTAGCGCTATCTAAATATACTAAATCATTATTTTGAATTTTATCATCAAAAATTGGAAACTCTTTTTTTATATCATGTATGTTCATTAATTTAATCCAATCATATTTTTTATTAATTTTTTAATTTCTTCATCTGTGATCTTTTCAACAACATCTAGAAGAAAACCGTTAATTAATAATTCTTTTGCTGTCTTTTGATCTAAACCCCTAGACATTAAATAAAAAATAGAATCTTCATCTAAACTACCTGACGCCGAACCATGTGAACATTTAACATCGTCAGCATAAATTTCTAGTTCAGGCTTTGCATTAAATTCTGCTTGTTCATTTAAAAGTATAGCTTTACTTAATTGATAACCATCTGTTTTTTGAGCTTTAGAATCTACATATATTTTCCCTTGATAGACAGACTTTGAACTGTCATCAATTACACTTTTTATTAACTGATAACTTTTCGTATTTTCGTATAAATGGTTAGTCTTAGTTCTTATTTCGTGGTGTTTATTTTTAGACAATAAGTGTATTCCATTAATAAATGCTGATGAATATTTACCTTCAAGATTACAGTTGACTTCATTTTTTACATAATCTGATCCAGAGGAAAATATAAAAGTTTCAGAAATACTATTTTCTTTTTGAATGATACTAGAATAATCATACTTGATATTTGTATTATTTTTTTTATCTATTTTATAATTCTTAAGGATTGCATTTTTATCAAGATTAAAGTTAAATAAATCATTAATGAAATTTTTTTCTGAATTGTCGTCAGAGAAATTAATAATTTTTATCGAGCTGCTTTCTTCTAAATCAAAATTTAATTGAAAATTAATATTGGTATTACTCATTTTTTCATTAGTTATTTGATATATTATTAAAGGTTTCTTTAATGAATAATTTTTTTTAACTAAAATATTATGTATTCTATTTGAAAAAGAATTATTTAGACTTATGAGAGAATTATCTTGATTGAGGTTTTGGTTTAAAATATCTAAAATCGTTATATTAATTTTATCACTTTCTTCATATTCGAAGTTCAATTGCTGAACTTTACCATTAACAATAACAATTTTATTATGTTCAATTTCCTTTATAAAAATATCATCATTAATTTCATTTTCAATTTTGTAATCGTTATAAAATGTTAGTTCTCCAATATTTTTTTTAATTATTTGGTTAATATCTGAAAATTTCCAGTTTTCTAATTTTCTACTAGGAAATCCGTTTTTCAAAAAATTATCGAGAGCTTTTTTTTTTAATTTAATCTCTTGGTTTGAGAAATTAGAAGTGCTTATAAATTTATCAAAATCTGTTTTTAATTTTTGTTCCATTTAATTGAAATTTTCGTATCCTTTTTTTTCCAACTCTAAAGCTAATTCTGCGCCTCCTGATTTAATAATTTTTCCACCCATAAGAACATGTACAAAGTCAGGTTTTATATAATCAAGTAGTCTTTGATAGTGTGTTATTATAAGAAAGGAATTATTTTTTTTTCTTAATGCATTAACTCCATCTGCAACTATTTTAAGAGCATCTATATCTAATCCAGAATCGGTTTCATCTAGTATAGATAATTTTGGATCTAAAATTGACATTTGTAAAATTTCATTTTTCTTTTTTTCGCCACCAGAAAAACCAACATTTAATTGTCTATTTAATTTTTCTTCATCAAATTTTAGTTCTTTTGCTTTTGCTTTAACTAATTTTAAAAATTCTAATGCATCTAATTCTTTTTCGCCTCTAGCTTTTCTAATTGAATTTAAGGATGTTTTTAAAAAAATATTTGTATTCACCCCAGGTATTTCCAACGGATATTGGAATGCCAAAAAAATACCTTCATGTGCTCTTTCTTCAGTTTCAAGATCAAACAAATTTTTATTTTCATATAATATTTCACCTGATACTTCATATCCTTTTTTACCTGATAGAATATTTGACAAAGTACTTTTTCCTGATCCATTGGGTCCCATTATGGCATGCACCTCACCAGGTTTAATCTCAAGATTAAAACCATTTAATATGGATTTTTCTTGAATTTTTGCATTTAAATTATTTATTTTTAACATTTAACCAACACTTCCTTCTAAACTTATTCCAACTAGTTTTTGAGCCTCTACAGCAAACTCCATAGGTAATTGTTGTAAAACCTCTTTACAAAAGCCATTAACAATAAGTCCTACAGCTTCTTCTTGATTTAGTCCCCTTTGCTGACAATAATGTAGTTGGTCTTCACTTATTTTAGATGTTGTCGCTTCGTGAGCAATATTAGAATTTGAATTTTTATTCTTAATATAAGGTACTGTGTGTGCTCCACACTTGTTGCCCATTAGTAATGAATCACATTGAGTATAATTTGTTGAATAAGATGCATTTTTTGAAATATCTACTAAACCTCTGTAAGTCATATCTGATTTACCTGCACTAATACCTTTTGAAATAATTTTACTTTTTGTATTTTTTCCTAAATGAATCATCTTAGTTCCAGTGTCAGCTTTCTGATGATTATTTGTAATTGCGATTGAATAAAATTCTCCAATTGAGTTATCACCTTTTAAAATACAACTTGGATATTTCCAAGTAATTGCAGAACCAGTTTCTACTTGTGTCCATGAAATTTTTGAGTTTTTACCTTTACATAATCCTCTTTTAGTTACAAAATTATATATACCTCCTTTTCCATCTTTATCTCCAGGATACCAATTTTGTACTGTAGAATATTTAATCTCTGCATCATCCAACGCAATCAATTCTACGTTTGCGGCATGCAATTGATTTTCATCTCTCATTGGAGCAGTGCATCCTTCTAAATAACTTACATAACTACCTTTATCAGCAATGATTAAAGTTCTCTCAAATTGTCCAGTATCAGAGGCATTGATTCTAAAATATGTTGATAGTTCCATTGGACATTTTACATTCGGTGGTATGTAAACAAATGATCCATCAGTGAAAACTGCTGAGTTTAATGTAGCAAAGAAGTGATCAGTAATTGGTATAACTGAACCTAGATATTTTTTAACTAAGTCTGGATGTTTTTGTATTGCTTCAGAAATAGAACAAAAAATAATTCCTTTTTCTGTTAGAGTATCTTTAAAAGTTGTAGCAACAGATACAGAGTCAAATACTGCATCGACTGCAATTCCATTTAGTCTTTTTTGTTCTTGCAAAGGTATTCCCAATTTTTTATAAGTTTCTAAAAGCTTAGGATCTAAATCTTCTAAATTTTTTGGCTTTTCTTTAAAACTTTTAGGTGCAGAATAGTAATATAAGTCTTGATAATCAATTTTTGGGTATTTTGGTTTTTGCCAATCAGGTTCTTTTAATACTTTAAATCTTTCAAATGCTTTTAACCTCCATTGAAGTAGCCAATTTGGTTCTTTTTTTATATTTGATATAAATCTTATAACTTCTTCGTTTAAACCTTTTGGGGCTTTAAAGCTTTCAATATCTGTAGAAAAACCGTATTTATAATCTTTTAAATCTTCTATTTGTTTATCTCTCATTACAATCTATTTTCTGTTTTGTATATTAGGTCGCCAAGATTTTTTTCTTCGAAGAATAAGTTTATGTGTGCCTCTAGCTCATCCCATAAATTATGAGTTATGCATTTAGCAGATTTTCCATTGCATCCTTTTTTTGAATGCTTTTGACAACCTATTGTTTTAACTTTTTCTTCCACGGCATAAAGAATGTCTGAAATTTTAATATCGCTGGGAGTTTTATTTAGAGTGTATCCACCTTTTTTTCCTCTGATACTTTTTACGATTTCATTTTTTTTTAATTTTAAAAATAATTGCTCAAGGTAGACTAAGGATATTCCTTGTCTGATAGATATATCTCTCAGTGATATTGGCTCATTATTTTTAAATCTCGCTATGTCGGCTAGTGCCATCACAGCGTATCTGCTTTTGGTTGATAGTTTCATATTTTCCCCAATTCACGGGCTTTATATATACCTGACTAATTTAGTCAAGATTCAGAATATTTAAAATGCTTGCATTTTGTCGCTTAATTTTGATAGAAAAATGTAATTTTTTTTTGAGACTGATAATCAATGACATCTACAGATACAAAAATTTCAGAAATCTTTATTCCAGGTCCAGCTGGTAGATTAGAAGCAAAGTATTTTAAAAGTAAAAAAAATACTTCTCCTATTGCTTTAGTGCTCCACCCACACCCTCAATATGGAGGAACAATGAATAACAAAGTTGTTGTCGATACTTTTCAAACTTTTGTAGATAATAATTTTTCAGTTTGTAGGGTAAATTTCAGAGGTGTTGGAAAAAGTGATGGTGAATTTGATAATGGCCAGGGTGAACTTGCGGATGCAGCTGCAGCTTTAGATTGGCTGGAGAGAGAAAATTTTGATAACTCGCAGTGTTGGATTTCAGGATTTTCTTTTGGTTCTCTAATAGCAATGCAGTTACTAATGAGAAGACCTGAAATAAATAGATTTATTGCTGTATCACCTCAACCAAATGTATACGATTTTTCATTTTTATCACCCTGTCCGACCTCTGGTTTAATAATACATGGTAAGAAAGATGAGTTAGTTCCTTTTGATGATATAAATGAATTAAATAAAAGATTAAGTGCTCAAAAAGGGATTAAAGTAGAGTTTGATATTATTTCAGAAGCAAATCATTTTTTTTCAAAAGCGGATGCTTCCTTGGTAAAATCTTTAAATAAATATATAAAAAAAGAAACAGCTTTATATTAAAAATTTATTTTAATTTCACCTCCTGTAACAGGATTTAAAACATTAGTCGTAGAAGGATAACTAATTATTTTATTAAGGTATGATCTAATTGATAAATATGCAAATGCTTGGGACTCTATAAAATCACCATCTACACTAAATTCATCAATTAGTTTAATTTTGTATTTCAATAATTTCTTTATATGATTTACTAATGATAAATTTCTCCTGCCTCCACCACATAAAATAATTTCTATTTCATTATCAAAATTTTTTTTTATATTTTGTGAAATTATTAAAGCTGTAAAATATGTTAATGTAGCTACAGCATCTTCAAATTCTAAACCTTTAACAAAACTAAAATCGAATTCATTTCTATCAAAAGAATGCTTTTGCTGTACATTATAAAGCTCATGTTCATAAAATTGATTAATTATATCTTTATTTATATTTCCAGATGACGCTATATCTCCATTTTTATCATAATCTATCCCTTTTGTTTTTTTTAAGTATTCATCCATTAAAACATTTCCGGGACCAATATCTTTTGCAGCTAAAGTATCATTAAAACAATAGGTATAATTTGATATGCCTCCTATATTTAAAATTAATGTAGGCTTATTTATCTTAAATTTATTTATTAAAAGTTTATGATAAACGGGAGTTAACGGAGCACCTTCTCCATTATTTTTAATATCATTTGCTCTAAAGTTATAAATTACTTTTTCTTTTAATTCTTGAGAAAGTAAATTTGCATCTCCCATTTGTATAGAATATCCATCTTTAGGTTTATGAATTATCGTTTGTCCATGAAAGCCGATTAATTGAATATTTAAATTATTTTCACTAATAATTTTCTTTGATATTTTTGAATGATAAAGGGTTAGATCTCTTTCTAAAGATTTATAAGTGCTTATATTTTCCTCTATATCTGCCTTATTATTTATACTTAAAATAAAAGAAGAAAGTCTTTTTCTAAATTCTTCAGGATAATTGAAGTACTTATTATCTATTATGTCTAAATTATTTTCACCATCCGATTTGATAATGCTTGCATCAATGCCATCAAGAGATGTACCGCTCATTAAACCCAGTGCTATAAAAGAATTTTCCATTATTGATTATTATTTTTATTTAAATATGTATATTAAAAGTACCATTTATGAATGAATTTTTAAAAGAATTTAAAGATAGAGGATATTTTTATCAATGCACAAACGAAAAAGCTCTTTCAAAGAAGCTGAATGAAGAGAGCATAAAAGGATATATAGGCTTTGATTGCACTGCTCAAAGTTTACACGTTGGTAGCTTGCTTCAAATCATGTGCTTAAGGTTAATGCAAAAACATGGGCATCAACCAATTGTTTTACTTGGAGGAGGAACAACTAGAATAGGAGATCCATCTGGAAAAGATAAAACAAGAAAAATTTTAGAGGAAAATGAAATAGAAAAAAATATAAATAGTATAGAGAACATTCTGAAAAAGTTTTTAGAAACGGAAGATGAAAAAGTGGCTCCAATTTTTGTTAACAACTACACTTGGCTAAAAAATTTAAATTATATATCTTTTCTAAGGGATATAGGAAAACATTTTACCATAAATAAAATGTTAAGTTTTGATAGTGTTAAGTTAAGATTAGAGAGAGAACAATCTTTAAGCTATATGGAATTTAATTATATGATTTTGCAAGCCTACGATTTTCTAGAATTAAATAAGAACGAGAATTGTTTGCTTCAAATTGGGGGATCAGATCAATGGGGAAATATTGTAAATGGAGTTGAACTAATTAAAAGATACTCATCTAATGAAGTTTATGGTTTAACAACAGAACTTATAACTTTAGCATCAGGTGCTAAGATGGGTAAAACTGAAAGTGGTGCTATTTGGTTAGATAAAAAATTGTTTTCAGTTTTTGATTATTGGCAATTTTGGAGAAATGTTGATGATAAAGATGTGTTGAAATTTCTTAAGATGTTTACAGATTTAAATTTAAGAGAAATCGAGAAAATAAGTAATCGTGATATTAATGAACAAAAAATTATTTTAGCGAACGAAGCTACCTCAATTCTACATGGAGCTAATGAAGCTGCTAAAGCAAAAGAAATAGCTAAGAATTCTTTTTCCGAGAACTCGTCTGGAGAAAACTTGCCAAATACAAAAATAGATATCTCTGATATTGGTAATGATGTAGTTAATTTAGTCTCAATTATTGATAAAAATTTATCTAAAAGTGAAATAAGAAGATTAATAAAATCTAATGGTATTAAGATCAATAATGAAATTATTTCAGATGATAAATTTATAATTTCAAATGAGCTTATGAAAAAGAAAAATTTTATTAAGCTCTCAATCGGTAAGAAAAAACACTATAAAATTGTAACTTAATTAGAAATTTTCTCCAAAGTTCTTGTAATAAATCTTGGGGTCAGAGTTTTTATTGGATTAACAGTAGATTTAAGTTTTTTTGGTGGCCCTTTAATTTTAAAGCTTACTCCAAATACTCCTTCACCAATTTTTTTTCCAACCAATATATCGCCCAACATTGGTATTTTTGAAATTGTTTTATTAACAGTAGTTGCTGGCACAAGTGTTCCTTTCAAACTAGTTAATTCATCTTTTACAATATAACCTTCCATCATAAGTGAAATTGCTGGGCCTATCGCATACATCTCATTTATTTTAGTGTTATTTCCTAGAGTTTCATAATCCATCTCGAAATCAGTAAATCTTATACCTTCGCCTGTGAGAAGATCAGCTATCCCCTGAAGAGATGCTAATGTTAAAAGTTTAGCAAGAACAGGAACTTCTTGGACTTTAAAATCAATTATTCTTAAATTTGATATTGTTTTGCCTTCATAATAAGATGACTCGTAAATCAATTTACCCTCCTTAAAACCCTTAATGAATTTGAAATTTTTTATAAAAGGTTCAGGATGCTCTATTTCTAAAAAAGTAATTTTTTGTTTTTTATCATTAGTAAAGATATTTAATTTGAACTTTCTCTTATTATTTAATTTTGCATTTATATTTGAATTAAAAACTTTGTTATTCTTTATTTGTATTTCACCTTTAACATTTGATAAATAAGAAATGTTCTCAACAAAATATTTTCCGATATCTAAATAAATATAAGTATTCAAATTTTTGAAATTAGAAAATATAGATTTTGAGGCATTATCTAATAAATTTTTTATATTTTTAGACCCATCAAATTGATTGCCGGTTAAGTAATAATTGTTATTAACTTTCTTAAATTCTAAATTATTTTCTT
>CACMDY010000011.1 GCA_902612605.1 uncultured Pelagibacteraceae bacterium
CTGAAACAAATTTATGCTCTGGTAAATGTGTATGTCTCATGTGAAGAACGCCTGGCATCAAAACATTGGCAAATGTTTTCACATTGTTAATCATTCCACCAACAGAAGTAGCTCCGATATTCATTCCATGATAGCCTCTTTCTCTTCCAACAAACCTAAATCTATGTCCTTCACCTCTTGCTTTATGATATGCAACTGCAATTTTTATTGCAGTCTCAACAGCAGTAGATCCACAAATTGTATAAAAAATTCTATTTAAATTTCCTGGCGTATGTTTTGAAATTTTTGTTGCAAGTTCAAATGAACCTCCAAAACCTTGTTGAAATGGTTGAGCATAGTCTAATTTTTTTAATTGATTTGTAATTGCATTAATAATTTCCTCTCTTCCATGACCTAAAGGATTACAAAATAGTCCCGAGCTTGCATCTATCTGGGTTTGACCTTGATGATTTTTTAAATAAACACCTTTTGCCTCTACAATTAATCTTGGGGATTCTTTAAAATCTCTATTGGATGTAAATGGCATCCAATGTTCATTTAAAGAATTCGGTATTTGAGGTTTTTCTGAACTCATAATTATGTTTCGATTCATAGACTAAAAATATAAATTAACCAGTAAATTTTAGTCATACTTGCTATGTTAAAAGACCGCAACTATAGGTTGTAACTTATAACTTTTGAAGCCTGTGTAATTTATTCATCATTTACTTAAAAGAAAATTTAAACTTAAATATCAATAATTAAATTTAATTAACAGGAGATGAAATGAAAAAAATAATTAGTTTCATTTTAGGAAGTTTATTTGCTCTAAACTTAACAATCACAGCAGCAAACTCTGCTGCGAACGAAGTTAGAGTTGCATACTTTCTAGAGTGGCCAAGTCCAAATTTAGAGGACATGCAAAAAAAGAATTTTGCTAAAGCTTTAGGAGTTCCAGTAAAATGGACAAACTTCACAAATGGTGGAGCAATGACAGATGCAATGTTAGCAGGAGATATTGATATTTCTTACTCACAAGGTTTAGTACCATTTATTAATGCTGTAAAATCAAATGCACCTATCAAATTAGTTGATATTGCAATGGAATACGGAATGGGTGGAACAACTTGTGTAACATCTAATGCATCAGGAATAACAAAAGCAAATGCAACTGAATTAGAAGGTAAAAAAGTTGCTGTTCCGTTAGGTACTATGGCTGAGTACGTTTTCGACGAAAGTATGAAAGTTGTTGGAGCTGACAGAAGCAAAATGGATATTATTCAAATGGACCCTGAAGAAGGTGCGGCTGCATTAGTAAGTGGAGATGTAGTAATGGCATGTCTATTTGGTGGTAATTCTATCAAAGCTGCAGTTGCTGTAGGATCAAGACTTTTAACTGTTCAAGAAGCAAGAGATGCAGGTATTTTAGGAATAGATATTACTTCTGTAACAGACAAGTTTATGAAGGAAAATCCTGGAATGTTGAGAACTTTTATTGAAGTAACTCACGAAGCAAATGAAAGATATAGAAATGGAAAAAGCGATATGAATTCTATGTCGAAAGCTTCAGAGATGAAAGTCGCTGATATGAAAGAAACTTTAAGTGGTTTCAAATTCTTAACTCCAGAAGAAACTAAAAAATCTATGGAAAGCGGAAACTTAGATGCATTCTTAAAAGGAATGGGAACTCCAGGTGGAGCAGTAGACACTAGTTTCTTACCTTTATAATTTAAAGATTAAAATAATTAAATAGGCGCCAATTTTATTGGTGCCTATTTTTTTAAGTAAATATTTTATATAAAGTCAGCTAATGAGTGATTTGATATCTCAAAATCTAAACATGATTTTCAAAACTCCAAAAGGAGAGACTGTTCATGCTTTAAAAGATTTAAATTTCAAATTAAAAAAAGGAGAACTATTAACTGTTCTTGGGCCTTCTGGTTGTGGAAAAACAACTTTGTTAAATATTGCAGCTGGTTTCTTAAGACCAACATCTGGAAATATAACTTTGAATGGTAAAGAAATTGACGGACCTGGAGTTGAAAGAGGTATGGTTTTTCAACAAGGTGCATTATTTGAATGGTTGACTGTTGCAGAGAACGTCAACTTTGGTCTTAGAATGAAAAAAAAAGATCCTATAGAAACTTCAAAAAAAGTTGATGAGTGGTTGGAAATTGTTGGCTTAAAAGGATTTGGAAATACCCCAACATATCAATTATCTGGAGGAATGCAGCAAAGAGTAGCTCTTGCAAGGTGTTTAATCAATGATCCTGATTTGATTTTAATGGATGAGCCTTTAGGTGCTCTTGATGCTCTAACAAGAGAAAAAATGCAATCTTTAGTTTTGAAAATTTGGAAAGAAACTGGAAAAACAATTATTTTAATTACGCACTCAGTTGAGGAAGCACTACTGCTTGGTGAAAGATTGTACGTAATGGCACCAAGACCAGGTAGGATACATAAAGAATATAATCTTCCATTTGCAGAGATGGGATTAAAAGAAGATTTAAGAGAAATAAAAAAAAATAAAGATTTTTCATCAAAAAGAGAAGAAATTTTATCCATGATTTGGAACATGGAGGAAGAAATTATGGGAAAAGAAAATTAAATGTTTACTCAAATAATAACAATATTAATTCTCGTATCAATTATCGGGTGCATACTTTATGGAAGACGTTTAATAAAAACTGAAAAAGTTGATGCAGTTTTTGGAAATCCAGAAAGAGCAAAAGGTGGAACTCATTGGATAATTGTCGGAAGCAGTGCAATATTGTTAGTTTGGCTTTATTATTCCTGGGATATTGCAAAAGGATTTTATCCAAAATCAGCAAATGAATTATGTCAGGTCGCAAAAATAAATGAGTCTTTACTAGGATTAAAATATCAATTTCCAATTGAAGAAAGAGAATTCAAAAGTACTTCAATAATAAAAATAGAAAATAAAAATCTTAAAAAAATAAGTTTAGAAATTCAAAATTCGCCAGATTTAAGCAACATACAGAAAACTGCATTAGTTGGTTATATTAATAAAACAAACAAATTAATTCCATTGCTTACTAACGATAATCTAATGGAGATTAATACAAAAATAAAAATAGATGAGATGACTGATGAAATTAGATTGTTAAGCACTAATTTTCAAAAGAAAGATTATCCATTTGAAACACCAGAGCAAAAAAATGAAAGACAAAAGGCAATTGCTGAGCAAGGAAGCTGGGGTATAGTAACTGTAAGTGCCGGCACAGGATCAATAGAAAACACTATTGAAGTACCTTTAGTGCCTGAAACTGATAGAGGGTTAAAATTTCACGCTGCAGCTGAACAATTAAAAAAAATTAATGATAAATTTTTTAAATTAAGAAACCATAATCCTCAATTCAAAAATGCAATAAAAGAACTTAAATCAGAGATAAAATTATATAGAAAAAATTTAGATGACACTGAAGAAGTGGCATCTACTTACGCAAAAAATATTGTAAAAATTGCGAGAAGAATTGAATTTGCAAGTATTTATCCTCCAAATGCTCTTAATGAAATGCAAAATGCAATTATTGAATTTGATAATCTTCAAAAAACTGAGCAAGGGGGTTTAAGATTAATTGATATTCTTTTATTCCCTGCAGGAACTATCGTTGCAAGTGGTCCTAGTTGTTCTGAGCAAGGTTCGGGTAGATGGTTACCAAAACCCTCGGATACACTTAATAAATTTATTTTAATGTCTAAGCCAAGTGTAGGTTACAAAAATATCCCACTTCTTTGGATTGATATGATGGATGTAAGCCAGATAATTGGCTTTATATTGCCTGATTGGATAGCTGATGTTTTGCCTGGAGAATATCCGATTCACACTAAAGACGGTGTGGTTAAGCAAAATTTTAAAGGTAAAGTTTTAAAAATTGTTACAGGTGATTTTAAATTATTTAAAATTCCTGTTCCTTATGGTCATATTTGGGATTCATTTTTAAGAGTTTTTCTTGGATTAGTTTTTGGAATATTGATCGGTGTACCATTAGGACTTTTCATGGGCTTAAATAGATTTGCTAAAGGTTTCTTTGATCCATTAATTGAACTTTATAGACCGGTACCTCCTCTTGCATGGGCTCCTTTAATAATCTCAGTTTTAGGGATTGATAATACTGGAAAAGTATTTTTATTATTTATGGTTTCATTATCTATAATGATTATTTCAGCCAGAGCTGGAGCATCAGGTACACAGTTATCTAAAATACATGCAGCACATTCTCTTGGTGCTTCTAAAAGACAAATACTTAGATATGTTATTTTTCCAAATTCTTTACCTGAAATTTTAACAGGTATTAGAGTTGCTGTTGGTATGTGTTGGGGGACTTTAGTTGCAGCAGAATTTTTAGCAGGTACAACTGGAATTGGATTTGTTGAAAATGTTGCCAAAAAGTATTTTCAATATGAAGTAATTTGGATCACAATTTTTATAATGGGTATGTTGGGTCTTCTTTTTGACGTAACTTTGAGAAAAATTATAGATAAGACTATACCTTGGAGAGGTAAAGGTTAATTTCATTCTATTAATGTCTGTAAATAATACAAAAATTAAATCTATTATTAAAAAAATTTTTATAAAAAGAGGGTTGAAAACAAATCATGCTATTATTTGTGCAAATGCAATTATCAATGCGGAACTTGTAGGTGCTCCTTCACATGGATTGTCTCGTTTAAAAATGTATTGTGAAAGAATCTCAAAAAAAGTAATTAATCCTAGACCTAAAATAACTGTAAAAAATATATCAAAATCTATATCAATAATTGATGCTGATAATTCTATTGGCTTTGTTGCAGCAGACGAAGCAATTAAAAAAACTATTCAAAATGCAAAAAAAACAGGGATTGGGTTAGTTGGTGTAAAAAACAGCGGACATTATGGTCTATCTGGATACTACGTTGAGCAAGCGGTTAAAAAAAATTTAATAACATTCGCATTTACAAATGCTCCTCCAGCAATTGCACCTTTCGGTGGAAAAAAATCAGTCTTCGGAACTAATCCAATATGTTTTGGAACTCAAACAAATAGTAAGGTTCCATTTATACTGGACACATCAATGTCTATCATTAATAGAGGTAAAATTAGGATTGCAGAAAAGTTAGGAAAAAAAATACCATATGGAGTTGCTTTAAACAAATTTGGTAAACCAACTACAAATGCAAAAGAAGCTCTTGCTGGGGTACAACTTCCAATAGCTGGATTTAGAGGATCTGGATTAGCCTGGATGGTAGATATTTTAACTGGAGTATTTGTTGGAAGTAATCATGGTGGCAAAGTAAAAGACCCATTTGATGATTTCTCTGGGCCACAAAATATCGGTCACTTATTTTTAGCATTTAAAGATAATCTATTTGTTAAAGATTATAAAAAAGAGATAAAAAAAAATATTAAAAGAATAAAAAAAATACCTAATTTAAAAGGACAAAAAATCTTTTATCCTGGCGAGCAAAAGTTTTTAAGAACAAAAACAAACTCTAAAAAATCTATAAAAATTCCAAAAAATATAAAAAAGGATTTAGATATTCTCTTAGCTAATTAACCTGCAAAATAACCTAGTATTCCAATAGATAAACAGACTGAAAGTATTATTATTTTTGACTGAAGTGCCTCTTTTTTCTTTTCAGTGATTACTCGTTTCTTTAGAACATCTATATTTACTTTACGAGGGGACATTCGAATTACTCTTAGTTTTTTTTCAGGTATTTCAATATTAGATGTTCTGTTTAAGCTTTCAGTACTCATTAAATTATTAAATCATATAGTAAAAAAATTTTACAGAATTTAACTGTTCAAAATGGGTTGACTCGAGTTTTAAAATTGTTCAAATTGGGTTTTGATACATTATGAAGCAGCTACCAAGTGTAAATTCAGAACTAGATGATGATCTGATTGATAAAATTTTCAAAAACCATTTTGATATTTTAAGTCCTTTTTTTTTAAAACTTATGTCTGAATGGACAATCGGTGCTTATAAAGTGTTTAAAGATATAGATACTTACACAATTCTAATTTATTTGATTAGTAAGCAGTTTGATTTTTACAGAAGAAATAATTTAAATATTACTTTCAATAATTTTTATAATGATAAAACATTAGAGATTGAGAAAATTAACCTTATAAGAATATCAAAGGATCTTCAAATACCAAAAGAAAGTGTCAGAAGAAAAGTTATATCCCTAGAAAAAAAGGGAATAATTAAAAAGAAGGGCAAGAAGATTACAATAGATAGAAGTGCATACAATTCAACACAGCCAAATGATACATTAAAAAATATATGCGCACTTTTATCTGTTTTTAGTCAAATTTTAAAAGAAGAAAAAGTTATAAAAAACGAAATGTCCAGTAATGAAATTAATAACTTAATAAAACATAATTTCTCATTTTGCTGGTATCAATTTTATAAATTTTTATTCCCTTACTGCTTAAGGTGGAAAAATTATTTTGGTGATATGGAAATATTTACTATTTTAGCAACTATAATTCTGAATAATAATTCAAAAATTGGAAGGCAACTTAAAGGAATAGACAGTTATTTAGATAAATGGAGAGATAAAATTATTAATAAAAAAATAAAAGGAATTAATGCAATGTCTATTTCTGAAATAACAGGAATACCAAGACCAACTGTAGTAAGAAAAATCAAGAAATTAATTAAAAATAAATTTATTTCTTTAGACAAAAATAAATTGATAAATTTTGATGTCAGCAAACAAAATTTTA
This sequence comes from uncultured Pelagibacteraceae bacterium, assembly GCA_902612605.1. Taxonomy (GTDB): domain Bacteria; phylum Pseudomonadota; class Alphaproteobacteria; order Pelagibacterales; family Pelagibacteraceae; genus Pelagibacter. The sequence continues at coordinate 6,719 of CACMDY010000011.1, forward strand.
AAGATATGTCGATAATCCAAGATGAAAATTTAAAATCAATAAATGTTTTTATAAAAAGAACTTACAATCAAATAAATCTTAATTAGAATTTTTAAGAATATATATAAATATAAATCCAGTTATATACATTATTAATGCATAAGCAGCTGTGGGAACCATGTAAGCGACATCATTGAAAATTTGTGTTGCTACAAATACAGCTAAAGTTCCATTTTGTAATCCACATTCTAAAGAAATACATTTTCTCTGTGGTATTCCAGTTGCAAAACCTTTTGCAATGTAAAATGCCAAAGTCATCATGACTATGTTTAATATTAAAACAGCTAAACCCGCTTGACCTAAGTATGATATTATATTTTCTCTTTCCTCAATCCATATTGCTGCAAATACAACAATAAATAAAATGCCTGTAATTCTATTTACAATATTAATATTAGAGGAAATAAAGTTTTCAGCGAATCTTCTAATTATCATTCCTAGAATTACTGGCACAGTTACAACTAGTGCCATTTTAAGAGCAATACCAGTCATCGTAATATCTGAGGATAAATCAGTTACACCTAATAATTTTGCTGAAGAAAAAACAATAAATGGAACAGAAAAAATACTAATTAAACTACCTACTGCTGTTAACGAAATAGATAATGCAACATCTCCATTTGCAAATTTTGTTAAGACATTTGATGTTACTCCTCCAGGAGCAGCAGCAATAATCATTAATCCTAAAGCTAATTCAACTGGTAATCTTAATATTAAAAGTAAAATATAAGCTACGATTGGGAGAAGTATTAATTGACAAATTATTCCGACTGTAAAATCTTTTGGATTATTTATAACTCTTAAAAAATCTCTAGTTGATAAGCCCAATCCCAGACCTAACATTATAAGTGCTAACGCTATAGGTGCAATTTTTGTAACTATCTCCATCGTTTATTCAATTTTAAACTATTTTTATATCGAACGTAATAAAAAATATTGATATTTAGAACCATAACAAATATTTAAACTCATATGTTATCTGATAAATCTACAGTTTGCCCTGTTAATCTACTTAATATAGCCCATCAAAAAAGGGGTGTAAAAGCAGCCATTGTAAATGCAGGCAAAAAATTACCAATGATGTCGGTAATGGATGCTGTCTCAGAAAAATTGATCACCCCAATATTAATAGGTGATAAACAAAAAATACAAGAATGCGCGGATGAGCTTAAATTTGATATATCAAACTTTGAAATAATTAATGAGCCAGTTGAAAATAATACAGCAGGTATTGCAACAAAACTTGCATCGGAAGATAAAGTAAAAATTATTGTGAAAGGACATATTCATACTGATATATTGATGAAAGAAGTTCTTAAAAGAGAATATAAATTAATTGGAAAAACAAGACTAAGTCATATTTGGCATATGACATTACAAAAAGATGATAAACCATTAATCATAACCGATGGAGCATTGAATGTTTCTCCTAATTTAAAAACTAAAATGCATATTTTAAGAAATGTTATAGACTTTAGTCATAGAATTAATATTCCAAGACCAAAGATTTCTGTTCTTTCAGCAACAGAAGAAGTTATTGATAGCGTACAGAGTTCGGTTGAAGCTAAAGAATTAACTGAATTGGCAAGTAAAGAAAATTTTAATGCTGATATATTTGGACCCTTAGCATTCGACAATAGTATTTCAAAAAAATCTGCTTCTATTAAGGGAATTGAGAATATAGTTGCTGGAGAAGCTGATGTATTATTAGTTCCAAATGTCGAAACTGGAAATGCGCTTGTAAAAATGATGATTTATTTTATGGGAGCATGTGCAGCAGGTGTAGTTGTTGGAGGTAAAGTGCCTGTTGTTATAACTAGTAGATCAGATGATGCGACAGCAAGACTTGCTTCAATAGCTGCAGCTGTTGTTGCTTTAGATTAAACTTCTGTTGAATAAACATCTTTTATAATTTAAACATTTATAAAATTAGAGAAAAGATAATGGCAATTAATTATATAAAAAAAGCTGAAAAAACTGCATTTACAGGTGAAGATGAAACAAGAACCAAAGTAAGTTCAATTTTAAAAGATTTAGAAAAAACAAAAGACCAAGGGGTTAAAGATATTTTAAAAAAATTTGATAATTATGAAGGTGATATAATTGTTAGCAAAGAAAAAATTGAAGAAATAAACAAAACTTTAGATCAAAAAATTAAAGATGATATTCAGTTTTCTCATGAAAGAGTAAGAAAGTTTGCTGAACATCAACTAGAAAATCTTGGAAAAGACTCAGAAGTAGAATTATCACCTGGTTTAATAGCAGGACAAAAATTAATACCTGTAAATACAGTTGGGTGTTACGTGCCCGGAGGAAGATACAATAATATCGCCTCTGCTATAATGAGTGTGACAACTGCAAAAGTTGCAGGAGTAAAGAATGTAATTGCAACAAGTCCACCAAAAGATTCGAATGGTGCAAACCCAATTATAATTTACACAGCTAACCTATGTGGTGCAGATGTAATTATGAATATAGGTGGAATAGGAGCAATTGGTGCACTAGCTTATGGTTGCTTTGGTAATCCTGAAGTAGATATGATTGTTGGACCTGGAAATAAATTTGTAGCAGAGTCTAAAAGAATTTTATTTGGAAAAGTTGGAATTGATTTATTTGCAGGACCAACCGAAATAGGAATTATTGCAGATCATACAGCTGATAAAGAAATAATTGCTTATGATTTAGTTGGACAAGCTGAACATGGTCCTGACTCTCCAGCTTGGCTTTATACTACTGATAAATCTTTATGTGATTATGTTATGAAAAGAGTTCCAGAAATTATTCAAGAACTACCTGAACATAACAGAAATAATGCTGATGCAGCATGGAGAGATTATGGAGAAGTAATTATGTGTGATACCAAAGAAGAAATGATGAAAGTGAGTGATGAATATGCACCTGAACATTTGGAGGTTCAAGCTGAAAACTTAGACTGGTATTTAAAAAATTTAAAAAATTATGGTTCTTTATTTTTAGGTGAAGAAACAACAGTTGCATATGGAGATAAATGCTCTGGACCAAATCATATTCTACCAACAAAAGGTGCAGGAAAATATACTGGAGGCTTATACGTTGGAAAATTTATAAAAACAGTTACTTACCAAAAGATGAATAAAGAATCTAACAAAGAAGTTGGTGCTGCAGCAGCTCGAATTTCTAGGTACGAGGGTATGGAAGCGCATGCTAGAACTGGTGATGTTAGACTTCGAAAATATGGTTTTTCAAATTAAAAGAATGATGTAGTCTTTCCTCTATATGAGTAAAGAAAAAACAGTAAAAAACTCATTCAAAGATTTTGCCCAAAAAAATGGCGAATATTACAGTAAAGTATTTGGCTTAATTCAAAGAAACCAATTAAAATTATATCATATAAACTACTCGGCTCTTTTAGGAGGTTTCTTTTGGTGTGCTTTAAGAGGAAACTGGTTTCTTTTTTTTCTAAGTTCATTTTTAGATTTAATAGCTGCAGTAAATATAACTTTATATTTTAGATATGGCGCTGGTATTGAGCAAGCAATATTAGATAAAAAAGATTTTTTGGTCGATAGATACTCAAGCTGGCAAGATAGTTCTTTAATTTATGCAATTTTAACTATTATCTTAGGTCGAATATTAATTGGTTGGTTAGCAGATAGAGTTTACATCAAACAATTTGATAAGTGGCAAATAAGTAAAAAAACATCATCAGGTGTTAACTTCTCGAGACTTATAAACGTTTTTTTAGTTTTAGCATTAATTTGGCCTTTAACATTATATAGATCATCACAATTCGCTCCTGATGAAAGAACTTGTATCAAACAACATAGAGCAATGGAAAAAGGTGCTGAGGTATCTTTTAAAAAAAGATTTGATTGTTTCTTTATATCTGAATTTCCTATTTTAATTTGGATTGATAGACCTGTTAAAGTTAGCTATCCAAGAAATGAGGATGGCACTAGATATGTAAAGAAAAAACCTCCTAGAGAAGGAATGCCAACAATTACTCTTAATAAATATGTCTCACAAAAAATTGAAGAAAAAGTTGGTTATTTAACTGCATTTCACGGATATGTTTTTGATGCAGCAACCGATGGAATAAGGTCATTATTAAAAGGAATATCTGCTTTATTTGTTGGAACACCATGGATAATCACGGGTGGAATATTTTTACTTGTAGCTCATAAGATTGCAGGATTTAGAGTTACAATGTTTGTGGCTTTTGCATTGATCTATCTCGCCTTGTTTGGTTTTTGGAATACAGCGATGGATACTATGGCTTTAGTATTAACCGCTACTTTAATATGTTGTGCTATTGGACTGCCTTTAGGGGTTTTGGTTGGAAAATCAAATAGAGCTGAAACAATTACAAGGCCTATTCTAGATGTTATGCAAACGATTCCTTCATTTGTATATTTGATACCGGCAGTTGCTTTTTTCTCTGTTGGAAAACCACCAGGAATTATTGCAACTGTAATATTTGCAATGCCCCCAATAGTAAGATTAACAGCTTTAGGAATTAGACAAGTTCCATCAGAAATTAAAGAAGCAGCTCTCGCTTTTGGTTCTACTGAAAGACAACTATTGTATAGTGTTGAGTTACCACTTGCCCTTCCCTCAATAATGGCTGGTATAAATCAAGTAGTCATGATGTGTTTATCAATGGTTGTTATTGCTGCTTTAATTGGTGCCGGAGGAATGGGTCTAATAGTTGTTGAGGCTTTAGCGAACACAAAAATTGGAAGAGGAATTTTAGCAGGTCTTGCAATTGCTTTTATAGCTATGATCATTGATAGAGTTGTACAGAAAGCTACAAAATAATAGAAAAATAGTAATTGATTATAGTATTTAAAAATTAGATAATTCTTTCATTAAATTAAAAGAGAGGGAAAAATGAAAAAACTAATATTAGGTTTAATATTTTCTTCAATAATGCTTGTTACAACTTCAGCTAAAGCTGCAGGTGAGAAAGTAATGATCTCAGACTTAAGTTGGACTGGTGCAAAAGTTATTGGACACATTATTAAAGCTGTCATTAATGGACCTCTGAATTCTGAAGCAGAAATTGTTCAGGGATTATCAGATGGTAACTTGATAATGGCTGGAATGGACAAAGGTGATGGAAAAATTGATGTTTATACAGATTTGTGGATGCCGAATAGACAAGGTATTTGGGATCAATATATTGATGGAAACAAAACTGTAGCTGTCAACACACCTTATAAAGGAACTCAAGATATGTATGTTCCTGCATTTTTAAAAAGCAAAGTTCCAGATGTTGCAGCAATGAAAGATCCAAACGTTGCAGCGATGTTTGATACAGACGGTAATGGTAAAGGTGAATACTGGGCTGGTGATGCTGGATGGAAATCTACAAAAATGTGGCAAGTTAAATTTAAAAGTTATGGTTTAACTGACCTTTGGGAACCAAATATTATTCCACAAGATACTTTTAAAGCACAATTAAAAGATGCAATTGATAATCAAAAGCCAATATTATTTTATTATTGGACACCAGAATGGTTACATGCAGCTTATGACTTACATGAAATTGGTGAGCCTGCTTACACTGAAGGATGTGATTCAAATATGAACTTAGATGCTGAAGATTGGTTAGAAGTATCAGAGTTTCCGTGCAAAAGTAGACAAGCGACTATTTATGTAGCTTATTCAAAATCTTTGGAAAAAAGAAATCCAAAAGCTGCTAAATTTTTAAGTCAAATGGCTATGGACCCTAAAGTAATCAACCAATGGATATTAAAAGTTGGAAGAGATGAAATGGATGCTGACGATATGGCAGAAGAATGGGTTAAAAATAATATGTCTACTGTAAATAAGTGGATAAACTAAAATCTTAAATTTTTGAGGCCGTTAAACTACGGCCTCATTAAAATAAATTCTTACTATTTAAAAATGTCTACTCCAATCTGGCTGAGTATGTGTGCCAAATCTATTGGCACCCAATTTTCTCTAATTTTTCCCTCATCATGATGGTAAAAATCCATAACTCTCATGGTTACTTTATTTTTGTTTGAATTATATCCTAGCCAATCATTTGAACCATACACTGCTTGTATACTGTGCCATCCAGCAGTAAGTGAAAATTTACCATCTCCTAACTCACAATAATGTCCTAGTTCCCAGTAATTTCTCTCTTTAAATGTTTTTCTAAAAGGAAGTTGATGATGGTCAATGAAACCTTCCAAAGAGCGCGCCGTACCTATACCGCTAGGTCCATACCAAATCATTTTTTCATGCCAAAAATCTTTTTGTGGGTGATTAAGAAGTTTTTCTTTTAAATCAGAGTCAGATGATGCTTCTAATTCTGGTTTAATGTTTAAACTTCTTTGCATGGTAAGAGATTGATCTAGAGTAGCTTTTGAAACTTCTAAATTATTTTCGTAAAAATTTACACCATCTGTGTTTATTGGTGTCATCCAAATGCCCTCATACCCTCTTGAAGGATTTATTGGAAACTTCCCTACTTGATTTAGAAAATTTATTGTGTCGATTAAAATGTGACTTTCAATAATTTTATCGTTTTTTAATTCGTGTATCTCGCAGCATCTTAAATTTACCATTTTAAAATTTGGCTCTACATTAAGCCATTTCTTTTTAAAAATTCCTGATAAGGTAGATATTGTTCCAACTTGAAATTTATCTCTAAAGGCTCCACCTATAACGAGTTGTTCTCTTCTCTCTAAATCAGGAAACGCATCAAAAAGTGGTGTCCAAAATTTATCTCTAAAATTAGACAAACCTTTAAATTCATTTAATGGAAAAAAACATTTAATGTTTGCATCTTCGCTAAAATATTTGCTTAAATTTTCTTCTATATTAGATGGTCCAAGCTTGTAAGTATTGTTCAAATAATTTCTAACTATTTGTTTATTTTGTTTATTTTCTTTAGCTGTGATTTTTAATTCTTGAAAATTATTTTGATTTTTAAGTCCTGTATCAAATTGTTCTATTTGCATAAGTTGCAATTTATATTTAAATAGACATAAATAACAAGAATATGATTGATAGATTGGCAAAATTTAATGAACTGGTTCCAAGCAGTCTTCCTTTTGTAGAAGGTAGGCTAGAAGGTCATAAAGAAAGAAAAAATTATACAATTATTGGACGTGGAGTTGCTGAAGACACCAAACAATTAATAAAAATACAGTCTTTACACGGGTATAATTTAGGAGCTGTGAGTGCTATGCCAAAAAACGGATCTGGTCTTCACAGTCATACTACGGCTGAAGTGTTTGTAATTTACTCAGGTAAATGGAGATTTTATTGGGGTGCTGATGGAAAACAAGAAACAATATTAGAGGCTGGCGATATAATCTCAATGCCTACAAATATGTTCAGAGCATTTGAAAATGTTGGAGATAAAGAAAGTTTGATGTTCGTTGTATTAGGCGGAGATGATCCTGGTATAATAACATGGGTTCCAGAAATTTTAAAAAAGGCAAAAGAGACTGGTATGGCATTGCTTGATGATAATTCGTTAATTGATTTAAAAAAGGTTGAAGTACCTAACGGTAGAAAGATGATAGAGCCTATCACTCAAGATGAATTAGAAAGATTTGATAATTATTTGCCAGAAGAATTAGAAAAAAATATTTATAGAACTAAACAAAACAATATCAGCGATGAAGTTAATGGTATTAAATTATATCAAGTATTAGGAAACAAATTTAATAAAAAAACTTATGAACCTTCAATCAAACAAGATACTGGATTTAATTTAACAACATTAAATTCTATATCTGGTGAAATTAAAGATATTGAATGTGTAAAGCCAACCGTTCTTTTTGCTCAAGAAGGTAATTGGAAAATAGTAATAGGAAACTCAAATATAAAATTAGAAAAAGGAGATACTTTTTCAGTTCCTTTGAATAGCAAAATAGATATCTCTTGTAATAATTCAGAAATTAGTATTTTAAATTTTGTTAGTCAGATCTAATGAAAGGATTTGATAGTAATTATAAAAATTTAACTGATTACATTTTAAAAATTACTAAACAAATTTGGGAAGGCAAAGATGTTGAGTCAATATCCAAATATTATTCAGAGAATATCCCTGTAAGATCACCTTTTGGAATAACCTATGGTTTTAAACCTGTTATTGATGCAACTTATAAAACTTTAGACGAATTTCCAGACAGACAATTATTAGGTGAAGATGTAATTTGGAGTGGAAATGACGATGAAGGATATCATTCATCTCACAGAATTCTGAGCAAAGCTACACATTTAAATGACGGATATTACGGAAAAAAAACTGGAAACAAAATTGTTTATAGAGTTATAGCTGACTGTGCATGTAAAAATAATCAAGTTTATGATGAGTGGATTGTGAGAGATCAAGGTGCAATGGTTCGACAGCTAGGTTATACACCTGAGAAATTTGCAAGGCATTTAATTGATAAAGAAGGTGGCGTATCAAAAGCTATCAAAGTTTTTGATAGATCTTCTGATAAAAAGTCAGAGTATATTCCAGTAAAAGTTAATGAAGTTTCATCAGGCTATATATATTCTAATATTTTAAAGAAGATATTTAATAACGATTATGATTTTGAAGATTATGATAGAGCAGCCAGTCTATTTTGGCCAAGTAATAAAGTAGGAAATGGCAGTGAAGATATAATTAAATATTGGAGCTCTTTAAAAAATATATTTTCTGAAATAAAATTTACAATCGAACATGTTGCATCATTGGATGAAAAAAATAACAATCAAAAAGCTACGATCAGATGGTTTTTAAGTGGGAAGCACTCTAAAGACAGTGAAGAATTTGGAAAAAAGACTGACAAAGATTTATTTATAATGGGTATAAATCATGCAGAATTAAGAGATGATAAAATAATAAGAGAATGGGTATTGTTTGATGAAGTGGCTATTTGGAAACAAATATTAATGTAAAAACTATGAATAAAATTAAAACCACACATGTTGGAAGTCTGCCAAGATCAAAAAAGCTATCTGAGATGCTATTTAGAAAAGATAAAAATGAATTATTCGATCAAGGAGAACTTGATAAGATAATTGAAGAAGATGTAAACAAAATTGTAAAAAAACAAATTGATATCGGGATTGACATTATAAGTGATGGTGAAATGTCAAAAATAAGTTACGCCACTTATGTCAAGGATCGATTACATGGCTTTAGTGGTGAAAGTGTGAGAAGAGCCCCTAAAGACTTAGATGATTTTCCATCATATAAAGAAAAAATTGCAAAATCAGGGGGTACGCCTACTTATACAAGACCATGTTGTACTGCTGATCTAAAAATTAAAGATACTAAATCTTTAACTAAAGATATCATTAATTTAAAATCAGCGTTAAAAAAAAATAACCATCCTCAAGGATTTATTAACTCTGCTTCGCCAGGAGTAATTTCAAATTTCCTTCCAAACAAATTTTATAAAAATGATGATGATTATTTAGAAGCATTATCAAAAATTATGAAAACTGAATATGATGAAATAACAAAGAATGATTTATTATTGCAAATTGATTGCCCAGATCTTGCGCTAGCAAGACATATGACTTTTAAAAATGTATCAGATGAAGAATTTTTAGTAAGAGCTGAAAAACAAATCGAATGTCTTAATGAAGCAATCAAAGATATCGATGCCTCTAAGTTAAGAATGCATATCTGCTGGGGAAATTATGAAGGACCACATATTCACGATATTGGATTAGAAAAAATATTACCTATTGCTTTAAAAGCAAATATCCAAACTTATTTAATCGAGGCATCCAATCCAAGGCATGCTCATGAATGGAAGGTATTTGAGAACATAAAACTTCCTGATGACAAAGTAATAGTTCCTGGTGTAATAGACTCAACCTCAAACTTTGTAGAGCATGAAGAGTTAGTAAAAAATAGAATAATTCAGTATTCAAAAGTAATTGATAAAAACCAATTAATGGCTGGAAGTGATTGTGGATTTAGTACTTTTGCTGGCTTTGGAAATGTTGATGAAAATATTGTTTACAAAAAATTTGAATCTTTGGTCGCAGGTGCAGAGCTTGCGTCAAATGCGATTTAAAAAATACTTTTAAATTCCTTTTGGAATATATATCCTTCTAATCATAAATTTAAATTTAATGAGGGAAACAAATATGAAAAAAATATTAATTTCTTTATTGCTTCTTCTTTTTGGAACTTCTGCTTACGCAGATTGTAACATTAAGAGTGGATCAATAAATATTTTAGCTAATGATTTTCCAGCTTTAAGAACTTTCGTGGAAACGGCTAAAGGATGTAAAGGAAGTGCAGATTTTAAAGTCACACACTCATCTGAGCACAATAAAATTGCTGTGCCAGCTTTAACTGCAAATCCATCAGAGTTTTCTGCAAGAATTGCAGCAAATAGCTCTATTGTTCCTTTGATGAACCAAGACTTAATTAGACCACTAGATGATCTTGTTAAGAAATATGGAAAAGGAATTCAAGATTCTCAATTAATAACAATTGATGGAAAAATAATGGCAGTTGCTTTTATGGCAAATACTCAGCACTTATATTACAGAGAAGATGTTTTAAAAGAATTGGGTATAGCTGTTCCTAAAACATATGAGGAAGTAGTAGCGGCATCAGAAAAAATAAGAGCATCTGGTAAAATGCAATATCCATACGCAGCAGCATACAAAGCTGGTTGGAATTTAGCAGAAGAATTCGTTAACATGTATATTGGACATGGAGGAGAATTCTTTAAAGCAGGAACTGCTCAACCAAGCATTAACAATGCAAAAGGTGTAGCAACATTAAATATGTTAAAAAAATTAGCAGGTTTAAGTAACCCAGATTATTTAACTCACGATAGTGAAGCTATTAAAGTTGAATGGGAATCTGGAAATGTTGCATTAATGACTCTTTGGGCATCAAGATCAGGAACATTGCTTGATGATGATGGTGATGCAAAAATTACAGCTGCAACTAAATTAACTGGACCAGCAACAGTTGCTGGAGGAAACATACCAGCGGCGACTTTATGGTGGGACGGTTTCACATTAGCAAAAAATAGATCTGACGCTGATGCTGAAGCAACATTTAGAGCTTTGGCACACGCAGCTGCTAACAAAAAGATGGTTGCAGATGCAGCGGATCAAGCTGTTTGGTTAATTGAAGGTTTTAAGCCTGGACCAAAATCAATTGGAGTTATCGAAGCTGTTAAAATGAAAGCTAAACCATATCCAATGTTACCACAAATGGGTTTAATGCATGGTGCATTAGGAAGTGAGATTGTTGAATTTTTACAAGGTAAAGAGTCAGCAGAACAAGCTTTAAAAGATGTTGAAGCAGCTTATATGAGTAAAGCAAAAGAACAAGGCTTTCTATAATCAATAAATTTTAAGTGGGGATTAAAATCCCCACTTATTACATTAATGCCTAACAAAACTTTTTTTTGGTTTTTCTTGCCAACTGGATTGGCAATGATTTTATTTATAGGTCTTCCTATCATTTCAACAGGGATACAATCATTTTATGCGCAGCACGACCAAGTTGTTAAGGAAGTAAAAAAATGTGATCCTTTTGGATGTACAGTTTCAATAGTTGTTGACCAAGAAAAAACCTCTAAAATTCGAGAAGAAAAGCCTTTAGGAAAATTCAATGGATTTGGGACTTATGTAGATAGAAATCATCTTGCAATAAAAGAAATTGGAAAATTTTGGGACGAAACAAATAGTTTTGGGGAATTTGTAGATCAAGTTACCAACCTCCCCTTTTACAAGGCTCTAATTTTTACTTTAACTTATTGCTTATTTGTAACGCCTAACGTCTTACTTTTGGGTTTTATAATTGCTTTAAGTCTTAATGCAGTAACTAGAAGAATTAGAGGACCATTAATATTTGGAACCATATTGCCGATGATTGTTACTCCATTGGTAGGTTCTTTAGTTTTATTTTGGATGATAGATGCAGAAGGAATTATTGGCGCGAATTTGCAAATGTTAATGGATGACCCTTATTTATCGTTAAAATCCTCAAAAACTCTTACTTGGATAACTATAATAATATATGGAATTTGGCACCATTCACCATTTGCTTTTGTAGTATTTTATGCAGCTTTACAAACTGTTCCCCAAGAACCTGTTGAAGCAGCTATTATTGATGGAGCATCAAGATGGCAGAGAGTAAGACATATTGTTTTGCCTCATATTTATCCCGTAGTTACATTTGTTGCTCTTATTTCATTGATGGATAATTTTAGAGTTTTTGAGCCTATAATTGGTTTCAGTGCTGAAGGAAGCGCTCAGTCTTTGTCTTGGTTGATTTATGACAACCTGGTAAATGAGGAAGTAATATTATTTGGTTCAGCCGCTGCCACTTCAATGATGACAATTGTTGGGATAGCGATACTTTTAGCACCAGTTTTAATAAGAACTTGGAAAGAATTTAGGACAGCGAGATAAATGGAATACGGACTTGATAAAAGATCGAATGCTTTAAAAATTTTTAATACAACCTTTATAATAGTTTGGTTGTTGGTTGCATGCTTTCCCTTTATTTGGACTTTCTGGGGGTCATTTAAAGTTAGAGCTGACTTTTTTTCAAGAGCTGACTGGTGGTATGCTATTACAGCATTCAATACGTTGCTAGAAACTGGAGGAAAGTTTACAACAGATGCTTATAGTCAAGCATGGACTGAGGGAGAGTTTTGGAAAGCATCTAGGAATACAGTTATAGTTACATTTTTTGTTGTAACCATTTCTCTGTTCCTTGGGACCTTAGGAGCTTACGCTTTATCTAGGTCTACAAGAAATTATGCATTTTGGATTTTAATTGCAGCATTAATTTTTAGAGCAATGCCGCATATTACATTAGTCTCTGGTTATTTATTTCCGTTTTTTCAATTACAAATTTGGGGAATACTACCGACGACCATCGTTGTTCTTGTTGCAATAAATCAACCATTTACTTTGTGGTTATTGTATTCATTTTTTAAAACTGTTCCTAAAGAACTTGATGAAAGTGCTTTAATTGATGGCTGCTCTTATTTTCAAGCATTTAGACATATCATTATGCCAGTTATGTGGCCTGGAGTAATAACTGCTGGATTATTTAGTTTAATGCTTGCGTATAATGATTTTACAGTGACAGCTCTTTTATTAAATCAGGAAAATCATACTATGGTACCCAAAATCCAAAGTTATCTTGGAACAAATCAACATGAAGGTAATTTGATGTGGGCTGTTTCTGCAGTTGTTTCGGCTACTGCTCCTTTATTTATGTTAGTTATGTTTTTCCAAAGACAAGTAATCAGTGGATTAACAGCTGGTGCTGTGAAAGGATAATGAGTTACAAAGCTGTTTTATTTGGTTCAATTGGAACTTTAGCTGAAACATCAGATCTTCAAAGAGATGCATTTAATGAAGCGTTTAAAATAAGTGGATTAGACTGGTTCTGGGATGAAGATATATACAGAAAACTATTGTCAAAATCAGGTGGAACTTCAAGAATTAATGATTACGCAAAAGATACTAGTATTGAAATAGATGGAAAAAAAATAAGAAATTTAAAAACCAAAATTTTTAATGAATATTTAAACAAACACAAAGTTGAGCCTAGAGACGGTGTAAAAGAAATAATTCAATTTTGCAAAAAGAACAAAATAAAAATTGGACTTGCTAGCTCAACAACGAGTAACAATATCAATTCTATTTTTAACTCGTTAAGAGGAAGAATTGAAAAAAAAGATTTTGATTTTATCGGCAATAATGAATTCATATTAAGAGAAAAACCATATCCCGATATTTATAATTATGCTTTAAAATACTTGAATATTAACTCAGACGAATGTGTGGCAATTGAAGATACAGAAGAAAGTTTAAATTCTGCTTTAAGTGCAGACATAAAATGTGTTGCATTTCCTGGAAAATATCACACTCAATACGGATTTGATGGGAACCATTTAAAGGTTAATAAATTATCAAAAAAAATCTTTAATAAATAATATCTCTAATAATGTAAAAAACTATACCTGACATAAATATTATAATAAAAATATTTATGTATTTCCAAAAGCTTCTATTATTTAATTTGTTTGAAAAAATCTTAGATAAGTATCCTAAAGAAAAGAAAAATAAAAAAGAAGCTATAGAAGCGCCTATTCCAAAGTAAATTTTGTTTTCAATATTAAAGGATTTTGAGAAATTTCCTAAAAAAAATACTGTATCAGAATATACGTGAGGATTTAAATATGTAAAACCTAAGGTCTTAATAAAGATATCAAATGAGCTCTGTGCTATGACATTATTTTTAAATTCTAAAGATCTAAATTTAAATATTTCTTTAATTTTTCCATAAATAAAAAAAGATAAAAAAATAATTAAAAGGATATTTAAAATCAGCTCCACTACATTATTATAAAAATAAGAAAAATAATTAAATAAAAAGATACCTAAAAAAATTAAAATCAAATCAGATAATGCACAGACTAAGCAAACTAAAAATATATATTGTTTCTTTAGTCCTTGCTCTATTACAAAAACATTTTGTGGTCCTATTGCAAAAATTAATGTTAAGCCCGTCAAAAAACCTAAAAAAATAAAAGACATGTTTAAGAAACTGATTTTTTATCAGCCATAAAACTTACTAAAATAATTAATACTAAAAAAGGTATGCAAATAAGATTCATCATTTTCCATCCAATAGAATTTAGTAAAATTCCAGCAGATAAACTGGCCAAAGCCATAGTTGAAAAAACAATTAAGTCATTTATCCCTTGCACTTTAAATTTTTCTTCTTTGTTATAAGTCAAAACCACTAAGCTAGTGCCTGATATAAATAAAAAATTCCAACCGAGGCCTAAAAAAATTAATGAGATCATATAATTGAGATATGTCTGTTCAAATAAACTTAAAAGAACTGTAATAAAAAAAAATAAAACTCCACCATAAATTATTGTACTGTGTCCATATTTTTTTATTAAATTACCTGTTACTAGCGAAGGTAAAAACATTGCAACCACATGAAATTGTAATACTAAGCCAGTTTCTTTTAAGCTCATATTTTCCATAACATGCATACTTAAAGGAGTTGCTGTCATTAAAAATGACATTATTGCATAAGCAAAAGCAGCTGCAGTAATTGCTTGTAAAAATCTTGGTTGTAATACAATATATTTTAGATTTCTTATATTCCCTTCCTTTAGACTATCCTCTTGAATATTTTCTACATTTTTAAAAAAAAATAA
>CACMDY010000012.1 GCA_902612605.1 uncultured Pelagibacteraceae bacterium
TTTGTTAAGAAAAGTGGCATTGATATCACAAAGATATACTGTTGCACCTTTCTCTAAAAATATTTTTGCCGAACTCCAGCCTATCCCTGAACCTCCAGCAGATATAACTATTCTTTTGTTTTTTAAATCTATACTCATAACTTTAAGATTTACTCAAAGAGTGTTGTAGCTCTTTATTAGTGATATATCCTTTAACATTTCCTTGTTTATCAACCACCTCGCAATTGGCATTATTACAAACAACTTGTGGCAAAAACTCCTCAATAAACTGGTCTTCATGTATTTTAATAAGATTATTTTTTTCTTCATTAGTTGTTTCATTTATTGATTTCATTATAATTTTAGCTTTAATCACTTTTGCTCTATTTACATCCTTGACAAAAGCTTCAACATAATCATCAGCTGGATTCATAATAATATCTACAGGGGTTCCAACTTGAACAAGCTTGCCAGCATTAAGAATTCCAATGTGATCACCAAGTTTTAATGACTCATCTAAGTCATGAGTAATAAATACAATAGTTTTTTTTAGTTCCGATTGAAGAGCTAGTAACTGTTTTTGCATATCACTTCTAATTAAAGGATCTAAAGCTGAAAAAGCTTCATCCATTAACATTATATCTGTATCAGTTGCCAATGCTCTTGCAAGTCCAACTCGTTGTTGCATACCTCCAGATAACTGATTTGGAAATTGATTTTCAAAACCTGTTAATCCAACAGATTCAATTTTTTCCATAGAGACATTGTTTCTCTTTTCAAGTTCTACACCTTGCATTTCAAGTCCATATCCAACATTTTGCAATACTGTTTTGTGAGGAAACAAACCGAACCTTTGAAAAACCATACTCATTTTATGTCGTCTAAAATCAATTAGCTCTTCTTTTTTAAGGCTCATTACATTAGTTCCCTCAATTAGGATTTCACCATCAGTTGGATCTATTAATCTATTTAAATGTCTTATGAGAGTTGATTTACCTGAACCCGATAAACCCATACAAACAAATGTTTCCCCTTCGTTAATTTTTAGAGTTACATTGTCTAGTCCAACTGTGTGACCTGTTTTTTCTAAAATTTCTTCCTTACTTGAACCATCTTTGACCATCTGCAAAACACTGGATGGTTTTGGACCAAATATTTTAAATACATTATTTATTTCAATTTTAGACATTCAAACAAACTTATTTGTTATCTTAACAAATAACTTAACGCTAATAAATCTCTCAAAAAATATTAAGTCAACTATTAATTGAATTGAAATGTGAATTATTTTATATAATCATTATTTATGCACTCAATTTCAAAAATCTCAAAAAATGGGACTTATCTCCAAGTAATTTGGGATGATGGGAAAGAAAGTAAATTTAATTATATGTGGCTGAGAGATAATTGTCCAACAGCACACGATAAAGATTCTAGGCATCGAATGTTTAATATTTTAGATGTTTCAGAAAATATAAACCCAAAAAAATATAATCTTAATAGTGATGGTAAATTAGAAATAGAGTGGAGTGAGGGAAATCATGTAAGCCATTATGATATTAATTGGCTTAGAGAAAATTGCTACACAATAAAAAATAACGAAGAATACAAATCACCTTATCAATTGTGGGATGGCAGTTTAGAAAAAAATATTGATAGTATATACATAGATCATAATGAAATAATATCTTCTGAACAGGGATTAATAAAATGGTTAGAACTTCTTCATTATAAAGGAATAGCCATAGTTTATAATGCTCCAGTAGAAAAAAATTCAGCGTTCCGTGTTTTAAATAGAATTAGTCACACAAGAGAGACATTTTTTAAAACACCTTTTGAAGTTATAAATATACCAAAACCGAATAACTCAGCTTATACAGCTCATGCACTTCAAAATCATATGGATTTACCATGGTTTGAAAATCCTCCTGGTTATCAATTTTTACATTGTTTAGTTAATTCTGCAAAAGGTGGTGACTCATCTGCAGTAGACGCATTCGCTGTTGCAGAATATTTAAAGAAAAACGATAAAGATACTTTTGATACGTTAACAACAATACCTTTAAAGTTTAGAGACAAAGATTACACACAAGAAGCTCATAGAAGCTTTTATGGCACTGCAATAAGTCTAACAAAAGATGGTGATTATAATGATGTTAGATTTAGTACTGCAACCATGGACGCCTTAGATTGTCACCCAGATCAAATGGATAAAGTTTATAAATCTCATCATAAATTCGGAAAACTTTTACACGATGACAAATTTCAAATAAAATTTAGGCTAAGACCAGGAGATATATATACATTCAATAATAGAAGAGTGCTTCATGGAAGGACTGAATTTGATCCAAATTCTGGACACAGACACCTACAAGGTTATTACATGGATAGAGATGAAATTGTGGGTAGATTAAATTATCTTAAGAAATAAAAAAAAGGGCTTTGATTTTCAAAGCCCTTTTTATTTAATTTATTTAAAAGTTATTATGGAAGCCAACTTTTCCATTTATCTGGATTATTGTCTAACCACTCATTAACAACTTCTTTTACATCTCTTTTCTTAATATCAACTTCAACTAACATTTTAGCTTGATCAATATTTTGTAAAGACATTTTTTCAAAGAACTTCTTAGCATCAGCATGTTCTGCACTTGCAAAAGTAGCTGGGTTTCCGTAGTTCATCGTGTAATCTTTAGCCCAACCAGTTGCTGGCCATGCAGCAGTTCCACAATCTTTCCAGTTATTTGCTTCTGTGAAGCTGTCACAAGTTTTGTGTTCTGGAAGTTGTACACCAACCATATCATACTCACCAAAGAACCAATGCGGTGACCATAAATAAAGTAGGAATGGCTCTTTTCGCATGTAAGCAGCTTTTGCTTCTGCGATAGTAGCAGCTTCTGTTCCAAGTTCATCAGCTTGGAAGTCTATTCCTAAAAGATCAAGTCTTTTTTGGTCATGACAGTTCCAACCTGCAACCGGACATCCAATAAGTCTACCTCTCTTACCACTTTCAATTGTTGCAAATTTTGCTTTATGTTTGTTTAAGTCTTTCCAAGTTTTAATACCTAGTTCTTCAGCAGCGTATCTTGGTATCCAGTAGTCTGACATACCGATTATTCCTGCTGTTCCAAGTAAATCTACACTTCCATCACCACTGTACGTTCCAACGACTTTACCTTCGTATATTAAGTCTTCTTTTAACATCACAGTGTCAGCTTCAGCGTAACTTGGCCAACTTTCACAAGCGAAGTCTAACTCACCTGCAGCGATTGCTTCCCATAAACCAGTTCCTGAAGGAAATACAGTTTGTTTAATTTTGTATCCCATTTCTCTTTCAAGAATTGCTACGGCAACTTCGCACGTAATTATCCCACCAGTCCAATCTGCTATAGCTGCATGAAGTCTTTTGGCTGCATTGGCTTGACCAAAGCTTCCAATTAACAGAGCTACAGAAAGAATTAGTGCTGATATCTTTTTTGATAACTTCATTTATTTCCTCTCTTTTTAATTAATTAAAAAATACATTTTAGATCAAAATGTATTAGTATGTAAACCACGCAAATAGTGCTATTTGTCTTAGCTTATTAAGCCTAAAGCTTCTCTTTGTTTCTTAGTCCACGCAAGTGTAATTCTATCAATAATAATAGCTAACAATACAATTCCAATACCAGCCGCCAATCCTCTTCCAGTATCGGATCTTGCGAGACCATTAAAGACCTCTAAACCCAAACCTTTGCCACCAATAAGTGGTGTAACTATTTGCATAGCAAAAGCCATAATTACAGTTTGATTAAATCCAATAACTAAACTTGGAATAGCTAATGGAAACTTAACTTTATTTAATGTTTGAATAAGTGTTCCACCAAATGATCTCGATACTTCAGAGTAAGTGCCAGAAACCTGTGTTAAACCTAGTGATGTTAATCGAATTATTGGGGGAATTGAATATATTACAGTTGCAAGAACAGCTGACACTGTTCCACCACCAAAAAACATTAAAACAGGAATTAAATAACAGAAATAAGGAAGTGTTTGCATTGCATCTAACACAACGTTTTGAATATTTCTAAATCTTTCATTGTAAGATGCAATTATTCCAAGAGGAACTCCTATAACAAAACACAGCACTACAGACACAAGTACTGACGATAAAGTTATCATTGATTGTGTCCATATTCCACATGCGCCAATAAATAGAAGAAGGACTGCTGTAATTATTGCAAATCTTATTCCAACAGTTACGTAACCTAAAGCTGAAAATACTGCTAATGTATACCACCAAGGTATTTGAGTTAGAAAAACATCTAAAGGTCTTAACAAATTTAAATAAACAAAAGCTCTTAAACCTTTTGCAAAAGAAATAAATCCTGGATTTACAGTCAAGCTTTCCACTGCATTAGTAATTGGTTGTCTTATTGATAATTTCCATTCTTTTGGAAATGTTCCTATTTCTAAAAAGTAATGATCTATAAATGCAATTAGAAATAAAACTAAAAAATAAGGAATAACATAATATCTTTTGCTAATAAATTCACCGATGTTTTTTGCTGTAGATTTATTAAAAATTGAAACTAAGACTCTAAATACTGTTGCTACAGAAGATGTAACTGTTTGACATATGATTTTTAAAATTTTATTTCCAAAACTTAATGGCATTTCTAAAATTTTTGCGATTTGATATTTTTCCCAACTTTGAGGAAGTAAATAAAATCTTTGAACATCTGAAGGAAGTCTTTCTTTATCTTTGCTAAATGCTAAACTAAATCTATCAAACATTATCGCCATAAATAAAATACATAGCCCACCTTCCATTGCCCAACCAACATCCAATCTTCTTATTGCTTGCCAAACTTGACCACCAATACCTTCGGCACCTATAAAACATGCAAGAACCACTAATGCCAATGCCATCATTATTACTTGGTTAATACCCATCATTATACTTGGTAAAGATAATGGAATTTTAATTTTAAATAACAATTGAAGTTTACTTGAACCAAAGGAAGTGGCTGACTCAATTGTTTGAGGTGGTACTTGTCTTATACCAGTGTTTGTCAATCTTATTATTGGAGGCATTGCATATATCATTGTAGCTAATATTGCTGGCGCACCTCCTATCCCAAAAAAAAATAATGCTGGGAACAAATACACAAATGCTGGCATTACTTGCATAGTATCTAATACTGGCTTCATGAAATTTTCAAATCTATTACTTTGTGAACACAAGACACCCAATATAAATCCAAAAAATACACATAATAAAACTGACAGACCCATCAAGGCCACTGTTTGTAAGGATGGTTCCCACATTCCTGTTGCTCCCCAAAAATAAACTACAAAAGAAGAATAAATTCCCAATCGCAAACCACCCGCAATTATGCAAGGTATTACAATTATTGCTGCTATCAAAATCCAAGGAGACTCTAGCAAAAAGTCTTCTAAAAAATAGTAAGTTTCTTTTATATAGCTTGCTATAATTTTAGTGACCCATCTGTAATTTTTTTTTAAATAATCTTCTCCATCGTTCACCCAAGCTGTAAATGTAAATTTATCAGTGACTTCTTTAGGAAATTTTGAAGGTCCTTCACTTTGAGTAGATAACCAGAGTGCTACTAAAAAAACAACTCCAATAATTACATAAGTTATTATGTTTTTTGATTGATTTGATTTATCTATTAAATCAGTTCTAGTAGCCATATTCGCAAGTTAAAATAAATAATTTTACATTTAAAGTAAAATATTGTCTATTTTTGGAGTAATATTATTTATTAAAAATGTCTGTAGAACAAAAAATCACCTGTACAAATATATGGAAGCTATTTGGACCAGACGAAAAAAGAATTATTAAAAACATTGATAAAAATTTAAGTATTAAAGAAGTTCAAGAAAAGACAGGACATGTTGTTGCTGTAAAAGATGTCAGTTTCTCAATTCAAAAAGGTGAAACATTTGTAGTAATGGGATTATCTGGTAGTGGAAAATCAACACTTGTGAGATGTATTTCGAGATTGATTGAGCCAACAGCTGGCATAGTGAAAATGGATGATGTTGAAGTTACAAAAATGAGTGCAAGTGAATTATTAGAATTAAGAAGAAATAAAATGAGCATGGTTTTCCAACATTTTGGTTTATTTCCTCATAGAACAGTCCTAGAAAATATTGGTTATGGATTAGAAGTAAGGGGAACAAAAAAAGATATAAGAACAGAAAAGTCAATGGAAGTTTTAAAAATGGTTGGCTTAGATGGTTGGCATAATAATTATCCAAGAGAATTATCTGGAGGTATGCAGCAAAGGGTAGGACTTGCAAGAGCATTAGCTGTGGATCCTGAAATATTAATTTTTGATGAACCTTTTTCAGCATTGGATCCTTTGATTAGAAGAGAGATGCAAGATGAGCTTTTAAAGATCCAAGAAAAGCTTCAAAAAACTATGGTATTTATAACTCACGACTTTTTAGAGGCAATTAAAATGGGAGACCACATAGCAATTATGAAAGATGGAGAAGTTTCTCAAGTAGGTACACCTGAAGAAATTGTATCTAATCCAA
This sequence comes from uncultured Pelagibacteraceae bacterium, assembly GCA_902612605.1. Lineage (GTDB taxonomy): Bacteria > Pseudomonadota > Alphaproteobacteria > Pelagibacterales > Pelagibacteraceae > Pelagibacter. The sequence continues at coordinate 6,529 of CACMDY010000012.1, forward strand.
AAGATCAATATGTTAAAGATTTTTGTGAAGATGTTCCTAAATATAAAGTATTAAGTGCAGGCAAAGTTATGAGAACTGAGTGCTGCAATGAAACAAAAAATTTATTTGAGAATGGAAAAGATAATATTTTAGATAATTCTAAAATTGAAAATTTGATAGATAGGCTAATTGATAATGATAAAACTTATCCAGTAGTTTGTAATGAAAGTGGAAAGCTATTAGGTGAGATAGATAGAGTAATAGTAATGAAATCTATGAGATCAAATCAATAAATTTGCTTATTACCTTCTATTGATTTCTTTTTAATATTATCTCTCCATATAATAATCATACCAGCAAAAATAATTACTATTACTCCAGGAAATAGTTGGCTCCATGGAGCTTCATTAAAGAAAATCCAACCAAGAATAAAAGATGACGGTATACCAAGATACTCAAATGAAGCTATTTTACTTGCTGAAATTAAACGGTAAGAATAAATAAACAATATTGCTGCTGTACCACCCAAAACTCCAGTCATTGTCATCAAAATAAAATCTTTAAAATTTTTAATTTCAACATGTCCTGTAGTTACAAAAAATAAAAGTAAACCACCAATGACATTAAATATTAATGTGTATAACTGAATTTTTGCAGTTGAATGATTGCCTTGAATGAATTTTAAAATTATGACAGTGAAAGCCCATGCTATAGCGGTTAGAATTGGAAAAATTGAGTACAAACTAAAAATTTCACTTGTTGGTTTCATTATCATAACCACACCAACAAAACCAATTATAACTGCTGACCATCTGTAAATACCAATTTTTTCACTCAATAAAATTATTGATAGTATTACTATGAAGAAAGGTGACGAAAAGGTTAGCGTCATTGCTGTTGCAAATTCCAGATTTACTACTGAGATAAAAATGAATACATTCATAGACAAAAAACATATTCCTCTCAAGCAACTCAATATCAAAAACTTATTTCCTAAGTTTTTGAATATTGTTGAAAATTCATTTGTGAATAAGATCAATAATAACAAAGGTATAATTGCTGCTACATTTCTAAATAAAGTTAATTGAATTATTGAGTATTCATCACCTAAAAATTTAATAATAACCATGTAAAGATCTATACATAAAATTGCTAAGAGCATTGTAGCAATTGCTAAATATGTTTTTTTTAGATCTGTTTTTTCAGATGAAATTTTCATTTAATAATATTGAAATTAGTATAAGTTTTTAAAATATTATGCAAAATTTTAAGCTTAATGAAGAATTTTTATTAAATAATCAGGATTGGACATTCCCAACATTCACAGCTTATGGACCTGGAAGATTTAAAGAAATTGGAAAGTTTTGTAAAAATTTTAAAATAAATAATGCATTAATCGTTACTGATAGTGGTAGTGTAAATTTACCATTTATAAGTGATTTACAAAATTTACTTAATGATTCAAAAATAAAATCAGATATTTATTCAAATATATCGCCAAATCCTAGAGATGATGAAATAGATTCTGGATGTAAAAAATTTCGTGAAGGCAATCATGATGCAATAATTGCAATAGGCGGTGGAAGTGCAATGGATGGAGGAAAAGCAATTTCTCTTACAGTTGATAGCGGGGTGCCTTTATGGGATTTTGAATTTGAAAAAGAGCCGCCAAAACTAACTATGGAAAATCCTTTTCCAAAAATAATTACTATTCCAACTACAGCAGGAACAGGTGCTGAAACAGAAGTTACTGCCATGGTCACTCATCTTGAAAAAGGAATGAAATTTTGTTTATGGCATCCAGATGCCCGACCATGTTTAGCTTTAGTAGATCCAGAGCTAACTTTAAAATTACCGGCTAATCTTACTGCTTGGACCGGTATAGATGCAATGATACATGCAATTGAAGGTTATAGTGTTCCTATGTTTCATCCACTTTGTGATGGTTCTGCATTAGAAAGTTTAAATTTAATTTCAAAATCACTTTATGCAGCTGTCGAAGAACCTGATAATCTTTTAGCGAGAGGAGGAATGATTATAGGATCTTATTTGGGTGGAATAGCTTTCTTAAAAGGCCTAGGTTTAGTTCATGCAATTTCGCACATGGTTGGTGCTGAATATAATACTCATCATGGATTGACTAATGCAATTATACTTCCTGCAGTCATGAAATATAATTTACCTGGATTAGAAGAAAAAGTAAAAAGAATGTCAGAGGCTATGCAATTTGAAAACCATTCAATTGAAAGTTTTCAAGACAACTTAAATATAATTCTAGATAGATTAAAAATCCCTAAAGGATTAAATGAATTAGGAGTGCCAGAAGATTGCCAAGAGAGAATAGCAAAGAAATCAATGTTAGACCAAGCTTATGGACAAAATCCTAAAAAGGCATCATTAGATGAGGTCAAGACTTTAGTTTTAGAGAGTATTAGACAAGCAAGATAGGTTTAATTAAGTGCTTGAGAATTTTTCTGTCCATCAAATAATTTCAAAAATAAAAAAAAGAGAAATTAAAATAGTAGAGGTACTAAATTTTTATTTAGATAGAATAAAAAAATTCAATCCAAAATTAAATGCTATTATTTCACATATAGATGAAACAAAAATTACTGAAGAAGCAAAATTAAAAGATGAAAATTTTAATAGTGATAATGACAAAGATGATATTTATGGACTTCCAATTGCTGTTAAAGAATTATTTGATATTAAAAATGAGGTAACATGCTATGGATATAAAGAGTTATTAAAAAATATACCAAAACAGGACTCTTTATTAGTAGATAATTACAGAAAAAACACAATTTTAATTGGTAAAACAAATCTCTCTGAATTTGCTGTTGGTTGTCATACTACTAACAGAGTTTATGGAGCAACTTCAAATGTTTATGATCATAGTAAGTCAGCGGGAGGGTCTTCTGGTGGTGCAGCAGCAGCTGTTGCAGCAAATTTAATTCCTTTTGCAGATGGCACAGATATGATGGGATCTTGTAGAAACCCAGCAGCATTTGCAAATATTTATGGATTAAGACCAACACCTGGTGCTATTGCAGAAGATAGATTTGAAATTAAAAATTTAAAAGATTTTCCTTTAATATCTACAACTGGATGTTTTGCTAGGACTCCCAATGATATGGAATTTTTATTTAACTATATAAAAGGGAAGAATGTAAAGGATAAATTATCTTTCGATCTTGAAGATATAAATATTAAAAAACTTTCAGATTTAAAAATTGGATGGTGCATTGATCTCAACGAACAATATAAGTATGAAGATGGAATCATCGACTTATGTGAAAATATTTTAAAAAAATTACAGTCAAATAATTTAAATATTGAAGATTTAAAAACTGAAATTAATTCAGAAGAATTGTGGTATTCTTGGACAATATTAAGAGCCAAATTTTTGTATGAAAACTTTTTGTTATATAATTTAAAAAATTTAAATGAATTACCTTCTCAAGCATATTGGGAATATGAAAAAGGGAAAAGCATCAAAACAAACGATGTTTTAAAAGCAATAGAAATAAGAAATAAATATATGGATAAAATACAAAACCTATTTAAACATTATGATTTTTTAGCATTACCTTCGGCTCAACTATTTCCTTTTGAAAAGAACCTAAACAATCCAGAATTTATCAATGATAATAAAATTGACACTTATCATAGATATATGGAAGTCTATACATTATCAAGTTTGCTTGGTTTGCCAACTATATCTATTCCAGTTGGTTTTAATAATAAAGGGCTACCAATGGGAATGCAGATTATAGCAAATGTTAAAGAAGATAATAAACTAATTAACTTTGCCAAATCTTATGAAGAAATTTTTAACTTTTCAAAATTTAAACCAGAATTAACGGAATAATAATGACCAGACACCCTCATCATTTTAAAATTTCATTTGCATTAGCTATTGCTGCTGGTTCATGGGGAATTTATTGGTTACCTCAAAGAATACTAGAAGATGGAGGTTTGACTGGTGGCTGGGGAACAATATCCCAAATGGCGGTTGGAATATTAATATTATCACCAGTCGCAATTTGGAGAGTTATAAAAGGAAAGTCTATTGGATTGGAATTTCCTCTGACTGGTTTTTTTGTTGGAAGTGGATTTGTTTGTTATGCTCTTAGCTTTCTTCTTACTGATGTAGTTAAAGCATTAATCATGTTTTACATGATACCTGTTTGGACAACAATATTTGAAATTATATTTTTAAAAAAGAAATTTGGTTGGAAGAGGGTAATCACATTAGGTTTGGCACTAGGAGGTTTATGGATTGTATTCAGTCAAGAAAATATAATCCCATTACCTCAAAATGCAGGGGATTGGTTGGCTCTTGCTGGAGGTGCACTATTTGGTGCTGGTTTAATTAGAATGGAAATAATTAAAACAGATGGCGTTTTTCCAATTATATTCACATTCTTTTTTTATGGAGGTTTAGCCAGTATACCTATTGGGTTATTGTTAGTAGATTATTTAGGACCAGTTCCATCAGTGGAGGTTATCTTGTCAATGTCCACTTTTTTATTATTTATCTCGATATTTTATTTTATTCCTACAGGAGTAATAATCTTTTGGGCTCCAAGCAAACTAGGAGCCGGCTTATCATCTATTTTATTTTTAGCTGAAATAATTGTTGGTGTTGTTAGTGCTAGTATTTTAACAAATGAACCTTTTGGTTGGAGAGAAACAATAGGTAGTATTCTAATAATTCTTGGTGGTGTAATTGAAGTTGTATATGTTCCAAAGTCAGAGAAGAAATTAGCATAATGGATATTAATGAATTATTGAAATCAAAAAAAAAAGTCTTCTTAGATGGTGGAACAGGCTCAGAAATCCAGAGACTTGGTGGAACTATGGGACCAGCTTTTTCTGGTTTAGCAAATGTTTTCTCACCAGAAATAGTAATCAAAGTACACGAAAGTCATATAAACGCCGGATGTGATATGATAACAACTAATACTTTTGGAACTGCAAGGCATTGTCTTGAGCCTTCAAATTTAGGAGATCAGACTATAAAAATTAACATTGATACAGTTAAGTTAGCAAGACAAGCAGTCAAAAATTCTGGAAAAAAAATTAAAATTGCTGGAAGCATGTCAACATATTTAGCTTTGGCTGAAAATGAATTTAGACCTGACACAAAATTTGTACCATCATTTGCAAAAGAAGAAAAAAATTATAAAGAACAAGCGAAGATATTAAAAGAAGAGGGAGTCGAAGTGCTTATTCTTGAAATGCTTTTAGATATTGACCATGCTAAAATTTTGCTTAATGCAGCTTTGGAAACAGGTTTACCTGTCTGGGTTGGATTAAGTTGCTGCATAAGTAAGTTTGATGAAACCGTAGTAGGTAGAAATTTTAGAGCTGAAAAAGAGAGATCTATTATATATGACCCTTTAAAATATCCTGATGAGCCAAAATTCCTTCCTGAAGATAAAATTATAAATTTCGCTGAAATAATTAATTCACTCAAATCTATCGGTGGAGATGTTTATGGCATTATGCATAGTTGGTTTATTGATACAAAAGAGGGAATGAAAGTTTTAAAATCAAATTGGAATGGGCCAATTATGTTCTATCCAGAAATTCATAAATTTGACACGAGTACTATGCAAGCATTAATAACTGAAAATGAAATTGAATTTGTTGATAAGTGTTCTGAGTTAATAGACGATCAGGTAAAAATTATTGGGGGTTGTTGTGGCGTCACAGATAAACATTTAAAATCCTTGATAACAAAATTTTCTTAAATTAGTAATCTTTACTAATTATTTGGTCTATCATATTTACCATATCTTTTTTATATTTTTCATTTGTTGCAGATTTAGTCTCTAAGACAGAAAAAAACGCAGCAACAACTTTTGTTTTCAAATTTATTCCTAAAAATTGGCCCCCATACCCAGAGTGACCAATCCAGTTACCGCATTTCATTAATGAATTAACATAACAGACAAATTTATCTTTAGATAATTGAATGTATTTGGGTCCCTTACTATTAATAGTTTTACTCAAAAAAGTTTTAGAACCAATATTTTTTCCATTTATACCTTTTCCAAACCTAGAAAAAAAGTAAACCCATTCTTAAAAAATCTCTTGTAATTAAACTTCCGCCTCCAGACATCCACGGTGTTCCAAATCTATCTGTTCCTATATACAATCCTTCTTCAAATCCTGTTGCTTCAACTGTTTCCAACAGCCATTGTCTTAAACTTTTTTTACTTACTCTTTCTACAATTAGTCCAATAACATCAGTATTAGCTGATTTATAATGCGCCAGATCGGTATAATTTTTTAAATCTCTGCTTTTTAAAGATTTAATTGAATTTAAATATTGTTCCTGGCTTTGAATGTTTTTGCCTTTAATCGGCAGTCTCCATCCTCCCACAGGCTCATGTAAAAATGAAGACGAATAAGCTTTTGTATAATCTTCGCTATATAGATTTACAATGTTCATGTCTAAAACGTCTTTTACTTTTGCATTTGCATAACCACTGCCAATTTTTGGCAAGTAAAATGAAATTTTCTTATTTAAGTTAATTAGTTTTCTGTCTATCAGCTCTCCCACAAATAAATGTATAAACATTTTTGTAATTGACATAATTGTTTGAGGCTGATTTGTAGAAAAGTCCTTTGCGTACTGCTCGAATAAAATATCCTGATCTTTACCAACTATTAAAGAGCAAAAAGCTTTATTTTTAGTTACCTTTTTTACAGAAGATAATTTACCAATTCTCTTATCAATTTTTTTTTTTAATTTTAAAACAAAATCTGATCTAAGGTATATTCCATATCTATTAATTTTATATAAATTTCTAAAACCCAACCTCCTTTTATTTGGG
>CACMDY010000013.1 GCA_902612605.1 uncultured Pelagibacteraceae bacterium
ATGAAACTTTTAATTTTGAATATAAAAAAAATATTAAAAAAAAATGATTTAATATTTGAAATTATTATCAAAGTAATAAGTATTTTAAGATTAATTCTTGGATTAAATAACAGAAGATCATTTATACACAAAATTAATAAAAAATTAATTTTAAATAATGAGATAAAAATTATCAAAAATTCTAAATTTAAAAAAGTACATATAATTTATGATTGCAATGCATCACCATTAACTTTAGGTGATTTTTTTAATGTTGCTATGGCAGCTAGATATTTTCAAATGAAAGGACGCTATGTATATTTTTATTTAATTAAATACGACTTAAACAAAGCATATTTAAAAAAAAATTTAAGTAGATTTAATTTTTTTTATTCAGAATTTGAAAAAATTTTATCCACATTACTAAAAAAAAAATTTTCTTATAAAAAAGAATATTGGGCTGAATTTAAAAAAAGAAATATAGATAAAAGATTAATTATATTCAAAAAAAGGGTTTTAGCTAGAAAATATACTTATGGGTTTTATTTCAACTTATTAAACAAGCTTTGTATAAATGAAAGTTATTTATTTTTAAATAAATATTTATTAAGTCAAAAAACTTTGAAATTTTCAAATAATAGTAGATTGCCATCAAATAAATACATAACAATTCATTGTCGACATAATACTCGACAAATTACAAAAAAAAATAATAGGAATATAAAATCAAAAGAATATATAAAAATTGTAAGTTTATTAAAAAAGAATTTTAAAAATTATGATTTAATTATAGTTTCAGATAAAATTGGATGCAAATATTTTAAAAGAATATCAATTAAAAATAATTTAAAAGTTAAATTTTCAAAAACTTTCACAAATTCATTTATGGATGATGGAGTATTAGTTTTAAATTCAAAATATTATTTTCAACTTTGGAGTGGTGGAATATGTGTATTTACTTATTATTCAAAAATTCCATATTTAAGATGTACGACTTCTCTTCATAATGAAATACCATATAAAAAAAATCAACTTGCAGTTTGGCATGGAAAAAAAAATTTTATAATAGAAAATGATAATAGAAATTTTAAAGAATTTTTAAATAAATTAGAAGATATAAAAATTAATAAATAATTAATAAATTTATGAAATTTAAAAACAAAATAATAATCGGAACTGCTCAATTTTACTCGAATTATGGTGTTGTAAATAAAAAAAATAAAAATCCCAAAGAACTAATTTCTGTAGCAAATAAGTTAAAGTTAAATTTTTTTGAAACTTCAACATTATATAAAAGTTCAATAAAAAATATTATAAAAGTATCCGAAAATTCAAATTTTATAATTAAAGTTTCGTGCAAAAATAAAAATAAATATTTGTCGCTTAAAAGTTTTGAAAAAAAAATAAACCAACTAATTAAAATTACAGGTTTAAAAAAAATTTATGCTTTTATGTTCCACGATTTAAATTTTATTAATAAAAAAGAATTTTATGATTATCAGAAAATATTATTTAACATCTGCAAAAAAAATAATTTAAAATTTGGATATTCAATTTATCACATGAATGAATTTAATTTTTTGATAAAAAATTATAAATTTAATTTAATTCAGATACCTCTTAATGTATTTAATTATGAGTTTGTAAATAAAAAGTTTATAAAATTAGTCTTACAGAAGAAAATTGAAGTTCACGCTAGATCTATTTTTCTACAAGGGATTTTAACAAATGATATTAATTATCTAAATAAAAAATTTAAAAAATTTAATAATTATTTAAACTATTGGCATAATTTTTGTAAAAAAGAAAAAATCAGTAAAGTAAATGCGGCAATAAATTTCGTTTTAAATCAAAAATTTGTAAGTAAAATAGTAATAGGTTTTAAAAGTAAGTCTGAACTTATTAATTTAATTGACAACTTTGAAAAAAGAAAAATTAATTATTCAAATAAATTTAAAAATATACCTCAAGTATTAAAACAACCTTATTTTTGGAGTAATTTTAAATGATAATAGCCATTGTCCAAGCTAGATTAACTTCGTCTAGGTTACCAAAAAAAGTTTTTTTAAAATATAATGGCATAACTGTTTTGGAACATATTTACTCAAGATTAAATCAATCTAAGCATCTTGATAAAATTGTTTTTGCAGTTCCTTCAAATAAAAATAATTTAACTTTAAGAAATTTTTTAAAAAAAAAAAATATTCCTTTTATAGTTGGGCCAGAAATTAATGTATTAAAAAGATTTTATAAGATATGTAATATTATAAATCCAAAAATAGTTATAAGAGTGACATCAGATTGCCCATTAATTGATTTTAAATTAATGGACAGTATGATTGAAAAGTTTCTTAATAAAAAAAGTTTTGATTTTCTCTCTAACTCAATTACAAGAACTTATCCTGATGGTTTAGATATTGAAATTTTTAAAAAAAAAGTGTTAATCAATACTTATAAAAAGGCCAAAAAAAATTTTGATAAAGAGCATGTAACGCCTTATATGATAAGAAACTTTAAATGTTTTGAATACAAGAATAAAATAGACCTTTCATACAAGAGATGGACTTTGGACACACAAGAGGATCACAAAAGAATTAAAAAGATTTTTAATAAATTTAAGAAAAAACAATTTTTTTCTTGGAAAGAAATTCTTAGTCATGGCTTCTAAAGAGTTAAAATTAAACAAAGGTTATAAACTTTGGAAAAAAGCAATTAAGGTTATCGAAGGTGGAACCATGTTGTATAGCAAGAATCCTGACCGTTTTTTACCGAAATATTGGCCCACTTACTATTCTAAGGCAAAAGGATGTGAAGTCTGGGACTTAGATAATAAAAAATATATTGATTTTAGCATAATGAGTGTAGGCACAAACATTCTTGGCTATGCAAACTCTGAGGTAAACAATTACGTAATAAAAGCAATAAAAAAAGGAAATATTTCTACCTTAAATTCACCATTAGATATTATCTTAGCAAAAGAACTACTAAAAATAAATCCTTGGGCTCAAAAAGTAAAATTTGCAAAAACTGGTGGCGAGATTCTCTCAATCGCAATTAGAATTTCAAGGAGTTTTACACAAAAAAATAATATAGCATTTTGCGGATATCATGGTTGGCATGATTGGTATTTGAGTAGTAATTTACAAAACTCAAAAAATCTTGATAGAGATTTAATGATTGACCTTCCATTTAAAGGTGTTGCTACAAATCTAAAAAATACATGTTTCCCTTTTAAATTTAATGATTTCGATGATTTAAAAAAAAAAATTACTAAACATAATATTGGTACAGTAATTATGGAAATTCAAAGAAATATAAAACCTGATAAAAAATATTTATCTAAATTAGTAAAATATTGTAAATCAAAAAAAATTGTATTGATATTTGATGAATGTACATCAGGGTTCAGAGAAGTATATGGAGGTATTCATAAGAAATATAAAATTAATCCAGATATAGTTATGTATGGAAAATCCCTGGGGAATGGCTTTCCAATCACAGCAATAGTTGGAAAAAAAAAAGTCATGGAATCAAGTAAAAATACATTTATTAGTAGCACATACTGGACTGAGAATACAGGAACAGCAGCTGCTATCAAAACTTTAGCCATTATGAAAAAGGTAAAATCATGGAAAATTATAACCTCAAAAGGAAAAAAAATAAAAAAAGAATTTAAGAGAATTGCGGATAAACATAAAATTCAAATTAAAATAAAGGGTATAGATGCATTGCCAGGATTTGAGTTCAAAAAAAAAAATATTGCTTATCAAAATTTTATTTGCAAGGAAATGCTTAAAAAAGGTTTTTTATTCAAAAACACTGTTTACCTTTCAATTACTCATTCTGAAAAAATGATTAATAACTTTATAAATATCCTTGATGAAATATTCTTTAATTTAAAAAAAACCAAAATTAAAAATACAAACTCGTTAAATGATTTCAAAAGAATGAATTAAATTTTATAAATGAAAAAAACTCATGATGGTGTGAACATCTGGTTCCATCTTATTAGGATTTCTTCTAAAACTTATATGGGTACCTATTTCTGCATTATTCCAGTGTGATTTCCTATCAAGTATTCTTCTTAATAATCTATTATCCATTTTACATTCTAAAGTTCTCTTTTTATCTTTCCCCTTAAGCACATTTATTTTTAAACCTTCAATATTTATTATAACATTTGTCTCAGGAGTTATTTTAAATTGTTTAGATTTTTCATATAGTTTATTTTTAGCAACATCAATATCATCAATCATTTTTTCTATATTTGGCATTGGATCATTTTCATAATCATATTTATGTTTTTTAATTGATAGTATGTAATCATTCATTTCTTTTTGATTTAATTTTTCATATTTGTGTTCGTTTAATTGTTTTGTAACGTCAAAAATTTGACTTTCTCTAAGGCAGACAATGTTTAATTCATTATTTAAATTTTTCTCTAAATATTCTGCACATTTATCCCAAGTTGTTGTACCAAGATAGTTGTTTTTCTTATAATTTTTTCCACCAATAATATAAGAACCAGCAAATGGCATTACCGATTTTGGTTTTAACAAAGGTATAATTTTACACAAATAGTCAAAGTTTCTTTTTAATATTCTTTTATTTTCATCATATTTTTCTTTTTCACTTAAATTATCAAAACATGAAGGATAAGGTCCAGCAGCATTATAATTTAACATTGCAAGATCAATTTTTTTAAATTTTTCTTTTAAATCAATACAAGCCTTTTCTGTTGGGGTATTGTCATTAAAATTGATTGCAGTCGTCTTATTGTCATTTAGAACAAGTGCACTATCAATTAAATTTCCTAATAAAGACTCCTCATAAATATGCCCTGTAAATGGCTTGTATAGAGTTAAATTAAATTCATTAAATTTAACAGTTTGCATATCTTTAATCTCAATAAAATTTTCATAACCATTTTTTAAAAGGTTTTTTTTTAGGAAATTCGGACCTTCGTCTAAAATAATTAAAGGAATTTTTTTTGGAAATTTAAAATTTCGCTCATCATAGTGGTCAGGATGTAAATGACTTACATAAATTGCATCAACATTTTGTAAATCATTTATTTTTGTTTTAAGTGGAGGATAATGAAACCAGCTTCCCTCAAATACACCATCTACTATCCATGGATCGCATAAGATTTTCGTACCTTTGCTACCATGAAAAATTCCACCTGCGTTCCCGATAAATTCAAATTTCATAAATATTTTAAATAAATATAATGCTAATTCCCAAACGTGTATTTATCTACATTCTGGAAAAAAAAAATAAGACAAAAAGTCATTCAATAAGCTATTAAAAATATCCTTTTAAAGAATTTACTGATAATATAACAATAACTTATAATATTTTAAAATTAAAAATGAAACTTTTTATTTATATAATATTGATCATATTATCACTAACTTCAAAATCGTATGCTTATTTAGATCCCGGCTCAGCAGGACTACTTCAAATGTTGCTTGCAGCAATCGCTGGAGCCTTTGCTAGTTTAGTAATTTACTGGAATAGATTTAAAAATTTTGTATCAAAAATTTTTAAAAAAAAAAAAAATGATCAAAAAAAAGACATGTAGCAAAAATTGAAAAGAAATCTCACAAAAGCTAATACCTTAAATCTTATAAATAATAATCTAAAAAAATTCAAAATTAAAAATTTGATTATTCCAAAATTTATTTACATTTCTAAATTAGAATTTCTAAAAGATAAAAAAAAATTTTTAGATGAAATAAAAAATAGATTTAAAAAAAAAAAAATTATAATAAGGTCATCTTCATTATCAGAAGATACAAAAAATTTAAGTAATGCCGGAAAATATTTAAGTATATCTAACTTAAATACAGATTTAAAATTAGTTGAACAAAACATATACAAAGTTATGAACAAATTTGAGTCTACAAAGGATCAAATATTAATTCAGGAATTTATAAAAAAACCAGAGATGTCAGGAGTTATTTTCACTCGTGAAGCTAATTATAACTCTCCATATTATATTATTAATTTTGATACATCTGGTGAAACAAATATAATTACATCCGGCAAAAATAATAATTCAATTCAAACAGTTTGTGTTTTTAGAGACAAAATTTATCTAGCAAATAAATTTAAGAGCTTGTTAAAAACGATCAAAAGTTTAGAAAAAATTATGGGCACAGATAGAATTGATATTGAGTTTGCAAAAAAAAATAATAAATGGATATTATTTCAATGCAGACCTCTTCCAGGACATTATAAAAAAAAAAAAATTGATATTCAAATAAGCAAATCCTTGGTTAATATTGAAAAAAAAATTCGCAAGCTGCAGAAAAAAAATCCAACAATAAAAGGAAACATAACCTATTTTAGTAATATGGCAGATTGGAATCCTGCAGAAATGATAGGGGTAAAACCAAAAACTCTTGCGATGAGTTTATATTCTGAATTAATTACAGATTCTATTTGGAGCGTTCAAAGAAAAAATTACAAATATAAAGATGTAACCCCAAACATTCTAATGGTAAATTTAGCGGGCTCACCATTCATAGACTTAAGAACTGATTTTAACTCTTTTCTCCCGTACGGTCTAAACCCTTCATTAGAGGAAAGGATAATTAACAATTATTTACAAAATTTGAAAACTAAAACTTATTTACATGATAAAATAGAGTTCGAGCTTATACCAACATGTTACGATTTGAATATGTCAAATTTAAATTTAAGATTTCTAAATAAAAAGGATAAAAATGAATATTTTTCGAAAATAAAAGAGACAACAAACTATATAATTAATCCAAAAAATAATATTTTAAATATAGAATTCTCTAAGATAAAAAATTTAGATCAAAAAATTAGCGAAATAAATAAATTTAATATAAGTGAAATACAAAAAATTTTCTTTCTCGTAAATGATTGTAAAAAGTTAGGAACTTTACCATTTTCAGGAATTGCCAGAATAGCTTTTATTTGCACAAAAATATTGAGATCTCTTTTAGATAAAAAATTTATTGATAATGAATTTGTTGAAAATATTTATTCAAATATTCCTACAATAACAAAAAAAATCAATAATGATTATCTAAGTGCTATCAAGTTAAAGAAATCAAAGAAAAAATTCATTGAAAAATATGGTCATTTAAGACCTTTTACATATTCAATTGCATCGAAAAATTATAAAGAAGGTTTTAATGAATATTTTTCTAATGTGGAAAAAAATTCCATATCAATATCAACTAAAAACTTGAAGATAAACAATCATTTAAATAACAAAATCACTAAATTATTTAAAAGAGAAAAATTACAAATTAATTTTAAAGATTTTATAAAGTTATTACAAGAATCTATTCAATACAGGGAATATGGCAAATTTATCTTTTCAAAGTCAATAAATTCCATTTTTGAAAATTTAATTAAATTTACAAAAAAACTTAATATTAAAAGAGATGATCTAGAATATATTTCAATAAAAAAAATATTAGACTCTTATAGTGTATTAGAAACTGAAAAATTAGAATTAACATTGAAAAGGGATATTAATATTAATAAAAAATCTTATGAAATTTTACGTCAAATTAAATTTCCAGATTTCATAAATTCATCTAAGGATGCTTATTTTCATGAGATTAAAGCTAGTAGAGGAAATTTTATAACTAACAAAAAAATATCTGCAAATTCAATTTATTTAAGTAAAATAAAAAATTTAAAAAAACTCAATAAGAAAATTGTTGTTATTGAAAATGCAGATCCTGGATTTGACTTTATTTTCTCTTATCAAATAAAGGGACTCATTACAAAATATGGGGGAGCAAACTCTCACATGGCAATAAGATGTATAGAACTAAATATTCCTGCAATTATCGGCATAGGTCAAAATGGATTTGAAGCTATAAGTAATTCTAACTTTATAGAGTTAGATTGTGAACAAAAAAAATATAAAATAATAAGTTAATGAAAAATTTTCTAATAACACAAATCGTAAAATTTGATAAAAAAAGAGGTTATAATTTTTCATTGTCAAAAGATTGGTTTGATTATTCTGAAAAAATAGGAATAAATTTGATTCCTTATAACTATATTTTTTCAAAAAAAAAACTTAATAGTTTAAAATTAAGTGGTGTAATTTTTTCTGGTGGAAATGATTTGCATTACTTGAGCAAAAAAAAAGAAAATTTCTTCAGAGATAAAGAAGAACTTAAATTACTAAATTATTTTTTAAAAAAAAAAATGAGAATAATTGGAATTTGTAGAGGATTTCAATTCATTGCTTCCAAGTTAGGTGGCAAACTTGCACACTCAAATAATCACGTGAAAAAGAAACAAAAAATTAATATTGTTAAGAAAAACTTTTTTAATGGAAAAAATTTATATGTAAATTCATATCACAATTTTTTGATAGATTTTTTGCCTAAAGAATTTGAAATTATTGCAAAACATAAAGATAGTAGTATTGAAATAGCTAGAATTAGTAATAGGATTAATTTTTTAATGTTTCATCCCGAAAGAAAAAATTATTCACAAATAAAAGTTGATCGATATTTTAAAAATATATTAGGTATTGAATGAATATTGTATTTTTAGCTGCTGGTAAAAGCTCAAGGATATTCAAAAAATTAGGCAAACCAAAATGTCTTTTGAAAATTAATAATAAGTCAATAATTATGAATTTATTAAAAAACCTTAAAGGTTTAAAAATTAAAAAAATTAATATTGTGGTAGGTTTTAAATCAGCTTTAATTAAAAAAGAGTTAAAATCAAATGAGAATATAAATTTTATTTACAATAAATATTATAAGTCAAGAGAGATGCTTTACTCTTTAATTTTAGCTTTAAAAAAAATAAATGATGATATTATTTTTTCATATACAGATGTCATATACGATCGCAGTATTATAAAAAAATTAATTTCAAAAAATAAAAATATTTACTTACCAGTATTAAAAAATTGGAAGAAGGTTTGGATTAAAAGAAAAAAAAAAATTAAATTAGATGCTGAAGATCTCCAGGTAGACAAAAATGATAATCTAAAAACTATTGGAAAAAAAATTTCAAATATTGCTAATGTAAAATATCAATTTATGGGACTTGTCATGATAAATAAAGAAAATAGAAAAAAAATAATTGATTTATATAATTCAACTAAAAATAACAAAAAAATTCATTTAACTCAATTTTTAGATCTAATGGTTAAAGAAAATATAAATATAAAGTGTTTGAAGTATTTCAAAAATTGGTATGAGTTTGATGATATAAATGATTATTTAAATTATAAGAAAAAACTTTGATTACATTTATATCTGACATAATTACATTAATTAAAATAAATAAAATTCAGTCAAATTTAAATTATTGTTTTTTTGTAGAAAATAATTTTATTTATCAATACTTAGAGCCTTACATTAAAAGAAAAAAAAATGAAGACACAATTATTATTTCTTTTGAAAAATTAAATGTATCAACAAAAAAAAAAGTCTTTGTATTTAATACCAATTTTTTTAGAAGTTTTTTTTTTTTAACACAAAAAATAAATTTTCTTATCACATCTACTCCAGATTTAGATAATTCTATTTTTAAAAAATCAAAGTATAATTTGACTAAATATATTTACATACAACACTCACCATTAAGTTTAACAAAAATATATGATGAAAAAGCCTTTTTATCTTTTGATGCTGTACAAACTGTAAATATATTTCAATATAACGAAATTAAAAAAATAAACCAAATTTATAAAAAAAACATAAAACCATTTAAATCAAAGTATCTCTTTTTAACAAATAATTTTTCCAAAAAGGATTATAAAGAAAAAAAAATACTAATCGCACCTACTTGGCATACAAATTTTTATGATTTAAATTTGCACTTAAATCTAAAAAAAATTTTTGATAAAAGTAAAATTGACTATATCTTAAGACCTCATCCAATGTCTTTAAAAAAAAAAGAGATTTCAATTGATGTATTAAAGCAAAACAATATAAATTATGATGTGAGCACTAAAGTAGATTTTAAAAAATATTCACATTTAATTACAGATTGGTCAGGGATTTTTATAGAATATTCAATTATAAATAATAGATTTTCAATACTCATTAATACAAAACAAAAAATTAGGAATAATTCAACTAAATTTATAGATTTGCCAATAGAAATTTATGCAAGAAATATTTTGGCAAGAACTTTTGAAGTAGATCAAATTGTAGATATAAAAAATTTTATTGAAAAAAATAATATTGATAATCAGAATATAATTAGTGACTTTTATAATGAAAATTTTTTTAAATAGATGAAAATTGTTAAAATTATAAATATTTATTTTAAGTTTTTACATCTTATTAATTTTGATAAGCATAGAGATTTTAGAAAAATATTAATCAAACAAAATGCTTCAAAAAAAGAAGATTTATACGATTACGGAGAAGGAATGTTTTATCAAAGTATTCCTCCAATTAAATTAGTTGGTCTCAGAGATACAAAAAGAAGAGCAAAAAAACTTAAATTAGATTATTATTTAAAAGACAAAATTGTATTAGACATCGGAACAAATATAGGCGCTATACCTTTATCAGTAAAAAATTATAAAGAATGTATTGGCATAGATCATAATTGTGATGTTATAAATATAGCAAGAAAAGTTAGTGATTATCTTGTAATTAAAAATATAAAATTTATTTGTGGAGATTTTTTGAAATATGACTTTCAAAGTAAATTTCAAGTAATTTTATCACTAGCTAATCATTCTACTTTCGATAACGGTATTAATGATACGGAATATTACTTTGAAAAAATATGTGAAATATTAGATCAAAATGGAATTTTAATACTAGAGTCCCATTCGCCCTTATATGAAAAAACATCGTCATATTTAAATTTAGTTAAAGTTCTCCAAAATAATTTTGATATTATTGAAAATGGAATTTATGAATTTGGAAATTACTATGACAAAAATAGAAGATTTCATATTTTAAAAAAAAAATAGAAGTTATGATTACTAATACTGGACTGATTGTTAGTGAAAATCCAATAAGCTGTTCTTATATAAATATACTAAAAATAAATAATTTAAAACTAAAATACATAATTTATTTATTAAAGCCAAAATTTTATTTTAAAATTATTTCTGCTAGAGTTAGTTTTATTAAAAAAAATTCATTTGCTCTTAATTTTTTAAAAAAAAAAGATATTTTAAATTTTACAAATCAAATTGAAAAATATTTTAATTTTGAGAAAGATTTTTGCAGCAACATGTATAAATTTAACAACATTATAGACATTGCTGACAAAATTCATTTTGTTAATGATGAAGATATAAATAGCTTTAAGTCGATCAGATTTTTTAAAAGTATTCCAAAAACTACTTTTATAAATACTGGCAATCAAATATTAAAAGATATTTTAGACACTGAACATAAATTTGTTCATATTCATCCAGGTTATTTACCAAATATAAAAGGGGCTGATAGTTCATTTTGGCAAATAAAAAAATATGGAAATATTGCAGTTAGTACATTTTTTATGAATAAAGGTATCGATACTGGGGAAATAATTTTCAGAGAAAAATTAGAAGTTCCAAGCTTTAAAATAAATAATTACAAACACTATTCTATAAAAGACCTTTACAGAATCTGGTATAGTTTTTTCGATCCATTACTAAGAGGATATCAATTTCAAAAGCTTGTTAAGCAAAATTTCGATTTTAATAAATTTATAAATAAAAAAACAAACAATGAAAAAGAGGAATATTTTTCCTTTATGAAAAATCATCATCTAAGAAATATTTTTGACAAAATATTTGATCAAAATATTTAATCGCAAAATGGCTTTTGTAAAATTTACTGAAAAAAACTTATTCTTTTTAATTTTATTAATT
>CACMDY010000014.1 GCA_902612605.1 uncultured Pelagibacteraceae bacterium
TAAAATATCTCAGAGCGATATTGAATTCCTACATAAGTTCCTTGTCTATTCTTTTGAGTTGAGTCATGGAGTTTAAAAAATAATCTGACCATGTCTTCATAGCTTAAAATATTTTCATCATATTGAACTTTGACTACTTCTATGTGACCTGTATCCCCACCACAAACTGCTTTGTAAGTAACATTAGGATCATCACCTCCGCAATAACCACATTCGGTAGATAATATTCCTTTTATACCATCGTATTTAGTTTCGTCCCAAAAACAACCAATACCACCAATAAAAGTTTTCATAATTTTACAATATATTATTACTTCAAAATTGAAACAGCTTTTATCTCTTCAACTCCTATACCACAACAACCACCAACAATTTTTACACCTTTGCTAAACCATTTTTTTGCAACTTCCAAATAATCATTGGGTGAAAAATCATCCACAAACTTCCAATTTGGTTTTTCGTAATAGCCTTTGTTAGGGTATGCACCAATAACTCCATTATAATTTTTTAATGCAGTATCTAAAGCTGCACTCGTTGTTTTAATATCTGAGTGAGCAATTAAAATTGGCCCCTTATGTAATTTACTAAAATTTTTCAACGATTCTTCTAAATCCTCGTAAATTTCAGTTTTATTCTTCACATCATCATAACCAAGTGTAATATTTTTTGTATTCTGATCTATTACACAGGAAATAGAAAGCCAAACAGGTAACTTTATATTTGAGGAACACTCAAGCATAGTCTCCACGATTTCTGCTTGAGATGTCATTGCTTCTAAAATTATTAAATCAACACCCTCATTTGATAAAATTTTAATATGTTCATTAAAACATGGCTTCATGTTCTTTGTTCCAAGTTTAAGAAAACTTCCATAACTCGAAACACTTCCTGCTAAACAGATGTTCTTTTTTGAATTATTAATTGCTTGTTTTGCAATTTGAACTGCTTGTTTATTAAATAATTCAATTGAGTCTTCATATCCGTGTTTTCTAAGAGAAATTGGAGTTGTAGCATAAGTATTTGTTGTAATAACATCAGCACCTGCATCAATATAATTTTCATGAACTTCTTTTAGAAATTCTGGGCTATCTACCGAACATTTTCCACACCAGAGGTTTTGATCCATTTTAGCTCCTTTTTTTTCAAGCTCAGCACCTATACCTCCATCAAGTAAAATAATTTTTCCTTCATTGATTTTTTCTTGAATTAAATTGTAAGACATTAATTGTTTGTGAAAGCACAAATTTTATTATTATCAAGATCTCGAATATAAGAATAGTAAACTCCAGAACCTTCTGGTCTTTCACCTCCAGCTCCTTCACTTTTTCCACCTGCCTTAAGTCCAATCTCATGAAACTTATCAACTATATCTCTAGATGATGTAATAAATGAAACTTGCGTTCCATTTCCATTAGTTGCCTCTTTCATATTGACAGGTTTGGTCACATAAAACTCTATAGTTCCATCGCCATTTTTTTCTGTGTAACCAGCGCAAACTTCATCTTTATAATTTCTTTCTAGATTTAAAACTTTTAAGACTTCATCATAAAAAATTATTGCTTTTTCTAAGTTATTGGTTCCTACCATTACATAACCAAGCATTTTAATTTTTCCATTCAGTAATAGTTTTTACCTCTAGATATTCATGCAATCCCCAGGTTCCACCTTCACGTCCATTTCCAGATTGTCTATACCCACCAAAAGGAGTCCCAGAGTCAGCTGCTTTATGATTTACATACACAATTCCGGACCTTAATTTTTTTGAGACTCTTTTTGCCTTTTCATTATCCTCTGTTTGTAAATAGTTTCCTAATCCATATTCTGTATCATTTGTAATTTGGATAGCTTCCTCTTCATTTTCAAAAGGAATAATCGACAATACTGGTCCAAATATTTCCTCTTTAGCAATTCTCATATTATTATTAACATCAGTGAATACTGTTGGTTTAATAAAATAACCTTTCTTTAGATCTTCAGGTTTGTCAGGACCACCCGCTACTAAAGTAGCACCTTCTTCAATTCCACTATTTATTAAACTTTGAATTTTATCAAATTGAGTTTTTGAAATTACAGGCCCAATATGGTCACCAGCTTTTGAAGCAAGATCAACTTTAATTTTATTTGCTTCATCTGCAGCTTCTTCAACAGCTCTTTTATAAATTGATTTTTCAACAAGCATTCTAGTTGGGGCATCACAGGATTGACCTGAATTACTCATTACGTTTCTAATACCATCTCTGACTGCATCAGGATATGCATCAGCAAAAACAATATTTCCACCTTTACCACCAAGTTCAAGACAAACTCTTTTTATAGTTTCAGCAGCATTCTTTGTAATTAATTTTCCAGCTCTAGTAGATCCTGTAAATGAGACCATATCAACATCAGGATGTCCTGACAGGTCAGTTCCAACACCAGGCCCATCACCATTTACCAAATTAAATACTCCAGCTGGAAATCCAGCCTCATCTATCATCTCTGCAAATAGCATTCCTGACAATGGTGCAATTTCAGATGGTTTAAGTACCATTGTACACCCAGTAGCAAAAGCTGGAATTACTTTTAAAGCAATTTGATTTATAGGCCAATTCCAAGGTGTAATTAATCCACAAACTCCAATTGGCTCATATATAATATGATTAGTAGATCCTTTATCAAAACCTGGTTCGAATTCGAATTCTTTTAATCTTTTTATAAAGTCTTCGATATGACCTGCGCCAGAAGATGTTTGATTAGCTGAACACCAATCTTTAGGACAACCAAGCTCTGTAGTAATAGCATCAGTCATATCATCCCATCTAGAATTATAAATTTTTAATAATTTTTCTAATAAATTTAACCTTTCTTCTTTTGAAGTTTCTTTCCAAGTCTCAAATGCAGATTTTGCTGCTTTGACTGCAGCATTTGTATCATCAGAACTTCCAAGACTTATAATTGCACAAACTTCTTCTGTTGATGGATTAATAACTTCACATTCATTCTTGTTTACTGGCTCAACCCATTTGCCATTGATATAAAATTTTTTTTTATCGAGCATTTATATTTCAAAATTATTTTTTCTTATTATACGTTTATTTACTATAACCATTCAAGAAATTAGATACAGTTTTTAAATTTTAATGATTAATCAATATGTGGTGGTATATTGTATTTATGAAATCACAAAAAATAGAACCAAAGTTTGAAAATAACCAAAATCCACGTATTGGACTAATTGCTTTAGCAACTGATCTAGTGATTGAAAAAGATTTTATAAGTGTAATTAAAGATAAAAAAATAGATTTTTTTGTAAATAGAATAGAATGTTATAACCCCTTAACCAAAGAAAATTTGATCAAAATGTCAGAGAATATTACTCAAGTTACGAAAGATATTTTGCCAGAGCAAAAATTAGACTGTGTTGTATATGCTTGTACATCAGGAACTATAGCAGCAGGATACGATAATATTAAAAACAAAATACAAGCAGCAAAACCTGAGGCAAAACTTTCAACACCAAGTACAGCAGCTTTGAAAGCATTGAAAAAATTAAATATTAAAAAACTTTCTATCTTCACACCTTATAGTAAAAAAGTTAACGATGATGTTGTTGATTATTTTAAATCATCTGGTTTTGAAATCACCTCAAATTCATACTTTGATATTCATTCTGACATGGAGATTGGTAAAGTAGATCAAAATTATCTGTTTGATGTTCTTATAAACTTAGATGTAAGTGAGTCAGATGCTTTATTTGTATCTTGTACCGCTTTACCAGTTCTACCTTTGATACAAAAATTAGAAGATAAACTAGGAATACCAGTTCTTTCAAGTAACCAAGCATTAATATGGGAGTCTTTGGAAAACATAGGTGAAAATAAATCTGTAAAAGGATTTGGAAGACTGTTTGATTAATTTATGTCTTTTTCAAAAGAGGAATACAAACAAAGACTATTAAAAGTTCAATCTCTGATGAGAGAGAAAAAAATTGATTTAATTATTTCACACGACACAAATAACATGAATTATCTCACAGGCTACGATGCTTGGTCTTTTTATTATGCACAATGTGTATTAGTGCACGTTGATTCAAAAGAACCAATTTGCTTTGTAAGAGATCAGGATGCAGGTGGGGCATACATTAAAACCTATTTAAATAAAGATAATATTATTGTTTATGATGAGAGTTATATTCATACTTGGCCAAAACATCCTTATGATTACTTGACCAAAGTAATTAAAGAAAAAAAATGGGATAAACTGTCCATTGGAGTTGAAATGGATGCTCATTATTTTACAGCTTTTTGTTATGAAAAGATAAAAAAAGGATTACCTAATGCAAACATTATCGATTCTGATCGACTAGTTAACTGGGCTAGATTAATTAAATCCAATGCAGAGATAAATTATATGAAGTCTGCTGCTTTAATTTCTCAAAAAGGAATGCAAACAGCAATGGAAGTAATTAAACCTGGTACAAGACAATGCGATGCTGTTGGAGAAATTCAAAAATCTCTATTTTATGGCACAGAGGAATTTGGAGGTGAATATTCTAGTATCGCAACGCTTCTTCCAACTGGAAAAGGCACATCTGCTTCACATTTAACAGCAACCCAAGATAAATTTGTTGAAGGTGAAGCAACTATAATTGAACTATCAGGTGTTTATAAAAGATATCACGCACCTATGGCTCGAACAATTTTATTAGGCAAACCTAATCAATTAAAAATAGATACAATGAATAAAACTATAGAAGCTTTACAAGCCGGAATTGATGCTACAAAACCAGGAAACACAGCAAATGATGTTGCCCAAGCTTTTTGGAAAATTTTAGATAAATATGGTATCGAGAAGAAATCAAGAACGGGTTACTCAATAGGTATTGGATATCCACCAGATTGGGGAGAGCATACTTTAAATATTTATAAAGGCGATATGACAGTACTTGAACCAAATGTTTGTTTTCATATGATTGCAGTCATGCAGTTTGGTGATTGGGGAGTAGAAGCATCAGAAGCGATCCGAGTTACCGACAAAGGTTGTGAATTATTCTGTAATTTTCCAAAAGAGCTACATATAAAGAACTATTAGCTATTGATAATTAACTTCTTAAATGTTTTAAACACTCAATGTCTAAAAATACAGAATTCGTTAAGTTCGATAAAGTTGATAAAAGTTACGACGGTAAAGTCTTAGTAGTAAAAGATTTAAATCTTAATATCTCCGAGGGTGAGTTTATTACTATGCTTGGTCCATCTGGTTCAGGAAAAACAACTTGTTTAATGATGTTAGCTGGATTTGAAACCCCAACTAATGGCGAAATTTATTTAGACTCTAATCCTATTTCAAATATTCCACCACACAAAAGAGGAATTGGAATGGTTTTTCAAAATTATGCATTGTTTCCTCATATGACAGTTTATGAAAATTTAGCATTTCCCTTAAGAGTAAGAAAAGTTCAAAAAGATGAGATTGATAAAAAAGTAGATAAAGCTTTGTCGATGGTTTCTCTTTCAGGATTTGAAAGTAGGATGCCTGCACAACTGTCGGGAGGACAACAACAAAGAGTAGCGGTTGCAAGAGCTCTCGTTTTTGATCCAGCGGTAGTTCTAATGGATGAGCCACTTGGAGCTTTGGATAAAAACTTACGAGAAAGTATGCAATACGAAATTAAACATATCCACGAAAATATTGGGGTGACTGTTGTCTATGTTACACATGATCAAGGAGAAGCATTAACAATGTCAAATAGGATCGCAGTGTTTAATGATGGTAAAGTTCAACAATTATCAAGTCCTGATAAATTATATGAAGAGCCAGTTAATTCGTTTGTGGCAGAGTTTATAGGAGAAAATAATACTTTTGGTGGAGAAGTGACAGACATTTCAAAAAATGTTTGTAAAGTTAAACTACAAAATGGTGAAATTTTAGCCAATCCAATTTCAGTTAATTCCAAAGGTGACAAAACAACAGTTTCAATAAGACCTGAGAGAGCATTGATAAATCCAAAAGATAAAATGGATAATAATCAAACTGGAAAAATTGAAGAAGTTATCTACCATGGTGACCACACCAGAGTAAGATTAGATCTTTTAGGCAATAAAGAATTTATTTTAAAAGTTCCAAATAGCTCAAACGAGCTAGATTTAAAATTAGGTAACGAGATTAAAGTAGGGTGGAACAGTCAAGATGCTAGAGCTCTAGATCCTAAATAATTTCTCAAATAGACTAGTATTCCTATAACAAAATGGCCTGTTGACTCTGAATTACGATTTTGTTGTACTTCTATTATATAAATTAATTTATATTAAACGTTTAAACGGAGGATAAATGAAAAAATTAAGTAAATTATTACTTGCTCTTTCTTTTGCTCTTTCAATAACTTCATCTGCATTTGCGGTTACAGTAGCATCTTGGGGTGGAGCTTATACAGAGTCTCAAAAGCTAGGGTATGGTGATCCAACTGCAAAAGCTCTTGGTGTTGATATCAACTGGGTAGACTATTCAGGTGGATTATCTGAGATCAAAGCTCAAAAAGAAGCAGGTGCAATTACTTGGGATATTATCGATGTATTCGCATTTGATACTATCAACGGATGTGATGAAGGAATTTTCGTCGAATTCGATTTTGACAAAGATTTCCCTGCAGCTCCAGATGGAACTCCTGCAAGTGAAGACTTCTTTGCTCCAATGCCGAGTAAATGTGCTGTAGGAAACATTTTATATTCATGGAATTACGCATACGATAATAGAGCGTTTGATGGAAAAGCACCTTCAACTATTAAGGACTTTTTCAACACTAAAAAATTTCCAGGAAAAAGAGCAATTTATAAATCTGCTCTTACAAACCTAGAAATCGCTTTAGCAGGTGACGGTGTTTACATGGGTAAAGGTGGATCTGAGATCTACAAATTACTAGAAACTGAAGCTGGCGTTAACAGAGCAATGAATAAAATCAAAGAGCTTTGCACAGATCCAAATGGTGGATGTGTATTCTGGTCAGCTGGTGCTCAACCACCAGAATTATTAGTAGCTGGTGAAGTTGTAATGGCAACTGGTTGGAATGGAAGATTTTTCAATGCTGAAGTCGGTGAAGGCGCTCCAATTACGCAAGTATGGGATGGACAAGGTCTTGACTATGAATATTTCGCACTTGTTAAAGGTGGACCAGATGAAGCAAATGCTAAAAAAGCTTTAGCAATGATGACTAACACTGAAATGTTAGCTGGAAGTGCTAAATATATTGCATATGCTCCATACAGATTATCATCTTTAGAAATTATCAAAGCAAATGAGCCTTGGTACAAAGATGGTAAAACTGAAATGATGCCACAAATGCCAACTGCTCCTGCAAACACTAAAAAATACTTTTTAGTTGATCCATTTTTCTGGGCTGATAACGGTACAGAACTTGGTGAGAAGTGGGAAGCTATGAAAGCTGGTCTATAAAAGAGTATTAAAGACTAGAATAATATAATATATATAGGGCGACTTTTTTAAGTCGCCCTTTTTATTTATGAGCAGCGAAACAAAACAAATACTTACAACTGACGGAATTCCTTTAGAGATAAGCTTAAAAAAAGCTGAAAGGAAAAACAAAATTAAAGCATTTTTACTTGTAGCTCCTTTATTATTATTTTTGATCATCACTTATATTTTTCCAATTGGAGAAATGTTTACAAGAAGTATTGATGATAAAATGATTACTAACATGCTTCCAAAAACATTTAAGTCCATGGAAACATGGGATGGTAAAGAACTTCCATCCGAGGAAGTATTTTCTTCATTTTTATCTGATTTTAAAATTCTTGTGGAAAAAAAAGAACACGGAAAATTAGCTCAAAGACTTAACAAAGAGAAAAATGGGTTTAACACCATTACAAAAAAATTATTCAGACAGGTAAAAAGAAATAAAATTGACGAGACGCAAAGTATTAAAGAACAAATAATGAAAGTTCATAAGAGATGGAGAAATGTAGAATACTGGCAAGCAATTAAAAGAACTGCACCTCCTTATACCTCAGCTAAATATTTAAAAGCTATGGATATGTATTTGAATGAAGATAACAAAATTACTCAAGTTAGTGAGGACAGAAGAATACATAGAATTCTATGGTTGAGAACAGTAGAGGTTGCTTTCTTTGTTACTGTTTTTTGTTTTTTAATGGGTTACCCAATAGCCCATTTACTAGCAACACTCCCAATGAAGTACAGTAATTTATTAATGATTTGTGTTCTTCTTCCATTTTGGACATCATTATTAGTTAGAACAGCTAGCTGGATGATTTTACTTCAACAGCAAGGAGTCGTTAACGATTTCTTTGTAATGATTGGTCTTGTTGCAGACGATAATAGGCCAGAAATGATGTACAATAAAGTCGGAACTTATGTTGCAATGACTCAAATTCTATTACCGTTTATGGTTTTACCACTTTACAGTGTGATGAAAACTATCTCGCCAAGTCTAATGAGAGCAGGTAAATCTCTTGGAGGAACACCTTTTGTAGCTTTTTGGAAAGTATATTTTCCATTAACAATACCAGGTATTGGGGCAGGTTGTCTTTTAGTTTTTATTTTAGCAATAGGATATTACATTACACCTGCATTAGTTGGAGGAGCATCAGGAACCTTAATTAGTAACCAAATTGCATATCATATGAAAACCACTTTAGATTGGAGTTTTGCTTCAGCGATGGGACTTATGTTGCTTGGAGGAGTTTTGGTTATCTATTGGCTTTATAATAAATTAGTTGGAGTTGATAATATTAAGTTAGGTTAGTATGGCATTACCAAAGTATACAGAAACTAGATATAGAATTTGGCACTACTTTTACATTGCTATATGCACATTTGTTTTTATTTTTTTAATAGCGCCTTTATTTGTAATATTTCCATTATCATTTAATGCTGAAGAGTTTCTTGTTTTTTCAGAGGGCATGAAGAATTTAGACCCAGATGCTTTTTCTTTAAGATGGTACAAAGATATGGTTTACGGTACAAAAAATCCATGGGGTCTTGCTGCAAAGAATAGTTTTATTATTGCTATATTTGCAACTTTAGGCTCAGTAATTTTAGGAACGGTTGCTGCATTAGGATTGAGTAGCAGACACATGCCTTTTAAAGGAATAATAATGGCAACCTTGATTTCACCAATGATAGTTCCACTTATTATATCAGGTGTTGCAATATTCTTTTTTATGGCAAAGGCAGGTTTAGCGGCAACTCATACAGGAATAGTTTTAGCTCATATAATTTTGGGAACACCTTTTGTTGTAATTACTGTTACTGCAACATTATCAGGTTTCGATCATAGTGTGACGAGAGCAGCAGCCAGTTTAGGCAGTAATCCAGTAAATACATTTATGAAAGTAACCCTTCCGTTAATTTTACCAGGTGTAATATCAGGAGGTTTATTTGCTTTTGTAACTTCTTTTGATGAAGTTGTAGTCGTTTTATTTTTAGCGGGTCTTGAAAACACAACAATTCCAATTCAAATGTGGACAGGTTTAAGAGAACAATTAAGCCCGACAATTCTAGCAGTTGCTACATGTTTAATCGTTTTATCAACCTTAATATTGATTAGTGCTGAATTATTAAGAAGAAGATCGGAACGTTTAAGAGGAATTAATAGATAGTCAATTTACCGACTCGATTACTGTCGCAATACCCATACCTAAACCAATACATTGAGTAGATAAAGCATATTTCTTATTTTCACGTCTAAGCAAATCCGCAGCTTTGCCAGTAATTCTAGCTCCTGTTGCTCCTAGAGGATGACCAAGTGCTAAGGCTCCACCATCTAAATTAGCTTTCTTTTGATCGATACCAAGATCTTTTAAACATGCTATTGATTGAGATGCGAAAGCTTCATTAATTTCTACAATATCAATATCATTAATTGATAAATTTGCTCTCTCTAATGCTTTTTTAGTTGCTCCTATAGGTCCAAGTCCCATCACATCAGGCTCACACCCTTTAACTCCAGTTGCAACAATTCTACCTAAAATCTCTAATCCATTTTCTTTTGCATAGCTTTCTTCACATATCAATGTTGCTGCTGCTCCATCGGTAAGAGGCGAGGATGTTGCTGCTGTAACAGTTCCTTCTTGATCAAATGCAAGTTTTAAACCATCTAAAGTTTCTTGATTGCTTTTTGGACGTATGTTTCCATCTTTTGTGCAGCCTGCGATTTCAACTATTTCATTTTTAAATTTACCATTAACTTCAGCTTCATTAGCTTTTTGATGACTTTGAATTGCAAACTCTTGTTGTTCAGTTCTTGAAATTTTATATCTCTTCGCAACATTTTCAGCAGTTATACCCATTGAAAAATAAACATTTGGATTTTCTTTATCTGTGTAAGGATAGGGTATTGGTTCAAAGCCAGTTGTAACTCTAGTCATACTTTCAACACCTCCGCACACAAAAACTTTACCTGCGCCCATTGCTATTTTACCGGCTGCAACATGAATAGCTTCCATAGATGAACCGCACCATCTATCAACGGTCATTCCTGATGTATGTATTTCCATTCCAGATAAAAATGTTGTAAGCTTCCCAATATTAAAACTCTGCTCCCCAACTTGGAAAGCACAACCAACAACAATATCTTCTATATCAGCAGGATTTACTTTAGTTTTAGATACAAGATTTTTAACTACTTCTGCAAACATATTTACAGGTTTAACATCAATTAATTCACCTTTTCTTGCCATTGTAAAAGGTGATCTTGAATATCCTGCTATAACTGCTCTTTTCATATAAGT
>CACMDY010000015.1 GCA_902612605.1 uncultured Pelagibacteraceae bacterium
GTTATAAGACGAGTAATTTATTAATAGAGAATCTATTATTTTTTCAATTTGTAATTTTTTTATTGTTAAATCTCCAACAAAATAAAATGGCTTGAATTGAATTTTGCTATTTAAATTAAAATTACTTTTTTTATTATTTGGAGACGAAATTTTTATTTTTTCATTGTCATATTTAAGATTATATTCAATTTTATCTTGCGCATAAGTTATTTGAGTATTTCCTTTAAATACTTTTGGATTATCAAACTCAAAAACATTTTTAATTTCAATATTTGGATTAAATATGTTTATATTATGGATACTTGATTTTGGTGCATCATAACTCCTTTTCCACTCAGATTTAAAATTTAATCCAAATACTTCTCCACTTATTGAAAGATTTTTAATTTTATTTTTTTTATTAATTTTATAGGAAACTTTTTTTATTGGAGAAATTAATATAACCTCATTCTTATTATTTTTTAAAAAAATTTTACAATTTTTAAAAATAATTGGTTTATTAACTTTTTTATATAAATGTTGTCTGATTTCTTTAACATCTGACATTTTTAATTCTAAATTTGTATCGGATATTTGAGTCGAAACTAAATTATTAAAAGATCTTAAATAAATATCTTTCAAATTAATAAAAATCCTCAGATTTGTTGTGCTGATCAATTCCTTTTTTGGTTCAGTTTTGGACATGTAAAGTGACGCATTTTCTACCAAAAGGTGTGGCTTGGGAAAAGGTTTGTATGATATTTTTCCATATGAATTAAGATAAATTTTAAAATTTTTATAAAAATTTTTTTCTATTTTAGTAACTTTACTTTTATAATTGAATAAAACTGGTAAAGATAAAATAGTGAATGATGAAAAAATTATAGCAATTGCTGACAAAATTAATATGAAAGTTATTTTATTTTGCTTAATTTTATTCATTAAAATACTTAGACTTATACAATAAAAAGATGATTAATTCTGATTATTTGTTCGATTTAAATGAAAAACAAAAAAAGGCAGTTCTGCATCTTGATGGCCCACTTCTTATAGTTGCAGGAGCTGGATCGGGTAAAACCAAAGTAATAACCTCAAGAATTGCGCATATAATCAGAAGTCACAAGGCATTTTCTAGCCAAATACTTGCGGTGACTTTTACGAATAAAGCTGCAAAAGAGATGCAAATAAGAGTTTCAAAACTTTTAAGAAAAGAAGCTACGGGATTGCCATGGCTTGGAACTTTTCACTCAATTAGTGCAAAAATTTTAAGAAAGCATGCAGAAGCAGTAGGTTTAAAATCTAACTTTACTATCATTGACCAAGATGATCAAGCTAGGCTGATTAAAAATATTTGTAAAAGTGAAAATATAGATATAAAAAAAATTTCACCTAAATATATTTTAGCAATAATTGATAAATGGAAAAATAAAGGCTTGTATCCTGAAGACGTTATTTTGAAAAAACGTGAAACTTTAGAGAAAAACTTTTTAAATATATATAAGATTTATCAAAGAAAACTTATAGATTTAAATTCAGCTGACTTTAGTGATTTAATTTTACATACTGTAAAAATATTTGTGAATAATAGAGATATAGCTTCTATTTATTCAAAAAAATTTAAATATATTCTAGTTGATGAGTATCAAGATACTAATTTTATACAGAGTGAATGGCTTAAATATCTAGCAGAAACTAATATGAATTTGTGTTGTGTTGGTGATGATGATCAATCAATTTACAGTTGGAGAGGCGCTGAGATTAAAAATTTTCTTGAATTTGATAAGATTTATCAAAACACTACGATAATTAGATTAGAAAAAAATTATAGATCAACTCAAAATATCTTAAATGTCGCTTCAAAATTAATAGAAAATAATCAAAATAGAGTTGGTAAACTTTTATATACTAACAAAGAAGATGGTGAACTTATTACATTAGATTGTTTTAGGAATGTAAAAGATGAAGCTACTGAAATTAGCTCTACAATCGAAAATTTTAAAGAAAAAAATTCATTAAATGAAATTGCCATTTTGGTAAGAGCAATTTTTCAAACAAGAGAATTTGAAGAAAGATTTTTAAAAGTTGGAATACCTTACAGAATCATAGGAGGTATCAAATTTTATGAAAGAGCAGAAATAAAAGATTGTATTGCTTATTTAAGATGTATTCATCAACCAATGGATGATTTGTCTTTTGAAAGAATAATTAATGTTCCAAAAAGGTCTATTGGAGACACAACTATCAAAATAATTTCTGAGTTTGCAAAAAAGAGTAGTTGTTCTTTGGAAATTGCATCAAGAAAATTAATTGAACTCAATAAAATAAAACCAAAAACAAAACTTGGCTTAAATTCTTTGCTAAATTTGTTAGAAAAATGGAGATATGATTCGAAAAAAAAAATAAATCACAATAAGCTTTTACAAATAGTTTTGGATGAGTCTGGATACAGCGAAATGTTAAAAAATAAAAAAGATTTAGAAAATGAAAATAGACTTGAAAATATTAAAGAACTTTTGGTTGCAATGAAAGAATTTGACAATCTAGAAAGTTTTTTAGAACACGTTGCATTAGCAACATCATTAGACCAAGACTGGGAAAGTGAAAAAGTTAATTTAATGACATTGCATGCTTCAAAAGGATTAGAATTTAATATAGTTTACTTACCAGGTTGGGAAGAAGGCCTGTTTCCTCATCAAAAAAGTATTGAAGAAAAAGGTGAAAGTGGTTT
This sequence comes from uncultured Pelagibacteraceae bacterium, assembly GCA_902612605.1. Classification (GTDB taxonomy): domain Bacteria; phylum Pseudomonadota; class Alphaproteobacteria; order Pelagibacterales; family Pelagibacteraceae; genus Pelagibacter. The sequence goes on from CACMDY010000015.1 coordinate 2,708, forward strand.
AGAGGAAGAGAGAAGACTGGCATATGTTGGGATAACTAGAGCAAAAAAAATTGCAAAAATTTCTTTCTCAATGAATAGATTTTATCAAGGTGATTGGATAGATAGTATTGCTTCTAGATTTGTTGATGAGCTCCCAGATGATTATTTAAAAAAAAATAATAATTTTGCAGAAAAAGAAGATAATGATTTTGAGTTTAATCAAGATATCGAATTTGAAAGTGAAGTAAGAAGTCCAGGATGGCTAAGATATCAAAAGAAATTAAAGTGATAAAAAAATTAAAAAAATTTATTTATGAAAATAATTTAGATGGTTACATTATTCCAAAAAACGATAAATTTTTTACAGAATACTCAAACACAAATATTTTATCAACTGTAACAAATTTTACTGGATCTGCAGGATTTGCAATAATATTAAGAAAGACAAATTATTTATTTGTTGATGGAAGATATACTTTGCAAGCAGAAAAGCAATCAGGAAAAGAATTTATAATTATAGAAATTCCACATAGATTTCCAAAAAATTTGATAAAAATACATAACAGTAAAATTGGTTTTGATCCTAAATTGTTTACAGAAAAAACACTTAAAACTTACTTTAAAGATACTACTTTATTAATACCAGTAGAATTTGACTTTAAACTCAGATCCAGGAAAAAAATAAGAAAAATTTTTCTCTTAAACAAATCTATTGCAGGTGAAAATTCATCAACAAAAATAAATAAAGTTGTCAAGTACATGAGTAAAAATAAAATTGATTATTTATATACAAGTGCAGGAGAAAATGTTAACTGGCTTTTAAATATAAGGGGAAAGAATTTACAAAATAGTCCTTTAGTTAATTGCAAATTAATCATAACAAAAGAAAAAAGGTTATATTTATTTATAGATCAAAGAAAAATTTCAAAAAAAATAAAACATCATTTTAAAAAAATAATTTTATGTAATGAGAATAGTTTCTTTAAGGTAATAAATAATCTAAAAAATGGGTCATTTTGCATAGATGATAACACTTGCTCTATCTTTGAACAAAAAATTATAAGTAGTAAGTTTAGGGTAACAAATTTAAATGACCCAATTTACAATCTTAAATCTATAAAAAATGACACAGAAATAAAAAATACTCTTAAAGCACATATAGAAGATGGTGTTGCATTAACAAAGTTTTTGTATTGGTTCAAATTTAATCAAAAAGTATTAACAGAAAAAACTATTGAAAATAAATTGGAAAGTCTAAGAAAAAAATCAAAAAATTATCTTTACCCAAGTTTTGATACTATAGCAGGATCTGGACCTAATGGAGCAATAATACATTATAGATCAAACAGTGAGACAAATCGAAAAATAAATAAAAATGATATTTTATTAATTGATTCTGGTGGACAATATAAATGGGGTACAACAGATGTGACAAGAACAACTTGCCGAGGTAAGATTTCAGATACAAAAAAAAATATTTTTACAAGAGTTTTGAAAGGACATATTGCGGTCGTTACTTCTAATTTAAAAAAAAAATTTAATGGTTACCTGTTAGACAAAGAGGCAAGAAAATCCTTAAATAGTGTAGGTCTAGATTATGCCCATGGTACTGGTCATGGTGTAGGATTTTTTCTAAATGTACATGAGGGTCCTCAGGCAATATCAAAATATAATAGAGTGAAATTAAAAAAAGGAATGATTTTAAGTAATGAACCGGGGTATTATTTAAACAATAATTATGGAATAAGAATTGAAAATCTTATCTATATCGACATCCTACAAAATAATTTAAAATTTAAAAATTTAACTTTTGCACCAATTGATTTAGATATGGTTAATTTTAAACTGCTAAACAATAAAGAGAGGAAATATTTATTTGATTATCATTTAAATGTCTATTCTACGCTTTCTAATTTTCTAAATGGAACAGAAAGAAAATGGTTAATTAATTTAATCAAGTAATTTATTTAATTCATCTAATTTAATAACTTTAATACCATAACTAATTGCCTGATCTACTTTTCTCTTTGTAGGATTTTCTCCTATAACCAGATAGTTTAAATTCTTACTAACATTAGTTAGTGTAATTCCCGAATTTTTTTCAATTAAAGATTTGGCTTCAGCTCTACTAATACCACTAAGTTTACCTGTAAACATAAAACTTTTATCTTTTAGCTTTCCACTTTTGTTAAATCTTTGATTCTCTAAATTTAATATTGAGGCAAGTTCTATTACAATTTTAATATTTATATTATTAGAAAAAAAATTATTAAGTGAATTTACTTGGGTTTCACCTATACCATCTATATTTAAAAATCTCTCAAATTTTTTTAATTTTATAATTTTAATTAATGATGAGATATTTTTTATATTTTCGCTTATTATTTTTGCATTTTCGATTCCTATATGTCTTATCCCTAATGAATATATGAATTTTTGCAGAGATGTAGTTTTTGATTTTTCAATTGAATTTTTTAAATTTCTGGCAGATAAATTGCCCCAACCATCAAGATGTTTTATTTTATCGTAATCTAATTTAAAAATATCCTGTGGATATTTTATGAAATTTAATTCCCAAAATTTTTCAATAACTTTTTTCCCTAGGCCATCGATATTCAAGGCTTCTTTAGAAATGAAATGTTTCAATTTTTCAATTGCAATACGTTCACAAATAAAACTTTCATTTAAACACCTTCTTACAGCATCATACTTTTTTGTTATTTTATTAAATTCTTTAATTGTATTTGATCCACAGGATGGGCACTTTTTGGGAAAAATAAAAACTTGAGAATTTTTGCCTCTTTTAGTTTTATCTACATCAATTACGTGCGGTATTACATCTCCCGCTCTTTCAATTGTAACTTCATCTCCAACCCTTATATCCTTTCTTTTTATTTCATCCTCATTATGTAGTGTAGCGTTCGAAACAACAACGCCTCCTATGTTTACTGGCTCAACTTTAGCAACAGGAGTTAGGGCTCCAGTTCTGCCAACTTGAATGTCTATTTTCAATACTTTTGTGGTTGCTCTATCTGCTAAAAATTTATGTGCAATTGCCCATCGAGGTGAATTAGACGTAAATCCAAGTCGTTTTTGTAAACTCAAGCTATTTATTTTGTAAACTAGGCCATCAACATCATAATCCAAATTGAACCTCTTTTTTTCAAAATCTTTATGAAATTTTATTAGGTCGTCTATGTTTGATAATACTGTATTATGTTTATTAGTTTTAAAACCCCATTTGCTAAGTTCTCTAAGGAAATCAGATTGTAATTTAAATTTATTATTTTTTATATTGCCATAGGTGTATGCTATAAAATTAAGAGCTATTTTTTTTGTCTCTTTTGGGTCTTTTTGCCTTAGAGAGCCTGATGCAGCATTTCTAGGGTTTGCAAAATTCTTTTTAATTTTGAGAAAATCTTTTTTTTTAATAAATACTTCACCTCTTATTTCTATCTCGTCAGGAAAACTATCATTTTTAATAATAATGGGAATATCACTAATTGTTTTAAGGTTTTCTGTTATAACCTCACCTATTTTACCATCGCCCCTTGATACTCCTACTTTTAGTTTTTTATCGATATATGTTAAAGATGCAGATATTCCATCAATTTTTGGTTCAACACTGTAATCAAACTTAATTTTAGTATTAAGGTAATTAAATATTTTTTTTTCGAAATTTATAAGATCTTTTTTGTCAAAAGCATTTGACAAAGATAGCATCATAACTTTGTGTGCATATTTCTCAAATGATTTAGATGGTTTATATCCAACATTTTTTGAGGGAGATTTTTCGTGATCTAGAAAATTATATTTTTTTTCTAAATTTAATATTACCTTTTTTAGTTTATCATACTCACTATCCGTTAATTTAGGATTATTTTTATCATAATATAATTTATTATGCTCATTAAGCTCTTCAATTTTAAGATTATATTTTTTTATAATTACTTCTCTTTCCATTATTTTAGATTTTATTTAAACAAGTTTTTAAATCTTTTTAAGATTGTCTTTTTTTCATTAATACTCTCAACTTTTTTAGGTCTATAATCTGAATTCAATATTCTATAGCTTGCTTCATACCATAAACTTGATTCGTAATTATATCCAAGTAATAATGCATACTTTTCAGCTTCATTTACTAATCCAATTTTGTAATGAAGTTCAACTAGTCTGTGCAAAGCTTCTTCGATGTAAATAGTAGTATCGTAATGATTGACTATATTCTTAAATCTTTTTATGGAAGGTATCCATTTTTCTCTTTGTAGATAATACCTGGCTAAATACATTTCTTTAGAAGCCATTATTTCTGTTATATATTTCATTTTATATTCTGAATCTTTAGCATATACAGTAGTTGGATACTCATTTATTAAAATCTCAAAGTATTTTTTTGCTTTAATAATTTCATTCATATCTTTCTTTTCATCAATTATTTGATCATAGTGACATAAAGCTAATAAATAATATGCATAATCTGATTGTGGGTGATTTTTATATTTTACAAGAAATCTTTCCAAATCATTTATAGCGTTACTATAATATCCTTGCGAGAAGTATCCATAAGCTGACATTAAAACTGCTCTTGAGGCCCATTTGGATTGTGGATATAACAACTCTACTTCGCTAAATTTTTTTCCTGCAAAAATAACGTCGCCTTTTTCGAATTCATCCATTGCTTGATTATAAACTTCTATCATTTGTGTTTCTAAATTTTTCTCTTTAAGTATTGTTATTTTTTCCTCTTTTTTTGAACAAGAAAATGACAGAATGATTATTGATAAAAACAAAAAAATAAATTTGATAAACATTTTCTTGTTTTAACAGATTAATTTATAAAATGTAACTTTTAAGCTATGGATTTTAATTTTTGATAATTAGCAAATGTATGAGGTAATTGTTTTCCCTTAATTTCTATCAATGAATAATTTGTTTTATCACTAAAGATTTTTCGAAGTAATTTATTAGTCATGTAATGACCGCCTTGAGAGCATTTTAGAGATCCAATAATTTTATAACCTGATAAAAAAAGATCTCCCATACAATCAAGAATTTTGTGATTAACAAATTCTAAATTGTTTCTCAATCCTGTTTCATTTAAAATTTTATCATTTTTTACGACTAAAGCATTTTCTAGTGAGCCACCTTTTCCAAGATTAATTTTTTTTAGTTTCTCTATGTCTTCAAATAAACAAAATGTTCTTGAGTTAAAGATATCGGTTAAATCATCTTCAAATACATTTATTTTATTTATTTGTGTATTTATTAGTTGATTTTCGTATTTAATTTCAAATTCTATGTCTCCATTTAAGTTAGATTTTGAAATTGAAATAAATTTATTTTGATCTTCAATTGCAACATTTTTATTAATCTTAATAATTTTTATTGGTTGATCACTAAATTTTAATCCAACTTCTTTAATGCTATCGACAAAAACTTTAGCAGATCCATCCATAATTGGAACTTCTTGTGAATTAAGTTCTACTACTGCATTATCCACACCTACTCCATAAAAGGCTCCCATTAAATGCTCGATAGTCGAAACTTTTACTCCATGTTCATTGGATATAGTTGTGCAAAGAGTAGTATCACTTACATTTGAATAATTTGCATATATTATATTATTTGAACTCAAATCAACTCTTTTAAATATTATTCCAGTATTAGGAGAAGCTGGATTGATTTTTAAATTTACTGCAGATCCTGTATGAATACCTATGCCTTTAAAAGTGATTGGTTTTGATAATGTTTTTTGCGTAAGAATTGACATAAGTTGTTTATATAAAAAGACGTGTTAATTAAACACTCAAGAAATATTACAAGAAAATACATTCATTTATCAAAAAAATTGAAAAATTTTTCAAAAATTCCGTGTTTTTTAGTAATTATTTTTGGCACTTCGTAATTAATTATTTGGTTTTTAAGACCACATTTACAAATTTGAACATCGGTTTCAGTGTAAAAATTAATTGATTTAAAACCAAATTTATCATTCAAATAAAAAGAATTATTATTAAATAATTTAGAACCTTCACCAATTAAAAATAATTCTGCATCTTCTAAAATATACTCACGGCGATTATTTTGTGATTTTTTATAGATTAAATCCATTATTTCTTGAACTCTATATAATATGACTTCTTTTAATAAATTTATTGAAATATTCTTATTTATGATCTCTTGAACTACCATAGTATCATCTAAAGTTTTATTTTTGTATGAAAATTCTGTGTCAGATTTATTAAATGATTTTTTTAATTTTTCTGCATCTGTTTCTGAAATTTTTAAAATTTTAGAAATATCTTTTGTGATATGATGTCCTCCTATTGGAATTGTTTCAATAAATTTCAATTTTTTGTTTTCAAAAAAAATAAGTGAAGATCTATTCAACCCAATGTC
>CACMDY010000016.1 GCA_902612605.1 uncultured Pelagibacteraceae bacterium
CCAAATTTTGCTTTTATAACAATTTGTAGTTAAAGACGAATTACAAGCTAACTTTGTTCCTCCACCATTATAATTATCTGTTACATCTTGAGCTTCTTGAAATGATGCAAGTGAATAAGAATTAGAAATATAATCATAATTATAAATAACCTGATTATGATCCACTCTGTAAACTCTATTATTAATTTTATCATTGAAAATTGACCATAAGTGTAAAGGTTTGTTTGGATTTGTAACGTCTAACACACTCATTCCAGCTCCCCCTCTACCATATGGAACAAAAAGAATAGTATGCCATTTCTTCGCTGTATCTAATGGACTTTTAAAGTACATGTCATGTGCAACTATAGACCCATCAACTCCAAATATTGCATTCGATCCACCACCTTTTGGTAAATTAAGATTATTATTCATTGTCAAAGGTAAGTACGGAGCAACTAATGGCGGTACAAATCCCCAAATTTCTTTTCCTGATCCTGCATCAAATGCATGAAGAACTCCGCTATTAGAACCAGCGTAAATTACAGGTTCCCTTGCATTTAAAGAATTTTTCCATGTGTCATATCCATTAACTTTTCTAAAATATGCTTCCTGATTTGTATTTGTAAATTCTGTATCAGCTGAAGGCGCTCCAACAACAAGTAATTGTGAGTGATATATATCTCCTAGATAAATATTTTTTCCACTTCTGGTTCTTTTTTCTGTAAGATTACAATCTCCATCATAATCAAAATAATCAGTTCCTCTAACAAAATTAATTAATCCTTTTAAGTCATCGTCTGTTCCATCCAGAACTCCTGCTGAGTTCGCGCATCTTCTTAGCAAACTAGATCCACTCGCTGTATCAGTTTTTCTGTGATAGTCTATTATGTCATTTTCATATAACGCCATAACATTTCCTATTTCAGTTGCGTAGGTATCTCTAAAGTTATTATAGTCAGCTTTATAATCTGTTCCTGGAATTACACTCCATATTTTTCTTGATCCTGGAGCTGGAACTTTCTCAGCAGCTGACCAATTGCCAGCATCTTTTTCATCAATGCTTCCATCTGGATTTACTTTTGTTCTTGTTAATGTTCCAATCCATTCTTTATTTTGTTGGTAATCAAACTGAGCTTGATATAAAGAACCACCATCTTGAATAGTTGCAGTAATAGCAGGTGCAGTAAATGAGAGTTTTTCTGCAATTATTTCACCAATTTTTTGTTTAAGTTGAGCTGTTAAAGAGGCGCCAGTTGTAGCAATAATTGCTTTTTCCGTTCCACCTGCTTTTGCAACATCTTCAAACTTTTTATATCCACTAGCCCGTATTCCAGTACCAAAAGCTATTGCGAAAGTTTTAATTTTATTATTATTATAAATATCTTTAACAATTTTAAGACCTCGATTATGCGTATAACCAAACCATTCTCCATCACCGATTAGGATTACATATGAATTTTGACATGGAGAATTTTTATCAATTGGTGAAAAAGTAGTATTCTTATAGTACCTTGATGCGATTCTCATTGCAGAGTCCAAGTGTGTCCCTCCTCCTGGATTGACCGTCCGTATCATTTTTGCAATTTGAGCAGCTCCTCCTTTATATATTGGAACTTTCAGACAATTGTAATAAGTGCATGGTCTAGAGAAACCCTGACCTGTTTTATGATTTCCATGCCATCTTGTAAATCCAGATGCACCCGCTGACCAATAAGCGAAACCAAAATCTACTCCTGAAGTTAAGGATGAGTCTTTAACTATTGCTTCTATAGCCTCATAAGCAGCTTGCATCCTTGTTTTTGGAGCACCACCAATAGATTTAATCCAGCCACCATTATTATCTAGCACATGAACTTGTCCGTTGTTTAGATTTGCGCCCAAAAGCCTGTTATTGTTTTCATCCCAGCCTAAACCCCAAGGGTAATAAAAATATAAATTACTTGAAGTTGAAGCTGACTTACTTCTTCTTCCTTTTGTCCAGTTCGTAGTTGCACCGTTACCTGAGGCATTCACAGTGATCTTTTTTAATCTGCTTTGGCTCCATGATAGAGTAAATAAAACATTTGAATTATTTGGATCTCTCTCTAATCCGAGATAATTACCTTCAAAGAAAGAGAAACTTCCGCTAACACTATTTTGAGGACAAGCTGAGCCACCAGTATTTAACTTAGATCTATAAATTCTACTATTTCGGTAGTAATAAATATAGTCTCCCGTTATTTTGGTTCCATAACTAAGTCTTAAATTAAATTGCACACTACAATTATAAGTTTGGTTAGTATTTAGGTTTATTGTTTTAAAACCATTACTATGACCAACGTAGAGCATCCCATTGCTTGGATTGATTGTCATATTATAGGGACGGCCACCTATATTATATTTTACCATACATCTGCCATCGCTAGTTCTTATGCCTACAACTGCACTCTCGAAATATGCTGTTGTATAATAAATACTGTTATAAGTTTCTCCACTGTATGAATATGATGTTCTGCAGTTACTGTTACCTTCGTATTTAGCATTTCCTTTTCCAGAAACTCCTCTATATCCAAAACCAGTATCCATCGAGGCTGTGTCGTATAGAAATTTTTTTACTCCATCTCTGTTATATTGAGAAACAAGTATGTTACCACTGCTATCTGCATCTGCATCGTAAGGATATCTCATACTTGCTAATCCTCCGCTCATACGCCAACCCATACTTCCTGATTTATCAAGTAAGATTAAAACGTTTGCTGGCACATCTCCAATTCCAGTTCCAGGTGGTAAAGCCTTAGCAAATAAATTTTCAGTCGTTAAAAATATAAATAAAAAACTAAATATTAATTTTTTTAATTTCATCACTAATTTTTTGCCATCTCCATTTCTTTTTCTGCATAAAACTTCGATAACTTTTCATCTAATTCAGGAGTTGATAAATAAATCTGCTCATTTTTAATTCCATCATCACCTGTTATTCTTTGGTAGACCACAAATAAATTTGTTTTCTCAATTACTTCAATGCCTTCATATGAGTTTGGATTTTTTCCAGTGTCGAATTTTTTATAATTATTTTTTACATAATTCATTAATAATAGTTTCTCTGAAACCAAATTTCTATCATCGTTGAGAGCAACAAAATTAATTGCAACCAATTCATTATTTAAAAATCTATACTCGATACCAACATCTTTTAACTTTTGATTTGGACAAATATCATCTGCTAATACAGGAAAAACTTCTAATTCTGGATATTCTAATGGAAATGGTCTTCCAATAATTTCACGTTTTTCAAAAACTTCTTTTTTTTCTCCAAATTCAGCTTTTAAATCACACGCAGAATATGAGCTGACTATAGACAGGATTATAATGATAAAAGATTTTACTAATATTTTCATAAAATAATTTTACTTATTACATTAAAATATTTTTTATTTATAAACAAATTTGCCATATTTATTTCGGTAAAACAATTACACTTTCTAGTGCTACTACTAAATTTATATCATCCTTCTCTTTTTTTATGCCACATCCATAAACTCTGTAAGCAATACCATCGCTACCTGTATTTCCAGCTTGTTTTTTTACGCTTGTTCCAGTACCTTTAAATGGAGCAGAGCCTACTTGCTCGATAAAATATTGATAGTAAAATTTCTTTAATTTATCGATTTCACTCTTGGGAATAGTTTTTGAACCTATGCTGTCATCCAGTATTACTCCAAAGTTCCAACTTTCAGCAACAACGACTTTGTAGTCTTTTGGTTTGTTTACTTGAAAAGAATTATAACAAGTATCTGATTGTGATAGGTAATTATCTGAGCTCATAGATTTGGAATTATAGTTTTTTTGGGTCATATTAGACGGAAAACTTACTGTATTGTTAGGAAGATTTCTTTTACTCATATCCCTTTGATGATTACTAATATTCCAAGGTCCTAGAGATTGATTGAGCACATATCTTTCTCCTTCAAGAAGAGCTGTTTCTGCCACATAAAAGGTTTGTTGATATTCATCACTTCGATTGTTGCTTTGATGGTCTCCAGCAGATATTACAATAAGAGCACCGCCCATCAATGACATTACTAACATCAAAACTAATGAAAGAACTAGCGCAAAACCTTTTTCATTATTATTTATCATTATAACGTTCCCATATTTCTTGCATGTGCAGTTACAACTATTGTCTCTCTAAAATATTTATCATTCCTAGTTTTTTTTCTAAGAGGATTATTTAATGTAAATTTAGTTCTATCTTTATCAGATCTATAGAATTTTTTTGTTGATCTTATAGAAAGCGCTATATCAACAGTTTTAATTTTATATAACTTATCTTTTGTTGCATTATTTGTCGTTGGTGGAGGATTTATTAATTTACCTTCATCATCTATTGGTAAAAAAACTAAATCTTCAATATAATCTGCAACTAATTGTTTTTCATAAGTTGCATCATTTCCATCTGTTCTAGGATTTTTCCAATTACTTCCAGTTTCATCCCAAATGACTTTTGTTTTATAAACAGCAAATGCATTTATAGGTGGAAATTTATTACCTGGTAATGGAGGTGCGCTTTTATCAGGAAGTTTTGAACGTTCACAGCTATAAGTAACTTTATATCTTTGAAAAGTATATTTTGGTGTTTTGCTTTCATCATATTGCATGTCACCATAAACAATATCTATTGTATCACATGCAGTATTAAAATTTGACGCTTTAGTAATCAGAATTGGAACATGTTCATTTGTAGTTTTCACTGTATCACCATAATATTTAAAACCAGCGTTTCTAATATCAGCCATTATCATCCCCAAAACTACTTTACCTTGATTAGATATCTTTGCTTTATCGGTAACTTGTGAATATGAATTATTTACAACATTATATGATGTTAACATTGCACCCATCATTATGACAGAAATTACAATACCTAATAAAATTTCAATTAAAGTTAATCCAGATATGTTGCTTAGTTTTTTCATTATCTAATTTGAAAATATAAATACCCTTTCTTGGGTTTTTTATTTCCCTGATTATCAACTCTTCCTGTACTGATATTTACTTCCATACGACCAATTACCATTTGGTCATAAAGCCTTGTTCCATTATAATTTTTATTATTATTGTAAGTACAAACATTACCAGAAGCGGCATTATTGCAAATGTCATATACTTTAAGTTCTTTTTTATTTTCTACTCCCTTGCATTTTAATCTTCTTTTAGAAAATCTATTTGCCCACTTATATTTTTTAGCATCTACAGTATTTGTGAAGGTTTGAGATGTCGAAGATCCAGAATTGCAACTCGGAGCATTCCAGGAAGTTTTTCCACTTTTTTCTTGATTGATTAGGTAATCAGTTAAGGAAACCTTGCTTGTTGGCGATGATGCATTCTTCTCTGATATTAAATCTTCAGCAACCATTGAAATTAGAAGGCTAGATTTGGTTCTTTCACCCGATACATCAATTGAACGTATTGAATATTGAACCATCTGAAAAATAGCAATAAATCCAATTGCAATTATAGCAGTTGATACTAAAGCCTCTAATATTGTTATCCCCTTATCAAATCTATTTTTTTTACATTCTTGTCCAAGCACCACTTTTACTCCATTTAAATTTGTTAACATTTCCAAATCTTGTCCATTCAATCAAGTATGAATGTTTTCCAGGACAACTTGAGCCACTTCGACAAATCATAATAAATTTATCTGTAACATTTGAAGAATTTTCTAAGTTGATATTTTGTTGTCCATTAAAGATACCATCAGTTCCATAATTTTTTTCTCTTAAAGAAAAACAAATTGACGATTTTTTCGTCAAGTTTGTAGCAACCGAAAAAGTTTGCTGATCAATAGTTTTAGTAAACCAATTCGCATCATTTTTACATTTTACGTCTAAACCTTTATTCAGCCTGTCAGAAAATTTTTTTCTGTCAATTCCAACAGTAGTAACACTAGTAGATGATGTAGTGCTTTCAAAAGTAATTTTGACAACTTCTAGACTTCCATTTGTTGTACGCGTATTGGCCATATTAATTGCATTTGCAATTTTTTCAGCCGCTGTTCTAACTTCCCTATCTTTTTGCCAACTCATAAAGTTAGGCATACCTATGGCCGAAACCAAAGCTACTATTGAAATAACAACAAGCAACTCGAGTAATGTAAAACCTTTAATGTTCTGATCTTGCAGCACCTGGATCTATTTTCCCTGCTTTAGCTAATTCCTCTAAAGATTTTTCCATAGTTATCATTCCATCTCTTACTGCAGTTTGCATGATACTAGGAATTTGATGAATTTTAGCTTCTCTAATTAAGTTTTGTATTGGTGCTGTACATTTCATAATTTCAAAAGCACCAACTCTACCAGCGCCATCTCTTGTTTTTAATAATCTTTGTGTAACAACCATTTTAAGAGATGTAGAAATTTGAGCTCTTATTTGTTCTTGTTGCTCTGGTGGAAATACATCTATAATTCTATTAATCGTACTAGGCGCACCACTAGTATGAAGAGTTCCAAATACTAAATGACCTGTTTCTGCAGCAGTTAAAGCAAGACTAATAGTTTCTAAGTCTCTCATTTCCCCAACTAAAATTACATCTGGATCTTCTCTAAGAGCTGCCTTTAAAGCTGCAGCAAATGTTTCTGTTTGTTTCCCAACTTCTCTATGAGAAACAATACTCTTGTTATCTTGATGTATAAATTCAACAGGATCTTCTACAGTAATAATATTTGCAGTTCTTGTTTTATTTATTTCATTAACAATAGCTGCAAGCGTAGTTGATTTACCTGAACCAGTTGGGCCTGTAACTAAAACTAGTCCTTTGTGAAAGTCAACAATATCATAAAGAGACTGGGGTAAATTAAATTGATCCATTTCAGGAATTTTACTTTCCACTCTTCTACAAACACATGCCGGACCTTTAATTGTTTTATAAAAGTTTGCTCTAAATCTTAATCCACTTAAAGTTACTGAAGTATCTAATTCGTGCGTTTTATCAAATTTGTTTAATTCATGTTCACTACAGTTCATTGATAATAAATCTTTTATATCTTGAGCCGTAACCATTACTTCTTGAACCTTAATAATCTCACCAGTTTGTCTGTAAGCAAGAGGGGCACCAGCCCTTATGTGGAAATCAGAAATTTTTTTATTATTTTTTGCAAGTTCTTCTAATTTTTCAAACATTCAATATTGATACTATAAATATAAGTTATTTTTAGTTATTTATTTCAAAAAAACTCATTATGTACTACTCTGGCTTTTTATTCTAGTAAAAGTTGAGTATATAGATAAAATTCGAAATATAAAAAATATGAAAAATCCTTTTGCAAATCTTTTTAAAAAGAAAAATAAAGACGGTACGCTAGATAAACCTGTACCAAAGCCAGATGCTGGCAAAAAGAAAGAAGGTTTTTTTAGCAAACTATTAAAAAATAGATTAGGGAAATCCTCAATAAAGGGTGAAGAAATTTTAGGTGTTGAATTGACACCAAACGAAATTAGACTTGCACAAGTATCCAGCAATAAAGCTAACCAATGGGTTTTAGATAAATTTTATGTTCATAAATTTGAAGGAGTGCCTGATGGTGGAACTGTTTTAGAAAATCAAGACAAAATTGCTGAAGAGCTTAAGTTAGCTTTGTTAAAATCAAAAGTTTCAACAACCAATGCTGCAATAGCAATTCCAGTTACAAGTGCAATCATCAGAGTTGTGACCGCACCTTTAATGACTGAGGAAGAATTGAAAAAAGCTATTGATACAGATTCACTTTGGGAAAATTTAGTTCAACTAACGGATAACTTAGCAGAGTATTCAATATTCCATCAAGTCATAAATAAAGATGAAAAAGCTAACACAATGGATATCTTATTTGTTGCCTCAAAGCTTTCAGATATTAATAGTTATACAGCAATTATTAAAAAAGGTGGATTAAACGCTGTAATCATCGATGTTAAATGTTTTGCTTTAAAATCTGCAGTAGACCAAATCAATCAAATAGCTGGATCAATTGAAGACTCAAATCTAACAGCAGTTTTAGAATTCGGACTTGATGAAAATTATGTAATGATACTTTATGAAAATAATCCAATCATAACTGATATATTTATCAGAGCTCAAGATAGAAAAACTTTATCCGAAAGTAATAATCAAGAAGAAATGGATGCTTTGGTCAGAAGGTATATGACCCAGGTTAAACAAGCAGTTCAAGATTTTGAAACAAAATATGAAAAAAGAATTAGAAATTTAAAAGTAACATCTAATTTACCAAACGTAGAAGATTATTTAGCAAGCTTTAGAAAAAATATGGTTAATACTGGCTATAATCTTTTTAATCCATTTGATGGAATTAAGATACCTGCACAAATTGAAAATGATACTAAACTAAGTAATCCATCCTATTTTTCAACAGTTATGGGATTAGCTTTTAGAAAGTTAGATGTATTTGGTTATTATAAATTTGTAACTGCAGTAAAAAATATCAACCTTCTTCCAAACAGAGAAAATATGATTGCACAAAAAAAAGCTAAAGCATTTTCAAATTTTGCATTTAAAGGAATTGCCGGAATAGTAGTTGCAATATATGTTGTTCTTTTTGGATTTTCATTTTGGCAAATTACAGATTTAAACAAAAAGATAGCTGGATATGAGGAAGTTAAACAAACTCATGAGCTAAAGACTTTAGAGAGAAATAAATATCTCAAAGAAAAAAATTTAATGGATAAAGCACTTGAGCTTAGCCAGTCAATAAAATCCAACAAGACTATTAGCTTTAGAGTTTTAGCTCAAATTGCTTCAGCAGTGCCAAAAAGAGTTAAATTTAGCTCAATTGATTACAATGGTTCAGACTTAATAGTTATAGAAGGTACAGCTTTTAGTGACCAAGACATTTTAAAGTTAATAAGTAATTTAAATAACAAAAAATTAATTTCACAAGCATCTTTAGCAAGTATGACCTTGCCTAATGATCAACAGAGCTCTCAAACAATGAAGGGCTTTAAAATAGCTTGTATTTTGGAGAG
>CACMDY010000017.1 GCA_902612605.1 uncultured Pelagibacteraceae bacterium
AATTGTAATTCATTTTCTGTTAAATCTTTTGAATCTTTTAAATAATGACTAGGCTGAATTACATGAATATATAAAATGTCATTAAGCTTGGAAAAATTATCAATTTTTTCCGACGATTTTTCCCAGATATTTTTAGTATGGTCTAAAGATTTATCTAAATCTTTTTTTTTAAAATTTGTCATATTCGAAAATCTAGTACCAGTATTTTTATTAGCACCCTCAAGTGAAAAGTGGCATTTTCTTATTTTATATAAATCATATAATTCCAAAACTGGGAAAATTAAAAATCGTTTAGTTCTTAAATTTATATCACCGACACAATCAAAACTTGAATTGAATGTGGATACTAACCTGGAGAAGTTTCTAGGATAAATTAGATGATCGTTAATTTCATAATTTTCACTTAAAGATAAAGCCAATTCATTAAAGCCATCTAAATTAATTATAATATCAAACTTAAAATTTATTAAATCTAAATAGTATAATTTAAACAATTGTTGAGGTTGCTTGCCTCCTCCAATTGCAGCATTCATTACTACAAATTTATCAGTATTAAAATAGCTATTAATAGTTTTTTCAAATATATCTATATTGTTTATTATTTTATTTTTATACTCAGTCTCATCTCCTGAAGTATTTAAAGATAAATGAGTTGCTACTGAACCACCTAATACTAATATCTTAATTTTTTTATTATAATTTATCTGATTGATATCATTTACAAAAAGTGGCTCATTATTAAATCTATTTATATCGTTGTAATTATCTTTTATACCATAACCAAAATAAGGATGTGGAAATATAGTTTTAAATGTTGATTTTCTAAATCTTTTCTTAAAATCTTTATATTCTTTTGTATATATATTTTTTTTTGTTATTATTTTAATTACAGCAAAACTTGCCAAATTTAGAGTAATAATTAATAGTATGAAAGTTATAATATAAAAAGTAAGTTTTTTTTTCATTTTTCTTTATAGATATTGCTATTAATTAAATTGCTATAAATTGATGACATTATCTTTATATTATTTTTTTTTGAGTGATATTTTTTAGCTAATTTTCTACCATTATTTCCCATTTTATTTATCATTTTTTTATTTTTGTAAAAGTAAATTAGCGATTTTTGAAGCTGGTCTGTTGAATTGAAGTTTTTATAAGATAAACCGTTAAATTTATTTATAAAAGACTCAGAGTTTTTTTTTATACATATAATTACTGGCTTAGAAAAAAAACCAGCTTCGAAGATTTGTCTTCCACCGGCATTTAATGAGCTTGGAAAACATAAAACATGTATATTTTTGTAAAATTTATCGATATTTTTTAAAAATCCCAAGTTTATTACAAATTTTTTGTCAATTTTACTTAGATCTATATTGTTTTCTAAGTTTAATATATTAAAGATTTTACCGAGAATAAAATTTCTTTTTAAAATAGATCCAGCTAAAACTAATTTGATCTTATAATTTTCTTTTACTAAATTTTCCACAGCAAAAATAAGTTTTTCAACACCTTTATATTTAAAAAAAGATCCAATATAACCAACATATAGATATTTACTTTTTAAATTAACTTTTGAATATTTAATTTTAATATCTAATATATTTCTAATTATGATACATTTTTTTTTATACTTTATAGTGTTTAACACTTCTCTATCAATTGCCAAAACCTTGTCTGCAAACTTATAAAGAACTTTTAAAAACAATTTTGATATTATTTTTTTTTTTTTTAAATTATTTAAGGATCTAACGTGAACAATTAGCGGAACCTTAAATAAAATTTTAGCAATAATTGCGGTTGGTAAACCAGTGATTTCGTTTAAATGTATTAAATCAATTGCCTTATTTTTTTTTATTTTTGTTAAATAATATAAAGTAAAAACAAAGTAAATAAGTTCTCTTAGTATTAATAACCATCTTAGTCCTGAATAATGACTATTAAGAGTATTATCATATTTACAAACACCCAAGGATTTATATATTTTTCCGTATTTTCTTAAAATATTTACTGCAGATCCTTTTTGAGTGAAAAAAATAAAATTATAATTTTTTTGTAAATATTTAACGTATATTTCTAAACTTTTTAAAGATCCGCTAAATGAACCAGTTGGTTGAATTACTAAAATTTTAGGTTTTTTTTTCAAAAAAGATTTTCCTATCTTTTGTTATAATTTTTTTTAATTTTTTCAAAACTAAATTAAATCTTTTTTTACTCAAATCGTTGTATGGTAATGATATTATTGATTTACATAAAAATTCAGTATTTTTTAATTTTATTTTTTTTTTTAATTTATACTGTTTATATAATGGTCTGGGATAATAAACTTTAAATGGTATTTTGTTTTTATTAAAAATAGAAATTAATTTATTTCTTTTTTTTACCATTATATTGAATGATGAATAGGAGTCTTTAATTTTAGAGCTATTTCTGTATAAAGGAAATCCAGCAATATTTTCCTTTAAGAAAAAATTTTGATACCTTTTGTAAAGAATATTTTGTTTAGATATTTTTGATTTAATTTTTTTTAACTTTTCCAGTAATATCGATGCTTGAATAGTTCCAATTCTAGAGTTTAATCCTGGTCTATCTGTTGAAGCTATAGAATATTTACTTTGACCATGGTTACGTAATTTGTAAATAGTTTTTATAAATTTTTTTTTATTTGAAAATACAGCCCCTCCATCACCATATGCTCCTAAATTTTTTGATGGAAAAAAGCTTGTACAAGAGATATCAGCAACATTTAAAGAGTTTTTTCCTTTTAAAATAGATCCAAAATTTTGAGCACCATCTTCAATTAATATTATTTTTTTTTTTTTTAAAATATTTTTAATTGAATATAAATCACAAGTTCTCCCAAAAAGTGAAGTGGAGATAACTGCTTTTGTTTTTTTAGTTATTTTTTTTTTTAAGTCTAATATATCTATGTTAAATGTATTTAAATCAGTATCTATAAATATGGGCTTTGCTCCAACAATCAAAACACTTTCTAATACTGATAACCAAGAAAAACTTGGTATAATAACCTCATCCTCTTTCGAAATATTCAAAGATAGTAAGGATAAAGTAAGTGAGTCTGACCCTGAGCCGGTTGTTACAGAATAATTAGAGCCAACTTTTTTTAATAAATTATTCTCTAATTTTTTAACAGTGCTAGAGAAGATAAAATTATTTTTATTCAGCTCTTTTTGTATGCTTTTTAAAATAATATTATTGAGTGATTTATTATATATGTCCAGGTCATTAAATCTCATAACAATTAAATTTTATTTATTAATTTATAATTACAAAATTTACATATCTTAATTTTATTTTCATTTACTCTTATTATAGTTTTGCCACAATTACATATTTTTCCTAAGATTTTAAATGGATTACCAGCTACTATTAAATTATTTTTAATATTTTTCGTAATTACTGATCCTGCTCCAATCAAAGCATATTTGCCAATTTTTGTTCCACAAATAATTGTAGAATTTGCACCAATTGAAACTCCTTCTTGAATTAAAGTTTTAATATATTTTCTTGTTTTAAATTCTGATCGAGGAAATTTTACATTTGTGAAAACAACACTTGGTCCACAAAAAACATTTTTTTTAAGTGTTACTCCTTTAAAAATAGAGACATTGTTTTGAATTTTTACATTTTCTTCAATTTTTACGCCTTCTCCTACATAAATATTTTGGCCAAGATTACAATTTTTTCCAATAACAACATCTTTGCTTAAGTGACACCAATGCCAAATATTAGTATTTTTTCCAATTTTTACATTTTTATCTATTATTGAAGTTGGATGTATAAAATAATTCATTTTGTTAAATGTTTTAAAATTTGTATTGTTTTTTCGAATTCTGAAATATGAAACTTTTTATGCTTTAAAATATTTAAATAATTTTTTTCATGCAAATCATTAAATTTATCAAATTTAAATATATGTTTTCCAACTATCATTCTTCTCAAAAATTTAGTTTGTTTATTTTTGATTGCCATATTATTTCTTTTTAAAGACAAGTTCCATGAAACTTTTGCATGATCAAATTTAATTTTTCCTTTTGAGTGTTCATTGTTTTTTTTATTCAATTTTAGATTTTTTACATTACCAAATAACCATATTAAAATATCAAAAAAATGTATTCCTATATTTACCAAAAGTCCTCCGGACAATTTTTTTGTATTTTTCCAGCTTTTGAAATACCAGTCACCTCTATAGGTATAATAATCAATACTAATTCTTTTATTTTCAAATAACTTTGGATTTTTCTCAATTTTTTTTTTTAATTTAATTAATCTATCGTTTAATCTTAGTTGGAAAATACAAAAACATTTTTTTTTATATTTTTTTTCTAAAGAATAAATTTCTTTTAAATTTGAATAATTAAGAACTGGGGGCTTTTCAACTATTACATTGCATCCAGATTGAAGACTAGATTTTATATTTTTAAAATGTAAATAACTTGGAGTACATACTATTATATAATCTACCTTATTTTTTTTATTAAAATAAAAAAAATCTTTCTGATTGTTAAAAAAAAGTGTTTTTGGGAAATTTTGGTCAAGAAAACCCACATTTTCATTAATATCACATGTAGAAATTAATCTTCCCTTTAAATTCTTAATGCAGTCTATATGTTTTTTAGCTACAAATCCCCCTACACCTATAATAGAAAATTTTTTCATTATATGTTTAAAATTTAATTATATTATAAATAATCTAATCTCAATTAGAATATGTATAAAAAAAATCTAATAAAAAAAATTAAGCTTAAAAAGGCAAAAATTGGAATTATTGGTTTGGGATATGTGGGTTTGCCACTTGCATGTGTTTTTGCAAAAAAAAAATTTGATGTTGTTGGTTTTGATATTGATAAAAATAAAATTGCAAATTTAAAGAGGAATAAGTCATACATCAAACACATAAAAAGTACTGAATTAATAAAAATTAGAAATTACTTTAATGTTGAAAATAGTTTTTCGAAGATAAAAGAACAAGATATTATAATATTATGTTTACCAACACCATTAGGTAAATCAAAACAGCCTGATTTATCATTTATTGTATCAACATTGAGTTCTATCAAAAATAAATTTAAAAAAGGACAACTGGTTATTTTGGAAAGTTCTACTTATCCTGGCTCAACCAATTTTTTATTTAATAAAATTTTAAAAAAAAGAAAATTTAAAATTGGATATGAATTCTTTATAGGTTATTCTCCAGAAAGAGAAGACCCAAGTAACAAAAAATATAAAATCAATAATATTCCAAAAATTTGTAGTGGTATTAGTAAAAATTGTTTTTATTTGACTAAAATTCTTTACGAAAAAATTGTAAATAAAGTTGTTAAAGTATCAAATATAGAGACTGCAGAGTTTACTAAAATTTTTGAAAATACCTATCGAAGTGTAAATATTGCCCTTGTTAATGAAATGAAAATTTTATCAAAAAAATTAGATCTTAATATCAATGAAATAATTAATGCAGCTAAAACAAAACCATTTGGTTTTCAAGCTTTTTACCCAGGACCAGGTGTTGGAGGGCATTGCATACCAGTTGACCCGTATTATTTATCTTGGATTGGAAAAAAAAATAATACACCTTTAAAATTTATAGAAATTGCAGGCAATATTAATAAAAATATGCCTAAATGGATAATCAAAAATACAATCAAATACAATAACAAAATAAAAAAAATTTTATTAATTGGGGCAGCTTATAAAAAAAATGTTGATGATACTCGAGAATCACCAATTTTTGATTTCATTAAAGATCTCATTAAAAGAAAGATCGATTTTGATTATCATGATCCATTGATTTATAAAATAAAAACAAGAAAGCTTAACAAAATTTATTACTCTAAAAAAATTAGTAGCAAATTAATTAAATCTTATGATTGTATAATAATAATAACAGATCATGATAAAATTAATTATAATTTAATTAAAAAAAATGCAAATCTTATTATTGATACAAGAAATGTTTATAAAAAAGAAACAAATAAAATAATAAAACTTTGAAATAATAAGAATGAAGGTATTAAATTTTTTTACTTATGATTATCCTTTTAGGGGTAATGATCAAAATTTTATTGAGGATGAATTAAAGATGTTATCAACTTTGTTTGATAAAATTAATGTTATACCTATTAGAAATAAAGATAAATTTAAAATAAATTACGTAAATAAAGAAAATATCAATTATGATTTATCTTTAACTAATCATCTATTTAAATTTAAAAATATTATTCAAATAATAATTAGAATTTTTTTTTGTAAGTATTTGTGGATGGAATTAATGAGGGTTAAAAATAAGCACTTTTTTACTAAAGTCAAAATGATAATAAAAGAGAGAATATTAGCTGAAAACTTGTACTTATGGGTAATAAGGAGTAAAAATAGAAATTTAATCAAGGATATTTTCTATTCTTATTGGTCAAATTATACAGTATTTGGTTTTTATTTATTAAAAAAAAAAAAAATTATTAATCGTTGTTTTGCAAGAAGTTTGGGTAGTGATCTAAATGGATTCATACCAAAAGATACCTTTGTTCCATTCTTAAACTATAAATTCAAATACTTAGATTTTATATTAATTCTTAATGATGGACAAAAAAAAAGGCTCATAGAAGAAAAACTTATAGAAGATCAAAAAGTAATAAAATGTTATCAGGGTATTGGAACACAAAAATACTATACAAAGCCTATTAATCAAAAAAAAATTCACTTAGTTAGCTGTGGTAGATTTGCAAAAGTTAAAAATACGATAGAAATAATTAATTTAGTTGGAACATTAAAAGAATTTTTAACTGAATTTAAAATATTATATTCATGCATTGGTGAAGGGCCTGAATTAGAAATTATTAAGAAAACAGCTAAATCAAAACTTAAAAATATTGAATTTAATTTAATATGTAAAGTTCCAAATTTGATTGATTTTTTAAAAGAAAACGACGTTGATTTATATATTAATCTTAGTTTATCAGAAGGTATGTCTTTTGCATTAATGGAGGCCATGAGTCTCTCAATTCCTGTGATAAGTTCTTCTATTCCTGGTAATTTAGAAATAGTTAATTCTTCAAATGGTTATATTATTAATAATTGTGAAGAAAATGAAATTAAAAAACTAGCCAGTGCAATAAAAAATGATTATGAAAATGACAATTTTAAAATGAAAAGAGATAAAACTTTTAAAACTGTTAGTGAAAAAATTAACAGAAAAGTAGTTTTAGAAAATATGAAAAGTTTATTGAAAAGTAAATTTTATTAATAATTTTTTTAATTTAATGAAAAACCCCAAAGTAAGTGTAATAGTCAACTGCTTCAATGGTAATGCTTTTATTGAAAAGTGCTTGTTAAGTATTTTAAATCAATCGTATTCAAATTACGAAATAATTTTATTTGATAATAATTCAGATGATGATTCTATTAAATTGGCAAAAAAGTTTAAATCTAAAAAAATAAGAATTTTCAAATCCAAGAAAAAAATTAAATTATATGATGCAAGAAATAGGGCCATAAGTAAATCTAGAGGTAAATTTATAGCTTTTTTAGATGTGGATGATGTTTGGTATTCAAAAAAAATTCAGAAACAAATAGAAAAAATAAATGCAGAAAATAGTGATGTTTGTTATACAAATTATTGGTTGATTAACAAAAGAAAAAAAGTTTTCTCACAATCTAAACTTCCATCAAAAAACATGACTTATGAAATTTTAAATAAATATCCAATTTGTATCTCTACAGTTTTAATTAAAAAAGATATTTTTTATAAAGTGAAAAAATTTGATAAAAAATATGAAATTATAGGAGACTTTGATTTTTTTTATAGAATTTCAAAAAAATATAAATTCTCAGTCCTACAAGAACCACTGGTAAAATATTTAGTTCATCAAAATAGTACCTCTATTAAAAAATTGAATTTAAGAATAAGTGAGATGAATAAATGGTTGAATAAAAACAAAAATGAGAAGAATTTAACCCA
>CACMDY010000018.1 GCA_902612605.1 uncultured Pelagibacteraceae bacterium
TTTGTCTTTTGATATCCTTCATTTCCTTCAACATATATATTTTGAGTATCATCATCGTACATGTCTCTTATACATCTTTTTATAATATCACTTTCTTGATGAATTAGGGATGGGGCAATTGAATTTAGTGCATTATCTTTTATTTGATTCCAAACTTTAATTAAATTTTTTAAATCATTCTCTATTTCGTTTTTTGTTTTGTTTGATCCCGCAGTTCTAACTATAATTCCCATCTCTTTTGGAATAGTTATTTCATTTAATATATTTCTAATTTTTTTTCTTTCTCCTGGATTAAATATTTTTCTAGAAATTCCTCCGCCTTTGGCTGTATTAGGCATTAAGACTATATATTTCCCAGCAATTGAAATAAAAGTACTAAGAGCTGCTCCTTTTAATCCTCTTTCATCTTTTAATACTTGAACCAATATCACTTGATTTGGTTTTATTACTTCTTGGATTTTGTATCTTTTTGATGGAAATTTTTTTTGAGTATTTATTTTATCTTTATCATCGACCTCTTTTTTTTCAACAGGATCATCAATTTTAATTTCTTCTTTACCTTCAAGAATTTTATCTTCTATATTTTCACTTTCTTTTGAAAGTTCCTCCCGAACCTTCTCTTCTTCTTGTTTTATTTTTTCTAAATCACTTAAAGGTAACTGATAATAATCAGACTGGATATCATTAAAAGATAGAAAACCATGTCTCTCTCTTCCAAAGTCAACAAACGCTGCTTGTAAAGAAGGTTCAATTCTACTTACTTTTCCAAGATAAATATTATTCTTAATTAAAGTATTATTTATACTTTCATATTCATAGTCTTCGATATGATTATTACTTTTAAGAACAACTCTTGTTTCATTAGGATGCGATGCATCGATGTATAAATTTTTCGACATAATATTGCTTGTTTTTTCATAAGTTAATTTAATAAATTCTGTGCCTTAAGAATAACAAATTCGCAAGATATTTAAACTAAAATGCAAAAGTTTTTTAAAAGATTGATAATATTTGGATTATTGTCATCTCTTCTAATATTATTACTAACAATATCTATTCTTTGGACATATTCTAATAAATTGCCTGATTATAAATATCTTAAAAATTATAAACCCCCAGTATCAAGCAAGTTGTATTCAGGAAATGGTGTTTTAGTAAGCGATTTTTCATCTGAAAAAAGAATTTTTGTTCCTTATTCAGCTATATCTCAAACTGTTATTAATGCTTTTTTATCAGCGGAGGATAAAAACTTTTTTGACCATCCAGGTGTAGATGCCAAAGGAGTAGTGAGAGCAATAAAAAATAACATTTTTAATATATTGTACTCAAAAAGATTAGAAGGAGCCTCTACTATTACTCAACAAGTGGCTAAAAACTTTCTCTTAACTAATGAAGTAAGTATTGATAGAAAAATAAAAGAAGCAATATTAGCTTTTAGAATTGAGCGAGTTTTATCAAAAAAAAGAATTCTAGAGCTTTATCTAAATCAAATTTATCTTGGTGAAGGTAGTTACGGCATAGCCTCAGCGAGTTTAAGATATTTTAATAAACCAATAAGTGAACTCAATTATGGAGAGGCAGCACTTTTGGCTGCTCTTCCAAAAGCACCAAGTAAATATAATCCATATAAAAATAAAGATTTAGCAAAATTTAGAAGAAACTTAGTATTAAATAATTTACTAGAAAATGGATTCATTGATCAAAGTAAACACTCTAAATTAATAAATTCTAAAATTCTGTTACAAAAAAGAAAAAGAATTTACCTAGAAGACTCAAGATATTATGTAGAGGATGTTAGAAAAGAAGTAATTGATAAGTATGGATACGATAAAGTATATAAGCAGGGATTTAACATCAAGACACCTTTGGATTTAGAATTACAAAAAATTGCAACTCAATCACTTCGGAATGGTTTGCAAGAATTCGATAAAAGAAAAGGATGGAGAGGACCTCTATCTAACAAAAAAAAACACAAAAATTGGATAAATGATCTTAAAGATCTAAATTTAGAAAAATCTTTAGGTTGGGAATTAGCTGTTGTCAATAGAATTGATAAATTTGAAACAGTTATCGAAACTCAAAATGAAAATATTGGAACAATTAATTTTAATGATATTGATTGGACTCGAAAGGAATTCAAAAAACTATTTAAAATTGGAGATATAATTTATGTTAAGAAATTATCCAATGGAAACTATAGTTTAAAACAGATTCCGAGAGCTAATGGAGGTATTGTTGTAATGGACCCATACAGCGGAAGAGTATTAGCATTGTCAGGTGGATTTAGTTTTAAACAAAGTGAATTTAATAGAGCATCTCAAGCAAAACGTCAGCCTGGATCTGCATTTAAACCTTTTATATATGCTTTAGCATTAGAAAATAATTTTACACCAACCACATTAGTATTAGATGCACCTATAGTATTAGATCAAGGAAATGATTTAAAAATGTGGAAACCAGAAAATTATGGTAAAAAATTTTACGGACCTTCAACATTAAGAACAGGAATAGAAAAATCAAGAAATCTAATGACTGTCAGAATAGCTCAAGAGCTTGGTATAGATAAAATTATAAATTTTTCAAAAAAATTAAATATTTATGAAAATCCAGATGAACTTATGTCGGTATCTTTGGGATCTGTCGAAACAACTCTATTAAAAATTACAAGCGCTTACTGTTCCTTTTTGAATGGTGGAAAATTAGTTAACCCAATATTAATTGATAGAATTCAAGACAGTGAGGGAAAAACTATTTTTAATAATGAAAAAAGATTTTGTGAAAATTGTGATTCAATTTCATATGATGGAACAAGTAACCCAATTATTAAAAATAAATATCAACAGATTTTTTCACCACAAACGGCCTATCAGATCACCTCTATGTTGAAAGGTGTTATAGATCGTGGAACTGGAAAAGGTTTAAGAGAATTAAAACTTGAATTGGCTGGCAAGACTGGAACAACAAACAAAAACACAGATACTTGGTTTATAGGATTTACATCAAATTTAGTGGTTGGTGTTTATATAGGCTATGACAATCCAGAGAGTTTAGGTAAATTTGAAACAGGTTCAAAAACAGCAATGCCAGTATTTAAAGAATTCATAAAAAAAACAGCTAATACTTTTAATGCGAGACCTTTTAAAGTTGCAGACAATATAAATATGATGGTCGTAGATGCAAAAACTGGAAAAAAAGCGAATCCTAAAACCAAATTAGCCATAATCGAGTCATTTAAAAAAAATGATAATAAACTAGATAATTTTTCTAACAATTTTGATAGTGGATTAAATACAACAAATATATTAAAATTTTACTAATGGATCAGGAAGTAATAAATATTAAATCAGAAATAGAAAAGATAAATCAAAGAATAAAGGAGTTTCTTTGAAAAGACTAAAATTTCAGAAAAAATAATTAATTTATCAAATTTAATAGAAAAAACAGATTTTTGGCAGGATAAAAAAAATGCTGAAAAAGTTTTACGTGAAAAAACTAGTTTAGAAAAATTATTAAATAATTACGAAATAACATCAAATGAAATTAAAGATTTATTTGATATTTATGATTTAGCTATTGAGGAAAATAACGATGAAATGATTAAAGAGACAACCTCAAATATAAAAGTACTCTTTAATAAAATTAAACAAATTGAAATAAGATGTTTTCTATCAAATGATAATGATATATTTGATAGTTATTTAGAATTTCATGCAGGTGCTGGCGGCACTGAAAGCCAAGATTGGGCTGATATGCTAAGAAGAATGTATATGAAATGGGCAACTAAAAAAAACTTCAAAATCGAAATTATCAGCGAACATAAAGGCGATGAAGCTGGCATTAAATCTTCGATAATTAAAGTAAGTGGAGATTACATAAACGGATTATTAAAAAATGAATCAGGAATACATAGACTTGTTAGAATTTCCCCATTTGACTCTGGCGCGAGAAGACATACAAGCTTTGCCAGTGTTTGGGTATACCCGGTTATATCTGAAAATATTGATGTTGAAATTTTAGAAAAAGATTTAAGAATAGATACATACAGATCTAGTGGCGCAGGAGGTCAACATGTAAACACAACAGATAGTGCAGTAAGAATTACACACCTGCCAACAAAAATTGTGGTACAATGTCAAAATGAAAGATCACAACACAAAAATAAAGAAACTTGCATGAATATGTTAAGGGCAAGACTTTATGATTATGAGTTAAAAAAAAAAGAAAAAGAAAATGAAAATCTTGAAAATTCAAAGTCAGAGATTGGATGGGGTCATCAAATAAGATCATATGTATTACATCCTTATAAAATGGTAAAGGATAATAGAACTAATTTTGAGAGTTCTAGTCCTGAAAAAGTATTAGACGGCGAAATAGATAATTTTTTAGAAAGTTCTTTATATAAATTAAATGCGTAAAATAATTTCTATAATTATAATATCAATAATAACCATCTTAGTCGCAATTTTAATATTTATATCAACAGTAGGAATTAAAACGGATAATTTTAATAGTTTAATAAATGAAAAAGTTAACGAGATTGATCCGAAGATAAAATTAAAATTAAATCAAGTAAATTTTAAATTAAATCCATCTAATTTTGAATTCGAGATTTTTACTTTGGATCCACAAATATTAATTAATAAAAAAAAAGTTGACTTAGAAATTATAAAGTCTGATTTAAATCTTTTAGACTATTTTAATAATAAAAATCCAATTTCTGAAATTTCTATAATTTCCAAAGAAAGCAATATTGATCGATTTACTGATTTTATCAATGAATATGACTTTAATTTAGCTAGGAACTTAATTTTCAAACAAATTAAAAAGGGAAAAGTAAAAATAATTTCCAATATAAATTTTAGTGAAAATAATCCCCAAAATATTAAATATATTATAAATGGATACGTGAAAGATGCAGAAATAAAATTACTTAACCAATCAAAAATTGAAAATATTAAATTTAATTTTTTTGTAGATCAGGATTTTATAAACCTAAATAAAATAGAATTAGTATTTGATAAAATCTTTGTTTCTTCAGAAAAAGTAAATATAAAAAAAATTAATAATTATTTTGATATTTCGGGAAATTTTAAAACAAACAAGACTAAAATAAATTTAAAAAATTATACAAAATTAATTAATACTAATTTAGACTTAATAGATGATAGACCTATAAATCTTAGCTCAGCTAATGAATTATCATTTAAAATCAATAAAAAACTTAATATTAAAGATCTCAGCATTATATCAAAATTAAATTTCGACGAGTTATTCACTAAATCAAAATATCAAGATTTGATATATTTAAAAAACGGGAATATTTTAATTAATTATATTAAAGAAGAATTAAAAATTGATTTAAATAGCAATTTTTTATTTCAAAATAATAAAAACAATAACAATAAAACAAAAAATTTAATTAATATTGTCTATAAAAAAAAAACAAACAAAAATGCTACAGTCAATATAAATTTAAGTAATACAAAAAGCAAAATAAACTCTAAAGAAATTAAAAAATTTATTAAATTCAAAAACTTTAGTCTTCAAAACCAAGATATCACATTCGCATCAGAAAATTTAATAAATTTTAAATTAAATAAAAAAAATGAAATTAAAAATTTTAATATTAAATCTAAATTAAAATCTGAAAGTATTTTAATTGATTATAAATCACAAAGAATAAAGAAATACTTTAGCGATTTCAAAAATCAAATAAAATTTAGTAATAGTTATTTAGATTTAGATTATAAAAATAAAAAATTTAAATTTAACTTAAAAAGCAAATATTCTATTAACAATATAAATGAAAATGTGTCTTTGAATGTAGAAAAAAAAGATAATA
>CACMDY010000019.1 GCA_902612605.1 uncultured Pelagibacteraceae bacterium
CTTG
Organism: uncultured Pelagibacteraceae bacterium; assembly: GCA_902612605.1. Taxonomy (GTDB): domain Bacteria; phylum Pseudomonadota; class Alphaproteobacteria; order Pelagibacterales; family Pelagibacteraceae; genus Pelagibacter. The sequence goes on from CACMDY010000019.1 coordinate 5, forward strand.
TCATTTCTTGAATTTTTTTAAAATCTAGAAATTTTAAGAAGCCAATATTTTTTGTTGGCTCTCTTCCTAAGAATATATTTTCTCCAATAGGTAAATTACCTGCCAATGCAAGATCTTGATAAACCATTTCTAAACCTAAATTTTGAGAGTCTTTTGGGCTATCTAACACATGTTCTTTGCCCTCAAAAAATAAAGCACCTGCACTTGGTTTGTACAAACCAGATAAAACTTTCATAAGTGTAGATTTGCCTGCACCATTATCTCCAACTACACCTAAACATTCACCTTCGTGCACTTTTAAATTTACATTTTCTAAAGCAGTTATTGTTCCAAAATATTTTGTGATACCTTTAGCCTCTAAGAGCAATTTATTTGTTGAAGTCATTTAATTTAAATTAAAAAAAAAATTAATTAATTGCAACAGGTTTTGACCTTAAAAGATGAACAGTTTTTCTTAGAGCTTTTTTACAAAATCTTGGATTAAGATTTTTTGAAATTAATTTCATATCTTCAAAAACAATATTGCCCATTTCCTTGAATGCCTCGTCTAAAGCACCCGCTCTATGTGCTGAGAATAATACATTTTTTAATTTTCGTATTGGGTCATTTTTTTTAACTGGTTCTTCCGGAAAAACGTCAAGTGCTGCATAAATATCACCTTTTTTAAGTCTATTTTTTAAATCTTTAAAATTAACGACTGCAGCTCTACTCATTAGTATAAAAAGTGAGTTTGATTTCATAAGATTGAGTAATTTTTTATCAATCAGTCCTTTGTTTTTTGTAGTAATTGCAGCAAGTACATAGATAACTTCACATTCTTTAAACATTTTTTTTAAAGTAATTGGTTTATATCCTTGATTAATTATTTTTTTGTTTGGTATCCAAGGATCATAGATATTTATTTTACTCGAAAATGGTTTCAATAATGGAACCAAAGCTTTCCCTAGGTCTCCAAATCCCAATAATCCAATTTTTTTTTCTGATAACAATGAAGCCTCAAGATTTCCATCTAATCCATACTTTTCCTTTTTATTAATGAAATCCTGATTTGCTCCATGAATATTTCTAAGAAGCGAGAGTGTAAATCCAAGCGCAATCTCTGCAACTGGTTTTGAGAAAACAGGTGAAGTTGCAATAACGTGAATACCTTTATCAAAGCAATAATTATAATCCATATTATCTAAAAAGTTGCTTTCGACATTTATTACTGCTTTCAACTTTTTTGCTTTTATTAATAAAAATTTTGGAAGATCAGGCTGTCCAATTATAAATTTCGCTTTATGAATATTATTAATATAAAATTTCTGTTTATTTATTTTTGGTGCAAAAATAAGTTTAAATTTATTTTTTAACTCATTTAATTTTGGTTTTGAAAAAATAAGTTCCATAGTCCTTGGATATGGATCAACAATTGCAATATCTTTCATGATCTATAAGAGAATTTTTTTTACTTCTTCTTCTGTAAATCTTTTTGGTTTTTCACACTTAGTTTTAATTTTTTGAGGTACTCCAGTTGTTGCGGCTTTCATAGTAGATTCAATTATATCTAAAACATGAAGAGATAGCTCTCCTGAACATCGATGTTTTTTCTTTTTTTCTATTGAATATAACATCTCAGACATACCAACACTTCTATAGTTTGCATTTGTTGGTGACTCATTGGATCTACCGCTTGCAGATGTAATATTTATTTTTCCTAAATGCATTTTATCAGTTTTATGTTCGCCCCAACGACCACCTTCAGTAACAGAAATATAAACAGATCCACCAAACATATTTGGATCAGGAACAATAATTGATCCTTTAGTTCCATAAAGTTCCATATGATTTCTTTGATGATTAATAACATCAAAGGATAAAGTGACTTGAATAATTGCTTCATTATGAAATTGAATTGTTGCTAAATAAGTAGTTGGTGTTTCAACCTTAAATGTTTTTCCTTTATTTGGACCTGCTCTATAATTTCTTCTTTTAAATGCCGTTAATGTTCTTCCTTGCACCTGTTTAGCTGGCCCTAAAAGATTAACAAGTGTTGTAAAAAAATAAGGACCCATATCTATTACTGGTCCTCCCTCTTTTTTATACCAAGACTCTGGTTTCGGATGAAAGTTTTCAACACCAGGAAATGCAAAGATTGCATTTCCAAGTTTGATTTGTCCAATCAAATCAGAGTCAATTAATTCCTTTGCTTTTTGTCCACCTCCTCCAAGAAAAGTATCTGGTGCATTACCAATGTATAATTTTTTTTGTTTTGCCAAAACCACTAACTCTTTTCCTTTTTGAAAGTATGTTGCTAATGGTTTTTCTGAATAAACATGCTTACCTGCATTTAATACTTTTTTTGATACAGAATAATGTGATTGAGGAATTGTTAAATTTAAAATTACCTCGATATCTTTATCTTTAAGTATTTCATTAACAGTCATTGATTTGATGTTGTATAATTTCGCACATTTTTCAGCTGCTTTTTGATTAATATCCGCACAAGCAACGATTTTGAAATTATTAAAATATTGGTGTCCCCTAAAGTATGTTTCTGCGATATGGCCACATCCTATGAGACCAACCTTAAAAACTTTATTCATGAATTTTAGACACCTTGTCTTTGCTTTGATTTTCCTTCTTTATGAAGTTTTAATGCCTCTTCATTTTCTTTTGTTGATGGCATTTCTAAAGTAGGACTTTCCCAGTAAGCAGAACCTTCTAGCCACTCATAAGAATGAGTTTTTATTGAAATTAAGTAAGTCACATCAGATTTTTTAGCTCTTTTAAATGCTTCTTCTAATTCAGAAATAGATGATACCTCCTCAGATTTTGCACCCATACTCTCTGCATGTTTAGCAAAATTAACAGGTACAAGATTTGGAGCTTTTGAACTATTAAATAGACAATTAAATTCTTTCCCACCTTTAAATAATTGTAGCCTATTAATAACGGCATGGCCTCCATTATCACATAAAACTATTATTAATTTATTATTTGTTATAACTGATGAATAAATATCTGAATTAAAAAGTAAATAAGATCCATCTCCTACAAAAGCTATTACTTCTTTATCTGGGTTTGCCATTTTAATCCCTAATGCACCAGAAATTTCATAACTCATACAGCTAAAACCCCATTCGGTTTCGTGTGTATTTAATTCTTTTGGTCTCCAAATTTGTACAACTTCTCCAACTAACCCTCCTGCTGCAGTAACAGCAATGTCTGTTGGATCTGAATTACGATATATTGCTCCTACAGCATGAGCATAACTAGGTAGTTCTTGATTAGTTGGTCCACTTTCTTTATCAACATAGTCATTCCAATCTTTTAATTCATCTCTTGATTTTTGATGCCATTCATCAGGTGCTTTCCAATCTCCCAAAGCATTTGATAGCTCTTGTAAGCTTACTTTTGCATCACCTATTACTGATTGCGCCAAATGTTTGCTAGCATCAAATCTAGAAACATTAACACTAACAAGTGAAAAGTCTGGGTTCTCAAAATTTGCCCATGACCCAGTTGTAAAATCAGCTAACTTTGTTCCAACAGCAATAGCTAGATCAGTTTGTTTTGCTAAATTATTTGCTGCTTTGCCACCAAGACCACCTATAGGACCCAAAAAATGAGAATGATCTCTTTTCATTGTTGAGTAGCCCATAACAGTTTGGGTTACTGGTATATTGTGTTTAATTGCAAAATTACTTAGATCTTCCATTGCATCGGAGTAAAAAACTCCTCCACCTGAAATCAGTATAGGATTTTTAGATTTTTTAATTTGCTCTACTGCTTGTTTAATTTGAAAATCATCAGGTCTTGGACGTCTTATATTATGAACTCTTTCTTTAAAAAATTCTTCAGGATATTCATAAGTTTCTCCTTGAACATCTTGTGATAATGATAAGCAAGCTGGTCCACAATCTGCTGGATCTAACATTGTTTGGATTGCTTGAGGTAATGTTTGTAAGATTTGTTCTGGTCTTGTAATTCTATCAAAATATTTTGTTACTGGTTTGAAAGCATCATTCTGAGTAATGCCAGGATTATTAAAATGCTCAACTTGTTGAAGAACCGGGTCAGGAATTCTATTTGCATATGTATCTCCAGGTAAAAATAAAATTGGTAGTCTATTGCTCATAGCAACAGCCGAGGCTGTAACCATATTTGTAGATCCTGGTCCAACTGAACTAGTTGCAACAAAAAATTGTTTTCTTCTTTTAGCTCTAGCATATGCTATTCCAGTCAGAGCCATGTTTTGCTCATGATGCCCTCTATAAGTTGGTAATTTATCTTGATTTTCTTGTAGAGCTTGTCCTAAACAAGCAACATTGCCATGTCCAAAAATACCGAAAGCTCCAGCAAATAACTGCTCTTTTTTACCATCTATTAAAATTTTTTGAGCAATAAGATGTTTTATTATTGCATGTGCACAAGTGAGCTTTATTTTTTTCATTATTCTATATATAAATCTTTAACTTTTAACAATTAAACACAATTTAAAAAATATGTATAGCAATTTTGGTCAATTCATTAATGGTCAGTGGCAACAAGCAGAAAAAAAAGAAACTTATAAAGTTATGAATCCAGCAACAGAAGAAGTTTTAGGGGAAGCATCAAAAGCGTCGTCTGTTGACGTTCAAAAAGCATTAAAATCAGCAGAGAAAGGACTCGAAATTTGGAAAAATACTACTCCATGGCAGAGGTCTTATGTAATAAGAAAAATTGCAGATTTGATGCGTGAAAGAAAAGATGTATTGGCTAAATGGCTTACACTTGAAGTTGGAAAACCTCTTAAAGAAGCAATTGGAGAAGTTGGTGGTGGAGCAGATATATTTGAATGGAATGCAGAAGAAACTAAGAGAATTTATGGTGAAACATTACAAAGTAGATTTCCAGAAACAAGAGTTCATGTTTACTATCAGCCAGTAGGTGTTGTGGCAGCACTTATACCGTGGAATTTTCCTATAGTTTTAGCATCTAGAAAAATTTCAACAGCACTGGCTGCTGGTTGTTCAGTTATTTGTAAACCAGATGTAATTACACCTGGAGCAGTCATGGAACTTGTAAATATTTGTAAAGATGCTGGAGTACCAGATGGAGTAGTCAATTTATTATCTGGAGACCCTGCTGAAATATCAAATGAATTACTTGAATCAGATATAATAAAAAAAGTTTCTATAACTGGCTCAACACGTGTTGGAAAATTAATACTTAAAAAAGCTGCAGATAAAGTTCAAAGAGTTACAATGGAATTAAGTGGCCATTCTCCATTTATAGTATTTGACGATGTTGACATGAATAAAGTTGCAGATATGGCAATAACAGCAAAATTTCGTAACAATGGTCAAGTTTGTATATCCCCAAATAGGTTTTACATTCAAGAAACAAGAAAAGAAGAATTTGTAAATGCTTTTGTAGATAGAGCAAAAAAATTAAAAATTGGAAATGGTATGGATGAAGGTACTGACTTAGGACCTTTAACAACAGCAAAACGTTTGGAGGAGATTGAAAAATTAGTTGAAACAACAAAGAGTGAAGGCGCAAAAGTAGTTTTAGGTGGGGGTAGACCTTCAGGATTTAATAAAGGTTATTATTTTGAACCAACAGTATTTGATGAAGTGCAGGACAATTTTACAATTATGAAAGAAGAACCTTTTGGTCCATTAGTGCCCGTTTTAACTTTTAAGGATTTTGATGAAGTAGTAGAGAGAGCAAA
>CACMDY010000020.1 GCA_902612605.1 uncultured Pelagibacteraceae bacterium
ACAAATTTGCTATAATTAAAATACATTTTAATTATTTTTTAACCAAGATTGATTTATAATAATTAATTGTTAAATCAATTCCTTTTTTCAATGAAATTTTTGGCTCCCACTTTAATATTTTTTTTGCTTTCTTGATTGTAGGATATAAAATTTTTATTTCATCTTCTCTTAATGCAATTTTATTGTATTCTGGTTTTCCTAATCCAACCCGTTCTCTAATCAAATGGATTATATCTTTTACTTTTTTTGGTTTGCCTTGACCAATATTAATAATTTCACCTCTTGATTTTGAATTTTCAAAGCAACTTATTATTGCTCTTATCAAGTCGTCCACAAATAAAAAGTCTCTTAACTGATCCCCTTTAGAACATGGAAACTTTTTATCTAATAAACAAGAATTTATTGTGTTAGATATAAGTCTATTAGGCTCTTGGTTTGGGCCATAAACCAAATATAATCTTAAGATAGTTGCTGGGAAATTTTTTTTGATAAAAAGATCTAATAGATAATTAGTAGCCGTAAGTTTGGCAATCCCATATGTAGATTTTAATTTTCTAAGCGGGAATATAGAATTCTCACTTTGTGGACTTCTGCTTGACCCATATTCTACTGAACTTCCTATTTGGATAAAAGATAGTATTTTTCTATTTACAAAAAAATCAGCTAAATTTTTACAACCTTTGTAATGACTATCAAAAGTTTTCTTTCTTTCTTTATGATTTACATATCCTCCTAAATTAACAACAAAGTCAAATTTTTTTTTTATCTTTTTATGTAATTTTTCTTTATTTGAAATATCACAATGTAAATAATTTACCCTTTTTAGATATCTACTTAATTTTGGTTTTCTAAAAGATAAACTTGTTACTTGAAAATTTTTTTTTAAACATTCTTTTGCTAAATGGAAACCAATAAAACCAGTACCTCCAACAATTAAAATTTTTTTTTTCAAAATTTTTTATCTTTTAAAGCTTTTTCAAGTATAATTTTATCTCTCACAGTATCCATGCACTGCCAAAAACCAAAATGTTTATAGGCAACAAGTTGTTTGTTTTTAGTAACTTTTTCTAAAGGAGATTTTTCTAAATATGTATTATCGTTTTGTATGTATTTAAGAAATTTTGGTTCTATAACGAAAAAACCACCATTAATCCATCCTTCGTCTACTTGTGATTTTTCTTTAAAATAATCAACATAATCATTCTTTAACTTAATGAAACCAAATCTAGCTGGTGGCCTTACAGCAGTTAGTGTGATTAATTTTTTTTTTTTTTTATGGAACTGTATTAATTTTTTTAAATTTAAATTCGATAATCCATCGCCATATGTTAATAAAAAGGTACTATCATTTAAATATTTTTTTAATCTCTTTATTCTTCCTCCAGTCATGGTTCTTAAGCCAGTATTTACTAAGGTTACATTCCATGGAAATTTATTCTTTTTAAAGTATTCTTTAATAACATCTCCTTTATATCCAAGAGCTATAACAAAATCATTTAAACCAAATTTCACATAATGTTTCATTATGTGAACAAGTATTGGATATTTACCTATTTTTACCATTGGTTTTGGAATTATTTTTGTGTATTCTGATATTCTTGTCCCAAATCCTCCGGCTAATATTACTACTTTCATTTAATCTTCAATCTTTCCTTTAATAAAGTTTCGTAGGCTATAATTTGCTCTAGTGAAATATTTTTAGCAGAAACATTTCCTAAATAATAATTTTTATACCAATCTGAAACTAATTTTGTTGTTTCTTCAAATTTTAAAACAGATCGCCATTTTATTAGTTTAAGTGATTTTTTTGAGTCCAGTTGTAGCAATTTTGATTCGAATAGTTTTTTTTTTGATTTCATTTTTTTATATTTAATATTTTTCCAATTCTTTTTAATATTATTTAATAATTCTATTACTTTAAAATTATTGTTTTTTGATGGACCAAAATTAAATGCTTGGTTATGAAGTTTTTTATTTTGACTTAATTTTGCTGCTAAGATCAAATATCCTCCTAATGCCTCCAAAACATGTTGCCAAGGTCTAGTAGAGTTTGGATTTCTTATATTTGCAATTTTTCCTCTCGACCAAGACTTTACGCAATCAGGTATTATTCTATCTTCAGACCAATCACCACCACCAATAACATTTCCAGCACGTGCGATACTAATTAAATGTTTTTTGTTTTTATAATTAAAATAAGAACTCATATAACTATAAATAATATTTTCTGCTGCAGCTTTTGATCCAGAATATGGATCTTTTCCACCTAGTAAATCATTTTCGTTGTAACCCCTTTTGATCTCAAGATTTTTATAGACCTTGTCACTTGTAATTAAAATAACATTGCATTTGCTTTTTAGGCTTCTAACAGACTCTAATATATTTAAAGTTCCGATTGTATTTGATCTGATTGTGTTAACTGGGTCTTTATAAGATTTTCTGACAAGAGCTTGGGCTGCAAGATGAAATATAAAAGAAGGTTTAAATTTATTTATAATTTTTTTTGTTTGCTCTAGATTATTAATATCAATAAATTTGTTCTTTATCTTTTTTTTTAATTCTAATACTTCAAAGTGTGAAGGTCTCGTAATTATGCCATCAGATATACCCATCACATCTGCACCTAAATGATGAAGCCATAATGATAGCCATGAGCCTTTAAATCCAGTATGTCCAGTAACTAATACTTTTTTTTTATTAAAATCTTTTAATATATTCATTATTTTACTAATATTTTCTGTTAAAATATTCTTTTAAAATATTAATAAATTTTTTTTCATTATTTATTTTTGTAACAAACATATTTCCAATACCTTTTGAAAGAATTACTCTAATTTTTTTATTGATACTTTTTTTGTCTTTTCTCATTATTTCTACGAACTTTTTCACATTGATTTTTCTTATTGGGTATCTTTTTAAAATGATCTTTAAAGTATCTTCCATAATATTAAATTTATTAAATTTTAAATATCCAAGTTTATATGAGACAAAGTTTGAAATATTCATTCCATGAGCAACGGCAATACCGTGTGGTATAGTAACTAAATTTTCTATAGCATGGCCAAACGTATGACCATAATTCAATTTCAGCCTAATATTTTGGTCAAATTCATCCTTCTCAATATATTTTTTTTTTATATTTAATGATCTGAAAATAATTTCATTCAAATTTATCTTTTCATTTTTTGAAAATTTTAATAAGGACTTTCTATAGTATTCATAATCTTTATTATTTGATAAAAAAAAATAGTGACCCATTTCTCCAAATCCAGAAAAAATCTCTTTTTTTGATATATTTTTTAAAAAACGAGAATTTATTACAATTCTTTTTGGTGGATAAAAATTACCCAGTTGATTCTTTAACTTATTATAATTAATTGATGTTTTCCCTCCTATACAACTATCACCCTGTGAGATTAATGTTGTCGGAAAAAAATACCAATCAATACCTCTTTTAAATATTGAAGATAAAAAGGATGCAACATCTTGTATTACCCCTCCCCCAATTGCTACAACAAGAGTATTTTTAGACACATTTTTTATAAAAAAATCTATTATTTTTTTTAGATTAAAAAAATCTTTTGTTTTTTCGTTTGAGGATAAAATAATAAATTTTTTATTTTTTATTATTTTTTTTAAGTAAATTTTATATACTTTGCTATCGATAACAAAAATTACTTCTTTATTTAAGTCAGCAAAACTTTGTGCAAGATTATTATTAAAATTTACTTCATAAGAATTTACCTTTGATTTAATTTTAATTTTCTTTTTCATTTACTACTCAGATGTAAAGCCACCATCTATAATCATATTTTGACCAGTAATATATGTATTATATTTACTTGATAAAAAATTTACTAAACTTGAAATTTCATTGACATTTCCCAACCTTTTTAGTGGAATTTTTTTTGACATTATATTTATACCTTTTTTTTTAAGAATTTTTCTAGTTAATTTTGTATCAATAAATCCAGGACTAACACTGTTTACCAATATATTATATTTTGCCAAATCTAGAGAAGTTGACTTCGTAAATCCTATTAAGCCAAACTTACTTGATGAATAAGCTGATCTTTCTGACTTACTTACAGATCCAAAAATTGAGGATATATTTATTATTTTACCTCTTTTTTTTTTTATCATATTTTGGGATACGATTTTTGTTAAAATTGTTGGAACCTTTAAATTTACAAAAAGAATATCGTTATAGTCTTTGATATTCAGGTTATTAATTTTTTCTATCTTATTAATTCCTGCATTATTAATTAAAATATCAATTTTTTTACTTTTTATGAAGCTACAAAATTTTTCAAATTCACTATGTTTTAAAAAGTTTACTTTACAAATTTCAAAATTTTTTTTTTTTGAACTTCTGGTTGTCGAGGTTCCAATAACATTGCCACCTAATTTGTAAAAACTTTCAGCAATAAATTTACCAATTCCATTCGTTGCGCCTGTAACTAATATATTTTTATTATTAAAATCAATTTTCATTTTTTTATTTTATTTTGAAACCAGTGCGCAAAAATATGATTAATGATCAAATGAATATCTTCTATTGGACCATATTCTGTATTTTCTGTT
>CACMDY010000021.1 GCA_902612605.1 uncultured Pelagibacteraceae bacterium
TAACAAATATTATGAGAGCAAGTCAGGAAAAAGATGGGTTATTTACAACGGGGAAGTTGAGGCATCAAAAATACCAAGCGAATGGTATTCTTGGATGCATCATACCGGAAATAAAATTGAAAACAGTCACGAATTAGACAAATATAATTGGCAAAAAGAGCATATGCCAAATCAAACAGGAACAGAAAATTCCTATCATCCGAATAAAAACAAAAGTAAAAATGCTTCAAACAAAAAATACACTTCTTGGAAAAGTTAAAGTTTATATACTTGTTTTTTTTACTTATTATTTGTTAACGATAAATTCTTTAAGTGAAAATCATCCACGAACAGAAAATTACGCTGTTTTAACAATATTAGACAAAGTAAACTCCCAGAGTGATATTATAGCGATTGAGGTTGGGAAGGAATATAAATTTAAGAATTTATCTATAAATATTCTTAAATGTAATAATTCAAAATTTGATGATAATCCAGAAGTTACAGCATACATGCAGGTGAGAGATATAATAAACAAAGATGAAAACAAGGTGTTCATTTTTAATGATTGGACATTTGCCTCATCTCCATCAATTAGACCTTTTGATCACCCTGTTTATGATATCTGGTTGAAGAAATGTTATTCTTAAAGCAATTTTTCTTTATCAAGCCAACTAACATTAAAATCAGAGTTTAAAAATTTTTTGTGATTTAAAAGTATTTTATGTAAGTCTATAGTTGTTTTAATACCCTCAATAACAAACTCATCAAGCGATCTCCGCATTCTTTGAATTGCTTCAGTTCTATTTCTTCCATGACATATCACTTTACAAATCATACTGTCATAATATGGAGTTACTTTATAGCCTTGAAATATTGCCCCATCTACTCTTGTCCTAAAACCTGAGGGTTGATGACACATTGTAATTTCTCCTGGCGAAGGTTGAAAGTTTTTACTTACATCTTCAGCATTAATTCTACATTCAATTGCATGACCTCTTGGCTTAATATCTTCCTGTTTTAAAGCTGTGTTACCGTCATATGCAATCCAGATTTGTTCTTTTATCAAATCTATGCCTGTAACAACTTCTGTTACTGGATGTTCAACTTGTATTCTTGTATTCATTTCTAGAAAATAAAATTTTCCATCCTCAAAAATAAATTCTACCGTCCCTGCACCTTCATAGCCAATTTGGCTTACCATCTGAACAGTTCTTTTAAAAAGGTCATTTCTTATTTGATCATTTAATAAGGGACTTGGTGTCTCCTCAATTAATTTTTGATGTCTTCTTTGAATAGAGCAATCTCTTTCATGCAAATGTACAGTTCTATTTTTTCCGGATAATACTTGGACTTCAATATGTCTAGGATTTTGAAAGAATTTTTCAATATATACTTCATCATTACCAAAAAATTTTTTAGCCTCAGTTTTTGCAGTTAAAAATGAGTTTTCAAATTCTTCTTCTTTTGTGACAACTTTCATGCCTTTTCCACCGCCACCTCCTGCGGCTTTAATCAAAATCGGGTATCCAATTTCTTTGCATATTTTCTTTGCTTCATTAAAATCAGACACACCTCCATCTGATCCTTCAATTACAGGAAGGCCGTATTTTTTTGCAATTTTTTTTGCTTCAATTTTATCACCCATCATTTTAATTAATGAGGATGACGGTCCTATAAATTTAATTTTGTTCTCTTCAAGTATTTTTGCAAATTCATAATTTTCAGATAAAAAACCATAACCCGGATGAACGGCATCAGAATTTGTTAATTCAATAGCTGACATAATAGCTGGTATATTTAAATAGCTATTCACAGCTTGATGAGGTCCAACACATATACTTTCATCAGCCAATCTTACATGCATGCTATTTCTATCAACATCCGAGTGTATAGCTACAGTTTGAATACCCCATTCTTTACAAGCTCTAATAATTCTGACAGCTATCTCACCTCTATTTGCGACAAGAATTTTTTTGAACATCACTACTCAATTATTGCGATGGTATGCCCGTATTCAACTGGTTGACCATCTTCTACACAAATCTTTTTAACAATACCAGCTACAGGAGACGGAACATGATTCATCGTTTTCATGGCTTCAACAATCATTATTGTGTCACCTTTATTAATTTTTTTTCCAACCTCTACAAATTTTCTACCACCCGGTTCTGGCGCCAGGTAAGCTGTTCCAATAATAGGAGATGGAACTTCAGTCCCGCTGATATTATTTAGTTTTGTATTTTCTGATTTTATTTCTGATTTTATCTCTTTAACAGTTGTTAAATTTGCTCCAGATGATTTTGATACTTTTACTTTTATATCTTTTTCTGTGTATTCTATTTCGGTAAGATTAAACTCATTTAAATATTCAGTAAGCTCTTTAATTATATTTTTATTTATTTTCATTCAACATTTCATGCATAGAATTTATGGCCAAAATATATCCATTTACCCCTAATCCACAAATTATTCCTGTAACAACACCACTTATTATAGATTTATGACGAAATTCCTCTCTTTTATAAATATTTGATATATGAAGTTCAATTATTTTGCCTTTAAATATATCTAGAGCATCTCTTATTGCAATTGATGTATGGCTATATCCACCTGCATTAATTATAATTCCATCGAATTCGTTTCTGGCAGTTTGAATAATATCAACAATTTCTCCCTCAACATTCGATTGCTTCATATCAAGAGTTAAACTTAATTCTTTTGATTTTTTCTTACAAATATCCTCTAGGTATTTATAATCTTTGCTACCATATTGTGATTGTTCTCTTTCACCTATTAGATTAAGATTAGGACCATTAATGATTAATATTTTACTCACGAAATCCTTATAATCTATGAATATTAAAAATAAAATAAAAATAACTGTAAATGGCAAGCAAATGCAAATAATTCCTAAATTTTCACTGAAGAGCTTGATTACAAAATTAAAAATGCCACTAAATAAAATAGCTATAGAACTAAACAAAAAAATTATAGACAAAAAAAGAATTTCTAAAATTAAACTAAAAAAAGGAGATAAAATAGAAATTGTTCATTTTATCGGTGGTGGATAATGATTGACAAAAAATTTAAGATAGCAAATAAGATTTTTAAATCACGCTTAATAGTTGGTACTGGAAAATATAAAAGTTTCAGTGAATGTGCTAAAGCCATTAAGACTTCTGGCGCAGACATAGTTACAGTTGCAGTTAGAAGGGTAAACATATCTAATAAGAATAAAGCTAGATTGATGGACTATATTGATCCAAAAAAAATAACATACTTACCAAATACAGCAGGATGTTTCACTGCAGAAGATGCGATTAGAACTTTAAGATTAGCACGAGAAATAGGTGGATGGAAATTAGTAAAATTAGAGGTATTGGGTGACAAAAGAAACCTTTTTCCAGAAATGATTGAAACATTAAGATCTACCGAACTATTAACAAAAGAAGGCTTTAAGGTAATGGTTTATTGCAACGATGATCCTTTAATGGCTAAAAGATTAGAAAATGCAGGAGCTGTTGCTATAATGCCATTGGCTGCTCCAATAGGCTCTGGATTGGGAATACAAAATAAAACAAATATAAAAATTATAAGAAGTCAGACTAAACTACCCTTAATAATAGATGCTGGAATTGGGCAAGCTTCAGACGCAACTATTGCAATGGAGCTAGGATGTGATGGAGTATTAATAAATACCGCAATAGCAAAAGCAAAAAATCCTTTTCAGATGGCAGAAGCAATGAAACTTGCAGTTATTTCAGGAAGAAAATCTTTTTTGTCAGGAAGAATTAATCCAAATTTATTTGGCTCAGCATCAACAAGTAATAAAGGAATTATTTAGCTTTTTTCTTGTAAAATTTTTTTCTAAATTTTCTTTTTTTGAAATTTTTTCTACTTTTATTTTTAATAACATCATCTTCTTTTTTACTTTCAACTTTTACAGCTTCAAGTTTCTCAACTTTTTCAATTTTATCTAGTACTTTTTTTGTTTTTGATTTAAATTCAATAATATAGTCCTCCAAATTTAAATCATTATTTGTATTTAAATCAATTTTTGCTTTATGTTTTTTTTCAAAGTATTTAACTACTTCATCATAGTGATCAATAATATGTTTCTCAATTTTATTATTTATGTTTAATTCTACTAATTTAGCATTATGCTCCAAAGATTTTATTTCTATTAATTTAAGTATTTTTAAAACAAATGTTTCATCTGTTAATTTCATGTGCCATTTAACATTACTCTCTCTTAATCTCTGTCTCGACATCTCCAATAATCCAAAGTTACTTATTCTACCTATTTGAATTCTTGCTCTATCATTTCTGCACTTCTCCTTTAATTTTCTTTCAACTTGTCTTCGATTATTAAAATTAAGCATATCAATAAAATCAATTATGATTAATCCAGATAAATCTCTTATTTTTATTTGTCTTGCAATTTCTTCGGCAGCTTCAATATTTGTATCAAAGGCAGTGCTTTCAACATTTTTTTGTTTTATCG
>CACMDY010000022.1 GCA_902612605.1 uncultured Pelagibacteraceae bacterium
TTATATATTTTTTTTCTTCAAGAATATCTATATTAGTTATTATGTCATCTCCAATTTTATAATTTATCTTAATATCAGCCTCTGTTCTGATGATAAAAAAAAATATTATAGTAAAAAAAATTACTAAATTTTTATTTATCATTTATCTAATTTCCAATTATATTGCTAAAATTCGTTACTCCCACTTCAGTAAATGGGATTATTTTAATCAAAAAAGTTAGACTTTTATCAGGCTCAATGTTGCCATCTCTATAAAATGACTTATTGTAACTAAAATTCAATGATATGCAGTCAGTTTTGTATTCGTA
Source organism: uncultured Pelagibacteraceae bacterium (assembly GCA_902612605.1). Classification (GTDB taxonomy): domain Bacteria; phylum Pseudomonadota; class Alphaproteobacteria; order Pelagibacterales; family Pelagibacteraceae; genus Pelagibacter. The sequence goes on from CACMDY010000022.1 coordinate 309, forward strand.
AATTAAATCATAATATTGTGTAAAATCATCTTTCAAATCTTTTGTTAATTCAAAGCTAATTTTATTTTCTTCATCTAAAAGTAGACTAGTTTTGTTTTTTATATTTTCTTTTTCTTTTAAATCATTTTTTTCATCATGGTATGAAAAATTTGTAATAAAGTTATTAACTGAATAAATTAGGTCAAGTTGTTGAGAATTGTTATATTTTAAATCTTTATCATTTGAAAAATAATAGCCAATCCCTAAATTATCGTCTAAGTAAAAATTCAAATTACCAAATATATCTGATCGTGTCTCATTAAGCTTTGATTTTGATGGTAGTTTGTGATTTTCTTTATCTTTTATTACATTTGCTACTTTAAAATCAAAAATATCTTTTCCATCCAAATTTAATTTTTTAAATTCTATACCTGCACTAATTGATTGTCCCCCTTCAACTTGATGTGAATTACCTATTCTATTTAAACTAAAAACATTATTATAATTTAATTCTATATCTTTTGAGGATATATCCTTATTACCATTTGGACTGTACCTATAAGATATAACAGGTTTTAGATAATGTCTAAATTCTTGCGATTTTTTTTGCATTGGTAAACTTGTGTCAATTTTCAAAGTTCCAAATAAATTATACTCTGTGTTTTCCTCAAAGTTAGATGAGTTATTCGCATATGAATTTGAATTTTTTAACAAAAGATCGTATTTTGATATAATTCCCTGAGAAGAAATTAATTCATTAGAGGAATACAAAAAATCATTAGTAATAGTTGATTCAAACACATTTGTATCATAATTTTTATTATATCCATAAGAATTAAAACTAAAATTACCATCGTAATTTTCCGGCAATTCTAAAATTTTTGTAAAATTAAATTCAGGAAATATGTATTGATATCTGTCATGGTAATTTCTTGATAAATCTTTAAAAACTTTAAAGGATGTATTAAGTTTAGAGTCAGTAAAATCCCAATTAATATCTAAGTTTGAAACCAATAGATTATCATCTTTTATTAATGATGAAGTATTAAGCAATTTATAATTTTTTATATAATTATCTCCTTTAACATCTTGAAGATTTAGTTCATAACTAACTTTTTCGTTTAATTTACCTAACTGGTTATAAAAAAAATGCCCTTTAGTACCCGTTTCACCTACTAAAAAACCAAAATCACTTATTATTTTGGAATTCTTTAGAGCTTGTCTATATTCATTTTGAAGTAGAAAACTTTTATCAGCATAAAATCTAGGACTAAATGTTACATCTTTATCTACGCTTAATGTTTTAAAATAAGGAACATTAAGAGATATGCCAAGCTTTTCAGATGTTGAGTAAGAAGGGGTTAAAAAACCCGATTTTCGTTTTACAGTGGGATCTGGATGATTAAAATAAGGAAGGAAAAAAACTCTATAATCAAATATTTTTAACCAAGAATCTTTATATTCAAATACCTTCTTTTTTTTGTCATGATTAAACTCATTAGTGTTTAATTCCCATCCTCTACATTTTTTATTAAGAATATTACAAGTACTGAAAACCGCTTTATAAACCTTTAGTTCATCAGGACTTGAATATGCACTTCTACCTTTTAAAGTAGGGTCATTTTTTGCATTCCCAAAATACGAATTTTCAAACTCAATGTTAATTTCTTTACCTGCAATCTCATTTGTTTTTAAATTTATTATTAAATCGTTAAATATATATCTATTTCCAGCATTATCTATAATTGTCGAATTTTTTGTTTTTATAATTTCATTTTTAATATTAATTTCAAATTTGTCTTTTAAAATATAAAAGTTACTTTCATCATCTTCTACTAAAGTTAAATTATTGCCAAAAATTTTATCTGAAACATTGTTATAATATATATTTTTAGATTTTATATTGTATTTATTTTCTATGTTTAATTTACTTTTTCCTTCACTGAATATTAAGCCTGTGTCTTTTTCATAAATTATTTTATCGCTTTCAATAATTAATTTATTGATTTTATCATAAAACTGCACTGAATTTGTGAAAGTCATAATATTTTTACTTTTATCGTATTTCAAATTATCTGCTTCAATCTCAAGTTTTTTGGAGGGAATAAATACCTCAGTATCTTTTGCTAAAACAGTATTTCCATCATCTAATATATCCATAGTAGATGATTTAAATTCGATCTCTTCAGAATTAGCTTTACATATAACGAATAGAAAAAAATAAATACTTAAAATTATTTTAAATTTAATCATGATTTAATTTTCATTTACCTTCAATATCCCAATGTTACATATCAAAAATAAAATTAATAAAGGTACCCATACGGAAAGATATATAGGTAATACACCATTGCTTCCCAAAACTCCTGAAAAATAATTTAAATAGTAAACTATCACTGAAATAAATATTCCAAATACAATTAAAAAAAATCTTGATTTATAATGTTTTAATTTGTTTATTACTATAAAGCCTAATATTGTCATTAAAATATAAAAAATTGGCATACTATAGATTTTATTCAAATGTATTTTGATGTCTATATTTGAATAACCGATCCTTTTATAACTTTGAGAAAGATTATGTAATTCATATATACTTAGTGAATTCAAATTTGAGAATAAATTTGAAATTTTTTCTCCATTAAAAGAAGAATTATAAATAAAGCTTTTAAAGTATTTTTTGTTACCATTTTTTTCAATAATATTTACATCTTCTAAATACCAGTTTTTAGATAATATGTTTGCACTTTTAGATTTAATATTACTTTTGCTTCTGTAATATTTGTCTGTCTCTGTAATAGTAACTGATTTTAAGTTATTTTTATCAAACTTTTCTGCATGGATAAAAAATATGCTATCATCAAACGATTCTTTAATCCAAAGCCCATCACTTTTAACAACAGCTAAATATTCATTAGATTTAGAAAAACTATTTTTAATATCTAAGTACTTACTTTTTAAATTTGATGAAAATGAATAGTAAAAAATAAGAAGAAATAGCCCAACTACCGCTGAGATTATAGTTAAAATTAGTACTAATTTATAATTACTAATACCATTAGAATTTAAAAT
>CACMDY010000023.1 GCA_902612605.1 uncultured Pelagibacteraceae bacterium
TGCCGTAGAAAAAATATCTAAAAAGAAAAAAAATATAATAATATCATCTGCAACAGCTGGAAATCATGGTAGATCAGTTGCTTGGGGTGCTCAAAGATTGGGTTTACAATGTAAAATTTTTGTTAGTCAATATGTAAGTGAAGAGAGAGTAAAAGAAATTGAAAAATTTGGAGCCGATGTAATTCGAGTAAAAGGTAATTACGAAAATTCATTAAACGAGTGTAAAAAATTATCAAAAAAGAATAATTGGAATATTGTTCAGGATGTATCTACGAAGAATTATAGTTATGTTCCTTTGTTAACTATGGCTGGTTATTCAATTATGATTAAAGAAATTTCAAAACAAACTACACATTATATTACGCATATATTCCTTCAAGCTGGTGTTGGTGGCATGGCAGCAGGTGTAGTTGCAGGAGTTGCAAAATATTTCAAGAGAGTTCCTAAAATAATAATAGTTGAACCAGATGGAGCTGATTGTGTACTTCAAAGCATAAAAAGCAAAAGTTTAAAAAAAATTAAAATAAAAAAAGAAAGTATAATGGGTGGTATGTCATGCAATGAAATGTCTCTCATTCCTTGGCATGTATTAAAAAAGGCTAGTGATTGTTGTGTCACTGTAAATGACTCAAAAGTTCCTAAAACTGTTGCAATGCTTAAAGACAAGAAACTCAGTAAAAGGTCAATAATAGGTGGTGAATGTGCTACACCAGGAATTATCAGTCTTATTAGTCTCTGTAATAATCCTAAAACAAAGAAATTAATAAATCTTAACGAAAAATCTAATGTTTTAGTTATTGGATGCGAAGGTAATGCAGATGTAAAACTTTACAAACAATTGCTATCTAAAGGCAGAAAGTAAATTATATGTCAAAAAAAGCTGTTGTTTGGATAAGAGACGATTTTAGAATAAAAAATAATTCTGCGTTATCTTATGCAACAAATAATTACGACACTGTCACGGCATTGTATATTTATAACAAGAAAAATTTTGACGATGTTAGAGAAGCACAAAAATGGTGGATAAGTAAATCATTAATAAATTTTAAAGATGAATTAATTAAATATAATATTGAATTAGAGTTAGTATTTTCTGATGAGATAACTTTTTTTAGTAAAATCAAAGACAAACAGAAAATTTCTATTTTTTGGAATAAAATATATGAGCCATCTCAATTAAAGTTAGATGATGAGCTCATTAAAATTTTTGAAAAAAACAAAATACTCTCAAAATGCTTTAAAGGAAATGTTCTTAATGAATATAAAAATGTTACAAAAGATGATGGAAGCCCTTATAAAGTTTATAGTCCATTTTGGAGAGTTGGAGAACAAATTTACTTAGATAGTATCCCAAGCAAATCATTAAACGTAAAAAGAGCTAAGAGCAAAATAAAATTATTCAAAAATAATAATTTTCCAGATCAAATTTTACCAAAGAAAAATTGGTATAAAAAATTTGAAAAATATTGGGATCCATCTGAAAAACAATCCGAAAAATATTTAAATGAGTTTGTTGAAAATAGAATGTTGAAATATGGAGTTGATAGAGATTATCCAGCTATAAATGGTTCGTCAAAACTTTCGCCATTCATTAGAAACGGACAAATACACGTAAGTAATATTTGGGACAAATGTTATAAATATAAATCAAAAAATATTAGTGTTAAAAAGTATCTAAATGAATTAGGCTGGAGAGAATTTTCACATAGTTTAATTAATTATTTCCCTGAAATGCTAAAAGGTAATTTAAGAAAAGAATTTGACAAATTTCCATGGGATAAAAATGCAAAAAATTTGAAAGCTTGGAAATATGGTATGACTGGATACCCAATTGTTGATGCTGGGATGAGACAACTTTATGAAACAGGTTGGATGCATAATAGAATTAGAATGGTTGTTGGTTCTTTTCTTGTAAAACATTTAAGAATTAATTGGAAAGAGGGTGAAAAACATTTTAGAAATTGTTTGTTAGATTTTAACGAAGCAAACAATGTTGCACAATGGCAATGGGTTGCTGGCTGTGGTGCGGATGCAGCCCCTTATTTTAGAATTTTTAATCCTATATTGCAGGGTGAAAAATTTGATAAACAAGGTCTGTATGTAAAAAAATGGGTACCTGAATTAGAGAGAGTTCCAAGTAAATTTATTCATAAACCATGGGAGATGGAAACAAAATATCAGGAAGCTATAAAAACTAAAATTGGCTCTGATTACCCTTCCCCAATAGTCGTGCATGAAGAAGCTAGAAACGCAGCTCTCAAAGCATTTCAAACTTTAAAAAATTAATTAATCTCCAATAAAATGATGAATAATTAGCCTTTTTGTAGAAGCTAACCTATGCTCGAAAAGGTAAATTCCTTGCCAAGTTCCTAACAAAAGTTGTTTATTTTTTATACTAAGGGATATTTGATTGTTAGTTAAAGCTGACTTTATATGAGCTGGCATATCGTCCTTACCTTCTATTGTATGAACATATAATTTATTATCCATTGGAGCAATTTTATCAAAATAATTAATTAAATCTGATTGAACATCTGGATCAGCATTTTCTTGAACAATTAAAGATGCACTAGTGTGCTGTATGCTTAAATTTAAAATACCATTATTAAAATTATTTTTATTTATCCAGTCTATCGTTTGATCTGTAAATTCATATAATTTTTGACCATTTGTTTTAAGTTCAAGATTAAAAAATTCTTGTCTCATAAATACTTTTTAGATGTTAGTTCATATAATCGGCTAATGGTTCGCTTAAATGGTTTTTCCAATAATCTTGATGATGTGAGTTTATCAATATTTTGTTCTGCACTAATGGCCATAGGTATATTTTGATCATA
>CACMDY010000024.1 GCA_902612605.1 uncultured Pelagibacteraceae bacterium
ACTAAGAGAAATTTGCGATAAGCATGGAATTTTATTAATTTTTGATGAAGTTATTACTGGATGGGGAAGAACAGGTTCGCCATTTGCATCGCAAGAATACGGTGTTACTCCAGATATTATTACAATGGCTAAAGCTACAACAAATGGAATTAGTCCTTTAGGTGCAGTAGCGTGTAAAGAAGAAATTTACGATACTGTTATGGATGGATCTCCAAAAGGAACAATAGAACTGTTTCATGGTTATACTTATTCAGGAATTCCAGTATCAGTAGCTGCAGGCTTAGCGGTTCAAGATATTTTTGAAAAAGATGATATCTTTAATAGAGCAAAAAATTTATCTCCATATTTCCAAGAAGGTTTAATGTCTTTAAAAGATATTGATGTTGTTGATAACATAAGAGGTTATGGAATGATGGGTGGTATTGATATTAAAATGCATAAAAAACCTGGCGCAGCAGGATTTACATGTTTCAAACACTGTTATGATGCAGGTGTTAACTTTAAAGCGACTGGAGATTGTTTAATTATTGCTCCAATGTTTATCTGTGAAAAAAAACATATTGATGAAATAATCGAGAAACTAAGAACTGGTATTACCAACTATTCAAAAAGCAAAAAAAATTAATTTAATTCTATGAAAATCGGGGTTCCAAAAGAAATAAAGCCTCAAGAAAATAGAATTGGACTCACTCCTGAAAGTGTAAAGACATTAACTTCTAGTGGCCACGAAGTTTTAATTGAAAATAATGGAGGTTTTGAAGCAGGATTTGAAAACGATCATTACGTATCAAGTGGAGCAAAAATAGTTAATACAGCTGAAGATATATTTAATGACTCTGACATCATTGTTAAAGTTAAAGAGCCACAATCTAGTGAAGTAAAAATGATAAGAGAAAATCAAGTTGTCTTTACATATCTTCATCTTGCTGCAGCCAAGGAACTGACACAAGGCTTAATAGACAGCAAATCAATATGCATCGCTTATGAAACAGTCACAGATAACAACGGAAGACTTCCTTTGCTAGCACCAATGAGTGCAGTAGCCGGAAGAATGTCAGTTCAAGCAGGTGCACATTGTTTAGAAAAAAATCAAAAAGGTCGTGGTCTTTTGTTAGGAGGAGCACCTGGCGTAGAGCCTGGAAATGTTGTTATACTTGGAGGTGGAGTAGTAGGTGAAAATGCTGCGATAATTGCAACAGGCATGAAAGCCAAGGTTAATATTGTAGATAAATCTGAAAAAAGATTAAACGAACTTTCCAAAATATTTGGAGACAAAATAATTACCAACTTAAGTGATAAAACTGATTTAGAAAAATTAATTTCTGAATGTGATTTGTTAGTAGGTGGAGTTTTGATACCAGGTGCTGAGGCACCAAAATTAGTTACAAAGAATATGTTAAAAAAAATGAAAAGGGGATCAGTAATTGTAGATGTTGCAATTGATCAAGGAGGATGTGTTGAAACCAGCAAACCGACTACTTTTGCAGAACCAACTTTTATAATAGATGATATAATTCATTATTGCGTTGCAAATATGCCCGGTGGCGTTCCAAGAACATCAACAATTGCATTGAATAAAGCAACGCTTCCTTTTTTATCTAAATTAGCAAAAGATGGGTACTTAAAAGCTTTAAATGATGATCAAAATTTTCAAGCAGGATTAAATGTATTTAAAGGAGGTGTTACTCATAAAGCTGTAGCTGATGTATTTGGTCATGATTATTTGCCAGCTCAAAAAGCATTGCTTAACTAAAATCCCTAATTTTTCTTGCTTTTTCATAAATTGACAAAAAAAAAATTAATTCTATATAGCAATCATAATTTAAAAAATTATTCCTGAATTTAACATTCATTTATTTCTCTCTTTTTTGTTGAATTCACCTCCTCGAAAGGGGAGGTAAAAAGGAATTATATCCCTTTGTTTATTAAATTATATATTTGGTCTTTGTCAGTTAAACCAATTTCTCTTGCTACTTCACTTTCACCTTTAAAAACTACTATTGTGGTCCAATAATTAACACCTAAAGCTTTAGCAATATCTTCATGTTCTGTTTGCTCATAGAATAAAAACTCAACATCTTTAAAGTCTTTCATTGCTTGATCAAAAACTTTTGTTTGTGCTGCACATGTTGAACAATATTCGTTCCAAGAATTAATAACAATTGTTTTACCAGATTTTTGAATTTC
>CACMDY010000025.1 GCA_902612605.1 uncultured Pelagibacteraceae bacterium
GAGCCGCATCATCTAGATACAGTATAGCAAGTAGCGCAAACAACAGTGGAGAAATTGGATGGATAAAAGAAACACTCTTATCATTGGAAATAAGTCGAATATTAGGAAAAATGAAGAAACATGATATTTCAAAACCGATAGAATATCCTAATGGTTATTTAATTTTAAAAATTAATGATAAAAAAGAAATGAAAAAAACTTTTAACATTGATAAATTACTTGAGGATGCAATTATTTATGAGAAAAATAAACAACTAAGTCAATTTTCATTATTATTGTACAAGAAACTAAAAAATAATATCACCATTAATGAATATTAAATTTATAATAATTATTTTGGGCGAACCCTACAGTACATTCTCAGAAATCGTTGGAAAATATTTTACAGATATAAAAATACATAAAAAAATAATTGTAATCATTGGAAATAAAAGTTTATTCGAAAAACAACTTAATAAGTTAAGATACAACTTAGATATAAAAGAAATAGAAAGTTTGAAAGAAGCAAAAAAAAATACTTTGAATATTATTAATGTAGATTTTCAATATAAAAAAATTTTTGGAAATATTAGTATTAAATCTCGAAAATATATTGAAAATTGTTTCGATCTATCTCTTAATTTAATCCGTAATCAAGAAGCAAAGTATATTTTAATCAATGGACCAATATCAAAAAAGTCATTTTTAAGTAAAAGATTTTTAGGTATTACAGAGTATCTATCAAGTAAAACTAAATCAAAAAATGAAGTTATGTTAATTTATAATAAAGATTTGTCGGTAACACCTTTAACAACACATATCCCAATAAAATTTGTATCAAAAAATATCTCAAAAAAAAAAATTATTGATAATATTCAATCAATAATTACTTTTTATAAAAAATATTTAAAAAAAAAAATAAAAATTGCAGTGCTTGGTCTTAATCCTCACTGTGAAACAATTGATAAATTTAGTGAAGAAGAGCATATTATAAAACCAGCAATTAAGAATTTAAAAAATAAAGGTGTAGATATTAATGGTCCTTTTTCAGCAGATACTTTTTTTTTAAATGAAAATATAAAAAAATACGATTTAGTGATGGGAATGTACCATGACCAAGTTCTTACACCTATTAAAACATTATTTAAATTCAACGCTATTAACATTACTATTGGACTTCCTTTTATAAGAATATCACCTGATCATGGTCCAAATTTTAGAATGTTAGGAATGAATAAATCAAATCCTTCTTCATTTTATTATGCCATGAAATTTATAGAAAAACTTTAATTGTAATGAAAGCAAAGAAGAGTTTAGGACAAAACTTTTTAAATAACGATAAGATACTATCTGGTATTGTTGATAATGGACAAATATCAAGTAATGATGTTATTTTAGAAATTGGTCCCGGTACTGGAAATCTTACAAAAAAAATAATAAGCAAAAATCCCAAGGAAATAATATTAGTAGAAAAAGATAAAAATTTAGCAAATGTATTAAGAGAAAAATTTGGTAATACAGTAACTTTAATAAATAAAGATATTTTAGACTGTTATAAAGAATTTAAATTTAAAGATAGGATTAAAGTTTTTGGTAACTTGCCTTACAATGTTTCAACTGAAATATTAGCATCATTTGTGAAATTAGATAAGCTTAGTGAAATTTATGAAAAATTTATTTTTGTCTTTCAAAAAGAAGTAGCTGATAGAATTTTAGCGAAAGAAAATACAAGTCAATATGGAAGACTTTCAATTTTAACCTCTTGGAAAATGAGCAGAATATTTTTATTTGATATAAATCCAAATTTTTTTTCCCCCAAACCTAAGGTGTGGAGTTCTTTAATATTATTATCTCCAAAAAAGAAATATGAAAGTTTAAAAAAAGCAAAAAATCTAGAGCATGTTACTAATGTATTTTTTAATCAAAGACGTAAGATGATTAAAAAACCAATGAGGCAGCTTTTTCATAATTATGAAGAAATTGCGAAAAAATTAAATATTGATCTTAATTTAAGACCTCAGAATATTTCAACAGAAAATTATTTAAAAATATGTAA